>NZ_JAOCNE010000009.1:0-197961 GCF_056172735.1 Streptomyces sp. R818
CCGGAGCCCATCACGAGGGCGACGTCGTGGGTCTCGGCACCGGTGAGCTCGCGCAGGCGCGCGGCGGCGATGTCGGCGGCGGCGTAGGCGTCGCCCGGCAGGTCTTCCGGAGTAACAGATGCGTTCACGCGTTTGAGAGTAGCCGGTGAAGTCCTACGCGCGTAGATGACGAGCCCCACGGTATCGCGATCGTTGTCTTGTCGTTTCCGACGAAAACCGGCCAGGGCCTTTTCGGCGGGTACGCGGCAGGCGGCTAACAGGGCCGCTTGCGCAGCTCCATCACATAGTCGTGCGGGGCGCCCGCGGACTCGGCGGCGTCGGCGATCTCGCCCAGGTAGCGCGCGGAGGGCAGCCCGCCCTCGTACCCGTTCAGGACGTACACCCACGCGGGCTCCTCGCCCTCCAGGGTGTCGATGCGCACGCGCATCCGGCGGTAGATGTCGAGCCCGACGCCCTCCCAGCGGTCCATGGAGTCCTCGTCCATGGGCGCGATGTCGTAGAGCGCGACGAAGACCTGCGAGCGGGGCGCCTCCACGATGGTGGCCAGCGCTCCTTCCCAGCCCATGTGCTCGCCCCCGAACGTCAGCCGCCAGCCTTGCAGCCACCCGGTCGCGCGGAGCGGCGAGTGAGGGGCGCGGCGCGTCATGAGCCGCGGGTCGAGATTGCCGGCGTACGCGGCGTAGAGCGACATGGGTCCGAGGGTACGGCAGTTGCCGCGTGTGCTCGGAGCGAAGTGCCCCGCGCGGAGGGCTTGCCACCCCCGCCACGGCGGCATCCCGGCGGGTGCGGGACAATGGGGTACGTGACTCGGATCGTGATCATCGGTGGCGGACCTGGCGGATACGAAGCGGCCCTGGTGGCCGCGTCGCTCGGCGCGGAGGTGACCGTCGTCGACTGCGACGGTCTCGGCGGCGCGTCGGTGCTGACCGACTGCGTGCCGTCGAAGACCCTGATCGCCACGGCCGAGGTGATGACGACCTTCGACTCCTCCTACGAGGAGCTGGGCATCATCGTCGAGGACGACACCCCGGACCCGGACAGCCCGGCCCGCGTCGTCGGCGTCGACCTCGGCAAGGTCAACCGCCGTGTGAAGCGCCTCGCGCTCGCCCAGTCCCACGACATCACCGCTTCCGTCACGCGCGCGGGTGCGCGCGTGATGCGCGGTCGCGGCCGTCTCGACGGGCAGCAGGACCTGGACGGCTCCCGCAAGGTCATCGTCTCCACCGCCGACGGCTCCGAGGAGACCCTCACCGCCGACGCCGTTCTCATCGCGACCGGCGGCCACCCGCGCGAGGTGCCCGACGCGCAGCCCGACGGTGAGCGCATCCTCAACTGGACGCAGGTCTACGACCTCGACGAGCTGCCCGAAGAGCTGATCGTGGTCGGCTCCGGCGTCACCGGCGCCGAGTTCGCCGGTGCCTACCAGGCGCTCGGCTCCCGCGTCACCCTCGTCTCCTCCCGCGACCGCGTGCTGCCGGGCGAGGACCCGGACGCCGCCGCCGTCCTGGAGGACGTGTTCCGGCGCCGCGGCATGAACGTCATGGCGCGCTCGCGTGCCGCCTCCGCCAAGCGCGTCGGCGACCGCGTCGAGGTCACCCTCGCCGACGGCCGCACCATCTCCGGCACCCACTGCCTCATGGCGGTCGGCGCCATCCCGAACAGCAGCGGGATGGGCCTGGAGGAGGCCGGGGTCAAGCTCAAGGAGTCGGGCCACATCTGGACCGACAAGGTCTCGCGCACGAGCGCCCCCGGCGTGTACGCGGCCGGTGACGTGACCGGGATCTTCGCCCTGGCGTCGGTCGCGGCCATGCAGGGCCGCATCGCCATGTACCACTTCCTGGGCGACGCGGTGACGCCGCTGAACCTCAAGACGGTCTCCTCGAACGTCTTCACGGACCCGGAGATCGCCACTGTCGGTTACTCCCAGGCCGACGTCGACGCCGGGAAGATCGACGCCCGTGTCGTGAAGCTGCCGCTCCTGCGCAACCCGCGCGCGAAGATGCAGGGCATCCGCGACGGCTTCGTCAAGATCTTCTGCCGTCCGGGCACGGGCATCGTGGTCGGCGGCGTGGTCGTCGCGCCGCGCGCATCGGAACTGATCCATCCGATCTCGATCGCTGTCGACAACAATCTGACCGTCGAACAGATCGCGAACGCGTTCACCGTGTACCCCTCCCTTTCCGGCTCGATCGCCGAAGTGGCGCGCCAGCTGCACACCCGGAAGACCGCCGAAGAGGGCTGAGCGCGGGTTTATACCACTCCCGATGGCAGTGTGCGAACAGAATCTGCAATTCGGCGCAAACTGCTGAAAGCAGACGGTCGTCGGGGTTACTGTCGGTTTCGTGTTCGCTGCAGAACGTCGTCAATTGATCCTCGAAATGGTGCGGGCCAATGGAGCGGTATCGCTCCGGGAGCTCGCCCGCGTCGTCCAGACCTCTGAAGTGACCGTACGGCGGGACGTGCGCGCACTGGAGGCAGAAGGACTCCTCGACCGCCGGCACGGCGGTGCGGTATTGCCGGGCGGATTCACGCGGGAGTCCGGCTTTCCGCAGAAATCACATCTCGCGACCGCAGAGAAGACGGCCATCGCCGATCTCGCCGCGGGCCTCGTCGAAGAGGGCGAGGCCATCGTGGTGGGCGCGGGGACGACCACGCAGGAGCTGGCCCGCCGGCTCGCGCGTGTGCCGGGCCTGACCGTCGTCACCAACTCCCTCCTGGTGGCCCAGGCGCTGGCCCATGCCAATCGCGTCGAGGTCGTCATGACCGGTGGCACGCTGCGGGGATCCAACTACGCCCTTGTGGGCAGCGGGGCGGAGCAGTCCCTCCAGGGGCTCAGAGTCTCCCGGGCCTTCCTGAGCGGCAGCGGTCTGACGGCCGAGCGCGGACTCTCCACGTCCAACATGCTCTCGGCGTCGGTCGACCGGGCCCTCGTGCAGGCCGCCGCGGAGGTCGTCGTCCTCGCCGACCACTCCAAGCTCGGCACCGACACGATGTTCCAGACGGTCCCTACGGACGTGATCACGCGGCTCGTCACCGACGAACCGCCCGCCCATGACGACCGCGCCGCGACGGAGTTGCAGGCGCTGGCCGATCAGGGTGTGCAGATCGCTGTCGCGGGGGCGGGCCAGGCGTCGGCCGGGGGCGGTGATCCGGCCCCGGCACGCCAGCAGCGCCGGGACGTGCCCCTGCCGGGCCAGCGCCGACTCCCTGGCGGGCAGCACCCGTTGAGGAGCGCGGCCCCGATGGACCAGAGCCCGGAGCGCAGTGCCAGGGTGGCGGATCTGCGTCGCCGCTGAGCGGAGAGTGCCGCCAGGGGCGCGGGGAACTGCGCGACCAGCCACGACGAAACCGTCACCCGGCGACGGGCCACGGGGCTCCGCCCCGGACCCCGCTCCTCAATCGCCGGAGGGGCTTGATTCGGAGGGGCTTGTCGTGATCCCCCGCAGGGTCAGTCGCAGCAGGCGATCAGCCAGGTCCGGATCCGACGGCGTCTCCTCAGCGGCCAGCGCAATCGCATTGGTCAGTTGCAGCAGGTCCGAGATCGACACGTCCTGCCGCACCGCTCCGGCCCGCTGCGCCCGCAGCAACAGCGCCTGCCCCGCCTCCCGCATCGGCGTACTGCACCGGGACAACGCCGAACTCTCGTCCTGAGAGGCCGACATGAGGGCGCGGGACAGGCCCCGGTACTCGCTCGCGTGCGTGATGATCTCGCGCAGCCAGGTCACGAGCGCCGCGCAGGGCTGCGGAGCGTCGAGCAGGGCCCGCGAGCGGGCGAGCAGATCGCGCACCGCCTCCTCGAAGACGGCGCTGACCAGCGCGTACCGGTTCGGAAAGTGCCGGTACAGGGTGCCGATGCCGACCCCGGCGCCGCGCGCCACGTCCTCCAGGGACGCCCCGGTGCCGTGCTCGGCGAAGGCGGCGCGGGCCTGCACGAGCAGCCGCTCGTAGTTGCGGCGGGCGTCCGCACGCATGGGGCGGGGGCGCTCGTACTCGGTGCCGGACGTCATCGGGCCTCCCTTAAGCGTGCGCGGGGCCTTCAAGGATGCCTGATCACCTTCGCGGGCCGGTGCGGAGGGCGGGCGCCCCGCAGCAGCGTGGAACCGGCTGACACGTCCTGGAGCACGTCATGGACCTCGGCGACGGGGACGTACGGGACGTGGGGCGTCTCGTACGGGAGGACGACGAAGCGCCCGGCAGACACGGCCTGCCGGGCGCTTCGGTGTCGTGCGCGTGGGCGTCAGTCCTTGATCTCGCAGATCACGGCGCCCGAGGTGAGGGACGCGCCGATCTCGGCGGACAGGCCCTTGATGGTGCCGGACTTGTGCGCGTTGAGCGGCTGCTCCATCTTCATGGCCTCCAGGACGACGACGAGGTCGCCCTCCTGGACCTCCTGGCCCTCCTCGACGGCGACCTTGACGATGGTGCCCTGCATCGGCGAGGCGAGGGAGTCGCCGGAGGCGGCCGGGCCGGACTTCTTGGCCGCGCGCCGCTTGGGCTTGGCGCCCGCCGCGAGCCCGGTGCGGGCGAGCGACATGCCGAGCGAGGAGGGGAGGGAGACCTCCAGGCGCTTGCCGCCGACCTCGACGACGATCGTCTCGCGGTCGCCGTCCTCGTCCTCGGCCGCGTCCGCGCCACCCGGCGCGAACGGCGGGATGTCGTTGACGAACTCGGTCTCGATCCACCGGGTGAAGATGGTGAACGGCGCGTCGCTGCCGGTCAGTTCGGGGGCGAACGCGGGGTCGGTGACGACCTTGCGGTGGAACGGGATGGCGGTGGCCATGCCGTCGACCTCGAACTCGGCGAGCGCACGGGCCGAGCGCTCAAGGGCTTCCTTGCGGGTGCGGCCGGTGACGATCAGCTTGGCAAGCAGGGAGTCCCAGGCCGGGCCGATGACCGAACCGGCCTCGACACCCGCGTCCAGGCGGACGCCTGGGCCGGTCGGCGGGTTGAAGGTGGTGACGGTGCCGGGCGCGGGCAGGAAGTTGCGGCCCGGGTCCTCGCCGTTGATGCGGAACTCGAAGGAGTGGCCGCGAAGGACCGGGTCGCCGTAGCCGAGCTCCTCGCCGTCGGCGATGCGGAACATCTCGCGTACGAGGTCGATGCCCGCGACCTCCTCGGTCACCGGGTGCTCGACCTGGAGGCGGGTGTTGACCTCCAGGAAGGAGATCGTGCCGTCCGCGCCGACCAGGAACTCGACCGTGCCGGCGCCGACGTAGCCGGCCTCCTTCAGGATCGCCTTGGAGGCGGAGTACAGCTGCTCGACCTGGGCGTCGGACAGGAACGGCGCCGGAGCCTCCTCCACCAGCTTCTGGTGGCGGCGCTGCAGCGAGCAGTCACGGGTGGAGACCACGACCACGTTGCCGTGGGTGTCGGCCAGGCACTGGGTCTCCACGTGGCGGGGCTTGTCGAGGTAGCGCTCGACGAAGCACTCGCCGCGGCCGAAGGCGGCGACGGCCTCGCGGACCGCGGAGTCGTACAGCTCCGGGACCTCTTCGAGGGTGCGGGCGACCTTCAGGCCGCGGCCGCCGCCACCGAAGGCGGCCTTGATCGCGATGGGCAGGCCGTGCTCCTCGGCGAAGGCGACGACCTCGTCCGCGCCGCTCACCGGGTCCGGGGTGCCGGCGACCAGCGGGGCACCGGCGCGCTGCGCGATGTGCCGGGCGGCGACCTTGTCACCGAGGTCCCGGATGGCGTGCGGCGGCGGGCCGATCCAGATCAGCCCGGCGTCCAGCACGGCCTGGGCGAACTCGGCGTTCTCCGACAGGAATCCGTAGCCGGGGTGGATGGCGTCCGCACCCGAGTCCTTGGCGGCCTGCAACACCTTGGCGATGTCCAGATAGCTGGTGGCCGGGGTGTCACCACCAAGAGCGAAGGCCTCGTCGGCCGCGCGGACATGCGATGCGTCCCGGTCCGGGTCGGCGTATACGGCAACGCTCGCGATCCCTGCGTCCCGGCACGCCCGGGCCACGCGGACAGCGATTTCGCCACGGTTGGCGATGAGCACCTTGCGCACGATGGCTCCCTCCTTGAAACAAGCCGAGTTTAGGGACTGCCGACACGGGGTTACGACCCGTCCCCGATGGTGAGCTTGCCCACACGGAGTGTGACCCGAGGCCCGCTCAGTCCGCGAAATCCCTTGTCGCGCCTGGCAGTGCGGGATCCCTCGGTCCAACCCTAGCCGGACGATGTGGTCAAGGTCTCTGTGCGACCGCGCCCCGCCCCGTGGGCATTCTTTGTGGAGTCCCTACGAATGGCCCAATGATTCTTTGCCTTCCGCAGACCCCTTGTCCGCTGGTTTACCCGTTAGTAGCGTTCGCGATGTCTTGAACATACTCGGGGTAACCGACCGTCGTACGTGAAGGTGGGTGGACCGGTGGCACGCAGACCGGTGGCGTGGGTGGCCGCGATCGTGTTGCTCGCGGAGGCGGTCGGGGTCGTGCTGCTCAACTGGATCCTGGGGCTCGTGGTGGACCGGCAGGACATGTCGCTCGCCGGGCTCGACCCGGACGCCATGTCCGTGGGCGCCTGGGCGGCGGGCGTCGTGTTCGGGCTCTACCTCGCGGTGTGCGCGTTCCTGCTCGCCCGCGCGGCCGTCACCGACCGTTCGCCGGGCGTCGTCGGCCGGATCGTGCTCATCAGCGCGGCCGTCGTGCACGGTCTGCTCGGCGCGTTCACCGTCGGCCTGGTCGGCTGGCCCGCGTTCGTGTTCATGATGGTCGTGCTCGCGCTGATCGTGTTCTCGCTGGTCTCGTTCGACCGCAGGGACCAGAGCCGCGCGGCGGGCGGCGACGAGGGCGCCGCCGGCCCGCCGGTGCCGCCCGCTAGCTCGCCGGAGCCCACAACTCCGTGACGGAGACGCCCAGTTCGGCGAGGAGGCGGCGGAGCAGCGGCAGCGACAGGCCGATCACGTTGCCGTGGTCGCCCTCGATGCCGTCGATGAACGGCGCAGAGCGGCCGTCCAGCGTGAACGCGCCCGCCACGTAGAGGGGTTCGCCGGTCGCCACGTACGCGGCGATCTCCACGTCGCTCGGCTCGCCGAACCGGACGACCGTGGAGGCGGTCGCCGAGACGTACCGCTTGGCGGCGGTGTCGTAGACGCAGTGGCCGGTCTGCAGGGTGCCCGCGCGGCCGCGCATCGCCTTCCAGCGGGCCGTCGCCTCCTCGGCGTCGGCGGGCTTGCCGAGCGGTTCGCCGTCCAGGTCCAGGACCGAGTCGCAGCCGATGACCAGGGCGCCGCCCGCCTCGGGCAGCGCGGCGACCACGGACGCCTTGGCCTCGGCGAGGGCGAGCGCGAGTTCGGCGGGCGTCGGGGCGGACACGGCGTCCTCGTCGACACCGCTGACGATCACCTCGGGGGCGAAACCGGCCTGGCGGAGGAGGCCGAGGCGGGCGGGGGACTGGGAGGCGAGGATGAGGCGGCGCGCGGCTGTCATGCGGCAAGCGTAGAGGAGCGGATCTCCTGACGATTCCGCCCCGCCCGTGCGCCTACAGCGCGCCGACGCCCACCATCACCATCGCCAGGAACACCGCGAGCGCAAGCACGAGACCCGCGCGGCGCAGCATCTCCTGCGTCTCGCGGTACTCCTTCGGCGGCTCATTCTCGGGATCTGACCACAGCACACCACCGATGGTGCGCCGCACCGGAGCGGAGCGCCTGAGTACGCGTACTCAGGCGCTCCGGAGTGTTGCCGGCGTCACGCCGGCCAGTACGTGCGCGACCAGCTCGACGGGCCCGGCGCGGGCAGGCGGCGCCGGGCGACGCGGGACGGGTCGGCCCAGGCGTCCCGGCGCGCCGCGGCGGCCGGGGCGTCGGAGACGGCCGCGGCGCGCGCCTGGACCACCGCCAGTGCGGCGGCCAGCTCCTCGGGGGTCGGATTTCCCCGTACGACCTTGATCATCATGGTGCGGCTCCCTGTTCCCTGCGGCCTAGAGGGGGATGTTGCCGTGCTTCTTCGGAGGCAGCGACTCCCGCTTCGTCCGGAGCTGGCGCAGGCCCTTCACGACGTGCGCGCGGGTGTCGGACGGCAGGATCACGGCGTCGACGTACCCGCGCTCGGCCGCCGTGTACGGGTTGAGCAGCGTGTCCTCGTACTCCTGGATGAGCCGCGCCCGCGTCCCCTCCACGTCGTCGGCGGCGGCCAGTGTCTTGCGGTGCAGGATGTTCACCGCGCCCTGCGCGCCCATGACGGCGATCTGCGCGGTCGGCCACGCCAGGTTCAGGTCCGCGCCCAGGTGCTTGGAGCCCATGACGTCGTACGCGCCGCCGAACGCCTTGCGCGTGATGATCGTGATCAGCGGGACGGTCGCCTCGGCGTACGCGTAGATCAGCTTGGCGCCGCGCCGGATGATGCCGGTGTGCTCCTGCTCGACGCCCGGCAGGAAGCCGGGGACGTCGACGAAGGTGAGGACGGGCACGTTGAAGGCGTCGCAGGTCCGCACGAAGCGGGCGGCCTTCTCGGAGGCGTCGATGTCCAGGCAGCCCGCGAACTGCATCGGCTGGTTGGCGACGATGCCGACCGGATGGCCCTCGACGCGGCCGAAGCCGGTCAGGATGTTCGGCGCGAACAGCGACTGGGTCTCGAAGAACTCGGCGTCGTCCAGGACGTGCTCGATCACCGTGTGCATGTCGTACGGCTGGTTCGCGCTGTCCGGGACGATCGTGTCGAGCGCGCGGTCCTCGTCGGTCTGCGTCAGGTCCGCCTCCTCCGGGAAGGCGGGCGGCTCGCTCAGGTTGTTCGACGGCAGGTAGGACAGGAGCGACTTCACGTACTCGATGGCGTCCTTCTCGTCGCCCGCCATGTGGTGCGCCACGCCGGACTGCGCGTTGTGCGTGCGCGCGCCGCCCAGCTCCTCGAAGCCGACGTCCTCGCCGGTGACCGTCTTGATGACGTCGGGTCCGGTGATGAACATGTGGCTCGTCTGGTCGACCATCACGGTGAAGTCGGTGATCGCGGGGGAGTAGACGGCACCGCCCGCGCAGGGCCCGACCACCAGACTGATCTGCGGGATGACGCCGGAGGCGTGCGTGTTGCGGCGGAAGATCTCGCCGTACATGCCGAGGGCCATGACGCCCTCCTGGATGCGGGCGCCGCCGGAGTCGTTGATGCCGATGACCGGACAGCCCGTCTTCAGGGCGAAGTCCATCACCTTCATGATCTTCTGGCCGAAGACCTCGCCGAGCGCGCCGCCGAAGACCGTGAAGTCCTGCGAGAACACGGCGACGGGGCGGCCGTCCACGGTGCCGTAACCGGTGACGACGCCGTCGCCGTACGGCTTGTTGGCCTCCAGGCCGAAGTCGGTGGAGCGGTGCCGCGCGAACTCGTCCAGCTCGACGAACGAGTCCTCGTCGAGGAGCAGGTCGATCCGCTCACGCGCCGTCAGCTTGCCCTTGGCGTGCTGCTTCTCCACGGCGCGCGCGGAGCCCGCGTGCGTCGCCTCGTCGATCCGGCGACGCAGATCCTCGATCTTGCCTGCGGTCGTGTGGATGTCGGCACTCTGGGGCTCTTCCAACTCGGACATCGGGGCGCGGCTCCCTGACTGGCTTCACGGGGACGGGTGGGGACGGGGCGAACGGGTGGGACGGGGCGAACGGGTGGGGACGGTGTACGGGGAAACGAGGCGGGCTACTGACTCGTAGGGTAGTGGCGCGAATACCGTTCGGCAGTGCGGTCTTTGCCACACCTAGGCTGGGTTGCATGACGCCGCGAGATGGTTCAGACGCGCACGACAACCGCTGGTCCGACCTGGACCGCCCGCCCCTCGGAGCGGCCGGGCTGCGCCGCTCCCTCCTGCGGGGCGAAGGGCTCTGGTCGTCCCTGGACGTGGTGCCCCGTACGGGCTCCACCAACACGGACCTGGTGGCGCGGGCCGCCGCCGGCACCGCGCAGGAGGGTGCGGTGCTCGTCGCCGAGGAGCAGAGCGCGGGGCGCGGGCGCCTCGACCGGCAGTGGTCGGCTCCGCCGCGCTCGGGTCTGTTCCTCTCCGTCCTCGTCAAGCCCGGGGAGCACGAGGTGCCGGTCGAGCGGTGGGGGTGGCTGCCGCTGCTCACCGGGGTCGCGGTGGCCTCCGCGCTGTCCGCCACGGCCGGGGTCGACACGGCTCTGAAGTGGCCCAACGACGTGCTCGTCACCGTCGGCGGGGAGGAGCGCAAGGCGGGGGGCATTCTGGCGGAGGCCGCCGGCGGTGGGGTCGTCGTCGGGGTCGGGCTGAACGTGTCGCTGCGGGCCGAGGAGTTGCCGGTGCCCGGAGCGGGGTCGCTGGCGCTGGCCGGGGCGAAGGTGGTGGACCGGGAGCCCTTGTTGCGGGCCGTGCTCCGGTCCTTCGAGCGGTGGTACGGGGACTGGTGTGCCGCCGAGGGGGATGCGGGGTCGTCCCGGGTGCAGGAGGCGTACGCGGCGGGGTGTGCGACGCTCGGGCGGTCGGTTCGGGCGATGCTGCCCGGGGGGCGGGATGTGGTGGGGGAGGCGGTCGCGGTCGACGGGGACGGGCGCCTCGTCATCGTGACGGGGGAGGGAGCCCGGGAGGCGGTCGGAGCGGGCGACATCGTCCACCTGCGCCCGGGCCCGGGGGCCTGAACGCGGCCGTCCTCCGTCCGCACCGCCGTCGTGGCTGGTCGCACAGTTCCCCGCGCCCCCGAGATGCGCACTGCGTGCGCCATCTCAGCGCCCCTGGGGCTGCGGCGAAGCCGCATGTTCCAGGGGCGCGGGGAACTGCGCGACCAGCCACCGCCGGGCCGCGGCCGGACACGAGACACCTACCCGGCAGATGCTCCGCGATCGATCGCCGCCCCCACGCCACACCCGGTCCCGAACGGAGTGACGTGGCGCACAAGGCGCTGCCGTAGAGTTGAGCCCGGTCGATACCTGACCGCGGCAGATCGGAAGGGCAGCAGGCGTGACCGTCGACGACTCGGGCTCCGGCACGGGCACCCCATCCGACCCCGGAACGCAGGACGCGGAGGAGACTGACCCCGGCGATCCGCTGGCTCTGCGGCTCGAAGGGCTGATCCTCGGCGCGGAGCGCCGCTACACCCCGTTCCAGGCGGCCCGCAGCGCGGGCGTCTCCATGGAGCTGGCGTCCAGGTTCTGGCGGGCGATGGGCTTCGCCGACATCGGCCAGGCCAAGGCGCTGACCGAGGCGGACGTACTCGCCCTGCGGCGGCTCGCGGGTCTCGTCGAGGCGGGGCTGCTCAGCGAGGCGATGGCCGTGCAGGTCGCCCGTTCCACCGGGCAGACCACCGCCCGGCTCGCCGAGTGGCAGATCGATTCCTTCCTGGAGGGTCTGACCGAGCCGCCCGAGCCCGGCATGACCCGCACCGAGGTCACGTATCCGCTGATAGAGCTGCTCCTGCCCGAGCTGGAGGAGTTCCTCGTCTACGTGTGGCGGCGGCAGCTCGCCGCGGCGACCGGGCGCGTCGTGCAGGCCGGTGACGACGAGGAGATGGTGGACCGGCGCCTCGCCGTCGGGTTCGCCGACCTCGTCGGGTTCACCCGGCTGACCCGGCGCATGGAGGAGGAGGAGCTCGGCGAACTCGTCGAGGCCTTCGAGACGACCGCGGCGGACCTCGTCGCGGCGCACGGCGGCCGCCTCATCAAGACGCTCGGCGACGAAGTCCTCTTCGCCGCCGACGACGCGGGCATCGCCGGGGAGATCGCCCTGCGCCTCATCGAGACGATGAGCAACGACGAGACGATGCCGGAGCTGCGGGTCGGGATGGCCTTCGGGACCGTGACCACGCGCATGGGCGACGTCTTCGGGACCACCGTCAATCTCGCGAGCCGGCTCACCTCGATAGCTCCCCGGGACAACGTCCTCGTGGACGGCGCCTTCGCCGAGGAGCTGATCCGCACCGCCGAGGCCCCCGCCTCCGAGGCCGAGGCGGCGGCCGCCGCGGAGAAGGCGGCGGAGCAGGGCGAGGAGCCGCCCTCGTACCGGTTCGCGCTGCAGCCCATGTGGCAGCGGCCCGTGCGCGGTCTCGGCATCGTCGAACCCTGGACGCTGACCCGGCGCACCTGACATCTTGACGGTTAACTGGCGTTAACCGGAAGGGCGAGTCGAGTCATGGGTGATGAGCAGCAGCGGTTCGGGGAGTTCGTGGCCGTACGGCGCCACGAGAACGGGACCGTCGCCGAGGTGGTGCTCGACCGGCCCAAGGCCATGAACGCCGTCAGCAGCGACATGGCGCGCTCCATCGGCGGCGCGTGCGAGGCGCTGGCCGGGGACAGGGACGTACGGGTCACCGTGCTCACCTCCAGCCACGAGCGGGCCTTCTGCGTCGGGGCCGACCTGAAGGAGCGCAACTCCTTCTCCGACGCCGAGCTCGTACGCCAGCGGCCCGTGGCCCGCGGCGCGTACACGGGCGTCCTCGAACTGCCGATGCCGACCATCGCCGCCGTGCACGGGTTCGCCCTCGGCGGCGGCTTCGAGCTGGCGCTCGCCTGCGATCTGATCGTGGCCGACGCGAGCGCGGTCGTGGGCCTGCCGGAGGTGTCGGTCGGGGTGATCCCCGGCGGCGGCGGTACGCAGTTGCTGCCGCGCCGGGTCGGGGCCGCGCGCGCCGCCGAGCTGATCTTCTCCGCGCGCCGCGTCGAGGCCGCGGAGGCGGGCGCGCTCGGCCTCGTCGACCAGGTCGTGGCGGCCGGGCAGGACCGCACGGAGGCGCTCGCGCTCGCCGTGCGGATCGCCGCCAACTCGCCCGTCGGACTGCGGGCGGCCAAGCGCGCCCTGCGCCTCGGGCACGGGCTCGACCTGCGGGCGGGCCTTGAGGTGGAGGACGCGGCGTGGCGCTCGGTGGCGTTCTCCGGGGACCGGGCCGAGGGCGTCGCGGCGTTCAACGAGAAGCGCAGGCCGCAGTGGCCCGGCGAGTGAGCAATCCCGTACCGGCCTGACACCCGCGTCACGCCCGGTACGGCCGTACCCGACTCACCGTAATGCCGGAAAGGTCCCTAATCTAGACAGATGGGTGACGATGTCCGGCTGCGCGCCGTCGTGGAACTCGCGCAGGGCATGGCCGCTGCGCAGAGCCCGCGCGAGTCCTGGCGGGCCGCCGCCCTCGGCGCGTGCCACGCGCTGTCGGGGAGTTTCGCCGCCCTGTCCGTGTGGGAGCGCGAGCGCGGGCGGCTGCGGGTCCTGGCCAACGTCGGGGAGCGGGCCGAGGGGGAGGAGGAGTTCCCGGAGAACGAGGCGTATCCGGTGCACCGCTTCCCCGAGATCACCGAGTTCCTGCACGAGCGGTGGGCCGGCGGCGGGGAGCCGGACGCCTGGGTCGAGACGGCGGAGGGGCCCGTCGAGCGGGCCGGGTACTGCCACCAGCGGGTCGCGGCCCTGCGGCGGCGCGGGCGCGGCTCCTGTGTCGTCGCGCCGATCGTGCTGCACGGCCGCGCCTGGGGCGAGCTGTACGTGGCACGGAAGACCGCGGCGCCGGTGTTCGGGGCCGAGGACGCCGACTTCGCGACCGTCCTGGCCTCCGTGGTCTCGGCCGGGATCGCGCAGACCGAGCGCCTTGAGGAGGCGCGGCGGCTCGCCTTCACCGACGCGCTGACCGGCCTCGCCAACCGGCGCCTGGTCGACCTACGGCTCGACGAGGCGGTGGAGCGGCACGCCGGGCAGGGCACGGTCGTCAGCCTGGTCGTGTGCGATCTGAACGGGCTCAAGCGGGTCAACGACACCCACGGGCACGCCAGCGGCGACCGCCTCCTGGAGCGGTTCGGCTCGGTGCTCTCGCTCTGCGGCGCGATGCTGCCGGGGGCGCTGGCCGCGCGGCTCGGCGGCGACGAGTTCTGCCTGCTCGCGGTCGGCCCGGACGCCGACGAGGTCGTCCGCGTCGGGGAGGAGATCTGCGCGCGCGCCGCCGACCTCGAACTGGGCAACGGGGTCGCGTGCGGCATCGCCTCCACCGGCGACCCCATCGGCGAGGTCACCAGCGCGCGGCGGCTGTTCCGGCTCGCGGACGCGGCCCAGTACCGCGCGAAGGCCCTGCGCTCCGCCAAGCCGGTCGTGGCCGGGCGCCACGGCGGGCTCGACGACCCGGTCGTCCGGCTCGCGGATGCGCCGCCGCCGGTGCCGGGGGAGCGGCGCCGCATTCGCGGCCGGGACCCGCGTCCGCCCAGGTAAGGGGCAAGGTGCGGGCCTGGTCGTGACATCTTCGGATTCACTGTGTACGTTCCTGAATATGGATATGCACACTGTGGTGGTGGGGGCAGCCGGGGTCACCGCTGCCGATGTGATCGCCGTGGCGCGCCGAGGCGCCCGTATCGAACTGTCCCAGGAGGCCCTGGACGCGCTGGCCGCGGCCCGCGAGGTCGTCGACGCGCTGGCCGCGAAGCCGGACCCCGTCTACGGCGTCTCCACCGGGTTCGGCGCGCTCGCCACCCGGCACATCGGGCCCGAGCTGCGCGCCCAGCTCCAGCGCAACATCGTGCGCTCGCACGCGGCCGGGATGGGGCCGCGCGTCGAGCGCGAGGTCGTGCGCGCGCTGATGTTCCTGCGCCTGAAGACCCTCTGTTCGGGCCATACGGGCGTGCGGCCCGAGGTCGCGCGGACCATGGCGGACGTCCTGAACGCCGGGATCACCCCGGTCGTGCACGAGTACGGCTCCCTCGGCTGCTCCGGTGACCTCGCGCCGCTCAGCCACTGCGCGCTGACCCTGCTCGGCGAGGGCGACGCCGAGGGCCCCGACGGCGTCGTGCGACCCGCCGGTGAGCTGCTCGCCGAGCACGGCATCAGCCCCGTGGAGCTGCGGGAGAAGGAGGGGCTCGCCCTCCTCAACGGCACGGACGGCATGCTCGGCATGCTCTTCATGGCCCTCGACGACCTGGACAACCTCTACAAGGCCGCCGACGTGACCGCCGCCCTCACCCTGGAGGCGCTGCTCGGCACGGACAAGGTCCTCGCGCCCGAACTGCACGCCATCCGCCCGCACCCGGGGCAGGCCGCGAGCGCCGCCAACATGGCCGCTGTCCTCGCCGGTTCCGGCCTCACCGGGCACCATCAGGACGATGCCCCGCGCGTGCAGGACGCCTACTCCGTGCGCTGCGCCCCGCAGGTCGCCGGGGCGGGCCGGGACACCATGGCGCACGCCCGGCTCGTGGCCGAGCGGGAGCTGGCGGCGGCCGTCGACAACCCCGTGGTGCTGCCCGATGGCAACGGTGGCGGGCGCGTCGAGTCCAACGGCAACTTCCACGGCGCCCCGGTCGCCTACGTGCTCGACTTCCTGGCCATCTCCGCCGCCGACCTGGGCTCGATCGCCGAGCGGCGCACGGACCGCCTGCTCGACAAGAACCGCTCGCACGGCCTGCCGCCGTTCCTCGCCGAGGACGCGGGGGTCGACTCGGGCCTGATGATCGCCCAGTACACGCAGGCGGCCCTGGTCAGCGAGATGAAGCGGCTCGCGGTGCCCGCGTCCGCGGACTCGATCCCGTCCTCCGCGATGCAGGAGGACCACGTCTCCATGGGCTGGTCGGCGGCGCGCAAGCTGCGGACGGCCGTCGACAACCTCACCCGGATCATCGCCGTGGAGCTGTACGCGGCCACGCGCGCGATCGAGCTGCGGGAGGGTCTGGAGCCGGCCCCGGCGTCGCGGGCGGTGATCGAGGCCGTGCGCAAGGCCGGGGTGCAGGGTCCTGGCCCGGACCGGTATCTGGCGCCCGACCTCGCGGCGGCGGACGCCTTCGTGCGCGGCGGCGCGCTGGTGGCGGCCGTCGAGTCGGTGACGGGCCCGCTCGCGTAGGAAGTCACGTAGGAAGTGCTGGAAGGGTGCGGCGGCTCACACTGCGTCGCACCCCGCTGTGCGTCAGGCGGACGCCTCCATCTCCAGGGAGCGGCCCCGGCGGACCGAGTACGCGACGAAACCGACCCCGAGACCCAGGAACGCCGAGCCGCCGATCACGTACGGCGTCGTGTCGAACGTGCCCGTGTCGGCGAGTCTGAGCTGCTGCTCGGAGTGGGTCTCCACGGCCGAGGCGGCCTGACTGCCCTGGTCGGAGGCCTGCTCGGCGCTGGTGGAACCGGTGGAGTGCTCGGCGGTGGCCGAGGCGTTGGGGACGAACCACAGGGCGGCCAGGAGGGTCCCGGCGGCGGTGGCGGTGAACAACGATCGACGTGCGGCGGACACGGAAGCGATCCCCCTTGTGGCGCTGGCGAATTGGCCGTGTGGGCCGATGTTAGTGAAAGGGGCGGGTCACGGGAAAGCGGCGGGGGGATCGGGCCGTACGCTCCGGCGTATGAGCACTGATGAGACGTCACGTTTTGTTCGCCTGAAGGTGGAATTGGTCCTGGAGATCTCCGACGAGGAGGCGCTGACCGGGGCCGCGCTGCAGCGCGTCGCCGAGGACGAGTCGATGCCCGACGGGGAGCGGGCCCACGCCGAGGACGCGGTCCAGGAGGACGAGGCGGAGGCGATCGCGTACCTCGTGGACCCGTTCGACCTGGTCGGGGACGTGCCGGGCGCCGAACTCGTCCAGGCGTCCTGGTCCAGCGAGCAGGTCGACTACGACCCCGATTCGCCGGATTGGGACCTCGACGAGGATGATGGCGACGCGGACGAGGCGCGCGCCTCAGACAGGCCCTAGGGCCTGTCTGACAATTCCCGTCTGCCCCGCGACGCCTGGCACGCACTCTCGCCGCACCGGGCACAAGGCCAAGTACGTCCAGTACGAGGCCTTGCACCCGGCACGCCGAGAGCACGCACCAGACGCCGCGGGGCCGCCCTCCGGGCGACGACGGGAATTGTCAGACAGGCCCTAGCTCCCGGCGGGCGGTACGCGGAACAGAGAGCCCCGGGAGGCCGTGGCCGCCCGGGGTCCCGCATGTGGCGTCCCTCACGACCGGGGACGTGGCATCGCCCACATCAGGGTGTTTTCGGGAACGGGGGGAACCAGTGGCTGCGTTGTCAGGTGTTAAGGGGAACTCCCGAGTTCTCCGCGGTCCGGCCGGGGCGGCCGGGCAGTCGGGGAAACCGGAAATTCGGCGACTTTGGAGAAGCGTGTGATGACGGACGGTAAGCGGCGCAAGGGTCTGATGGCCGCGTCCGCTGTGCTCGGCGGTGTGCTGGTGCTCTCTGCGTGCGGCGGGGGCGACGACGAGCCGGGCGCCTCGTCGAGCGGCAAGACGGAATCGCAGGCGCAGGCGGACGAGGCAGCGGCGAAGAAGGCGTCCGAGGCCGAGATCAAGATCGCGCCGAAGGACGGCTCCAACAACGCGAGCATCAACAACGCGGCCAAGGTCACCGTCAGCAAGGGCACGCTCACCGACGTCAAGATGACCACGGCGGACGGCACGGCGGTCGCGGGTGAGTTGGCCGCGGACAAGAAGAGCTGGAAGCCGACCAGCCAGCTCGAGCGCGCCACGACCTACAAGATCGCCGCCACCGCGAGCGACAAGGACAACCGGGTCGCGCACGAGAACGCCTCGTTCACCACGGTCTCCCCGGCCAACAGCTTCATAGGCAACTTCACGCCGGAGGACGGCTCGACCGTCGGCGTGGGAATGCCGGTGTCGATCAACTTCGACAAGGCGATCACCAACAAGGCCGACGTGCAGTCGCACATCACCGTCTCCTCCAGCAGCGGCCAGGAGGTCGTCGGCCACTGGTTCAGCCCCAACCGGCTGGACTTCCGCCCCGAGGACTACTGGCAGGGCGGCTCCACCGTCACCCTCAAGCTCGCGCTCGACGGCGTCGAGGGCGCCGACGGCGTGACGGGTGTGCAGCAGAAGACCGTCACCTTCAAGGTCGGGCGCAACCAGGTCTCCACGGTCGACGCCAAGACCAAGACGATGACCGTCACCCAGAACGGGAAGACGATCAAGACCATCCCGATCTCCGCCGGTTCGCCCGAGAACAAGACGTACGAAGGCCAGATGGTGATCTCCGAGAAGTTCAAGGAGACCCGGATGAACGGCGCGTCGGTCGGCTTCACCGACGACGACGGCAAGGGCGAGTACGACATCAAGGACGTGCCGCACGCCATGCGCCTGTCGACCTCCGGCACCTTCATCCACGGCAACTACTGGGGCGCCAAGTCGATCTTCGGCTCGGCCAACACCAGCCACGGCTGTGTCGGCCTCGCCGACGCCAAGGGTGCCAACGACTCCAGCACGCCCGGCGCCTGGTTCTACGACCACTCGATGGTCGGTGACGTCGTCATCGTGAAGAACACCGGCGACAAGACCGTCCAGCCGGACAACGGCCTCAACGGCTGGAACCTGAGCTGGGCGGAGTGGAAGGCCGGCTCCGCCGCCTGACCCACCCCCTCGCAAGAAGCCTGAGAAACCCCTGGTACGCGGCGCGTGCCAGGGGTTTCATGCTGTTCTCATCCGTACCTCACGCAACCCTTACAGCGCCTGCATACGTTTCGCTGGTTCCCACTCAGCGCCCCGGGCCGGGGCCGTCACCGGCGAGGCTTCGATGTTCTTCACCTATCTCAGGCGCGAGCTGCGCCGGCGCAGAAAGGCGGCCCTCGTGGTCGCCTCCGGGCTGGCGCTCGGTATCGCGCTCGTCATCGTCGTCAACTCCGTCTCCTCGGGCATGAGCAAGGCCCAGGACAAGGTGTTGCAGTCGCTGTACGGCCTGGGCACCGACATGACCGTCACCAAGGCGGCGACCGCCCCGAAGAGCAGCGACACCGGCCGCCCGCGCTTCGACTTCGACGCCAAGGACAGCGACTCCGACGAGGAGCAGTCCACCGACCGCGTCATGGTGCAGGGCTTCCAGACGCTCGCCTCGTCCACCGTCACGAAGGTCGCCGAGCAGAAGGGCGTCGAGGACACCGTCGGCGGCCTGAGCCTGCAAGTGATGAAGGTCAGCGGACAGTTCACGCGCGGCCAGTTCAAGCAGGACCAGCAGCAGGGGCAGCAGCAGGGCGGTCCCGGCGGGGGCGGTCAGGGCGGTGGCTCCGGCGAGCCGCAGGGCCGCGTCGAGGGCGGCGGCGCCAGCTTCGACGTGAACTCGTACTCCGTCTACGGCACCGACGTCACCAAGCAGGATCTCGGCCCGCTGACCTCCTCGAAGATCACCAAGGGGCGGACCTTCACCACCTCCGAGACGAACGCCAAGGTCGTCGTCGCCGACGCCTCGTACGCCAAGGAGAAGAAGCTCGCGCTCGGTGACACCGTCACCGTCAAGAGCACGAAGTACAAGGTCATCGGCATCGCGACGCCCGACAGCGGGGACGCCGCCGCCAATCTGTACCTGCCGCTGAAGCAGGCGCAGACGCTCGCCGGCACCAAGGACAAGGTGACGACGGTCTACGTCAAGGCGACCGACTCGCAGCAGATCGACGCGGTCAAGTCGACGATCCAGAAGAACATCAGCGGCACCACGGTCACCACCTCCGCCGATCTCGCGGACACCGTCTCCGGTTCCCTCTCCACCGCCTCCGACCTCGCCTCCAACGTCGGCAAGTGGCTGTCGATCGCGGTGCTCGTCGCCGCGTTCCTGGTGGCGGGCCTGCTCACGTCGTCGGCCGTCTCGCGCCGCGTGCGGGAGTTCGGCACGCTCAAGGCGCTCGGCTGGAAGTCCGGCCGGGTCACCCGCCAGGTCATCGGTGAGGCCGTGGTCAACGGCCTGATCGGCGGTGTCCTCGGCATCGCCGTCGGCCTCGCGGGCGCCTACGCGGTCACCGCCATCAGCCCGACGCTCTCCGCGGAGCTCGGCGGCAGCGGCGGCGGTGGCGGCGGCATGGGTGGCGGCCCCGGTGGCGGCGGCTTCGGCGGCGGCATGCGCCAGGCCGCGAGCGGGGGCGGCAAGACCCTCGACATCGCGCTCAGCGCCCCGGTCTCCGCCACCACCATCGCCCTCGCGGTCGGCCTCGCCGTCGCGGGCGGTCTGATCGCGGGCGCGTTCGGCGGCTGGCGGGCCTCACGGCTGCGCCCGGCGGACGCCCTGCGCCGCGTCGAGTAGCAGCGGCAGCCCTGCCACGGGCATCGACCCCAGTCACGTACAGCCATACATGGCCCCCTACGTGCAGCCATACGTACAGCAGGAGTTGCGGCATGTATCAGCTCAGAGACGTCACCAAGCAGTACCGGCGCGGGAAGGACACCGTCGACGCGCTCGCGGGCATCGATCTGACCATCGGCGACGGCGACCGGCTCGTCATCCAGGGCCCGACCGGCGGCGGCAAGTCGACGCTCCTCCAGATGCTCGGCGGCCTGGACCGGCCGACCTCGGGCAGCGTCGAGCTCGACGGCGTCGACCTGGCCAAGCTCCCCGAGGCGCGCCTCACCAAGGTCCGCGCCGAGTCCATCGGCTTCGTCTTCCAGTCCTTCAACCTCATCCCGACGCTGACCGCGCAGGAGAACGTCGAGACGGCCCTCGTGCCGCTCGGCCTGAAGGGTGGCGACCGGCGCGAGCGGGCGGCGGAGGCGCTGAAGTCGGTCGGCCTCGGCGAACGGCTCTCGCACCTGCCCTCGGAGATGTCCGGCGGCCAGCAGCAGCGCGTCGCCATCGCCCGCGCGCTGGTCAAGAACCCGAAGGTGCTGCTCGCCGACGAGCCGACCGGCAACCTCGACGAGTCCATGCGGGACGAGATCATGGACGTGCTCGAAGCGCAGTGGAAGGAGCACGGGCTGACGTTCATCATGGTCACCCACGACTCCGCGATCGCCCGCAAGGCACCGCGCCTCGCGACGATCCGGAAGGGCCGCATCAAGGTGACCGAGAACAGCCCCGCCGCCTGACCCGCGCGCAACCCCCGGCCCCCCTGCTCCCTCTCCCAGCAGGGGGGCCGAGCGCGGTCCTCCGACCGGTGCACCACCGTCATCAGGGGGAGACATTGCACCCACACGCGCACAGACAGGGATCCGCACGACATACGCGTAGGCGTCGCCCGGCGGTCGTGGTCTCCACGGCCGCCGTCGTCGCGCTGGCCGCCGGGCTGACCGTCCCCTCGGCCACCGCCGCGCCCGAGTCGGCCGCCGCCGCGCGGCCGGGCCAGGACCTGAGGCCGCACACGTACGTCACCCTCATCACCGGCGACCGGGTCGCGGTCGACGCGAAGGGCCGGCCGGCCGGGTTCGAGCGGGCCCCGGGGCGGGCCCGCGTACCCGTGCAGACGCGCCAGATCGCGGGCCACACCTACGTCGTACCGGCCGACGCGCGGCGCCTCATCGCCGACGGCCGCCTCGACCGGCGCCTCTTCGACGTCACCGAGCTGTCCAAGGCGGCGTACGTCGAGGCGCAGCGCGGCGGGCTCAAGGTCATCGTCGGTTACGAGGGCGCCGCCGCGACGGCGCGGGCCGAGGTGCGCGGCGCCGGGGACACGACGGTGCGCCGCAGCCTCAGGACGCTCAACGCGGACGCCGTCAGCACGCCGAAGGACGACGCGGGCGAGCTGTGGGACGCGGTGACGAACGGGAAGGGCGCCACCGCCGCCGGTGTCGGCCGCGTCTGGCTCGACGGTCTGCGCCGCGCGAGCCTCGACAAGTCGGTGCCGCAGATCGGCGCCCCGAAGGCGTGGGCCGCCGGGTACGACGGCAAGGGCGTCAAGATCGCCGTCCTGGACTCCGGCGTCGACACCACCCACCCCGACCTGAAGGACCAGGTCGTCGAGGTGAAGAACTTCTCGACGGCCGCCGACGCCGTCGACCGCCTCGGGCACGGCACCCACGTCGCCTCCATCGCGGCCGGTACGGGGGCCAGGTCCGGCGGCACGTACAAGGGCGTCGCGCCGGGGGCCAAGATCCTCGCGGGAAAGGTCCTCGACGACAACGGCTTCGGCGACGACTCCGGCATCGTCGCCGGGATGGAGTGGGCGGCCGAACAGGGCGCCGACATCGTCAACCTCAGCCTCGGCGCCACCGACACCCCGGGGACCGACCCGCTGGAAGCCGAGGTCGACAAGCTCTCCGAGCAGAAGGGCATCCTCTTCGCCGTCGCCGCGGGCAACTCCGGCCCGCAGTCCATCGGTTCGCCCGGCAGCGCGGACGCGGCGCTCACCGTCGGCGCCGTCGACGACAAGGACAAGCTTGCCGGCTTCTCCTCGACCGGGCCGCGCGGCGGCGACGGCGCGATCAAACCGGATGTGACCGCCCCGGGCGTCGACATCACGGCAGCCGCCGCGGCGGGGAGCGCCGTCGCCGAGGAGGTCGGCCAGAAGCCCGCCGGATACGTGACCATCTCGGGTACGTCGATGGCGGCGCCGCACGTCGCGGGCGCCGCCGCCCTCCTCAAGCAGCGGCACCCGCGGTGGACGTACGGGGAGCTGAAGGGCGCGCTCGTCGGCTCGGCGAAGGGCGGCGCGTACACGGCGTTCCAGCAGGGCAGCGGCCGCATCCAGGTCGACCGGGCCATCAAGCAGACGGTGATCGCCGAGAACATCTCGGTCGGTTTCGGGGTCGCGCGGTGGCCGCACGCCGACGACAAGGTGCTCACCAGGAAGGTGACGTACCGCAACCTCGGAACCGAGGCCGTCACCCTCAGCCTCAAGGTGTCCGCCACCGACCCGAAGGGGCAGGCAGCCCCGGCGGGCTTCTTCAAGCTGGCCGCAACCAAGGTGACCGTCCCCGCGGGCGGTACCGCCGACGTCGCCATGACGGCCGACACCCGGCTCGGCGGCACCGTCGACGGTGCGTACTCGGCGTACATCACGGCGAGCGGCGGCGGCCGGACGGTACGGACGGCGGCGGCGGTGCAGCGCGAGGTCGAGTCGTACGACGTGACGCTCAGGCACATCGGCCGTGACGGGCGGCCCCTGTCGACGTACTACACCGACCTGTACGGATTCACGGGCGCGGCCCGGGACCAGATGTTCTCCGCGCCGCAGACCGCCTCCGGCACGGCGACCGTGCGCCTGCCCAAGGGCAGCTACCTCCTGGACGGCCTGCTGGCCAAGGACCTGGAGGAGGGCAGGGGCGGTGTCGACTGGTTCGTACAGCCCGAGCTCGTCGTCACCAAGGACATGACCCTGACGCTGGACGCCCGCAGGACGAAGGCGGCGTCGATCACGGTGCCGGACCCCAAGGCGAAGCAGCTGAGCGCGATGGTCAACTACGCCTACACGAGGGGCGAGGCCGGACTCTATGCCGGCATCATGCACGACTCGTTCGCGAACATCCGCATCGCGCCGCTCGGCCCCGCCGTGGCGAACGGGCTGAGGCAGACCTGGTTCGGCCAGTGGACCAAGGGCGCCCACGCCGAGTACGACGTAGTGACCAGCGCCCAGGTCAAGCGGGTCCAGGGAGCGAAGACCAAGCACTTCAAGGCGGCCGAACTGGCGACGGTCAAGGCCGGTCTCGGCGCTTCGGCCCCCGGCAAGACCGGTGTGCTCGACGCGTCGGCCGAACTGCCGGACGACACCGCGTTCGGCATGCTGGTCGAGCAGGAGCTGCCCGCCACCCGCACCCTGCACCTCTCGACCATCGACAAGGTCAAGTGGGGCCTGGACTTCGCCCAGTTCGCGGGCAAGGACGCGAACGGGCGGCCGGTCGCGGACGCCTCGTACACGCTCGGGAACGCGCAGGCCCTCAAGGCGGGCCGGACGTACGGGAAGACGTTCAACACGGCCGTGTTCGGGCCGCGCGTCGGCGGCGACTACGGCGTGTTCCGCGACGGCGGCGAGCTGTACGGCTACCTGCCGCTCTTCGCCGACGGCAGGACGCACGCGGGCCAGTCGGACTTCACCTCGGTCAGGACGACGCTGTACCGCGACGGCACCCGGATCGCCTCGGCCGCCGACCCGCTCTTCGGCGACCGGTTCTACCCGGTCCCGCCGGGCGACGCCGCGTACCGCCTGACGACCTCGGTCACACGGGACGCGAAGGTGGCGGCGGCCTCGACCAGGATCGACGCGAGCTGGACGTTCCGCTCCAAGAAGACGGCCGACGTAACGCGACTGCCGGTGTCCGGGGCCCGGTTCGCGGCGACGACCGGCCTCGACAGCACGGTCGCCGCGGGCCGGACGCAGACCTTCCCGGTCCAGGTCCAGGGCGCGGCGGCCGCTCCTGGCAACCTCAGGTCCCTCACCGTCCACGTCTCCTACGACGGCGGCCACACCTGGAGGAGGACCGCGGTCGGCCACGGCAAGATCACTGTGAAGAACCCCGCGAAGGGGCGGACGGTGTCGTTCCGCGCGAAGGTCGTCGATAAGACGGGCAACACGTCGACGATCTCAATTTACGACGCGTACGCCGGTAGCTGATTACGGGGAGGCCCGCCCCGGCCCCCCTCTTCAGCCCCTCCGGCGATTGAGGAGCGGGGGCCGGGGCGGAGCCCCTGGGCTGGGCGGCATCGCCGGGTGCGGATGCGTCGTGGCTGGTCGCGCAGTTCCCCGCGCCCCTAGCGGGGCGCCTCGCTTCCGGCGCGGGTGGCGTCGGCGCCCCAGCTCGCCAGCAGGCGCAGCGCCTCGGCGGACGGCGACCCCGGCTCCGCGTGGTACACGGACAGGAACTGCCCGTCGTCGTCCGGCAGGTGCAGCGTCTCGTAGGCGAGGGTCAGCTCACCGACGAGCGGGTGCCGCATCCGCTTGACGCCGTGCCCCTTCTCCTTCACGTCGTGCGTGGCCCACAACGTCCTGAACTCCTCGCTCTTGACGGACAGTTCACCGACGAGAGCGGAGAGTTCCGGGTCGTCCGGATGCTGACCGGCGTACAGCCGCAGATAGCTGACCATGTCGGACGCCTTCTGCTCCCAGTCGCGGAACAGCTCGCGATAGTCGGGGTTGAGGAAGGTGAGCCGGGCCCAGTTGCGCTCGTGCGCGGCCATCGCGCCCCAGTCCCCGAAGAGGGCGGCGGCCATCCGGTTCCAGGCGAGGATCTCGGACCGCGCCCCGCCGATGTACGCGGGCACGCCCTCCATCGAGTCGACGAGATGCTGGAGCGCGGGCCGCGCGTGCTGGCGCCTGGCGGCGGGCCGGTGCTTGCGACGCTGCTGCCGGGGCTTGGCAAGATGGGTCAGGTGCGCGTGTTCCGTCTCACTGAGGCGGAGGGCGCGCGCGATGGCGTCGAGCACCTCGGCCGACACATTGCGCCCGTTGCCCTGCTCCAGGCGGGTGTAGTACGCCACGGAGACCCCGGCGAGCTGCGCCAGCTCCTCGCGCCGAAGCCCCGGCACACGCCGGTGCCGCCCGATCGTCGGCATCCCCACGTCCTCGGGCTTGAGCCGGGCCCGCCGGGTGCGCAGGAACTCGCTCAGCTCGGCGCGCTGGTCGAGGCCGTCGGGGCCGTCCTGGGTCCCGTGGGCGTCGGGGTTGTCCGGTTTGGCATCCATGGTGTCCAGTATTCCCGGTCGTACGCCCATGAGCCTGACCCCGCCAGTAGTAGGACCGCTGGACGTACGCAAAGCGGTGACCTGGGCGAATGTCTCCGTGCGAGGCACGCTGGGAGCCATGACCACGACTGTTGCCGCATACGCCGCGCCCAGCGCCAAGGCTCCGCTGGAGCGCACCACCATCGAGCGCCGCACGGTCGGCGAGCACGACGTACTGATCGACATCCAGTTCGCCGGAATCTGCCACTCCGACATCCACCAGGCCCGTGAGGGCTGGGGCGAGGCCATCTTCCCGATGGTCCCGGGCCACGAGATCGCCGGTGTCGTCTCCGAGGTCGGCTCCGGTGTGACGAAGTTCAAGGTCGGCGACCGCGTGGGCGTCGGCTGCATGGTCGACTCCTGCCGTGAGTGCGAGCCCTGCCTGAACGGCCAGGAGCAGCACTGCGTCCGCGGGAACGTCGGCACGTACAACTCCGTCGGCAAGGACGGCGAGCCCACCTACGGCGGCTACTCCCAGAAGGTCGTCGTGGACGAGGCGTTCACTCTCCGCATTCCCGAGGGCATCTCCCTCGATGTGGCGGCCCCCCTCCTCTGCGCCGGCATCACGACCTACTCCCCGCTGAAGCACTGGGGCGCGGGCCCCGGCAAGAAGGTCGCCGTGGTCGGCCTCGGCGGCCTCGGCCACATGGGCGTCAAGATCGCCCACGCCATGGGCGCGGAGGTGACGGTCCTCTCGCAGTCCCTGCGCAAGAAGGACGACGGCCTGAAGCTCGGCGCGGACCGGTATTTCGCGACGAGCGACCCGGCGACCTTCGAGGAACTGGCGGGGTCTTTCGATGTGATCCTCTCGACGGTGTCCGCCCCGCTGGACTTCGGCGCGTACCTGAGCCTGCTCAAGACGGGCGGCGCCCTGGTGAACGTCGGCGCCCCCGAGGAGCCGATCTCCCTCAACCTCTTCTCCCTCATCGGCGGCAACAAGACCCTCGCCGGTTCGATGATCGGCGGCATCGCCGAGACCCAGGAGATGCTGGACTTCTGCGCGGAGCACGGCCTCGGCGCGGAGATCGAACTGATCGAGGCGAGCCAGGTCAACGAGGCGTACGAGCGGGTCCTCAACTCGGACGTGCGGTACCGCTTCGTGATCGACGCGGCGACGATCTGAGTCCGACCACCCTTACCCGGTAGGTAATCGACGCCCTCTTCGGGCTCCGGCCAGGATGTTCTCGTCCAGTCCGCCGGACCCGAGGAGGGCTTTGTCATGACCGCCTACGCCATCGCCGTACTGCGCCCCACGGCACCGGTCCACCCTGATGTCCTGGAGTACATCGAACGCGTCCAGGGCACGTTCGCCCCGTTCGGCGGCCGTTTCCTCTCCCACGGCAAGAAGAGCGAGTACGTGGAGGGGGAGTGGCACGGCGACATGGTCATCGTCGGCTTCCCGGACCTGGCGCGGGCGCACGAGTGGTACGCCTCGGCGGCGTACCAGGAGATCAAGCGGCTGCGGGCGGATCACATCCCGGGGGAGATGGTGTTCGTGGAGGGTGTGGCGGAGGACTACGACGCGTCGAGCACGGCGGCGGCGATGCGAACGGGCTCCGCGCGGTAGTAGGGCCGGACGAGGGGGACGTGGCTCACGTCGACGCGGGCGGCTTCCGCGGCTTCGCGGGCGTAGGGGCTGCGCGGGCGCATGGGTGGTGCCGGTTCAACGGATTCAGGCGGCGGTGCGTGGGCGCGGCGGCGGCGACCCGTGCCCGGCAGGAACGCGGTGAGCAGGGCTCGGGCGAGCCGCCTCACAGCTCGCACCACACCGTTTTGCCGCGCGCCCCTTGCTCGACGCCCCAGCGCAGGGCCAGCGCTCCTACGAGGGTCAGGCCCCGGCCGCATTCGTCGGTCAGGGTGGCGTGAAGGAGTGTGGGGAGGGCGCGCGGGTCGGGGTCGGTCACCTCTACGCGGGTGCGGTCGCCGTCGGTCGTGTAGACCCGTACGGAGACAGGGGTGCCCTCGCCCAGATGGTCGATGACGTTGGTCATCAACTCCGAAGCGCAGAGCCGGACTTCGTAGTCGTGAGCGCGGAGGTGATGGCGGATCTCCGGTACGGATTTGGGGGTGGCGAGGAGATCGAGGGCGAGGTCGGGCATGAGCGGGCGTCACCTTCCTGGGCGCACTGTGACGGTTCGCTCACACAGTGGCGCCACGCTGCGTACCGTGACGAGGGTTTCGAGTACGCAGGGTCACCTGCGGAAGCCCCCCCACACGCGGCGGTGAGCGATGGCACGGCGCAAGGACATCGACGGCTCGATGAGCGTCCCCACTTTCTACGGCAAGGAGCTGAGGTGGAAGCGGGAGGCCTCCGGCCTGTCTCTGGAGGAGCTGGTAGAGGGCAGCTTCTACGGAAAGTCGCTGCTCAGCGATATTGAGCGCGGCGAACGCCGGATGCCGATGGAGTTGGCCCGGCATGTGGACCGGGTGCTGGGTACGGATGGGTACTTCGCGCGCGGGTGTGACGACGTGGGGAAGGCCCGGCGGGGAACTCACGCCGAGTACTTCGCCGACACGCTGGAGTTGGAGAAACGGGCAGTGGAGATCGAGGAGTGGGATCCGTCGCTGATCCCGGGTCCGCTCCAACTGGAGCCCTACATCCGGTCGGTTGTGATTGCGGCTCACCCGACGGCGTCGGAGGAGGAGCTGGCCGGGAAGGTCGCCGATCGGCGTGCACGGGCGTGGCTCTTCGAGGGGCGCCAGGCCCCTGAAACCTGGTTGGTACTGCACGAGTCGGTCCTGCGGGAGTCGATCATCCCTGCCGGGGACATGGCGGAACAGCTCGCACACATCGCGGAGGTGGCGCGTCGGCGCCGGTCGTTTCCGCAGATCTTGTTGCGGAACTCGGGGGCGCACCCCTTCATGATGGGCCGGGCTAGGTTCATGGCATTCGCTGATGAGCCGCCGCTGATGTACACGGAGGGGATGTACAGCGGGCAGTTGGTCGACGATCCGGGCCTCGTGAAGCAGTATGCGAGGGCGTACGGTCGACTCAGGGCCGCAGCGCTACCAACCGAAGCGTCCCTGGAACTTATCGAGAGAGCCGCAGAGGACTACCGCAATGGCAAGGTCCCAGAGTGAAGTGAGCGCTGCTTCGTGGCGCGGCCGCGACAGCGACAAGGCGGGGGGCGTCCAGGCTTCCCTGCATAAGGCCTACTGGTACAAATCGACTTACAGCAACGGTGATGGGGGACACTGCGTCGAGGTCGCCCGCGGCTTCCCGGGCGCCGCCAAGTGGCGTAAAGCCAGCCACAGCAACGGCGACGGTGGAGATCGTGTCGAGGTGGGGCACGATTTTCCCGGCGCCGCCCGCTGGCGAAAGTCAGTCCACAGCAACGGCAGCGGCGGCGACTGCGTCGAAGTCGGTCATGACTTCCCCGGCGCCGCCCACTGGCGCACATCCGCGCACAGCAACGGCGACGGCGGCGAATGCGTGGAGGTCGCCCTGACCCCCGGCGCCCCGAAGGGCATCGTCCCGGTCCGCGACAGCAAGAACCCCGGCGGGCCCGTGATCGTCGTGGCCGACACGACCTGGTCCGCGTTCATCGCAGGGGTGCGCCGGTACTGACGGGCGACGCCACCAGATGCCCGACCAATTGCTCCTGCCCGGGGTACGGCCGCTCGGCCGGGAGCAACTTGGTCGCCGCCTCCACATCGCCCCCGGCGACCAACTCCCGTATCTCACGCACGCGCGGAGTCACATCGGAAACCGACACCAGCCACTCATCCGCGTAGAGCCGAACCGCCTCCCCGGAGAGCCCGAGCTGCAACGACCGGTGCTCAAGCGGCCGCAGCCACACATCCCGCTCGGGATCCCACTGCACCCGCGCGGGCGCAGACCGCAACTCCCGCTTCCAGGCCGAGTGATCGGCATGTACCCCGGACTCGTAGCTCGACAGGCACGCATGACGCAGCGCCCACTCGAAACCGGCTCGCTGGATCTCGACAGCCAGCACGACTTCCTGCCCCGGCTTCGTGGCCCAGCCGCACCGGTACATCATCCAGAGGAACGACGGCTTGATCCACGTCATCCGCTCCCGCTTCCAACCGGCCGGGAAGCGGCCGTCGCGCGCGGCGGGCAGACCGATCCCCGGCGCGTACGCCTGGTACACCGTGATCGTGCTGTCCGTGTACTGCGCCCGGATCTGCTGCCGGGGTATCGACTCGCTCATGCCCGACAGAATGGGCGCCCCGCGCGGACGCCCGCCAGCGAATAAAGCTCAGTGCCGCAGGCTCGCCGGGCTCCCCCCATTGGCCTCGTACCCGGCGACGGCCAGCGCCCGGTACACCGCGTACGCCGCCGCCGGGTCCTCCTCCGCCGTCCACGGGATCGCGCCGACGTGGCCGTCGACGTGCAGGATCTGCTGCATCGCCTCCGACCAGCGCTCGCTGCGGACGAGGAAGAAGACGAGCAGGTGGCGGACGTGGGCGAGCATGGGGTCGTCGGGGCGGGCGGCGTGCACCGCGAACAGGGCGCCGTGCAGCGCCTTGGACACGACCTCGCTCTCGTAGAAGCCGCGGACGAGGTTCAGGTCGGGCATGTGCTCGTACAGGGCGAACAAGGGGAGCGCGGCCAGGAGCGAGCCGCGCGGGGCGCGTGTCGCCGCCGCTTCCGCGAACGCGAACGCCTCGTCGCGCGAGCCGTGCCACTTCTCCGTCCAGTAGCGGAGTCCGGCCAAGTGCGCGCCCATGTGCCCTGGAGCCGTGTCGAGGATCTTCAGCCACAACTGCTCGAACTCGGACTGCGAGTAGCCGAGGCCGCGCGCCACGGCCAGGTGCGTGATGTGGGGGACCGGATCACCGGGGGCCAGGAGCGCCGCCTGCTCGCACGCCGCCCGCGCCTCCTCCAGGATGATCCGCTGCTCGTCCTGCGTCCCGCCGTTGCGCCACGCCTGCTGCACCAGGAACTCGGCGAAGACCTGCGCCCCGCCCGCGTCCTTGGGCTGCTGCGAACGCCAGGCGTGGAGCCACCCGGCGCCGAGGCGCGGCGTCTGCGCCAGCTCGATGGCGGCGGCTCCGGCGATCGCCTGGACGCGCTCCCAGCGGGTCTCGGTCTCCTTGCCGGTACCGGCCAGCAATTGCGAAGCCGCCGTGAAATCCTGATTGCGCTGGACCACCGCCATCACGTTCAGGAGATCCTGGTCCGGGCCCGGCAGGCGCACGTCGAGCTCCTCCTGGCGCACGAAACCGTAGTCCGCCGGGTCAGCCGCGTCCGGCGAGCCCGGGGCGACCTGACGGATCCCGCCCCCACCGCCGCGCCGGCGCAGCATCACCACCCAGGCGATCATCAGCACGGCCATCAGGACCCAGAGAATTCCCATGCCTCCAAAGCTAACCGAGGCGGCGTAAGAGGCCTGTCCACGAGCCCGGCGCACTAGGCTCGGGCTCCATGAGCGACACCCACAGCCAGAACGACGCCCACCGCGGGTTCGAGACGACCGCCATCCACGCCGGCAACACGGCCGATCCCGTGACCGGCGCCGTCGTCCCGCCGATCTACCAGGTCTCCACGTACAAGCAGGACGGCGTCGGCGGCCTGCGCGGCGGCTACGAGTACAGCCGCAGCGCCAACCCGACCCGCAGCGCCCTGGAGGAGAACCTGGCCGCGATCGAGGGCGGCCGCCGCGGTCTCGCCTTCGCCTCGGGGCTCGCCGCCGAGGACTGCCTGCTGCGCACGCTGCTGAGCCCCGGCGACCATGTCGTGATCCCGAACGACGCCTACGGCGGTACCTTCCGGCTCTTCGACAAGGTCGTGTCGAGGTGGGGTGTCGAGTGGTCGGTCGCCGACACCAGTGACGTCGACGCCGTGCGCGCCGCCATCACCCCGAAGACGAAGGCCGTGTGGGTCGAGACGCCCTCGAACCCCCTCCTCGGCATCACCGACATCGCCGCCGTCGCCCAGGTGACCCGCGAGGCCGGCGTCCGTCTCGTCGTGGACAACACCTTCGCCAGCCCCTACCTCCAGCAGCCGCTCGCGCTCGGCGCGGACGTCGTCGTGCACTCGATGACCAAGTACATGGGCGGGCACTCGGACGTCGTCGGCGGCGCCCTCGTCGTCAATGACCAGGCGCTCGGTGACGACCTCGCCTACCACCAGAACGCCATGGGCGCCGTGTGCGGGCCCTTCGACGCCTGGCTCGTCCTGCGCGGCATCAAGACGCTGTCCGTCCGCATGGACCGGCACAGCGAGAACGCCGCCCGCGTGGTCGAGATGCTCGGCCGCCACCCGCGCGTCACTCACGTCCTCTACCCGGGGCTGCCCGAGCACCCGGGGCACGAGGTCGCCGCCAAGCAGATGAAGGCGTTCGGCGGCATGGTGTCCTTCCGGGTCGAGGGCGGCGAGGAGGCCGCCGTCGAGGTCTGCAACCGCGCGAAGGTGTTCACCCTCGGTGAGTCCCTGGGCGGTGTGGAGTCCCTCATCGAGCATCCGGGCCGCATGACGCACGCGTCGGTCGCGGGCTCGCTGCTCGAAGTCCCCGCCGACCTCGTGCGGCTCTCCGTCGGCATCGAGTCGATCGACGATCTCCTTGCCGACCTTCAGCAGGCCCTGGACGGCGCCAAGTAAAAGCGGCAGTAAGTACTGCGGGTCACCAACCCGTCAACGGTGGAGTCGTCGTGTCCGGCGGCTCCACCCACGGCCGCGCCATCGTCGCCCACACCAGAAACGCCACCACCGCCGCGCACAGCAGCAGCCACAGCACCCGCCGCGCCACCTGGCGCCGCCGCAGCGTACGGCCGCCCCTGCGCATCGCCTCCGCACCGAGGTCGGCCGGCACGACGGGCGGCGGCGCCGCGTCGAGCACCGCGCGCACCGTGGCCTCCGTACGGTCCTGAAGGCTCATGCGTGCGCCTCCGTACGCTCCTGAAGGCTCATGCCCGTGCCTCCGCGCACCCTGTGACGGTCATGCCGGGGCCGCCCCGGGCAGCTCCGCCGCGGGCGCGGGGCCGCGCGGCGGGTGCAGGACGAGTGCCATCGCGCGCGCGTGCACCGCCCGTACGCGCTCCACGGGCAGTCCGAGCAGCGCGGCCACCTGCTCCTCGCCGATGCCCTCGAAGAGCCGCAGGACGAGGATGAGGCGCTCCTGCGGGGCCAGATGGCCGAGGACGCCGCCGTGCCCGCGGTGCTGGTGCCACGCCCCGCGCGCGAAACGGACGCCTAGTTCCTTGCGGGCGCAGTCGTAGGGGTCCTCCCCCCGCAGACGGTCCCAGGAGGCGTACGTACGGGCGAGGGCGGCCGTGAGCAGCTTCCGCGCGCGCGGGTTGTCGTCGTGCGGCTCCGCGGTGAGCAGCGTCGCGGCATGCAGCAGCCGCCCTGCCGCGCCCGCGACGAACGCCTCGAACTCCCGGGCCCGGCGGGCGTTCCTCGACGCCTGCCGTTCGCGCACGCTTCATATGAGGCCCGCCGCGGCCCCCCGGTCAAGAGGCGGGAACCGCGGCGGTACGTACGCGGTACGTACGGGGTGCGCGTGCCTCAGGAGGCGGCCGGGGGTGCCGCCTGACTCGACTGGCGTGCGCTGAGGGCGGAATTGAAGCGCGTGAGGAGCGCACAGAACTGCTCGCGCTCCTGTGGCTCCCACTCCTCCGTCAACTGCGCCATCAGCTCCCGCCGCGACGAGCGGACCTCGTCGAGCCGGGAGAGACCGCGCGGGGACAGCTGGAGCACGACGGCGCGGCCGTCCTCCGGGTGCGAGGTGCGCTTGACGAGGCCGGTGTCGACGAGCGGGGCGACCTGACGCGTCACCGTCGAGGAGTCGATCCCCATGCTCGACGCGAGCGCCTTGACGCCCATCGGGCCTTCCTTGTCGAGGCGGTTGAGCAGCAGATACGCGGCACGGTCCATCGAGTTGCGCACCTGCCCGACCCCGCCGAGCCGGGTCTGTTCGGCGCGACGGGCGAAGACCGCCACCTCGTGCTGCAGCGTTTCGAGGAGGCCGGTGTCGCCGGCGGTCGTCATGTCCATCGTTTCCTGTGGTGTGGGCATGGCCGGGGGCTCACTTCATGCGTGGGTGGTGGATTGCACTGGATTGGGGCACAGGGTACGCGGCGAAAGCGCTGGCCGTACCTGCGCTGCGCAATCCGGTCTCGCAGCGTGAACATCCAGGGAGACCTGCGCCGTGAGCTGCAAGACTTTGGTCATGAGCTACAACGCGTCTGACTCCTTGCCGCACCCTCTGCCCGCCGTGACCCTCGACGACGTACTCGGCGCCCAGAAGATGCTTGCCGGAGTGGCGCGGACGACCTCGATGTCCCACAGCCACCACCTGTCCCAGCTGGTCGGCGCGCCCGTCCACCTCAAGTGCGAGAACCTCCAGCGGACCGGCTCCTTCAAGCTGCGCGGCGCCTACGTGCGCATCGCCGGTCTGTCCCCCGAAGAGCGCGCGGCCGGTGTCGTCGCCGCGAGCGCGGGCAACCACGCGCAGGGCGTGGCCCTCGCCTCCTCACTCCTGGGCGTGCGCGCCACGGTGTTCATGCCCGTCGGCGCGCCCCTGCCGAAGGTCGCCGCGACCCGTGACTACGGCGCCGAGGTGCGGCTGCACGGGCAGGTGGTCGACGAGACGCTCGCCGCCGCGCAGGAGTACGCGCGCGAGACCGGCGCCGTCTTCATCCACCCCTTCGACCACCCGGACATCGTCGCGGGTCAGGGCACGCTCGGCCTGGAGATCCTGGAGCAGTGCCCCGAGGTGCGCACCGTCGTGGTCGGGATCGGCGGCGGCGGGCTCGCGGCGGGCGTCGCCGTCGCGGTCAAGGCGCTGCGTCCGGACGTGAAGGTCGTCGGCGTCCAGGCGGCCGGCGCCGCCGCCTACCCGCCCAGCCTGGAGGCGGGCCGCCCCGTCTCCGTGCCGAACCCGGCGACCATGGCCGACGGCATCAAGGTGGGCCGCCCCGGCGACGTCCCCTTCGCGCTCGTCCGCGGCCTGGTCGACGAGGTCCGTACGGTGTCGGAGGACCACCTCGCGAGCGCGCTGCTGCTCTGCCTGGAGCGGGCCAAAATGGTCGTCGAACCGGCGGGCGCCAGCCCCGTGGCGGCGCTCCTGAGCGAGCCGGACACCTTCGAGGGCCCGGTCGTCGCGCTCCTGTCCGGGGGCAATGTCGACCCGCTTCTGATGCAGCGCGTCCTCACCCACGGCATGGCCGCCGCGGGCCGCTACCTGTCGCTGCGCGTGCGGCTCACCGACCGGCCCGGCGCCCTGGCCTCCATCGCGGAGGTGTTGTCAGTGGCGGACGCTAACGTCCTGAACGTGGGCCACGTACGGACGGATCCCCGGCTGGGGCTGACCGAGGCGGAGGTGGAGCTGCACCTGGAGACGAAGGGCCCCGCGCACTGCGCCGAGGTCGAGGCGGCGTTGCGCTCCGCCGGTTACACGGTCCTCGGCTGACCGGGACGACCGCGCCGCCTCCCACGAACAAACAGGGAAACCGGCCGGGAAAACCGGTTGTTGAGACGCGATACATCGCGATACGGTGTGCGCCGCGTCACCCGATTGCCGGGCACGGACACTCCGGCGAGACTGAAATGTCGGCACAAAAAAGCATAGGCACCACCCACCAACCCATGGGGGAACCAATGCCAGGCGCCATCTACGCCGAAGGTCTGGTGAAGACCTTCGGTGACGTAAGGGCTCTGGACGGCGTCGATCTGGACGTACCAGAAGGCACCGTCCTGGGCCTGCTCGGACCGAACGGAGCGGGCAAGACCACGGCGGTCCGCTGCCTGACCACGCTGCTCACCCCGGACAGCGGCAAGGCGGTCGTCGCCGGGATCGACGTCCTGAGGAACCCGAACGAGGTGCGGCGCTCGATCGGCCTGTCCGGCCAGTTCGCCGCGGTCGACGAGTATCTGACCGGCCGGGAGAACCTCCAGATGGTCGGCCGGCTCTACCAGATGAAGGCCAAGCAGGCGAAGGCGCGAGCGGGCGAGCTACTGGAGCGGTTCCACCTCGCGGACGCCGCCGACCGCCCCTCCAAGACGTACTCGGGCGGCATGCGCCGCCGCCTCGACCTCGCGGCCGCGCTCGTCGTCTCGCCGCCGGTCATGTTCATGGACGAGCCGACCACCGGGCTCGACCCGCGCAACCGGCAGCAGCTCTGGGAGGTCATCCAGGAGCTGGTGGCGGGCGGTACCACGCTCCTGCTCACGACCCAGTACCTGGAGGAGGCCGACCACCTGGCGCACGACATCTGCGTCGTCGACCACGGCCGCGTCATCGCGCGCGGCACCTCCGACCAGCTCAAGGCGCAGACCGGCGGCGAGCGCGTCGAGGTCGTCGTGCACGAGCGCGAGCACATCGACACCGCCCACCAGATCCTCGCCGGATTCGGCAAGGGCGAGGCCACCGTCGAACAGCACACCCGCAAACTGACCGTCCCCGTCACCGGCGGCGCCAAGCTGCTCGCCGAGGTCATCCGCGAGCTGGACGCGCGCGGCATCGAGATCGACGACATCGCCCTGCGCCGCCCGACCCTGGACGACGTGTTCATCTCCCTCACCGGACACGTGGCGGAGGAGAAGGCGGACGACGCGCGGGACACCGGGGAAGCCGGTCCGCGCACGACCGAGGAGGCCCGCTCATGAGCGCCGTCACCGAGAGCGTGCGCGTCCCGCGCGCGGCGGGCGGCATCGGGCAGTCCGTCCGGGACTCCCTGGTCGTCGCCAAGCGCAACCTGATCCGGATGACCCGCATCCCCGAGATGATCCTCTTCGGGGTCATCCAGCCCGTGATGTTCGTGGTCCTCTTCACGTACGTCTTCGGCGGCTCCATCAACATTCCGGGGGCACCCGCCGGCAGCGCGAGCGCCTACAAGGAATTCCTGATGGCGGGCATCTTCGCGCAGACCGTCACCTTCGCCACGGCGGGCGCGGGCGCCGGGATCGCCGACGACATGCACAAGGGCCTCATCGACCGCTTCCGCTCGCTGCCCATGGCGCGCGGCGCCGTCCTGACCGGCCGCACCCTCGCCGACCTGGTGCAGACGGCCGTGACGCTCGCCGTCCTCGCCGTCGTGGCCGTGCTCGTCGGCTGGCGCACGCACGAGAGCATCGGCGAGGTCCTCGCCGGGTTCGGCCTGCTCCTGCTGCTCGGCTACGCCTTCACCTGGATCGGCGCGCTGATCGGCCTGTCCGTGCGCACCCCGGAGGCGGCGACCTCGGGCGGCCTGATCTGGCTGTTCCCGCTGACCTTCATCTCGAACGCGTTCGTCCCGGTCGACGGCATGCCGAAGTTCCTGCAGTACATCGCCGAGTGGAACCCGTTCAGCGCCACGGTCGCCGCGGCCCGCGAGCTGTTCGGCAACACGATCGACGGTGTGCCGAAGTCGGTCACCGGCGCCTGGCCGATGGAGCACCCGGTGTGGGCGTCCCTGATCTGGTCCGTCCTGATCATCCTGGTCTTCCGCACCCTCGCGGTCCGCAAGTACCGCAACGCGGCGGCCTGACCCGGCGTACGAAGAGGCCCCCGGGGCGCGAGCGCTCCGGGGGCCTCGTACGTGCTGCGGCGTCAGCCGCTGTACGGCTCCGCCTTGAGGATCTTGACCATGGCGAACTTGCCGTTCGGCAGCTCGTACTGGGCGTCCTCGCCGACCTTCTTGCCGTTCACGCCCGTGCCGAGCGGCGACTGCGGCGAATACGTCTCGATGTCGGAGCTCGCGTACTCGCGGGAGGCGAGCAGGAAGCTCATCGTGTCGTCCTCGTCGCCGTCGAAAGCGATCGTGACGACCATGCCGGGAGCGACGACACCGCTGGCCGCGGGCGCCTCACCGACCTTGGCCTTCTCCAGGAGCTGGGTCAGCTGGCGGATGCGGAGCTCCTGCTTGCCCTGCTCCTCCTTGGCCGCGTGGTACCCGCCGTTCTCCCGCAGGTCGCCCTCCTCGCGCGCAGCAGCGATCTTCTGCGTGACTTCCTCGCGCGCGGGACCAGACAAGTACTCCAGCTCTTCCTTGAGCTTGGTGTACGCCTCCTGCGTCAGCCAGGTGACGTCTTCGCTGGTCTGGGTCACAGGTCGCTCCTCGTAGGTACTGGGAAATAAAAAGCATCGCCCTACCCAGAAGGATGTTCCCTTACGGGTGGGCGAAACCACGAGCCTAACAATTCCCCGGTCGAAGGGGGAGGACATATGGCCGCGTTTTTGCGACCGCGCAGGTCACGCCGTACGAGGCCGGGTGACGTCAGTCGGCGTGGCAGCCGATCAGCTCGGCGCTCGTGCCCCGGCCGCCCGTCGTGCGCAGCGTGACGACCTTGTCGATGCGGTCCTCGTCCCCGGAGAACCGGAAGTCGGCGCGGCCGACCTCGGCGCCGTCGGCGGCCTGCGAGCGGACGGTGCAGTAGCCGCTCGCGTCACTGTCCTTGCGGATCTCCAGGTGGACCTTGACGCTGTCGTCGTACGTCTTGAAGGCGATGATCTCGCCGCTGAACTTGTTGCCGCCCACGTAGTACCAGCCGAACCAGCACATCATCGCGGCGAACAGGGTGCCGAGGACGATCGCGGCGATCCTCAGCTTCCGGTCGGCGCGGGCGTCGGCCGAGCGCGACGATCCGTAGCGGCCCTCGGGCAGCTGCTGCACGGCGCTCATCAGCCAGTTCCTCTCGCAACGCCCGCCTGGGTCCGGGCACCGGAATTTTCCGCCCCCCGGTTCGGTCACTATAGAAGCGCCCAACGCGCCGAATCACACCAGGGCGCCTTAATTCACCAAGGATCTTGTCTTGACTGAGCAGCTGCGACTGATGGCCGTTCACGCCCACCCCGACGACGAGTCGTCGAAGGGCGCGGCCACCATGGCCAAGTACGTGTCCGAGGGGGTGGACGTGCATGTCGTGACCTGCACGGGAGGCGAGCGCGGCTCGATCCTCAACCCGAAGCTCCAGGGGGACAAGTACATCGAGGAGCACATCCACGAGGTACGCAGGAAGGAGATGGAGGAGGCCCGCGAGATCCTCGGCGTCAAGCAGGACTGGCTCGGCTTCGTCGACTCGGGGCTGCCCGAGGGCGACCCGCTGCCGCCGCTGCCCGAGGGCTGCTTCGCCCTGGAGGACGTGGACGAGGCGGCCGGCCGCCTGGTCCGCCAGATCCGGTCCTTCCGCCCCCAGGTCATCACGACGTACGACGAGAACGGCGGCTACCCGCACCCCGACCACATCATGACCCACAAGATCACGATGGTGGCGTTCGACGGCGCGGCCGACGCCGAGAAGTACCCCGAGGCCGAGTTCGGCCCGGTCTTCCAGCCGAGCAAGCTCTACTACAACCAGGGCTTCAACCGGCCCCGCACCGAAGCCCTGCACAACGCCATGCTGGAGCGCGGCCTGGAGTCGCCGTACGCGGACTGGCTGAAGCGGTGGGACGAGTTCGAGCGCGAGGAGCGCACGCTCACCACGCACGTGCCGTGCGCCGAGTTCTTCGAGATCCGCGACAAGGCGCTGATCGCGCACGCCACGCAGATCGATCCGGACGGCGGCTGGTTCCGCGTCCCCATGGAGATCCAGAAGGAGGTCTGGCCGACCGAGGAGTACGAGCTGGCCAGGTCTCTTGTCGATACGTCCCTCCCCGAGGACGACCTCTTCGCCGGCGTCCGTCACAATGCCTGATGTGACATCGAATCTGGCATTGACCCATCTCGTCCCTCTTGCCGCGCAGGAGGTCGACGAGAACAAGGTGACCCCGGGCGTGCTCGGGTTCATCGTCTTCGCCGTGATGGCGCTCGCCGTCTGGGGCCTGATGAAGTCGATGAACCGGCACATGGGCAAGGTCGACTTCAAGGAGAAGGCGGGCTCCGGCGCGGAGCCGGCCGGCGCGACCGGCTCCGGCAAGGCGACGTCCGACCGCGCGTAGCCAAACCTTCAGGGCGGCCCGCGATGAGTTTCGCGGGCGCGCCCGGTCGTACCGGGTATGAGCCCTGTAGGCACAAGCCCGGTACTGATGCACGCGGTCGTCTCCGTGGACGGTTTCATCGCCGACGCCGAGGACCAGGTCGGACCGCTGTTCGACTGGTACGGCAACGGCGACACACCGCTCGGCGACGGCGGCGGCTTCCGCATCTCCAAAGCCTCCGCCGACTACACCCAGCCGATGTGGGACAGCCTCGGCGTGACGATCATGGGGCGCCACCTCTTCGACCTCACCAACGGCTGGGACGCGAAGCCCCCGGCCGGCGAACACGTCGTCGTGGTCTCCCACCGGCCCCGCCCCGCGGACTGGCACCCCGAGGCTGCGCACTACCACTTCGCCACCGACGTGGCCGGGGCCGTCGCCCGCGCCAAGGAGCTGGCGGGCGACCGCGCCGTCGCGATCACCGCGGGCGACATCGGCGGCCAGGCCCTCGCGCTCGGCCTGGTCGACATCGTGGCGATGGACGTCGTCCCGGTCGTCTTCGGCACCGGCAAGCGCTACTTCGGCCCGGTGCGGGGCAGCACCTCCTGGAGGACCCGCACGTGGTGATCCAGGGGGACCGGGTGCTGCACCTGCAGTACCGGACGCGCACGGTCTAGGGCCTGCCTGACAATTCCCTCCCCCAGCCTCCGGCCGGGAGGTGCCCCCAGCCCCGCGACGCCTGGCACGCTCCCCCAGCCTTCGGCCGGGGGGGACCCCCACTCGCCGCACCGGGCACAAGGCCAAGTACGTCCAGTACGAGGCCTTGCACCCGGCACTCCCCCAGCCTCCGGCCGGGGGGACCCCCATAGCACGCACCAGACGCCGCGGGGCCGCCCTCCGGGCGACGACGGGAATTGTCAGACAGGCCCTAGCTCACTGCTGCGCCGCTTCCTCCGGCACCCCCATCACGTCCCGCGCGTGCCGGTTCGGGACCATGCCCAGGCGCCAGGCCTGCCAGCCCGCGTCCAGGTCGACGCCGCGTTCGAGGAGCAGGGCGTACGCGCCGAGATAGTCGTCGAGCTTGCCGTCGCGGACCGGGTTGGGGGTGCGGGCGAGCTGGTCCAGCTCCTCCTGCGCGACCGCCGTGCCGATCTCCGAGCCGCCCGGCGACGCGTAGGGCAGGAGCGTGCAGCGCAGGAACGCGGCCCAGTCCTCGCCGCGCCGGTCGCCGTACGAGGCGAAGAGCGCCGCCGCCTCCTCGCACAGGGTCATCGCCTGTTGCAGCCGGGCGTTGCCCGCGTCGACGACCGCCAGCTCCAGGCACGTCCACGCCTCGCCGTGCGCGACGCCGATGCGCTGGAAGTCGGCGCGCGCGTCGACCAGGAGCTGCCGGGCGAAGCCGGAGTTGCGCAGGGAGCCCGTCTGCGCCGCCCGCTGGTCGCGGGTGACCCGCGCCGAGTGGTGCCGGGCGCACGCCAGCCCGTAGACGTCCCGCATCCGGGAGAACATCGTGCGGGCCCGCTCCAGCTCGCGCACCGCCTGGTTCAGATCGCCGGTCTCCTCCAGGGCCTGGCCGAGGTAGTAGTGGGTCCAGGCCACGCCCCGCGCGTCCTCGTTGTCCTGGTGGCGCGCGACCGCCTGGCGCAGGTCCTCCACCGCAGCCGACGCGTCACCGTCGACCAGGCGGACCCGGGCCAGCTGGGTCAGCGCCCACGCCTCGCCGCGGCCGTCGCGCGTCCGCCCGTACAGGCCGAGGGCCGCGCGCAGCTCACGGTCCGCGCGCGGCAGATCGCCCATGCGCAGGCAGAGCTGGCCGAGCTGGAAGTGGGCCCAGGCCTCGCCGTGCAGCGACTCGTTCTCCCGGTGCAGGGCGAGGGCGTCGGTGAGCAGCGCGAGGGCCTCGTGGACGTGGGCGCGGTCGCGCTCGACGGCCGCCAGCGCGTGCAGCGTCCAGCCGCGGTCGCCGCGCGTCTCGGGCGTCGTCTGCAGGTCGAGGGCCTCCCGCAGCTTGGCCGCGGCGTCCGTGAGCTGGCCCTGGTGGTGCAGGGTGATGCCGAGCGAGCACAGGGCACGGGCCTCGCCCGCCTGGTGGTGGGCCTCCCGGTACAGGTCGACCACCGACGTCAGCGTCGTCCGCGCCTTGTCCAGCTCGCCGAGCTGGCGGGCCGCGATACCCGTACGCCACTGGACCGAGCGCACGAGGAGCCCCTGGTCGATGGCCTGCGTCAGCTCGCTGATCTCGCCGAGGCGGTAGAGGTCGCCGCGCAGCAGGCAGTAGTCGCAGAGCGCGCCGAGCAGGCCGAGGACCGCCTCCTGGCTGACACCCTCCGCGTTCCGCAGCGCCGCCGTGATGAAGCTCGACTCGTCGTCCAGCCAGCGCAGCGCCGCGTCCAGGGAGGTGAAGCCGTGCGGTCCCGGCTGTCCGGCGCGGGTGGACATGTTGCCGTCGACCAGGCGGATCACCGAGTCCGCGAGATCCGCGTAGTTCTGGATCAGGCGTTCCTGCGCCGCCGTGCGCTCGGCCGGCTCCTCCTCGTCCGCGAGGCGGGCCTGCGCGAAGGCGCGCACCAGGTCGTGCAGGCGGTACCGGTCGCCCCGGACGTGGTCGATCAGCCCGGCCCGCGACAGCGCCGTCAGATGGCGGGCGGCGTCCTGCTCGCCCGTCGCCAGGAGCGCGGCGGCGGCGCCCGCGCCGAGCGAGGCGCGTCCGGCGAGCGCGAGCCTGCGCAGGAGGCGGCGGGCCGCGTCGGACTGGTCGGTGTAGCGCAGCCACAGGACGCGCTCGACGGGTTCGACGGGCCCGTACGCACTCAGATCGGCGGCCAGCCTGCGAGTCGTACGGGGCCCGATCGCGGACCCCGCGATCCGCAGGGCCAGCGGAAGGCCGCCGCACAACTCCCGTACCTCGTCGTCCGCTTCCGCGTCGTACGGCCCGCTCGCGTCCTCGGCGGCCTCCCGCAGCAGCTCCTCGGCGCCCGCCGCGTCCAGCGCCTCCACCGGGAGGTGATGCACCCACGCCGGGAGGGACTCGGGCAGCTCCAGCGGCTTGCGCGCGGTGACGATGACGAGGCTGTCGGACCGCTCCGGGACCAGGGCCCGCACCTGCTCGGCGTCGGCGGCGTCGTCGAGCACGATCGCCACCGGAAGCCCGGTCAAATGCTGGTGGTACAGCTCGCTCAACCGTTTGCTCTGCTGGTCCGGCGACGACCGCTCCCGGAACAGCAGCTGCTCGCGCGGCGCCCCGAGCCGGTTCAGCAGATGCAGCAGCGCGTCCCGCGTCGTCAGCGGCGCCGCGTCCGCCCGGTCCCCGCGCAGGTCCACCACGCACGCCCCGCGGAACTGGTCCCGCAGGTCGTGCGCCGCCCGCACCGCGAGCGTCGTACGCCCCGACCCCGGCGCCCCGTGCAGCACCACGACCGTCGGCCGCGTCTCCGTACTGGCCCGCGCCGCGTGCACCCACTGCGCGATCCGCGCCATGGCGGCACGCCGCCCCGCGAACGGCCCTTCCGGCACCGGGAGTTGCCCGAACGACTGCTCAAGGACGCTCCGCCGCCGCGCGGCCGCGCTCTTGTCGGTCCGCCGCGCGCCCGGCCCGGCGGTCTTCTTCGTCGTCCCGGTACTGGCGGCGAGCACCCGCTGCTGATCCAGGAACGGCCGGATGCCCCGCACCTCAAGGGCGGTCAGCCACTGCAGCCGCAACTGCTCGGGCCCGCCCGGCTGGTTCAACGCGCCCGCGCTGCGGCTGGCCGCCGGCAGATGCGCGGCGGTCACCTTGGCGACGGTCGCGGCGGCCCCGAGCACGGCCACGGCCGCCCCCGCACCCACGGCGACCCCGGTCCCGGCCCCGAGCGCCAGATCGGCGACGACGGCGGTGACGGCCCCGACCCCCGCCACCATCAGCGGCGTCGACCCGCCCTCCTTGGCGAACCGCTCCCCGAACGTCATCTGCCCGGCCGCCGCCTCGTCCAGCGCCCGCGTGTACGCGGCGTACTCCTCGTCGGCGGTCCGCCCCATGGCGTCGAGCGCCCCCTTGGCCCGGCTGAGCAGCACACCCCCGTCCGTCCGCCCGCCCGAACGCCGCACCTCCTCCTCCACGGCCCGGGCCAACAGCCGCTCGGCCTCCGCCCGATGGCTGTCTCGCATGGTCGGTCCCCCTCCGGTGGTGACAGTGCCGGGTCAAGTGTCCTGCGTATGGGGTCTAGGCGCGAGGGGCCCGGCGATCAAAGACACGTCCGTGGCGGACATGGGTGAGGATGGGAGGCATGCCGAACCGACTGGCCCATGAGACGTCCCCCTACCTCCTCCAGCACGCCGACAACCCGGTGGACTGGTGGCCCTGGTCGGCCGAGGCCTTCGAAGAGGCGCGGCGGCGCGGGGTGCCGGTGCTGCTCAGCGTCGGGTATTCGAGCTGCCACTGGTGCCATGTCCTCGCGAGCGAGAGTTTCGAGGACGAGGCGACAGCGGCGCTGATGAACGACAGCTTCGTCAATGTGAAGGTCGACCGCGAGGAGCGGCCCGACGTCGACGCCGTCTACATGGAGGCCGTTCAGGCGGCCACCGGGCACGGTGGCTGGCCCATGACCGTGTTTCTGACGCCGGACGCCGAGCCGTTCTACTTCGGTACGTACTTCCCGCCGGAGCCGAGGCACGGGATGCCGTCGTTCACGCAGGTGCTGCAAGGGGTGCGGGACGCGTGGACGGACCGGCGCGGGGAGGTCACCGAGGTCGCCGGGAAGATCACGCAGGATCTCGCGGGGCGGCAGCTCGGGCTCGGGGACACGGACGTGCCGGGGGAGGGCGAGCTGGCGCAGGCGTTGCTCGGGCTCACGCGGGAGTACGACGCCGCGCACGGCGGGTTCGGCGGGGCGCCCAAGTTCCCGCCGTCGATGGTGATCGAGTTCCTGCTGCGGCACCATGCCAGGACCGGTGCCGAGGGCGCGCTGCAGATGGCCGTCGACACGTGTGAGCACATGGCGCGCGGCGGGATCTACGACCAGCTCGGGGGCGGGTTCGCGCGGTACTCCGTGGACCGCGAGTTCGTCGTGCCGCACTTCGAGAAGATGCTGTACGACAACGCGCTGTTGTGCCGTGCTTACGCGCACGTGTGGAGGTCGACGGGTTCGGAGCCGGCCAAGCGCGTGGCGCTGGAGACCGCCGACTTCATGGTGCGGGAACTGCGGACGAACGAGGGCGGGTTCGCGTCCGCGCTCGATGCCGACAGCGAGGATCCGAGCAGCGGCGAGCACGTCGAAGGTGCCTACTACGTGTGGACTCCCGCGCAGTTGCGGGAGGTGCTGGGGGCCGAGGATGCGGATGTCGCCGCCCGGTACTTCGGCGTCACCGAGGAGGGGACCTTCGAGGAGGGCGCCTCGGTGCTGCAACTTCCGCAGTCCGACGAGGTGTTCGACGCGGCGCGGATCGCGTCCATTCGGCAGCGGCTGCGGGACGCGCGTGCCGAGCGGCCCGCTCCCGGGCGTGACGACAAGATCGTCGCCGCCTGGAACGGGCTCGCGATCGCCGCTCTCGCCGAGACCGGCGCCTACTTCGGCCGGCAGGACCTCGTGGACGCCGCCGTCGGCGCGGGGGATCTGCTCGTGCGGCTGCACATGGATCCCCTCGCGCGCATCTCCCGTACCAGCAAGGACGGGAAGGCCGGCGGCAACAGCGGAGTCCTTGAGGACTACGCCGATGTGGCCGAGGGGTTCCTCGCGCTGGCCTCCGTGACCGGTGAAGGAGTGTGGCTGGAGTTCGCCGGGTTCCTGCTCGATCACGTCCTCGACCGGTTCGTGGACCCGGAGAGCGGTGCTCTCTACGACACCGCCGTCGACGCCGAGCGGCTCATCCGGCGGCCGCAGGACCCCACCGACAATGCCACGCCGTCCGGCTGGACCGCCGCCGCCGGAGCACTGCTCTCGTACGCCGCCCACACCGGCAGCGAACCGCACCGCACGGCCGCCGAGAAGGCGCTCGGCGTCGTCAAGGCGCTCGGCCCGCGAGCCCCGCGCTTCATCGGCAACGGCCTGGCCGTCGCCGAGGCGCTGCTCGACGGGCCCCGCGAGATCGCCGTCGTCGGGGAGGTCGGCGGGCGCATGCACCACGCCGCGCTCACCGGGACCGCGCCCGGCGCCGTCGTCGCCGCGGGCCCCGAGGGATCTGGGAGCGGTGCCGAACTTCCGCTCCTTGCCGACCGGCCCCTCGTCGAGGACCGGGAGACCGCGTACGTGTGCCGCCACTTCGTGTGCGACGCGCCCGTGAACGACGTCGAGCGGCTCAGCGCCATGCTGAGCGGCCCCGTACAGCAGCAGTAGGCGCAGCCGCCGCCCGGTCCCCGAGCGGGCCGGGCGGCTACAGCCCGTGCTGCAGCGTGTCCAGCGCCCGCACCGACAGCTCCCGCAGGTCCGCGCCCTGGTCGCCGTGTTCGGCCCAGTACATCGTGGCCTCCATGAGGGCGCCGACCACCGACATCGCGTAGACCCGGACCTCCAGGTCCCCCGCGTCGCGGCCGGTGCGGTCGGCGAGGACGCGGCACACCATCTGGCCGGTGACGGACATCGACTCCATCATCCGGGAGCGCACCGCGGGCACCTCGACCTGGAGGCGGGTGCGCAACCGCGTGACCTCGGCGTCCTCGCTCGCCATGGCGCGCTGGAGGCTGTGGTCGATGACGTGGCGGAGGGAGTCGATGAGCGTTTCGTCGGCCGGCCGCGCCCGCAGCTCCCGCTCCAGGATCGGGTCGAACTCGTCGGTGAGGACGATGTCTTCCTTGGTCGGGAAGTAGCGGAACACGGTGGACGGCGACACCTCGGCGGCCTCGGCGATCTGCTCGACCGTCGTCGCGTCGTACCCCTGCTCCGCGATCAGGCGGTACGTCGCCTCGCGGATCGCCAGACGGGTCTTGAGCTTCTTGCGTTCCCTGAGTCCGAGTTTGGCTTCCGGGGTCTGTGCTGAGGCGGCCATGACCGTCATTGTCGGGTATCCGCGCTGATCGGGGCCACCTCGGTACCGGACGTGGCGCGCGGCGCCGCAGCTTCCGTCCCCGGCATGAACACCGCCGTGAGGACGGCCGCGACCAGCGCGGCGATGCCGATGACGGCGAGGGCGAGGTTCATGCCGTGCAGGTACGCGGCGTCGGCCGAGGCCGCGAGGGCGCGTTCGCCGAGCCGGTCGGCGACGACGTGCGCGCCGATCACCGAGTCCCGCGCCGTGTCCGCCGCCGCGCCGGACAGCCCGGCCGTGCTCAGCCGGCCCGTGTACGCGCCCGCGATGAGCGCGCCGAGCAGGGCGACGCCGAGCGCGCTGCCGGTCTGCCGCACCGTGCTGAGCAGCCCCGAGCCGCGGCCCGCCTGGTCCCTGGGAAGGGCGCCGAGCGCGCCGCCCATCGCGGGGATCATGGCGAAGGCGAACCCGAGCCCGGCGATCGTCAGCCACAGGGCCGTGAACCCGTACCCGGAGCCGGCGGTGGTGCGCGCGCCGAGGAAGGCGGCGAACGCGAGGACGACCAGCGCGACGCAGATCACCGCGCGGGCCCCGAACCGGACGACGAGCGGCTGCGCCAGCTTCGCGGCGAGCAGCATCCCGGCCATCAGCGGAATGACCCGGAGCCCGGTGCCGAGGGCGTCGGTCCCGAGCCTGGTCTGCAGGTACTGCGGCAGCACGAACATCAGGCCCGCGAGGACGAACATGCCGAGCGTCGCGACGAGCGTGTGGGTGAGGAAGCCGCGGTGGGCGAGGAGGGAGAGGTCGAGCATGGGGCGCGGGCTGCGGCGTTCGCGCAGGACGAGCGCGCCGAGCAGGGCGGCGGCCGCGGCGAAGCCGCCGAGGACGAGGGCGTCGGTCCAGCCCTTCGCGGGGCCCTCGATGATCGCGTAGATGAGGGTGCCGAGGCCGAGCGCGGTGAGCGCGGTCGGGACGAGGTCGACCTTCGGCGCGGCCGGGTCCTTGGTCTCCGGCAGCAGGAACAGGCAGGCGACGATGCCGATCGCGACCATCGGCACGTTGATCACGAAGACGGCGCCCCACCAGAAGTGGCCGAGCAGCCAGCCGCCGACGACCGGCCCGAGCGGCATGCCGAGCGCGGACGCCGCCGAGATCATGCCGATGGCCTTGGTCTGCTCGTCGCGCGGGAACAGCGAGGGCAGGACGGAGAAGGCGAGCGGCATCACGAATGCGCCGCCGACACCCATCAGGGCGCGGGCGACGATCACCCAGGTGACGTCGGAGGCGAGGGCACCGACGACGGACGCCGCGAGAAAGACACCGAGCCCGGCGACGAGCATGCGGCGCCGCCCGAAGCGGTCGCCGAGCAGGCCCGCGGGGAGCATCAGCGCCGCGAAGACGACGACGTACGCGTCCGCCATCCACTGCTGCTGACCGGTGGTGGCGCCGAGCCGCTCGGTGATCGTCGGGAGCGCCACGTTGAGGATCGTCATGTCGAAGCCGAGCACGAGCATGCTCGCGACCAGGGCCCCGAGGGCCCACCAGCGCCGGGGATCCAGGCGCGGCTCCACTTGCTGAGTGACAGTAGCCATGAAATGAGAGTAGCTCGCAGTTTGTAGTGTCTGTCAATCCATAGTTACTTTCGCCGAGGGCTCGGGAACGCGCCAAAAAGGGCCGCGGCTCGGCAGCCGCGGCCCTGTCGGAGCAGGTGGGAGCGTTTACGCGTGCTGGTACGCCACCAGCGAGATGCCGACGTAGTGCACGACGAACGCCGCCAGGGTCAGCGAGTGGAACACCTCGTGGAAGCCGAACCAGCGGGGCGAGGGGTTCGGCTTCTTGATGCCGTAGATGACGCCGCCCGCGCTGTAGAGCAGCCCGCCCACGATCACCAGGACGAGCACCGCGACGCCGCCCGCCTTCATGAAGTCGGGCAGGAAGAAGACCGCCGCCCAGCCCATCGCGATGTAGCACGGCGTATACAACCAGCGCGGGGCGCCGATCCAGAAGACGCGGAAGGCGATGCCCGCCGCGGCCGCCACCCAGATGCCCCACAGCAGGGCGTCGCCCTTGGAGTCGGGCAGCAGCAGCATGGTCAGCGGCGTGTACGTGCCCGCGATGATCAGGAAGATGTTGGCGTGGTCGAGGCGGCGCAGGACGCCGTCCGCGCGCGGACCCCAGTTGCCGCGGTGGTAGAGCGCGCTCACCCCGAACAGCAGGCAGGCCGTCAGGACGTAGATCCCGCAGGCGACACGGCCCCGCGTGGAGTCCGCCAGGGCCGTGAGGAAGAGGCCGGCGACCAGCACGGCGGGGAACATGCCCGCGTGCAGCCACCCGCGCAGTCTCGGCTTCAGCAAGGAAGGCTGCGCGACGGGGACTTCGGACTCTTCGGCGGTGACGCTCATGGCCCGCATCGTACCTACGCGACCGTAGGCAGTGGATATGGAGAGCCTCAGATCTCACCGGGGGTTAACCAGAAGTCCTGATCCATAAGCGTCCCGTGTCGACGGGGCCGAGTGGTGATGCTCACGTCGCTCAAGTGTGAGGCCCCCTGGACAGATGGGCGAAACGGGCCGATGATCATATGAGTGCGGTCGGCACCGGATGAGCGCTCACTGAAATCCAGCTCCTGGAGTCCAGTGGAACGGGAGGCGCGGCGTCCGGGTCGCGGCCCCCACGGGGCAACCAACACAACACCCTCATTTAGGAGCGATCGTGGCGCGCGACATCGCGGCTCCCGTTTCCCAGGTCCTGACCGTCCCGACCCCTGACCACCTCCCGACCGACCACCAGGGACTGATCTCGTGGGTCAACGAGATCGCCGAACTGACCCAGCCGGACAGCGTGGTCTGGTGCGACGGCTCCGAGGCCGAGTATGAGCGGCTGGCCGGAGAACTGGTCGCCAAGGGGACGTTCAAGAAGCTCGACCCGACGCTGCGCCCGAACTCCTACTACGCCGCCTCCGACCCGACCGATGTCGCGCGGGTCGAGGACCGGACGTTCATCTGCTCCGAGAAGGAGGAGGACGCGGGCCCGACCAACCACTGGAAGGCCCCCGCCGAGATGCGGGAGATCTTCCAGGGCAACGAGGGGAACGGCGGCATCTTCCGCGGCTCCATGCGCGGCCGCACGATGTACGTCGTCCCGTTCTGCATGGGCCCGCTCGGCTCGCCGCTGTCCGCGATCGGCGTCGAGATCACCGATTCGGCCTACGTCGCCGTCTCCATGCGCACGATGACCCGGATGGGCCGTCCGGTCCTGGACGAGCTCGGCAGCGACGGCTTCTTCGTCAAGGCCGTCCACACCCTCGGCGCCCCGCTGGAGCCGGGCCAGGAGGACGTGCCCTGGCCGTGCAACTCCACCAAGTACATCTCGCACTTCCCCGAGGACCGCGAGATCTGGTCCTACGGCTCCGGCTACGGCGGCAACGCCCTGCTCGGCAAGAAGTGCTACGCCCTGCGCATCGCCTCCGTCATGGCCCGTGACGAGGGCTGGCTCGCCGAGCACATGCTCATCCTGAAGCTGACCCCGCCGCAGGGGGAGGCGAAGTACGTCGCCGCCGCGTTCCCGTCCGCCTGCGGCAAGACCAACCTCGCCATGCTGGAGCCCACGATCTCCGGCTGGACCGTCGAGACGATCGGCGACGACATCGCCTGGATGCGGTTCGGCGAGGACGGCCGGCTCTACGCGATCAACCCCGAGGCCGGTTTCTTCGGCGTCGCGCCCGGCACGGGCGAGCACACCAACGCCAACGCGATGAAGACGCTGTGGGGCAACTCGGTCTTCACCAACGTCGCGCTGACCGACGAGGGCGACGTCTGGTGGGAGGGCATGACGGAGGAGACTCCGGCCCACCTCACGGACTGGAAGGGCAACGACTGGACGCCCGAGTCCGGCGTCCCCGCGGCCCACCCCAACGCCCGCTTCACCACCCCGGCCGCGCAGTGCCCGATCATCGCGCCCGAATGGGAGGACCCGAAGGGCGTACCGATCTCGGCGATCCTGTTCGGCGGGCGGCGCGCGTCCGCGGTGCCGCTGGTCACCGAGTCCTTCGACTGGAACCACGGCGTCTTCCTCGGCGCCAACGTGGCCTCCGAGAAGACCGCCGCCGCCGAGGGCAAGGTCGGCGAGCTGCGCCGCGACCCGTTCGCGATGCTGCCGTTCTGCGGCTACAACATGGGCGACTACATGGCCCACTGGGTGAAGGTGGCCAAGGACAAGGACGCCGCCAAACTCCCGAAGATCTACTACGTCAACTGGTTCCGCAAGGACGCGGAGGGCCGCTTCGTGTGGCCCGGCTTCGGCGAGAACAGCCGCGTCCTGAAGTGGATCGTCGACCGCCTCGACGGCCGGGCGGAAGGTGTCGAGACCCCGATCGGCATCCTTCCGGCCAAGGGCTCCCTGGACACGGACGGCCTCGATCTGGCCGACAAGGACCTGGAGTTCCTGCTCACCGTCGACAAGGAGGTCTGGCGCGACGAAGCTTCGCTGATTCCGGAGCACCTCAACACGTTCGGCGATCACACGCCGGCCGAGCTGTGGGACGAATACCGGAAGCTGGTGGAGCGACTCGGCTAGGCCGCACCTGGATCGGGCCCCCGCACAATGGCGTGCGGGGGCCCGATCAACCCCGCCAGGGGCGCGGGGAACTGCGCGCTCAGCCACGAACAAGCCGCGGACGCGTCTGCTCGGTACATGAGCAGACGCGTCCGCGGCTTTTCGACGGTTGCGCGCGCAGTTCCCCGCGCCCCTTAGGCGGCTACCAAGCGGCCGGCGTTGGCGTGGTACTCCATGCGCTGCGCGGCCAGAATCGCCGCGCTGGTGTCCGCCCGGGACGCCGCAACGACCAGCGCCCGCCCGGCAAGGGCATGCGCCCGCTGGTGCAGAGCCGCGACATGCGGCTCATGCACGGCGGCGGCCACGGACGACCGCACGGGCGGCTGCCCGCCCCGCAGACGAGCGACCTGCGCGGCGAGCGCGGTCGCGGCGGCATCCAGCTCCGGGTCCCCGGCGGCCAGCCGGATCTCGTCGGTCAGGGCGAGGAGCGCCGACAGGTGCCCGGCGAGCTGGATGTCCAGCTCCTCCTCGCGGGAGCGGTGCGGGAAATCGCTGTCGGCCGCCATCGTGTGGACCGACTTGGTGCGGATCGGCTCGTACATGGAAGGCCTCCAGGCAACGGCAACGGACAGGTCGTTTATTGGCCTCCATCGTACCTTAGATTCTGTCTAACTTAGAACCGGTCCAAAGAAGCGGCTCTCCCGGAGAGCGTCACGGCTGCGCGTATCCGTCCAGGAAGTTCCCGATCCGGGTCATCGCCTCCGTCAGCTGCCGCGTGGAGGGCAGCGTCACCACGCGGAAGTGATCCGGCTCCGGCCAGTTGAACCCCGTGCCCTGCACGACCATGATCTTCTCGGCGCGCAGCAGGTCGAGCACCATCCGGCGGTCGTCCTTGATCTTGAAGACCTTGGGGTCGAGGCGCGGGAAGAGATAGAGCGCGCCCTTGGGCCTGACGCACGTGACGCCCGGGATCTGGGTGAGCAGGTCGTAGGCGACGTCGCTCTGTTCCTTCAGGCGACCGCCCGGAAGGACCAGGTCCTTGATCGTCTGGCGTCCGCTGAGCGCCGCGACGACACCGTGCTGCCCCGGCATGTTGGCGCACAGCCGCATGTTCGCCAGGATCGTCAGGCCCTCGATGTACGAGGCCGCGTGCGCGCGCGGACCGGAGATCGCCATCCAGCCGACCCGGTAACCGGCCACCCGGTACGCCTTCGACATGCCGTTGAAGGTGAGGGTGAGCAGGTCGGGGGCGATGGCGGCGGTCGGGGTGTGGGTGGCGCCGTCGTAGAGGATCTTGTCGTAGATCTCGTCGGAGCAGACGAGGAGGTTGTGGCGGCGGGCGATGTCGGTGAGGCCGCGCAGCATCTCGTCGCTGTAGACGGCGCCCGTCGGGTTGTTCGGGTTGATGATGACGATCGCCTTGGTGCGGTCGGTCACCTTGCGCTCGACGTCGGCGAGGTCCGGCATCCAGTCGGACTGCTCGTCGCAGCGGTAGTGCACGGCGGTGCCGCCGGAGAGTGAGACGGCGGCGGTCCACAGGGGGTAGTCGGGGGCGGGGACGAGGACCTCGTCACCGTCGTCGAGCAGGCCCTGCATCGCCATGACGATCAGCTCGGAGACGCCGTTGCCGATGTAGACGTGCTCGACGTCCGTCTCCACGCCGAGGGTCTGGTAGTGCATCATCACCGCGCGGCGGGCGGCGAGCAGCCCCTTCGCGTCGCCGTAGCCGTGGGCGTCGCCGAGGTTGCGGAGCATGTCCTCCAGGATCTCCGGCGGGCACTCGAACCCGAACGCCGCCGGGTTGCCCGTGTTCAGCTTCAGGATCCGGTGGCCCGCCGCTTCCAGCCGCATCGCCTCCTCGAGCACCGGGCCCCGGATCTCGTAGCAGACGTTGGCGAGCTTGGTCGACTGGATGAGCTGCATGCTCCGACTTTACGGCCGGGTAACGGGGCGGCGCGCTCTGTTCTGACGGGTGAGATCGGCCACTGGGGCCGCGGCGGATGGCGTGTTCGAGCGTTTGTTCTATTCATTCGGTACGGTGGAGGACATGCTTCAGGGATCCCTCTTCGACCAGGCCGAGGAGACCGCGCTCGGTGACCTCACCGGCCTGCGGCGCACCGTGCTCGGGGCCGGGGCCTGGATCGACGTCCTGCCGGGCTGGCTCAGCGGCGCCGACGCCCTGTTCGAACACCTCGCGTCCGGCGTCCCCTGGAAGGCCGAACGCCGCCAGATGTACGAGCGGGTCGTCGACGTGCCCCGGCTCCTCAAGTTCTACGGGGCGGCCGAGCCGCTCCCGCACCCGGTGCTCGACACCGCCCGCGACGCCCTCTCCGCGCACTACGCCGAGGAGCTGGGGGAGCCGTTCACCACGGCCGGGCTCTGCTTCTACCGCGACGGACGCGACAGCGTCGCCTGGCACGGGGACCGGATCGGGCGCGGCGACCGCGAGGACACCATGGTCGCCATCGTCTCGGTCGGGGCGCCGCGTGACCTGGTGCTGCGTCCGCTCGGCGGGGGCGCGCCGACCGTGCGCAGGCCTCTCGGGCACGGCGACCTCATCGTGATGGGCGGCTCCTGCCAGCGGACCTGGGAGCACGCCATCCCCAAGTCGGCGCGGGCGACCGGGCCCCGGATCAGCATTCAGTTCCGGCCGCACGGCGTGCGGTGACGCTGGCCGCTGATTGGATTGGCGGGTGGGGGCAGGCCGGGGCGGGGGCACGGGTGGCGGCGTCGGGTGCGGGTCTCGTCGTGGCTGGGCGCGCAGTTCCCCGCGCCCCTGAAGTGCGCACTTCGTGCGGCATTTCAGGGGCGCGGTGATCAAGCGCTGCGGCGGATCGAGCGGCCCGCCAGGACGTTTGTGCGGCGGCCGTCCTCGATCACGAACTGGCCGTCGATCAGGACGTGCGGGATGCCCACCGGCAGCGTGCGCGGCGCCTCGAACGTCGAGCCCGCCGCCACCGTCTCCGGGTCGAACAGGACCAGGTCGGCGCGGTAGCCCTCGCGGACCAGGCCCCGGTCGGGCAGGCGCAGGCGCGCGGCAGGGCGGGACGTGAGGTGCGCGACCGTCTCCTCCAGTGACATGACGCCCAGGTCGCGGGCGTAGTGGCCGAGGTAGTGCGGGAACGTGCCGTACGCGCGCGGGTGCGGCTTCGCGCCCTGGAGGATGCCGTCGCTGCCGCCCGTGTGGACGGGGTGCTGCATGATCGCCCGGACGTTGTCCTCGTGCCCGACGTGCTGAAGGATCGTGGAACCCAGCTTGTCCTCGACGAGGAGGCGGCGGGCGGTGGTCCAGGGGGCCTCGCCGCTCTCGGCGGCAGCGGCGGCGACGGTCTTGCCGACGTACGCGGTGAGCGCCGGGTCGGAGACGCCCGAGATCTCGATGGTCTCCCACTCCATCGGCACGCCGTGACAGCCGTCGGAGCCGATCTCCTCGACGTGGTGGCGGATGCGTTCGGCGGTGGCGTCGTCCAGGAGGCGGGCGAGGGTGGCGTCGGGGCCGCCCTCGTTGGCCCAGCTCGGCAGCATGGCGACGAGCGTCGTCGCGCCCGGGGTGTACGGGTAGGTGTCCAGGCTGATGTCGGCGCCGCCCGCGATCGCGTCGTCAAGGAGGGCGAGCAGGTCGACGCCCTTGCCCTTGTTCAGGCCGAAGTTCATGGTGGCGTGCGCCAGGTGCAGCGAGCAGTCCGCGGTGCGCGTCAGCTCGACCATCTCCCGGTACGCGTCCAGGGCGCCGGCCCCGTAGCTGCGGTGGTGGGGGCAGTAGTAGCCGTCGTACTCGGCGACGACCCGGCACAGCTCGGTCAGCTCGGCGTCCTTGGCGTACATGCCGGGGGTGTAGGTCAGCCCGGACGACATGCCGACGGCGCCCTGCGCCATGCCCTCGGCGACGAGCTGCTTCATGCGGTCCAGCTCGGCGGGGGTGGCATCGCGGTCCTCCCAGCCGACCGCGTACATCCGCACCGTGCCCTGGGGGATGAGGTAGGCGGCGTTCACCGCGATGCCCCGGTCCAGGCGGTCCAGGTACTCGCCGACCGTGCGCCAGTCGAAGTCGACGGACGTGTCCCCGGGCGCACCGCCGTTCCAGCCGGTGATCGCGCGGCGGACCTCGGCGAGGGTGCGGTCGTCGACCGGGGCGTAGGAGAGGCCGTCCTGGCCGAGGACCTCCAGGGTGACGCCCTGGGCGGCCTTCGCGCTGTGGTCCGGGTCGCGGAGGAGGGCGAGGTCGCTGTGCGCGTGCATGTCGATGAAGCCGGGGGAGAGGGCGAGGCCGGCGCCGTCGAGTGTGCGGGGCGCTGTGGGGCGCGGGCCCTCGCCCTCCTTGACGATCTCCGCGATCCTGCCGGTGCTGTCGATCGCGACGTCGGCGCGGTACGAGGCACCTCCGGTGCCGTCGATCACACGCACGTCCTTGATGACCAGGTCCATCTTCGACTGCCTCTTTCGTCATGGCTGAGCTGACTACGGATACCCACCCGCACCACCCGTGCACATTTCGTCGCCGAGTGCGGGTGGCCCCGCGGTGCTGCCCCACCGTCGGCGGCCACCGCTCTGTCGCCGGTGAGACGCGCCCCGCCAGGGGCGCGGGGAACTGCGCGAGCAACCGCCCACGGCCCGCGGCCGACGACGGGAGTCGCTCGCGCAAGCTGCCTAGAAGAACGTGCGGACGTAGTCCACGACCGTCCCGTCCCCCTCCACCACAGGGATCAACTGCCACTTGTCGAACGAGGTGCAGGGGTGCGAGAGGCCCATGCCGAGCCAGTCCCCGACCTCGACCCCGGTCGCGCCCGGCTCCGTACGAACCCACCCGTGCTGATCCGAAAGCCCCGTCACCACGACCCCGGCGGCCTCGCGCACAGCCCCCGTACGCGCGTCCCGCACGACCTGCACCTCGGGCAGGTCGATGTCGTAGGCGGCGTCCCGCTTGCCCGCGTTGGTGAACGCCTGCTCGGGCGCGGGCCGCGACACGACCTGCGCCCACAGCCGGAAGGCGGGATGCAGCGCCCCCTCCTCGGGGACCCGGTTGAACGGGGTCATGTGCCGGTAGTGACCGTCGTCATGGGAGACGTACGCACCGGAGCGGAGCAGCTTCAGCACAGGCGCGCCCAGCCCCGGAATCTCCGCGAACACATCGGCCACCGCATCGAACCAGGCGGAGCCCCCCGCACTGACCACGATCTCGTCGAGCCCCGCGAACCGCCCGGCCGAGTCGAACTCCACGGCCAGCGCGACAAGCCGCCGCAGCCACTCCCGCACCCGCTCACCGTCGGCCTGCGGCACCTCGCCCTCGTATCCGGCGACCCCGACGAGCCGCAGCGTCGAGGCCCCGGCCACCGCGTCGGCGACCGCCCCGCACTCGGCCTCGGTCCGGGCCCCGGTCCGCGCCCCGTCCCCCGCGCCCAGCTCGACCACGACATCGACGGGACGCCCGGCGCCCGCCGCACGCAGCGCCGCGTCCATCAGCTCCACGCCCCGTACGGAGTCCACGTAGCAGATGAACCGGAAGGACGGGTCGGAGTCCAGCTCACCCGCGAGCCAGCGCAGCGCCGCCGCGTCGACCAGCTCGTTCGCGAGGAAGATCCGCTCCACGCCGAACTCCCGAGCCACGCGCACCTGGTGCGGGACGGCGAGTGTGATCCCCCACGCCCCGTGCTGGATCTGCCGAGCGAAAAGCTGTGGCGCCATCGACGTCTTGCCGTGCGGCGCGAACGTGAGCCCGTGCCGGGTGGCGTACGTCTCCATCAGCGCGAGGTTGTGCTCCAGGCGCTCGGCGGAGAGGGCGAGGACGGGGGTGGTGAAACCGTCCGTGAAGAGGTTGAGGCGCCGCTCGGCCAGTTCGGCGACGGTCAGGCCCTCGGCCTGGGGCGGCAGCCCCTTGAACCGGAAGTCGACGCGCTCGCGCGCCAGCTCCTCAAGACGTGTCGCTCCGCGTTCGGCTGCGTCGTCGGCGCTGACGGCATTCTTGGCGGTCACGGTTGCCCCTTCCAGGCGAGGTAGTTGCAATATGTGCAACGCCCATTGCGTATGTCGCTCACTGCTGTCTAACATCCGAGCCAACGCCGGGTCAACGGAGCTGTTGGCCCCCACGCCGTGAGGAGACCGACCCCCGTGACCGTCACCGGACCCGCAGCCCCGCACGGCGCAGCCGCCGTCGTCGTGCCCGACGTCGTCGCGCTCGGCGAGTCCATGGTCACCTTCGTCCCCTCGGTCCCCGGGCGCCTCGCCGACGTGCCGTCCTTCGAGCGCGGCATCGGCGGCGCCGAGTCCAACCTGGCCTGCGTCCTCGCCGCGGGCGGCCACCGCGCCCGCTGGGTCAGCCGCGTCGGCGCCGACGGCTTCGGCGACCATCTGATCGAGGCGATCGGCGCGTACGGCGTCGACGTGGAGCACGTACGCCGCGACCCCGCCCGCCCCACCGGCATCTACTTCCGCACCGCCGGGGACCGCGCCACCGACGCCCACGAGGTCGCCTACTACCGCGCCGGTTCCGCCGCCTCCGCGATGTCCCCGGCCACGATGGACCCGGAGACGCTCCGCGCGGGCCGCATCCTCCACCTCTCCGGCATCACCGCCGCGCTCTCCGAGGACTGCCTGACCCTGCTCCGTACGCTTATGCGGGATTCCGGCGGCGTGAGCAGCCCGCTCGTCTCCTTCGACGTCAACCACCGCCCCGGCCTCTGGGCCGACGCGCGCGACGCCCGCGTCCTCCTCGACCTCGCCCGCCACGCGGACCTCGTCTTCGTCGGCGAGGACGAGGCCGAGGACGCGTTCGGGATCACCGGCGGCCCCGACGCCGTACGCGCCGCCCTGCCGGAGCCGGACCTCCTCGTCGTGAAGCGCGGCGCCGACGGCGCGGTCGCCTACGACCGCGACGGCGGGCGCCACTTCGAACCCGCCCCGCGCGTCGACGTCGTCGCCGCCGTCGGCGCGGGCGACGCCTTCGCCGCCGGGTTCCTCTCCGCGACCCTGCGCGGCCTGCCCGTCGCCGGCCGGCTGCGCCACGGCCACCTGTGGGCCGCCGCCGCCCTCACCGTCCCCGGCGACCTCGCCGCGCCGCCGCACCGCGACCACGCCGACCGCCTGGTCGCCCTCGACGCCGCCGCGTGGGGGACACTGCACCTCGGCCCCGGGTGGACGACCGCCCCCGACGAGGCCGCCGAGGAGGTACGTACGCCATGAGCCAGACCGTCGACCGCGCGCTCAGCATCCTGCCGCTGCTCGCCGAGGGACCAGCCGACCTCGGCCAGGTGGCCGACCGCCTCGGGGTGCACAAGAGCACCGCTCTCCGCCTGCTCCGCACCCTGCACGAGCACGGCCTCGTGCACCGCCAGGCCGACCAGCGCTACCGGCTCGGCGCCCGCCTCTTCGCGCTCGCCCAGGAAGCCGTCGAGAACCTCGACGTCCGCGAGATCGCCCACCCCCACCTCGTGGCCCTCAACGAGAAGTGCGGCCACACCGTGCACCTCGCGGTCTACGAGGAGGACGAGGTCCTCTACATCGACAAGGTCGAGAGCCGCTACCCCGTGCGCATGTACTCACGCATCGGCAAGCCGGTCGCGATCACGGTCGCCGCCGTCGCGAAACTGCTGCTCGCCGACCTCTCCGAGCCCGAGCGCCGCGCTGTGGCCGACAAGCTCGACTACCCCATGTACACGTCCCGTTCGACCCCCAACGCCGCCGCGTTCCTGCGCGAGCTGGAGAAGGTGGGCGAACAGGGCTGGGCCACCGACCTCGGTGGCCACGAGGAGTCCATCAACTGCGTCGGGGCCCCGGTCCGCGGCGCCGACGGCCGTGTCGTCGCCGCCATGTCGGTCTCCGCGCCGAACGTCGTCGTCACCGCCGAGGAACTCCTCACCCTGCTCCCGCTGGTGCGCCGCACGGCGGAAGCCATCAGCCGGGACTACTCAGGAACCGGTCCCGGCCCGGGTTCCGGCAACACCCCCACGAAGGAAGCAAGTTCACGATGACCGAGAAGACGGCTCTCACCCCCGCCACGCACACCACGCCGCCCGCGAAGTTCTCGCACGGCGTCAAGAAGGGCAACATCCTCCAGGTCGCCGGCCAGGTCGGCTTCCTCCCCGCCGAGGAGGGCAAGGCCCCGACCCCGGCGGGCCCGACCCTGCGCGAGCAGACCCTGCAGACGTTCGCCAATGTCAAGGCGATCCTCGAAGAGGGCGGCGCGACCTGGGACGACGTCATGATGATGCGCGTCTACCTCACGGACGTCGACCACTTCGCCGAGATGAACCAGATTTACAACGAGTACTTCGAGGAGCAGGGCCTCAAGGCCCCCGCCGCCGCCCGCACCACGGTCTACGTCGGCCTCCCGAAGGGCCTCCTCATCGAGATCGACGCGCTCGCAGTCCTGGGCTGAGCCCGCCCTTCGGACTCTTCTGAGCTGAGCAGCATCTTCCTCACTTCTGTACGTCGTCACGGTGCGGCGCGTCGTCCGGACGCGCCGCACCGCGATCCCCCCTGCCCAGAAACATCCATGCCCTTACGAGGACCCCCATGCTCCCCATATCCACCACCCTGGCCCCGCTCGCGGCCGCCGCCACCGAACCGCCACCCCACACCGGCGGCATCCTGAAGCTGATCGACGGCACAGCGGGCCTCCTGACGATCGCCGCGCTCGGCATCGTCCTGCTCCTCTTCCTGATCATCAAGGCGCGCCTCCAGCCCTTCGTGGCCCTCCTCGCGGTCTCCATCGCGGTCGGTCTCGGCGCGGGCCTGTCCGTCACCGAACTCTTCGGCACCGTCCAGAAGTCCGACGCGGTCTCCACGATCGAGTCCGGCATGGGCGGCACCCTCGGCCACGTGGCGATCATCATCGGACTCGGGACCATGCTCGGCGCGGTCCTCGAAGTCTCCGGCGGCGCCGAGGTGTTGGCCTCCCGCCTCCTCAACCTCTTCGGCGAGAAGCGCGCCCCGCTCGCCATGGGCCTCACCGGCCTGATCTTCGGCATCCCCGTCTTCTTCGACGTCGGCATCTTCGTCCTCGCGCCGATCGTCTACGCGGCGGCCAAGCGCGGCGGCAAGTCGATCATCCTGTACTGCATGCCGCTGCTTGCCGGCCTGTCGATGACGCACGCGTTCCTGCCGCCGCACCCGGGCCCCGTCGCCGCCGCCGGTCTGCTCCACGTCGACCTCGGCTGGGTCATCCTCATGGGCATCGTCTGCGGCATCCCCGCCGTGCTCGCCGCCTGGGGCTGGGCCGCCTGGATCGGCAAGCGGATCTTCGTCCCCGTCCCGCAGGACATGGTCGAGGCCGCCGAGGAGGCCAAGGCGTCCCTGGAGGCCGAACAGCGCGCCTCGGGCGTCACCCCGACGGAGAAGCCGGTAGCGCTCGGCGTGGTCTTCGCCATCATCGGTACGCCACTGATCCTGATCCTCCTGGCCACCTTCTCCTCGATCGCCTTCGACCCGTCCACGGGCCGCTCCGTCATCGAGTTCTTCGGCCACCCCTTCGTGGCCCTGACGATCGCGCTGCTGCTCGCCTACTACCTGCTCGGCATCCGGCGCGGCTGGTCCCGCAAGTCCCTGGAGACGGTCTCGACCGCGTCGCTCAAGCCGGTCGGCAACATCCTGCTCGTGGTCGGCGCGGGCGGTGTCTTCGGCGCCGTCCTGAAGGCGAGCGGCATCGCGCAGGCCCTGGCGGACACCTTCAACGACGTGGGCCTGCCGGTCATCGTCCTGGCCTACCTGATCTCGCTCGTCCTCCGCGTCGCACAGGGCTCGGCGACGGTGGCCATCGTCACGACGGCGGGCATCGTGGCCCCGCTCCTCTCCGAGGGCAACTACTCCCAGGCGTTCACGGCGCTCGTCATCATGGCGATCTCGGCGGGCTCGATCTTCGCCTCGCACGTCAACGACGGCGGCTTCTGGATGGTCGCCAAGTACTTCGGCATCACCGAACGCGACACGCTGCGTACGTGGACGGTCCTGGAGTCGGTCCTCTCGATCGCCGGGTTCGTGGTGGCGGCGATGGTGAGCCTGTTCGTCTAGCGACGCGCCGCGTACGGTAAAGGGCGCGTCAAGTCGTGACTCGATGCACCGCCCGTGGCGGACGAGAACCAGTGGGGCCCGGGGGAGGCGCCGCACAGCCTCGTCCGCCATACTTCCGCCCGTGGAGCAGCGTATGGAGAGTCAGAGTCAGAAGGTCCCGCCCGTCACCGGTGCCGGTTTCGACCCGGCGTACGTACCCGGCCTGACGTCTCCCGGAGCGGAGGCGACGGCCAAGGACGTCCGAGACGTCCAGGACGCCGAGGACGCGGTCACGGAGCCCGACGGGGCTGCGGGGGAGGCGGAGCGGGAGGAGCCGGAGGAGCCGCAGGACGCCAAGCGCGTCGAAAAGGCCCCCGGGGCCGAGGCCGAGGCTGAGGCTGAGGGCGAGGGCGAGCCCGCTCCGGAGGCCGCCGGTGACGGCCCGGCGATGGAGGCGAAGGACCGCCGCGGGTCCATCACCGTCGACGCGACCGGCGTCCGTTTCACACTCGACGACCAGGAGGCGGAGTTCACCTGGGACGAGATCAGCGCGGTCGAGTACGGCACGTCCCGCAAGCGCCTCACGGTGACGGTCCACACGCCCAACAGCCGCTGGTACCCGAACGATGTCGAGGCCCCGGACAAGTCCCGCCTGGGCGAGTGGACCGAGCAGTTGGACAAGGCGCTGGACGCGTACTTCGAGGACTGAGCCTCGCGGCTCGGGAGGGCGTCCGGCCGGAAACGGTTCCGGTAGGCCCTCTTGCCGACCGGGGCCTGGTTACGCTCCCTTGGTGTCATGGCGGACACCAAGGGCACCACTCATCCCACCCGCGACTCCGACCACCCCCGCAAGTCCAGCTGGAAGTACATCGGCCCGGGCATCGTGGTCGCCGCGACGGGCGTGGGCGCGGGCGACCTGGTCGCGACCCTCGTCGCGGGCAGCAACTTCGGCTACACCCTGCTCTGGGCGGCGGTCCTCGGCTGCCTCGTCAAGATCAGCCTGGCCGAGGCGGCGGGCCGCTGGCACCTGGCGACGGGCCGCACGCTCTTCGACGGCTGGGCGAGCCTGGGCCGCTGGACGACATGGTTCTTCGTCGCCTACGTGGTGATCTGGGGCTTCGTCTACGGAGCGGCGGCGATGAGTTCGAGCGCGCTCCCGCTCCAGGCGCTCTTCCCGGACGTGTTCCCGGCGGACTGGTCGATCAAGCCGTGGGCGATCCTCTGCGGCCTGGTGGGCTTGCTCTTCGTCTGGTTCAACAAATACAACGTCTTCGAAAAGGTCATGACGGTCCTGGTGGGCGTCATGTTCGTGGTGACGGTGTACTTGGCGATCCGGGTGACCCCGAACCTGGGCGACGCGGTAGCGGGCCTCGTCCCCGTCCTCCCCGACGAGAAGGACTCGGTCCTCAACACCCTCGGCCTGATCGGCGGCGTCGGCGGCACGATCACCCTCGCGGCATACGGCTATTGGGTCAACGCGAAGGGCTGGACGAACACGAGCTGGATGAAGGTGATGCGCCTGGACAACAGGGTCGCCTACATCACGACGGGCGTCTTCGTCGTGGCGATGCTCTTCGTAGGAGCGGAGCTGCTCCACGCCTCCCACACGGCGATCGCGAGCGGCGACAAGGGCCTACTGGACCTGACGACAATCCTTGAATCCGAGTACGGCACGGCGACGGCCAAACTCTTCCTGATCGGCTTCTTCGCGACGTCCTTCACGTCCCTGATCGGCGTCTGGCACGGCGTCAGCCTGATGTTCGCGGACTTCGTCGAGCGGTACCGCGCGGAGCGCGTCGGAGGCGAAAAGGTGGCAAGGGGCGACCTGGAACGCAACTGGCCCTTCCGCATCTACCTCCTCTGGCTGACCTTCCCCCCGATCATCCTCCTCTTCCAGGGCCAACCGTTCCGCCTGGTCATCCTCTACGGGGTCCTGGGCGCGGCCTTCATGCCGTTCCTGGCCCTGACCCTGATCTGGCTCCTGAACAGCGCCCGCACGCCCGCCGCTTGGCGCAACGGGTGGCTGAGCAACGGGATGCTGGCGGCGGCGGGCCTGCTGTTCGTGATCCTGTGCGTGAAGCAGATCTGGGATCAGCCTTGGTCGGAGTTCTTCTGACCCGAGGCGCCCCGGAGTCGGCGGGCTATTTCGATGTCCCCGCGCAGCGCACTGAACCGGGGCGGATCCCTTTCGGCGTCCAGGACGACCACATGCAAGGTGTCCCCGGGCACCGGTGGGGCCACGCTTTCATCCCACCAGAAAGGGTGCTTCACCTGGTCGACGAAGCCGGGGTGGCCGTGCACCTCGATGCGCGCCCCCACCGGCCCTACCGCGATCACCGTCACGTCGAACTCCTGATGATCGCGAATCCCCGTCTCCTTCACAGCAGGTGGTCCGCCTTGCCTGCCTTGATGTCGCGGATCAGCGTGCGCAGCGCTTCGCGGGAGTCCGTGATGTAGGTGTCCTCGGCGCCGGTGACGGTGATGTAGGCGTTTCCGCCGGCGTCGGTCCCGAGGCGAAAGCAGGAATTCCCCTCGCCGCAGAACGGGTCTTCCCACGTGATGTCGGTCATGCTGTGCTCCTTCGCAGTTCGTCGGCGATTTCGCGAATGAGATGACGTGAGGCGTCGGCCGTCAGCGCGATGTCTTCCATCCAGTCCAGGTGAGCGCGGTACTCGGTCAACTGGTTCTCGGCGTTCAGGAATTCCGGACCGTGGCTGTTGTCGACCTGGACCGTGTCCAGCTGGGGCGCAGAGCCCTGTGCGTAGAGAACGGTCGGCCCCGCACCCGGGAACACGCCCGCCTCGAACGGGATCACCTTCAGCGTGGATGTGGTCCTACTGGGACCGCTTGACGACTTCGTCGAGCTGAGCGGCGGCCGCATCCGCCCCGCACCGCGAGGAGCCCCGGCATTCTCTCAGCGTTGTCCCCGGGCATGGGGCAGGCGGCTACGGGAGATAGGGCCCGCCGCCCACGAGGTCTACTGGAACGGGATGTTCAGCCAAGGGCTTCCCGGGTCCTCCATCAGGACGCGGTGGGCGGCGACCATGTCCTCGTACCACGATCCGAACTCCTCTTCGTCGAAGTGCAGGCAGCGGCCGAGGATGTAGCCCGCGGAGAAGTCCTGCCAGGAGCGGTACGAGAGGGAGGCCGCCCGGCCTGCGGCCACGACGGCGGACTCCGCCTCCTGGAGTGTGTCGAAGCGGGCGCCGAGGCCCCAGCGGGCCATCTTCGAGGCGCGGCCGAGGTCCCAGGCGTCCACCGAGCTCACGTACCGCCCCTCGGCGAGTACGCCGTCGGCCCGCATTCGGGCCTCGTAGCGGGTGATCCGGCCGATGAGCCGCTGCACGCCCTCGATCCGGGCGGTGGTCTCCGCCTCGGGGCGGGGCTCCGTGTAGGTGACCCCGTCCTCGCTGAGCGTGGTGCGTTCGTCGGCATTGCGCCGCATCACCGTCTCCGCCGCCTGGCGCCAGTACGCGGGGTCGACGTGGCCCCCGAAGTCGCGGGCGATGGTGCGGCGCAGGCTCAGAGCGAACTCCCAGACGGGGCTGTGGGACTCGCAGGCGAGCAGACCGTCCAGCGCCGATCTCCACGCCTCGCGCGTGGTGATGCCCCACCATTCGCGCAGACGCTCGCGCTCCTTGACGTAACCCGTCCCGTGCCAGCCCATGGCGTTCCACAGGGAACCGTTGCTCACGCAGAGCAGCGCCCCGCACGCGAGCCCGTGGGCAACCGGGCCGTGCAGCGGGCCGCCGACGCCGAGCGCTCGCAGACGTCCGCGGAGCCGCGGGCTTCCCACGTGGTCGGCGACCTGGGCCCAGTAGGTGGCGTGCGACGGGCCGGCGGGCAGCGAGACCTCGCAGGGAGAACCGGGGTTCACGGTGAGGAGCGGCGGATCGGTGGGAGTCCAGGAGCGGGCGAACCAGTGCAGGGTGTGCCGCGTGAACACGAGGTTCGGCTCGGGCGCGGGCAGCATCCCGTCGGTGAAGATTTCCCACCGGTAGGTGGGGGCGTGCGGCGGGCAGTAGAGCGGGAGGAGGGAGTCTGAGTGGGTGTCGGCGTGGGCGCGGTCGATCACGAAGTACAGATAGACCCGCGCCAGCGTCTCGTAGTACGCCGCCCAGTCCCCACGCGCTTTCGCCTCGTACAGCGCCTGCTCGGTAGGGGTGGGCGCGGTCCACGCCGGTGTCGCTGCCGGGCCGAAGTCCTGGGGCGGCGGACCGAACGTCATGGCGGCTGCTCCTGATCGCTGCTTCCTGGGGATGCCGCAAGGTTACTGACCACCCGTTCCGGGCATGGACACCCACCCTCTGCCTGCCCGCGAACCTCTGGCGGTGACCGTGACCGGCCGTGCGCGGCGGCGCCTGGGTTGACGCCCTGGCGCATCTCACGCTAGGGCAGAAAGCAGCACTGGAGAACAGGCCGGTACGGGCCTCCTGCCGGCGCGGCACGCGGACTCCGGTGTCAGGGGGTGCGCTATGCATGCTGTACTCGGGCGCGAGACATGGGCGGACGCGGTGCTCGACGATGAGGGCGCCGACAGTTTCGGCCCCTACTTCGTCAATCGCGGCACACATAGGTTGGCCCTGCCCGCCGAGATCCAACGCCACCCCGAGGCCGGATACACGCCCTCGCCCGGCTGGACCCTGCTCGGGGAAACCAAGGGGTACAGCGCGATGGTCTGGGCCGCGCCCGGAGCGTTGGACATGTTCGCCCGACGGGACGTCGGCACGGTCTTCCTTCCCGAGAACGAGGAAATCCCCAGCACCCCTGAGAACTGGGAGGAACTGTGGCGCTTCTACCAGACGGGACAAGGGTTCACGTTCGAGGGTGACTTCTTCGTACTGCCGACAGGACTGATCACCTACCACCCGGTCTCCTACGCGCGCCCGGGCAGGGAATCGGTCACCGTTCTCGTCGGTTACCGCGGTCACACCCAGGAATACCGGCACGTCCTCACCCCCAGCAAGCTGCGTGACGCCACACCCTCGGAAGTGCCCGGATACCTGAAGTACAAGGAGGTGGAGGGCTACGCCGGGAATCTGCTCCGGGAGGCGTACGTCCGCGGCCGACAACAGGTGCTCCAGGATCTCGAAGTGTGCGGCATCCTGCAGCACTACAAGAAGCGGGCCATCGGAGACACCGACATCCTGGATCTCACCTACGAACCCGAGATCGCCAAGAGGTACGCGCTGGTCCGGCGTGGGCTGCGGCGGCGGTGGGGCAACGTCGGCGACGAGTCCGCCCATCTCTACAAGGTGATCGTGCGGGTCCTGGGTGCAGGCCCGACGCCGGTGCCGCTCCCACCCCCGCACCACGGACTGCTCCACCTCCTGCCGTTCAACCTGTGTCCGCTGTGGAGCGTCGCCGAGTACCCCGAGGATGACCGAGGCTTCGGGCTGCGGGGTATCGGCCCCTTCGACACGGATCCGTACGGCATGATCCTCAACGTCACTGAGTGGCGTTACCACGAGAAGCACGATCCGGACGGCTGGGACCACCTGGGCGGACCGCCTTCCCGACAGCGTTCACTGGGCCGGGACCCGGCCTCCCAGATGCCGGAGAACTTCCTCGGCGAGCGCCCCGAGCGCAGATGGCTCGAGGGAGTGCTGCGGCAGATGCAGGCACGCATCGAAGAGCGCTTCCCCGGCTGGCTGTCGTCCAATGGCTGTGGCTGACGCGACGTGGATCAATGTGACGGACCAGGCCCGGCGGTTCGTCTGGCCGATCGTACTTGTGGTCGTGCTGCTCCTCTTCCGCCGTCCGCTGAGCGAGCGGATCTCCTCGCTCACACGGGTCAGCGGAGGTACGCGAGGTATCGAGCTGAGCTTCTCGGAGGCGCTGCAACAGGCACAGCCCGCCGCAGCCTGGGTTCCCGACGCGGAACGGCGCGGCGCGGTCGCACGGGCCCTGCGGCGTCGAGATGTCTGCGAGGGCAGAACCATCCTCTGGGTCGACGATCGCCCCCAGGGGAACCATCCAGTGGCACGGGTCTTCAGGCGACTTCTCGGCGTTCAGTTCCGCTACGCGGAATCCACCCGGGAAGCGCTCCATGTGCTGCGCCGACATGACGACATCGTCATGGTCGTCACTGACATGGAGCGGCCGGAAAGCCCGGTCGCGGGTCGGATGCTCGTACGCGGGATGCTGGATCAGCACACCATCTGCCCCGTGGTCGTCTACCTGGAACAGCTCGACAGGGACAGGGGCACACCCGCGCACGTCTTCGGCATCACCAATCGACCGGACGAGCTTTTGCACTTCGTCATCGACGTATGTGACCGGGGCGACGCCGACGCCGACTGAGGCCGGGGCAGCGCCGCCGGGGGAGCGGCGGCGCTGCCCGGTTCTGGGGTTACAGGCCGTGGACGTGTGGCCCGACCGCCGAGGCCCACGCGTTCCCGGACGTCGCGTCCCAGTTCGTGGACCAGGTCATCGCGCCGCGCAGGCCCGGGTAGGTCTTCGACGGCTTGAAGGAGCCGCAGCCCGTGCCCTTGGTGAGGCAGTCGAGCGCGTCGTTCACGACGGACGGGGCTACGTAACCGCTGCCCGCCGCGCTCGTCGACGCGGGCGTGCCGATGCCGACCTGCGACGGGTCGAGGCCGCCCTCCAGCTGCACGCACGCGAGCGCGGTCAGGAAGTCCACCGAACCCTGGCTGTAGACCTTGCCGTCGCAGCCGAGCATCGAACCGCTGTTGTAGTACTGCATGTTGACGACCGTGAGGATGTCCTTCACCGCCAGGGCCGTCTTGAAGTACTCGGCGGACGTCGACTGCATGTCGATCGTCTGCGGCGCCATCGTCAGGACGAAGCCGTCGCCCGCCTTCGCCGCGAGCGACTTCAGCGCCTGCGACATGTACGTCGAGTTCAGCCCGTTCTCCAGGTCGATGTCGACGCCGTCGAAGCCGTACTCCTGCATGAGCGCGTACACCGAGTCCGCGAAGTTCGTCGCGGAGGCGGAGTCGCTGACCGACACCGTGCCGTTCTGGCCGCCGATCGAGATGATGACCGACTTCCCGGCGTCCTGCTTCGCCTTGATGTCCGCCTTGAACGCGTCCTCGGTGTAGCCGCCGAGGCCCGCCGAGTCGAGCGTGAAGTCGACCGCGCCGGGCGTCGTGGTCGCGTCCGCGAAGGCGACCGCGATGATGTCGTAGTCGGCGGGGACGTCGCTGAGTTCCTGGACCTCCGCGCCGTTGTCGAAGTTCTGCCAGTAGCCGGTCACCGCGTGGGCCGGAACGGCGGAGGGGGCGGCCGTGGGGGCTGCCAGGGCCGGGCCGGCCGTCGTGAGCAGGCCGGTCACCGCGAGCGTCGCCGCCGTGAACGCGCCTGTGAGAGCGCCGACTCGATTCATTTCTGCCTCCATGTGGGGGGGGGGGAGGGCCCGGCACACGGGAGTGGCTCACGGACGGGGCCTCGTGTGCGGGGCTGAGGTGCGTGGGGAAGCAGCTGCTGGGCGACAAAACTGGTCCAGACCAATAGCGATGTCAAGGGTTTGCGCCGAAGCTTCCGCGCCAACTGGTCGAAGTTTCCGCGCCAACCGGTCGATGCTTCCGCGCCAACCGGCGGGCGCGCTCCGGACAAACGGGGGCCGGACTCGATGAACAGCGGTCGTGAACAGTGCGAAGTGGGGTGTTGCCGGGCGCCCGCGTGGATATGGTGCTGAGGCAGACAGTGTCCGAAGGAGCGCAGAGCGACCGGGGGTTCACGCGTGCCGACCGCGATAGCCGTGACCGACCCCGACCTGGTGCTCGCCTCGCCCGACCGGCACACCCCGAGCGCCGCCGTGCTGCCGGTGGGCGGAGCGCCGGACGCGTACCCGCTCGACCGCGCGCTCACCGACGTACACACACTGATCGAACAGCACGGCTACGTGATCGTGCTCTGTCCGCAATCCGTACCGGACGCGGTCGTGCACCGGCTGCATTCCGTCCGGTCCGTGCTCGAAAGTGACCGCATAGCCATCCTGCGGCCGGAGCTCCCGCCGCTCGGCCTCGCCGTACTCGCCCTGCAACTGCGCCAGTTGTCCATCTGCGACTTCAGCCCCGGCGTGCTCGCCTCCGCCGGACGGCTGCTCGCCCACTACGTCCACGCGGGCGCCCTGCTCGGCTCCGTCGCCAAGCTGGACCGCGTCCCCGTCCCGCTCAAGGCGCACGCCAAATCGTGGTCGCCGAACGCGCAGTTCGCCGTCGTGGCCTCGCCCCAGCCGCAGCTCCTTCGCGTCACGGGGGGTGAGACGCCGAGCGGCCCCGCCTTCGGCACGCGGATGTTCTACGCCGCCGGGCAGCACTCCACCGACTGGGTCACCGGCGCGCTCGCCCCGGCCTGGCGGGTGACGGGCGCGACCGAGGCGCCGCTGCCCGCCGAGTCGCCGCGCTGGTGGGCGACGGGCCGGAACGGCCACCCCGGCAAGATCGTCGAGTTCGCCGCCGCCATCCCCGACATCTCCGTGCTCTACCAGCTCGTGTCGTCCGTACGGCGCGAGGAGTGCCACTGGTGCGGGCTCGAACTCATCGGCGACCGGTGCGGATTCTGCTCCGCGCCGCTCGCCACCGGCGCGGTGCCCGAACGCGCGGGACCGACCCGCACCTCACTCGCCCCGGCCGCCGCGTCGGGCCGGGCGGCACTGCCCCGCGCCTCGCAGCACCACTGATGCCCACCCGATCCCCTGTCCGCCTACCGACGAGGTTGTCCGGTCCATGAATTCACGTCAGCGCCGCGGCGTCATCCTCCTGGTCGTCTCGGCCCTGTGCGCCGTCGGCGCGTTCGCCGGTGTGCTGTCCGTGATCCGCGACGTGAACTCCAAGGTCGGGCCCGAGGTGGCCGCGTACCGGCTGAAGGAGGACGTGGCGCCCTACAAGGAGCTGACCGACGACCAGTTCGAGAAGGTGGAGATGCCCGAACGCTGGCTGTCGGACACGGCCGTCAAGAACCTCCGTGAGGTCCGCGGCAAGATCGCCGTCACCCAGCTCAAGAAGGGCTCTCTGCTCCAGAGCGACATGGTCGTCTCCCGGCCCGAACTGAAACCGGGACAGCAGGAGATCGCCATCATGATTGACGCGGAGACGGGCGTCGCCGGGAAGATCGACCCCGGCGCCAAGGTCAACATCTACGCCACCTTCAAGGCCGAGAACGACAAACAGCGCGACCGCTCCGAGGTCATCGTCGAGAACGCCGAGGTCATCGACGTGGGCAGACTGACCCCCATCGACCAGCAGGGCACCGGCGACTCGGGCAGCCGCACCCGCCGCCAGGGCGAGGCCGTGCCGATCACGTTCGCACTGAGCGCGGGGGACGCACAGCGGGTCGCGTACGCGGAGTCGTTCGCGACGCACGTGCGTCTTGCGCTGGTCGCGCCGGGGGACGACGGGAAGATCGCGCCGGGGGACCGGTCGTACACGCTGGGCGAGGCGAAGTGATGAGGCCCATTCAAGCCCCTCCGGCGTTTGAGGAGCGGGGTCCGGGGCGGAGCCCCGTGACCAGGGGGCAAGCCCCCTCGAAGGGAGAACGCCGATGACCACAAGGATCCTCCCAGCCGCTGGCGAGCCGGAGGCGGCCCGCGCACTCGTCACCCTCCTCTCCCAGCTCCCCGACACCGAACCCGCCCCACCCGTCGCCGACAGCACCGCCCTGCTCGACACCCTGGCAAGACTCGCCGCCGAGTCCCTCGACGAACTCCCCGAGGTCGTCCTCGTACACGAACGCATCGGCCCCGTACCGGCCCTTGACCTCATCCGCGACCTCGTCCTGCGCTTCCCGGCCGTCGGCGTCATCCTCGCCACGGCCGACACCAGCCCGGCGCTGCTCACGGCCGCGATGGACAGCGGAGCGCGCGGCATCGTCGCGTTCCCGCTCGGCTACGACGCCCTCGCGGAGCGCGTCCACGCCGCGGCGTCGTGGTCGGCCGGTATGCGCAGGCACCTCGCGGGCGGTACGGGCGCCGAGCTGATGCCCGCGGGCGGCGGCGGCCGGGTCGTGGCGGTGACCGGGGCGAAGGGCGGCGTCGGCACGACGCTCGCGGCGGTCCAGTTCGCGCTGGCGGCGCGGGCCTCCGGCCGTTCCGTGGCGCTGCTCGACCTGGACCTGCAGTCCGGCGACGTGGCGTCGTACCTGGACGTGCAGTTCCGCCGCTCGGTGGCGGACCTGGCGGCGATCCGCGACATCACCCCGCGCGTCCTCCAGGACGCCGTCTACACCCACGAGACCGGCATCGACCTCCTCCTCGCCCCCGCCGACGGCGAACGCGGCGAGGAGGTCACCGACCGCGTCGCCCGCCAGGTCGTCCACGCCCTGCGCGCCCGCTACGAGGTCGTGGTCGTCGACTGCGGTACGCAGATGGGCGCGGCGAACGCGGCGGCGGTCGAACTCGCCGACCAGGCGGTTCTTGTCGTGACCCCGGACGTGGTCGCGGTCCGGGCCGCCAAGCGCATGGTCCGCCTCTGGGACCGCCTCCAGATCCGCAAGGCGGAGGAGACCCTGACGGTCGTCAACCGGCACTCCCGCTCGGCCGAGATCCAGCCCCCGCTCGTCGAACGCGTCACCGGGACGAAGACGGCCCGCGCCGCCGTCCCGGCCGCGTACAAGGAACTCGCGGCGGCCGTCGACGCGGGCCGCATGCAGGACCTCGACAACCGCTCCACCGTCAAGCAGGCCCTGTGGACGCTCGCCGGTGAACTGGGCCTGGTCGCGGCCCCGGCCCCGGAGGCGACGGGCCGCCGCTCCCGCCGCCGCGCCGGTGGCGACAAGGGGGCGGTGACGCTCGAGTTCGCGGCGATGTTCCCGCTGGTCCTCGTCGTCCTCGCGCTGATGTGGCAGTGCGTGCTGTACGGCTACACGTACTCCCTGGCCGGGAACGCGGCGGACGAGGCGGCGCGGGCGGCGACCTCCGCGTACGCCTCCGGCCAGGATGGGCAGGCCGCTTGTGCCGATGCCGGGAAGGCGCACCTTCCATCGGCCTGGCAGGCCGCGACCATCTCCTGCCCGTACTCGACCGGCCCGGTCACCAAGGCCACCGTCCAGGTCGACGTCCCCCTGTTCTTCCCAGGGGTGAACCCCGGCTGGAGCGTCACCGGCGAGGCGGGCGCGGCGACGGAAGAGGAGCAGAACCAGTGAAGGGGGCCGGGCCCCGCAGGGGTCCGGGGGCGGAGCCCCCGGGTTCGGGACGGGCAGGGGAGGAGGGGGCGACCCCGAGGCGCTCGGCCGGACTCGGCCGGCACCTGCAAGGGGATCGCGGAGTCTCCATGCTCGAATTCGCCGGCTTCCTCCCCTTCCTCCTCGTCATCGGCCTCGCCGCGATCCAGCTCGGCCTCGTCGGCTACGGCGCGAACCAGGCGGGCAGTGCCGCACGGGCCGGCGCCAGGGCGGAGTCGCTGAACGAGGGCACGGGCGCGGCGGCGGCCACCAGCTCGGTCAGCGGCTGGCTGAACCCGTCCCCGTCGATCGCGACCGGCGACACGATCACGGCGACCGTCACCGTCCACGTCGCCGCGATCATCCCCCTCTTCGACGGATGGGACATCAACCGCTCCGCCACGATGCCGAACGACCGCTCCGGCGACACGAACACCGACGGGAGCTGATCGGGAGTTGATGAAGACATGAGCCTGCGCTCCCGCGTGGTGGCCACCCGCGAGACACCCACCGGCACACCCCCGGACCGCGACGAGGGCCTGGTCGCCGTCTACCGCGCCAAGCTCCTGGAGGAGATCGACCTCGCCGAGATGTCCTCGCTCCAGGCCGCGGACCGCCGCGTCCGCCTGGAGCGCGTACTCGGCCACATCATCAGCCGCGAGGGCCCGGTCCTCTCCTCCACCGAGCGCACCCAGCTCATCCGCCGGGTCGTCGACGAGGCCCTCGGCCTGGGCATCCTCGAACCCCTCCTCGCGGACGCCTCGATCACCGAGATCATGGTGAACGGCCCGGACGCGATCTTCGTGGAGCGAGCGGGACGGGTGGAGCAACTGCCCCTGCGTTTCGCGTCCCCGGAACAGCTGATGCAGACGATCGAGCGCATCGTGTCGACCGTCAACCGCCGCGTCGACGAGTCGAACCCGATGGTCGACGCCCGCCTCCCCACCGGCGAACGCGTCAACGTGATCATCCCGCCGCTCGCCCTGACCGGCGCCACGCTCACGATCCGCCGCTTCCCGCGCGCGTACAGCCTCACCGAACTCCTCGAACTCGGCTCGCTCGACGAGCACATGCTGATGCTGCTCGCGGCGTTCGTCCGCTCCCGCTTCAACATCATCGTCAGCGGCGGCACGGGTTCAGGCAAAACGACCCTCCTGAACGCCCTCTCCGCCCTCATCCCGTCCCACGAGCGCATCATCACCATCGAGGACTCGGCGGAACTCCAGCTCCAGCAGGACCACGTGATCCGCCTGGAGTCGCGCCCCGCGAACGTCGAGGGAAAGGGCCAGGTCACCATCCGGGACCTCGTCCGCAACAGCCTGCGCATGCGCCCCGACCGCATCATCGTCGGCGAGGTCCGCGGCGGCGAGACGCTCGACATGCTGCAGGCCATGTCGACGGGGCACGACGGCTCCCTCGCCACCGTCCACGCGAACACGGCGGAGGACGCCCTCACCCGCCTCCAGACGCTCGGCTCCATGTCGGAGGTCGACGTCCCCTTCGAGGCGCTGCGCGACCAGATCAACTCGGCCGTCGACGTCCTCGTACAGCTCACGAGGCACGCGGACGGCTCGCGCCGGATCAGCGAGATAGTGCTCCTGGTCTCCCACGGCCGCGAACAGTTCACGATCGCGCCCGTGACCCGCTTCGTGGCCCAGCCGTACGTCTCCGGCACCACGGACCTGGAACGCCGCCGCGTCCACGGCTACTACGAGCACCTCCCGCTGCCGCGCCGCCTCGCGGACCGCCTGTACGTGGCGGGGGAGTCGGTGCCACCGGCGTACGGCGTGGTGGAGACGGTGGACACACGCCACACGAGGGAGGCCACGGGATGACACCGGTACGGGAGAGGGGGGCGCGGGCCGGCATGACGCCGCCGGTACTGGTGGGGAGGGCTCGTCCGGGCATGACATCAGTACGGGTGAGGGGGCGCGGGCCGGCATGACGAACCCCGCACTGGTCGCCCTCGGCGCCACCCTCGTGACCTGCGTCCTCGCCATCGCGGGCGTCCACGTCTACGCGTCCGGACGCGCCCAGCGCCAGGCCCTCGTCGACCGCCTGGACGACTACCGGACGGGCGACGGCGGCGGTTCCGGCACGCTGGGCGGCCGCGTCCGCCGCTTCGCCGCCGTCGACCGCCGCCTGCGCCGCACCCGCCTGGGCCGCGCCGTCCACCTGCGCCTCTCCGCCACGGGCCTGGACCTGACGGCGGGCGAGTTCTCGGTCTACGTGGCCGCGGTCGTCGCCGCTCTGTGGATCCTCGCGGCGGTGACGCTGGCCCCGTTCTTCGGCCCGATCGCGGGCGCGGTCGCCGTCTGGGCGGCGGTCATCTTCCTGAACTGGCAGCGCCAGAAACGCATCGAGGCGTTCATCAACCAACTCCCCGACGTGGCCCGCCTCCTGGCGAACGCGACGGCGGCGGGTCTCGCCCTGCGCACGTCCCTGGCGATGGCGGCGGAGGAGCTGGAGGCCCCGGCGGGCGAGGAGCTGAGCCGCGTGGCGGACCAGCTGGCGCTCGGCCGCTCGGTCGACGACGCGCTCGACGAACTCGCGAGCCGCCTCCCGTCCCGCGAACTGATCGTCCTCGTCACCACCCTCGTCCTGGCGAACAAGGCGGGCGGCACGGTCGTCTCGTCCCTGCGCAACCTCACCCAGACCTTGGAGGACCGGAAGGAGACGCGGCGCGAGATCCGCACGATGCTGTCGGAGGTGAACGCGACGGCGTTCACGGTCCCGCTCCTCGGTCTCGGCTCCCTCCTCCTGATCAACTCCTCGAACGAGGGCGCGCTCGCGAAGGTCACCGGCTCACCCCTGGGCCAGACCCTGATCCTGATCTCCCTCGGCCTGTACGGGATCGGGTTCTTCGTGATCCGCCGCCTGGGAAAGATCGAGGTCTGAGCCATGTCGACAACGGTTGTGGGCCTGCTCCTGGCGCTGCTGACCGGCCTGGCGGTCCTCGGCGTCTTCACGGGCGTCCGCATGTACCGGGCCGAGGCCAAGGTCCCCAGCGACCTGGCGCTCGCCCTGGAGGTGGGCGCCACCCGCGTCTCGACGGCGGGCTCGGCGGTGGACCGCCTGGGCATGCGCTTCGCACCCCTGGTCCTCCGCCTCATGGGCCCACGCCGGGTGGACGCCAAGCGCCGCAAGATCGACATGGCGGGGAACCCCGGCGGCCTGACGATCGACCGGTACGCGGCGCGCCGCGCGGTCTACGGCGCCTTCGGCATCGTCATGGGGCTGGTCTTCCTCTCGAACGGCAGCCCGCTCTTCGCCCTGCTCACCCTGGCCTTCGGCGCGCTGGCGGCGGACGCGCTGATCTGGCAGGCGGTACGCGAACGCAAGGAGGTCATCGACCGCACCCTCCCCGACTTCCTGGACGTCCTCGCGGTCGTCGTCTCGGCGGGCCTCGGCTTCCGCCAGGCGCTGGACCGCGTGGCGGAGAAGTACGAGGGGCCCTGGGCCGACGAACTCCGCATCACCCTGCGCCAGATGGACATGGGTGTCCCGCGCCGCCAGGCCTTCGACGAACTGCGCCGCCGCAACGCGTCCGAGCAGGTCGCCCAGTTCGTCTCGGCCCTCCAGCAGGGCGAGGAGCTGGGCTCACCGATCGCCGAAACCCTGATCCAACTGGCCACGGACATGCGCCGCACCGACGCCCAGAACTCCCGCCGCCGCGCCGCGAAGACGATCCCGAAGGCAACGATGGTGACCCTGGTCTTCATGCTCCCGGCCACCATGATCCTGATCGCGACGGGCATGTTCCTCGGCTCGGGAACCAACTTCGGTTCGATACTGGGACGTTGACCCCTCCTCTCACCACGCATGACTGGCTACAGTGAAAGTGAGCAAAGGTTGGCTTTCGCGAATCACACCCCTGGGTGGAAATGACCGGAGCATGACGAAGCCGGTACGAGGGCAACAGGAAGGGAGCTGGCACGCGATGACGCCCCGCGCAACACCTAGACAACTTCCGGTCAACCCCGGCCCTTATGTTGGCGAAACCGGGTGCGCACGGTCGCAGTTCGCGTACGTTGCGTGTGTTGTTCTGGTTGCCCTGGAGGACGTGGCGGAAGGGGGTCCCCGTGATCAAGGACCGAGTGCGCGGGACGTGGATGACGTGGAGCAGTTCACTGGGGGAGCGGGTCCGATGGACACGGCGGGATGCCGGGGCCGGGTTCGTGGAGTATGCGGGGCTGATGATTCTGATCGCCGGGATCTTCGTGGCCATCGACAGCCTCGGGCTGGACGGCCTGATCTCCGGCGCGGTACTGGACGCGATCTCGAACGTCATCGGCGGCTGACGGAGCGCCGCCTCCGCACTCGCTTGCGCGTACGCCTGCGGGACGACCGGGGTTCGACGCTCCCCCTCTACATCTGGGTGACGGCGATCCTCCTCTTCGCCGCGTTCGCGTTTTTCGCTTTCGCCCAGGCGGCCTCGGCGCGCAACGGGGCGCAGTCCGCCGCCGACGCCGCCGCGCTGGCGGCAGTGCAGTCCGTGCGGGACGACCTGCTCGACGACCTGATCCAGGCCGTGGGGAACGAGGACGAGGACTGGATGGACCGCCTGGACCCGGGTTCCTTCGACGGCCTCGGGGGCGGCGCCGGTGCCGCAGCGAGCGATCTGGCGGCGCAGAACGACGCCACGGTGGTCGACGGCCCGGCGTTCAGGCTGATCAACGGTTACCCGGGCTACGAGGTCGGGGTCGAGTCCCGGTCCACCGTCGGCGACACGATCCTCCCCGGCACGGAGTCCATGCACGCGACGGCGCATGCCACGGCCGTGCTGAAGCCCCGATGCGACTTCGACGGCTCCGGTGGCTCCGACGGGGCCGATGGGCCCGATGGGCCCGGTGGCTCGGACGGGGCCGATGAGCCCGATGGGCCCGGTGGCTCGGACGGGCCGGGTGGCTCGGACGGTTCAGGTGGCTCCGATGGCTCCGATGGCTCCGACGCGGAGGACGACGCCCCCAGGAACCCCCTTGAACTCCACTGCGACGGTGATGTCGGGGACGTGATCATCGACCCTGAGCACCTCGACCCTGCCGACCTGCCCGACGCGTCCGACCTGTTCTCCGTCCATCTGGCCGACTGACGTAGCGAACGACGAGAAAGAGGGAAGCCCCAGCCATGAGACTTCGGCGTACGACGACGGGCCGTCGGTCCCTGCCCCTGGCGGCGATCGCGGCGGGGCTGGTTCTCACGGTCGCCGGCTGCGGAGGCGGCGACAGCGGTGACGGTGGCGGCGACAAGGCGACGGACTCGGCCGCGTCCACGACGGCGTCGGCGGACGAGGGCGGCGGGGACGCGGAGAGCTCGGCGCCCCCGGCCGACGACGAGGGGCAGACCCTGGCCGAGGTGAAGGGTGAGAACGGCATCACGCTGACCGTCTCCTCGGCGGCGCGCGACGCGGGCGGTTTCGTCACGGTGCAGGGCACGGTGGCCAACGGCACCGGGAAGGCGTGGGTCCCGGTCAACTGGCGCGGCGACGAACGCGAGTTGATGGCCAACGGCGGCTCCATCGCGGGCGCCGCGCTCGTGGACGAGGCGGGCAAGAAGAAGTACCTCATCCTGCGGGACACGGAGGGCCGCTGCCTGTGCACCCGCTTCACGGGCGGGGTTCGCAACGGTGAGACCGCCACCTGGTACGCCCAGTTCCCGGCCCCGCCGGAAGGCACGACGAAACTCTCCTTCCAGGTCGGCGCGATGCCACCGGCCCCGATCGAGATCACCGAGGGCGACTGACATGCCCCGACGAAGCGTGACCGCAGCGCTCACGATGGCCACCGCCACGGTGCTCCTCGCGGCCGGCACCGCGGCGGCCGACGACCCCACCCCCGCCGGCAAGGCGTCCGGCGCCCCACCCGGCACCACGACGACCTCCCCGCCCCGCAGGTGGACGCCAACAGCCCGGGCCTGAAACTCGCCGACGGCGCGACGCTGGCCCCCGCCAAGGTCCTGGACATCAAGTCGGTCGTCGAAGACCTCTCCGGCGACGAACGCCGCTCCGACACCAACGAGAACGTCACCTTCGCCCTCCAGGCCGAGGTCCTCTTCCCCACGGACAGCGCCCAACTCAACCCGGACGCCCGCTCCCGCATCCAGACGATCGCGGACGAGATCAACACGCAGAAGGCGGGCGCGGTCCGCGTCTTCGGCTTCACGGACAACCTGGGCTCGTACGCCCACGGCCTGACCCTCTCCAAGAAGCGCGCGGAAGCGGTCCACGACGAACTGACCGCCGCGCTCGGCGCCCAGGGCGGCAACATCACGTTCCAGGTCCGCGGCTACAGCGAGGACTACCCGATCGCGGACAACACGACGGAACAGGGCCGGAAGAAGAACCGCCGAGTGGAGGTCTCCTTCCCGAAGGCAGGCTGAACGGGCGCGCCCGCCCGCTCAGCCCTGCCTGCGTTCGACTCAGTCGGCGGCGCTGTCGAAGATGTCGGCCGCGTCCGTCACGTGGACGGCGCGTTCGGCCCAGGCGGTGAGCTGAGCAATGTCGGCACAACCGAGAACACGCGCACGGACGCCCTCCGGCACGTCAAGCCCGCGCCATTCGAGGATCTGCAGGATCATCTCCGCCCGATCCTCGACGCGTCCTTCCTCCCGCACCTTCTCGGCGACGTCGTGCCGGAAGAAGTAGTGCATCTGCGACATCAGTTCCCTCCACAGCTTCCTGGCCTCGTCGTCCACGAGACCGGCCTCCACGAGCATCGCCAATACCGCCGCGCTCTCGGGTTCGACGCGTTCCAGCGCCGCCGCCAGCGTCCTCAGTATCGCAGCGGCATGCGCGCCGTTACCATGCGTCATCGCTGACAGCGCCGCCAGTGACGGGTTCTGGACGGCTTCGTCCTCGTCCACGATCACCGGAACGTTGTCCGGCCCGAGGACGAGCGGCCGCACCGTGAGCGACGCCCACCCGGGCAGCCCGAACCTGATCGGCTGCGCCGCCCACTGCGCCGTCGACCTGCTCTGCGTCAGCACGATCAGCACGGGCTGGCATTGGTACTTCTCACGCAGATAGCCCAGGTAGTAGGCCCAGCTGCCCCACTTCCGCTCGTCCTTCTTGCCCTGCGACTCAAGGACGATCAGAAAGGCGCCCTCGTCCGTGTCCACCCGTACGAGACTGTCCACGCGTCGCTCGACCGGTTCGATCTCGGTGAGGTCGGTGTTGAGCACGGCGAAGTCGCGCGGCTCCGGGAAAGGCACCCGGAAGAGGCGCTCGAAATTGCGGATGAGGCCGACGGTGTCCTTCTGGAAGACGTGGTGCATCGCCTCGTGCGCGGAGCTCACCATCACGCGGCCCCGAACTGGCACCAGACGTACTTACCGCTGTCCCCGCACGCCGCGGACGGCTGCCAGCCCCACTCGTCGGAACAGGCCCCGACGAGCGCGAGGCCCCGCCCCCGTTCGGCGTGGAGGAGGTGCGGGGTGGGAGGCCGTGGTGGCGTCGGGTCCGCGTCCCAGGCGCCGACGCGCAGCAACCCGTGCTCCCAACTGAGCCGCAAGGCTGCCGGCCCCTTGGTGTGCTGCACGGCGTTGGCGACCAGCTCCGTGGCGAGGAGTTCGGCCATCTCCGTCAGGGCGTGCAACCCGTGCGCGTGGAGCACGAGCCGCAGCGTGCGCCGGGCGACGCTGACGGCTCTGGGGTCGTGCGGGATGTGGAGGACGTACTCCCAGGGGGAGGAGGCGTATCGGGGCATGGCTGAACTCCGTTACTGAGTCAACGGGTTGCGTGTTGCTACGAGGCGTCGGCTGACGGTGGCTTCGTCGCCCTTGTGGCGTCCTGGGACCGGGGCGCTGCACTTCCGCCCACCCGATCGCGTAGCGTTGCTGTTGCGTCACTGAAGGTATTTCCTAGGCTTAGGAACAAGCAAGCCGATCCCGCACGCGACACTCGAACGAGTAACGGGCGTCCGGGAGTTGATCCAGGAGAGGTCCATGCCGCCGAAGAGGCACCTCACTGCCCGCCGCGTGCGCCTAGGCGCCGAACTCCGCAGACTGCGCGAGGCGACGGGCATGAAAGCCCGCGAGGCCGCTGTGCTGCTGGGAGCCGACGCCGTACAGATCAGCCAGATCGAATCGGCGGTCGCGGGCGTCAGCGCCGGGCGCGTGCGCAAGCTCGCCTCGCACTACGAGTGCGGTGACGACAAGCTGATCCAGGCTCTGGTCGCCATGGCGACCGACCGCACGCGCGGCTGGTGGGAGGAGTACAGGGACGTACTTCCGGCGGTGTTCCTCGATGTCGCCGAACTGGAGCACCACGCCACGTACCTGAGGGAGGTGGTGATCACGCACGTTCCGGGTCTCCTGCAGACCGCCGATTACGCCCGCGCGGTGTACGCGTACATGTCGCCCGGCCTGCCGTCGGGCGAACTCGAGCCACGGGTCGAGCACCGCTTGAGGCGGCGCACCGCCATCGAGGGCGAGAACCCGACGCCGTACGAGACGACCATCCACGAGTTCGCGCTGCGCGTCCGTGTGGCGGACCGCAAGGTCGCCCAGAAGCAGCTCCAGGAGATCCTCACCTGCATCGAACGGGGCTGCGCCACGGTGCGCGTCATCCCCGTCGACCAGGACGGTTTCGCGGGCGCCGGAGCGTCGATGTTGTACGTCGGAGGGCCGCTGCCCCGGCTGGACACCGGGTTGCGTGACGCGCCCACGGGCACGGTGTTCGTCGATGCCGAGCCGCAATTGAAACGGCTCCGCACGTTGCTCCGTAGGGTGGAGAGGGCGACGCTGGACCCGACGGCGTCCCGCGACTTCATCCATCGCCTGGCCAAGGAACTGTGAGGCATCGACATGCGTGAGGCCCTGCACTGGCAGAAGTCCACCTTCTCCGACGGCGGCGACGGCAACACCTGCGTAGAGGTGGCGACCACCGCCGGAACCGTCCATCTCCGCGAGAGCGACGATCCCGCACAGGAGATAGCGACCACCCCCACGGCCCTCTCCCACCTCCTCCGCACCCTCAAGGACCCCCACCAGTGACCGACATCCCCACCGACCTCACCTGGACCCGCGCGGCGCCTGAGGACGCGGAGGGCCCCGGCCCCTGGATCGAGATCGCCTTCGGCGCGGACGACCTGGTCTATCTGCGGGAGACCTCCGACCCCGCGACGGTCGTCACCACCACCCGCAAAAAATGGGACGCATTCGTACTCGGCGTACAGGCCGGGGAGTTCGACCACTTCGTGGCGGACATGATCTGACCCCGGGGAGGAGGGACACGGCATGTGCAGTTCCGCGCGTTGACAGAAGACCACGTTCTCAGGGGGCGTGGACGGCAACACGTGTATCGAAGTGGCTCTGACGGCCACGTTCATCCGCATCCGCGAGAGTGACGCCCCCAGAAGGGAAGTCGCGGTGACTCCCACGGCCTTCTCCGGTCTCCTCCGCGCTCTGAAGGACGGGCGCCAGGACGACGGGATCTGCGTCGGAGCGGCGAGCACTCTTTCGGCGACGGCAAGTGCACGGCACTGATGAACTCCGGGAAGTCGTCACGCTCCCGGTTCAGTCGGCTGTCGTCCGCCACACCGACAGTGACCCCATCAGGAAATTACCGTCGTTCTTCGCAGACGCCGTCGATTTCACATCGACCACGAACAGGCCGACATAGCCGTCGGGGTGCTTGAGACAGATCCGGCTGCCGGTGGTGATGACGGCGAGAGGCAGCCGCTTCGCGTCCGCATCACCCTCCAGCTCACCATACGGGTCGGCGAGATAGGAGCGGCAGTCGTCGAGGGAGCCGGTGGGGGTGTCGAGCATCGGGACGATCAGGGTCGTGGAGGATTCCAGCGCGCAGTTCATCGCCTCGGCGCAGGTGAAGCGAATGTCCCCTTCGCGGTCCTCGCGCTGGTTTCCGTCGGCTATGTCCAGCGAGTTCTCCTCGTCCAGGCTCAGCCCGGTGTACGGGGTCGCTATGGAGGAGGCGGGAACCGAGGGGCTTGTGCCCCCGGACGTGGCGGAGAGACCGGATGACGTAGCCGAACCGACCTCCTTGGACGAACCGGCCGCCGAGTCCGCCGAGGGCGCCGTGTCCACCCGATCCGCCCGCCCCGTGCTCGTCCCCCCGGACGCCGTGCCCGGCGTCGCCGACGCCGCGGCCCTCGTGCGCAGGGGGCCGGTCGCGTCCCACAGCCCCCATCCCAGCCCGCCGAGCACCAGCAGCCCCGCCATCGCACCGGCCACTCCGACCATCGCCCGCCGGCGTCCGCGCGCCCGCCCCTCCCGGGTGACCGGCTTCGCGTCCGGCGCCCGCCACGGCGACAGTGCCTGCGTGCCGTACGCCTCCGTGGGGGACGGCGCGGGGGTCGACTCGACCGGGGGCGGTACCGGTACCTCCGGCCCCTTCACCTCCCGCCACACCGCGGGATCCGCGTCGGGGCCGAGTTCGCGGCGGCACCACTCCACCACCTCCGCCGGAGTGGCCCGCTCGGCGGGGTCGGTGGCCAGGCAGCGTTCGAGGAGCGGGCGGATCCGCGGCGGGAGGGCGGAGAGGTCGGGCTGCTCGTGCACGATGCGGTAGAGCACGCTCACCCCGGGCCCGTCCCCGTACAGCGGCTCGCCGAGCGCGGCGAAGGCCACTGTCTGGGCCAGCGAGAAGACGTCCGTCGCCGCCGTCGCCTGGCCCGCCGCCGCCTGCTCGGGCGCCATGAACTGCGGGGTGCCGATCGTCGCCCCGGTCGCCGTGTACGACGTACCGTCGAACGCCGTCGAGATGCCGAAGTCGATGACGCGCGGGCCGTCGGCGGCGAGCAGCACGTTCGACGGTTTGAGGTCCCGGTGCACGATCCCGGCGGCGTGGATGGCCTGCAGCGCCTCCGCCACCCCGGCGGCCAGCCACAGCAGCGCGGACTCGGGCAGCGGGCCGCGCCGGGCCACGGCCTGGGCGAGCGAGGGGCCGGGGACGTACAGCGTGGCGAGCCAGGGCGGGGAGGAGTCGGCGTCGCCGTCGATCAGTTCGGCGGTGTACGCGCCTCGTACGCGCCGGGCCGCGTCCATCTCCCGCCGGAAGCGCCGCCGGAAGTCGGGGTCGTCGGCGAACTCGGGGCGGACGACCTTGATCGCGACGGGGCGGCCGCCCTGCGTGTGCGACAGATAGACGCGGCCCATACCGCCCGCGCCGAGTCGCGCGGCCAGCCGGTGACCGGCCACCGTCCGCGGATCGTCCGCCGTCAGCGGCTCGAAGACCGCCCTCGCCTCGTTCACGCCAAGCCCCCCTGATACCGCCCCGTGAGGCAGATGCATGCCAAGCCCCTGATACCGCCCCGTGGGGCGGAAGCATGCCCGGCCCCCCGATACGCCCCGTGAGGCAGAAGCCTAAGCCGCCCTCACTCCTGCACCGTCAGCCGCACCGGCAACGTGTCCACCCCGTACACGATCGACAGCTTCCGGAACTCCAGCTCCGATGTCGGGACGCCGAGGCGCAACTCCGGGAAGGCGCGCACCAGTTGCGGGAACGCCGCCCGCAGCTCCATCTTGCCGAGCTCCGCCCCGATGCAGCGGTGGATGCCGTAGCCGAACGCCAGGTGGGAGGCGGCGGGCGGGCGTCCGGGCAGGAACGCCTCCATGTCGGCGCCGAGGCGCGGGTCGCGGTCGGCCGCGCTGAGCGAGACGATCACGACTTCGCCGCCGGATATCCGCACCCCGCCGACTTCGACCTCCTCGCGGGCGAACCTCGGGAACGCCGTCTGGACCACCGTGAGATGGCGCAGGAGTTCGTCGACGAAGGGCGCCGCCACCGCCGCCGGGTCCTCCGCGTCGCGCAGCGCGTCGAAGTGCTCGCGGTCCTGGAGCATGATCAGCGTGCCGAGGGCGAGCATGCTCGCGGTGGTCTCCAGGCCGCCGGTCAGGACGCCGTCGGCGAGGCCGGTCAGCTCCTCGTCGGTGATGCTGTCGCCGTGCTCGCGCACCAGCATGCCGAGCAGGCCCTCACCCGGGTTACGCCGCTGTTCGGCGACGACTTTGCGCAGGTAGTCCAGGGACTGCGAGACGGCGCCGAAGGACGCGCCCGCGCCGCCGAGGACGTCGAAACGCGCCACCGAGAACCGCTGGAACGCGTCCCGCTCCTCATACGGCACGCCCAGCAACTCGCAGATCACCAGGGCCGGTACCGGCATCGCGAAGTGCTCGACGAAGTCGGCCGTACCGTCCGCCGAGCCGTGCGCCGCCTTCTCCAGGTGCAGCAGCTGCTCCTCGACGATGGCGTGGATGCGCGGCGTGAGCCGGGAGAGGCGGCGCATCGTGAACTCGGGGGTGAGCAGGCGCCGCAGGCGCGTGTGGTCCGGCGGGTCGCAGAAGCCGAGGCCGCCCGGGTTCTGGTCGGCACCCGCGCCGCCCACGCCGACCAGGTGGCGGAAGTCGTTGCTGAACGCCTTCGCGTCGCCGAGGACCTCCTTCGCCTCGTCGTAGCCGGAGACCAGCCAGACCGTCATGCCGGGGATCGGCAGCCGGCTGACCGGCTCGCGGTCGCGCAGCGCGGCTATCTCGGGGACCGGGTCGAGGCCGTCGCGGCGCAGCGGAAGCAGCGCCGCGTCGGGCAGCTTCGCCAGCACGGACAGATCGAGGCTGCCCCCCTTCTTCCGGAGCCGGGAGAAGTAGAGACGGGTCAGCCAGGTCGCTATCGCGGAACGTACGGACATGTGCTCGCATTTCTGCGGTGGGACGGAATGGGCCTACGGGTACCTGGACGGGTACGTGGGGGCCGTGGTTCTGACGGGGCGCGGGGGTCCGCCAAGGGTACGTGCGTTCACCGGGTCCCCCGGAAGAGGGGCAGCCCCCGGCCCGCGCCGGGGGCCACCCCTACCGTCGCCGCCCACAGGTACGGCGACCCGGCTCCGACGTGGACCTTCGCGCCGCCGCGCACGAATACAGGTGATGCAAGGCCCGCCCCCTGCGACCATCGGGCCATGAGCAGCAAAGACGCCGATGCCCACCGGAACAGCCCGCACCCGGACCGCGGCTTCGAGGAACTCGTCGCCGAGGCCGTCGCCGAACCCACCGAGGGCTGGGACTTCTCGTGGTTCGAGGGGCGGGCCACCGAGGAACGCCCGTCCTGGGGTTACGCGCGCTCGATGGGGGAGCGGCTCGCGCACGCAAGGGCAGCCCTCGATCTGCAGACGGGCGGCGGCGAGGTCCTCGACGAGGCGCCGGTGCTGCCGCCGCTGACGGCCGCGACCGAGGGCTGGCCGCCGAACGTCGAGAAGGCGACCCGCCGCCTCGGCCCGCGCGGAGTGGTCGTCGTCGCCTCCCCCGAGGACGCGCCGCTGCCGTTCGCGGACGCGGCCTTCGACCTCGTCACCAGCCGCCATCCGGTCGAGGCCCGGTTCGCCGAGATCGCCCGTGTGCTGCGCCCCGGCGGCACGTACTTCGCCCAGCACGTCGGGCCGAGCAGCGTGTTCGAGCTCGTCGAGTACTTCCTGGGGCCGCAGCCCGAGGAGGTCCGGCGGGCCCGGGACCCGTACGCGGAGAAGGCGGCGGCCGAGGCGGCGGGTCTGGACGTCGTGGACCTGCGGGCGGAGCGGCTGCGGGTGGAGTTCCACGACATCGGCGCGGTGGTGCACTTCCTGCGCAAGGTCGTCTGGATGGTCCCGGGGTTCACCGCCGACGCGTACCGGCCGCGCCTTCTCGCCCTGCACCAACAGATCGAGCGGGAAGGGCCGTTCGTGGCGCACAGCACCCGGCATCTCATCGAGGCGCGCAAGCCGTCGGCGTAGTGGACCGGCCCCGGACCGGGTCAGGCCAACGCCCCGGCAACCGATTCCGCATCGTTATCGACATCCACTCGATCCACACGTACACCTCACGTAAGTTCAGACCAACGGCAATTCGCGTGAGCAAAGCTGCGCGCCGGTACCGCGCGGTGGAGGGGGCCGCGCGGTACCGCCCGCGTCCGTGATTCGCCGCGTACCCGCCCGCTGGACGTACTCCGAATGCGCCATCTCCGCCGGGGCCGCCCGTGCCGCCCCGTGGACGCGCGTCAACCGCACGCACCACCCGGGAGAGGGACACCGGAACCCCGGCGCTGCCGCCGGAAAAGGGGTGCTGAAGCCTCGAAGGACCTGCTGAGCGGCGGCCTGAAACGCGCGGCCCGCCGTCGCCGGGCGACTGCGGAGAGTAGTTGTGACACGCGGATGCGCGCGTCCGTACTTACGAAGGGTTATGGTGGGAACCCCCCCTCGGGCCGGTCCGTCTCCCCCCCACGGACCGGCCCGTTTTTTCTCCGGGTCCTTCCCAGGTGTTGCAGGGGACCGGTCAGCCCCGGTTCGCCCAGATGTTCGTGCCCGGCGTCGAGACCGCGAACGAGTCGATTTCGGTCAGCTCCGTGTCCGTGAGCTTCGGGCCCGCGAGCGCCGCCACGTTCTCCTCCAGCTGCTTCACGCTGGACGCGCCGATCAGCGCCGACGTCATGCGCTCGTCACGCAGCACCCACTGCAGCGCGAGCTGCGCGAGCGACTGGCCGCGCCGCGCGGCGATGTCGTTCAGGCCGTTGAGCCGCCGCACGACCTCGTCGCTCAGCAGGTCCGGGTCGAGCGACTTGCCCTGCGTGGCGCGCGAACCCTCCGGGATGCCCTTCAGGTACTTGCCCGTCAGGAGGCCCTGCGCGAGCGGTACGAAGGAGATGCAGCCCATGCCGGCCGTCTCCAGTGTGTCGAGCAGGTGGTCGTCCTCGGTCCAGCGGTTGATCATCGAGTACGACGGCTGGTGGATGAGGGCGGGCACGCCCATCTCCTTGAGCAGCCGCGCCGCTTCGGCCGTCTGCTCACTCGTGTACGAGGACACGCCGACGTAGAGCGCCTTGCCCTGCTGAACCGCCGATGCGAGCGCTCCCATCGTCTCCTCGAGCGGAGTCTCCGGGTCGAAACGGTGCGAGTAGAAGATGTCGACGTAATCCAGGCCCATCCGGTCCAGGGACGCGTCGAGCGACGACAGCAGGTACTTGCGGCTGCCCCACTCACCGTACGGGCCGGGGTGCATGAGGTAGCCCGCCTTGGTCGAGATGACCAACTCGTCCCGGTACGGGGCGAAGTCCTGGGCGAAGATCTTGCCGAAGTTCAGCTCGGCGGAGCCGGGCGGCGGACCGTAGTTGTTCGCCAGGTCGAAGTGGGTGACGCCCAGGTCGAACGCGCGGCGCAGGATCGCGCGCTGGGAGTCCAGGGTGCGGTCGTCACCGAAGTTGTGCCACAGGCCGAGCGAGACGGCGGGCAGCTTCAGACCGCTGCGGCCCGTGCGCCGGTACTCCATCGTGTCGTACCGGTCGCCCGCGGCGACGTAGGGGGAGATGTGGTTCATGAAGACGAAACTACGTCAGAGCGGGCCGCCCGGGCACGGGCGGAAGGGGTGCCCGCGCGGGGGTAGGCTTTCGCCCTCGGGGACCGCCGTCTGCACGGAGAGGCTGAGAACACCGTGAACCTGCGCGACAGGCTGCGCCGCCTGCTGGTCGGGCTTTACGCACGCCGGGTGGAAGGCCACCTGGACCACGACCAGGCACCCAAGCACATCGGCGTCATCATGGATGGCAACCGACGCTGGGCGAAGGCCGCCGGCTCCACCGCCGCACAGGGCCACCAGGCGGGCGCCGCCAAGATCGAGGAGTTCCTCGGCTGGTGCAGCGAGACGGACGTCGAGGTCGTCACCCTGTGGCTGCTTTCGACGGACAACTTCGACCGGCCGCAGGAGGAGCTCGTACCCCTCCTCGGCATCATCGAGGACACCGTCCGCTCGCTCGCCGCCGACGGCCGCTGGCGCGTGCACCACGTCGGCGCCGCCGACATCCTGCCCTCCGGCATGCAGACGGCCCTCAAGGAGGCCGAGGAGGAGACCGCGGGACGGCCCGGGATACTGGTCAACGTGGCGATCGGCTACGGCGGCCGCCAGGAGATCGCCGACGCCGTCCGCTCCATGCTCCTCGACGCCGCCGACAAGGGCGCGAGCCTGGAGCAGGTCGCCGACGACGTCACCATCGACCTGATCGGCAAGCACCTCTACACCAGCGCCCAGCCCGACCCCGACCTCGTCATCCGCACCAGCGGCGAGCAGCGGCTGTCCGGGTTCATGCTGTGGCAGACGGCGCACTCCGAGTACTACTTCTGCGACGTCTTCTGGCCCGCGTTCCGCAAGGTCGACTTCCTGCGCGCGATGCGCGACTACGCCGCCCGGCACCGGCGCTTCGGCGGCTGATCAGGCGTCACCACGGCCTTTTACGCCCCGGACACGCGGGGCAGGGGTCCAGAAGGGTCACCAGGAGTTAACGCACGCGTCGTCCTATGCCGTGGCATGGCTGCGCGTGTTCGAGGGAATAACCCCTCCAGGTCGGTGTCCGAACCACGGACACCGGTTCTCAGCGGGCGGCACGGGGCCGTCCGCCCGGGAGGCCCTTTGCACCAGGACGACCGTACCCAGATGCGTACGGACGCGACTTGGAGGGCCGGATCTCGGCCCCGCGCAGCGCGGCCGTCGACCGGCAGGTCGCTCCCGCCCTCCCGGCCCGGGATTCCCTCCGTCGCTCCCCGACCTCTTCCGAGGGGGTACGTCCTTCCGTGGTGACCAGCAACAAGCGCCACCAGCCTGACCGGCGCACCTATGTTCTCGACACCAGCGTCCTGCTGGCCGATCCCAACGCCATGACCCGTTTCGACGAGCACGAAGTGGTGCTGCCCGTCGTCGTGGTCACGGAGTTGGAGGCCAAACGGCACCATCCGGAGCTGGGGTACTTCGCCCGGCAGGCGCTGCGCCTGCTGGACGACTACCGCATTCGCTTCGGGCGGCTCGACGCCCCGATCCCCACCGGGGACCTGGGCGGCACGCTCCGCGTCGAGCTCAACCACTCCGACCCCAGCGTGCTGCCCTCGGGCTACCGCCTCGGGGACAACGACTCCCGCATCCTCGCGGTCGCCCGCAATCTGCAGGCCGAGGGGTTCGACGTCACGGTCGTCTCGAAGGATCTGCCGCTCAGGATCAAGGCGTCCTCGGTCGGTCTCCTCGCCGAGGAGTACCGCGCCGAACTCGCCATCACGGACTCCGGCTGGACCGGCATGTCCGAGCTGTCCCTCCCCGCCGAGCAGGTGGACCTGCTCTTCGAGGAGGAGAGCGTGTACGTCCCCGAGGCGGCCGAACTCCCCGTGCACACGGGCCTGACGATCCACTCCGAGCGGGGCAGGGCCCTCGGCCGCGTCACGCCCGAGGGAAACGTTCGTCTGGTGCGCGGCGACCGGGAGGCGTTCGGGCTCAAGGGGCGCAGCGCCGAGCAGCGGATCGCCCTCGACCTCCTCCTCGACCCGGACATCGGCATCGTCTCGATGGGCGGCCGGGCCGGCACCGGCAAGTCCGCGCTCGCCCTGTGCGCGGGCCTGGAGGCCGTCCTGGAGCGGCGCCAGCACAAGAAGGTGATGGTCTTCCGGCCGCTGTACGCGGTCGGCGGGCAGGAACTGGGCTATCTGCCGGGCTCCGAGGCCGAGAAGATGGGGCCGTGGGCGCAGGCCGTCTTCGACACCCTCTCGGCGGTCACCTCGCGCGAGGTCATCGAGGAGGTCACCTCGCGCGGCATGCTGGAGGTCCTGCCGCTCACCCACATCCGGGGGCGCTCGCTGCACGACGCCTTCGTGATCGTGGACGAGGCCCAATCCCTGGAACGCAACGTCCTGTTGACCGTGCTGTCCCGGATCGGGGCGAACTCGCGGGTGGTCCTCACCCATGACGTCGCCCAGCGCGACAACCTCAGGGTGGGCCGCTACGACGGTGTCGTCGCCGTCGTCGAGAAGCTCAAGGGGCATCCGCTGTTCGCGCACGTCACGCTCACGCGCTCGGAGCGTTCGCAGATCGCGGCCCTGGTGACCGAAATGCTGGAGGACGGTCAGATCTAGCCCGATAGGCCCTGGTTGGCGCCGCCCGGAGAAGCCAGAGAGCTTAACCGGGCGGCGTCTTGGTGCGCGTGCATTTCCGGAAAAGACCTGGGGCAAACGAGGTGTGACCTTTCACACCCGGCACAGAATTGCCTTGCGGCGTTCGCATACGGCAGAGTCTCGGTTCCGTCAGGCCCCGCATACGACACTCGTGTACCCCCAGTGGTACGGCTTCACCGCGGCACCAGCCGCACCTGAACTTCATAGTGACCGTCGTATGCCGCCCGAGCACCACGCGGCGCTCCCCCAGCGGGGATCGTCCACCGGGCCCGTGCCTCCCGTGACCCGTCAGTTGGGAGGCCAGTGCCAGGGGCACGATCGCGTCCGCGAGGGTCACACTTCAGCGGGCGATGCTGGAAGGAAACCGTGTGAGCCGGATCTCGGTCCGGGGATTCGCAGTGGCTTCGGCCGCCGCGGTCACCACCGTCGGCGCAGTCGTGGGTGTTGCCTCGGGCAGCACCGGCCAGCCCGCCTCGAACAACGAGGCCGGGGCAGCGGTCGGCGACGCGACCCTCCTCGCGGACATCCCCGCTGGACAGCAGGCGCAGGTGCAGACCGCGTCGCTGGCCCAGCAGGCACAGACGCAGGCCATCGCGGCCGACAACGCGGCGCAGAAGACGGCGGAGGAGACGGCCCGCAAGCAGGCCGCCGAGGACGCCATCGCGAAGCAGAAGGACGCGCAGGCGGCCAAGGAGAAGGCCGAGAAGGCCGCCGCGGACGCCAAGAAGCGCGAGGAGGCCGAGAAGGTCGCCAGCCGCTCCGCCACCCGCGACTCGTCCAGCTTCGCGCTCCAGACGTCGTACTCGATCAACCAGATCCAGTCGATGGCACGGCAGATGGTCCCCGCCGACCAGTTCCAGTGCTTCAGCAACATCGTGAACCACGAGTCGAGCTGGAACTACACGGCCACCAACGCCTCTTCCGGCGCGTACGGCCTCTTCCAGGCGCTGCCCGCCTCCAAGTACTCCTCCGCGGGCGCCGACTGGCAGACCAACCCGGCCACCCAGATCAAGTGGGGCCTGAACTACATGGACTCGCGCTACGGCAGCCCGTGCGGCGCCTGGTCGTTCTGGCAGGCCCACCAGTGGTACTGAGCCGACGCCCGATCTAGCTCAACCTCACGGAGCCCCTCACCGTCCTACGGTGCAGGGGCTCCGTCGTTGTACCGTCTTGATCCAGAGGCTCCGGGGGGAGTGTTGAGAGCGCACGGGGGAAAGGGACGGATCATGTCGCGTGTGCCAGGCTGGCTCGGGAGAGTCGGCGCCGGAATCAGCAGAGTGGGCGAGCGCTTGGAAGAGCGCCGGGCCGAGGGAGACGCCTTGTCCGCCGACGAACAGCGTGACGAGTCGCCGCACGACCAGGTGCCGCCACCGCCCGCGTACGCGCCCGCCGTCTCGGCGCGGCCCGAACCGGCCGCCGCCGTGCCCTGGGGGCTGCGCGTCGCCGCCGAGGCGTCCTGGCGCCTCCTCGTGCTCGCCGGCATGGTCTGGGTCCTCATGAAGATCATCGCCTCGGTGCAGCTGGTGATCTTCGCGTTCGTCGCGGCGCTGCTCATCACCGCGCTGCTCCAGCCGACGGTGGCCCGGCTGCGCCGCCACGGCGTACCGCGCGGACTCGCCACCGCCCTCACCGCCATCCTCGGCTTCGTCATCATGGGGCTCGTCGGCTGGTTCGTGGTCTGGCAGGTCCAGGAGAACATCGACAACCTCTCCACCCAGGTCCAGGACGGCATCGACGAGCTGCGCAAATGGCTGCTCAACAGCCCGTTCCACGTGACCGAGGACCAGATCAACGACACCGCCAAGTCGCTGCGCGACGCGATCGGCGCGAACACGGACGAGATCACCTCGGCGGGGCTCGAGGGCGTCACCGTCATGGTCGAGGCGCTGACCGGCATCCTGCTCGCGATGTTCTCGACGCTGTTCCTGCTCTACGACGGCAAGCGCATCTGGGAGTGGACCCTCAAGCTGTTCCCGGCGCAGGCGCGCCCCGGGATCGCCGGGGCCGGGCCCCGGGCCTGGCGGACGCTCACCGCGTACGTCCGCGGCACGGTCATAGTGGCCTTGATCGACGCCATCTTCATCGGCCTCGGCATCTTCTTCCTCGGCGTGCCGATGGCGGTGCCGCTCGCCGTCTTCATCTTCCTGTTCGCGTTCGTCCCGCTGGTGGGCGCGGTCGTCTCCGGCGCGCTCGCGGTGGTCGTGGCGCTGGTGACCCAGGGCGTGTTCACCGCGGTGATGGTCCTCGTCGTCGTCCTCGCCGTGCAGCAGATCGAGGGCCACATCCTGCAGCCGTTCATCCTCGGCCGCGCGGTACGGGTGCACCCGCTGGCCGTCGTCCTCGCGGTCGCCGCCGGCGGGATGGTGTCCGGGATCGGCGGGGCCGTGGTGGCGGTGCCGCTGGTCGCTGTGACGAACACGGTGGTGGGGTATCTGCGGTCCTGGTCGCAGGAGGCGGCGCTGAAGCAGACGCCTGGTCCGCATGGGGCTACGGCGGTGGATCTGGCGCCGGTTGAGCCGAATCAAGCCCCTCCGGCGCTTGAGGAGCGGGGTCCGGGGCGGAGCCCCGGGGCATGAGTGAAGGGGGCCGGAATCGATCCGGCCCCCTTCACTGCAAGGACGTACTAGCTGAGCGCCTCTTCGGCGTCCAGGGTGACCGCGACCGCCTGGATGACGGAGGCGATCTTGAAGGCCTCCTGGACGACCTCGCGGGAGACGTCCGCCTTGCGGAGCACCTGCTCGTGCGAGTCCAGGCACATGCCGCAGCCGTTGATCGCGGAGACCGCGAACGACCACAGCTCGAAGTCGACCTTGTCGACACCCGGGTTGCCGATGACGTTCATCCGCAGGCCCGCGCGCATCGTCCCGTACTCGTTGTCCGAGAGCAGGTGACGCGTGCGGTAGAAGACGTTGTTCATCGACATGATGGCGGCGGCCGACTTGGCGGCCGTGTACGCCTCCGGCGACAGGTTCGCCTTCGCCTCGGGCTCCAGCTCGCGCAGGACGCGCGGGGAGCGGGCGGCGATGGCGGTGGCCAGGACCGTGCCCCAGAGCTGCTGCGCGGGGAGGTCCGAGTTGCCGATGACCGAGCCCAGGTTGAGCTTCAGGTCCTTGGCGTAGTCCGGTATGGCGGACTTCAGTGCGTCGAGAGCCATGTCAGTGCTCGTTACCCTTCCGCTTCCGTTCCGCTGTCGTCACTCGCCCGAGAGCAGCGCGACCGGGTCGAGGGTCTCGTCGCCCTTGCTCCAGTTGCACGGGCACAGCTCGTCGGTCTGCAGGGCGTCGAGGACCCGCAGGACCTCCTTGGGGTTACGGCCCACGGAACCGGCGGTCACCATCGTGAACTGGATCTCGTTGTTCTGGTCGACGATGAAGACGGCGCGCTGCGCGAAGCCGTCCTCGCCCTCGATGCCGAGGTCACGCATGAGCTCGTGCTTGGAGTCCGCCATCATCGGGAAGGGCAGGTCGGTCAGGTCCGGGTGGTCCTTGCGCCAGGCGTGGTGCACGAACTCGGAGTCACCGGAGAAGCCGAGGATCTGGGCGTCGCGGTCGGCGAACTCCTCGTTCAGCTTGCCGAACGCGGCGATCTCCGTGGGGCACACGAAGGTGAAGTCCTTGGGCCACGCGAAGACGATCTTCCACTTGCCTTCGTAGGTCTTGTGGTTGATCTGCTCGAACTCCGAGCCCTTCTCCAGGGAGACACAGGCGGTCAGGTCGAACTCGGGGAACTTGTCACCGACGGTGAGCACACGCACTCCTTGCAGCGAGAAACCTCCCTTTTGGGGAGATTTCCATGGGTTGGACTAGGAACCGATCGTGGCACAGAGTGCATTGATTACGGAAATAGCTAGACTCGGTCGTGTTGATCGGAGGTGGCTATCAGTGGCCGGGAGAAAGAGGACGCCCAGTCTGGCGCAGCTGCGGGCGTTCGGGGCGGTCGCGGAGCATCTGCACTTCCGGGACGCGGCGGCCGCGATAGGGATGAGCCAGCCCGCGCTGTCCGGGGCGGTCTCGGCCCTGGAGGAGACGCTCGGGGTGACCCTTGTCGAGCGTACGACGAGAAAAGTGCTGCTCTCGCCCGCCGGGGAGCGGATCGCGGTGCGGGCGCGGGCCGTGCTCGACGAGGTCTCGGCGCTCATGGAGGAGGCCGAGGCGGTGCGGGCGCCGTTCACCGGGGCGCTGCGGCTCGGGGTGATTCCCACGGTCGCGCCCTACCTGTTGCCGAGCGTGCTGCGGCTCGTGCACGAGAAGTACCCGGAGCTCGACCTCCAGGTGCACGAGGAGCAGACGGCGTCGCTGGTGGAGGGGTTGACGGCGGGGCGGCTCGATCTGCTGCTGCTCGCCGTTCCGCTCGGGGTGCCGGGGGTGAGTGAACTGCCCTTGTTCGACGAGGACTTCGTGCTGGTCACGCCGTTGGATCACTGGCTGGGCGGGCGTGAGGGGATTCCGCGGGAGGCGTTGCGGGAGCTGAATCTGCTGCTGCTCGACGAAGGGCACTGCCTGCGGGACCAGGCGCTGGACATCTGCCGGGAGGCGGGGCGTTCGGACGCGCCCGTCACGACTACCGCGGCGGGGCTCGCGACGCTGGTTCAGCTGGTCGCGGGCGGGCTCGGGGTCACGCTGTTGCCGCGGACCGCCGTGGCCGTCGAGACGAGCCGGAGCAGTCAGTTGCTGACCGGGTATTTCGCGGAGCCCGCGCCCACGCGGAGGGTCGCTCTCGCCATGCGGGTGGGGGCTGCGCGGGCCGGAGAGTACGAGGAGCTGGCCGGGGCGTTGAGAGGGGCGCTGCGGGATCTGCCGGTTCGGGTTCTGCGGGGCTGAATTTTGGGGTTGTAGGCGGGTGCGGGTGCGTCGTGGCTGGTCGCGCAGTTCCCCGCGCCCCTGAGAGCTCGCGGCTTCGCCGCGGCTCCATCGGGACGCACGCGCCCCCGGAGATGGCGCACGCAGTGCGCATCGCAGGGGCGCGGGGAACGGCGCGACCAGCCACGATGGCGTGGCGGCCGACGGCGCACCGAGGGGCGCGGGGAACGGCGCGACACGTCGCGACGCAACCCGCGCCCGCCATAAGCGGATCCCCGACGGCGAGTCACTCCGTGCGCAAGCCGTCCGCCCGCATCAAGCGCCAAAGCGGCGGCATGCTGAGCAACGTCACCGCTGCGATGGCGGCCAGGCCGACCCCCGCCAGGGGCAGGAACAGGAACCAGTCCGTGACCGGCTTGTCCACCATGCGGAGCATCAGCCAGCCCAGGAGGAGACCGCCGCCGACGGCCACCGCCATGCCGAGGACGACCGGGATCGCCGTCTGCCACAGGACCGACCAGGCCAGGGTCGCGCGGCGGGTGCCATAGGCGACCAGGACCGAGAGCAGCCGCTTGCGGTCGCGGAGCTGTTCGATCTGGGAGACCAGCATCGAGGCCGCGATCAGCGACAGCGTCAGGGCGGCGGCGGTGAACAGGCCCCGGCGGATGGACGCGTACTCCGAGTCGCGCTCCTCCGAGTAGTAGTTCCACACATGCATCCCCGGATCCAGCCGGAACGCGGTGTTGCGTACGTACTCGACCGCGTCCGGCACGGAGTGGTCGATCTGGATCTGCGCCGACGTGGAGGCGGTCTGCACCTTCCGTACGTCCAGGGCCGCCGGGGTGGCGAGGACACCGCCGAAGCGGCGGCCGCCCGGGTCGAGCCGGGAGTGGACCAGCCGGGCCTTCGCGGGCAGCGTCCACTGGTCGGAGGGCTCGTCGCCGAGCATGAGCCTGGCGCCGGGCTTGGCGACGTTCTTCAGCTCCGTGTCGTCGTCCGGGTAGTCGGACCCCGTGACCCGGAAGGTGTCACCGTCCTCGCAGGACGGCAGCTTCGCCAGTTCGCGCAGGCTGGAGCAGTTGCCGACGGAGATCGTCACGACGTGCGCGACGTCGTCGTCGTCCGGATCGCTGCCCGCCGCGGCGGCCCATGTGTCCACCGTGCCGTACACCGACTTGACGCCCTTGGTCGTCCCGAAGTCCCGCACCATCCGCTCGGCGAGTTCCCCGTCGCCGACACTGGTGTTGACGCCGACCTGGGCCCGGCTCGGGTCCTGGTTCGTCGTCCGGGTGAAGTCGTCGTTGATGCCGACGGTGAACATCTGCAGGGCGATGCCGCCCGCCACGGCGATGGTGATCCCGGCGACCGTCCGGCTCGCGGCGTTGCTGCTCAACTGGAGCCTGCGCACCGCCAGTTGCCACGGTACGGGGCCGCCGCGCAGCCGGTGCACGACCGCCTCCACGATCCACGGCATCACCAGGACCAGGCCGAGCAGGGTCAGGGTGATGCCCGCCGAGATCTGCACGACGCCCTTCGTGCCCGCCGCGTCCGCCGAACCGGACGTCAGCAGCAGGAGCACGCCGAAGACCGGCACGGGCAGCCGCCACCACAGGCGCCGGCCTCGGGCACGGCCGCTGCGGACGACGCCCAGCGGTTCGATCGCCACCGAGCGCAGCGCGAACACGGTCACGGCGACCGCCGCGACGGGGACGGCGAGCAGGATCAGGACGGCGAGCGCGGGCACCGGCGACACGTCCGAGGGGAACGCCGAGAGCCGCCAGATCTTCACGACGCCGAGCACTTGCCGCCCGCCGAAGAAGAGGACGGCACCGCAGGCGAGGCCGACGAGTGTGCCGAACAGGGCCTCGCCCGCGGCCATCCGGCGCGTCATCCGCGCGTCCGCGCCGACCAGGCGCAGCGCGGCCAGGCGCCGGTCGCGCCGCTCGCCGCCGAACCGTACGGCCGTCGCGATGAAGATGGCGACCGGTACGAGGAGGACGACGCAGGCGAGGACGATGAGGACGATGAGGACCGGGTCGAGCGGCCCCTTCACGTAGGACATGCCGAAGTGGTCGACGCGGGAGGCGTCGCGCTCGGCGCTCAGGGTGTCGCTGCCGATGTACAGGTACTTCTCGAAGGGGTCGCCGAGGCCCGCCTCGCCGATCATGCCCACGACGCGGTACGGATAGCGCTCCTTCAGGAGCTCGTTGCCGGGGGCGTCGAGCGCCTTCCTCAGCTCGGGCGAGACGACCATCTCGCCCGGGCCGGGCAGCTTGTCGACGCCGGGCGGCACCGGCGGGTGCTCGCCCTCGGGGCGCACCAGATAGCCGCCGACCGAGTCGTCCCGGAAGCTGGAGGAGGCGTCCACCATGAGCATCGTGCGGTCGCCGCGCTTGAGCTGCCCGTCCGTCCCGACGCCCATCTGGCGTGCGTCGGCGCGTACGTCCCGCTGGTGCATCAGCGTCGGTACGGACGCCGCGCCGAGCAGCAGGGCCACGCCGAGGCCGACGCCGAGCGCGGTCAGCGTCGTACGGATCCAGCCCTCGCGGCCGCCGGAGACGGCGAAGCGGATGCCGAGGCCGAGGTCGCGCAGCCAGCCCTTGGGACCGGACGGACCGCCGGGAGCGGGTGGTGCGGTGGTGTTCCTGTGGTCGTCGAGGAGTGTCGTCCGGCTCATCCGATGAACTCCATGTCCCGCGACTTGCCGTCCCGTACGACGATCTCGCGGTCCGAGTAGGCCGCGACGCGCGTCTCGTGTGTGACGAGGACGACGGCGGTGTTCGAGCCACGGGCCGCGTCGGTGAGCAGCTCCATGACGCGCTCGCCGTTGAGCGAGTCCAGGGCGCCGGTCGGCTCGTCGGCGAAGAGCACGCGCGGGTTGGTGACCAGGGAGCGGGCCACGGCGACGCGCTGGCCCTGGCCGCCGGAGATCTCGCCGGGCCGCTTGCCCGCGAGGTCCTCGACCTCCAGGCGCTCCAGCCACCCGGCCGCCCGGCGCTCGGCCTCCTTGCGCTTGACGCCGGTCAGGCGGAGCGGGAGCGCCACGTTCTCGACGCAGGTCAGCTCGGGGACGAGCTGGCCGAACTGGAAGACGAAGCCGAACTCGGTGCGGCGCAGGGCGCTGCGCTGGGCGTCGGACATCGCGGTCAGGTCGCGGCCGTCGTAGGTGATCGTCCCGGAGTCCGGGGTGACGATGCCCGCGAGGCAGTGCAGGAGCGTCGACTTGCCCGAGCCCGACGGGCCCATGACGGCGACGATCTCGCCGGGGTGGATGGTGAACGCGGCGCCGTCGAGCGCCGGGGTCGGACCGTACGCCTTGCGCAGGTCGTGGGCGGTGAGAAGGGATCCGGCGGGGGTCATGACGGGCGCACCTCCGCGGCGAGCTTGTCGAGGCGCGCGGCGGTCAGTTCCAGCCAGCGCAGGTCGGCTTCCAGGTGGAACAGGGCGTGGTCGCAGATCAGCTGGTCGGCGAGGTCGCCCTTGCGCTTGCGGTCCGTGAGGATGCGCATGAGGCGCAGGTGCTCGGCGCGCTGGCTGTCGAGGATCTCGGCGGCGTCGCGCTCGGTGAGCAGCGCGAGGACGACCTTGGTGTAGAGGGTCGACTGGAGGTACGGCTCCGGCTTCTCCGGGGTCGCGAGCCACTGCCGTACGTCCGTGACGCCGGCCTCGGTGATCGCGTACCGCTTGCGCTCCGGGCCGCCGCCGGGCTCTATCCCGTCGACCTCGACGAGGCCGTTCTTCAGGAGGCGGGACATCGTCGAGTAGACCTGCCCGTAGTGCAGCGGCTTGTCGTGGCCGAACGTCTCGTCGAAGGTGCGCTTGAGGTCGTAGCCGTGGCGGGGGCCGGATTCCAGGAGCCCGAGAAGGGTGTGACCGATGGACATGGGGAGGACTGTACACGGTGTGTATACCTGGCGTGTATAGCGGCCTGGGCTGCTTCGGGGGTTGTCCGCTCACCTGCGGGCCGGTGGGGGCTGGTCGCGCAGTTCCCCGCGCCCCTGAAGCGTGCGCCTTCGCCGCAGCTCCATCAGGGCGCGCCACGCACGCCGCCCCTGAGATGGCGCACGAAGTGCCCATCTCAGGGGCGCGGGGAACTGCGCGACCAGCCACGATGGCGTGGCGGCCGACGACGCACCCAGGGGCGCGGGGAACTGCGCGACCGGCCACGACGGCGTGGCAGTCGATGACGTACCCGGGCGTGCTCGGCCCGGCTCAGTGATCAGGCGGCGGTGTGTCGGGCTCGCCCGGGTTCGTGGGCGGGCGGCCTCGCCTGGGGAGCGGGCCCGCCGAACCGGGGAGCCGGCCCGCCTCGGAGAGGGCCCGGCGCAGGAGGAACTCGATCTGGGCGTTCGCCGAGCGCAACTCGTCCCCGGCCCAGCGGGCAAGCGCCTCGTACACCGCAGGGTCCAACCGCAGCAACACCTGCTTACGCGCCGGAGGCGGAGGCGGAGGCGGGGTCACTGGTAGAGCGTTCCGGTGTTCAGGACCGGCTGCGCCGCACGGTCACCGCAGAGCACGACCAGCAGGTTGCTGACCATCGCCGCCTTGCGCTCCTCGTCCAGGGCGACAAAATCCTGCTCCGTGATCCGGGCGAGCGCGTCCTCGACCATCCCGACGGCACCGTCCACGATGAGACGGCGGGCGGCGACCACAGCTCCCGCCTGCTGCCGCTGAAGCATCGCCGACGCGATCTCGGGCGCGTACGCGAGATGCGTGAACCGGGACTCGATGATCTGCACACCGGCCGCCTCCACGCGCGCGTGCAGCTCGACCGCGAGCTTCTCGGTGATCTCCTCGGCGTTGCCGCGCAGCGAGAGCCCGCCCTCGTCGTGCGCGTCGTAGGGGTACTCGATGGCGATGTGCCGGACGGCCGCCTCGGTCTGCGTGGAGACGAACTCCAGGAAGTCGTCGACCTCGAAGGTGGCCTGCGCGGTGTCCTCGACCTTCCAGACGACGACGGCGGCCAGCTCGATGGGGTTGCCGTACGCGTCGTTGACCTTGAGGACGGCGGTCTCGTGGTTGCGCACGCGGGTCGAGATCTTGGTGCGTGAGGTGAGCGGGTTGACCCAGCGCAGCCCGTCCTCGCGGATCGTGCCCCGGTAGCGGCCGAAGAGCTGGACGACGCGGGCCTCGCCCGGCGCCACCATGTTCAGGCCGCCCATCGCGATGCACGACGCGACGGCGACGAGGATGCCGACGGTGATCAGCACCGCCCGCACCGCCCCGCCGGACGAGGTGAGCGCCCCGCCGAGCGTGACCAGGCCGGCGCCGACGATCAGGCCCAGGAGCCCGAGCAGCAGCGCGAGCCCGCCCCCGATGCTGTGCGCCGTGAACTCGCGCACACGCGCCTTCGGCATCGCCGGCATGTCCGGTGTGGCGTCGGTCTCGGTCATGGCGAGTCCCACCTCTCTGAGCTGGTGCTTCGCGGCGGAAGTGCCCCGAGCATCCTCTAGCAAAGTGATATCACTTTATCGCGTACGGCAACCATAGGCGACCCTGGATCGTCGGTTCCCATGGGGTGGGTGCTGATTGTCACGTCCGGAAATGACCGGATGGGCAGGGTTTTGCCTTAAGTGACGGTGTTAGCTTCATGAGCTGATTCCGCACGGAAGTGCCGGAAGACGCGACTGATCACGAGCGGTACGGACGAGAAGCGGAGCGACTGAGGTCATGGGCCGAGCGGATGCGAGAAAGGCGCGCAAGCGCGAGACGCGGCCGTCGGGCATACGCCGCTTCTTCACCTGGAAGAAGCTTCTGGGTGCGTTCTTCGGATTCGTGCTGCTGATCATGGGCGCGTTCGTGGTGCTCTACATGGTGATCGAGGTGCCCGAGGGCAACCCGGACGCCAAGCTGCAGAGCAACGTCTACAAGTACAGCGACGGCTCCACGATGGCCCGCACCGGCGAAGTCAACCGCGAGATAGTCGACTTGTCCGAGGTCCCCAAGGAGGTCCAGCAGACCTTCGTGGCCGCCGAGAACAAGTCGTTCTACAAGGACAAGGGCGTCGACCTGAAGGGCACCGCCCGCGGTGTCCTCAACACGGTCACCGGCAAGGGCAAGCAGGGTGGCTCGACCATCACCCAGCAGTACGTGAAGAACTACTACCTCACGCAGGACCAGACCGTCACGCGCAAGCTGAAGGAACTGGTCATCTCGCTCAAGGTGGACCGCAAGAAGTCCAAGGACGAGATCCTCGCCGGGTACATCAACACCAGCTACTACGGCCGCAGCGCGTGGGGCATCCAGGCCGCGGCGCAGGCCTACTACGGCATCGACGCCAAGAAGCTGAGCGTCGAGCAGGGCGCGTATCTCGCGGCGCTGCTCCAGGCCCCGAACCAGTACGACTGGGCGGTCGCCTCGGACACCGGCAAGAAGCTCGTCAAGCAGCGCTGGAACTACGTCCTGAACAACATGGTCGAGATGGGCCGCATCAGCTCCGCCGACCGCGAGGGCATGACGTTCCCGGTGCCGGAGGAGCCGAAGGCCGTCTCCGGCCTGCAGGGGCAGGAGGGCTACCTCTACCAGGCGGCCAAGGAAGAGGTCGTCAAGGACCTCGGCATCACCTCGGAACAGTTCGACCTCGGCGGCTACACGGTCACGCTCAACATCGACCGCAAGAAGCAGAAGCAGCTGGAGAAGGCGGTCGAGCAGCAGCTGACCGAGAAGCTGAAGTCCGGCACCAAGGCGGACAAGCGGGTGCAGGCGGGCGCGGTCTCCGTCAACCCGAAGAACGGCAAGGTCGTCGCGATGTACGGCGGCGCCGGCATCAGCAAGCACTGGCGCAACAACGCCACGCGCACCGACTACCAGCCCGCCTCCACGTTCAAGCCGATCATCCTCGCCGCCGCCCTGGAGAACAACGCCAAGACGCAGGACGGCTCGACGATCAGGGCGAACACCGTCTACGACGGCACGAGCAGGCGGCCGGTGGTCGAGAACGGTACGAAGGTCGGGTTCGCGCCGCCCAACGAGGACCAGCGGAGCTACGGTCCCGTCACCGTCCAGACGGCGACCAACAAGTCCATCAACTCCGTCTTCGCGCAGATGGGTGCCGACGTCGGCATGGACCAGGTCATGGCCACGGCCAAGAAGCTCGGCATGGAGGACGGCGACCTGAAGCCGTACTACGCGCAGACCCTCGGCACCATGGGCGCGAGTCCGCTGGAGATGGCCGGTGTCTACGCGACCCTCGACAACCACGGCAAGCAGGTCACCCCGCAGATCGTGAAGTCCGTGACCAAGGGGGGCAAGCCGATCGAGCTCAAGAGCGCGATCGGGGAGCAGGTCATCAGCCGCGCCGCCGCCGACTCGGTCACCTCGGTCCTCACCGGTGTGGTCGACGACGGTACGGCGAAGGTCTCGGTCCGCGACAACCCCTCGCGGGACGGCCGCAAGGTCGCGGGCAAGACCGGCACCTCCGACAAGAACCGCTCGGCCTGGTTCACCGGCTACACGCCGGACCTGGTGACCTCGGTGGGTCTGTTCGGTGAGGGCGCCCAGGGCACGGCCGAGGCCAACCAGCAGGTCACCATGGCAGGCGCCGGCGGCCGCCCCCGCGTGGACGGCGGCAGCTTCCCCGCGCAGATCTGGGCCCAGTACACCTTCAACTCCAGCAGCACTACCGCCAAGTTCGACCTCGACACCGACATGGGTGCCGCCGTCGAGCCCACCACCACGGCCCCCGCCACGCCGTCGACGCCGCCCACCAGCTCCGCGCCGCCGAGCACCCCGCCGACGTCCTCCGCGCCGCCGTCGACGCCGCCCACCAGCTCCGCGCCGCCGAGCACCCCGCCGACGTCCTCGGCGCCGCCGTCGAGCAGCCCGCCGGTGCCCTCGGACTCGGCCTCGTCGTCCTGGGGGTTCCCGGAGAACCCGGGCGGCGACGCCCTCGGCAACGGCAGAGACCCGGCCAACTGAGCACATGGCCGAGGGGCGCCGGGAACCACAGGTTCCCGGCGCCCCTCAGTCATGTGCGGGCAGGTCAGCCCCCGGCGTGCTGCACCAGCTCGAACCAGACCACCTTGCCGGTGCTGAGCCGCGTCGCACCCCAGCGCCGGGCGAGACGATTCACCAGGAACAGGCCGCGGCCGCCCTCGTCGGTGGCCCGGGCCTGGCGCTGGCGGGGCAGTTGGGGCACGTCGTCGCCGACCTCGCAGCGCAGCACGTCGGTGCGGAGCAGCCGCAGCGTGATGGGGCGCGAGGCGTACCGCACCGCGTTGGTGACGACCTCGCTCACGAGCAGCTCGACGGAGTCCGTCATCTCCTCCAGACCCCAGCGGGCCAGCGCGCTGCGGGCGAGACGGCGCGCCCGGCCGGGCGCGGAGTCCTCCGGGTCGAGGAACCAGTACGCGACGTCGCTCGGCGCGATCCCGTCGAAGCGGGCGGCGAGCAGCGCGATGTCGTCGTCCCGGTCGCCCGGGCCGAGCATGTCGAGCACGTCGTCGCAGAGCGCTTCCAGCGGCGGCGGGTGGTCGGGTCCGGTCAGTTGCGCGGTGGCGGCGAGCCGTTCCCGCAGCTGCTCTATGCCGGTCCAGACGTCGCGCAGGCGCGATTCGACCAGGCCGTCGGTGTAGAGCAGCAGCGTGGCGCCGGCCGGGGCGTCCAGCTCGACCGCCTCGAAGTCGACGCCGCCGACGCCGATCGGCGCCCCGGGCGGCACGCGCAGCACCTCCGCGCGCCCGCCGAGGTGCAGCATTATCGGCGGCGGATGCCCGGCGTTGGCGATGGTGATGCGGTGCGAGACCGGGTCGTAGACCGCGTACATGCACGTCGCCATGCGGTCCGTGCCGAGCCGCTGGGCCTGCTCGTCGAGGTGGTGCAGGACCTCCTGCGGCGGCAGGTCGAGCCCGGCGAGGGTCTGGGCGGTGGTGCGGAGCTGGCCCATGATCGCGGCGGAGGTCATGGAGTGGCCCATGACGTCGCCGACGACGAGGGCGACGCGGCTGCCGGGCAGCGGGATCGCGTCGTACCAGTCGCCGCCCACGCGCGCGGTCTCCGCGGCGGGCAGGTAGCGCGAGGCGAGCCGCACCCCGGTCGGGCGGGGCAGTGTCTCGGGCAGCATCGTGCGCTGCAGCTCGTCCGCGATGTACGCCTCGCGCCCGTACAGGACGGCCTTGTCGATGCCGAGCGCGCTGTGCGTGGCGAGCTGACCGGCGACGAGGAGGTCGTCGCCGTCGAACGCGGTCCGGTTCGGCTGGCGCAGGAAGACCGCCGCGCCGATCACCCGGCGGCGCCCGCGCAACGGAGCCAGGATCGCCCGCCGCCCCGTCGGCACCGCCCGGTCGCTGCCGAGGAGTTCGGGCAGCGCGGAGAGCGCCGCGGGGGAGTCCGCGAAGACGGGCCGCACCCCGCGCAGCACCTCGGCGAGCGCGCCGCCTGTGCGCACCTCGCACAGTTCCAGGCTGTCCGGCGCGAGTTCGATGGGCGGAATGACGACGGTGGCGGGCGGGGCGGTGCCGTCCGTCTCCGTGTCGTCGATGGCGTCGGGGATGCGGTCGGTGCGGCGCAGACGAAGCACCATCGGCCCGGCCGGGCGCTCGTCGCCGACGGGCAGCGGTTCGCGCAGGTAGACCAGTATCGCGTCGGAGAACGTCGGCACCGTCGCCCGGCACAGGCCCATCACGATCTCGTCGAGGTCGATGCCGCGCGCGATGCGGCGGGTCGCGGCGCCGACGAAGCGCAGCCGGTCGCCGTCGCGGCGCATCGGTGTGGGCTGGCCGACGGGGCGCGGCTGACCGCCGGAGCGCCGCTCGCCGCCCTCCGGCGGGCCCGTGGGGCGCACCGGCTCGGGGGACGGCGCGTGCGGCTGCGTGTGCTCGGCGTCCGCGGACGCCGAGGGCAGGGCGGCCGGGGTGCGGCGCGGCTGCTGGGGCAGGCCGTCACCGGCCGGGGCCGCGGAGGCCTGGGGGGCACGCCGGAAGGCCCCGCGGGGATCGGCGGGGCGGGCCGCCGTGCCGTGGTGGCGGCCTTCGTGCGAGGTCGGGTACTCCGTCACGCGTGTCGAATCCGTCCGTCCGGGGCTGCGCGCCGTGTCGCTGGCCGGTGCGCCGGCAGTTGGGGAACAGCTGGTGCCCGCAGGAAATCCGATACCCGGATCGGGTGTGCCGGGAACGGGACTTCCGCGTCGTACAGGTCGGCGCCGGGGTACGGGTACGGGCCGGTCGAGCTCCGACCGGGCATGTCGGCCCCGCCCGCTCCACCCACGTCCACGCTCCCGCCGCCTCGATGACGTCACCGACACCGTGTCAGATCTTGTGCCTGCGCCGTCTCTTGTCCACGTCGTCAGACCTGTTGAACACGCGAAGAGTTGCTGTCGAAGACGGTTTTTGTGCTCTTCTTCGCGTCGCTGTGCGCTCTTGCGGAGGACGATCCTACGTTTCCCCCGTGGGGGCGCATCAAGGGTCTCATGACGACACGTGCGCGGGCGTACGGTCCCAGTCGGCCGGCAGGGCGGGGACCGGCCACGACGGATCGGGACGCCAGTGCTCCCAGCCGTCCGAGAACGGCGGCCCCCAGCGCTCGATCACCTCGATCGCGCGGCGCCCCGCGTCCCGTACCTCCGCGGCCTGCTCCGCGCTCATCAGACCCGCGGCCTGCGCCTGCGCGAACTCGTCCTCGTCGTGCCAGAGCCAGCCGTGGTCCTGATACACCGACAGGTCGAGGAAGTGGTCCTCGGAGTCGACGCCGCCCGACCAGCGGGCCCGCGGCTCCTCCAGGTTCACGTACCAGTTGCGGAAGGTCCAGTCCGGCTCCCGGAACAGCCACACCGACCAGGGCTCGCCCGGCCGGGCCAGCTTGAGCACGCCCGCGCCGCTCCAGTGGTCGCGGCGCAGGGCGCGGGGCTTGGTGTAGCGGGTGGCGAGCGGCTCGCGGTGGACCGGGGTGCCGTCCGCCATCACGGGTTTCACGCACTCGGTACCGGGCGCCATCCACACGGCGAGCAGGTCCGCCGTGTCCCGTACGACCGTGACCGGGCGGCAGATGTGGAAGCCGTCGCCCCCGTTGGCGCGGTAGCGCCACAGGATCTGCTCCCCGGGCGCCCATCGCCCGCTTTCCCCGCCGCCGGTCCGGCCGTCGTCTGTCATGCGCAGATATTAGGTGCCGTCGGCATACGACGCTGCGGCACAGGTCACGAATACGTCATCCGGCCGCCTCGCCCGTCTCTGGCGCCTCTCATGCCCCACGCGTCACGGGCGCGTCATGCGCAGGACGTCGAGCGCCTCGTCGAGTTGTTCCTCCGTCAGGTCTCCGCGCTCCACATAGCCGCCCTCCAGGACGACTTCACGGATGGTCTTGCGCTCGGCAAGCGACTTCTTGGCGACCTTGGCGGCCTCCTCGTAGCCGATGTACTTGTTGAGCGGCGTGACGACGGACGGGGAGGACTCGGCGTACTCACGGGCCCGTTCGCGGTTGGCGGTGATGCCGTCGACGGTGCGGTCGGCGAGCAGCCGGGAGACGTTGGCGAGCAGCCGGATCGACTCCAGGACGTTCTTGGCGATGACCGGGAGCATCACGTTCAGCTCGAAGTTGCCCGCCGCGCCCGCCGTCGCCACCGTCGCGTCGTTGCCGATGACCTGCGCCGCGACCATCAGCGTCGCCTCGGGGATGACGGGGTTGACCTTGCCCGGCATGATCGACGAACCGGGCTGCAGGTCCGGCAGGTTGATCTCGGCGAGCCCGGTGCGGGGGCCCGACGCCGCCCAGCGCAGATCATTGGCGATCTTCGTCAGACCGACCGCGATGGTCCGCAGCTGCCCGCTCGTCTCGACGATGCCGTCGCGCGCGCCCTGCGCCTCGAAGTGGTCGCGGGCCTCGGTCAGCGGCAGCCCCGTGGCCCGCGCGACCTCGGCGATCACCGCGGCCGGGAAGCCGGGCGGCGTGTTGATGCCGGTGCCCACCGCCGTGCCGCCGAGGGGCAGTTCGGCCAGCCGGGGGAGGGCGGACTTCAGCCGCTCGACGCCGTAGCGGACCTGCGTCGCATAGCCGCCGAACTCCTGGCCGAGGGTCACCGGCGTGGCGTCCATCAGGTGCGTACGCCCGGACTTCACGACGTCGGAGAACTCCTCCGCCTTGCGCTCGAAGGAGGCGGCGAGGTGTTCGAGGGCAGGGATCAGATCGTGGGTGACGGCGGCGGTGGCCGCGATGTGGATCGAGGACGGGAAGACGTCGTTGGACGACTGCGAGGCGTTGACGTGGTCGTTCGGGTGGACGTCACGGCCGAGGCGCTCGGTGGCGAGCGTGGCCAGCACCTCGTTGGTGTTCATGTTGGAGGAGGTGCCGGATCCTGTCTGAAAAACGTCCACCGGGAACTGCTCGTCCCAGCGGCCCTCGGCGACCTCCGCCGCCGCGTCCGCGACCGCCTGGGCGATGTCCTTGTCGAGGACGCCAAGGTCCGCGTTGACCTTCGCCGCCGCCGCCTTGATACGGGCGAGCGCCTCGATGTGGGCGCGCTCGATGCGCTGCCCGGAGACGGGGAAGTTCTCCACGGCGCGCTGGGTCTGCGCCCGCCACTTCGCGTCGGCGGGGACCCGCACCTCGCCCATGGAGTCGTGTTCGATCCGGTAGTCGCTCATACCTCGTACAGCACGGGGGAGAGCGCGGGTGTTCCCGGAGAAACGCCGCGAGACCGCCGGACGGGCCGTTCGATTCAGCCCGTCCGGCGGATGACGGCCACGCGCGCGTGGTTACGCCATGCCGGGGCCGCGCACCGGGATGTGCGTGAACGTGGGTTCGGGCGCCGGGTTCTGGAAGAAGTCGTTGCCCTTGTCGTCGACGACGATGAACGCGGGGAAGTCCTCGACCTCGATCTTCCAGACCGCCTCCATGCCGAGCTCCTCGTACTCGACGACCTCGACCTTCTTGATGCAGTCCTGGGCCAGGCGCGCGGCCGGGCCGCCGATGGAGCCGAGGTAGAAGCCGCCGTGCGCGTCACAGGCGTCGGTGACCTGCTGCGAACGGTTGCCCTTGGCGAGCATCACCTTGGAGCCGCCGGCCGCCTGGAACTGCTCGACGTAGGAGTCCATGCGGCCGGCCGTCGTCGGGCCGAACGAGCCCGAGGCGTAGCCCTCCGGGGTCTTGGCCGGGCCCGCGTAGTACACCGGGTGGTCCTTCAGGTACTGCGGCATCTCCTCGCCCGCGTCCAGGCGCTCCTTGATCTTGGCGTGCGCGATGTCGCGGGCCACGACCAGGGGGCCGGTCAGGGAGAGGCGGGTCTTCACCGGGTACTTGGTCAGCTCGGCGAGGATCGCGTCCATCGGCTGGTTGAGGTCGATGTTCACCACGTCCGACGACTCATCGAGGTGCTCGTCGGTCGTCTCCGGGAGGAAGCGCGCCGGGTCCGTCTCCAGCTGCTCCAGGAAGACGCCCTCGGCGGTGATCTTCGCGACGGCCTGGCGGTCCGCCGAGCAGGAGACGGCGATGGCGACCGGGCAGGAGGCGCCGTGCCGGGGCAGGCGCACCACGCGCACGTCGTGGCAGAAGTACTTGCCGCCGAACTGCGCGCCGATCCCGATCTTCTGCGTCAGCTCGAAGACCTTCTCCTCGAGATCCTTGTCGCGGAAGCCGTGGCCGAGCTCGGAGCCCTCGGAGGGGACGTTGTCCAGGTAGTGCGCCGAGGCGTACTTGGCGGTCTTGAGCGCGTACTCGGCCGAGGTGCCGCCGACGACGATCGCCAGGTGGTACGGCGGGCAGGCGGCCGTGCCCAGCGAACGGATCTTCTGCTCCAGGAACTTCATCATGGAGGCCTCGTTCAGGACGGCCTTCGTCTCCTGGTACAGGAACGACTTGTTGGCCGAGCCGCCGCCCTTCGCCATGAAGAGGAACTTGTAGGCGCCGCCGTCGGTCGCGTACAGCTCGATCTGGGCCGGGAGGTTCGAGCCGGTGTTCTTCTCGTCCCACATGGTCAGCGGGGCCATCTGCGAGTAGCGCAGGTTCAGGTTCTTGTAGGCGTCGTAGATGCCCTTGGAGAGCGCCTTCTCGTCCTCACCTTCGGTGAGGACGTTCTGGCCGCGCTTGCCCATGACGATCGCGGTGCCCGTGTCCTGGCACATCGGCAGCACGCCCGCCGCCGCGATGTTCGCGTTCTTCAGCAGGTCGAGCGCGACGAACTTGTCGTTGCCCGACGCCTCCGGGTCGTCCACGATCCGGCGCAGCTGTGCGAGGTGGGCCGGGCGCAGGTAGTGCTGGATGTCGTGGATGGCCTCCTCGGCGAGCTTGCGCAGCGCCTCGGGCTCGACCTTCAGGAACGTACGGCCGTCCGGCCCCTCGGCGGTGGAGACACCCCCCGAGGTCACCAGCCGGTACGGCGTGGTGTCCTCGCCCTGGGGGAGCAGATCGGTGTACGCGAACTCAGGCATCTCGCCCATTCCTCACTCGGCAGACAGCGGCTGGCATTCGTTGGCAGCGCCAACCAGCGTAGAACCTGGCGCGGGGCGCGCCGCTGTGAGGTAAGGCTCAGTTCGCGGCTGTGTTCGCGGAGATCCCGACCTCCTGCCCCCTAGTCGCGATCTATCGCGTTTGGGTACGCTGCTGCCGTGGACCTTCACAAGCGCCCCAAGCCGAGCGCCCCCGCGGCGGACCCGACCGATCTGCGCGCCTCCGACGCCGACCGCGACCGCATCGCGGACATCCTGCGCGAGGCGCTCGCGGAGGGCCGGCTCGACGCGGACGAGCACGCCGAGCGCGTCGACGGCGTCTACCGCGCCAAGACGGTGGGCGAGCTGGAGCCGCTCGTCCGCGACCTGCCCGGCGCGCACACCCCGCGCCCCGCCGCGGCCCCCGCGCCGGGCCGCCCGGCGCCCGGCGCGATCCCGGCCGTGGCGGACGAGAACCTGGTGGCGGTGTTCAGCGCCGCCACCCGCAAGGGCCGCTGGCGCGTGGGCCGCCGCACGCACGCGTACGCCGTCTTCGGCAGCGTCGAGATCGACCTCAGCGAGGCGATCTTCGAACACCAGCAGGTCTACATTCGCGCCGTCTCGGTCTTCGGCAGCGTCGACATCCGCGTCCCGGAGAACATCTCGCTGCGCGGCAGCGGCGGCGGCGTCCTCGGCAACTTCGAGGTGGACGCGCTCGAGGCGGCCGACCCCGGGGCGCCCGTCGTCCACGTCGACGGCGTCGCGATCCTCGGCAGCATCGAGGCGCGGCCCAAGCGCGGCAAGATCATCGCCGACCTGCACAAGTACGTCGGCCGCTACGTCGACAAACGTTTGCGCAAGCACCTGGACTGACCACGCGCGAACGCCCTGACGGCGCCGTCGGTGAACTCCCTTGCGGGTACCGGCACTTCCGCTCTTCGGAACTCAGTGCATAGGCGTCGACACAGCGGGTAGAGCTTGCTGCATCGTCTCTCGCTCGCGAAAGCCGTCGTAAGCCGTCGTCAGGAGTAGACCGTGCTGCATCCGCCGCATCAGTCCCTGCAGGTCGCCGCTGTCCCGCCGCAGCGGGTGCCCGTGGGGGACCGGGACCAGGACGCACCATGGCACACGGAGGCCGTGTGCAGGCGCGACGAGGCGGGACTGTTCTTCGCCCCATCCAAGGAACCCACCGCCGCGCGCCTGTCGCGCGAGGAAGCGGCCAAGCGGGTCTGCGCCCGCTGCCCGGTGATGGTCGAGTGCCGCGAGCACGCCCTGCTCCAGCCGGAGCCGTACGGGGTGTGGGGCGGCCTCACCGCGGCCGAGCGCCGCGTGGTCCTCGCCCGCAGACGCCGCCGCGAGGTCGAGCTCAAGAAGTCGGCGCGGGCGGTGGCCGCGGCGGGCTGATCCGTACGCGTACGTGAACGGGGGCGCCTCCGGAGTCCGGGGCGCCCCCGCACACGTAGCGGTGCGGAAGGGGCGGGAGAGCGGCGGGCCTACTTGGCCCGGTCGAAGTCGACCGCGCTGTACGCGCGCAGCTTGCTCAGCCGGTGCTGGGAGTCGATCTGCCGGATCGTGCCGGACTTGGAGCGCATGACCAGGGACGAGGTCGTCGCCGTCTCGGAGCCGTAGCGCACGCCGCGCAGCAGCTCGCCGTCGGTGATGCCGGTGGCCACGAAGAACACGTTCTCGCCCGAGACCAGGTCGTCCGTGGACAGGACGCGGTCCAGGTCGTGGCCCGCGTCGAGCGCCCGCTGCCGCTCCGCGTCGTCCTTCGGCCACAGCTTGCCCTGGATGACACCGCCCAGGCACTTGATCGCGCACGCCGAGATGATGCCTTCGGGGGTGCCGCCGATGCCGAGGAGCAGGTCGACGCCGGAGCCCTCGCGCACGGCGAGCACCGAGCCCGCGACGTCACCGTCGGAGATCAGCTTGATCCGGGCGCCGGTCTCCCGGACCTCCTTGATGATGCCTTCGTGGCGCGGCCGGTCCAGGATGACGACGGTGACGTCCTCGGGCGCCGCCTTCTTCGCCTTGGCGACCCGGCGGATGTTGACCGAGACCGGCGCGTTGATGTCCACGAAGTCGGCGGCCTCGGGGCCGGTGACCAGCTTGTCCATGTAGAAGACGGCGGACGGGTCGAACATCGTGCCGCGGTCGGCGGCGGCCAGGACCGCGATGGCGTTCGGCATGCCCTTGGCGCAGAGCGTGGTGCCGTCGATCGGGTCGACGGCGATGTCGCACTCGGCGCCCGTCCCGTCCCCGACCCGCTCGCCGTTGAACAGCATCGGCGCCTCGTCCTTCTCGCCCTCGCCGATGACGACGACGCCGTCCATCGACACGGTGGAGACGAGGGTCCGCATGGCGCGCACGGCCGCGCCGTCCGCCCCGTTCTTCTCGCCGCGCCCGACCCAGCGGCCGGCGGCCATCGCGGCGGCCTCGGTGACGCGGACGAGTTCGAGGGCGAGGTTGCGGTCCGGGGCCTCGGAGGGGACCTCGAGCTCGGACGGAAGCTGGTGATGCTCGGTCATCGAGACGCACCTTTCTGTTCCGGGATTTCACCGGGATACGACGACGGCCGGATGAGGGTTATTACGGGTGACTCTATCGCCAGTACGACAATCTGAGCAGAGCGCCCCACGTATGAGCGGACTTGGGTGGTGCCAGGTGGCGCATATCGGGACCTCCCGCCGGAGATCATCCGGCGACCTGCGACGATGGGGCGCGTGGCAGGAAGAAATGGCAAGAAGACGGTCGGCAGCCTGGTCCTCTCGCTCGGCGTCTGCGTCGTCGCGGCCGGTGTCGCCTACGCGTTCATCCCGCATGACGACTCCAAGCAGCCGCCGATCAAGCGCGTCGACTACCGCATCGAGCTGCTCACGGCCCGGCGCGCGGCCTCGTACCCGGTGGCCGCCCCCAAGGGCCTGCCGAAGGCCTGGAAGCCGACTTCCGTGCGGTACGCGGGCGAGCCGAACGAGGCCTGGCACCTCGGCTTCCTCGACCCCGAGGGCCAGTACGTCGCCGTCGAGCAGTCCACGGACAAGCCGGCCCGGTTCATCGAGGACGCCAGCCAGGGCGCCGAGGAGACCAGCCGCAAGCGGACCATCAACGGCAAGCAGTGGCAGCGCTACGAGGGCGAGAAGTACGACGCCCTGGTGCTGACGGAGAAGGGGTCGACGACCCTGGTCACCGGCACGGCCGACTTCGGGCAGCTGACGAAGATGGCGACGGCGCTGGAGATGAAGAAGGGCGGGGACGAGGGCGGGAGCGCCGCTCAGTAGTTCTCGGTCTTCAGGTGCACGGAAAAGGGCCCCGGCTGGTGCCGGGGCCCTTTCGCGTGCGTACGGGTGTGGCTCAGACGGTCGTGATGACCTGGTCGAGCTCCAGGCGCGGGGAGCGCGGGAACCAGGCGTCCTCGCCCGGCTTGCCGATGTTGATGATCATCAGCGGGGTGTGGTCGTCGTCCAGGAACTCCTTCTGGACGCCGGCGAAGTCGAAGCCGGTCATCGGGCCCGCGGCCAGACCGGCGGCGCGCACGCCGACGATGAAGTAGCCGGCCTGCAGCGTGGCGTTGACCAGCGCGGCCTGCTCGCGGACCGGGCGCTCGGAGAAGAAGGCGTCCTTGGCGGCCGGGAAGTGCGGGAGGAGCGCGGGAAGCTCCTCGTGGAACTCGTTGTCCGCGGAGAGGATCGCGACCAGCGGGGCGGCGGCGGTCTTCGGCTGGTTGCCCTCGGCCATGTGCTTCACGAGGCGCTCGCGGGCCTCGGGGGAGCGGACCAGGGTGATGCGCAGCGGCGACTGGTTGAAGGCGGTCGGGCCGAACTTGACCAGGTCGTAGATCGCCTGGACCTGCTCGTCGGTCACCGGCTCGTCGGTGAACGTGTTCGCGGTGCGGGCCTCGCGGAAGAGCAGGTCCTGGGCGGCGGGGTCAAGAACGAGAGACATCGATCAACCTTCTCGGTACAGACGTTCGGCGTGCCGGCTGTGGCGATCCGATCCGTTCCGGATCAGCCGGTAGCCACGACAGTACGCGGATGAGGTTCAACTTTCAACCAAACGTCTGGTGACCCTGCACACTCGGCGTTCACTCGGCCCGCCCGGGGGCCGGGTCACTCTCCCTCGGCCGCCTCGCCCTCGCCGTCGTTCTCCTCGGCGAGCGCCGCGTCGAGCCTGGCCCGCGCGCCGTCCAGCCAGCGGCGGCAGACCTTGGCCAGCTCCTCCCCGCGCTCCCACAGGGCGAGGGACTCCTCCAAGGATGTGCCGCCGGTCTCCAGGCGTCGTACGACGTCGATCAGCTCGTCCCGGGCCTGTTCATAGCCGAGCGTCGCGTCGGCCGTGTCGGTGGTGGTCATGCGGTGGTCCGTCCTCAGGTGTCGGAGGTGTCAGGGGTGCGGGTGGGGGTGACGCGTACGGTGAACTCGCCCTCGGCGACCCTGGCGCGCAGCTCCTCGTCCGGCGCGGTCTCGTCCGGGGCGCGGACCACGTGGCCGTCGGCCTTCTGCAGGACCGCGTAGCCGCGCTTGAGCGTGGCCGCGGGGGAGAGGGCGACCACGCGCGCGTGGGTGTGCGTCAGGTCGGACTCGGCGCGGTCCAGGAGGTGGCCGAGCGTGCGGCGGGCCCGTCCCGCGAGCGCCGCGACCTGCTCCTCGCGCTCGTCGATCATGCGGTGCGGGTCCTGTATCGAGGGCCGGGAGAGGGCAGCGGCCAGGCCCCGCTCCTCGCGGTCGACGAACGCCTCCATGCAGCGCCGGGCCCGGTCGCGCAGCCAGCGCACCCGCTCGTACTCCTCGCCGACGTCCGGCACGACCTTCTTCGCCGCGTCGGTCGGTGTCGAGGCGCGCAGGTCGGCGACGAGGTCGAGCAGCGGGCTGTCCGGCTCGTGGCCGATCGCCGAGACGACGGGTGTGCGGCAGGAGGCCACGGCCCGCACCAGCTGCTCGTCGGAGAAGGGCAGCAGGTCCTCCACGCTGCCGCCGCCCCGCGCGACGATGATCACGTCGACGTCCTCGATCGCATCCAGCTCCTTCACCGCCTGGACGACCTGCGGTACGGCGTGCACGCCCTGCACGGGCACATTGCGCACCTCGAAGCGGACGGCGGGCCAGCGGTGGCGCGCGTTCTCCAGGACGTCGCGCTCGGCGGCCGACGCGCGGCCGCACACCAGCCCGATGAGCTGCGGCAGGAACGGCAGCGGCTTCTTGCGGTCGGCCGCGAAGAGGCCCTCCTGGCCGAGCGACTTCTTCAGCATCTCCAGGCGGGCGAGCAGCTCGCCGACGCCGACCGGGCGGATCTCCGCGGCCCGCAGCGAGAGCTGTCCGCGCGGCGCGTACCACTCGGGCTTCGCGTGCACGACCACCCGGGACCCCTCGCGGACCACGTCCGCCACCGCGTCGAACACCTGCCGGTAGCAGGTGACCGACACGGAGATGTCGTACGACGGGTCGCGCAGCGTCAGGAACACCACCCCGGCACCGGGTCTGCGGGAGAGCTGGGTGATCTGCCCCTCGACCCACACGGCACCGAGCCGCTCGATCCACCCGCCGATGAGCCGGGACACCTCTCCCACGGGGAGCGGGGCGTCCGGAGACGTATTGGCAGCCATGCCGCGAGGGTAGTCGCCGGCACTGACAGCGAAACGCCGCCGCCGATTCGGACCGGGCCTGTGTTCAGCGCGGCGGTGGGTCGGGTCGGGTTCGTGTTCAGCGCGGTGGTGGGTCGGGTCGGGTTCGCGTTCAGCGCGGCGGTGGACCGGGCCGGGTCGGGCCTGTGTTGCGCGGCGGCGGGCCGGGCCTGGTCTGTGGCCAGCGTGGCAACGGGCCCGGCCTGGGTGACCAGCGCGGCGACGGGCCCGGCCGGGGCTGTGCTCAGCTTGGTGGTGGCTCCGCCAGCCGGTTTCGCTGCGCCAGCAGCACCACGAGCCCCACCACCAGCCAGATCGCCCCGACCACCTGCGCCGCCCCCGACGCCTCCACGATCACCGCCACCGTGATCGCCGCGCCCAGGGCCGGGATCAGGACGTGGCGCCACCAGCTCGGCGGGCCGTCCTGGCGGCGTACGGCGAAGTAGCCGAAGACGCTCGCGTGCAGCAGCGTGAACGCCGTCAGGGCGCCGATGTCGACCACCGAGACCAGGTGGTCCATGCCGTCGTCGCGGCGGGCCGCCCATACCGCCGCCACGAGCGTGATCACCGCGGCGACGAGCAGCGCCGCGCGCGGGACGCCCGAGTTCGTGCGCGACAGGCCCTTCGGGAGGCGGCGGTCGCGGGCCATGGCGAACAACAGGCGACCCGCCGCCGCCTGACCCGCGAGCGCCGCGAACGCCGCCCCGATCGCCTTGCTGACCGCCACAAGGTCATGCAGCCAGCCCCCGACGGACGAGTCCACCGCGTCGTAGAACGCCGAGCCCTGCTTCCCCGGGTCGGCCGCGAGCTGCGCCGAGGTCACCGGCTCCAGGAGCGCCACCAGGTACGTCTGCGCCACGAAGAGCACACCGGTCAGCGCCAGACAGAACAGCACCGCCCGCGCCACCTTCGCCGAGCCGCCCGTCACCTCCTCCGCGAACGTCGCGATCGCGTCGAAGCCCAGGTAGGACAGGACCGCGATCGACACCGCGCCGACCACCGCCGACAAGGCGAACGCGCCCTGCGTCCCGTCCCCCGAAAGCGGCGACAGCCACCCCCGCTGCGCCCCGTCCCGCGCCAGCACCACGATCGCGGAGACCACGAAGACGAGGAGGACGACGATCTCCAGGGCCAGGACCGCGAAACCGACCCGCGCCGCCGCCCGTACGCCCCAGAGATTGAGGAGCGTCGTGATCACCACTGCCAGGGCCGTCCACACCCAGCGGGAGACCGAGGGGACCAGTGCATTCATCGCGATGCCGGAGAACAGGTAGGCCACCGCCGGGATCAGCAGATAGTCCAGCATCGCCATCCAGCCCGCGATGAACCCCGGCCCCTTGCCGAGCCCCACGCGCGCGTAGGCGTACACGGACCCCGCCCGCGGAGCGACCCGCACCATCTGGGCGTAGCTGAATGCGGTGAACGCCATCGCGACGGTCGCCACGATGTAGACGAGCGCGACCGCGCCGTGCGATTTCGCGTCCAGGGTGCCGAAGACCCCGACGGGCGCCATGGGGGCGATGAAGAGAAGCCCGTAGACGACGAGGTCACGGAAGCCGAGGTCGCGGCGGAGCGTGCCGTCCGGGACCTCGGGGGCGGCTGGTGCGGACATCGGGCCTCCGTAGATCGCGGGCCTTCAGTCTCCCCACGCGGGGGATCTTCGGCCTCCTGTACGCGGCCTTACGATGGAGGCATGACTGCTACCACTGGCTCCCGCCGCGTCCTGCTCGCCGCCCCCCGTGGCTACTGCGCCGGTGTGGACCGTGCCGTGATCGCCGTCGAGAAAGCCCTGGAGCAGTACGGCGCCCCGATCTATGTCCGCCACGAGATCGTGCACAACAAGTACGTCGTGCAAACCCTGGAGCGGAAGGGCGCGATCTTCGTCGAGCAGACGGAGGAGGTCCCCGAGGGCGCCATCGTGATGTTCTCCGCGCACGGCGTCGCCCCGACCGTGCACGAGGAGGCCGAGCGCGGCAAGCTCGCCACCATCGACGCGACCTGCCCCTGGTCACCAAGGTCCACAAGGAAGCGATCCGCTACGCCAACGACGACTTCGACATCCTCCTGATCGGCCACGAGGGCCACGAGGAGGTCATCGGCACCTCCGGCGAGGCCCCCGACCACATCACGCTGGTCGACGGCCCCGAGGACGTCGCCAAGGTCGAGGTCCGCGACCCCTCCAAGGTCGTCTGGCTCTCCCAGACCACGCTCTCCGTCGACGAGACGATGGAGACGGTCGACGCCCTCAAGGACAAGTTCCCGGCCCTCGTCTCGCCGCCCAGCGACGACATCTGCTACGCCACGCAGAACCGCCAGCTCGCCGTGAAGCAGATGGGCGCCGACTCCGACCTCGTCATCGTCGTCGGCTCGCGCAACTCCTCCAACTCCAAGCGGCTCGTCGAGGTCGCCAAGCTGGCGGGCGCGCGCGAGGCGTACCTCGTCGACTTCGCCTCCGAGATCGAGGAGGGCTGGCTCGACGGCGTCACGACCGTCGGGGTCACCTCCGGCGCCTCCGTCCCGGACGTCCTCGTCGAGGAAGTCCTGGAGTGGCTCTCGCAGCGCGGCTACGCCGACGTGGAGATCGTGAAGGCCGCTGAGGAATCGATCACGTTCTCGCTTCCCAAGGAGCTTCGCCGCGACCTCCGCGCCGAGGCCGCCGCTCTCCTGCAGGGTTCCCGCGCCGAGAAGTGACCGGCCTCCCGGCGTCGTACGGTGGTGCCCATGGAGATCTTCGGTGTGGACATCGGCGGTTCCGGGATCAAGGGCGCCCCGGTCGATCTTGAGCGCGGCGACCTCGCCCAGGAGCGGTTCAAGGTGCTGACGCCGCAACCGGCCACCCCCGACGCGGTGGCCGACGGCGTCAAGCAGGTCGTCGACAACTTCGGTGGACGGTGCGACCGGGTCGGCATCACCTTCCCCGGCGTCGTCACCGGCGGCTCGACGATCCGGACCGCCGCCAACGTCGACAAGAGCTGGATCGACGTCGACGCGCGCGCCCTGCTCAGCGCCGAGCTCGGCGGCCTGCCCGTCACCGTGCTCAACGACGCGGACGCGGCGGGTGTCGCCGAGATGCAGTTCGGCGCGGGCCAGGGCCGCAAGGGCACCGTCATGCTGCTCACCTTCGGCACCGGCATCGGCAGCGCCCTGTTCAGCGACGGCGTCCTCGTGCCCAACACCGAGCTGGGCCACCTCGAACTCGACGGCCACGACGCCGAGCGGCGCGCCTCCACCAAGGTCAAGGAGGACCACGACATGAGCTGGGAGCACTGGGCGCACCGCGTCCAGAAGTACCTGGCCCACGTCGAGATGCTGTTCTCGCCCGACCTGTTCGTCATCGGCGGCGGTGTCAGCCGCAAGGCGCACAAGTTCCTGCCCCTGATCGAGGGCATCAAGGCGGAGATGGTGCCGGCGCAGTTGCAGAACAACGCCGGGATCGTGGGGGCGGCCATGGCTGCCTCGCGCGTGTAGTCGTCCTCTCGGCGCCCTGCCGCCGTACCGCGTAGAAGCCTCAGCGCCTCAGCGCCTCAGCGCCTCAGCGCCTCGACGCCGTACCGCGTAGAAGCCTCGACGCCTCGACGCCTCGACGCCTCGACGCCCCGGCGTCTCGATGCCCCGGCGCCCCTACGCGGTACGGCGGCGGGGCGCCGGGGCCGCCGAGCGGGGCGCCTGCTGCTGCCCCGCCGCCCGTCGCTGCGCCGCCCTGCGCGCCACGATCCGCACCCTGCGTACGCCGACGATCGCCACGGCGACCAGGGTGCCGGCGTAGAGCCAGCCCGCGTTCAGGGCCAGCGTGGTGAAGACGCCCATCAGGCGCGCGCCCACGCCGCCCGCCCCGTCCGCGATCGTCAGCGCCCCGACGGCGAACGAGATCGGCACCGCGACCGGCGCCGTCACCAGGTCCGCCTTCCGGACCCAGCCCGCGGTCAACGCGCTCACCAGCACGAACAGCACGCCGTACACGGCCGCGGCGCCGTCGAACAGGAACCGGTCCAGGGCGCCGGACAGCAGCATCGCGGCGAGGCAGAACAGTCCGCTGCCGAGGCCCGTCAGGCGCGGGTTGGGGAACCGGCGCAGGGCCCGCAGAACCGGGGGCAGGTTGCGTCCCGGCCGGGCGGCGCTTCTGTAGACGGCCACGGAGCCGTCGGCCGGGTCCGTGGCCGCGTCCGGGGCGCGCACGTCGCGGCCGCCCTGCGCCTGCGGCGGAAGCGGGGCCGTGCGGCGGGGGCGAGGTTGCCGGGGTTGCGCGGGACGCGTCCTGGGTTGCTCCACAGGCCCAACATAGGTGGGCTTATGTGTGGAATAGGCCATAGGACACGCGTTTTGGCCGACCTTGACCGCGACCTGTTGCTCGGGTCGCCCGTTCGATACAGATGCGTGCGGAGCCGGATCGGTTGCGGCCAGGCCGTAGACTGGTGGACTGCCTGCGCCCATCCATCAGTCCTGGCCATCAGCGCCCACCACGTACGGGAAGTCGCAACGTGTCGCTCACGATCGGAATCGTCGGTCTGCCGAATGTCGGCAAGTCGACCCTGTTCAACGCCCTGACCAAGAACGACGTGCTCGCGGCCAACTACCCGTTCGCCACGATCGAGCCCAACGTCGGCGTGGTCGGGGTGCCCGACCCCCGGCTCGACAAGTTGGCCGAGATCTTCAGCTCGCAGAAGGTCCTGCCGGCGACCGTTGACTTCGTCGACATCGCGGGTATCGTGCGCGGCGCCTCCGAGGGCGAGGGCCTGGGCAACAAGTTCCTCGCGAACATCCGTGAGTCCGACGCGATCTGCCAGGTCATCCGCGCCTTCCAGGACGAGAACGTCGTGCATGTCGACGGCAAGGTCTCGCCCAAGGACGACATCGAGACGATCAACACCGAGCTGATCCTCGCCGACCTCCAGACCATCGAGAAGGTCCTGCCGCGCCTCCAGAAGGAGTCGCGGATCAAGAAGGACGTGGCGCCGAAGGTGGCGGCGGTCGAGGCGGCCAAGGCGATTCTCGAGAAGGGCGACACGCTGTTCTCGGCGGGCATCGTCCAGGGCTCCGGCAACGAGGAGCTTCTGCACGACCTGCACCTCCTCACCACCAAGCCCTTCCTCTACGTGTTCAACGTGGACGAGGACGAGCTGACCGACGACGCGTTCAAGGCCGCCCAGAGCGCCCTCGTCGCCCCCGCCGAGGCGATCTTCCTCAACGCCAAGCTGGAGGCGGACCTCGCCGAGCTCGACGAGGCCGACGCGATGGAGCTCCTGGAGTCCGTCGGCGCCGAGGAGCCGGGGCTCGCCACGCTTGCCCGGGTCGGGTTCAACACGCTCGGCCTGCAGACCTACCTCACGGCCGGCCCCAAGGAGTCCCGCGCCTGGACCATCAAGAAGGGCGCCACGGCCCCCGAGGCGGCCGGCGTCATCCACACCGACTTCCAGAAGGGCTTCATCAAGGCGGAGGTCATCTCCTTCGAGGACCTGGTGGAGACGGGGTCTGTGGCGGAGGCGCGGGCGGCCGGGAAGGCGCGCATGGAGGGCAAGGAGTATGTGATGCAGGACGGGGACGTCGTCGAGTTCCGGTTCAACGTGTAGCCGTCGCTGTGACGTGGGGGCCTGGTCCTTTGTGGACCTGGCCCCCTTTGGCTTATGGCCTTCGGGGCGGGACGAGGTTGTCGAGGTCCAGGGTGATCTCGAACGGGACCGGGCGCTTGAGGGTTCCACGGAAGATGTCGCGGGCGACGTAGATGCTGGTGGGGGCGTCCAGCTCATAGACATGTACGACGGCCGACTCCTTTTCGTCCTCAACCCGCCAGTAGTGTGCGATTCCGGCTTCAGCGTATTTCCGGAGCTTCACCGTGCGGTCACGGTGGGCAGACTCGGGGGAAACGACCTCCACGACCAAGTGCACCTGGTCCGGTGCGTACCATGTGCGGTCCGGGTCGTAGGGCGCCGTCGTCACCAGGATGTCCGGCTCCGGTCGGTTGCGGACGTCGAGGCGGATGGTCATCTCACGCTCGACCTCGTAGCCCGCAGGAGCTTGCTCCATCAGTGCTGTGGTCAGGCTGGTGACGACGCGGCCGTGCCACGACCTTTGCGGCGACATCATGAAGACGAGCGCTCCGTCGATGAGTTCGGTGTGGCGGGGCGCCTCGGGAAGGCGGTCCAAGTCCTCCGCGAACCATCCTTCCGGGCGCGGCGGGCGCATCCAGTCGGGTAGGGCGGTCATGGTCGAAGCGTAGCAACCATGCCCTGCGGTGGGAGCGCGCCGAGAAGGGAGGGTGGCCGTCTGGGCTTCGGTTGGCGGGCATCCGTTTCGATCCGACAGGTGTCTGGGTGGGTACGGGGCCGGTCGGGGTATGTCCGTGCTCGCCATCTTGATGGCATCGCCCCTTGTGATCCGTCCCGCCACCGCGTGCTGATGTGCTGCGCGCGGACATACCCCGACCGGCCCCTCCCGTTGAGTCTTGTCTGAGCGTCGGCTCCTGGTTACCGGCCTAGGGTGCCCTCATGACCGCCGCCCTTCCTGATCGCTACTGCCCTGTCGATGGAACACGTGTCTCTGGTGAGTCTCTTGCGTGGTGTTGTCCCGTGTGCCGGGGGCCGCTTGATCTTGATTGGGCGCCTACGCCCGCGTCGCTCGGTTCGTTGAGCGGGCGCGTCAACTCGCTTTGGCGGTATGCCGAGTGTCTGCCGTTGGGCGGGCCTGCGGAGTGTTCCCTCGGAGAAGGGCGTACGCCGCTCGTCTCGCTTGCGGGGGATGTCTCCGCCAAGTTGGACTTCTTGATGCCGACCCTGTCCTTCAAGGACCGGGGGGCTGTGGTGCTTGCCGCGCTTGCCGGGCGGCTGGGGCCCGAGCGGGTCGTCGCTGACAGCAGTGGGAACGCCGGGACCGCTGTGGCTGCCTACTGTGCGCGGGCGCGGCTTGCCTGCACCGTTTACGTGCCTGAGGGGACCTCCGCCAAGAAGGTGGAGCAGATTCTGGCCCATGGGGGCCGGGTGGAAGTGGTGGACGGGGATCGGGAGGCCGCCGCGCGGGCCGCTCGGGGTGTTGCTGATGAGCCCGGGGTCTTTTACGCCAGTCATGTGCATAATCCCTTTTTTCTGCACGGGACCAAGACCTATGTGCATGAGATCTGGGAGGAGCTTGGGGGGCGGCTTCCTGAGGTGCTGGTGGTGCCTGTGGGGAATGGGACTCTCTTGCTGGGGGCCGCTCTCGCTGTCGCCGAGTTGCATGGTGCGGAGCTCATCGATCGGCGGCCCGCGTTGCATGCCGTGCAGGCTGCCGCTGTCGCGCCGCTGGCGGAGGCTTGGCGTCGGGGGGCCGAGGATGTCGTCGAGGCTGTGGCTGTGGTGCCTACTCTCGCTGAGGGGATCGCCATTCCGCTGCCCGCTCGGGCCCGGCAGATTCTGCGCGTCGTCCGGGAGTCCGGGGGCGCTTTTCATACCGTGACGGAGGATCAGGTCCGGCATGCTCAGTTGGATCTGGCATCACGCGGGTTGTATGTCGAGTCGACCGGTGCCGCTTGTTGGGCGGCCACTCGGGACGGGGGGTCCGTGGCCGCTGTTCTGAACGGGCGGGCCGCTGTTGTTCCGTTGTGCGGGGCCGGGTTGAAGACCGGGATGGCGGAGAGTCGGGTGCGGTGAATCGTAGGGGCTGTCGGGGCGCGGCTCGATGTGTGAATCGTGCACTACCCGGAGAAACTCGCTGAGTAAAGACCTGCGGCGCTGCATGTCATCACTTCGGGTGATTCCCTGGCCTTTGCTTGCATGGCTCAACCCACGGTTGCCACGCTGTTGCTGTCTGTCAATCTGATGGGGATTCGAGGGGAAACAAGAAGTGGCATTCGGTGAGCAGCCGGCGTACCTGCGTGTCGCGGGAGATCTGCGCAGGAAGATCGTCAACGGCTCACTGCCGCCGCTCACCAGGCTTCCCTCGCAGGCGCGCATCCGTGAGGAGTACGGGGTCTCCGACACCGTTGCTCTCGAGGCTCGGAAAGTGCTCATGGCCGAGGGGCTTGTCGAAGGGCGCTCCGGGTCGGGCACGTATGTGCGGGAGCGGCCCGTGCCCCGGCGGGTGGCCCGGAGCGGCTATCAGACGGGCGGGGGGTCCACTCCGTTCCGGCAGGAGCAGGCCGATCCGACGGCTAGGGGGTCCTGGGACTCCCGCAGTGAGCAGGTCGAGGCGGACGGCGTCGTCGCCGAGCGGCTCGGTGTGCGGGTCGGGGACCGCGTCATGTGCACCAAGTACGTGTACCGGGACTCCGGGGAGACGGTCATGCTCGCCACCTCGTGGGAGCCGCTCGCCGTCACCGGGCGGACGCCGGTCATGCTGCCCGAGGAAGGGCCCCTCGGCGGATGTGGTGTCGTCGAGCGCATGGCGGCCATCGATGTGGTCGTGGACAACGTCACGGAGGAAGTCGCCGCCCGTCCCGGGCTCGCCGAGGAGTTGAGCGCTCTGGGGGGAGTGCCGGGACATGTCGTTCTTGTCATTCACCGGACCTTCTTCGCGTCCGGCAGACCCGTCGAGACCGCCGATGTCGTCGTGCCCGCCGATCGCTATCGCATCGCCTATCACCTGCCGGTGAAGTAAGCCGCGCGGGAGGGTCTCGTCGGGGGCTGAATCTGGCCTTTCTTGCCCAAGCCTTTAACCGCTTCGTCCATGAGTGAAGTGAGCGCGGCAGCTCGTCCGCGCCCGCCGGGCCTGGGCCGCGTACGGCTTCGTCTCTCTGAACTGGGGAGCGTGGGGGAGTGGGGGCGCGTCCTTGTGGCGCGCCCCCTTTGTTGTGTTCCGGCGTGCGCCGCCGCTCCTTGGCTTGTTGCGTCTCTCTTTGTGCCAATCCGTATCCGCTCCGTAAAGGTCAGGCGTAGGCTCGGGCATATGCGGATTGCGGTTTCCTCAGGACGCTTAGGGGGCGGGGCACCATGCGAGCCGGAGTCGGGGAGTGGAGGGGCGCGATGACGGACAACACGACCACACTTCCGTGGCTTGTCATTCGCGAGGACGACAACGGCAACCGCTACCGCGTCGGGCGGTACGCGACCAGGGCCGAGGCCCAGCGCACCGCGGACAGCCTCGACAGCCGCGGCCACAAGCAGCTCTACTGGATCGAGCGGCTCACCCCGAACGCGGAGCCGGGGCAGAACGGCACGGTGCGCTGACGGGGCCGTAGGCTCCGGTGCATGCCCACCGCACCCATTCCCGCTGAACCTGTTGTCGTGGTCGCCGCCGCCCTGTTCGACGACGCGGGGCGCCTGTTCGCCGCGCGACGGAGTGCGCCCCCCGAGCTGGCCGGGCGCTGGGAACTGCCCGGCGGGAAGGTCGAGCCGGGGGAGAGCTGCGAGCAGGCCCTCGTGCGTGAGCTGCGCGAGGAGCTGGGCGTCGAGGCCCTGCCCGAGCGGCGCGTTCCGGGGGAGTGGGATCTGAAAGCGGGCTATGTCCTGCGGGTTTGGCGTACGCGGATTGTTTCCGGAGTGCCGCGCACGCTTCAGGATCATGACGAGTTGCGCTGGCTCGCGGCTGATGAGGTCTGGTCCGTCGAGTGGCTGGATCAGGACGTCGCCGCCGTCAAGCACGTGATCGCCTCGGAGTGAACGCCGGGCGGCGCGATACCCGCGCGCCCGTGGCGACCCCGCGTACGCCGTCCGTACCACCACGCACCCCCTGACGCGGTAGCACCACGTTCCGTCCGGGTATATGCCGATTAACCCTCTGAAACCGGGCAGGGCTCATCGCGTTCCAGGGAAGTGATCGGCGTGATCCACACCGACGGCGACTCCGCCGAGTGGGCCTTTCCCGCCGATCCGACGGCGGTCCGCAGAGCCCGCGCCGCCGTGCGCACCCAGCTCGCCGACTGGGCTCTCGCCGAGCTGGGTGATGTGACCGCCCTGCTGGTCAGCGAGCTGGTCACCAACTCCATGCGGCACGCGTCCGGGCCCATCGGCGTGCGCCTGTGCCGGCAGGGCGGACCGTACGGCGGGCTGCTCGTGGAGGTTTCCGACCCGCTGCCGGACCCCCCTCGTGCCCGTACCGCCGCGCATGACGACGAGGGCGGGCGGGGGCTCCAGCTGGTCGCCGGGGCGTCCCGGCGCTGGGGCACCAGACCGGGGGACCCCCGCACGGGTGGCAAAACCGTGTGGTTCGAGCTGGCGCTGCCTGGTTAGACGAGGGAGCAGAAACGCATCGGCAGGGGAGGTCTGGAGGATTCGGCAGTGGGTGCGGGGCGTCGGGTGTGGGCCCACCTCCACCGTGGGTACGGAAACAATCGGCCCCGACGGGCCAAAAAGCGTCGGGAGCGTGGTGTGATCGTGAACACCGTGTTGCGCGGCCCCGTAGTGCTGGATACTGCGGGCAGCCGCCCCGGTGACCGGTGCCGGGCGTGGTGAGCTGGAGGGGACGGTTCGCGTGAGCGAGATACCAGCGAAGGCCGGGATGTCCGAGGACCGCTCGGGCACGGAGTCTGCGCGGGATGCGGACCGTGGCGCCCAGGCGGGCGCGTCCGACACCTGGCAGTCCAGCCCGCCCGGATCGATCTACGACTACATCAAGGTCGCCTCCTTCTCCATCGGGCCCGACGGGCTGATCGACCAGTGGAGCCTGCGCGCCGCGCACCTCTTCGGGGTCGCGCCCGAGGACGCGGTGGGCAAGGACCCGATCGAGGCGTTCGTCCCCGCCGACCTCCGGGAGCGCGGGCACCGCAAGATGGCCGAGATCCTGGACGGGCGCGAGTGGACGGGCAGCGTGCCGTTCCGGATGCCGCCGCGGGAGGACGCCGGGGCGGGCGCCGACCGGCCCACCGCGCGCGCCGAGGTCTATGTGATGCCGACGACCACCGAGTCCGGGGAGCGGGCCGCGGTCTGCATCGTCGTCGACGTACGGACCCTGCGGCGCATCGAGACCGACCTCGCCGCCTCGCAGGCCATTTTCGGCCAATCACCCTTCGGCTTCCTGCTGTTCGACACCGACCTCAAGGTGCGGCGGACCAATCGCACGTTCACCTCGGTCTTCGGCGGCAAGGCCGACGACCACCGGGGACGCACCGTCCACGACTACCTGCCGCGCCACGAGGCCGACCGGGTGCAGGGCGCGCTGCGCCGCGTCCTGGAGACCGGGGACGCCGTCACCGACATGCAGCTCGTCGGGACCGTGCCCGGCTCCCCGGAGCGGCGGCACTGGTCCATCAACCTCTACCGCGTGCACAGCGGTTCGGGGCGGCCCATCGGCATCGCCGGCCTCACCACCGACGTGACCCGCCGCCACGCCGCCGCCCGTGAGGCCGCGCACGCCCGAAGGAATCTCGCGCTGCTCAATGAGGCCGGCGCCCGGATCGGCAATTCGCTCGACCTGGAGACGACCGCGCGGGAACTCCTCGACGTCGTCGTCCCCGGTTTCTGCGATCTGGCCTCCGTCGACCTCTACCAGGGGCTGCTCCTCGGCGACGAGGTGGCGCTCGGCAGCCACAGCCTCGCCGACGGCAGTGCCGAGCTGCGGCGCGTCGCCGCCGCCAGCGCCGTCGCCGATGTGCCGTTCCTCGATCTGGGCGGGCAGGCGCCGGTCGGCGTGGGCGCCGTGCACCGTTTTCCGTTCAACTCCGCGTGCGCCGACGCCCTGCGCACCGCGCGGCCCCAGCTGCTGCCCGCCGAGCCCGGCGATCTCGTGCAGTCCACGCTCGCGGTGCCGATGGTCGCGCACGACACCGTCGTCGGGCTCGTGCAGTTCTCCCGTACGAAGGGCAGCGAGCCGTTCAACGAGCGGGACCGGGCCCTCGCCGTCGAGCTGGCCGCGCGCGCCGCGGTCTGCATCGACAACGCGCGCCTGTACCGCCGTGAGCACGAGCGCGCCCTGATCCTCCAGCGCTCCCTCCTGCCGCCCGACAACCCCGAGGCGTCGGGGCTCGACATCGCCTGCCGCTATCTGCCCGGCAACGCGGCGACCGAGGTCGGCGGTGACTGGTTCGACGTCATCGAGCTGCCCGGGCACCGCACCGCGCTCGTCATCGGGGACGTCATGGGGCGCGGGCTGCGCGCCGCCGTCGCCATGGGAGAACTGCGGACGGCCGTACGGACGTTGGCGCTGCTCGATCTCGAACCGGCCGAGGTGCTCGACGCGCTGGACGAGATCGCGCGAGGGCTCGGCACGCCCGGCGGCGTCCAGCAGGCCACCCGCGCCGCCCGCAGCAAGCCCTCCGACGCCGACCTGTCCGAGGTCTACCTCGCCACCTGCGTCTACGCGGTCTACGACGCCGTCACCCGGCGCTGCACCTTCGCCAACGCCGGGCACCTGCCGCCCGTCCTCGTCGCACCCGGCGACGGCGCCCTCATGCTCGACGTGCCGCCGGGGATGCCGCTCGGCGTGGGCGGCGAACCGTTCGAGGAGGTGGAGGTCGAGCTGCCCGAGGGGTCGCTGCTCGCGCTCTACACGGACGGGCTCGTCGAGTCCCGCGACCACCCGCTCGACGAGGGGCTCTCGGCGTTCCGCGATGTCCTGAACGATCCGGCGCCCGCCCTGGAGGACGTCTGCGACCACGTCCTCACCACCCTCGACACGCACCACGGCGAGGACGACATCGCGCTGCTCATGGCCCGGATCGAGGGGCTGCCCAGCGAGAACGTCGGCGACTGGACGCTGCCGCGCGAACCCAAGTCGGTCGGCCGGGCGCGCGAGCTCGCGCGGGAGCAACTGACCGCCTGGGAACTCGAACCCCTGGTCGACACCACCGAACTGCTCGTCAGCGAGCTGGTCACCAACGCGCTGCGGTACGGCGAGGGCGACATCAGGCTCCGGCTGCTGCTCGACCGCACCCTGGTCTGCGAGGTGTGGGACGCGGGGCTCGTGCAGCCGCGCCGCCGCCGCGCCCGCGACACCGACGAGGGCGGGCGCGGGCTCCAGCTCGTCGGGCTGCTCAGCGCGGCGTGGGGGTCACGTCGTACCCCGCGCGGCAAGACCGTCTGGTTCGAGATGGCGCTGCCGGACGGGGGGACCGGGCTCGTGGATCCTACGGAGGCGCTGCTCAGCCTGTTCTAGGACCGCTGCCCCTACGCGCCCTTGAGCGCGGCCAGACGGGCCTCGATCTCCGCGTCGTCGCCGAGCGCGTCCAGCTGTTCGAACTGCGCGTCGAGCGAGGACGCGGCCAGCTCCTGCTTGCCGAGCGCCCTGGCCTCCTCGCGGCGCACCTTCTCCTCGAAGCGGTGCAGCTCGCTCGTCGGGTCCAGGACGTCGATGTTCTTCGCCGCGTCCAGCATCTGGTTCTGCGCCTGCGCCGTCTTCGCGCGGGCCACCAGCTGGTCGCGCTTCGCCTGCAGCTCCTTCAGTTTCTCCTGCATCTGGGTGAGGCCGAATTTCAGCTTGTCGACGACCTCGGTCTGCGCGGCGATCGTCGGCTCGGCGTCCTTCGCCTCCTTCTCCGCCTTGAGCTGCCTGCCGAGCGCGACCTTGGCGAGATTGTCGAACGTGTCCGCCTCCGCCGTCGTACCGGCGGAGCGCAGCTCGTCCGCCTGTCTGCTGGCGGCGAGCGCCTTCGTGCCCCACTCGGCGGCGGCGTCCACGTCCTCCTTGTGGTCCTGTTCGAGGAGACGCAGGTTGCCGATGGTCGCCGCCACGGCCTCCTCGGCCTCCCGGATGTTGTTCGTGTAGTCGCGGATGAGCTGGTCCAGCATCTTCTGCGGGTCCTCGGCACTGTCGAGCAGCGCGTTGATGTTGGCCTTCGCGAGGGTGGCGACCCGGCTGAAGACGGTCTGCTTGGTCATGGTCAGGTCCTCCGTCGGTGGAGCTCGGGTGAAGCTCGGGTGGAGTGCGGGCTTTCGCCGGGATCGCGGGGCCGAAGTGGTCAGAAACGGCCTCCGCCGCCCCTGCGGCCGCGGGTGCCTCCGCCGCCGAAGCTGCCGGGTCCTGGGCCCCGGACGCCCCCGCCGCCGAACCCGCCGCGACGGCCGCCGCCCATCCCGCCCATGCCGCGACCCGCGCCGCCGAGGAGCTGGCCGAGGAGGATGCCGCCGAGCATCGCGCCGCCGGAGCCGCCGCCGCGTCCGCCGCCCCCGTACGGGCCGCCGCCGTACGCGCGTACGTCCCGTTCGGCGAGCGACCGGGCCTGCCGGGCCAGCGCGTCGGCCTGCTGCGCCTCGGCGAGCGCGCCCGCCGGGTCGGCCCCCTCGGCGTCCTGCGCGATGGCCAGGTGGCGCTGGGCCTCCGCGAGGCGGGTGCGGGCCTCGCTGCCGACCGCGCCGCGGTGCGTGGTGATGAAGTCGGCGGCGGCGCCGGTGCCGCTGCGCGCCGCGAGCAGCGCCTGGCCGAGGAGTGAGCGGGCGCGCGTGGTGCCGGCCTCGCGCTCCCGGGCCGCCGCGAGCGCCTCGTCGAGCGCCGCGTCCGCCTCCTCCACGCGGCGCAGCGCGTCGATCGGGTCGTACGGGCCCGCGGCCGTCTCCTTGCGTACGTCGCCGATGACGGACTCGGCGCGGGCGACGCGGCCACGCAGGTCGGCGGTGGAGACGCCCTGGGTGGTGCCTTCCAGGAGGCCGCGCGCGTCCGCGAGGTCGGCCTCGGACTCGGTCAGCGCGGCGGGGAGGCGGTCCGTCGCCTCGGCGAGTTCACCGCCCAGGCGTTCGACGGCGGTGACGAAGGTGCGGGCCTGGTCGACGGCGCCCTCCGCGGCCCGCAGGGAGACGGCGGCCTTGCCGTTGTCGCCCGCGTCGACGGAGCGGCGGGCCCGACCGAGGTGGGTCGAGGCGAACGCGAGCCGGTCCTCGGCCTGTTCGACGTGGTCCGCGACCGATGTGAGTGCGGACGGCGCGTAGCGCGTGCCGAGCGCGGTCAGCGTCTCCCGCGCGTGGCCCGTCTGCGCCGTCAGCTCCTGGTACGCCCGCTCGGCGTGGGCCAGCGCGTCCGGCGCCGCCCGTTCGAGCGAGCGCAGCCGGTCGAAGTCGCCGGCCTCCTGGTCCAGGCGGCGGCCCGCCTCCGTGCAGCGGCTGATGATCTCGTCCAGCATGCGCCGCTTGGCCGCGTCGTCCTCGGGGAACGCGTCGTCGAGTTGCTGACGCAGCTTGAACGCCGCCGTCAGCTCCGAGCGCGCGTACGCGAGCGCCTCGCCGAACTGCCGGACCGCGTCCTCGCCGAACTGGGCCGTCGCGAAGCCCAGCTCCTCCGTGCTGGTGCGCACCGCGTCATCCGTCTCCACGAGCAGGTGCCCAGCCTGCTTGTCCAGCTCGGGCAACGGTGTGACGGCCTGCTTTCCCCAGGTCTGCGGTGTGGTCCGCTCGTTCATGCGCCGCTTGCGGCGGGTCCAGCTGTACGCGGCCAGGGCGCCGGCCGCGCCGACGGCGACGATCGGCAGCACGAGGTCGCCGCTGCCGCTGAGGCCGCCGTCGTTGCCGCTCGCGCCCGGGTCGTCGGCGCCCGGGGTGATCGTCGGCGTGGGCACGGGGCGGCCCGCGACGACCGCGCCGATCCCGTTCGCGGCACCGATCGCGGCGCCGGGCCAGTCGTTCCGGCGCAGAGCGGGCTCGATCCCGGCCCGCGTGATCTCCTGGATCTGCGCGTCCGTGATCCGTGAATCCTGGTCGACCGAGAGCGCGTACTGCCGGTCGTGCGTGGCCACGGCGAGCAGGACGTCGTCGAGGCCGAGCCCGTTCCGCTCGGCGGTGGCGTCGGCCCAGCTCTGCGCGGAGCGTCCGGAGAAGTCCCGTACGTAGGCGACGAAGAGCTGCGTGCCGTGCTGGTCGTCGAGGCCGGTCAGCGCGGTGGCGACGGCGCCCTTCCGGTCCCCGAGCGCGCCGACCTCGTCGGTGATCTGCCCGGTACGGGAGAGGGTGACCGGGTCGTCGGCGCGGGCGGCGGCAGCGGGCACGAGCAGCCACGCCAGGGCGAGCAGCGCGGCGAGCGCGGCCCGCGCGGCGCTCACGCCCGGACGGGAGCACGCCCGCGCGGCGTACACGCCTGGACGGGAGCGCGCCCGCACGGCGCTCACGCCCGGACCGGGGCGCGCCCGCGCGGCGCTCACACCAGGACGGGAGCGCGCCCGCGCGGCGCTCGCGGCCAAGCAGGGGCGCGCCCGCGCGGTGAACACAACCGGACAGGGGCGCGCCCGTACGGATATCGGCACCGGGCGGGAGCGGCTCTCGGGCAGGGGCACATTTTGGAGCGTATGTCTGGGTCCGCCCCTCCGCGACCGCTGCGCCCCCGTACGCCCGGCTACGGCTCCGGCGCGCCGGGGCTCCGGTCACGGGCCGGGGCGGTCACGACCTGCGGCGGATCTTGTTGCCCAGCCACACCACCGGGTCGTACTTGCGGTCGGCCGCCCGCTCCTTCAGGGGGATCAGGGCGTTGTCCGTGATCTTGATGTGCTCGGGGCAGACCTCGGTGCAGCACTTGGTGATGTTGCAGTAGCCGAGGCCGTGTTCGTCCTGGGCGGTCGTCTTGCGGTCGAGGCCGGTCTCGGCGGCCTCGTCCAGGGGGTGCATGTCGAGCTCCGCGACGCGCATCAGGAAGCGCGGGCCCGCGAACGCCGGTTTGTTCTCCTCGTGGTCGCGGACCACATGGCAGGTGTCCTGGCACAGGAAGCACTCGATGCACTTGCGGAACTCCTGCGGCCGGTCCACGTCCTCCTGCATCATCCGGTACTCGCCGGGACCGAGCCCGCTCGGCGCCACGAACGCCGGGACCTCGCGCGCCTTCGCGTAGTTGAAGCCGACGTCCGTCACCAGGTCCCGGACGACCGGGAACGCCCGCAGCGGGGTCACCGTGATCACGTCGTCCTGGCCGAAGACCGACATGCGTGTCATGCACATCAGCCGGGGACGGCCGTTGATCTCCGCCGAGCACGAGCCGCACTTGCCCGCCTTGCAGTTCCAGCGGACCGCCAGGTCGGGGGCTTGCGTCGCCTGCAGGCGGTGGATGATGTCGAGCACCACCTCGCCCTCGTTGACCTCGACGTCGAAGTCCTCCAGGCCGCCGCCCGCCGTGTCCCCGCGCCACACCTTGAAGCGGGCCTCATACGCGCTCACTCGTACAGCTCCTCTTCGGTCAGGTACTTGACCAGCTCCTCTTTCTCGAAGAGGGCCAGCAGGTCGGGGCGGATCGGGTCGGTGGTCTCGCGTACGAGGTCGATCTGGCCGCGCACCGGGTCGGTGGCCGCCAGGCCCCCGCTCGGGTCGCGCAACGAGCAGAGCAGGTTGGCGCGGCGCCATTCGCGGTCCATCGCCGGGTGGTCCTCACGGGTGTGGCCGCCGCGCGACTCCTGCCGTTCGAGCGCGGCGCGGGCTACGCATTCGCTGACCAGGAGCATGTTGCGGAGGTCGAGCGCGAGATGCCAGCCCGGGTTGAACTGCCGGTGCCCCTCGACCCCGGCCCGCCGCGCCCGCACCCGCAGCGCCGCGAGCTTGCGCAGCGCCTCCTCCATCTCGCCCTCGCGGCGGATGATGCCGACGAGGTCGTTCATCGTCTGCTGGAGTTCCTGGTGCAGGGTGTACGGGTTCTCGGGGACGGTGCCCTCCTCCTGGCCCTCCGCCGAGAAGGGGCGGAGCGCCTCCGCCGCGGCGGTGTCGAGCTGGAGGTCGGGGACGACCGGGCGGTCCTCGGTGAGGTTCTGCGCGTACTGCGCCGCGTGCAGCCCGGCGCGGCGGCCGAAGACCAGCAGGTCGGACAGCGAGTTGCCGCCGAGGCGGTTCGAGCCGTGCATTCCGCCCGCCACCTCACCGGCCGCGTACAGGCCCGGCACGCCGCGCGCCGCCGCCGTGTCCGAGTCGACGGCGATGCCGCCCATCACGTAGTGACAGGTCGGGCCGACCTCCATCGCCTCCGCCGTGATGTCGACGTCCGCCAGCTCCTTGAACTGGTGGTACATCGACGGCAGGCGGCGCCGGATGACCTCGGCGGGCATCCGCGTCGACACGTCCAGGAAGACGCCGCCGTGCGGGGAGCCTCGGCCCGCCTTCACCTCGGCGTTGATGGCGCGGGCCACCTCGTCGCGGGGGAGCAGTTCGGGCGGGCGCCGGTTGTGATCGGGGTCCTCGTACCAGCGGTCGCCCTCGGCCTCCGACTCCGCGTACTTCTCCTTGAAGACGTCCGGGATGTAGTCGAACATGAACCGCTTGCCCTCGGAGTTCCGCAGCACACCGCCGTCGCCGCGCACCGACTCGGTGACGAGGATGCCCTTCACCGACGGCGGCCAGACCATGCCGGTCGGGTGGAACTGCACGAACTCCATGTTCAGCAGGGGCGCGCCCGCGAGCAGCGCGAGCGCGTGGCCGTCGCCCGTGTACTCCCACGAGTTCGACGTCACCTTGAACGACTTGCCGATGCCGCCCGTCGCCAGGACCACGCTCGGCGCTTCGAGGACGAAGAACCGCCCGCTCTCGCGCTCGTAGCAGAAGGCGCCGGAGACGCGGCTGCCGTCCTCGTCCTTCAGCACGCGCGTGACCGTGCACTCCTGGAAGACCTTCAGCCGCGCCTCGTAGTCGCCGAACTCCGCCTTGTCCTGCTGCTGGAGCTGGACGATCTTCTGCTGGAGGGTGCGGATCAGCTCCAGGCCCGTACGGTCGCCGACGTGGGCGAGGCGCGGGTACTCGTGGCCGCCGAAGTTGCGCTGCGAGATCCGGCCGTCGCGGGTGCGGTCGAAAAGCGCGCCCCACGTCTCCAGCTCCCACACCCGGTCGGGTGCCTCCTGCGCGTGCAGCTCGGCCATCCGCCACTGGTTGAGGAACTTGCCGCCGCGCATCGTGTCGCGGAAGTGGACCTGCCAGTTGTCGCCGGAGTTCACATTGCCCATGGCGGCCGCGATGCCGCCCTCCGCCATCACCGTATGGGCCTTGCCGAACAGGGACTTGCAGATCACCGCCGTACGGGCGCCCCGCTCACGCGCCTCGATCGCGGCCCGGAGTCCGGCGCCGCCCGCGCCCACCACGACAACATCCCAGTGCTGCCGCTCCACCACACTCATCGTTGCGCTCCCACCGTCGAAGGCATCAGAAGAACCGCGGATCGTCGAAGACGCCGGACGCGACCAGGTACACGTAGAAGTCGGCGAGCGCCACGCTCACGAGGGACGCCCACGCGAGCAGCATGTGACGGGCGTTCAGCTTGCCGACCCAGCCCCAGAGGCGGTAGCGCACGGGGTGCTTCGAGAAGTGTTTGAGGCGGCCTCCGACGATGTGCCGGCAGGAGTGGCAGGAGATCGTGTACGCCCAGATCAGCGCGATGTTGATCAGGAAGACGACGGTGCCGAGGCCCATGTGGCCCCACGCGTAGGTCTCGTCTCGGAAGGCGAGCACGGTGTCGTAGCTGAGGATGCCGGCGACGAGTACGGCCGCGTAGAAGAAGTACCGGTGGATGTTCTGCAGGATCAGCGGGAACCGCGTCTCACCGCTGTACTTCTTGTGCGGCTCGGCCACCGCGCAGGCCGGGGGCGACGCCCAGAAGCCGCGGTAGTAGGCCTTGCGGTAGTAGTAGCAGGTCAGCCGGAAGCCGAGCGGGAAGATCAGGATGAGCAGCGCGGGGGAGAGGCCCCACCAGCTGCCGAAGATCTCCCAGTTCGGGCCATGGCGCATGGGCGCGCAGTTCTCCGCGACGCACGGCGAGTAGAACGGGGAGACGTACGGGGCCGCGTAGTAGTCGGCGTTGGCGAACGCCCGCCACGTCGAGTAGACGACGAAGGCGAACAGGCCCGCGGCGGTCGTGGCCGGGGCCAGCCACCAGCGGTCCGTGCGCAGGTGCGGTGCGGCGATCGCGGCACGCGTCCGGCTCCGTACTCCGGTGCCCTGGTCGCTGCCGCTCTCGGTATGGGGTTCGTCGGTGCTGGTGGGTTCCGTGCCGGTGGCCAAGGAAGCCTCCGCTCGAAGGGACGGGGTGGGGTGACGGAACGGTCCGTCAGGGGGCGTGCCTGTGGTGGGCGCCGAGTCCCTCGTCGTCCGAGTCGGTCCACAGGGACGTGTCGTACGGGGTGTCGGGGATCGGCACGAGGCCCTGCCGGGGGAGCGGGTCCTGCTGGTCCGGCGCCGCTTGCGCCGCCGTCGCCGTCGTCGACGCGCGCAGCAGGGCGACGCTCTCGCGCAGGTGGGCGGTGTCGGCGTGGACGCGGCGCAGGTCCGGTCCGGCGAGTGCGGGTTGTAACCGGTTCACGGCTCGGGTCAGCTCATCGACACATTGCTGAACCTTCGTCAATTCATCTGCCACGGACATGACTTGCCTCGCTTCCGCTGGTGCGGCGGAGATGTTCATGCGCCTGCGAGTGTCGCGCGTCACATCACGGTTTGTGAAGGCCGCGTCGCGTATTGCCGGGGGCACGGGGTGAGGGTGTGCGCCCCTCGCCGTCCGGGCGGGGTGTGCGCCTTCGCCGGCGGCCGCGGGTGGTTCGTGGCTGGTCGCGCAGTTCCCCGCGCCCCTAAAGGCATGCGGCTTCGCCGCGCCCCCAGGGGAGACGGGGGCGAGGGCCGCCCCCAAGGGGGGACGGGGGCGAGGGCCGCGCCCCCCGATGGCGGGCGTTCCACCCCGCGCCCCTGAGATGGCGCACGAAGTGCGCATCTCAGGGGCGCGGGGAACTGCGCGACCAGCCACGACGAGACCCGCGGCCGCCCCGCACCAGCAAGCCGCCCCGCGGGTAGGCGCCCCGCGCACCAGCAAGCCGCCCCGCGGGTAGGCGCCCGCGTACCAGCAAGCCGCCCCGCGGGCAGGCGCCCGCGTACCAGCAAGCCGCGCCCCGGGTAGGCGCCCGCGCACCAGCAAGCCGCCCCCGGGCAGGCGTCCGCGCACCAGCAAGCCGCCCCCCGGGCAGGCGCCCCCGCACCAGCAAGCCGCCCCAGTAGGCGACCCGCATAGCCCGCCCGGGTGACGTTCCCGCCCCCCGGCGACGTGTCGCCATGCCACCGCCCCCCGATCCACTTCAGTGGGCCAATAGATGTGATCAGCGACATATACCGCCGAACGAGACAGAACCGGCCCGCACCGGAGGTACCCGTCGAGATGCAGGACAACAAGAGGCGCCCCCGCGCAGCCGCGCTCCTCGTGTGCGGCGTGCTCGCCGTGACCACCCTCGCGGGGTGCGGCTCCGACGACGACCCGTGGACCCCGGCCGCGGGTCCCGACATCGCGCCGGCCGGCCGGGACCGGATCAAGGACGGCGGCAGCGTGCGCTGGGCGATCGACGCCATGCCGAAGACCCTCAACTCCTTCCAGGCGGACGCCGACCCGGTCACGAGCCGGATCACGGGCGCCGTCCTGCCGTCGATGTTCCGCCTCGACGCGCAGGGCCGCCCGCAGCCCGACGCCGACTACCTGGAGAAGGCCGACGTCATCGAGACGGAGCCGAAGCAGGTCGTCCTGTACAAGCTGAACCAGAAGGCCGTCTGGTCCACGGGCCGCGAGATCGGCGCCCCCGACTTCGCCGCCCAGTGGCGCGCCCTGTCCGGCAAGGACAGCTCCTACTGGACCGCGCACAACGCCGGGTACGACCGCATCGAGAAGATCGAGCGCGGCAAGAACGACCTGGAGGTCCGGGTCACGTTCGCGAAGCCGTACGCGGACTGGCGCGCGCTGTTCTCGCCGCTGTACCCCAAGGACGTCATGGGCACCCCGGACGGCTTCAACGACGGGGCACGCCGCAAGCTCAAGGTGACGGCGGGCCCCTTCTCCGTCGACTCGGTGGACCGGGACGCCAAGAAGGTCACCCTCGAACGCAACCCGCGCTGGTGGGGCGAGCGCCCCAAGCTCGACAAGCTCGTCCTGACGACCGTGCCGCGCGCCAAGCGGGCCACGGCCCTCGCCGCGGGCAAGCTCGACCTGGCCGACGTCGACGCGGGCGGCGCCGAGCGCATCGCCCACGCCGCCCGCGACCACGGCTCCCCGGGCCCGCTCAGCCACGGCCCCGGCGCCGCCCTCACCCCCGCCGAGGCGCTGCGCTCCTGGGCGATCGCGCACGGGGACGACGAGGAGGCGGCCTACGACGAGATGGCCGCCCGCGCGAAGACCCGCAAGGCCGTGAAGAAGTACGCCAAGGAGCAGGGGAACCTGCACGGGTTCAAGGTCCGCAAGGCCTTCGCGCCCGCCTACACGCAGCTTGCCCTGAACGGCGCGCAGGGCCCGCTCGCCGACGAGCGCGTGCGCCGCGCGGTGGCCCGCGCCCTGGACCGCAATCAGCTCGCCGCGGTGGCCCTCAAACCGCTCGGCCTGCCGGTGAGCACGGTCGACAACCACCTCGCCCTGGCCGGGCAGGCCGCGTACGCCGACAACAGCAGCGCGCTCGGCGACCAGGACATGGCGGAGGCGCAGGCGCTGCTCGCCGAGGCGGGCTGGGTGCCGGGCGGGCCGCTCAAGGACAAGAAGGACAAGCCGAAGACGGCGGGCGGTGAGGGCGGCCGCGACACCGAGGACTCCAAGCGGGCCGAGGACAGCCAGCACTCCGCGAAGCATGGCGATCACGCCGCCTCCGGTGCCTACGCGCCGAAGGGCACCGCCGCGCCCGCGGGGGCCGCCGCCGGGGCCCTCGCCAAGGACGGCAAGCCGCTCACCTTGCGTTTCGTGCTTCCCTCGGGCGCGGGCTCGGAGCAGCTGCGCGCCGTCGCGGACCGGATCACGCAGATGCTGAGCGGGATCGGCGTGCGTACGGACGTCATGAAGGTCGACGACGAGAGCTACTTCAAGGACCACATCGCGTCCGGCGAGTACGACCTGGCGCTGTACTCGTGGCCCGCCACCGCCTATCCGGCCACCGACGCCCGCCCCATCTACGCCAAGCCGGTCCCGGCCGCCGACGGGTCGCTCACCGTCGAGCAGAACTACACGCGCGTCGGCACCGACCACATCGACCAGCTCTTCGACCAGGCCATCGGTGAACTCGACGCCGACGAGGAGAACGCCCTGGTCAGGAAGGCCGACGCGCGGATCTGGGCCGCCGCAGGATCGATTCCTCTCTATCAGCGGCCCCAGCTCGTGGCCGCCCGCTCCGACCTCGTCAACGCCGGCGCCTTCGGCTTCCAGGACCCGCACTACGAGGACATCGGCTATCTCAGGAAGGGCGCGTCGGGCCCGTCCGCACCCGCGAGGAACGACGGGAAGAAGTAGGCGCGAACGCGGGGCCGACGACAGGCGTACAAGAATCTCAACCTCAGATCGAGCTCAACTCCCTTGCCCGCGGGACAACCCTGCGGGCAAGGTTCGTTGTACCCATTGACCTGCAGTTTTTCCCCAGCGGCCGACCCGGCCTGTCATGATCCTGCCCTCCCCTCCAGGGCCGGAAGCGCCCCCACTCGTCAAGCCACGTACCATGGGGTGAGGCCGTGGCGTGTCCAGCCCGGCAGGGCGCGCGTATCACTGATGTACGCGCAGCCGTCACCTATTCCGGGAGTACGCCGCAATATGGCCACGCGCCACGACATCCGAAACGTCGCTATCGTCGCCCACGTCGACCACGGCAAGACGACCATCGTCGACGCCATGCTCAAGCAGGCGGGCTCGTTCGCCGCGCACGCCGCCGAGTCCCTCGACGATCGCATGATGGACTCGAATGACCTGGAGCGTGAGAAGGGCATCACGATCCTCGCCAAGAACACGGCGGTGAAGTACCACCCCAAGGATGGCGGCGAGGTCATCACGATCAACATCATCGACACCCCCGGCCACGCCGACTTCGGTGGCGAGGTCGAGCGCGGTCTGTCGATGGTGGACGCGGTCGTCCTGCTCGTGGACGCCTCCGAGGGCCCCCTCCCGCAGACCCGCTTCGTGCTGCGCAAGGCGCTCCAGCAGCGGCTCCCCGTCATCCTGTGCATCAACAAGACGGACCGTCCCGACTCGCGCATCGACGAGGTCGTCAACGAGACGTACGACCTCTTCCTCGACCTGGACGCCGACGAGGACCAGATCGAGTTCCCGATCGTCTACGCGTGCGGCCGTGACGGCATCGCGTCGCTGACCAAGCCGGAGGACGGCACGGTCCCGGCGGACTCCACCAACCTGGAGCCGTTCTTCTCCACGATCCTGGAGCACGTCCCGGCCCCGACGTACGACGAGTCGGCCCCCCTCCAGGCGCACGTCACCAACCTGGACGCCGACAACTTCCTCGGCCGCATCGCGCTCCTCCGCGTCGAGCAGGGCGAGCTGCGCAAGGGCCAGACCGTGGCCTGGATCAAGCGCGACGGCTCGATCCAGAACGTCCGCATCACCGAGCTGATGATGACCGAGGCGCTCACCCGCAAGCCCGCCGAGATGGCGGGCCCCGGCGACATCTGCGCCGTGGCCGGTATCCCCGACATCATGATCGGTGAGACGCTCGCCGACCCGGAGAACCCGGTCGCGCTGCCGCTGATCACCGTCGACCAGCCGGCGATCTCCATGACCATCGGCACCAACACCTCGCCGCTCGTCGGCCGCGGTGGCACGGGCAAGGGCGCGGCGGCCAAGTCGGCCGTCAAGGACCGCAAGGTCACCGCCCGCCAGGTCAAGGACCGCCTGGACCGCGAGCTGATCGGTAACGTCAGCCTCCGTGTCCTGGACACCGAGCGCCCCGACGCCTGGGAGGTGCAGGGCCGCGGTGAGCTGGCGCTCGCCATCCTGGTCGAGCAGATGCGCCGCGAGGGCTACGAGCTGACCGTCGGCAAGCCGCAGGTCGTCACCAAGGAGGTCGACGGCAAGACGCACGAGCCCGTCGAGCGCCTCACGGTCGACGTCCCCGAGGAGCACATGGGCGCCGTCACGCAGCTCATGGGCGTCCGCAAGGGCCGCATGGACAACATGTCGAACCACGGCTCCGGCTGGGTCCGCATGGAGTTCGTGGTGCCGTCGCGTGGCCTCATCGGCTTCCGTACGGAGTTCCTGACGAGCACGCGCGGCACCGGCATCGCCCACTCGATCCACGAGGGCCACGAGCCCTGGTTCGGCACGCTGACGACCCGCAACAACGGTTCGCTCGTCGCGGACCGCGCGGGCGCCGTCACGGGCTTCGCGATGACCAACCTCCAGGAGCGCGGCGTCCTCTTCGTCGAGCCCGGCACCGAGGTGTACGAGGGCATGATCGTCGGCGAGAACTCGCGCGCCGACGACATGGACGTCAACATCACCAAGGAGAAGAAGCTCACCAACATGCGCTCCTCCTCCGCCGACTCCTTCGAGGCGATCGTCCCGCCCCGCAAGCTGTCCCTGGAGCAGTCGCTGGAGTTCTGCCGCGACGACGAGTGCGTCGAGGTGACCCCGGAGGCCGTGCGCATCCGCAAGGTCGTCCTGGACCAGAAGGAGCGCGGCCGCTCCGCCTCGCGCGCCAAGCACGGCTGACGCACCCCGCCTGACTGTCGGGCCCGGTACCTCCGAGAGGGGTGCCGGGCCCTTCGCGTTGGCGCTAATCTGCCCCTGTCTACGCGGATTGACTGCGGCGGGGTCAGGTCTCGCCCAACAAAGGGTCAAAAGCTGCCGGGACGCAAGTGATTAAGTCCACCCTGGTGTCCGATATCCGGGCACCAATGGTCGATAGATATGTAACACGTCCGTTTCGTGGCCCTCTATCTCGGATCAGTTTGTCCGGATTTTGGGCAATGTACGCATCAGGTGTGATCGAACCGAGACCAAAAGGGTGTGGTCGACGACGGCCGCGTGGCTAATAGTTGACGGCGTAGAGCTCGGGTCAATGGGTCACGCGCTGTGGGGAGCGCCGACTCGCGAGCACACTGGGGCACTCAACCTTCGCCGTCAGGGGTGTCGGCAGGGTTACTTGTGCCCCCACTTGTAGTGAACAAAGTGGACTCATGAGGAGGAACCCATGCGAGGTGCCACAAGCGCCATATGGGTCGCGTCGTCCCCGATGACAGGTGTTGGTCCCGCGGGCACGTCTCGCCCCGTCCCCGTGGTGGACGAGGTAACGATCCAGCGTCGCGAGCGCTCTTGACGACTCGGTTCTGACGGCAGGCCGAGGCCGGCCGCGGACCAGGGTTCCCCAAGGGGTGTGTTCACCCCAGTCGTTGTTCCCATCGCGCGCTTCGAATGACGTACGCCGTGCGACGGCCGTCGATCACCGGTTACCCGGCCGACGACCTCCAACACCTGTGAAATGGACGAATCATGACGAGTCCAATCGAGATTGAGGGCGCCGAGACCTCTTCCGCCTTGGACAAAGAGAGCGCGCCGAAGGGTGACGCGAAGGAGCCCAAGAAGCTGGAGGGGCGCAGCCCCGGCCAGATGATGTGGCGCCGCTTCAAGCGGGACAAGACGGGCATCACCGCGGCCTGCATTGTCATCTTCTTCTTCCTGATAGCCGCCCTCGCCCCGGTCATCACGAAGCTGTACGGCAAGGACCCGTACACCTTCTACGGCCAGGACGACCCCACGCTGCTCAACGAGTTCAACCTGCCGGCCGGGCCCAACGGCGGTATGTCGCCCGAGCACTGGTTCGGCATCGACCCGAACTACGGCCGCGACGTGTTCGCCTACCTGCTGTACGGCATCCGCACGTCGCTGTTCACCGCCCTGCTCGCCACGATCGGCATGGTGCTCATCGGCATCGTCGTCGGTCTGGCCGCGGGCTACTTCGGCGGCAAGATCGACTACTGGCTCGGCCGGCTCATCGACTTCATGCTGGCGCTGCCCAGCCAGCTGTTCATGGTCGCGGTCATGCCCGTCGTCGTCACGGTCTTCGTCGCGCCCGACGAGGAGACGCCGACCTACGTCCGCTTCCTCGCCATCACCGGCGTGATGTGGCTGCTGACCTGGATGAGCCTGGCGCGTCTGATCCGTGCCGCCACCCTCTCCCTGCGCGAGCGGGAGTTCGTGGAGGCGGCGAAGGTCGCGGGCGCCTCGCCCTGGCGGATCATCCGCAAGGAGCTGCTGCCCAACCTGGTGACGCCGATCATCGTGCAGGGCACGTACCTGCTCCCGAGCACCATCCTCTCGGTCGCCTTCCTCTCCTTCGTCGGTGTGGGTTACCAGGACCCGACCCCCGACTGGGGACTGATGTTCGCCACGGCCGCGAACATCTACGAGCAGGACCCGACCTACATGTTCTTCCCGGGTATCGCCATGGTCGTCTTCGTCGTGGCGTTCAACCTCCTGGGTGACTCGGTCCGGGACGCCTTCGATCCCAAGACCGGACGCTAATCAGCACCACCCAGGAGAGAGCTGCCACCCGGGCGCCGGACGATCAGGACCGGATGCGCCAGGCAGCACCGCAGGATCACTACTCACAGGCAGGTGGACTCGACTCCATGAGCATCCTTCGATCGCGCACGGCGCAGGCAACGGTCGCCGCGGCGGCTGTCGGCGCCCTCGCGCTGACCGGCTGCAGCAGCGGCAGCAAGAGCAGCGACAAGCCCGTCGGCAAGTCCCAGGACGACGCCAAGGCCCAGGCCAAGCCGGTCACCATGGGTACGGCCCAGGACTCCGTCGGCCCGGCCAAGCCGGTCGCCGGTGCCAAGAAGGGCGGGACGGTCCAGGTCTACCAGGAGGCGGACTTCTCGCACCTGGACCCGGGCCAGATCTACGTCTCGGACGCCGGCATGCTCGCCAAGCTCCTCTACCGTGGTCTGACCACGTACACCGAGGACGACAAGGGCAACCAGACGGTCGTCGGCGACCTCGCCACCGACCCGGGCAAGTCCTCCGAGGGCGGCAAGACCTGGACCTTCACGCTGAAGGACGGCATCAAGGACCAGAACGGCCACGTCATCACGTCGGCCGACATCCGCCACTCCATCGAGCGCCTGTACGACCCGTTCCTGACGGACGGCCCGACGTACATCCAGCAGTGGCTCTCCGGCGCCGGCACCAAGTACCGCGACGCCTACCAGGGTCCGTACAAGGGCAAGCACCTGCCCGACTCGGTCCTCGAGACGCCGGACGACAAGACCATCACGTTCCACTTCCTCGAGGCGCACACCGACGTGCCGCAGGCGCTCGCCATGGCCGCCTACTCCGTCGTGCCCGAGAAGACGGACACCAAGCAGAAGTACGACCAGAGCCCGGTCGCCACCGGTCCGTACAAGGTCGCCTCGTACAAGTCGGGCAAGTCCCTCAGCCTGGTGCGCAACACCAACTGGGACGAGAAGACGGACCCGCTGCGCCACGCCTACGTCGACGGCTGGAACATCGAGTTCAACCACGACAAGGCCGACCAGACGAAGACGATCCTGGCCGACCGCGGCGACGCCAAGAACGCCATCATGTTCACGGGCCAGATCGACGCCACCCAGCTGCAGAAGATCACGCGCGACAAGGCCGTGATGAAGCGCACGATCCAGGGCTACGCCCCGTACGTGTGGCAGCTGAACTTCAACATGGACCGCATCAAGGACAAGCGGATCCGTGACGCCATCGCCCTGGCGATCCCGGCCACCTCGGCCGCCCGCGCCGACGGTGGTGCCTACGGCGGTGACGCCGCGACCTCGCTGATGTCGCCCACCACCCCCGGCTACGACGCGTCGTACGACCCGTTCAACCGGACCAAGAAGCCGAACGGCGACATCGAGGCCGCCAAGAAGCTCATCAAGGAGGCGGGCGCCGAGGGCAAGAAGCTCGTCTACGCCTACGCCAACACCCCGGTCCGCACCACGCAGGCCAACCTGATCATCAACCAGCTGGACAAGATCGGGCTCGACATCCAGAAGAAGGAAGTCGACCAGGCCACCTGGTATGAGCAGATGGGCAAGGTCAAGAACGGCATGGACCTGTACATGACCGGTTGGGGTCAGGACTGGGCCGACGGCAACACCGTCTTCCCGCCCTCCTTCGACGGTGCGCAGATCCAGGACGGTGCGTCGAACTACTCGCACACCAACGACAAGCACGTCAACTCCGAGCTGGCCCGCATCCAGAAGATCGCGGACGCCGACCAGCGCGCCTCGGAGTACGCGAAGCTCTCGAAGTACATCTCCGAGAAGATCAACCCGGCCGCGCCGATCTACTACACCAAGGTGTTCCAGATCGCCGGTTCCAACGTGGGTGGCCTGCGCTACGGCCAGGTGGTCAGCTACACCGACCCGACCACGATCTTCCTCAAGAAGTAAGCACCACAAGGCAGTCACCGGGGGTGAGGGCGCGGCGGAGCCCTCACCCCCGGGCCGCCGGACCCCCCTCCTGGCCTCCCACCGCCGCCGTCCTGAGAGCAGCTTTTAGCGATGCTTCGATTCCTCATACGCCGGACGTCTGGCGCAGCACTCATCCTCCTGCTGATCAGCGCCTTCACGTTCTTCATGTACTTCGCCATCCCACAGGACCCGGCGTTGCTCGCGTGCGGCAAGAACTGCACTCCGGCCGCACTCGACATCATCCACAAGAACCTCGGTCTGGATTCCCCGGTTCCGGTGCAGTACTGGAACTTCCTCGTGGGCATCTTCGCCGGGCGGGACTTCGGCGTGGGACACTGCGCGGCGCCGTGCTTCGGCGTCTCGTTCCGCAACAACCAGATGGTGTGGGACACCATGATGGACCGGCTTCCCACCACCCTCTCGCTGACCTTCGGCAGCCTCATCGTCTTCCTCATCGTCGGCCTCGGCGCCGGCATGATGGCCGCCCGCTTCCGCGGCACCTGGCTGGACAAGATCTTCAGCGGTGGCTCGCTGGTGCTCAGCTCGTTCCAGATCTACTTCCTCGGCCCGATCGTGCTCGGCATCTTCGTCTACAGCACCGGCATCCTGGACAAGCCGAAGTACGTGCCGATCACCGAGGACCCGGGCGCCTGGTTCATGGGCCTGCTGATCCCCTGGGTCGTCATGGCGACGATCTTCACGGCCAACTACACCCGTATGTCGCGCTCGTCGATGATCGAGCAGCTCCAGGAGGAGCACGTCAGAGCGGCCAAGGCCAAGGGCATGAGCAGCCGGTACGTCTTCTACCGGTACGCCTGGCGCGGTTCGGTCATCCCCATCGTCACCATCCTGGGCATGGACATCGGCGGTCTGCTCAGTGGCGGCATGGTCACCGAACTCACCTTCGGTCTGGCCGGGTTCGGCCGCCTCGCCCGTGACTCGGTGGTCAACAAGGACCTGCCGGTCCTCATGGGCGTCATGATCGTCAGTGCCGCCTTCATCATCATCTGCAACATCGTCGTGGACGCGCTGTACGCCGTGATCGACCCGCGCGTGCGCCTGTCCTAGGAGAACCCCCGTGACCACACTCACCAAGACCGAGGACGCCCCGGCCCCGACCGGTTCCGAGGCGTTCCTCTCGGTACGCGACCTGCGGGTGCAGTTCTCCACCGAGGACGGCGCCGTCAAGGCGGTGGACGGCCTCTCCTTCGACCTCGAGCGCGGCAAGACGCTCGGCATCGTCGGCGAGTCGGGCTCCGGCAAGTCGGTCACCAACCTGACCGTGCTCGGCCTGCACAACCCGATGACCACCACCATCGACGGCGAGATCGTCCTCGACGGCCAGGAACTGCTCACCGCCACCGAGCCCGAGCTGGAGAAGCTCCGCGGCAACAAGATGGCGATGATCTTCCAGGACTCGCTGACCGCGCTGTCGCCGTACTACACGGTCGGCCGGCAGATCTCCGAGCCCTTCCGCAAGCACACCGGCGCCTCGAAGAAGGAGGCCCGGGACCGGGCCATCGAGATGCTCGGCAAGGTCGGCATCCCGCACCCCAAGCAGCGCGTCGACGACTACCCGCACCAGTTCTCCGGCGGTATGCGCCAGCGCGCCATGATCGCCATGTCGCTGGCCTGCAACCCCGAGCTGCTCATCGCGGACGAGCCGACCACCGCGCTCGACGTGACCGTGCAGGCGCAGATCCTCGACCTGCTCAAGGACCTCCAGCAGGAGTTCGGCTCCGCGATCATCATGATCACCCACGACCTGGGTGTGGTCGCGAACATGGCCGACGACATCCTCGTGATGTACGCGGGCCGGGCCGTCGAGCGGGGCTCCACCCGCCAGGTGCTCAAGACGCCCGAACACCCCTACACCTGGGGTCTGCTGAGCTCGATGCCGCGCCTGTCGTCCGACGTCGACGAGCCGCTCCTGCCGATCCCCGGATCGCCGCCGTCGCTGCTCAACCCGCCCACGGGCTGCCCGTTCCACCCGCGCTGCGCCTTCACCGACAAGGTGTCGGGGAACCGCTGCTCGGGCGAGCGGCCGCTGCTCCCGGCCGGACGGGGCTCCGCCTGCCACCTCACGGCGGAGCAGAAGCAGCAGGTGTTCATCGAGACGATTCAGCCCCGGCTGGGCTGAGCAGAGACCGGCGACTGGGGCAGAACCATGAGCGAGAACAAGAACAGCACCACGGCGGTCGCCGACGCGATCCCCGGACAGCGGGAGAGCGGCGCCACGCCGCTGCTGAAGGTCGAAGGGCTGCAGAAGCACTTCCCGATCAAGGGCGGCTTCCCGATCCGGCGCACCGTCGGCGCGGTCAAGGCCGTCGACGGCGTCGACTTCGAGGTCTACCCGGGCGAGTCGCTCGGCCTCGTCGGTGAGTCCGGCTGCGGCAAGTCGACGACGGGCCGGATGCTGACCCGCCTGTACGAGCCCACCGCGGGCACCGTCACGTACAAGGGCCAGGACATCAGCCACGCGAAGCGCAAGGAGCTCGCGCCCATCAGGTCCGAGATCCAGATGATCTTCCAGGACCCGTACGCGTCGCTGAACCCGCGCCAGACGGTCGGCTCGATCATCTCGGGCCCGATGGAGATCAACGGGATCAACCCGCCCGGCGGCCGCGAGAACCGGGTCCGGGAGCTCCTGGAGATCGTCGGTCTCAACCCGGAGCACTACAACCGCTTCCCGCACGAGTTCTCCGGCGGTCAGCGCCAGCGCATCGGGGTCGCCCGCGCGGTGGCCCTGGAGCCGAAGCTGATCGTCGCCGACGAGCCCGTCTCGGCGCTCGACGTCTCCATCCAGGCGCAGGTCGTCAACCTTCTGCAGGAAGTGCAGCGGGAGATGGGCATCGCGTTCGTCTTCATCGCGCACGACCTCGCGATCGTGCGGCACTTCTCGCAGCGGGTCGCGGTCATGTACCTCGGCAAGATCGTCGAGATCGCGGACCGGGACTCGCTGTACAACCGGCCGCGGCACCCGTACACGCACGCGCTGATGTCGGCCGTGCCCGACGCGGACATCGACGCGGAGAAGAAGGAGCGCATCCGCCTCGAGGGCGACGTGCCCTCGCCGATCGCTCCGCCGTCCGGCTGCCGGTTCCGTACGCGGTGCTGGAAGGCGCAGGACAAGTGCGCCTCGGAGGAGCCGCCGCTCGTCCAGATCTCGGGCAGCAAGCCCGGGCACCTGACGGCGTGCCACTTCCCGGAGGAGCCGAGCATCGAGGCGCGGGGCGAGGACATCGTGCTCGATCCGGCGCTGGCGGCGCTGGAGAACAACGACTGACTCCGTCGGTTCGGCGGAATTTTGGCCCGGGCCGGTGATCTCACCGGGCCGGGCCTTTTGCCGCGCGTGCGTCTCCGCGGGTCTCGTGGTGGCTGGTCGCGCAGTTCCCCGCGCCCCTGGGGATGCGCACTGCGTGCGGCATCCCATCCGTTGTCGTCCGCGGGTCCTTCGTGGCTGATCGCGCAGTTCCCCGCGCCCCTGAAGGGCGCGGCTTCGCCGCGCCTTCCCCTGGGCATGCGGGGCGTCCCACGCGCCTTGCTGAGATGGCGCACGAAGTGCGCATCTCAGGGGCGCGGGGAACTGCGCGAGCAACCACGACGGCGCCGCACCCGAGAACCAACCCGGTTGATGGCGCACGCAGTGCGCATCTCAGGGGCGCGGGGAACTGCGCGAGCAACCGCGATGGCGCCGCAGTCGGCGACGGATGCCTCAGGGGCGCGGGGAACTGTGCGGCTGGCCATGGTGCGGGCCGCAGCGGGGGGTCAGTCCGGCGCCCGGCAGACGCTGATGATCTCCGGGCTGTGGGGTGTCAGCGGGGAGCGGTCGAAAGATCCGTAGCGGGCCTCGGGCACCAGGCCGGCCGCGGTCAGGAAGCCGTCCAGCTCACCCGGTGAGAGAAACCGGAGCGTGCTGCGGCTGACCTCCGCCCGGTCCCGCCCCACCCCGCTGAACGTCGTGTCGAACGTGACCGTCCGCCCGTCGAAGCCCCGCACCACCTCGTGCGCGACCCGGACCCCGTCCACCACCACGGCAGCCGACGGAGTCCACCCCTCCCACGCCCGCCCCGCAGGATTCCGCGTCTCGAACGCGAACCGCCCCCCGGGCGCGAGCAGCCCCCGGATCGCGTCCAGCGCCGTACGGATCTCCGCGTCCTCCACCAGGACCTGGAACGCGTGCCCGTTCATCAGCACCAGGTCGAACGGCCCCGCGAGCCGCACCCCGGAATCCAGCGTGCCCCGCACCCACTCCACCCCCGCATCCGCCCGCCCCCGCGCAACGCTCAGCATCCCCGGCGCCGGATCGAGCCCGCACAGCCGCCCCGTATGCCCCTCCTCCCGGGCCCGGACCAGCAGCGCCCCCGTACCGCACCCCACATCCAGCACCGCGCCGGCGCCCCGGACCAGGGAGAGGTAGAAGTCGTCCCCCGGCCCCCACGGGTTCAGCGCGTCGTAGAGCGCGGCGAGGCGGGTGTCGGTGAAGGCGTGGTCCGGCATCGGCCGATCATCGCCCGGGGCACGCCCGCCCGGCCACCCCCCGCCTCGTAAGGCCGCCCTCAAAGTGCGCACTGTCCGTCTCGCCCCGATATTTAGGCGTACGTGACTTGTGACCGGTATGAGGGAGGCACTCCATGCGTGGAGCCACGCACGCCAAGTGGGCCGCGACAGCGGTCGTCGTCGCCATGGCCGCGACCGCCTGTGGCGGGGGCGGCGACAGCGGTGGCGGCGGCGGTGACGGCTCCGGCGTGGTCCGCTCCTCGTGGGGCGATCCGCAGAACCCCCTCGAACCCGCCAACACCAACGAAGTGCAGGGCGGCAAGGTCCTCGACATGATCTTCCGCGGCCTGAAGCGGTACGACCCGAAGACGGGCGCCGCCAAGGACATGCTCGCCGAGAAGATCGAGACGTCCGACCAGACGAACTTCACGATCACCGTCAAGGACGGCTGGACCTTCTCCAACGGCGAGAAGGTCACCGCCAAGTCCTTCGTCGACGCCTGGAACTACGGCGCGAGCCTCAAGAACAACCAGAAGAACGCGTACTTCTTCGGGCAGATCGAGGGCTACGACAAGGTCCACCCGGACTCGGGCAAGCAGAGCGCCGACACGCTCTCCGGGCTCAAGGTCACCGGCGACCGCACGTTCACGGTCAAGCTCACCCAGAAGTTCTCGACCTGGCCCGACACCCTCGGCTACGCCGCCTTCGCGCCGCTGCCGAAGATGTTCTTCGACGACCACGACTCGTACGTCAGCAAGCCCGTCGGCAACGGGCCCTACACCGTGGACTCCTATCAGAAGGGGTCCCAGATGTCCCTTCGCAAGTGGGACAAGTACCCCGGTGACGACAAGGCGCAGAACGGCGGCGTCGACCTCAAGGTCTACACCGACAACAACACCGCCTACACGGACCTGACGGCCGGCAACCTCGACCTCGTCGACGACGTGCCCGCCTCCCAGCTCAGCAACGCGGACAGCGACCTGAACGGGCGGTACATCAACACCCCGGCCGGCATCATCCAGACGCTCGCCTTCCCGTTCTACGACTCCGCGTGGAACAAGTCGGACAGCGACAAGGTCCGCAAGGGCCTGTCCATGGCGATCAACCGCAAGCAGATCACCGAGTCGATCTTCCAGAAGACCCGGACCCCCGCCACCGACTGGACGTCGCCGGTGCTCGGCGAGGACGGCGGCTACAAGAAGGGGCTCTGCGGCGAGTTCTGCGACTACAAGCCCGACGAGGCCAAGAAGCTGGTCAAGGAGGGCGGCGGCATCCCCGGCGGCCAGGTGAAGATCGGCTACAACGCCGACACCGGCAGCCACAAGGAGTGGGTCGACGCCGTCTGCAACTCCATCAACAACGCCCTCGGCAACGACAAGGCCTGCGTCGGCAGCCCCACCGGCACCTTCGCCGACTTCCGCAACAAGATCACCGACAAGAAGATGACGGGCCCGTTCCGCGCCGGCTGGCAGATGGACTACCCGCTCATCCAGAACTTCCTCCAGCCGCTGTACTACACCAACGCCTCCTCCAACGACGGCCACTGGTCGAACAAGGAGTTCGACTCCCTCGTCGACAAGGCGAACGGCGAGTCCGACCAGGCGACGGCGGTCAAGACGTTCCAGCAGGCCCAGGAGGTCGTCCGGGACAACATGGCGGCCATCCCGCTCTGGTACCAGAACGGCAGCGCGGGCTATTCGGACAAGGTCTCCAACGTCGCGCTGAACCCGTTCAGCGTCCCCGTCTACAACGAGATCAAGGTCAACTGACCGCCACCGAACGCGACACAGACACCGGACGCCAGGGACGGAGCCCTCGATGGGACGGTATGTGATCCGGCGGCTGCTCCAGATGATCCCGGTCTTCATCGGGGCGACGCTGCTGATCTTCCTCATGGTCAACGTGATGGGCGACCCCATCGCGGGCCTCTGCGGCGACAAGGCCTGCGACCCCGCCACCAAGGCCCAGCTCTCCAAGGAGTTCGGCCTCGACAAGCCGGTGTGGCAGCAATACCTGACCTACATGGGGAACGTCTTCACCGGTGACTTCGGTACGGCGTTCAACGGCCAGAAGGTCACCGAGCTGATGTCGACCGCGTTCCCGGTCACCATCCGGCTGACGATCGTGGCGATCCTCTTCGAGATCGTCGTCGGCATCACGCTCGGCGTCCTCACCGGCCTGCGCCGCGGCCGTCCCATCGACACCACCGTGCTGCTGCTCACCCTGGTCGTCATCTCCGTGCCGACGTTCGTCACCGGTCTGCTGCTGCAACTGCTGCTCGGCGTGAAGTGGGGCTGGATCAACCCCGCCGTCTCCACCGACGCCCCCTTCGGCGAACTCATCGTGCCGGGGCTCGTGCTCGCCTCCGTCTCCCTCGCCTACGTGACCCGGCTGACCCGGACCTCCATCGCCGAGAACAAGCGCGCCGACTACGTCCGTACCGCCATCGCCAAGGGGCTGCCCCGGCACCGCGTCATCACCCGGCACCTGCTGCGCAACTCGCTCATCCCCGTCGTCACCTTCATCGGCGCCGACGTCGGCGCGCTGATGGGCGGCGCCATCGTCACCGAGCGCATCTTCAACATCCACGGCGTCGGCTTCCAGCTCTACCAGGGCATCCTGCGCCAGAACACCCAGACCGTCGTCGGCTTCGTGACGATCCTCGTCCTTGTCTTCCTCGCGGTGAACCTGATCGTCGACCTCCTGTACGCCGTACTCGACCCGAGGATCCGCTATGCCTGAACCGCAAGCGCCAGAGCCCCCCTCCGGACGGCCCGGAGCGACCGGCGGCGGACGCGCGCCCGAGGACGGCGCCATCGCCGCGACCGGCATGGGCGGCGCCATGGACCTCGCCACCAGCGAGGGCGCGCTCATCGAGGGCCCGGCCGTCGGCCCCGGCGACCCGGCCGGAAAGCCCCGCAGCCTGTGGTCCGACGCCTGGCGGGACCTGCGGCGCAACCCCGTCTTCATCATCTCGGCCCTCGTCATCCTGTTCCTGATCGTCATCTCGATCTGGCCGCAGCTCATCGCCTCCGGCAACCCGCTCTCCTGCGACCTGGCCAAACGCCAGCAGGGCTCGCAGCCCGGCCACCCCTTCGGCTTCGACGGCCAGGGCTGCGACGTCTACACCCGCACCGTGCACGGCGCCCGCAACTCGATCACCGTCGGCGTCTGCTCCACGGTCGGTGTCGCGCTCCTCGGCTCCGTCCTCGGCGGGCTCGCCGGGTTCTTCGGCGGGGCCTGGGACGCCGTCCTCTCCCGCATCACCGACATCTTCTTCGCGATCCCCGTCGTCCTCGGCGGCCTGGTGCTGCTCTCGGTCGTCACCAGCAACACCGTCTGGCCCGTCATCGGCTTCATGGTGCTGCTCGGCTGGCCGCAGATCTCCCGCATCGCCCGCGGCTCGGTCATCACCGCCAAGCAGAACGACTACGTGCAGGCGGCCCGCGCGCTCGGCGCCTCCAACAACCGGATGCTCCTGCGCCACATCGCGCCGAACGCCGTCGCGCCCGTCATCGTCGTCGCGACCATCGCCCTCGGTACGTACATCGCCCTGGAGGCGACCCTCTCGTACCTCGGTGTCGGACTGAAGCCACCGGCCGTGAGCTGGGGCATCGACATCTCGGCGGCCTCCGGGTACATCCGCAACGCCCCGCACATGCTGCTCTGGCCCGCCGGCGCGCTCGCGATCACGGTCCTGGCGTTCATCATGCTCGGCGACGCGGTGCGCGACGCCCTCGACCCGAAGCTGAGGTAGCGCCCATGCCGTTGCTCGAAGTACGCGATCTGCACGTCGAGTTCCGCACCCGGGACGGCGTCGCCAAGGCCGTGAACGGCGTCAACTACACGGTCGACGCGGGCGAGACGCTGGCCGTGCTCGGCGAGTCCGGGTCCGGCAAGTCCGTCACCGCGCAGGCGATCATGGGCATCCTCGACGTGCCGCCCGGGAGGATCACCGGCGGCGAGGTCCTCTTCAAGGGCCGGGACCTGCTCAAGACCAAGGAGGAGGAGCGCAGGAAGGTCCGCGGCGCCGAGATGGCGATGATCTTCCAGGACGCGCTCAGCTCCCTCAACCCGGTGCTCTCCGTCGGCGCCCAGATCGGCGAGCTGTTCAGCGTCCACCAGGGGATGTCCCGCAAGGACGCCAGGAACAAGGCCGTCGAGCTGATGGACCGGGTGCGCATCCCGGCGGCGAAGGAGCGGGTCAACCAGTACCCGCACCAGTTCTCCGGCGGTATGCGCCAGCGCATCATGATCGCGATGGCGCTCGCCCTCGAACCCGACCTGATCATCGCCGACGAGCCCACCACCGCCCTCGACGTGACCGTGCAGGCCCAGGTCATGGACCTGCTCGCCGAGCTGCAGCGCGAGCTCAACATGGGGCTCATCCTCATCACCCACGACCTCGGCGTCGTCGCCGACGTCGCCGACAAGATCGCCGTGATGTACGCGGGCCGCATCGTCGAGCACGCCCCCGTCCACGAGATCTACAAGGCGCCCGCGCACCCGTACACCAAGGGGCTCCTCGAATCGATCCCGCGCCTCGACCAGAAGGGCCAGGAGCTCTTCGCCATCAAGGGCCTGCCGCCGAACCTCATGCACATCCCGCCAGGATGCGCCTTCCACCCGCGCTGCCCCATGGCCCAGGACGTGTGCACCACCGACGTCCCGCCGCTCTACCGCGTCTCCGAGAACCGTCGCAGCGCCTGCCACTTCTGGAAGGAGACGATCGATGCGTCACGCTGAGGGCGGCTCGCACGTCAGCAAGGGCGATCTCCGGCGCGAGGGCGAGGTGGCCGAACACCTCCTGCACAAGGCACAGGCCGAGTCGGAGTACGCGGCGCACGGCTCCGCGTCGGGCCGCGAACCCATCCTGGAGGTGCGGGGCCTGGTCAAGCACTACCCCCTCACCCAGGGCGTCCTCTTCAAGAAGCAGGTCGGCGCGGTCAAGGCCGTCGACGGCGTCGACTTCGACCTCGGCCAGGGCGAGACCCTCGGCATCGTCGGCGAGTCCGGCTGCGGCAAGTCCACCGTCGCCAAGATGCTCGTCAACCTGGAGCGCCCGACCGCCGGCGTCATCAAGTACAAGGGCGAGGACATCACCCGCCTCTCGGGCCGCGCCCTGAAGGCGGTGCGCCGCAACATCCAGATGGTGTTCCAGGACCCGTACACGTCCCTGAACCCCCGTATGACGGTCGGCGACATCATCGGGGAGCCGTACGAGATCCACCCCGAGGTCGCGCCGAAGGGGGACCGCAGGAAGCGGGTGCAGGACCTGCTCGACGTGGTCGGGCTGAACCCGGAGTACATCAACCGCTACCCGCACCAGTTCTCGGGCGGCCAGCGCCAGCGCATCGGCATCGCGCGCGGGCTCGCCCTGCGCCCCGAGATCATCGTCGCGGACGAGCCGGTCTCCGCGCTCGACGTGTCGGTGCAGGCCCAGGTCATCAACCTCCTGGACCGCCTCCAGAACGAGTTCGACCTGTCGTACGTCTTCATCGCGCACGACCTCTCGATCGTGCGCCACATCTCCGACCGGGTCGGCGTGATGTACCTCGGCCGGATCGTCGAGATCGGCTCCGACGCCGAGATCTACGACCATCCGACGCATCCCTACACACAGGCGCTCCTGTCGGCCGTGCCCGTCCCGGACCCGGAGGCGCGCGAGCACCGCGAACGCATCATCCTCAGCGGCGACGTGCCCTCACCGGCCAACCCGCCCTCGGGCTGCCGGTTCCGCACCCGCTGCTGGAAGGCCCAGCAGCGGTGCGCGGACGAGGTCCCGCTCCTCGCGGTCCCGGCGGTCTTCCGCCTCGGCGACCCGGGCCCGGCGCAGCACCCCTCAGCCTGCCACTTCGCGGAGGAGAAGCAGGTCGTGCCGCCGGAGCAGTAGACCGTTCAGCCGAGGCCGAGGGACCGCTTCAGGAAGTCGACCTGGAGCAGCAGCAGGTTCTCCGCGACCTGCTCCTGCGGCGTCATGTGCGTCACGCCCGACAGGGGCAGCACCTCGTGCGGCCGTCCGTCCGCGAGCAGGGCCGAGCTGAGCCGCAGGGCGTGCGCCACCACCACGTTGTCGTCGGCGAGCCCGTGCACGATCAGCAGCGGCCGGTGCCGCGGCGCGGCGTCCGAGAGCCCGTCGTCGGTGACGAGCGAGTTCGCGGCGTACGTGTCGGGGGAGGCGGCCGGATCGCCCAGGTACCGCTCCGTGTAGTGCGTGTCGTACAGCCGCCAGTCCGTGACCGGCGCGCCCGCGACACCCGCGTGGAAGACGTCCGGCCGCCGCAGCACGGCGAGGGCGGACAGATAACCGCCGTAGCTCCAGCCGCGCATCGCCACCTTCGACAGGTCGAGCGGGAACCGCTCCGCCAGCGCGTGCAGGGCGGTGACCTGGTCGTCGAGGGTCAGCGTGAAGTCGCCGCGGATCGACTTCTCCCGGCCGGGCGAGGTCCCGGGCGTCCCGCGCCCGTCCGCGACGATCACCGCGAAACCCTGGTCGGCGAACCACTGCGAGGTCAGGTACGGGTTGTGCGCCGCGTAGACGCGCTGCCCGTGCGGACCCCCGTACGGGTCGAGGAGGACCGGAAGCGGCCCGTCCCCCTCCGTGTACGAGGAGGGGAGCAGGACGGCGCACGGGATGCCCTCCGCCTCCGTCAGCGTGACGCGCGGGGAGAGCAGGGGGCGTTCGGCGTACGAGGCGATGTCGGCGACGTGCTTGCCGTCGCGCTCCACGCGCACCCGCGCGCCCGGGGTGTCGAGCGTCGACGAGACGAGGACGGTGACGCCGCCCGAGCGGACCGCCGTGTGCACGCCAGGACCCTCCGAGACGCGCTGCACGCCCAGCTCGTTGACCCGGTAGACGTGCACCTCGCCGGTCTCGGGCGACTCGGCGCGGGCACCGGCGGAGGCCGAGACGAGCACATCGCCGTCCCCGACGTCGAGCACGGCCCGCACATGCAACTGCCCGCCCGTGAGCAGCCGTTCGCCGACCGCGAGGACCCGCGCGCCGCCCTCGTCGGCGATCCGCACGAGCTGCCCGCTCGGCGACCAGCACGGCACGCCCGGGAACAGCTCCAGCCACTGCGCGTCCTCGTCGGCGTGCACCATGCGGGTCGCACCGTCGTCCGGGTTCACCGCCAGGTACAGCGCGCTCTGCTGGTCGCGCGCCTGTACGAGGATGAGCGGGGCGCCGTCCGCCGACCAGTGCACGCGGGCCAGGTACGGGTAGGCGGACCGGTTCCAGTTGATCTCCGTACGGGAGCCGTCGAGGCCGTACGCGAACAGGCGGACCTCGGCGTTGGGCGTGCCCGCCGCCGGATAGGCGTTGCGCGCCGGTTCGCGGTCCGGGTGCGCGGGGTCGGCGATCCACCAGCGCCGCACGTCCGCGTCGTCGGCGCGGGCCACGAGCAGCCGGTCCGAACCCGGGGACCACCAGTGGCCGCGGTACCGGCTCATCTCCTCGGCCGCGATGAACTCCGCGAGCCCGTACGTCACCGTGTCCGACTCGGGGGCGGCGAGGGCCCGGTCGTCGTCGCCCTCCGCGCCGACGACCCGGAGCGCGCCCCGCGCCACGTAGGCGATGTGCCGCCCGTCGGGGGAGGGGCGGGGGTCGAGCACCGGGCCCGGAACGCGCAGTTCCCGTGCGGTGCCGGCCCGCAGCTCGGCGGCGAAGAGGCGCCCCGACAAGGAGAACGCGGCCAGCTCGGCGGCGGCGTCCGTCGCGTAGCCCACGATGCCCGCGCCGCCCTCCCGGCTGCGCTCGCGCCGCGCCCGCTCCTCGGCCGACAGCCGCTCCACGGACCCGCCGAGCAGGGTCACCGGGTCGGCCGCGACCCGCTCCTGACCACTCGCCACATCGAGCACCCACAGCGCGTTCGCCCGGTCGGTGCCCCCGGAGGACCGCAGGAACGCGACCCGCTCCCCGTCCGGCGCCACCGTGAAGGCACGGGGCGCACCGGAGGTGAAGCGCTGCGTCCGCGCGTGCTGACGAGGAAAGGAGTACGTCTCGCTCGCGCTGTCCCGCGGCGTGTCGGGCCCACTGCCCGTGGCGTTCTCGGTGGTCATCCCCGAAGCCTAGGACCAACAGGGGGGTGACGCGCCCCCCGCGCGCTCCCGCCCGCCCCCGGTGCTCCCTCGCCGTGACTCATGCGCGACAGCGGATAGTTATGATCAGTAGCGCTGTGTGGGCATCCCGGAAGGGGGACGTCCGTCGGTGACCGGATCACTTTGGAGGAGGGACCGCTGTGGCACTCTCGATCTCGGCCGTGGTGCTGTTCGCGATCATCGTCTTCATCCTGATCAAGAAGTCAGGGCTGAAGGCCGGGCACGCCGTCGTCTGCATGCTGCTCGGCTTCTATCTGGCCAGCTCCTCCATCGCCCCCACGATCAAGGAACTGACGACGAACGTGGCGGGCATGATCGGCGGCATCAAGTTCTAGCGTGTTCAGGTCCCAGGGGCGCCGCGTTCTAGGGTGGGGGCATGACGGAACTGCCCGGTCGGCGTCTGCTCCTCGTGCACGCGCACCCCGACGACGAGTCGATCAACAACGGCGCCACGATGGCCAAGTACGCCGCCGACGGCGCGCACGTCACGCTCGTGACCTGCACCCTCGGTGAGGAGGGCGAGGTCATCCCGGACGAACTGGCCCATCTCGCCCCGGACCGGGAGAACCGCCTCGGCCCCCACCGCATCGGCGAACTCGCCGCCGCCATGAAGGAGCTGGGCGTCACCGACCACCGCTTCCTCGGCGGCCCCGGCCGCTACCACGACTCCGGGATGATGGGCGTCGAGCAGAACGAGCGCCCGGGCGCCTTCTGGTCCGCCGACCTCGACGAGGCCGCGGCGCACCTCGTCGCCGTCATCCGCGAGATCCGCCCGCAGGTCCTGATCACGTACGACCCGGACGGCGGCTACGGCCACCCCGACCACATCCAGGCACACCGCGTGGCGATGCGCGCCGCCGACCTCGCGGCCGAGCCGGCCTTCCGCCGGGATCTGGGGGAGCCGCACGCGATCGCCAAGATTTACTGGAACCGGGTGCCCCGTTCGGTCGCCGAGAGACTGTTCCGCCGCGTCGAGGCCGGACTCGGCGAGACGCCCTTCGAGGCCGTCGCCACCGTGGCCGACGTACCGGGCGTCGTCGACGACGAGCGCGTGACCGCCGAGATCGACGGCCGCCTCCACTGGCTGCGCAAGGAAGCCGCGATGCGCGCACACGCCACCCAGATCGACATCCCCGAAGGGCTCGGCGTGTTCGCGCTCTCGAACGGGCTCGCACAGCCCGTGTTCCCGATCGAGTACTACGAGTTGGTACGCGGCGAGGCCGGATCGGCGTACGAGAAGGACCTGTTCGAGGGCGTCGAGGGCGTCGAGGGCGGCATCGAGGGAGTGGACGCGTGATGAGCGGCGGCAAGAACAGCGGTGCGAACGGGGCCCGGCCCGGGAGTTCGGCCGCACAGGTCGACCTCCCCTTCAGCATGTCGCTCACCCCGGGACGGGCCGTCGCCCTGATCGTCCTCTTCGTGCTCGGCGTCCTCGTCGGCGCGGCGGGCGCGCTGCTCCAAGGGGGCTGGTTCCCGGCCGGGTTGCTGCTCGCGCTGCTCGGCGCGGCCGGACTGTTCCACGGCGGAGCGCGGCTCACCGGCGGCAGGTCCGGCGCCCTCGCCCCCGCCGGCGGCTGGGTCCTGGCGGTCATCCTGCTCACCGCGAGCCGCCCCGAGGGCGACTTCCTCTTCGGCGCGGGAATCGGCTCCTACCTCTTCCTCCTCGGAGGCATGGCCGTGGCTGTGATGTGTGCCACGCTCGGCCTTACCCGGCAACCGGGCGCCTCCGACGCCCGACTTGGGAAGTGACGTACCACTTCGGCCCGTGCCCGGTACAGGATTCACCGTCCGTCACTCCGTGACGCCCGGCCGCGGCCAGTATGGTGGTGCGCGCCGCCGAGCAGCCCGCGTGAGGTCGAGACGGGCGGCGGAGCCAACCGGGAGAACCTGCTTTGAGTCGTGAAACTGACAGTTCGTCCTCCGGGCCCCAGGGGCGCGGCGCTGCCGCGTACCCGTCGGGGACGCCTCCGTACGGCACGTCCGCGCAGGGCGCGGCGTCCGGCGACGCCGACCCGGGCCAGGGCCCCGCGGGCGACCGGACCACTCCGGACAGCCCCAAGACGGAGACCACGCTGACGACGCGGATCCGGATCAACATCCCCGGCTCGCGTCCCATCCCGCCGGTCGTGATGCGTACGCCGATGAGCGATGTCGACGGCGGGCCGCAGGACGGCGCCGAGGCGCAGGCCGCGGAGCCGGACACCGGCGCGGGCCACCCGTCCGCCCGCACGGGGTACGCGGACGGCACCGCCGGTGCGGCCGACGGTGCCGGGCCCGCCACCGGCGACGCCGCCGAGCCGAAGTCCTCCCGCGAGGAGAAGACCAGCGACTGGTTCGCGCCGCGCAAGAGCCCCGCGACCCGCGGCGGCGCCCCGTCGGAGGGGTCCGGCACGTCCGGCGGCTTCGACGTCCAGGGCGCGCTCGCCGCGGGCCCGCTCGGCAACGGCGCCGCGCCCGGGAGCCGGGGCGACAGGGACGACCTGCCGTACTTCTCCGGCGACACGGGTACCTCCGGTGGTTCCGGCGGGTTCGGTGACGCGCGGGGTTCCGGCGGCCCGGGCGCCGCTGACGGCCTCGGCGACTCCGGCGGTACGGGTGCCCCCGGCGGCCGGAGCGTCTTCGACGGCCTCGACGACGCCGGTGCCTCCGGCGGCCTCGGCAACGCGGCGGGCCTGGGCGTCACCGGCGGCCGCGGAAACGGTGCGCCGGGTCCGCGCGGCGGCACGGACGCCTTCGGCGGTTCCGACGGCCGCGGCGCCGGTACGTCCGGCGGCCTCGGTGACGCCGGCGGCCCTGGCAGCTCAGGCGGCCCGCTCGCCTATGGCGGTCCCGGTAACGCGGGTGGCCCGGGGGACGCCGGTAGCCCGGGCGGTGCCGGTGGCTCTGGCAGCTCAGGCGGCCCGCTCGCCTATGGCGGTCCCGGTAACGCGGGCGGCCCCGGCGGTGTCGGTGGCCCGGGTACCTCAGGCGGCCCGCTCGCTTACGGCGGTTCTGGTAGCGCGGGTGACACGGGCGGCCCGGGCGGTGCCGGTGGTCCTGGTGCCTCCGGTGGGCTCGGCGGCCCAGGCAACTCCGCCGGTTCCAGCAGCCCCGCCGGCCCCCGCCGCCCCGGCGCCCCGCGCAGCGGCCCCGCCGGGCCCACCGCCGGGCCCGCCACCGGTGACGGCCCGATACTGCCGACGCCCGCGCCGAACCCCCAGGTCCGCCCGGGAGGCAACGGCGGCGCCCCGAACCCGCCGCGCATGAGCGACGACACCGCGATCCTCACCCCGCAGAAGCCCGCACCCGAGCCGCCGTCCGCAGGACACGTCTCCGGTGACACCCTCACCAGCGGGATGCCGGTCGTCCCGCAGACCGACGGCGCGGGGTCCGGCCGCACCCCGGCGGCGCACACCCCGCCCAAGCTGCCCGACCCGGTGCCGAGCACCCCGGCCCCCGCGAAAAAGAAGAAGGGCCGCAACAAGCTGGTCCTGCTCGGCGTGGGCATCGTCGGCGTGGCGGGCATCGCGTACGGCGCGGGCCTGCTGATGAACCACTCGGACGTGCCCAAGGGCACCACGGTCCTCGGCGTCGACATCGGCGGCGGGACCCGTGACGAGGCCGCCGCCAAGCTCGACAAGGCGCTCGGCAAGCGCACCGGGCAGGCGCTGAAGCTCCAGGTCGACGGCAGGACCGTCGAGCTGAAGCCGGACCAGGCGGGCCTGTCCCTGGACAGCGCCGCGACCGTCTCGGCCGCCGCGGGCAGCGACTACAACCCGGTCTCCGTGATCGGCTCGCTCTTCGGCCAGCAGCGGGTCGTCGACCCGGTCATGCCCGTCGACGAGGAGAAGCTGCACGCCGCGCTCGAGCAGGCGGCGGGCGGGGCCGCGGGCTCCGGCGACGGCACGATCAAGTTCGAACCCGGCAAGGCCGTCGCCGTGTACGGCAAGGCGGGCAAGGGCATCGACGTCGCCAAGTCCACGAACGCCGTCGAGCAGGCGTACCAGCGCCAGGTCGAGACGGGCGCGTCGACGCCGGTGCGGGTCGCCACGACGACCCGGCAGCCGACGATCGCGAACGCCGAGGTCGACCGGGAGATGAAGGAGTTCGCGGAGCCCGCGATGTCCGGCCTGGTCACGATCAAGGCGGGCGCGGCGTCGATCCCGTTCGGCCCGGACAAGTCGCTGCCGAAGATCCTCGGCGTGAAGGCGGTCAACGGCAAGCTGGAGGAGACGTACGACCTGGAGGCCCTCAAGAGCCTCTACGGCAACGTCTTCGACGGCGTCCTGATCACCCGTGCCAACGGCGAGAAGACCCCGGTCCAGCCGAAAGACGTGGCCACGGCCCTGGGCAAGGCCCTCCTGGGCAAGACCCCGACGGAACGCACGGCGACGATCGAGACGAACCCGAGCTGACACAGCACGACAGCGGCCCCGCACGACAAGATCGCGCGGGGCCGTGCAGCGCCCTGAAGGGGCGCGGGAACGGCGCGAGCAACCACACGCGACCCGCACCCGACCACACCACCCCTAGTTCAACATGGCCCGGGCCGCCCGGGCCTGCCCCCGCACCCGCTCCGCGGCCCCCGCATCGACCACCCTCACACTCCGCGTACGCTCCACTCACGCTCCGCACAATCCCCCGCTGCACAAGCAACTGCGCTCGTACCGCAACCGCGCAGGATGACGGCCTCGGACGCTCGGCGGTCGCGGCCCAGCCGATGCGGGCCGCAGCATCGACGGATCGAGCGGCGCCCCCGTCGCCCCGGCGACGAGCAGCTCCGCGTCCGACCCGGCCAGCACCCTCCCCGCGCCGAACGGATCGGCGAGGATCCGCTCCTCCGGATCGCCGAACCCGACGACGAAGTGGCCCGGCAGCGCCACCCCGTAGACCGGCGCCCCGGCCCGCCGCGCGACCTCCATCCACACCACCGAGAGCAGGATCGGCAGCCCGCGCCGGCGCCGTACGACCTCGTGCAGCAGCGACGACTCAAGACGCTGGTAGTCGGCGGCGGAGCCGTGGAAGCCGAGCCGCTCGCCGAGCAGTTCGGCGAGGGCGGTGGCCCAGGAGCGCGGGCCGCCCGGCCGGAACGGCAACTGCCCGGCCAGCTCGTCGAGCTCGATCTGGACGGCGTCCATGCCGGCCTCGTCGAGCGTGCCGTCCCCCTCCGCGGCGAGCAGCAGGCAGAGCTGCGCGAGGTCGGGCCGCTCGGCCCTGGCCTCCTCGGCGAACCGGCGCCGCAGCTCGGCGGAGCGGGGGGACAGTTGCGGGGACATACGAGCCTCGTGCCCTCTCAGACCGATCGATTAGCGCGCTCGGCGCTGTCGGCGACGGGTCGTCGGACGCCGCGCTCCGGAGCACGGTAGTGGTGATAGGCGTGGTGTGTGGCGAAACCCAGGCGGTCGTAGAGCGCGCGCGCCCCCTCGTTGTCGGCCTCGACCTGGAGCCAGGCCGCCGACGCGCCCTCGTCCAGGGCGCGGCGCGCGAGCGCCGTCATGACGGCCGAGCCGAGGCCCCGGCGCCGCTGGGCGGGGTCGACCTCGACGGCGGCGAACCCGGCCCACCGCCCGTCGACCACGCACCGCCCGATCGCCGCGGGCACCTCACCCTCGCCCGGCACGGTGGCGAACCACACGGAAGGACCGGCGCTCAGCACCCGCAGCGCGACCTCGCTCGCGCCCTTGCGCTGGTAGCGCCCGAGCCACGCCTCGTCCGGCTCCCGGCTCAGCACGACGCTGTCGTTCTCGCGCCCGTCCCCGATGGGCGCGAGCGCCGCGATCCGCATCTCGGCGCTGACCTCCCGCACCCAGCCGCGCGCCTCGAGCTCGGCGCAGAGCATCTCCTGCGCCCCGGCGGCCCCCGTGGCGGTCTGCGCGTAGGCGGGCAGGCCGCGGGCCGCGTACCAGTCCCGTACGCGGTCCAGGGCGTCGTCGAGCGGGACGCCCGGATCGCCCACCGGCAGGACGGAGTTGGCGCGCCGGGTGAACCCCTGAGCCGCCCTCAGCTCCCACTCACCGAGCCGCTCGCTCTCGATCGGCCGCCACGCGCGCGAGGCGACGTGCGCGAGCTCCGGGTACGTCGCCGAGGGCCCCTGGCGCCTGGCCGGTTCGGCGGGCACGACCTTGCCCGCGACGAGCGCGGCGGCGTCCACGGCCACCTGTTCTCCGGTGCGCCGTGTGATGAGCAGCACATCGTCATTCCACGATGTGAGAACACCGACCGTGTCGGTGAACTCGCGACCCGCGGGCCCCTTCTCGCTCACCCGTCGCACGGAAACGCGTTTTCCCACGTCAGCGCGGGTCAAGCGAACCTCTAGCCGTCCGCTCGCAGTGAATTCCACAGCTCGGTCCACCCCTCCTGTTCGGATCATGGCCGGGAACGGAGATACTAGGGGCGGGCATCGACGACGCCGCGCTCCCGCGCGCCAGGCGGCGGAGCCTGTGGAGGCCCGCCAGCGCCCTATCGAGGAGGAACGACAGCGTGACCTACGTCATCGCGCAGCCTTGTGTCGACGTCAAGGACAAGGCGTGCATCGAGGAGTGCCCGGTCGACTGCATCTACGAGGGCTCCAGGTCCTTGTACATCCACCCGGACGAATGCGTCGACTGTGGTGCCTGTGAGCCGGTCTGCCCGGTCGAGGCGATCTTCTACGAGGACGACACTCCGGAGGAGTGGAAGGACTACTACAAGGCGAACGTCGAGTTCTTCGACGAGCTCGGCTCGCCCGGTGGTGCCTCGAAGATGGGTCTCATCGAGAAGGACCACCCGTTCATCGCCGCTCTGCCGCCGCAGAACCAGTAGCAGAAGCAGTACCCGCGTCCAGCGCGGTACGCACAGGCGCTGCCCCGGTCCCGTACGGCTCGACTGCCGTACGGGACCGAGGCGTTTGTCCGCCCGCCCGTCCAGGGCGCCCTACGCAAGAGAAGTGAGCTGACCAGGTGTCCGCAGTCCCCGCCCCCGTCGACCGCCTCCCCACCTTCCCCTGGGACAAGCTGGAGCCGTACAAGAAGACGGCCGCGGCGCACCCGGACGGCCTGGTGGACCTGTCGGTCGGCACCCCCGTCGACCCGGTGCCGGAGCTGATCCAGAAGGCGCTCACCGACGCGGCGGACTCGCCGGGCTACCCGACGGTGTGGGGCACCCCGGAGCTGCGGGACGCGCTGGTCTCCTGGTGCGAACGGCGCCTGGGCGCCCGCGGTCTCGGCCACACCAACGTCCTGCCGGTCGTCGGCTCCAAGGAGCTGGTGGCCTGGCTCCCGACGCAGCTCGGCCTCGGCCCGGGCGACAAGGTCGCCCACCCGCGCCTCGCCTACCCCACGTACGAGGTGGGCGCCCGTCTGGCCCGCGCCGAGCACGTCGCCTACGACGACCCGACCGAGCTGGACCCGGCCGGGATCAAGCTGCTCTGGCTCAACTCCCCGTCGAACCCGACGGGCCGGGTCCTCTCCAAGGACGAGCTGACCCGCATCGTCGCCTGGGCGCGCGAGCACGCGATCCTGGTCTTCTCGGACGAGTGCTACATCGAGCTGGGCTGGGAGGCCGACCCGGTCTCGGTCCTGGACCCGGAGGTGAACGGCGGCTCGCTCGACGGCCTGGTCACCGTCCACTCGCTCTCCAAGCGCTCGAACCTGGCCGGGTACCGGGCCGCGTTCCTCGCCGGTGACGCCGCCGTCCTCGGCGACCTGCTCCAGATCCGCAAGCACGGCGGCATGATGACCTCGGCGCCGACCCAGGCGGCGGTCGTCGCGGCGCTCGGCGACGAGGCCCACGTCCACGAGCAGCGCGCCCGGTACGCGGCCCGCCGCGAACTGCTGCGCGAGGCGCTGCTCGCGCACGGCTTCCGCATCGAGCACAGCGAGGCGAGCCTGTACCTGTGGGCGACCCGCGACGAGTCCTGCTGGGACACCGTCGCCCACCTCGCGGACCTCGGCATCCTGGTCGCGCCCGGCGACTTCTACGGCGAGGCGGGGGAGCGGTTCGTGCGCGTCGCCCTGACCGCGTCGGACGAGCGGATCCGGGCGGCCGTCGCCCGTCTGTCGTCCTGACCCGGACGTCTGCCTGACCCGGACGTCTGCCTGACCCGGACGTCTGCCTGAGCAACGAGAACGGGGGTGCGGGGAGCGCATGCGCTCCCCGCACCCCCGTCGTCACCGACGACGCGCGGTGATCAGCCCAGCGGCAGCTGGCCGACCGGCAGCTGGTCGGTGGGCAGCCCGCCGGAGAGCGGGAGGCCGCCCTTGGTGACCGCGTCGGTCGGGAGGCCGCCGTCCGTCACCGAACCGGCCGTCTTGCCGACCGTGTCACCGGCGCTGCCGGCCAGGTCGCCCGCGGCCTTCTGCGCGACCGGCGTGGTGGTCTTGGCGGCCTTGCCGACCGACTTGCCCGCGGCCGGCACGGCCGTCTTCACGGCTTCGCCACCGGCGTGGCCCGCGAGTCCGCTGACTTGCCGGCTCGCGCTGTCGACGGTGTTGCCCAGGTTGGCGCCGTCCAGCGCGGTCACACCGCCGAGGTCGGGCGTGGCCGGGAGTTCGGCAGCGCTCGCGGAGCCGGCCGCACCGACCACGGGCGCCGCTCCCGCCGCTACGAGCAGCGCGACGCGGGCGATCCGGCGGGTCAGGGGGAGGGACATGGTGCTCCTTAGACGGGAGAGAAGATGGTGTGCCCGGCTGCCGTGCGGCGGTCGGACGCCGTGACAACAGCCCCAGGGCCCCCGAAGGTTGCGGGTCGGCAACGCAAAGGGTTGGTAATGCGTCGCATAATCGGCTGCGGATAAAAACGGGCAAAAGTCGTGTGTCCTGTGACGCGTCCGAAGCGCTGAAGAACCCTTACGCCCCTGTGTCCGCAAGGGAATCGCGAGACGGCCCGCGCTCTGCCCCGAGCGTTTTGCCGCACAGGCGCCGAGCATGCCGGGTATACCTCGATCGAGTGGCCGCTCGCACTGATGACCATGGAGTATGCGGGCATCTGAAGTCGCTCCGTGCCCCGCATGGCCGGGCGATAGGGTCAACGCCATGGACCGCACCTCACTCGACCTCACGCAGGACGCCGCCCTCCTCACCGCCCAGCTGGTCGACCTCCCCTCGCCCAGCGGCAGCGAGAAGGAGCTGGCCGACGCCGTCGAGGCGGCCCTGCGCCCCCTGCCGCACCTCATGGTCGACCGGTACGGCAACAACGTGGTGGCGCGCACCAATCTCGGCCGCGCCGAGCGGGTCGTCCTCGCGGGCCACATCGACACGGTCCCGATCGCGGACAACGTGCCCTCGCGCCTGGACGCCGACGGCATCCTGTGGGGCTGCGGCACGAGCGACATGAAGTCGGGCGTCGCGGTCCAGCTCCGCATCGCGCAGACGGTCACCGAGCCCAACCGCGACCTCACGTTCGTCTTCTACGACAACGAGGAGGTCGCCGCCCACCTCAACGGGCTCGGGCACGTCGCCGACGCCCACCCGGAGTGGCTGGAGGGCGACTTCGCGATCCTCCTGGAGCCCACCGAGGGCCTCATCGAGGGCGGCTGCCAGGGCACCCTGCGCGTCATCCTCAAGGTCAAGGGCGAGCGGGCCCACTCCGCGCGCGCGTGGATGGGGCACAACGCCATCCACGCCGCCGCCCCGATCCTGGAGCGCCTGGCCGCCTACGAGCCGCGCAGGCCGGTCGTCGACGGCCTGGAGTTCCACGAGGGCCTCAACGCCGTACGGATCGAGGGCTTCGTCGCCACGAACGTCATCCCGGACGCCTGCGCCGTCACGGTCAACTTCCGCTACGCGCCCGACCGGACCATGGCCGAGGCCGAGCAGTTCGTCCGCGACTTCTTCGACGGCTGCCCGGTCGAGGAGTTCGTCGTCGACGACCACACGGGCGGTGCCCGCCCCGGCCTCACCCACCCCGCTGCCGCCGCCTTCCTGGCCGCCGTGGGCGGGGAGCCGCGCCCCAAGTTCGGCTGGACGGACGTCTCCCGCTTCAGCGCGCTCGGCGTCCCGGCGGTCAACTACGGCCCCGGCGACCCGATGTACGCCCACAAGATCGACGAGCATGTCGACACGGCGCTCATCCTGGGGGCGGAGAAGCGCCTGGTCGCCTGGCTCACCGCCTGACGCCCGACACTGCCAGGTCCCTCGTCCGTAACCCGCGTAGACCTACCCTTGCTCTACGTGAGCGCGTGATACCTGCGCATGGAGGGAGCGGACATGAGCAACCCGGAGGGCAAGCGGCATCCGAAGGAGCAGCGGACGGGACCGGTGGTCCGCCGTCGCGACCAGGTGCAGGCCGGGACGAGTGACCAGCGTCTGCTCGATTCGGAAGGACCCTCGGGCTGGGTGCACACAGACCCCTGGCGGGTCCTGCGCATCCAGTCGGAGTTCATCGAGGGCTTCGGCACCCTGGCCGAACTGCCGCCCGCGATCAGTGTCTTCGGCTCGGCGCGCACCCCGGTGGACTCACCGGAGTACGCGGCGGGCGTGGAGATCGGCAAGGCGCTCGTGGAGGCCGGTTTCGCGGTCATCACGGGCGGCGGCCCCGGCGCCATGCAGGCGGCGAACCAGGGCGCCGTGGAGGCCAATGGCACGTCGGTCGGGCTCGGCATCGAGCTGCCCTTCGAACAGGGCCTCAACCCGTACGTCGACCTGGGCCTGAACTTCCGCTACTTCTTCGTGCGGAAGACGATGTTCGTGAAGTACGCGCAAGGGTTCGTCGTCCTGCCGGGCGGGCTCGGCACCCTGGACGAGCTGTTCGAGGCGCTCACCCTCGTCCAGACGACCAAGGTGACGCGGTTCCCGATCGTCCTCTTCGGTACGCAGTACTGGAGCGGCCTCGTCGAGTGGCTGAAGAACACGGTGATCGCCCAGGGCAAGGCGAGCGAGGCGGATCTGCTCCTCTTCCACGTCACGGACGACGTGGAGGAGGCGATCACCCTGGTCACCAAGGAGACCGGCAACTAGCCGCAGGTAGTACCTGTCACGCGAGTCCCCGGCGGGCCACCGCCGGGGGCCTGTGCCCCGCGATCGACGCCACCATGTCGAGCACCTGCCGGGTCTCCGCCACCTCGTGCACGCGGTAGACCTGCGCCCCGAGCCACGCGGACACCGCCGTGGTCGCCAGCGTCCCGATGACGCGCTCCTTGACGGGCTTGTCGAGCGTCTCGCCGACGAAGTCCTTGTTGGACAGCGAGACCAGCACGGGCCAGCCGGTCTCCACCATCTCCGGCAGCCGCCGCGTCGCCTCCAGGGAGTGCCGCGTGTTCTTGCCGAAGTCGTGCCCCGGGTCGATCAGGACGGACTCGCGGGGGACCCCGAGCGCGACGGCCCGCTCGGCGTAGGAGACCGTCACGTCGAGGATGTCCGCCATCACGTCGTCGTACGTGGCACGGTGCGGCCTCGTACGGGGCTCGGCGCCGCCCGCGTGCGTGCAGACGATGCCCACCTTGTGGCGGGCCGCGACCTCCGCGAGCTTCGGGTCGACCCCGCCCCACGCGTCGTTGAGCAGGTCGGCGCCCGCCTCGCACACGGCCTCGCCGACCTCGTGGCGCCAGGTGTCCACGCTGATGATCACCGAGGGGAACCGGCGCCGTACCTCGGCGACGAAACCGACGGTGCGCCGCGCCTCCTCCGCGGCGTCGACCTCCTCGCCGGGGCCCGCCTTCACCCCGCCGATGTCGACGATCGCGGCGCCCTCGGCCACCGCCTGCTCGACGCGGGCGAGCGCGGGCTCGTCCTGGAACGTGGCGCCCTGGTCGTAGAAGGAGTCCGGGGTACGGTTCACGATCGCCATGATCACCGGCTCGTGCGCGTCGAACTCGCGCCCGCCAAGCCTGAGCATCCCTGTGACTCTCCTCTGGATCATGCCGCAACGTCCGCCTGCGACCTTAACCGTCGGTGCGGCATGGCACGATCGGAGCCTGATGGTTCCGGGCCGTGTGCGCACACCGGCCCGGTCGAGCCAAGGGGACGGCAGCGATGGTCATGTTCTTGTTTCTGGTCGCCGCGCTCGTCGTGGTGGTCGCGGCGGTGACGCTCGCGGTCCTCGGCGGGGGCGACGGCGGCGCCCTGCCCGAGGAACCGCCCCAGTTCTACGCGGACCCGCTGCCCCAGGACCGCCCGCTGGCCCGCGCCGACGTCGAGGAGCTGCGGCTGCCCACTGCCGTGCGCGGCTACCGCATGGCGGAGGTCGACGACGCGCTGAACCGCCTCGGGGCGGAGCTGGCCGAACGCGACGCCCGCATCTCCGAGCTGGAGTCCGCCCTCGCCACCGCCCACGCGCAGGCGCGGCGGCCGGTCGACCGGGGCCCCGGCCCCGGGTCGGGCTTCGCGCCGCCCGGCGGCTACCAGGGCTACCAGGACGAGGCCGGGGAGGGCCTTCGATGAGCCGGCCGACGAGCGGCGCCGTCCCGGGCCCGGACGGCGCTCTGCGCTGCCCCTGGGGCCTGTCCACGCCGGACTACGTGACCTACCACGACGAGGAGTGGGGCCGCCCCGTCCACGGCGACGACGCGCTCTTCGAGCGGCTGTCCCTGGAGGCGTTCCAGTCGGGCCTGTCCTGGATCACCATCCTGCGCCGCCGCGAGACCTTCCGCGCCGCCTTCGCCCACTTCAAGATCTCCGAGGTGGCGGCCTTCACGGACGCCGACCGCGAGCGCCTGCTCGCCGACCCCGGCATCATCCGCAACCGCGCCAAGGTCGACGCGACGCTCGCCAACGCGCGCGTGCTCGCCGACTGGTCGCCGGGCGATCTCGACGAGCTGATCTGGTCCCACGCCCCGGACCCGGCCACGCGCCCGGCGCCCCGCGCGCTCACCGACGTACCGGCCGTCACCGACGAGTCGACGGCCCTGTCCAAGGCGCTCAAGAAGCGCGGCCTGCGCTTCGTCGGCCCGACGACGGCGTACGCGCTCATGCAGGCGTGCGGCCTGGTCAACGACCACCTGGCGGACTGCGTCGCCCGCACGCCTGCCTGAGTTTCTCCCAGCGGCGGCCTCAGCGCCCGAGGTAGTTCGGCTTCTCCTTGGCGATGAACGCCTGGACGGCGATGGTGTGGTCCTCGGACTCCCCCGCCCGGGTCTGGAGCTCGTCCTCCTTCTCCAGGGACTCGTCCAGGGAGTGGTCGGCGGCGAAGGCCACCGACTCCTTCAGCGCCGCGTACGCGACGGTCGGCCCGGCGGCGAGCATGAGGGCCAGCTTGCGCGCGGTCTCCGCCAGTTCGTCGGCGGGCACGATCTTGTGCACGGCGCCGATCTCGAACGCCTCCTGCGCGGAGATCGTGCGCGGGAACAGCAGCAGGTCCATGGCGCGCCCCGGGCCCACGAGCCGCGGCAGGGTCCAGGAGACGCCCGAGTCCGCGGTCAGGGCGACACCGGCGAACGAGGTGTTGAACGACGCCGTGTCCGCCACGATCCGGTAGTCCGCGCAGAGGGCGAAGCCGAAGCCCGCGCCGGCCGCCACGCCGTTCACCGCGGCCACCACCGGCTTCGCCATGCCCGTCAGCGCCCGCACGATCGGGTTGTAGTGCTCCCGCACCGTGCTCATCGTCTGCCCCGAGCCCGCCTTGCGGTCCTCGACCAGGGTGGTCACGTGCTCCTTCAGGTCCTGCCCGACGCAGAACGCGCGGTCCCCGGCGGCCGTGAGCAGCACGGCCCGCACGGCGTCGTCCGCGGCGGCCGCCCGCACCGCCTCGCGGAGGGCGACCTTGGCCTCGGTGTTCATCGCGTTCATCGCCTCGGGGCGGTTCAGCGTGATCGTCGCGAGCCCGTCGCTCACCTCGTAGAGCACGGTGTCGGCCATGACGCTCCTCCTGCAGTGCGGTCCGCTATGCGGTTGCTTAGGTGTCCGTGCTCAGCATGACGGAGATCACGGCCTCTGGAGCGGTCCCGGTATGTGACCTGCGTCAAACAAATTCCTCACAGCAAGGCCACGTAAGCGGCGCAGTATCGCAGTCACATCGCCGAAATGAGTGGTTTTGCTCAAGCGCGTTGCGCAAGCGATGCCGACTGATGTTGGTCATCGGGCTCCGCGATGCGGGATAATGACAGGAAGCAATGTGTTCGATGCCGGTGACGTGTGCCCGTCCAGAGGGCCGTCGGCTGACGATGAGCTGGTTTCAGGAAGGGGAACGAGCATGGCGGCCATGAAGCCGCGGACGGGTGACGGCCCGCTCGAGGTGACAAAGGAGGGGCGGGGCATCGTCATGCGCGTTCCGCTCGAAGGCGGCGGTCGGCTCGTGGTCGAGCTGACGCCGGACGAGGCCGATGCCCTCGGCGACGCCCTGAAGAAGGTCGTCGGCTGACGCGGAAGCGACCATACCTTTTCGACTGCCCCGGCACACATTCGGTGCCGGGGCAGTCGTATGCCCGGATCTCGGGCGATGTGTACGGGTCTCGCGCGGCGTGTACGGGTCTCGCGTGGCGTGTACGGGGCTCAGCGCTTGACCGCGCAGAGCAGCCCGTCCCCGACCGGCAGCAGGGACGAGACCAGCTCGGGGCTCTCGCGCACCGCGCGGAGCAGCTCCCGCAGCCGCACCACTTCCACCGGCTGCGGGCCCGAGTCCACGGTCCGCCCGTCCGCGAAGACGCCCTCGAAACAGACCAGGCCGCCGGGGCGCAGCAGCCGCAACGATTCAGCGAGGTAGTCGAGGCTCTCCATCCGGTCGCCGTCGCAGAAGACCAGGTCGTACCCGCTGTCCGCGAGGCGCGGCAGGACGTCGAGGGCGCGCCCGGGGATGAAGCGGGCCCGGTTCGCGGCGAAACCGGCCGCGCGGAACGCCTGCCGGGCGAACTGCTGCTGCTCCGGCTCCGGATCGACCGTGGTCAGGACGCCGTCGGGGCGCATCCCGTGCAACAGATGGATTCCGGACACCCCCGTGCCCGTACCGATCTCGGCGACGGCCTTCGCCTCCACCGTGGCGGCGAGCATCCGCAGCGCGGCACCCGCGCCGGGGGACACCGAGCGAAGACCTGCCTCGCGGGCCCGGTCCCGGGCCCAGCGCACAGCGTCGTCCTCGGCGACAAAGGCGTCGGCGAACGCCCAGCTCGTCTGCCGGTTGCCGGTAATGGCCCTCTCCTGTCCCCGTTGTCCCCTGCATGGCTGTGCTTGTCCGCGCTCGCCCGTGCTTGCCTGCGCGTGACTTTATCCGTTGGCGCCGGGAACTCGCAGATGGGACCGGGCGTTTGAGAAGGCAGGGGGAAACGGCGGGGTGAAGCGGGGGGCAGGGCGCGCTTGATGGGGACGAAACGGACGGCCGAGAGTCGACCGGCAAATCTGAGTAAAAACGCTTATCCGGAGCTAACGGGCGAGGTGGCTATGGTAGGGGCTCCACTGGACACCACCAGAGCTGACAGGGGAGGTGCGGCTGCGCCTGTGGATCGGGGAGGAGTGCTGCGGCGCTTTCTCAGGTCGGCGGGTGAGCCGAAATCCGTGACCGACACCGCTGACCGATCCCGCACCACTGACTCCGCGCAGCAGACCGCGACCTTTGCCGCTGACGCGGAATCACAGGCGTGGACTCCGCCCACCTGGGAGGAGATCGTCAGCACGCACAGCGGCCGGGTCTACCGCCTCGCGTACCGCCTGACGGGCAATCAGCACGACGCCGAGGACCTCACGCAGGAGGTCTTCGTCCGCGTCTTCCGCTCCCTCTCGACGTACACGCCGGGCACGTTCGAGGGCTGGCTGCACCGCATCACGACCAACCTGTTCCTGGACATGGTCCGCCGCAAGCAGCGCATCCGCTTCGACGCGCTCGGGGACGACGCCGCCGAGCGGCTGCCGAGCCGTGAGCCGTCGCCGCAGCAGGTCTTCAACGACGCGCACTTCGACGCAGACGTCCAGCAGGCGCTCGACACGCTCGCGCCCGAGTTCCGTGCCGCCGTCGTCCTCTGCGACATCGAGGGGCTCTCCTACGAGGAGATCGCCGCGACCCTGGGTGTGAAGCTGGGCACGGTCCGCTCCCGCATCCACCGCGGCCGCTCGCAGCTGCGCAAGGCGCTGCAGCACCGTTCGCCCGAGGCTCGCGCCGAGCGCCGCACGCTCGCGACCACGGGAGGGATCCCCGTCCTAGGAACAGGGGGCGCGACCGCGTGAGTGGATCACGTCTCAACCCTGCCGAGCGTCACCAGACCGCGGCCGACCAGCATCTCGGAGACCGGCTTGCCGCGCTGGTCGACGGTGAACTGGACCATGACGCCCGCGAGCGCGTCCTCGCGCACCTGGCGACCTGTCCCAAGTGCAAGGCCGAGGCCGACGCGCAGCGCCGCCTCAAGAGCGTCTTCGCCGAGGCGGCCCCGCCGCCGCCCTCCGAGAGCTTCCTCGCCCGCCTCCAGGGGCTGCCCGCCGGAGGTGACAGCGACGGTGGGGGACCACCGTTCGGGGGAGGATTCGCCACCGGACGGCCCTTCGGCAGCGGACCCGGACTCGGGCTCGGGGGCGGCGTCTTCGCCGTAGACCAGGAGCCCTTCGGCGGCCATGCCGCCGTCCTTCCCGCATCCGCCCAGCGCGGCTTCCGCATCCACGAGGTGGGCCGCGTGGACCGGCACGACAGCGAGCGGGCCTCGCGCGGGCGCCGCTTCGCCTTCGCGGCGGCCGGAGCGGTGTCGCTGGCCGCGATCGCCCTCGGCGGGGTCACCGCCGGTGCGCCGCTCGACAGCTCCGACACCCGTGGCGGTGGCTCCAACAGCAATGTCACGCCGTTGCGCAGCCAGGCCTCCGGTGCCTCGTCCGTCTCCGAGGCCCAGCGCCGCAGGTCCATGGCGCCGCTGCTCGGGCAGAGCGGGGGTGCGCTCTCGGCGCCGGTCGCGCCGACGCGGGCCAGTGCGCCGCTGTTGCCCGGTGGCCGGGTGAACAGCGCGAGCTACCCGTTCGCGACGCCGCTGCTGTCGGGTGCGGCCCGTATGTCGCCCCTCATACGCCCGGCCGCTCCCGCGCCGTCGCCCCCCGCGGCGGTCGCCCTGGAGCCACGCCCGGCCCCGACCGGCCCGGCCACGGCCTCGGCCTCCGCGCCGACCCTGTCCTCCCGGTCGGCCACGGTCCGCTGACGCCCCCTGCGCCCGGGCCGCGGAACCTGGTTGAATCCACGTGAGGAGCCCGGGGCGTCGTGCCGCGGGCCAGGTGCTGGGGAGATCGGCGGGACATGGACGAGGGCAAGCCCACGAAGGCCAAGTGGTGGAGCCGCCCCCGACCGAACACGGGCGGCCCGACGGACGACGGCGACTGGCACCTGCCTGCTCCGCAGCCGGCCGGTATCGACGGGCCCGGGGGAAGTGAGGTGCCGCCGGACGCCGAGGGCCCGGTCCGTGAGGTGCCGCCCGCTGGGGCACCGGACGCCGTGGCCGGCCCTGGTGACGGCGTGACCGCCAGCCCCGAGACGCGTTCGGCGCGAACCGGTGACATGTCCGACGCCACACCGGGCACATACGACTTGGCTCCGCCGGCCCCGGCCGACTCGATGCAGGGGGCGGCTCCGGTCGCCCCGGCGGACGAGGCCGTGCCTGCGGCTCGGGCGGCTGACGCGGTGTCCGGGCCGGGCGGGCCGGGTCCGGTCGACCCGGTCGGCGCGGCTCCGGCTGAGCCTGCTGAGTCTGGGTTCAGGACAACCCTGGCAGGTCCCGGCGCCCCGGTGGCTTCCGAGGCTTCGGGGGCCGGAGCGGCCCCGACGCAGGACGCCCCTGCCTCGGAGGCAGGTGCCGACTCGGCCGCCTCGGACCAGGACGCCCCCCGCCCGCTCCACGACCCGGACCCCTACAGCACCCCGCCCTACGGCGAGCCCGGTCCGTGGGCGCCCGCGCCGCCCGTGCAGCACCCGGCGACCACCCCGCCGCACGGCACGGCGTCACCGTTCGCAGCGCAGCACGCGGCGTACCCGGGCACCCCGGCCGAGACCCCGCAGCCCGCGCCCGAGCAGCCGTACCCGAGTCAGGCGGCCGCTCAGCCGATGCCCGAGGAGCCGTACTCGACCGCGCCTCAGCAGCCGACGCCCGAGCAGCCCTATCCCAGCCCGGCGGCTCAACAGCCGACGCCCGAGCAGCCCTACGCAGGAGCCCCGGCCGCGCCACACCAGCCCTACCCGGCCCCCGAGAGCACGGGGCACCAGCCCTATCCAGCCCCTGAGAGCGCCGCGCACCAGCCCAGCCCGGATCAGCCCTACCCGGCCCCCGGAAGCGCCGCGCACCAGCCCAGCTCGGATCAGCCCTACCCGGCCCCCGAGGTCGCCGCGCACCAGCCCAGCCCGGATCAGCCCCACCCGGCCCCCGAGAGCCCCGCCCACCCGCACAACCCCGGTCACCCCTACCCCGGCCCCCAGGACCCGTACGGCCACCCCGCCCCACCCCGGAGGGCCCTGGCAGCGGTATGACCCGTGGGCCGGGCCCGTCGGGTTGTCGGGGAGCGGGGGCTCGTCGGGGAGCGGCCCCGGCGGTCGCGGCGGGGCGTGGTGGTCGGGCGGTGCTGATCGCCGTCGTGTCGGGGGTCGTCGGCGGCGCCCTCGGGTCCTACCTGGAGCGGAACGGCGGGGCCGAGGTGAAGCTGCCGCAGGCCGGAGCCGAGTCCGCGCGCCGCGACCCCGGCAGCGTCGCGGGGATCGCCGCCAGCGCGCTGCCCGGCGTCGTCACCATCCACACGAAGGGCTCGTCGGAGGAGGGCACGGGCACCGGCTTCGTGCTGGACGGCCGCGGCCACATCCTGACCAACAACCACGTGGTCCAGCCGGCGGGCTCCAGCGGTCGGATATCGGTCACTTTCGCCGGGGGCGAGAGCGCGGACGCGGACGTCGTCGGGCACGACAGTGGCTACGACCTCGCCGTCATCAAGGTGTCCGGCGTCCGCGGCCTCAAGCCGCTGCCCCTCGGCAACTCGGAGAACGTGCAGGTCGGCGACCCCGTCGTGGCCATAGGCGCCCCCTTCGACCTCGCCAACACGGTCACCTCGGGCATCATCAGCGCCAAGGACCGCCCCATCACGGCGGGCGGCGAGAAGGGCGACGGGACCGATGTGAGCTATGTCGATGCGCTGCAGACCGATGCCCCGATAAACCCCGGCAACTCGGGCGGCCCGCTCGTCGACTCCAAGGCCCGCGTCATCGGCATCAACAGCGCCATCCGCTCCGCCGACAGCGGCTCCGACCTCGACGGCGGCCAGTCCGGCTCCATCGGCCTCGGCTTCGCCATCCCGATCAACCAAGCGAAGCGCGTAGCCGAAGAGCTCATCAACACCGGCAAGGCCACCCACCCGGTGATCGGCGTCACGCTCGACATGGACTACTCCGGCGACGGCGCCCGCGTGGGCACGAAGGGCAACGACGGCGGCTCGGCCGTCAGCGCGGGCGGCCCCGGCGCGAAGGCGGGCATCAGGCCCGGCGACGTGATCACCGAGGTCGACGGGGTCCGGGTGCACACCGGCGAGGAGCTGATCGTCAAGATCCGGGCGCACCGCCCGAAGGACGAGCTGGACCTGACGGTCGAACGGGGCGGGACGGAGCGCAAGGTCACCCTGGTCCTCGGCTCGGCGGACGGAGACTGACCGCGCCCCGCGGACCGCACCCCACGGCCCCGCGTGATCCTGTCCGTCGCCCTGTGGCTACCGGACGGACAGCATCGCCGGGTACCGTGGACCCGGTCCGTTCGATGCCGGACCAGCCGAAGACCTGCTGCTGAAGACCGACCGCGGGCCGAGGACACGCTAGGAGTGCAAGGTGTTCAACGACATTGGCCCACTGGAGGTCGTGACGCTCGTCGTGCTGGCCGTCCTCGTCTTCGGCCCCGACAAGCTCCCGAAGCTCATCCAGGACGTCTCGCGCACCATACGCAAGATCCGCGAGTTCTCGGACAGCGCGAAGGAAGACATCCGCAGCGAACTGGGCCCGGAGTTCAAGGACTTCGAGTTCGAGGACCTGAACCCGAAGACGTTCATCCGCAAGCAGCTGGACAGCGACGAGCTGGGTCTCAAGGAGATCCGCAACGGGTTCGACCTGAAGAAGGAGATGGCCGAGGTCACCGACGCGGTGCACACCGTCGGTGAGCTGGACGACTCCGCCGCCACCTCCAGCACCGCCTCCGCGTCGTCGAACGGCGCCCGCGTGGACATGCGCAAGGGCCCCGACCTGGAGAAGCGGCCCGCGAAGCCGGCCGCCGACGATCACCCGCCGTTCGACGCCGACGCGACCTGAACCACACCGGTCGAAGCCGGGCCCCCTGGGTCCGGTGTGGCATCCTGCCTTGTTGGTTGCGCGGGCCGGACGTGAGAACGCCCGAGGGGGGCGGTCCGCTCCGGTCCGTACGAGAGCGAGGAGGCGGCCGGGTACATGGAGACGACGAGTCGGGTGGGCGCGCAGGCGCCGGACACCGAGGGGGCCGAGGACGCCCCTGCGGCCCGGCGCACGGTCGACGGCTACCTGCTGGCGCCCTTCCCCTGGTACGGCCTGGACGAGGCCTTCACGGGACCGCGCTGGCTGATGCAGGTCGGCACCACGGCGGACGGGTCCGTCGAGCACGGTTCGATCGGGCACGGCGAGGAGCCCTCGGTCCGCAGCGAGAGCACGGAGGACACCGAGCGGTTCGCGGTCGTGGTGACCGTCGCCGCGCATCCGACGCGGCGCAGCGCCGACGGCACGGGCACCCTGGACGCCACGTCCGTCTCGTCCGCGGCCTGGCTCGCCGGGGTCGGGCTGCTCTCGTACACGTGGCCGACGCAGATGGACCACACCCTGCGCGACGACTGGCTGGAGCAGCAGACCGAGACGGCCTGGGTGCTCGCGGACGACCTGAACTCCTCGGACTGGGCGACGCTGTCGCTGCCGGTGGACGGGGTCCCGACGCCGTTCCACTACCGCGAGTCCGAGTACGGGTGGGTGCTCGCCGGTTCCACGCAGGCGGGGGAGCACCTGGGGGCCTACGGGCGGGGCATGAGCGCGTACGGGCTCGCCTTCTCCGTGATCAAGGACGTGGCCGCGCTCGCGTGACACGTGCACGCACGCGGAGAAGGGCGGGCCGCACCTGAACAGGTGCGGCCCGCCCTTCTGCCTGTACGAGGCAAGCGCTCAGAACTTGTTGCGCGGCGTGATCCCCAGGGACATGCCCGCGAGGCCGCGCTCACGGCCGCCGAGCTTGGTCGCGATGGCGCGCAGCGCCGACCCGGCCGGGGAGTCGGGGTCGCTGAGCACCACCGGCTTGCCGTTGTCGCCGCCCTCGCGCAGGCGGACGTCGATGGGGATGGCGCCGAGGACCGGCACGGTCGCCCCGGTCGTCTTCGTCAGGCCCTCGGCGACCATCTGGCCGCCGCCGGTGCCGAAGACGTCGACCATCTCGCCGCAGTGCGGGCAGGGCAGGCCCGACATGTTCTCGACGACGCCGACGATCTTCTGGTGGGTCTGTACGGCGATGGAGCCGGCCCGCTCGGCGACCTCGGCGGCGGCCTGCTGCGGGGTCGTCACGACGAGGATCTCGGCGTTCGGCACGAGCTGGGCGACCGAGATCGCGATGTCACCGGTGCCCGGCGGCAGGTCGAGCAGGAGCACGTCGAGGTCGCCCCAGAAGACGTCCGCGAGGAACTGCTGCAGGGCGCGGTGGAGCATCGGGCCGCGCCAGACCACAGGGGCGTTGCCCGGCGTGAACATGCCGATGGAGATGACCTTCACGCCGTTCGCCGACGGCGGCATGATCATGTTCTCGACCTGGGTGGGCTTGCCGTCGGCGCCGAGCATGCGCGGGACGGAGTGCCCGTAGATGTCCGCGTCGACGACGCCGACTTTCAGGCCGTCGGCGGCGAGCGCCGCCGCCAGGTTCACGGTCACGGAGGACTTGCCGACGCCGCCCTTGCCGGAGGCGACCGCGTAGACGCGGGTCAGCGAGCCGGGCTTGGCGAAGGGGACCTCGCGCTCGGCGGTGCCGCCGCGCAGCGCCGCCGCCAGCTCCTTGCGCTGCTCGTCGCTCATCACGTCGAGCGTCACGTCCACCCGCGTGACACCGTCGACGCGGCCGACGGCCTCCTTCACGTTGTTCTCGATCGTGGAGCGCATCGGGCAGCCGGAGACGGTCAGGTACACGGTGACCGCGACGGCTCCGTCCGCACCGATGTCCACCGATTTGACCATCCCCAGTTCGGTGATGGGTCGCTGGATCTCGGGGTCGTTCACTGTCGCGAGCGCCTCGCGCACCGCGTCTTCCGTAGCCATACGCCCGATAGTACGGCGCGGTAACCGGGGCACCGAAGCCCCGTCAGCGGTCGTCTACGTCACGTCGGCGCTCGCCGTCGGCCGGGAATACCTCGCCCCTGGAGATGGTCCGCTGCTGCTCCTCCAGCTCTTTGAGCAGGTCCTGCAGTTCGGAGCGGATCCAGTCGCGCGTGGCGACCTCGCCGAGACCGATGCGCAGGGCCGCCACCTCGCGGCTCAGGTACTCGGTGTCGGCGATCGACCGCTCGTTCTGCTTGCGGTCCTGTTCGAGGTTGACGCGGTCGCGGTCGTCCTGCCGGTTCTGGGCGAGCAGGATCAGCGGAGCGGCGTACGACGCCTGCAGGGACAGCATCAGGGTCAGGAAGATGAACGGGTAGGTGTCGAAGCGCAGCGAGGCCGGGGCGAAGACGTTCCAGGCGACCCACGCGATGATGAGCACCGTCATCCAGACGATGAACCGGCCGGTGCCGAGGAAGCGCGCGATGCGCTCGGACAGCCGTCCGAACGCCTCGGGGTCGTAGTCGGGCAGCAGCTTGCGGCGCGCGGGCCGCGGCTGGTCGAGCCGGATGCGGGAGCGGCGGGACGTGTCGGCCAGGGCCCGCGCCTCGCGCTCCCGCTCACGCTCGCGTTCGTCAGTGCCCATCGTTCACGTCCCCATCGTTCACGTCCCCGCCGTTCGCGTCCCCGTCCTTCACGTCCCCCTCGTTCACGTCCCCCGAAAGGTGAAACTCCTGCTCGCGCCAGTCGTCGGGCAGCATGTGGTCCAGTACGTCGTCGACGGTAACGGCGCCGAGCAGCGCCCCGCTCTCGTCGACGACGGGCGCCGCCACCATGTCGTACGTGGCGAAGAACCCGGCGATCTCCGGCAGCTGGGCCTCTGGCGACAGGGCCTGCAGATCCTCGTCGAGGATCGAGCTGACCATGGTGAACGGGGGGTCGCGCAGCAGCCGCTGGAAGTGGATCGTGCCGAGGTACTTGCCGGTCGGCGTCTCGTCCGGCGGGCGGCACACGTAGACCTGCGCGGCGAGCGCGGGGGACAGGTCGGGGTTGCGGACGCGGGCGAGCGCGTCGGCGACCGTCGAGTCCGGGCGCAGCACGATCGGCTCGGTCGTCATCAGACCGCCGGCGGTCTTGTCCTCGTACGCCATGAGGCGCCGCACGTCGGCCGCGTCGCCGGGCCGCATGAGGGCGAGCAGGCGCTCCTTGTCGGCCTCGGGCAGCTCGCCGAGGAGGTCGGCGGCGTCGTCCGGGTCCATCTCCTCCAGGACGTCGGCGGCGCGCTCCTCCTGGAGCTTGCCGAGGATCTCGATCTGGTCGTCCTCGGGGAGCTCTTCGAGGACGTCGGCGAGACGCTCGTTGGTGAGGGCGGCGGCGACCTCGGCGCGGCGCTTGGGGGAGAGGTGGTGCAGGACGTTGGCGAGGTCGGCGGGGCGCAGCTGTTCGAAGGTGGCGAGCAGGTTCTCGGCGCCCTGCCCCTGCTCCTCGCGCGCGAAGCCGTCGACGGCGGCCCAGTCGACGGTGAGCGCCTCGCCCTTGCGCCGGAAGGTGCCGCCCTTGCCCTTGCGGACGTAGACCTTGTCGATCTCCCAGTCGCGGCGCGCGGGCAGCTGCTGGATGGAGATGTCGAGCACGGTGACGTCCTCGCCGCTCTCCACGAGCCGTACGCGCCGGTCGAGCATCTCGCCGAGGATGAGGCGTTCGGTGGGGCGCTGCTCGAAGCGGCGCACGTTGAGCACGCCCGTCGTGATGACCTGGCCCGACTCGATGCCGGTCACCCGGGTCATGGGCAGGAAGATGCGGCGGCGCGTGGACAGCTCGACGACGAGGCCGAGCAGCCGGGGCGGCCGCCGGTCGGGACGGAGTATGACGACGAGGTCGCGCACGCGTCCGACCTGGTCCCCGTTCGGATCGAAGACGGCGATACCGGACAGGTGGGAGACAAAGATCCGTGGAGCCACTGCTGCCATGTCTCCTCGTACCGTCCTTTCGTGCTGATCCATCCTGCTATCCGCGCAATCCGGGGCTCAGGCTATCCGCTGGCCGTCGAACACGCCGTGCGCCCGCGGGTGCCTGCCCGTGTGCGGTCCCGTACGAGTAACCGCAGATGACACAGGTACGCTGCCGTACTGCCGTCGAGCCCGATGCCGTACGAGAGGTGGTCCCGCCCGTGACCGCACGTCCCCCGCGCCGCCGCATCCGCAGGACGTTCCTGGCAGGCGCGCTGTGCACGGGGCTCGCGGCCGCGCTCGCGGGCTGCGGCGGCGACGACCCCGACGCGGGCACCAACGGGGTCGGCAAGCTCGAACCGGCCAAGATCCAGACCCGTACGGTCAAGGCCGCCCGGGCGGCGGCCACCGTCCACCTCGCGGGCACGGTGGTCAGCGGCGGCCGCACGTACAAGCTCGACATGCGGCTCAAGGACGACGGCGGCACGGGCTCGGTGACCACGAGCGGCAGCACGTTCCGGCTGCTGCGCGTCGGTGAGCACCTGTACCTCAAGGCGGGCGCCGAGTTCTGGACCCACTCGGACGACGCGAAGGGCTCGGCCGGGGACGCAGCGGCGGCGGAGAAGCTCGACGGCAAGTACGTGAAGGTGCCGACGGGCGACCCCGCGTACAAGCGCCTCTCCACCTTCACCGACAAGGACGTCCTCCTGGACGGCCTCCTCACCCTGCACGGCACCCTGGACAAGGGCGACCGCTCGACCTCCGGCTCCACCCGCACGATCCAGCTCACCGGCGACGACGGCGCGGGCGGCACCCTGGACGTCTCCCTGGAGGGCACGGCATACCCCCTCCGCCTGGAACGAGCGGGCGGCGCGGGCACGCTCCGGCTGACGGAGTGGGGCCGCGACTTCCCCCTGACGGAACCGAAGGAAACGGAAACGGTGGACTACGGCCAGGCCTTGCCGACGTCGTAGAGAGCTCGCCTCGGCCACATCAAGCCCGCCTCGGCCACATCAAGCCCGCCTCGGCCACATCAAGCCCGTCCGGCGATTGAGGACCGGGGCCCGGGGCGGAGCCCCGAGACCTCAACGCTTACGCCGCCGCCCAAGCAATCGGGGCAACCCGGCAGGCACGGCGTTACGAGTAACAGCGGACGACGGCACAGGAGCAGCGGCCAAGGACCCCGCAGAGGCCGCCAAAACCCCCGCTCCCCGAACGGGTTCGAGCCGCACCACCCGGCACTCCCTCCCCCATCGCAGAGTCATCGTCTCCGCGTCGGGCGCGTTCAGCCGCTTCCCCTTCAGCTCCGCGACGGCCGCCTCCCACGCCTCACTCCCGGGCGCGAGCTCAGAAACCTCCGCCCGCCAGCCGACGATCCGCCCGCCCTTGTCCTTGCTGCGAACGGTGACGGTCGCCGCACCCCCGTCGACAAGGCCGGGCAGCGGCTGCTCGCCGGGCCCGTCGCCGACGACGAGCGCCGCGCCCTCGTGCCACACGTGCCACAACGCCCGCTCGGGGCCGTCGTCGCCGCGCACCCAGATGAGCCCGGACTTCTTCGTGGCCTCCTCGACGAGGGCGGCATCGAGCAGTTCAGTCGTCATACGGGCCAGCGTAGCTACAGCCAGCCGTTGCGCTTGAGGGTGCGGTGGATCGTGAAACAGGCGGCGACGGTGACGGTGAGGACGAGCGGATACCCGTAGCGCCAGTGCAGTTCGGGCATGTACTTGAAGTTCATGCCGTACACGCCGCACACCATGGTCGGTACGGCGACGATCGCGGCCCACGAGGTGATCTTGCGCATGTCCTCGTTCTGGGCGACGGAGGCCTGCGCGAGGTTGGCCTGGAGGATGGAGTTGAGCAGTTCGTCGAAGCCGATGACCTGCTCCTGCACGCGTTCCAGGTGGTCGGCGACGTCGCGGAAGTATTTCTGGATGTCCGGGTCGATCAACCGCATCGGCCGCTCGCTGAGCAGCTGCAGCGGGCGGCGCAGCGGCGCGACGGCGCGCTTGAACTCCAGGACCTCGCGCTTGAGCTGGTAGATGGAGCCCGCGTCGGAGCCGCGCGGGGAGCCCTTGCCGGTCTGCGAGAAGACGGCGGTCTCGACCTCGTCGATGTCGTCCTGCATGGCGTCGGCGACGGCGAGGTAGCCGTCGACGACGTGGTCGGCGATGGTGTGCAGCACCGCGCTCGGCCCCTTGGCGAGCAGCTCGGGGTCCTCCTGGAGACGGTGGCGCAGGGCCCGCAGCGAGCCCTGCCCGCCGTGCCGGACGGTGATGAAGAAGTCCCGCCCGGTGAAGCACATGACCTCGCCGCTCTCCACGACCTCGCTGGTCGCGGTGAGTTCGGCGTGCTCGACGTAGTGGATGGTCTTGAAGACGGTGAACAGCGTGTCGTCGTACCGCTCCAGCTTGGGCCGCTGGTGGGCGTGGACGGCGTCCTCGACGGCGAGCGGGTGCAGCCCGAACTCGGCGGCGATTCCGGCGAATTCGGCCTCGGTCGGCTCGTGCAGCCCGATCCAGGCGAAGCCGCCGTCGCGGCGCACCTGGAGGCGGGCCTCGCGCGGGGTGAGCCCCGCGGGGGACTCGGCGCGGGCGCCGTCCCGGTAGACCGCGCAGTCGACGACCGCGGAGACGGCCGACGGGTCGCGGGTGGCGTCATACGTATTACGTGCTTCGTTGCCGTACGGGGCCACGCTCTTGCGCAGCGAGGGGCGGACGGCGGCACGCAGGTCGCGGATCATCGACATGGGCAGGCTCCTTCGCGGGCGGGAGCCGCGCCGTGGCGACCGGAAGATCGGCACTACCCGGAATGAGGACGTCCTGGGCAACCGGACACGCTGCACGTCCACAAAGCGGGGAGCACCGCACCGACGCTGGGCGGCTTCGCTTACTGATGCGGATCGAGATCGGGAAGATCTCAGGGATCAGGCGGTGTCGAAGCGCTCTTCCGGCGTACGCGGGCAGCCCGGGAAGCAGACGGTGGAACGGTCGCGCTGCTGACTGCGAAGGGGGCGTGCGGGCCTAGCGGCCGGAAGAACGGGTGGTACTGCACGGTCGACTTCGATCCATGACAGCCCCACCTCCTCCGGCCGGTCCCCCGTGGGGGACGTGTGTGGGTCGGTTCTTCGAGGGCTCCGAGAGCCCCCGGCGGATGCGCACCGCGCACCATTCCGACCGGCGGCCCAGAGTATCAGCCGCCTGAAGAAAGCAAGCCCCTTCTTTACCCAACGCATGCGAGTTCTATGCTCGCGGGATGGCAGAAGTTCTTGCGCTGGTCGAGGCCCGGCTGACCACGGCCCTGGGCGAACCGGACGCGCGCGCGGCGGTCACGTTCCTCGGCACGGACCGGATCGAGGTGCTCCGCTTCACCGACGGCGATCAGGGCCTCGTGCGGTACGCCACCCTCGGCATGTCGGCGTCCCCGATGTCCGATCCGACGGCGGCCCTGGCCGACCCCGTCAAGGGCCCGCGCGCCGAGCTGGTGCTCACGGTCCGCGCCGGCCTCGCCGACACCGACAAGGTGCTGCGCCCGCTCGCCGTGCTGGCCGCGTCCCCGCAGGTCGAGGGTCTCGTGGTGGCGCCGGGGGCGTCGCTCGACGTGGGCGAGGCGCTGTGGCCCGGTGCCCCGTTCACCTCGGTCCTGGTGGCGGAGCCGGGCGGCCTGGTCGAGGACCTCGATCTGGACGAGCCGCTCGACCCCGTACGGTTCCTGCCGCTGCTGCCGATGACGCCGAACGAGGCGGCGTGGAAGCGGGTGCACGGCGCGGCCGCGCTCCAGGAGAAGTGGCTGAACGGGGGAACGGACTTGCGCGATCCCCTGCGCAAGTCCGTCCCGCTCGACTGAGAATCCCCGCGGTTGGGAATCCCCGCAGTCGAGAATCCCCGCAGTACTTACTGTGCGGCGAAGACGCTGACGCCGTCCTCGGTGGCGTGCTGCGGCTCCAGCTCCTCCACCTCGTGGGTGAGCGCGTTCCTGCGCACCCACACCACGACCGCGCCGATGACCGCCGTGACCGCGGCGACGACGAACGGCATGTGGATGTCGCTCCACTCCTCGATCTTCGGCGCGAAGAACGGGGCGGCAGCGGCGGCGAACCAGCGCACGAAGTTGTAGCCCGCGCTCGCCACGGGGCGCGGCGCGTCCGACACGCCGAGTGCCAGCTCGGTGTAGACCGTGTTGTTCACGCCGATGAAGGCGCCGGACAGGATGGTGCAGACGACGGCGGCCGTGTGGTTGCCGTAGCCGAGGACGAGCACGTCGGCGGCGAGCAGGACGAGCGAGCCGCCGAGCACCTTCAGGGAGCCGAACCGGGCCTGCATGCGCGGCGCGACGATCACCGAGAACAGCGCGAGCAGCACACCCCAGGCGAAGAACACGCCCCCGCTCTTGTACGGCGTCATGTTCAGCACGAACGGGGTGAAGGCGAGCACGGTGAAGAACGTGTAGTTGTAGAAGAACGCCGAGATCGCCGCCGAGGCGAGCCCGCCGTGGCCGAGCGCCCTGATCGGGTCGAGGATCGACGTCTTCGTGGCGGGCCTGGGCTGCTCCTTCAGGAACACCGTGATGCAGACGAAGCCGATGGCCATCAGCGCGGCGGTGCCGAAGAACGGATAGCGCCAGCTCGCGTTGCCGAGCAGGGCGCCGACCAGCGGCCCGCACGCCATGCCCAGGCCGAGCGCGGACTCGTACAGCAGGATCGCGGCGGCGCTGCCGCCGGCCGCGGCGCCGACGATGACGGCGAGGGCGGTCGAGACGAAGAGCGCGTTGCCGAGGCCCCAGCCGGCGCGGAAGCCGACCAGTTCGCCGACCGAGCCCGAGGTGCCCGCGAGCGCGGCGAAGACCACGACGAGCGCGAGCCCGGCGAGCAGGGTCTTCTTGCCGCCGATCCGGCTGGAGACGAAGCCGGTCACCAGCATCGCGACGGCGGTGATGAGGAAGTAGGAGGTGAAGAGCAGGGAGACCTGGCTGGGCGTCGCCTCCAGGCCCTTGGCGATCGAGGGCAGGATCGGGTCGACGAGGCCGATGCCCATGAAGGCGACGACGGACGCCCCGGCGGTCGCCCAGACCGCCTTCGGCTGACGCAGGAGCGTGCCTCCCGCACTGCTGTGGCTCATGCCCATTCCGGTTCTCCTTGGTGGCTCTCGGGCCCTTCTGATCGTTGACGTATACATATAATAAGTTAGCTGCGCTAATAAATGCAAGCTACATCTATCGTGGTTCCGGCCACCCGGCGGAACACCTCCGCGCGGCGCCCTCCGGACGGGTGATCGTCCTTGACGCGACGCGGGACGGAGAGGACCGTGGGGCCTTATGAGGGGCGAACCCAGTTGCCCGAAGTGTGGTGGCCGGGTCAGGGCTCCCGGCCTCTTCGCCGACTCCTGGCAGTGCGACGCACACGGGGCGGTGCACCCGCTGCAGCCCGTGATCCCGCCCAGCGTCGAGGCCCTCGGCGTCGTCGTGCGCCGCGCACAGGTGCCCGTGTGGATGCCGTGGCCGCTCCCGGTCGGCTGGCTCTTCACCGGCGTCGCCAACGCGGGGGACGACCGCACCGGCGGCCGCGCCACCGCCGTCGCCTGCTCGGGCCCCGGTCCGCTCGGCGGCATGGGTGAGCTGGTGCTCGTCGCCGAGGAGCTGGGCGTCGGGCTCGGCGCGCGGTACGCGGGCATCGACGGCCCGGACCCCGGCCCGTACATGGACGTCTCGGGCCCGCCGCAGGCCAAGCTCCTCGCGGCGGGGCGGCCCACCCCCATGTGGCACGTCTCCGGCACCCCCGACGACCGCGCCGTCTTCGCGGGCGAGGCGCGCGGCCTGTGGCTGTGGGCCGTCGTCTGGCCGGAAAGCTCCGGCCTGCTGATGTACGACGAGCTGGTGCTCACCGATCTGCGGGACGCGGGCGCGGAGGTGGACCTGCTGCCGTGCGGGGCGCTGTCGCCGCGCATCCTGCAGCAGGTGGGGGAGGAGTGATGGGCGGGACCGCCCACGGGTGAGGGCGGGGTTGTCCGAAATCCCCGTTACCCTGGAGCGTCCCCCTCCGCGCGAGACGCCCGTACGAGCATCTGTACGGGCCTTGGTGCGAGCGGGGCCATGCACCCCGTTCCGTCCCGTCCCATCCGTCCACGTCGTCCGGAGGAGTACGCAGCCGTGCGCATCGACCTGCACACCCACTCCACCGCGTCCGACGGTACGGACACCCCGGCCGAGCTGGTGCGGAACGCGGCGGCGGCCGGACTGGACGTCGTGGCGCTCACCGACCACGACTCGACCCGCGGCCACGCCGAGGCGATCGCCGCGCTCCATGGGCTCTCGACCGGCCTGACCCTGGTCACCGGCGCCGAACTCTCCTGCCGCCTCGACGGCGTGGGCATGCACATGCTGGCGTACCTCTTCGACCCCGAGGAGCCCGACCTCCTCGCCGAGCGCGAACTGGTCCGCGACGACCGCGTCCCGCGCGCCAAGAAGATGATCGCCAGGCTGAACGACCTCGGCGTCCCCGTCACCTGGGATCAGGTCGCCCGGATCGCCGGGGACGGCTCGGTCGGCCGCCCGCACATCGCCACCGCGCTCGTCGAGCTCGGCGTCGTGGACACGGTCTCCGACGCCTTCACGCCCCAGTGGCTGGCCGACGGCGGCCGCGCGTACGCCGAGAAGCACGAGACCGACCCCTTCGAGGCGATCCGCCTGGTCAAGGCCGCGGGCGGGGTCACCGTCTTCGCGCACCCGGGCGCCGCCAAGCGCGGCAGGACCGTCCCCGAGTCGGCCATCGCCGAACTGGCCGCGGCCGGCCTTGACGGCATCGAGGTCGACCACATGGACCACGACGACGCCACCCGCGACCGGCTGCGCGGCCTCGCCGCCGACACCGGCCTGCTCGCCACCGGCTCCTCCGACTACCACGGCAGCCGCAAGACCTGCGTGCTCGGCGAGTACACGACCGACCCCGAGGTCTACGGGGAGATCACGCGCCGCGCCACGGGCGCCTTCCCGGTCCCCGGCGCCGGCGGACCCCGCGCCTGACGCACCTTCTTTCGAGGGCGCGCCCCCTCGCTTCTCCTCTCCCCCGCTCAGCTCGCGCGTGCCCTCAGCCGCGCTCAACTCCGCAAGGCAAGCCCCACTGTGTTCGACGTCGCCGTCTTCGGATCCCTCTTCCTCACGCTTTTTGTGATCATGGATCCCCCCGGAATCACCCCGATCTTCCTCGCCCTCACCGCGGGCCGCCCCGCCAAGGTCCAGAAGCGCATGGCCTTCCAGGCGGTCTGTGTCGCCTTCGGCGTCATCGCCGTCTTCGGCGTCCTGGGCCACCAGATCCTCGACTACCTGCACGTCTCGGTGCCGGCCCTGATGATCGCGGGCGGTCTGCTGCTCCTGCTGATCGCGCTCGACCTGCTCACCGGCAAGACCGACGAGCCCCAGCAGACGAAGGACGTGAACGTCGCCCTCGTCCCGCTCGGCATGCCCCTGCTCGCCGGGCCCGGCGCGATCGTCTCCGTGATCCTCGCCGTCCAGAAGGCCCACTCGGTCACGACGCAGCTCTCCGTCTGGACGGCGATCATCGCCATCCACGTCGTCCTGTGGCTCGTCATGCGCTACTCGCTCGTGATCATCCGCATCATCAAGGACGGCGGCGTGGTCCTGGTGACCCGGCTCGCGGGCATGATGCTCTCGGCGATCGCCGTGCAGCAGATCATCAACGGCGTGACCCAGGTGATCCAGAACAGCTAGGCCCCGTCGCGGACCGCGCAGCACGAAGCCCCCGTACGCCGTGTGCGTACGGGGGCTTCGACGTCTGGTGTCGCTACGCCGTTACGAGGCGGACGACTCGGCCGGGCGGATGTAGAGGCGCTGCCCTATGGCGGCGGCCTGCTGAACGATCCGGTTGACGGAGGCGGCGTCCACGACGGTGGTGTCCACGGCGGTGCCGTCGACGTCGTCGAGTCGCATGATTTCGAAGCGCAAGGGCTTCTCCCTTCGTCTGGTCATCCTCCTGAAGGAGAACTACTGGTGCAGGGCGTAGGACAACAGCCTCGACCTGCCGTACGGCCAGGCGGTTGCCTGGCCGTTAAGAGTGGATTGCGTGGCTAGAGTGCCCCGCGTTCTGTAAGTGACAACGGGTTGCCACCAACAAACATTCCCTACGCTAAGGAAAATTTTCGGCGGCCTAATTACTTGGCGGTAGCGTGAGGGTGCGATTGCGAAGCGTTACGGGTGTGGGGAGGGCCCGGCTGCCGACAGCGCTGGTCAGGCGGCCGGGTGCCGGTGCCAGAACGCCGCGAGAGCCGCTGCCGTCTCGGCGGGGCGGTCCGTGTTGGGGGAGTGCTCGGCGCCACTGATCACCGTGCGCTCGGCCTTCAGGCGCCGCGCCATCTCGTCGAGCAGCGGTACGGGCCAGGCGTCGTCCCGCTCGCCGGACAGCACGTGCACCGGCGGCGCGACCGCGGCCAGCTCCGCCACCCGGTCCGGTTCGGTACGCAACTGGCGTCCCGTGACGATGAGTTGCGCCGGGCTGTTGCTCAGCCAGCGCTGGCGCAGGGCGTCCTCGTCACCCCGTACGTCCACCACGTCCTCGGCGGCGTCGAGCGCCTGCATGGCCTCCCAGACCTGGGCCATGCCGAGCGCGGCGAGCGCGTCCCGCAGCAGCTCGATCCGCTGCCGCTGCGCCTCGGAGACGGCGGCCGGGCCCGAGGCCATCAGCGTCAGCGACGCGAACGGAGCCGCGTCCGCGATGACCGCGGCGCGCGCGACCAGCCCCCCGAGCGAGTGCCCGAGGAGATGCACCTTCGCCGGGCCGAGCGTCGCGGCCTGGGCGAGCACGTCCTGCGCCAACTCCGCGAGCGCGTACGGGCGTTCGTCGTCGGAGGGGCCCGGCGTCTGGTACTGGCCCCGGCCGTCGACGGCCACGGTGCGGTACCCCGCCGCGTTCAACGGCTCGTTCAGCGCGATGAAGTCCTCCTTGCTGCCGGTGAACCCCGGCAGCAACAGCGTGGTGCCCCGCACCGCACCGGACGCCGGTTCACCGACGAGCGCGGCGAAGTCACCGCGGACGGTGCGCAGAGTGCGGGCGCGCGTGCCCGGCGGCGGCGTGAAGGTCGGGGGCCTGCTCATGCCGGTGAGCGTACGCGCCGCGGCGCATTGAGGCGCGGAAGGGGGTGAGGTGGGGTGAGGTGGGGTGAGGCGAGGGGGTACGGGCAAGGCCCGGTCCCCGCACGTGCGGGGACCGGGCCTTGCTACCGCGGTGCGGCGTTGCCGATCAGGCCTCGGGGGCCTTGGCGACGGCCTTCTTACGGGTCCGCTTGGGCGCGGCCTCCTCCGCCGGGGCGGCGGCGACGGCCTTTTTGCGCGTGCGCTTGGGCGCGGTGGCGGTCTCGGTGACAGCCTCCTCGACCGGGGCGACGGCCTTCTTACGGGTCCGCTTCGGCGCGGTGGCCTCGGCGGCGGTCTCCTCGACCGGCGCGGCGGCGGCCACGGCCTTTTTGCGCGTGCGCTTGGGCGCGGTGGCAGTCTCGGTGACAGCCTCCTCGACCGGGGCGACGGCCTTCTTACGGGTCCGCTTCGGCGCGGTGGCCTCGGCGGCGGTCTCCTCGACCGGCGCGGCGGCGGCCACGGCCTTTTTGCGCGTGCGCTTGGGCGCGATGGCGGTCTCGGTGACAGCCTCCTCGACCGGGGCGACGGCCTTCTTACGGGTCCGCTTCGGCGCGGTGGCCTCGGCGGCGGTCTCCTCGACCGGCGCGGCGGCGGCCACGGCCTTCTTGCGCGTGCGCTTGGGCGCGGTGGCGGTCTCGGCGACAGCCTCCTCGACCGGGGCGACGGCCTTCTTACGGGTCCGCTTGGGCGCGGTGGCGGTCTCGGCGACAGCCTCCTCGACCGGCGCGGCCGCAACGGCCTTCTTACGCGTGCGCTTAGGCGCGGCGGCGGGCTCGGCGACAGCCTCCTCCGCCGGAGCCGCGGCGACCGCCTTCTTCCGCGTACGGGTCGGCTTCGTCTCGACGGCCTCCGCCGTGTCGACAGCGGCCTCCGCCTTCTTGCGCGTACGACGCGGCTTGGCCGGGGCGGCCTCCGCCTCGACGGCTTCAGCGGTCTCGATGGTCTCGACGGCCGGCGCGGCGGCCTGCTCGACGACGGTGTCGGCCTTCTTCCGCGTACGACGACGCGGCGCGACCGGCGCCTCGGCGGGTTCGGCGGCCTCGACGACCGGCTCCGCCACAGGAGCCGCGGCGGCCGTCGTGACGGCGGCGGCCTGCGCCCCACCGCGCGTGCGGCGACGGCGACGCGGCGTACGCGGCTCCGTCGCGTCCTGCGCGACAGGCGTCACCGGCGCCGTTGCAGGCGCGCCGGCGGGTGCCGGTACGGTCGCGGTCGTCTCCGGGGCCGCGGCGACGGGCTCGCCATTGCGCGTCCGGCGCCGACGACGCGGCGTACGGCTGGAACGCTCCCGGTCCCGGTCCCGGTCCCGGTCGCGGTCCCGGTCGCGGTCACGACCGTGGTCCCGGTCGCGGCCACGGTCACGGTCGCCCGAGCGACCACCCCGGCCGCCGCGCGGCGACGCGCCCCGGCCACCGGTCTCGCCCAGGTCCTCGATCTCCTCGGCGCCGAGCCCCGCGCGCGTGCGCTCCGAGCGCGGCAGGACACCCTTGGTGCCGACCGGGATGTTCAGCTCCTCGTAGAGGTGCGGCGAGGAGGAGTACGTCTCGACCGGGTCGTTGAACTTCAGGTCGAGCGCCTTGTTGATCAGCTGCCAGCGCGGGATGTCGTCCCAGTCGACCAGCGTGATCGCGATGCCCTTGCGCCCCGCGCGGCCGGTGCGGCCGATGCGGTGGAGGTACGTCTTCTCGTCCTCCGGCGACTGGTAGTTGATGACATGCGTCACACCGTCGACGTCGATGCCGCGCGCGGCGACGTCGGTGCAGACGAGCACGTCCACCTTGCCGTTGCGGAACGCGCGCAGCGCCTGCTCGCGCGCGCCCTGTCCGAGGTCGCCGTGGACGGCGCCGGAGGCGAAGCCGCGCTTCTGCAGCTGCTCGGCGATGTCGGCGGCGGTGCGCTTGGTGCGGCAGAAGATCATCGCGAGGCCGCGGCCCTCGGCCTGCAGGATGCGCGCGACCATCTCGGGCTTGTCCATGTTGTGCGCGCGGTACACGTGCTGCGCCGTGTTGCGCACGGTCGCGCCCTCGTCGTCCGGCGAGGTCGCGTTGATGTGCGTGGGCTGCGACATGTAGCGGCGGGCGAGGCTGATGACGGCGCCCGGCATGGTCGCCGAGAACAGCATCGTCTGGCGCTTCGCCGGAAGCAGGTTGATGATCTTCTCGACGTCGGGCAGGAAGCCCAGGTCGAGCATCTCGTCGGCCTCGTCGAGGACGAGCGCCTTGACGTGCGAGAGGTTGAGCTTCTTCTGCCCAGCGAGGTCGAGAAGGCGGCCCGGGGTGCCGACGATCACGTCGACACCCTTCTTGAGGGCCTCGACCTGGGGCTCGTAGGCGCGACCGCCATATATGGCGAGAACGCGCACATTGCGCACCTTGCCGGCGGTGAGGAGGTCGTTGGTGACCTGCGTGCACAGCTCGCGCGTGGGGACCACGACGAGCGCCTGCGGGGCGTCGGTCAGCTGCTCGGGCCTGGCCCGGCCCGCCTCGACGTCCGCGGGGACGGTGACGCGCTCCAGGAGCGGCAGACCGAAGCCGAGGGTCTTGCCCGTGCCGGTCTTGGCCTGGCCGATGACGTCCGATCCCGAGAGGGCGACGGGGAGGGTCATCTCCTGGATGGGGAAGGCGTTGACAATGCCGACGGCCTCAAGGGCTTCGGCGGTCTCGGGCAGGATGCCGAGTTGTCGGAACGTGGAAGTCTGCGTAGTCAGGGTGCTGCCTCTTCTGTGAGGTGCGGTGCGAGGCGAACGCGGGGGTCGTGACCGTGCCGGTGGTACGCCGGTCTCGATCCGCACCGGTGCGGGTGCACAGTGCGGGTGGACCGGTTGACGCGGGACCACTGCCGACGCTCGAGCGCTCGTGCCGCTGAGGGCCCCTCCTCGTGCCGTACGCCGTGTGACGGACGAGCCGGAGGGCTGTCGGGTCGGAGCCGATCGGGCCTCCGACCGGGCATCCTCATTCGTGAGGCCCGTCGCGGATACGCGCAAGTGCCAGGATTCGGACTTGCACGCGGCGGGCTCTTTACCACCATACCCCGGAAACGCGCATGTGCGATGGCCGAATAGGTCACGTAGTCGTCGTCACACTCTTTGACCAGGGACTTACCGGGGGCGCGGAGCGGGCTATTGTGCGCTTCATGGAGACGCCTGACAACGCCAAGCCGTCCGCTGGAGAGACCCCCGCCGCGACCGGTATCGCCGCCCAGGACTGGGCCACCGCGTCCGTGGACGAGAACTACCGCGCCGCCGTCGTCGACCTGCTCGGCGCGCTCGCGTACGGGGAGCTGGCGGCGTTCGAGCGGCTCGCGGAGGACGCGAAGCTCGCGCCGACGCTCGCCGACAAGGCGGAGCTCGCGAAGATGGCGTCCGCCGAGTTCCACCACTTCGAGCAGTTGCGCAACCGCCTCTCGGTGATCGGTGTCGAGCCGACCGACGCGATGGACCCGTTCGTCGGCGCCCTCGACGGCTTCCACCGCCAGACCGCCCCGTCGGACTGGCTGGAGGGCCTGGTCAAGGCGTACGTCGGCGACTCGATCGCCAGTGACTTCTACCGGGAGGTCGCGGCCCGGCTCGACTCGGACACGCGCTCCCTCGTGCTCGCCGTGCTCGACGACACGGGGCACGCCTCGTTCGCCGTGGAGAAGGTGCGCGCCGCGATCGACGCCGACCCGCGCGTGGGCGGGCGCCTCGCCCTGTGGGCGCGACGGCTGATGGGCGAGGCCCTCTCCCAGTCGCAGCGGGTGGTCGCCGACCGCGACGCCCTGTCGACGATGCTGGTCGGTGGTGTGGCCGACGGCTTCGACCTCGCCGAGGTCGGCAAGATGTTCTCGCGCATCACCGAGGCGCACACCAAGCGGATGGCGGCCCTGGGCCTCGCCGCGTAGCGCCTGCCGGCGGTTACGGGTTCGGGCTCAGCCGGTGCGCTCTGCCCCGGGTGGGGCGCACCAGCAGCGACAGCAGCGCCGCCGAGAGGACGAGCGCGCCGACGAGCGTGGCGAGCACATGGCCCGCGCCCAGCGCGTTGTGCGTGATGAACGCCCCGAACAGGGCGCCGGTGATCCCGGTCGCGAGCACGAGCGCGCGCGACGGGAGACGGTGGGGCATCCGCAGGCCTGCCGCCCATGCGAGGGCCAGGCCGAGCAGTGCGGAGCCGAGAGCTTCGAGAAGCATGGTGAGGGTCCCTCCCGCGCTGCCAGTTGGTGCAAATCGGTCCTACCCGGTCTACCCCTGGCACCCGGAACGCAATCCTCCTCAAGGCCCTTGCTGTGCGTGCCCTGTGAACGGGGCCCCTGTGTACGGGGCCCCTGTGTACGGGGAAGGGCCCGGCGGCACGATGCCGCCGGGCCCTTCCCCGTACCTCTGGCTGCTTCACTGCAACCGTTCAGCTGCTCGCTACAGCCCTCTGGCTGCTCACTACAGCGGGCCGAAGCCCACCTTGCGCACCGACGGCTCGCCGATCTCCACATAAGCGAGGCGCTCGGCCGGAACCAGCACCTTGCGGCCCTTCTCATCCGTAAGGGAGAGCAACTGCGCCTTGCCGGACAACGCCTCGGCCACCGCGCTCTCGACCTCCTCGGCGGCCTGGCCGCTCTCCAGAACGATCTCGCGGGGCGTGTGCAGCACGCCGATCTTGACCTCCACGGCCTTGTCCCTCCGACGATCCGTGATGTGCGCGGACGACCGCGCGCCGTACGCAGCAAACATTAGCCCGGTGAGGCGAGGCACCTGGTGCCCCGGCTGCACGCCAAGAGCGAACAGCGATACGGGAACAAAGTGCGGGGCGGCTCGGAAGCGGCCGAGTGCCCGGTTCGCGGGGGCTTGTCAGTGCTGGTCCGGGTGCCCGTCCGCGCCGTGCAGCGGGAACCCGGCGATGCCGCGCCAGGCCAGCGATGTCAGCAGCTGAACGGCCTTGTCGCGCTCGACGGGGCTCTCGCTGGACAGCCAGTAGCGCGCGACGACCTGCGAGACGCCGCCCAGGCCAACGGCGAGGAGCATCGACTCGTCCTTGGACAGGCCCGTGTCCTCGGCGATCACGTCCGAGATGGCCTCGGCGCACTGCAGGCTGACCCGGTCGACGCGCTCCCGCACCGCCGGCTCGTTCGTCAGGTCCGATTCGAAGACGAGGCGGAACGCCCCACCGTCGTCCTGGACGTACGCGAAGTAGGCGTCCATGGTCGCCGCGACGCGCTGCTTGTTGTCCGTCGTCGAGGCCAGGGCCGTGCGGACCGACTGCAGCAGTGATTCGCAGTGCTGGTCGAGCAGGGCCAGGTAGAGGTCGAGCTTGCCGGGGAAGTGCTGGTAGAGCACCGGCTTGCTGACCCCGGCCCGTTCGGCGATGTCGTCCATCGCGGCCGCGTGGTACCCCTGTGCGACAAAAACTTCCTGGGCCGCGCCCAGAAGCTGATTGCGTCGGGCTCGGCGCGGCAGGCGCGTGCCCTTGGGGCGCGCTGCCTCCGTCTGCTCGGTGGCTGTCACGCCGCCTCCCAAAATCGTCCGTGCGCGGTGTGCGCCGCGCCGTCATCGTACTTTTGGGTAACCAGGATGTGCGCGGTGCGAGCGCAGAATTTCATGGACCGGACGACTGTGAAAGCCATGTGTGTCCCACGCGCGGGGGGCGGGCGGGGTCGCTACACACGCAAAGCGGCGCAAACCGCCGACCGGCGTCCACAGCCGTCGTCACCGACAGCCGTTTTCGGTCGCTGCCGTCGCTGCCGTCGCTGCCGTCGCTAGCGGTAGTCGTCCTCGTCGAGGGCCACGACCCGTGCCTGCTCCGCCCGGTCCCCTTCGGCGGCGGTGGCCGGGTCGGCCGTCGCCCCTGGTACGTCGTCCTCGCCGGGCGCGACTTCCGTCAGTTGCTCGGCGGTGTCCGCCTCCGGCGCCTCCACATCGATTTCCTGGGGCTCGTCAGCCGCGAAGGTCTCGGGCTCACCGGGGTCGACTGCCATGAACGGCTCCCTTCCTCACCTGTTCCTTGTGTGGGCGGGTGCCCTGATTCGAGCGTAGGAGACACCCCGATGCGGCGCGATGCGGTGTGCTGCCGTGTCTTGCGGTGTGATGGCGTGCAAATAAAGCAGCGGCTGAGCTTTGGCTAGAACTATGAGCTATCTGTGACAGCGAACACACGATCCAGTGCGTGATCGTCTCGTAACATATGCCGCATGTCTTCGACCGATTCGCCGCGTGTGCCTCCCGCCATCGCCGCCGCGGTGCCCAGACCGGGCACCGTCAAGGTCGCGGAGGGGGAGCGGCTGCGCTCGGTCGCTCTGCCGGGGCTCACGCTCTCGGTCCGGTCCCGGCCCGGCACGCGCGCGGGGCTGCCGCCCGCCCTGTACGTGCACGGTCTCGGCGGCTCCTCGCGGAACTGGTCGGCGCTCATGCCGCTGCTCGAGGACGGCGTGGACGGCGAGGCCCTCGACCTCCCCGGCTTCGGCGACTCCCCGCCGCCGGACGACGGCAACTACTCGGTCACCGGGCACGCGCGCGCGGTCATCCGTTACCTCGACGCACAAGGGCGCGGCCCCGTCCACCTGTTCGGGAACTCGCTCGGCGGCGCCATCACGACGCGCGTGGCCGCCGTCCGACCCGACCTCGTGCGGACGCTGACCCTCGTGTCACCGGCCCTGCCCGAACTCCGGGTACAGCGCACCGCCCTGCCGACCGGGCTCCTCGCCGTCCCCGGCATTGCCGCGCTCTTCATGCGCCTGACGAAGGAATGGACGGCGGAGCAGCGCGTCCGCGGCGTCACCGCCCTCTGCTACGGCGACCCCGGCCGGGTCTCCCCGGAGGGCTTCAAGGCCGCCGTGGAGGAGATGGAACGCCGCATGCAACTCCCGTACTTCTGGGACGCGATGACCCGCTCCGCGCGCGGGGTCGTGAACGCGTACACGCTCGGCGGTCAGCACGGGCTCTGGCGCCAGGCCGAGCGCGTGCTCGCGCCGACCCTGCTCATCTACGGGGGGCGCGACCAGCTCGTCTCGTACCGGATGGCGGCGCGCGCGGCGCGCACGTTCCGCGACGCACGCCTCCTCACGCTTCCGGACGCGGGGCATGTCGCCATGATGGAGTACCCGGAGAGAGTCGCGACGGCGTTCCGGGAACTTGTCGCGGACGCCGAGGCGTTGGACGGGGAGCACGATCTTCCGGTTAGGTCGGGCAGTATCGGCGATACAGGCAGCACTACGGGCAACAGCGCTACGAGCAACGGCACTACGGGCAACAGCACTACAGGCAGTACTACGGAGCAGGGGAGCTGAGGCGGCCAGTGGGACGGCACAGCCGCCGAGGACCGGCAGACGGCGCGGAGAGCGTCGACATACCTGAAGCACCGGCAGCGGCCGTGCGGACGGGGGAGCCTCGCGGCTCCGGCGTACCCGGGCCGGCCCGTCCGGGCACCGGTCGTCGGCGCAAGGCGCCCGTGGAGCCGCCGTCCGGGGAGCCTTCCACCCCGGCGCACACGTCCGCCGGGCCCGAGGTGTCGCGTAACCGCGGCGGCCACCCCGAGCAGCGGGAGCCGGGCGGGGGCTGGGGTACGCCCGAGCATCGCGAGGAGCCCGCGCATCGCGAGGACGGTGGGCGCGGTCGCAGGGCGCCGGGCGGGTCGCCCGCGGGGTCGCCGGTCCTGCCGCGGCAGCGGTCGCCCCGCCAGGAGTACGTCGACGCCTTCGACAAGGCGCCTCCGAAGGCCCCGCACCCTCGCGGGAACCCCGCGGGTCCGAAGGATCCGTACGCGTCCGTCACCGACTGGGACGACGAGCCGCCGGTGCCTTCGCGCTCCCGCTCGACCTCGTCCTCGGGTGCGACCTCGTCCCCGGGTGCGGGCTCGTCCTCGGGTGCTGGCTCGGAGACGCGGGCCGAGCCGGGCGGGGGCGGCGGTGAGCGCGAGAAGCGCGGCCGGGGCCTCACCTACACCGGCATCGCCGCCGCGGCCGTCACCACCGTGCTCGCGGTCGTGGTCGCCGGACAGGTCACCGACAAGGACGGCGCCGCGAACGACGCGCAGGCGCGGGCCGCCGACGGGCCCCGCGCGCACACCGATTCGGCGTCGCGCTCGGACGACCGGGCGACCCCGTCGCAGACGGCGCAGGCCGCCCCGGCGACGTACGCCCAGAAGATGAGCATGAAGTACCCGCTGGCCGCGAAGGCGAAGGGCTCGGGGGACTTCGAGACGATCCCCGGCACCGACAAGGCGCCCAGGCCGGGTGCGGACAAGATTCTCTATCGCGTCGACGTCGAGAAGGGGCTCGGGCTCGACGGCAAGCTGTTCGCGCAGGCGGTGCAGAAGACCCTGAACGACGACCGGAGCTGGGCCCACGACGGCGCCCGTACCTTCGAACGTGTCTCCAAGGGCGAGCCGCGCTTCGTGATCACGCTCGCCAGCCCCGGGACCACGGCCACCTGGTGCGCCAAGTCCGGCCTCGACACGACCGAGGACAACGTGTCGTGCGACTCCGCCGCCACCGACCGCGTCATGATCAACGCCTACCGGTGGGCCCAGGGTTCGAAGACGTACGACGACGTACTGCACGACCAGGCCATCTATCCGTACCGGCAGATGCTCATCAACCACGAGGTCGGCCATCGGCTCGGCCACAACCACGTCTCCTGCTCGCGGAACGGCGCGCTCGCGCCGGTCATGCAGCAGCAGACCAAGTTCCTCAGTCTCGATGGCATCACCTGCAAGCCCAACCCCTGGGTCTTTCCCAAGGGTTGACATTCTGTAGCTGTATGTAGCGGCTCGAACCCTTAGCGCGACCGAACGTCACGCGCGCGGGAAAGTTACGGCCGTTCACCCCTTCTGGTGGCGCGATGGACAACCGTCCATCGCGCCACCGGCATGTCCGCATACGTTCGTCCCGCTGTGAGCCGCCGGGTCAACGGCGGCTCCCCAGACGGGAGATC
>NZ_JAOCNE010000010.1:0-182455 GCF_056172735.1 Streptomyces sp. R818
CCCGAGGACCAGCAGCACGACGCCTCCGGCGACGCCGGCGGGTGACCGGTAGATGCGGTCGGGGTTCGAGGGGGGAGGCTTGCTCATACCCCGATTCTGCCTGACGCTGCGCTTGGTCCCGCCAGGGACTCCCTCCGCGGAGTCGCTGGGCACGGGCCGCTTCGGGCCCCGCGGCCGGGCGCCGTCGCCGAGTGACGCGTGCGTCGTGGCTGAGCGCGCCGTTCCCCGCGCCCCTGGGGTGGCTGACAGCCGTCGTCCGTGGCGCGTGCGTCGTGGTTGCTCGCGCAGTTCCCCGCGCCCCTGGGGGGCAATATCAAGCCCCTCCGGCGATTGAGGAGCGGGGCCGGGGCGGAGCCCCGGGGCTGGGCGTGCGCGCCGGGTACGGATACAGCGGGTCAAGGGACCCCGGGCCCTATACATCTGCTACGCGCGTAGATATGCTCAGCTCGTGAGCATGCCCACTGCATCCCCCGCCAAAGAACACGCGCTGGCCCACGCCACCGCCTCCGAGGCCACGCTGCGCCGATTCCTCCAGGGACTGCCTGGCGTCGACGCGGTGGGTCTGGAGAGCCGCGCCGCCGCGCTCGGGACCCGTTCGATCAAGACCACGGCGAAGGCGTACGCCATCGACCTGGCCATCTCGATGATCGACCTGACGACCCTGGAGGGCGCCGACACCCCGGGCAAGGTCCGGGCGCTCGGCGCGAAGGCCGTCAACCCGGACCCGACCGACCGCACCGCCCCGCGCACCGCCGCCGTCTGCGTCTACCCCGACATGGTCGCGACGGCGAAGGAGGCCGTGGCCGGCACGGACGTGAAGGTCGCCTCCGTCGCCACCGCCTTCCCGGCGGGCCGCGCCGCGCTCGACGTGAAGCTCGGTGACGTCCGCGAGGCCGTCGCCGCGGGCGCCGACGAGATCGACATGGTCATCGACCGCGGCGCCTTCCTCGCCGGCAAGTACATGAAGGTCTACGAGGAGATCCGCGCCGTGAAGGAGGCCTCCGGGTCCGCACGGCTGAAGGTCATCTTCGAGACCGGCGAGCTGTCGACGTACGACAACATCCGCCGCGCGAGCTGGATCGGCATGCTGGCGGGAGCGGACTTCATCAAGACCTCGACCGGCAAGGTGGGGGTCAACGCCACCCCCGCCAACACGCTGCTGATGCTGGAGGCGGTCCGCGACTTCCGCGCCGCCACCGGCGTCCAGATCGGCGTGAAGCCCGCCGGCGGCATCCGCACCTCGAAGGACGCCGTCAAGTTCCTCGTGATCGTGAACGAGACCGTGGGCGCGGACTGGCTCGACAACCACTGGTTCCGGTTCGGCGCCTCCAGCCTCCTGAGCGACCTGCTGATGCAGCGCCAGAAGCTGGCAACCGGCCGCTACTCCGGTCCCGACTACGTGACGGTGGACTGATCCCGACATGAGCAACTCACCCATGACCAACGCCTTCGCGTACGCGCCCGCACCCGAGTCGCGTTCCGTCGTCGACATCGCCCCGTCCTACGGGCTCTTCATCGACGGCGAGTTCGCCGAGGCCGCCGACGGCAAGGTCTTCAAGACCGTCTCGCCCTCCACCGAGGAGGTGCTCTCCGAGGTCGCGCAGGCCGGTGAGGCCGACGTCGAGCGGGCCGTGCAGGCCGCGCGCAAGGCGTTCACCACCTGGTCGGCGCTGCCGGGCGCGGAGCGCGGCAAGTACCTGTTCCGCATCGCCCGGATCATCCAGGAGCGCTCACGCGAGCTGGCCGTCCTGGAGACGCTGGACAACGGAAAGCCCATCAAGGAGACGAGGGACGCCGACCTCCCCCTCGTGGCCGCGCACTTCTTCTACTACGCGGGCTGGGCCGACAAGCTCGGCCACGCGGGCTACGGACCGAACCCCAAGGCGCTCGGCGTCGCGGGCCAGGTCATCCCGTGGAACTTCCCGCTGCTCATGCTGGCGTGGAAGATCGCCCCGGCGCTCGCCACCGGCAACACGGTGGTCCTCAAGCCCGCCGAGACGACGCCGCTGTCCGCCCTGTTCTTCGCGGACATCTGCCGCCAGGCGGGCCTGCCCAAGGGCGTCGTCAACATCCTGCCCGGGTACGGCGACGCCGGTGCCGCGCTGGTCGCGCACCCCGACGTGAACAAGGTGGCCTTCACCGGCTCCACGGCCGTCGGCAAGCAGATCGCCCGTACGGTCGCGGGGACGGACAAGAAGGTCACCCTCGAACTGGGCGGCAAGGGCGCCAACATCGTCTTCGACGACGCCCCGATCGACCAGGCCGTCGAGGGCATCGTCACCGGCATCTTCTTCAACCAGGGCCAGGTCTGCTGCGCGGGCTCGCGCCTCCTCGTCCAGGAGTCGATCCAGGACGAGCTGCTCGACAGCCTGAAGCGGCGCCTCACCACCCTGCGCCTCGGCGACCCCCTCGACAAGAACACCGACATCGGCGCGATCAACTCCGCCGAGCAGCTCGCCCGCATCACGGCGCTCGCCGAGACGGGCGAGGCCGAGGGCGCCGAGCGCTGGTCGGCGCCGTGCGAGCTGCCGTCGTCCGGCTACTGGTTCGCGCCGACGCTGTTCACGGGCGTCACGCAGGCGCACACCGTCGCCCGCGACGAGATCTTCGGCCCGGTCCTGTCCGTGCTCTCCTTCCGCACGCCGGAGGAGGCCGTCGCCAAGGCCAACAACACGCAGTACGGGCTCTCGGCGGGCATCTGGACCGAGAAGGGTTCGCGCATCCTGGCCGTCGCCAACAAGCTGCGGGCGGGCGTCGTCTGGGCCAACACGTTCAACAAGTTCGACCCGACCTCGCCGTTCGGCGGTTACAAGGAGTCGGGCTTCGGCCGCGAAGGCGGCCGTCACGGCCTGGAGGCGTACCTCGATGTCTGAGATGTCCGACCGTCTGCGTGTCCTCAAGACCTACAAGCTGTACGTGGGCGGGAAGTTCCCGCGTTCCGAGAGCGGCCGGGTGTACGAAGTGACCGACGCGAAGAACGGCTCGTGGCTGGCGAACGCCCCGCGCTCGTCCCGCAAGGACGGCCGTGACGCCGTCGTCGCCGCCCGCAAGGCGTTCGGTGCCTGGTCGGGCGCGACCGCGTACAACCGCGGCCAGGTCCTCTACCGCGTCGCCGAGATGCTGGAGGGCCGCCGCGACCAGTTCGTGCGCGAGGTCGCCGAGGCGGAGGGCCTGGGCAAGTCCAAGGCCGCCGCGGTCGTCGACGCGGCGATCGACCGCTGGGTCTGGTACGCGGGCTGGACCGACAAGATCGGCCAGATCGTGGGCGGCGCCAACCCGGTGGCCGGGCCGTTCTTCAACCTCTCCACGCCGGAGCCGTCCGGCGTCGTCACGATCCTCGCCCCGCAGGAGTCGTCCTTCCTCGGCCTCGTCTCGGTGATCGCCCCGGTCATCGCGTCGGGCAACACGGCGGTCGTGATCACCTCCGAGAAGGCGCCGCTCCCGGCGCTCTCCCTCGGCGAGGTGCTCGCCACCTCCGACCTGCCGGGCGGCGTCGTGAACCTCCTTTCCGGCAAGGCGGCGGAGATCGCCCCGGCGCTCGCCGCGCACCAGGACGTCAACGGCATCGACCTCACCGGCGCCGACGCGGCCCTCGCCAAGGAGCTGGAGATCGCGGCCGCCGACAACCTGAAGCGCGTCCGTCGTCCCCAGCCTGTGGAGGACTTCACGGCGGACCCGGGCACGGACCGCCTCACGCAGTTCCTGGAGACCAAGACGGTCTGGCACCCCACGGGTTCGCTGGGCGCGTCCGGCTCCTCGTACTAGCCACGTGCGCACTTGAGGCCCCGGCTCCTCCTCCGTCCAGGAGGGGCCGGGGCCTCACCCCTGCCCGCACCAGGGCAAGCGCTCAGATCCCGAGGCGCTGCGCGATCCCGTCCAGGACGCAGTCGAGACCGAACTCGAACTCCCAGCCCGGGTCGTCCTTGCGCGTCGCGGACAGCGCGTACTTCTTGTAGGTGGGGTAGCGGCCGGTTCCCATCAGGTAGTTCATCTGCGGCGCGAGCGCCTGGCGGGTCTCGGCGCCGCTCTGCCAGCCGTGCTCCCGCTTGTACTCGCGCAGGGCGATCTCCGACTGTGCCGCGCCGTGCACGAACGCGCCGACCGCGCGGAACGCGGCCATCATCGAGTCGGCGTCCAGATCGCGGCCGGCCAGCGCCCGCAACTGCCGTTCCGCTACGGCCATCCGCGCCGGGGTGAGCTGGATGAGCGGCGCCGGCACCTGGCCGAGCCAGGGATGGCGCAGCATCATCTCCCGGGTCTGCAGGGCGAAGGAGCGCAGCACCTCACGCCAGTCCGTCACGTCGTCGGCCACCGTGAGCCGGGCCGAGACCCGGTCGAACATGAGCGCCCACAGGTCGTCCTTGCCGGACACGTGCCGGTATGCGGCCATGGGAGCGACCCCGAGCTTCGCGGCGAGGCGCCGCATGGTGACGGCGGCGGCACCCTCCTCGTCCGCCAGCTCCACGGCCGCCTCGGCGATCCGGTCGAGGGTCAGCGAGGCGCGCTGGGTGGGTGCGGGCCGTTCGAGCCGCTCCCAGAGCGAGGGCTCGACCAGCCGGCTCTCGTCTTTGCCGCCCTTGTCCTTCGGTGCCGTCACGGCCCGCCCCTCTCGCTCCCACGGTTGCGTACAGCGTATCCACAGTAGACGGCGTACACGTCGATGTGTACGTTGTACGCGGGATATACGTCGTACACATCCTTGTCGGCGCTCATCACTTCCCAGGGGGTCCACCATGTCCAGCAGCAGCACACCGCTGCGCGTCGCCGTCCTCGTCGGTTCCACCCGCGAGGGCCGCTTCGCGCCCGTCGTCACCAAGTGGCTGACCGGCCACCTCGGGCAGCGCGAGGACGTGCGCGCCGATGTCGTCGACCTCGCCGAGACGCCGCTGCCCACCGTCCTGCCGGCCTTCGGCCAGGAGCCGCCGCCCGGGACGACGGAGGCGCTGTCGCTGGTCTCGCCGCGCCTCGCCGCCGCCGACGCGTTCGTCTTCGTCACGCCCGAGTACAACCACAGCTATCCGGCCGCCCTGAAGAACGCCGTCGACTGGCACAACGAGCAGTGGCACGGCAAGCCGGTCGCGTTCGTCTCGTACGGCGGCCTGTCGGGCGGCCTGCGCGCGGTCGAGCACCTCCGCGTCGTCATGGCCGAGCTGAACGCCATGACCATCCGCAACACCGTCAGCTTCCACAACGCCTTCGGGGCCTTCGCGGCGGACGGCCGCGTCGACGACCCGGCGGTGGACACGGCCGCGAAGGCGATGCTCGACCAGCTCACCTGGTGGGCGCACGCCCTGCGGGACGCCAAGGAGAGCCGGCCGTACCCGGCCTGACACTTCGTCACCCACGTACCGCCCGAAGGGGGAGGCATGCGTACACGTACGGAACGAGGAGAGCCCGCCGCACCGTCCCGGCCCGTGATCGCCGGGCTGCTGCTCGGCATCGTCCTCGCCACGCTCGACGGCACCATCGTCGGCACGGCCCTGCCGGTCATCGTCGAGGACCTGGGGGGCCTCGCGCATCTGTCCTGGGTGGTGACGGCCTATCTGCTGACCGCCGCCGTCTCCACGCCCCTGTGGGGCAAGGTCGGCGACCTCTACGGCCGCAAGGGCAGCTACCTCGCCTCCATCGCCCTCTTCCTCACCGGCTCCGCGCTGTGCGGACTGGCGCAGGACATGGGGCAGTTGGTCGCCTTCCGTGCCGTGCAGGGGATCGGCGCGGGCGGTCTCTTCGTGGGCGCGCTCGCGCTCATCGGGACGCTGCTCACCCCGGGGGAAGCGGCCCGCGCGCAGTCGCTGATGGGCGTTCTGCTGCCCGGCGCCATGATCGGCGGCCCGCTGCTCGGCGGCCTCCTCACCGACCAGCTGGACTGGCGCTGGGTCTTCTACGTGAACCTGCCCGTCGGCGCCGTCGCGCTGGCCGTCATCGGGGCGGGCGTCCATGTCCGCACGGAACGCGTCAAGGCCCGTATCGACCTCGCGGGCGCCGCCCTGCTCACCGCCACGATCCTCGCCCTGACCCTCCTCGCGAGCTGGGCGGGTACGACGTACGCGTGGACGTCACCGCAGATCATCGGGCTCGGCCTGGTCTCGGCGGCGGCGCTCGCGGCGTTCGTCCGGGCCGAGCGGCGCGCGGCCGAGCCGGTGATCCCGCCGCGCCTGTTCCGGGACCGGAACTTCACCCTCGCGCAGGTGCTGAGCTTCACCTCGGGCGCCGCCATGCTCGCCGCCGCCAGTTTCCTGCCGCAGTACATGCAGCTCGTCCGGGGCCGCTCGGCGACGGAGAGCGGGCTGCTGCTGCTCCCGCTGATGCTCGGCATGATGGCGGCCCAACTGCTCATCGGCCGCCGGGTGGGGGCGGGCGGGACCTACCGCCGCTTTCCGATCGCGGGCGGCGCGCTGGCCACGGCGGGCGCCCTCGCCCTGCTCCTGCTGGACACCGGGACGGCCGTGTGGGCGGCGTCGGCCCTGACCCTGCCCCTCGGCGCCGGGCTCGGCTGTCTGATGCAGCCCGCGCTGCTGATCACCATGAACAGCGCGGAGCCCCGCGACATCGGGGCGGCGAGTGGCACGCAGACGCTGCTGCGGACGGTCGGCGGTTCGCTCGGGGTCGCCGTGCTCGGCTCGGTCTTCGCGGGGCGGGTGCGGGAGGGCGCGGGACCGGCGGTGTTCCGGTCGAGCGTCGTCGAGGGGCTGCACGGGGTGGCGCTCGGCACGGCGGCGCTGTGCGCGGTGGCGTTCACTGTCGCGTGGGCGGTGCGCGAGACACCCCTGCGGACGCGCACCGCACCGCCCCCCGAGAAGGCGTCAGCCCGGCAGCCCGCCCACCACGGCGCCGACGAGCGGCAGCTCGGAGAGTGAACTGCCCGACGTGATCGGGCGGGTGAGCGCGGCCGTGCTGACCGGCTTGAAGTCGGCGAGCTGCGCGCCGATCGCGTTGTCCAGCGGGTCGGCGCCCGTGCCCGCCAGTGGGTCGAGCTGCAGCTTCGTGAGGGGCCCGAGCGCGTGCGTGGTCGAGGCGGTCAGCGCCTGGCCGGCGGCCTGCACGGGCGAGCCCACGCTGCTGCCGGTGTCGGGGGCGGGCGCGGCGCTCGCGGTCACGGCGCCCGCCCCGACCACCGCTCCGGCGGCGGTCACGGTCAGCCCGGCGCGCAGCAGGGCGCGCCGGGTGCCGTTGGTCGTCATCGGAATCTTGCGGGCTGCGTGTCGAGCCATGATCTCTCCGCCTGAGCCTCTCGGTCCGGAACTGCGGAACGTCCGCACAATCGCTTCTGCGTCACCACAGAACCACGAAGAGTAGTTGAACGTGTCGCCTGCCACATCATCACCACGCGGACTCGGCCCCGACGCCTCCATGCCGCACACTGTTCTCTCGTGAGTTCGCATCCTCCGATACCGACCCGGGTCGTCCTGCTCGCAGGGCCCTCCGGCTCCGGCAAGTCGTCGTTCGCCGCCCGCTCCGGGCTTCCCGTGCTCTGTCTCGACGACTTCTACAAGGAGGCCGACGACCCGACCCTGCCGCTGGTGCCCGGGACGTCGGACATCGACTGGGACGCGACAGGGTCCTGGGACACGGAGGCGGCGCTCGCCGCGATCGTCGAGCTGTGCGAGAAGGGACGTACCAACGTCCCCGTCTACTCCCTGGCCACCAGCGCACGGGTGGGCGAGAAGGCGCTCGACATCGAGCGCACGCCCCTCTTCATCGCGGAGGGCATCTTCGCGGCGGACATCGTCGAACGGTGCCGCGACCTCGGTGTCCTGGCCGACGCCCTCTGCCTGCGCGGCCGCCCCTCGACGACGTTTCGCCGCCGCCTCCTGCGCGACCTGAAGGAGGGCCGCAAATCAGTCCCGTTCCTCCTCCGCCGGGGCTGGCGCCTGATGCGCGAGGAGAAGGGCATAGTGGCCCGCCACGTCTCCCTGGGCGCCCACGCCTGCGACAAGAAGGAGGCCCTGACCCGCCTGACAGCAGCAGCGGCGGGCCGCAGAGCAAAAGCACGGGCGACGTCATAACCCCCTAGGGGCGCGGGGAACTGCGCGAGCAACCACGAACAACCCGCACCCGCGTGGAAGCCGCAAGCCCTACGGCGCGAGGGCGCACGGGCCCGCAAAAGGCGACGGGACCAGCAAGGCCCCCCGGCCCTCTGGTCCCGCCTGTTCCCCCCCAACACCCCGCTCCCCCAAGCGGGGCCCCCGTTACCCCCCGAAGAAGCGCCTCAGGCGACAAGCTCCCCGAAGCTCTCCTCCTGGTCCCGACCAAAACTCAGGACCTCGTCATCCCGCAGCCGCCGCAGCGACCGCCAGATGCTCGACTTCACCGTGCCGACGCTGATGTCCAGGATCTCGGCGATCTCCGGGTCGGTACGGCCCTCGTAGTAGCGCAGCACCAGCATGGTCCGCTGCAGTTCGGGCAGGCGGGCGAGCGCCTGCCAGAGAACGGCCCGCAGCTCGGTGCCGCGCATCGCGTCCGTGTCGCCGGCCGTCTCCGGCAGCTCCTCGGTCGGATACTCGTTGAGCTTGCGGCGGCGCCACGCGCTGATGTGCAGGTTGGTCATGGTGCGGCGCAGGTAACCCCCGACCGCGGCCTTGTCGCTGATCCGGTCCCAGGCGCGGTACGTCGAGAACAGGGCGCTCTGCAGCAGGTCCTCGGCCTCGAACCGGTCGCCGGTCAGGTGGTAGGCGGTTGCGTACAGGGAGGCGCGGCGTTCCTGCACGTAGGCCGTGAACTCGGCCTCCGACAGCGATGTACGCCGTTCCCCCGATGCCTCCCTGTACGCGGCTCCCCCGTGAGCGACCCCTTCGGTCACCGTCTCCGGCGCGTCAACCACCGTCATGTACACGGTGTGCTGACGCCCGGCGCCGCGAGCGCACCCCCGCCCGCTCACGGCACCGGACTTCTCATGACGCTCGCCGCGGCCCAGGTCGTGCAGGCGCGTGACAACTGCGGTTGATGTGGTGCTGTGCAGCGTGTTCATCGCGCGCCCCCCGTCGTGGAGTCCGGTTACGTCCGTCATTCGGTCCTTGCACCATCGCGTCTTGCTGTGCGATGTCCAAAAGCTTGCCGGGGCGACTTCATGGCGGTGTCCTTCGACTGTCACAGACCTGTCACAGGGGTCCGGGCTGTGCGGGTCGGGTGTGGGACGCCCGCACCCGGTCGAACTAAAGGCCTGTCATGGGCCAGAATGGCGGCTGTGCCTTCCCTGTTGCTGATCGAGGACGACGACGCCATCCGCACGGCCCTGGAGCTGTCACTGACGCGCCAGGGTCACCGGGTGGCCACCGCTGCCACCGGCGAGGACGGTCTGAAGCTGTTGCGCGAGCAGCGGCCCGATCTGATCGTCCTCGACGTGATGCTGCCCGGCATCGACGGGTTCGAGGTGTGCCGCCGCATCCGGCGCACGGACCAGCTGCCGATCATCCTGCTCACGGCGCGCAGCGACGACATCGACGTGGTGGTGGGCCTGGAGTCGGGGGCCGACGACTACGTGGTCAAGCCCGTCCAGGGCCGGGTCCTCGACGCCCGTATCCGCGCGGTGCTCCGCCGTGGTGAGCGGGAGGCCAACGACGCGGCGTCGTTCGGTTCGCTGGTGATCGACCGCGCCGCGATGACCGTCACGAAGAACGGCGAGGACCTCCAGCTCACCCCGACCGAGCTGCGGCTGCTGCTCGAACTGAGCCGGCGGCCCGGGCAGGCGCTCTCCCGGCAGCAGCTCCTGCGTCTGGTGTGGGAGCACGACTACCTGGGCGACTCGCGGCTCGTGGACGCCTGTGTGCAGCGGCTGCGCGCCAAGGTCGAGGACGTGCCGTCCTCCCCGACGCTGATCCGTACCGTGCGCGGCGTGGGCTACCGGCTGGACTCGCCTCAGTGACCGATCCGCACGACACGTCCCACGGCCTGACCGCGGCGAAGAAGGCGATACCGGCAGGGCTGCGCTTCACGAGCCTGCGGCTGCGGCTCGTGGTGGTGTTCGCGCTCGTCGCCCTGACGGCCGCCGTCTCCGCGTCCGGGATCGCGTACTGGCTCAACCGCGAGGCCGTCCTGACACGGACGCAGGACGCGGCGCTCAGCGACTTCGAGCAGGAGATGCAGAACCGGGCGGCCGTGCTGCCCGAGCACCCGACGCAGGGCGAGCTGCAGCACGCGGCGAACCTGATGGCCGACAGCAGCCAGCACTTCAGCGTGCTGCTCATCGACACGGACGAGAACGGCCGCCGCGTGGTGGGCAATTCGGACCTCGACGCGTTCACGGTCGCCGACGTGCCGCGCTCGCTGCGGGCGGCGGTCGACAAGAAGCAGCCGGTCACCGACAACAACAAGCACCCGTACCACCTGTACTGGCAGCGGATCACGCGCGGCGACACCCCGTACCTGGTGGGCGGCGCGCAGGTGAACGGCGGGCCGACCGGCTACATGCTGAAGTCGCTCGAACCGGAGGCCAAGGACCTGAACTCGCTGGCCTGGTCGCTCGGGATCGCGACCGCGCTCGCGCTGATCGGCTCCGCGCTGCTCGCGCAGGCCGCGGCGACGACCGTGCTCAAGCCGGTGCACCGGCTCGGCGTGGCCGCGCGCAGGCTCGGCGAGGGCAAGCTCGACACCAGGCTGCGCGTCTCCGGCACGGACGAGCTGGCCGAGCTGTCCCGGACGTTCAACAATGCGGCGGAGAACCTGGAGAAGAAGGTCGCGGACATGAGTGCGCGGGACGAGTCCTCGCGCCGGTTCGTCGCCGACATGTCGCACGAGCTGCGGACACCGCTGACCGCGATCACCGCCGTCACCGAGGTCCTCGAGGAGGAGCTGGACGCCGAGACGGGCTCCGTCGATCCCATGATCGAGCCGGCCGTCCGCCTGGTCGTCAGCGAGACCCGGCGCCTGAACGACCTGGTCGAGAATCTGATGGAGGTCACCCGCTTCGACGCGGGCACCGCCAAGCTCGTTCTCGACACCGTCGACATCGCCGACCAGATCACCGCCTGTATCGACGCCCGCGCCTGGCTGGACGCCGTCGAGCTGGACGCCGAGCGCGGCAACCTCGTCCGGCTCGACCCGCGCCGCCTCGACGTCATCCTCGCCAACCTCATCGGCAACGCGCTCAAGCACGGCGGCTCCCCGGTGAACGTCTCGGTGCGGACCGAGCCGGGCGAGGGCGGCGACCTCGTCATCGCCGTACGGGACCACGGGCCCGGCATCCCCGAGGACGTCCTGCCGCACGTCTTCGACCGGTTCTACAAGGCGAGCGCCTCCCGGCCCCGGTCCGAGGGGAGCGGCCTCGGGCTCTCCATCGCCCTGGAGAACGCCCACGTCCACGGCGGCGAGATCACCGCCGCCAACCATCCCGACGGCGGCGCCGTGTTCACGCTGCGCCTCCCGGCGGACGCGGACGCGAGCGGCCCAGGGGACGAAGACGGCGCGGAAGACACAGAGGACGCCGGTAACGCGCAGGAAGGCGGGGTCGTCACATGAGGCTGCGGGGACGGCTGTGGGGGCTGCTCGGGCTCACGGCGGTGGTGCTCGCCGGCTGCGGGATCCGCCCCACGGAGGTGCCCACCGAGTTCGGCGCGGCGCCCACGCGTGTGGGCTGCGCGATGTCCCGTGCGGAGGGGGTGCGGGCGCAGGCGGCGGGCGAGTTCGGGGTGCAGGTCTACCTCGTCTGCACGTCCCAGCTCGTGACCGTCGACCGGACGGTCACGGTGCCGCACGACCGGACCTCCGACCGGGTCGGTGTCGCCCAGGAGCTCCTGGCGCAGCTGGCCGAGCCGCTGTCGGCGAAGGAGAAGCAGGCCGGGTACACCACGGACGTCGGCTCGCACACCAAGGTCTCGGGCCCGCGCGAGGGCGACCCCGCCGACGCGCTGCGCCTGAACGTGCCGCCGGACGACCTGTCGCCGTACGCCCTGGCCCAGATCGTGTGTACGTTCGCGAACAGCAAGGTGGCCATGGACGGCGAGGACCACGTGGCCCTCGGCGGCCCCGGCGACGACCCGCTGCGCGGCTACGAGTGCACGGACGCGGTCAAGGCCCGGCCGGGGATAGCGCCCGCCCCGGCCGAGACGGTCGGCTGAGCGCACCCCGCGACGTGACCCAGCTCATCGTGGGGTCCCCGGAACCGATCCTCCCACCCGGGGCGTCTACGGGGTCGTGCAGCGCCACAGCTCGGACGGTCACGGGGCCGTCATCCGCTTCCGTACGGCAGGGCTCGTCCTCCTGGCCGCGCATCTTCTTCTCGTCGCCTGGGTGACGCTGCGCCCCCTGGACGTGCCCTGGGTCAGCGCCGCGAACCTGCACCCGCTGGCCTCCATCCGGGCCGATCTGGCGCTCGGCTGGCGGCAGGGCGCCCGGTGCATCGGCGCCGGTCTCGCGCTGCTCGCGCCGCTCGGCGTGCTGCTGCCCCTGGCGGGCGGCCGGATCCACGTGTCCACCTGGGGTTCGCTCCTGCGTACGGTCGCGGCCGGGGCGCTGATCTCGCTCGGCATCGAGCTGCTGCAGACCGGAGTGCCGGGGCAGGTCGTCAACATCGACTCGCTGCTGCTCAACACCGTGGGCGTGGCCCTCGCGCACGCCGCCGTGGTGCCCGCCCTGCGGGCCAGGCTCCGCCGCAGGGCCGAGCTGCGGCCCCTCCCCCAGCAGGAGCCGGCTCAGGGTCCGACCCCGACGATTCCCAGGGTCGGGGTAGCCCCGTGAGCCGATGCCCCGCCCAGCTCACCGCCGTACCTTCGAATACGTAAGCACCACACGACGAAGGTTCGCGAAGGAGCCCACCATGACCGCCCTTGCCCGCCCCACCACCGGACGGATGATCGGCGGAGTGTGCGCAGCGCTGGCACGGCGCTTCGGCACCTCCGCGACCACGATGCGCGTGATCTTCCTGCTCTCGTGCCTGCTGCCCGGGCCGCAGTTCCTGCTCTACATCGCCCTGTGGGTGCTGCTGCCGAGCGAGAACAAGGTGCGCCAGGCCTGGTGACCTGAGGCCGCAGACGTAGACGCAGACGTACGGGAAAGGGGCGCACCCCGCGAGATCGCGGGGTGCGCCCCTTCGTCGTGCGCCGCGCCGGGTCAGCCGAGGGCGGGCAGTCCCGGGCCGAGCGGGAGGCCGCTGGTGGGCAGCGAGTTGGTGGGCAGGCCGCCGAGCAGGCTGCCGACCGGGTCACCGTTCTCCAGGAGCTGCTGCGCCACGGGCTGGACGGTGGTCAGGCCGTTGGTCACGGCGCTCTGCGCACCCTGCACAGCCTCGGGGCCGCCGACGGGCAGCGAGCCGGCCGCCTTGTCGAGGGGGAGGCCCGAGGTCAGACCGGTGACGGTCCCCGCGACGTCCGGGAGGGCGGCGGCGTTCGCGGCACCGGCACCGGCGACGGCGAAGGCGGCACCGAGGGCGGCGACACCGAGGGTCTTGGCAGCAGACTGCTTCATGGGGTCCTTTGTTCCTTGTTCTGGGGGACGCGGTTCCGTATCCGGCAAACACGCGAAATCACCCCGGAGTTACTACCCACCCTCAGGAAGGACCCGGCGCAACCCTGCTGACCGTACGGGGAAACCGCAGGTCAGACAGGTTTGCGAGCGGAGTCAACACGGGACGGCGACAGCCCGTTCGCCGTCAACCCCGTGTTGACCCGACGCTTAACGGAAAAGCCACTCCGCGCGCAGTTCGGCGTAGCGCGGCTTGACGACGTCGTTGATCATCGCCAGGCGCTCGTCGAACGGGATGAAGGCCGATTTGAGCGCGTTCACGGTGAACCACTCGAAGTCGCTCAGCGTGTAGCCGAACGCGTCGGCCAGGTGCTCGAACTCGCGGCTCATCGACGTACCCGACATCAGGCGGTTGTCCGTGTTGACGGTGACGCGGAACCGCAGCTTGCGCAGCAGCCCGATCGGGTGTTCGGCGTACGAACTGGCGGCACCGGTCTGCAGGTTGGACGTCGGGCACATCTCCAGCGGCACGCGCTTGTCCCGTACGTAGCTCGCGAGGCGGCCGAGCTTGACCGTGCCGTCGTCGGCGACCTGGATGTCGTCGATGATGCGCACACCGTGGCCGAGGCGGTCGGCGCCGCACCACTGCAGGGCCTGCCAGATCGAGGGCAGGCCGAACGCCTCACCGGCGTGGATCGTGAAGTGGTTGTTCTCGCGCTTGAGGTACTCGAACGCGTCGAGGTGGCGGGTGGGAGGGTAGCCCGCCTCCGCGCCCGCGATGTCGAAGCCGACGACGCCCAGGTCGCGGTAGCGGTTGGCGAGTTCGGCGATCTCCAGGGCGCGGGCCGCGTGCCGCATGGCGGTGAGCAGGGCGCCGACGCGGATGCGGTGGCCGTTCTCCCTGGCCCGGCGCTCGCCCTCGCGGAAGCCCTCGTTGACCGCCTCGACGACCTCCTCGAGGGTGAGGCCGCCCTCCAGGTGCTGCTCGGGCGCGTAGCGGATCTCGGCGTAGACGACGCCGTCCTCGGCCAGGTCCTCGGCGCACTCGGCGGCGACGCGGAAGAGGGCGTCGCGCGACTGCATGACGGCGCAGGTGTGCGCGAAGGTCTCCAGGTACCGCTCCAGGGAGCCGGAGTCGGCGGCCTCGCGGAACCAGAGGCCGAGCTTGTCCGGGTCGGTCTCCGGCAGGTTCTCGTAGCCCTGCTCGCGCGCGAGGTCGACGACGGTGCCGGGGCGCAGGCCACCGTCGAGGTGGTCGTGCAGAAGGACCTTGGGGGCGCGGCGGATCTGTTCCGGGGTGGGCACCTTGGGGCTGTCGGGGCGGGGAACAATGGGCTGGCTCGTCATTTCCGCACTCTAACTCCTACGCGCGTAGATCGCTCCGGTTCGGCGAGAGAAAAGTACGGAGAAAGTGCCGGGACGATGCCAGGACAGTGCCGGGACAGCGCCCGGACGGTGCCGTGGCGGTGATCCGTCGATACGTAACAGTGACCCCGCGTACGGGTGGCGTACATCCGTGGTTCTGACACTGTTCTGTCATGCAGCAGCAAGCGACGCCGGTGCGCGAGGCCAGGCTCGGCAAGGCGAACGGGCCCGTGCCCGGGGCGGTCGGCGGCGTGGTGCTGCTGCTGCCCGCGGGCGAGGAGACGTCCACGCGCAGGCCCTCCCCGCTCGCGACCGCGTTCCTGCGGCCCCTCGCGCGCAGGCTCACGCGCTGCGGCCGGGAGGAGGGCCTGGTCACGCACGTCGTGCACTACCGCGGGCGCGGCTGGAACGGGGCGCAGGCCGAGACCGCGCGGGACGCCGGGTGGGCCGCCGACGAGGTGGTGCGCCGCTACGGCGACGTGCCGGTCTGTCTCGCGGGGGTCGACATGGGCGGCCGGGCGGCCCTGCACGCGGGCGGGCACCCGGCGGTGGAGTCCGTGCTCGCGCTCGCGCCCTGGCTGCCCGAGGACGACGTCGCCCTGCCCCCCGAACCGGTGAAACAGCTCGCCGGGCGGCGCGTGCTCATCGTGCACGGCACGGACGACCGGCGCACGGACCCCGAACTGTCGTTCCGGTTCGCCGAACGGGCGAAGAAGGCCAACCGCGACGTGTGCCGCTTCGAGGTGCACTCGGACGGGCACCGGCTCGCCCAGCACCGCTCGGAGGTGACCGCCCTGGCGGTGGATTTCGTGCTCGGCACCTTGTTCGGGCACCCGTTCTCGCGGCCGTTGCAGGACGCGCTGGCCGCACCGCCGCCCCTGGGGCTGCGGATGCCGCTGGCGTCGGGGTTCGGCGAGTCGCTCAACCAATAGGCGCGTCGGACTCTGGGAGGAGCTTGCCGCGCCTTGAGAGCAGGAACTTCTTGAAGGCCGCGACCGGCGGTGTGTCCGGATGCCCTTCCAGCCAGGCCACGCCGATCTCGCGGACCGCGCGCTGCCCGGTGACCGTCAGCTCGACAACCCCCGGCCGCGGTACGGCCGGTGGCGGCAGGAGCGCCACGCCGAGGCCCGCCGCGACGAGGCCGCGCAGCGTCTCCGCCTCCTCGCCCTCGAAGGCGACGCGGGGCGTGAAGCCCGCCTCCGCGCACAGGTCGTCGGTGATGCGGCGCAGCCCGTACCCGGGTTCGAGCGTCACGAAGGACTCGTCGGCGGCCTCCCCGAGCCGGACCCGCTTGCGCCCGGCGAGCCGGTGGTCCTCGGGGACGACGAGCCGCAGCCGCTGCTCGTCCAGGCGCCGGGCGACGAGGTCGGGGGCGTCCGGCACGGGCGAGGTGAGGCAGAGGTCGAGTTCGCCCGCGCGGAGCCGCTCCAGCATCGCCTCGCCGTAGTTCTGGACGAGGCTGAAGCGGATGCGCGGGTGGTCCGCGCGGAAGGCGCGGAGCAGGCCCGGCACCGTCTCCGTGCCCATGGTGTGCAGGAAGCCGAAGGCGACCTTGCCGGACTCGGGGTCGGCGTCGGCGCGCACCGACTCGGCGGCCTTCTCGACCTCGCCGAGCGCGCGCTCGACCGACGCGAGGAACGTGCGGCCCGCGGGGGTCAGGGAGACGGTGCGGCCGTGGCGGGCGAACAGGTCGACGCCGAGATCCCTCTCCAGGCGCACCATCGCGCGCGAGAGCGTCGACTGCGGTACCTGCATCTCGTGCGCCGCGCGCGTGACGTGCTCGGTACGGGCGACCCCGGCGAAGTAGGCGAGGCGGGGCGCGAGCAGCCGCACGATGTCCTCGTCCTGCCTGTGCTGATGCTCCATGGGAACGATTATGGGGCGTTCATGCATTGGACGCATGAATCATGGAGTCCTACGGTGCTGACATGCCTGCTGCCAGTAGCCGGGCGGCCGCCTCCACGGACGCGGTCGCCGATGCCTCCGACACCGCCCGTACCTCCGACACGGCCGCCGTCGACACGCGGATGAGTCCGGGCGGGCCCGGCTACCGCCGCATGAGCTTCGCCCTCTTCCTGGCCGGGGTCGCCACCTTCGCCCTGCTCTACTCGACGCAGGCACTGCTCCCCCTCGTCTCGGACGGTTTCGGGGCGAGCGCGAGCGCGGCGAGCTGGACGGTCTCCGGGGCGACCGGCGCGCTCGCGCTGTGCGTGCTGCCGCTGAGCGCCCTGTCCGAGCGGTTCGGGCGGCGCACGCTGATGACGGCGTCCCTGACGGTGGCCGTCACGGTCGGGCTCCTGGTCCCCTTCGCGCCCAACCTGGGCGTCCTGATCGCCCTGCGCGTGCTGCAGGGCGCCGCCCTCGCCGGGCTGCCCGCCTCCGCGATGGCCTACCTCGCCGAGGAAGTCCGGCCGAAGGCGCTGGTCAGCGCCATCGGACTGTTCGTCGCGGGCAACTCCATCGGCGGCATGAGCGGCCGGGTCATCGGCGGCTGGATCGCGCAGGAGTGGGGCTGGCGGGCGGCCGTCGGCACGATCGGCGTGATCGCGGTGGTCTGCGCCGCCGCGTTCCGGCTGCTGCTCCCGGAGCCGCGCCACTTCACGCCGGGCTCGCTGCGGCCCCGCGCCCTGGCCAGGACGGTCGGCAGCCACCTGGCCAACCCGCTCCTTCGCCGCCTGTACGTGATCGGCGCGCTGTTCATGCTGGTCTTCGGCGCGGTCTACACGGTGATCGGCTACCGGCTCACCGCCGCCCCGTTCTCCCTGCCGCAGGGCATCGTCGGCTCGATCTTCCTCGTGTACCTCGTCGGTACGGTGTCGTCCGCCGCGGCGGGCCGCCTTGTCGCGCGGCTCGGGCGGCGCGGCACGCTGTACCTGGCGGCGGGCACGACGACGGCGGGCTTGGTCCTCGCCCTCGTCCCGCACCTCCTCGTCGTGCTGCTCGGGCTCGTGCTGATCACGGCGGGCTTCTTCGCCGGGCACGCCACGGCGTCGTCGTCCGTCAGCCACACTGCGACGCACGGCCGGGCGCAGGCGTCCGCGCTGTACCAGTCCGCGTACTACATCGGCTCCAGCGTCGGCTCGGCCGTCGGCGCCGTCGCCTTCCACGCGGGCGGCTGGGCGGGCACGGTCGGCCTGGGCGTCGTGGCCGTGCTCGGCGTCGTGACGGTCACGCTGTGGGGGTCGTACGCGGCGCGGGCCCAGGGCCGCCGTGCGGCGGCGGGAACGGTCGCCGCACCCTGACCCACGCCGGACTTGTGCCCCACAGGTTGCGTCAGCGGCCCCCGGACCTGCGCTTGTCGCCGGTCCGGGGGCCGTTGTCAGTGGGCTGCGGTAGCTTGCGGAGTGCTGGGGCTCAGAGCGATTCACAGCGGCGATGGGGGCGTTGGACGATGAGCGACACTGCGACGAAGGCCGGGCTCGACGACCTGGAGAAGTACCGGGTCGAGCTGACGGGGTACTGCTACCGGATGCTGGGCTCGGCGTTCGAGGCGGAGGACGCCGTGCAGGACACGATGGTGCGGGCCTGGCGCAGCTTCGAGAAGTTCGAGGGCCGCTCCTCGCTCCGCTCCTGGCTGTACCGCATCGCGACGAACGTGTGCCTGGACTCCCTCCAGGCGGGCAACAAGCGGGCGAGGCCGATGGACCTGACGGCGGCGGCGCCGCTCGCGCAGGCCGCGCTGACGCCGCGCCCGGACAATGTGTGGCTGGAGCCGATGCCGGACGCGCGCGTCCTGCCGACGGTTCACGACCCCGCGGAGGCGGCGGTGGCCAAGGAGTCGGTACGTCTCGCGTTCGTCGCGGCCCTGCAGCGACTGCCCGCCAAGCAGCGGGCGGTCCTCATCCTGCGCGAGGTCCTCGCGTGGAAGGCGAGCGAGGTCGCCGAGCTGCTCGACACCTCGGTCGCGTCGGTCAACAGCGCGCTGCAGCGGGCGCGGACCACCCTCGCGGACGCGCCGCCCGCCGACTCGGCGACGGCGGACACGCTGGACGAGGAGCAGCAGAAGCTCCTCGCCCGGTACGTGGCGGCCTTCGAGGGCTACGACATGAAGGCGCTCACCGCACTGCTCGCCGAGGACGCCGTCATGACGATGCCGCCGTTCGACCTGTGGCTGCGCGGCGCGGACGACATCACCGGCTTCATGACGACGATCGGGCACGAGTGCGCGGGCTCGCGCCTGCTGCCCGTGTCGGCGAACGGGACACCTGCGTTCGCCCACTACAAGCCGGACCCGGACAGCGGCGGGTTCGTGCCCTGGGCGATCCAGGTCCTGGAGATCTCAGAGGGCCGGATCGCCGGTTTCCACTGCTTCCTGGACCTCAGCAAGCGATGGTTCCCGCTCTTCGGCGTTCCCGAGCGGCTGCCCGCCTGAGTCGTCGCCGTCGTCCTCGCCGTCGCCGGACAGGCCGAGGGCGTCGGCGAGCCCGGAGAGCCGGAGGAGCAGGGCGAGTGCGGGGGACGGGTCGCGCAGTCTGATCCGGCCGCCGGCCCGGCGTGCGGCGAGCTGCATCCGGGCGAGGGCGTCGACGGTGACGAGGTCGGTGCTGGTGACGCCGGAGACGTCGCATATGACGGTCGGCCGGTGGCCCGGGGCCCGTTCGCGGGCGGCGCGGACGCGGTCGCACAGGGCGGGGGCGTCGCCGGGGCGGATCGGCCCGGCGATCGTCACGACGGGAGGGGGCGAGGAAGCGGCCATGCAGAGAAGGACCGCGCGTCCGGCCGGAAATCATCGCCGCCGGTGCGGGGCGTGGCGGCGTGGGCTGGGTCACGTTGCGTCGGATCGACGTTGACCTGCGGTTACTCCGCGTCCGAGGGTGGATCCCGTGCAAGGGGTTCTGAACGGGTTCGCGGTCATCGCCATCGTCATCGGGGTCGGTTATCTCATCGGGCGGCGCGGTTATCTGGGTGAGGGCGGCCGTGAGGTCCTGACCAAGCTGGCCTTCCATGTGGCCACCCCGGCCCTCCTCTTCACGATGCTGTCCAAGGCGGACCTGTCGCTGATCCTGTCGCCGAGCCTGCTCGTCACGGCGCTGTCCACGGGTGTGATGGCCGGGGTCTTCGTCCTGGTGGGGGTTGTACGCGGGTGGGGTGTCGGGCGGACGACGGTGGGTGCGCTGTGCTCGTCGTACGTGAACGCGGGGAATCTCGGCATCCCGATCGCGGTGTATGTGCTGGGCGATGCCTCGCTAGTGGCGCCAGTGCTGTTGTTCCAGCAGTTGTTCGTGACGCCGGTCGCTCTGACGATCCTGGACCTGGCGGAGTCGGAGTCGTCCGGGACGCGGCAGTCCTGGGGACAGCGGCTGCTCACGCCGTTCCGGAACCCGATCGCGATCGGGGCGCTGTCCGGTGTCCTGGTCTCGGCGACAGGTCTCTCGGTGCCCTCCCCCGTCCTCGACCCGCTGGAGCTGATCGGCAACATGTCGGTTCCGGCGATCCTCATCGCGTTCGGCATATCGCTGTGCGGGAGCGCCTGGCCGGGCGGGCGGGGTGTGGAGCGGGTGCCGGTGCTTCTGTCGTCGGCCCTGAAGGCGGTGGGGCAGCCGGTGGCGGCGTGGGCCCTTGCCTCGTTCGTCTTCGGGCTGCGTGGGGAGCGGCTGCTTGACGTGGTGGTGACCTCGGCGCTTCCGGCGGCGCAGAACCTGTACACGTACGCGAGCCGTTACGGGGTGGGCGAGCGTCTGGCGCGGGAGTCGATTTTGCTGTCGACGATGGCTTCGGTGCCGGTTCTTGTGGGGGTGGCGGCGCTGCTGGGCTGAGCTTTCCCGGTCAGGGAGGGCCGTGCCAGGGGCGCCTCGTCAGGTGGTGGGGCGGGGCCGCGCCGGGGTGCCTCCTCGGCCGGATGGGCCCTGGACCCCGTTGTCCGCCATAGGCGTGTCATCCGGCCCTGGATTCCTGCGGAGTCCTGCGGGGGCACCCCGGCACGTCCCCTCCCGTCGCGACGCGAGTGCCGCCCGGTGGCCCGTACTGCCTGCGGGCGCGGCTCAAACCGCCCTTGGATGCGGCCCGGAACCGACCTGCCTCCGATGACGGACCGAGCTGCCCCGAATGCGGCCCAGGACCCGACCTGCCTCGGAGTGCCGACCGAGCTGCCCAATGCGGCCCAGGACCCGACCTGCCTCGGAGTGCGGACCGAGCTGCCTCGGGTGCCGCCCGGTGGCCCGTTCTGCCTCCGGGCGCGGCCCGGCGGCCCGCCCCGCCTTCGGTTTCGGCCAGCTGCCGCTCCCCGCACCGTTCCGCCCCGCCCGCCTTGGGCAATCTGCCGCCTGGGGCGGCAGGGTGGGCAAGGCGGCACCCTAGCGCCGGGGCACCGTATACGCCGGGCCGGGCAAGAGCACGGGTGCCGCCCCACAAGGGCACCGCAGGTCAGCCGATGCGTTCCAGGACGATCGGGCTCGGGGTGAACTCCGTCCCCGAGGGTCCGATGTCGTACGACCCCTCCACCGACTCCAGCGCGTACGCGAACTTCTCCGGCGTGTCCGTGTGCAGGGTCAGCAGGGGCTGGCCCTCGGTGACGGAGTCGCCCGGCTTCGCGTGGAGTTCGATGCCGGCCGCCGCCTGGACCGGGTCCTCCTTGCGGGAGCGGCCCGCGCCGAGGCGCCAGGCGGCGAGGCCGACGCCCATCGCGTCGAGGCGGGTCAGGACGCCCGAGGAGGGGGCCGTGACGACGTGGGTCTCGCGGGCCGTCGGGAGCGCCGCGTCCGGGTCGCCGCCCTGGGCCGCGATCATGCGGCGCCAGGCGTCCATCGCGGAGCCGTCGGCGAGGGCCTTCGCCGGGTCGGCGTCCTTGAGGCCCGCCGCGTCGAGCATCTCGCGGGCGAGCGCGAGGGTGAGTTCGACGACGTCGGCCGGGCCGCCGCCCGCGAGGACCTCGACGGACTCGCGGACTTCAAGGGCGTTGCCCGCGGTGAGGCCGAGCGGCGTGTTCATGTCCGTGACCAGGGCCACGGTCGGCAGGCCGTGGTCCGTGCCGAGGCCCACCATCGTGCGGGCCAGCTCGCGGGCCTGCTCCAGCTCCTGCATGAACGCGCCCGTGCCGACCTTCACGTCCAGGACGAGCGAGCCCGTGCCCTCCGCGATCTTCTTCGACATGATCGACGAGGCGATGAGCGGGATGCAGTCAACGGTCGCCGTCACGTCGCGCAGCGCGTAGAGCTTCTTGTCGGCCGGGGCCAGGCCGCTGCCGGGAGCGCAGATGACGGCGCCCACGTCCTCCAGGGTGCGCATCATCTCCTCGTTGGAGATGTTCGCGCGCCAGCCGGGGATCGACTCCAGCTTGTCGAGGGTGCCGCCGGTGTGGCCGAGTCCGCGGCCCGAGAGCTGCGGCACGGCCGCGCCGCACGCCGCGACCAGGGGCGCGAGCGGCAGCGTGATCTTGTCGCCGACGCCGCCCGTGGAGTGCTTGTCGGCGGCTGGGCGGGGGAGCACGGAGAAGTCCATGCGCTCACCCGAGTTGATCATCGCCGCCGTCCAGCGGGCGATCTCCGCGCGGTCCATGCCGTTCAGGAAGATCGCCATGGCGAGGGCCGACATCTGCTCGTCGGCGACCTCTCCGCGCGTGTAGGCGTCGACGACCCAGTCGATCTGCGCGTCACTGAGCCGCCCGCGGTCCCGCTTCGTACGGATGACGGAGATGACGTCCATGGCACTTCCTCCCGGTGGCAGACCCACAACTTCGATACGAGCGCCGACTCTACGCGCATAGAACCAGCCGAAGAAAGACGGCCCCGCCAACTCGGCGGGGCCGTCCCGTAGTTACGCGTGTTCCAGGTGCTCCGGGCCGAACGCGTCCGGCAGCATCTCGCCCAGCGGGCGCACCCCCGACGCGGTCTCCAGGAGCAGCTCCCGGCCCCCGAACTCGTACAGAAGCTGGCGGCAGCGGCCGCACGGCATGAGGATCTCGCCCTTGCCGTCGACGCAGGTGAAGTGCGTCAGCCGGCCGCCGCCGGTGAGCTGGAGCTGGGAGACGAGGCCGCACTCGGCGCACAGGCCGAGCCCGTACGAGGCGTTCTCGACATTGCAGCCGGTGACCGTGCGGCCGTCGTCGACGCGGGCCGCCGCGCCGACCGGGAAGCCCGAGTACGGCGCGTACGCGCTGCTCATGGCCGTGCGGGCGGCCTCCCTGAGCGTGTCCCAGTCGGCCGCATCGAACGAGGACGTCACGTGCCCTGCCCCTTCCGGTACGGCTGGCCGTCCGCCTTCGGCATGCGCAGGCGCTGGGCCGAGAAGGAGAGGACGAGCAGCGTGACGACGTACGGCGTGGCGGTGACGAGCTGCGTCGGGACGTCGTCGGTCGTGGCGTACCAGGCTGCCATGCCCGCGGCGGCGACGGCGCAGACGACACCGGCGACGTACTTCTTCTTGACGACCATCCAGACGGCGCCGATCACCAGGAGCAGGGCGACGAGCAGGAGGAGCGCGTGGACGTTCTCCGTGCCGCCGCGCAGCTTCAGGCTGTCGGTGTAGCCGAACAGGCCCGCGCCGAGGGCGAGTCCGCCCGGCATCCAGTTGCCGAAGATCATCGCGGCGAGACCGATGTAGCCCTTACCGGCCGTCTGCCCCTCCAGGTAGAAGGGGTTGGCGACGATCGAGAGGAACGCGCCACCGAGTCCGGCGAGGCCGCCGGAGATGATCACGGCCAGGTACTTGTACTTGATCACGTTGACGCCGAGGGACTCGGCCGCGACCGGGTTCTCGCCGCAGGAGCGCAGGCGCAGGCCGAACGCGGTGCGCCACAGCACCCACCAGGTGACCGGGATGAGCGCGACCGCGATCAGCGTCAGCGGCGACAGGTTGGTGACCAGGCCGCCGAGGAGTCCCGCGATGTCCGAGACGAAGAACCAGTGCTTCTCGTTCAGGGTCGTCAGCCAGTCGGAGAGGCCCGGGACCGTGATCGTGCCGAGCGAGTCGACCGGCGGGGACTGCTTGGTGGTGCCGCCCTCGACGCCCTCGAACGTGAAGTTGGAGAGGTAGCGGGTGACGCCGAGCGCGAGGATGTTGATCGCCACACCGGAGACGATGTGGTTCACGTTGAAGGTGACCGTGACGACCGCGTGGAGCAGGCCGCCGAGCGCGCCGCCGACGATGCCGAGGAGCACGCCGACCCAGGGGCCCCACTGGTAACCGGCCCAGGCACCGAACCAGGTGCCGAGGATCAGCATGCCTTCGAGGCCGATGTTGACGACGCCCGCGCGCTCGGCCCACAGGCCGCCGAGACCGGCGAGGCCGATCGGCACGGCGAGCTGGAGGGCCGTCGCCATCTGGCTGACGTTGGTGATGCCGTTCGCGTCCGTGATCAGGCGGACGAGCGAGGTGAGTGCCAGGACGCCCGCGATGACGAGCATCAGGACCGGCAGGGAGAGCCTGGTGCGGCCGCTCTTGGCGGGCGGCGACGCGGGCTTCTTGTCGAGGACCGTAGCCGTGCTCATCAGGCAGCGACCTCCTTCTTGAGTTCGCTGGTGTTCTCACCGGCTGCGGCGGCGAGTTCGATGCCGACCCGGCGCTGCTGGCGGCGCTGGCCCCAGACCCGTACGGCCTCGTAGGAGACGACGACCGCGATGGTGATGATGCCCTGCATGATCACCGCGATCTCCTTGTCGTAGCCGCGCAGGTCGAGTTCCTGCGAGGCCTTCTCCAGCCAGGAGATGAGGAGCGCGGCGAAGGCGATGCCGACCGGCGAGTTGCGGCCGAGCAGGGCGATGGTGATGCCCTGGAAGCCGATCGTGGTCGGGAAGGTGAGCGAGTACGTGTGCGTGTCGCCGAGGAGGAGGGGCAGACCGGCCAGGCCCGCGAGCGCGCCCGAGACGAGCATCGCCGTCAGGACCATGCGCTTGGCGTCGACGCCCGACGCCGCGGCGGCCGACTCCGAGGCGCCGGTGGCGCGCAGGTCGAAGCCGAAGCGGGTGCGGTTGAGGACGAACCAGTACGCGACACCGAGCAGGGCGGCGATCACGACGAAGCCGTAGATCTCGCCGACGCCCTCGCCCATGTCGATGCCCGGGAACCAGCCCGACTCGTGCATGATGCCGGTCGTCTTGTTGTTGCCGACCTGCACGCCGAAGACCTCGGGCAGGTACAGGTAGCCGATCACGCTGGACGCGATCGAGTTCAGCATGATCGTCGCGACGACCTCGCTGACGCCGCGCGTGACCTTCAGGACGCCCGCGATACCGGCCCACATGGCGCCGGTCAGCATGGCGACGAGGATGAGCAGCGGAACCTGCGCGAAGCCCGGCAGGGCCACCTTCGCGCCGACGATCGCGGCGACGACGGCGGCGAGCCGGTACTGGCCGTCCACACCGATGTTGAAGAGGTTCATGCGGAAGCCGATGGCGACCGCGAGCGCGGCGAGGTAGTACATGCCGGCCTGGTTGATGATCAGGACCTGCACGTCCGAGAACGTCGCCTGCTCGAACATGATGCCGTACGGCTCGATCGGGGACTTGCCCGAGGCGAGCAGCACGATGGAGGTCAGCACCACGGCGGTGAGGAGCGCGATGACCGGCCCCGAGACGCCGAGGAGCAGCCGCTCCTTGTCGAACTTGTTCTTCATGGCCATCAGGACTCGTCCTTCGCCTGCCGCGCCGCGTCCGCATCCGCTGCCGCCGCTGCTTCTTCTTCTACGTGTTCCAGGTGGCCGGAGGCCGCGCCCGTCATCGCCGAACCCAGCTCCTCCGGGGTGATCGTGGCCGGGTCGGCGTCGGCGACGAGCCGCCCGCGGTAGATCACGCGGAGGGTGTCGGAGAGGCCGATCAGCTCGTCCAGGTCGGCGGAGATGAGGAGGACGGCCAGGCCCTCGCGGCGCGCCTCGCGGATCTGGTCCCAGATCTGCGCCTGCGCGCCGACGTCCACGCCGCGCGTCGGGTGCGCGGCGATGAGGAAGCGGGGCTTGTGGCTCATCTCGCGGCCGACGATCAGCTTCTGCTGGTTGCCGCCGGACAGGGAGGCGGCGGTGACGTCGATGCCGGGGGTGCGGACGTCGTACTCCTCGACGATGCGGCGGGTGTCCGCCTGCGCCGCCTTGAGGTCGAGGAGGACGCCGCGCGCGTTCGGCTTCTCGGTGACATGGCCGAGGATGCGGTTCTCCCACAGCGGGGAGTCCAGGAGCAGGCCGTGGCGGTGGCGGTCCTCGGGGATGTAGCCGACGCCCTGCTCGCGGCGCTTGCGGGTGGCCCAGGAGGTGATCTCCTCGGCTTCAAGATCGATGGTGCCGGAGTCGGCGTGGGCGAGGCCGATGAGCGCGTCGATCAGCTCGGTCTGGCCGTTGCCCTCGACGCCCGCGAGGCCGAGGACCTCACCGGCGTGGATGGTGAAGGAGATGTCGTCGAGCAGCGGACGGCCGCCCTCGGCGTCGAGCCGCAGCCCCTTGACGGTGAGGACGGGCCGGTCGGTGACGGTGGACTCGGCGGTCTCCGGCGTCGGCAGCTCGCTGCCGACCATCAGCTCGGCGAGCTGGCGGGGCGTCGTCTCGGCGGGGACGGCCGTGCCGACCGTCGTGCCGCGCCGGATGACCGTGATCTCGTCGGCCACGGAGAGGACTTCGCCGAGCTTGTGCGAGATGAAGATGACGGAGAGGCCCTCGGCCTTGAGCTCGCGCAGGTTGTCGAAGAGCGCGTCGACCTCCTGCGGGACGAGCACGGCGGTCGGCTCGTCGAGGATCAGGGTCGTGGCGCCGCGGTAGAGGACCTTGAGGATCTCCACGCGCTGGCGGTCGGCGACGCCGAGGTCCTCGACGAGGACGTCCGGGCGGACGTTCAGGTGGTAGCGCTCGGATATCTCCAGGATCTTGCGGCGGGCGCGGGCGCCGATGCCGTAGAGCTTCTCGCTGCCGAGGACCACGTTCTCCAGGACCGTGAGGTTGTCGGCGAGCATGAAGTGCTGGTGGACCATGCCGATGCCGCGCGCGATGGCGTCGGCGGGCGAGGAGTAGGTGACGGCCTCGCCGTCGATCGCGATGGTGCCCTCGTCCGGCTTCTGCATGCCGTAGAGGATCTTCATCAGCGTCGACTTGCCCGCACCGTTCTCACCGACGAGGGCGTGCACGGTGCCCTTGTGGACGGTGAGGTGGATGTCGTGGTTGGCGACGACGCCGGGGAAGCGTTTGGTGATGCCGGTCAGTTCGACGGCCGGCGGGCTGCTGGACGCGTTGATGGCGCACTCTCCTGGGAGATGGGGGCCTTCTACACGCGTAGAGCCCCTACGGCAGTACGAAGTGGACGCGAGTCGGTCGATTTCGGGCGAATCGCTGGGGGGTGGTGCGGTTCGCCCGGGTCCGGTGCGGCACTTGCCCCGCCGCGAACGGGGTGCGGTCGCGTCCCGTGTCCGAGACTCGCCGCACCCCGTTTCCCACTCATGTCCGCGTGGTGACTACTTGCTGTTGACCTTGATCTTGCCGCTGGTGATGCCCGCCTCGGCGGCCTTCAGCGCCTTCTGCATCGCATCGTTACCGGAGAACTTCGGGTTCGAGGCGGCGAGGCCGACCTCGCCCGACTTCAGGTCACCGGTGATGACGCCGGTCTCGGGCTTGCCATCCTGGACCGACTTGGCCAGGTTGTACACGGCCGACGCCACATTCTTCGTGGCCGACGTGAGGATGTAGTCCTTGTACGGGGCGAGGGCCTTCTGCGCGTACTGGTCGGAGTCGACGCCGATCGCCCAGACCTTCTTCGCGGCGGCGGCCTCGATGACACCCTGACCGGAGAGACCGGCCGCGTGGTAGACCACGTCCGCGCCCTTCTCGATCTGCGCCTGGGCGGCCGTCTTGCCCTTGTCAGGGCTGGAGAAGCCGCCCTCGTCGGCGGTCTCGGTCAGGTACTGCGAGACGACCTTGACCTTGCTGTTGGTGTCCGTGACGCCCTGCTTGAAGCCGGCCTCGAACTTGTGGATGAGGGGGACGTCCACGCCGCCCACGAAACCGACCGTGTTCGACTTGGTGGACTTCGCCGCCGCGACACCGGCCAGGTAGGAGGCCTCCTGCTCGCTGAAGACGAGGTCCGCGACGTTGTCCGCCTTGACCTGCGCGTCGTCCACGACACCGAAGGTGGTCTTCGGGTACTTCGCGGCGGCGGCCTTCACGGCCGGGGCGTACGCGAAGCCGATGCCGACGACCGGGTTGTAGCCCTCACGGGCCAGGGCCACCAGGCGCGCGGTCTTGTCCGCGTCCGTCTCGCCGTCCGTCGGCTCCTGGTCCTCGCCCTTGTAGCCGAACTCCTTCTCGGCCTTCTTCATGCCCTCGTACGCGGCGTCGTTGAAGGACTGGTCGCCGCGGCCGCCCACGTCGTATGCGATGGCGATGCCCTTGGACTTGCCGCCGTTCTCCTTGCTTGCGGCGTCGCTGGAGGTGCCGCCGCAGGCGGACAGGGAAGCGGCGAGAGCGACGGTCGCAGTGCCTGCGAGCGCTATTCGGGAAACGCGGCGCATGGGATGAGCTCCTTGGGTACAAGCACCGACGACGGTCCGGACGGCGCTGGCTTCGCCGCAGATTAACGCGCGTAGAACGCGCATTGAAGACCTCCCGGCAGACCGTTATGCGTCCGTACTGAAAGCGACCTGAATCGATCTTGTACGGACATACGGACGCGCCCCGGCCTCTGGGGGAAGCGGGGGCGCGTACGGGTCGCGGGGGCCGTTGTGCGGGGGCCTACGGCTTCGTGGCCACCGTCACCTTGCCGTCGATGATGTTCTGCTTGGCCTTCTCCACGGCGTCCGCGAGGCCCGCGATCTTCTTGTACTCCGGGTTGGTGTCGGTGATGCCGACGCCGCCCGCCTTCAGGTCGAACCGGGTCACGCCCGAGAGCGGCTTCTTGTCCTGGACGGATTTGGCCAGCTCGTAGACGGCGCGGCCGACGTCCTTCGTGGCGGAGGTGAGGATGGACGCCTTGTAGGCCGCCAGCGGCTTCTGGTTGTACTGGTCGGAGTCGACGCCGATCGCCCAGACCTTCTTCGCCGCGGCGGCCTGGATCACGCCCTGACCGGAGAGGCCCGCCGCGTGGTAGACCACGTCCGCGCCCTTCTCGATCTGCGCCTCTGCGGCGGTCTTGCCCTTGTCCGGGCTGGAGAAGCCGCCCTCCTCGGCGGTCTCGGTCAGATACTGCTTGACGACCTTGACCTTGCTGTTCGTGTCCTTCACACCCTGGGCGAAACCGGCCTCGAACTTGTGGATCAGGGGGACGTCCACGCCGCCGACGAAGCCGACCGTGTTCGTCTTGGTCGCCTTCGCGGCGGCCACACCGGCCAGGTACGAGCCCTGCTCCTCGGCGAAGACCAGGTCGGCGACGTTCTTCGCGTTGATCGTGGAGTCGTCGATGATGCCGAAGGTGGTCTTCGGGTACTTCGCGGCGGCGGCCTTCACGGCGGGCGCGTACGCGAAGCCGACGCCTATGACGGGGTTGTAGCCCTTCTTGGCGAGGGAGCTGAGGCGGGCGATCTTGTCCGCGTCGCTCTCGCCGTCGCTCGGCTCCTGGTCGTCGCTCTTGTAGCCGAACTCCTGGTCCGCCTTGACCATGCCCGAGTACGCGGCGTCGTTGAAGGACTGGTCGCCGCGGCCGCCGACGTCGTAGGAGATCGCCATGCCGAGGTTCTTGTCCTTGGCCTCGTCGCCCGCCTTGTCGGCGCTGGTGGAGCCGCAGGCGGTGGCTGCGAGGGCGAGGCCGGTGACGGCCACCGCCATGTACGTGAGCCGGGAGGTGCGAGATCGGGGCATGAGGGGACGCTCCTTCGTCAACACGCCGTGTGGGGCGCTGAGTTCGGCGGAGCGTAACGCGCGTAGACGGGGCGGGGAATGGGTTCGGCCGGGCTGTTATCGGATCGTGGCGGGTCCGCTGCGCGGGGCGGTGCGGGGCCTGGCTCGGGCGCGCCCGTGCGGAGGTCACGGGGTGGGCGAGGCGCGGCCCCGCTGACGCCAAGCCCACGGGGCTCCGCCCCGGGACCCCGCTGCTCAATCGCCGCAGGGGCTCGGATTGCGCATCCGGCACCCTCGAAGCACCCCCAGCCCTCTGCTGGCCAAATCAAGCCCCTGCGGCGTTTGAGCAGCGGGGTCCGGGGCGGAGCCCCGTGGCGTCAGCGGTCAGACCCCGCGGGGGTTCGGCTTGTCCAGCAGGACCGTGGCCGTGAAGAGTTCCACGCCGACCGTGATCGCGTCCTCGTCCACGTCGAAGTCACCCTGGTGGAGATCGCGGGACGTGCGGTCCTGCGGGGGCTTCACGCCGAGGCGGGCCATCGCGCCGGGGACGTGCTCCAGGTACCAGGAGAAGTCTTCGCCGCCCAGGCTCTGGGGCGTGTCCTCGACGGAGGAGAGCCCGCGGCGGGCCGCCATCGCGTCGCGGAGGAGGTCGGTGACCGCCGGGTCGTTGACGACCGGGGGGACGCCGCGGACGTAGTTGATGACCGGCTTGGCGCGGTAGAGGTCGGCGATCTCCTGGACGGCGGCGTGGATCACGTCGGGCGCCTCGCGCCAGGCGTCGAGGTCGAGGCAGCGGACGGTGCCGGAGAGTTCGGCGTGCTGCGGGATCACGTTGCAGGTGTGGCCGGACTCGATGCGGCCCCAGGTGAGGACGAGCCCGGAGCGGGCGTCGACGCGGCGGGCCACCACGGCGGGCACGTCCGTGGCGACCCTGGCGACCGCCGTGACCAGGTCCGTGGTGAGGTGCGGGCGGGCCGTGTGGCCGCCGGGCCCGTCGAGGGTGATGTCGAGGCGGTCGCAGGCGGAGGTGATGGGGCCGTAGCGCAGGCCGATCCGGCCGGCGTCGACCTTCGGGTCGCAGTGCACGGCGACGATCTTGCGGACGCCGTCGAGCGCCCCGGAGTCGATCGCGTCGGCGGCGCCGCCCGGCAGCACCTCCTCCGCGGGCTGGAAGATCAGCCGCACGGGGTGCGGGAGGCGCCCGAGCCGGTCGAGGTCGGCGAGGACGAGGCCCGCGCCGAGGACGACGGTGGTGTGCACGTCGTGGCCGCAGGCGTGGGCGCGGTCCGGCACGGTGGAACGGTAGACGCAGGCGGACTTGGTGTCCGGGATCGGCAGCGCGTCGATGTCGGCGCGGAGGGCGAAGAGGCCCTGCTCGCCCTCGTACTCCCCCGTCTCGGCGCCGGTGCCGATGTCGCAGATGAGGCCGGTGCCCGTGTCGAGGACGCGCGGGGTGAGCCCGGCCTTCTCGAGCCGGGCCTTGATCGCGGCGGTGGTGCGGAACTCCTGGTTCCCCAGCTCCGGGTGCATGTGCAGGTCGCGCCGGAATTCGACGAGCTCGGCGCGGAGGGCTTCGGGCAGAGCGCCGGGGAGCACGCTGCCGGAGGTTTCTTCACCCGGCAGGTCGACCTCGGTCTCTAGGGGCGTCACGTAGTTCACCCTGTGAAGGGTAGGACGACGCGGGTGCCAACTGAGCTGCGATCAACAAAACTTCAGCCAGATTGGGGTAAGAAAAATGGCCGCGCTGCGCATGTCGATCGCGCGGGAAGGGTATGACGACTCTTTCCACCTGCGGCGCATCACCCCACGTCCCAGACCCGTCACACCATGCGCACGCCCTTCGCCGACCCCGCGATCCCCGCGAGGAAGCCCTGCGCGTGATCGGAAACACCCTCCTTCAGCCAGGCGGGGTCGATCTCGCAGACGGCCACCTTCACGCCCGTGCCCTCCAGGGCGATCGGCAGGGTGTGCACGACCGTCGAGGGGAAGCTCAGGATCGTACGGCCGACGGGGCCCCGGCGGGCGATGAGCTCCAGGGGGAGGTCGGGGCGGACGACCTCCAGGCCGGTCTCGGTGGCGAGGCGGTGCAGTTTGTCGGCGGCCTCGCGGCGGTGGGCGAAGTAGCGGGTGGCGCCGTGGGCGGTGGCGAGGGCGCGGACCGCCTCCAGGTAGCGGTCCAGGTCCACGACGCCGGTCTCGACGAGGGACGTGCCCACCAGGTCCGCGCCGCGCGTCAGGCGGGGCGGGCCGAAGCGGGCCCGGGTCCAGGCGTAGTCGTTCGAAGCGATCGTCACCCCGTCAGGCGCCTCGTCCACCGGCATGGAGGTGAAGACGGAGACGGTGCGGCGACCGCCCGTGCGCGGAGTCAGTTTCCTGCGCGCCGACGACGAGACCGGGGCGAAGACCAGGTCGCGGGGGCCGGGGCGGCCGCCGCGGCGGTGCCAGCGGACCAGGCGTTCGCCGCGTGCCAGCTGCGCGATGAACTCCATCGTCGCCGTGCCGTCGTCCACGACGACCAGGTCGCGGGCGCGCGTGATCATCAGCAGGAGCTGGACGTAGCGGGAGAACGGGTCGCCGATGACGACGCGGTCGGCCCGGCGCAGCGGCCCCGCGAGGCCGCCGATCGTCTGGAAGGGGGCTCCCGCGCCGTCCCGCGCCTCCTCCCAGCGCACCTCGTGACCTTCCGCGCGGGCCAGTTCGGCCATGCGGCGGAGCTGGCCGCGGGTCATGGGGTCGGTGGGCGAGAGCACGACCACGGTCGCCTTCGCCGTGGCGTGGTGCGCCCACTCCAGGACGTTGAGGAGCTGCACCGGGCTCTCGACGAAGCAGAGGGTGTGGGGGGTACTGCTGGACATTGCGGCCCTCCCCGGGGACGCCGAGGCGGTCCGGCGTGCGCGCGCACGCCGGACCGCGACAGGAGTGGACCGGATCAGACGCCGACCGGCTCGCCCGCGGCGACGGCGATCTCCGACTCGGCGACGACGCCCGCGACGCGGCGCAGCTTCTTCATCGGGCCGAGCTCGGACTCGTAGACCTTCTTGACGCCGTCACCGAGGGACGCCTCGATGGTGCGGATGTCGCGGACGAGGCGCTGCAGGCCCTGCGGCTCGACGGAGGCCGCCTGGTCCGAGCCCCACATGGCGCGGTCGAGGGTGATGTGGCGCTCGACGAAGGTGGCGCCGAGGGCGACGGCCGCGAGGGTGGTCTGCAGGCCGGTCTCGTGTCCTGAGTAGCCGATCGGGACGTTCGGGTACTCGGCCTGGAGGGTGTTGATGACGCGGAGGTTCAGCTCCTCGGCGACCGACGGGTACGTCGAGGTGGCGTGGCACATGAGGATGTTGTCCGAGCCGAGGACCTCGACCGCGTGGCGGATCTGCTTCGGGGTCGACATGCCGGTGGAGAGGATCACCGTGCGGCCCGTGGCGCGCAGGGCGCGGAGCAGCTCGTCGTCCGTCAGCGAGGCGGAGGCGACCTTGTGGGCGGGGACGTCGAACTTCTCCAGGAAGGCGACGGCCTCGGTGTCCCACGGGGAGGCGAACCAGTCGATGCCGCGCTTCTTGCAGTGCTCGTCGATCTGGCGGTACTCGTCCTCGCCGAACTCCACGCGGTGGCGGTAGTCGATGTACGTCATCCGGCCCCAGGGGGTGTCCCGCTCGATGTCCCACTGGTCACGCGGGGTGCAGATCTCGGGGGTGCGCTTCTGGAACTTCACCGCGTCGCAGCCGGCCTCGGCGGCGACGTCGATCAGCTTGAAGGCGTTGTCGAGGTCGCCGTTGTGGTTGATGCCGATCTCGCCCGTGATGTAGACGGGCTGGCCGGGGCCGGCCGTGCGCGAACCGAAGGTGCGGAGGCGGGAGTTGGAGGCAGCAGACATGTGAGGTGCGTTCCTTACTTGGTTTCGAGGGTGTCGAGAGAGGGGCCGAGGATCCAGCTGGCGATCTCTCGGATCGCGCCGTCGCCACCGGGGACGGTGGTGACCGCGCGTGCGGCGCCGCGTACGACGTCGTGGGCGCTGCCGACCGCCACGGGCCAGCCGACGAGGCCGAAGCACGGGAGGTCGTTGACGTCGTTGCCGGCGTAGAGCACGCGCTCCGGCGCGATGCCCTGCTCCTCGCACCACTGCTTCAGTGCGAGGTCCTTGCGGTCGATGCCGTGCAGGACCGGGATCTTGAGCTTCCTGGCCCGGGCGGCGACGACCGGGTTCACCTCCGTGGACAGGATCAGCAGGCGCAGGCCGCTCTTGCGGAGGGCCGCGATGCCGAGGCCGTCACCGCGGTGCACGGTGACGAACTCCCGTCCGTCGGAGTCGATCAGCACCTTGTCGTCGGTCTGGGTGCCGTCGAAGTCGAGGACGACCGCGTCGATGTCCTCCCGGGTGGGGAGGGTGCGCTGGTCGAAGAGGGGGGCCAGCGCGCGGGCGCGGGCCAGGTCGTGCGGGTCGTCGATCTCCAGGACCCGCGCGGGGTCGGTGCGCACGAGGTCGGTGCGGCCGAAGAAGCGGTGCTGGTGGCGGCGGAAGCCGGTGGCCTCCATCGCGTAGACGGCGCCGGTCTCAAGGAGGTCCTGGGGGCGGTCCTGGCGGCGCGGCCGGAAGGACTTGTCGTGGTTGACGCCGTAGCCGCCGCCGGTCGCGGGGGCCTCGGTGACGAGGGTGTCCGTGCCGCCGAGCGCTGCCTCGCGGTCCGCGGCCACCGGCTGCGGCTCGTCCGCGGCGTCGCGCCAGACGAAGCCGTGGAAGGGCGCCACGGTCAGCGCGCTGTCCGCGCCGTCCTCGATGACCGCGCGAACCACGCCGTCGACGTCCTCGCGGGCGATGAACGGGCTGGTGCACTGCACGAGCAGGACCACGTCCACGGCCGCGCCGTGCAGCGCCTCGTGGGCGTCCATGGCGTGCAGGACGGCCGCCTCCGAGGTGGCCTTGTCGCCCGCGATGGCGGTGGGCCGGGTCACGACCTCGGCGCCCGCCTCCCGCGCCGCGGCCGCGATGGCCGCGTCGTCGGTGGAGACCACGACGTCGGTGACCTGCCGGGTGGCCAGGCACTCGCGCACGGCGCGGGCGACCAGGGGCACGCCGCCGACCGGGGCGAGGTTCTTGGCCGGCACGCCCTTGGAGCCGCCGCGGGCGGGGATCACGGCGAGGACGCGGCGGACCGGGGCCGCCTGTCCCGCTTCCGGGTCGGTCATGTGCGGGTCTCCTTCGGGGAACGGGTGAGGACGCGGGCCACGGCGGGTCACAGCTCGCCCATCCGCCGGATGACGGGGGCGACGCGCTGGACGCCGTGCCGGTAGGCGCCGCGCGCGGCCCGGCGGACGATCTGCCGTACGGGGCCGGGGTCGCGGTCGGCGGCGGGGGCGCCGGGCAGCGGGCTGCCGTCGGGCGCCAGGTGGTGGCGGGCGAGGACGCGCGGCAGGTAGCCGGGGGCGGTGGTGCGGCTGTAGTACGGGGCGAGCGGCGGGCGGTCGCTGCCGAGCAGCGCGGCGACCTTGGCGCGGGCCCCGTCGAAGGCGCTCTCGTAGGAGCCGTCGGCCGCTACACCCTGCCGGGCCACCCACGCCGGGTCGGCCTCGGGCAGTTGGCCGGCGTCGAGCTGGTCCCAGGAGACCAGGCAGCCGGAGCCGGTGAAGTGGTGGTTGCCGAGCGCCTCGCGCACTCCGAGGTCGGTGAGGAGCGCGGTCGGGATGCGCCGGTGCAGCGATTCGAGCGCGGCCGTCGAGCTGACGGTGACGAGCAGGTCCGTACGGTCGAGGACCTCGCCCATGTTCCCGTACACGAGACGGAAGTTGGGCGGCGGATCGAGGCGCTGCGCGAGCTTCTGGTACGGGACCTCCTCGATGTGCGTGGTGTGCTCGCCGGGCTTGGAGCGCAGCTTGAGCAGCACTTCGCGCTCGGGGTACCGCTCGGCGTGCCGGACGAGGCGGTCCAGGAGGTACATCCGGTCGGTCGGGGTGTCGGGGACGGACGGCTGCGCGGCGAAGACCACGGTGTACGGGTCGTGCGCCTCCTTGTAGGTGTCGCCGCCGAGGAACGGCAGCGCGCACTCGGTGACCGAGCCCGCGTCCGCCCCGACCCCTTCGTAGACGGCGCGGAAACGCTGCGCGTCGTAGGCCGAGTTGGCGAGGACCACGTCCGCTCCGTGGCGCAGCAGGAGCCCGTCGGCGAGCTTCTCGTAGACGACGCCGACGTAGCCGGTGACGACGACGGGACGGTTCGTGGCGCCGCGCCAGGCGTGGGCGAGTCCGTGCAGTACGGCCTGGACGCCGCCGCCCACGAGGGCGAGGACGACCACGTCGTACGCGCCGGACCCGTCGCCGTCGCCTTGTGCGGACGCGTCATCGCCCCGCACGGAGCGCTCCATCTCCCGCAGGAACTCGACCGCGGTGACCTCACGCAGCCGGTCGGCACGGACGCCGACCTCGGTGAGCTGGCGGGGGGTGGGGGTGGCGCGGCCCCGCAGGAGGAAGCCGTCGAGGGTCACGCGGGTGTCGTGGTTCGCGGTGAGCCGGGACGCGGTGAGCGCGCCCCATTTCCACCGGGTGTCGGAGTCTGCGAGCACGGCGATCCGCTGCGGAGCCGGTTGCTCGGGGGTACTTGCTGGCACGTCGAAGAAGTTAGGAAGCCATTTCGATGCGCGGCCCAACCCGAGTGCAACAAACGGTTAACAGCACGCCGACGAATGGCGAATCGGCCCGCGAATTGCGCCGGACGAGGGCTGGTTCATGGTCTCGCCACGCGTCGTTCACCCGGCCGCAAGTTCCCGGTCAAGACGAATGCCGGGCCGCCGCCTAACGTCACCGTCGTGGTCAAGCTCTCCGTCATCGTGCCGTTCTACAACGTGCAGCAATACGCGCCCGACACTCTGCGAAGTCTCCGTGCGAACGCGCGGGACGATTTCGAATTCATTCTCGTCGACGACTGTTCCAAGGACGAGACGCCGGACATTCTCGCGCGCGCCGAGCGCGAGCTGCCCGGCGCGGTCGTCGTGCGACACGAGCGGAACGGGGGACTCGCCACCGCCCGCAACACGGGCCTGGACGCGGCGCGCGGCCAGTACCTCACGTTCCTGGACGGCGACGACTGGCTCGCGCCGGGGTACTACCCGAAGCTCCTGTCCGCGATCGAGGCCCTGGGCTGCGACTTCGTGCGCACGGACCATGTGCAGTGCACCGCGCGGGCCCGCTCGGTCCACCGCGTGCCGCACGGACTGCGCGACGTGGTCCTCGATCCGCGCGACGCGATCCTGCCCGCGGACCGTTCGACGTCCGTGGACTACGCGTTCGCGTGGGCCGGCATGTACCACCGGCGCCTCGCCGACCAGGGCCTTCTGCACTTCACCGACGGGCTGCGGACCGCGGAGGACCGGCCGTGGATCTGGCGGCTGCACCGCGAGGCGAAATCGTTCGCCGCGGTGAGCACGCTGGGCGTCTTCTACCGGCGCGGCGTCGCCTCGTCCCTCACCCAGATCGGTGACGTGCGCCAGCTCGATTTCATTCGCGCATTCGACCAGGTCATACGGGAAACAGCCGAGGACAAGGACGCCGACCGGCTTCTCCCGAAGGCCGTACGCACGTACTGCGCGATCATTTCCCACCACATGGGATCCATCGAAAGGTTCGAACCGCCCGTGGCGCGCAAATTGAAGTCCCTCAGCGCGGCGGCGCTCAAGCGCATGCCGCAGCGGGTGCTCGACGAGGCGCTCGACTCGATGGACGTCGAGCGGGCCACGCGCCTTCGCAAGCTGCGCCGCCGCCCGGTCAGCGCGGAGGCCGCGGCATGACGACGCGTATCTTCCTCGCCTCGACCCTGTACGGCACCGCGACGCTCGCCGCCGCGCTCGACGCCGACCTGTTCGCCCCGGCGGACCGCACGATCCTGCTGATCGCCAACAACGCGGCGACGCCCGAGACGACGCCGGCCGTCGACGACATGCCCGGCTTCGAACGGCTGCGCGACCGCTTCGACGACGTCCTGTCCTGGAACGAGACGATCTTCCCGTTCCACCCGGGCGGCTGGTCGCCGCGCGCCGACGACCTCGTCCTGTGGGAGCGGCACCTGCGCCTCCTCTGGCGCCTCGGCGACGACGACATCGAGCTGGCCGTCGAATCCATCCAGGTCAACCCGGCGATGGCGGTCACCCGGATCTTCACGGGCGCGCCCGTCGACGTGTACGCCGACGGCCTGATGAGCTACGGCCCGACCCGCAGCAAGCTCGACCCGCTGGTCGGCACGCGCGTGCGCCGCCTCCTCCACCTCGACCTCGTCCCGGGCCTCAAGCCGCTGCTGCTCACGGAGTTCGGCGTCGCGCCCGAGATCGTCCCGACGGAGGTCTTCGTCAAGGTCCTCACGGAACTCGGCAACACGGCCGACGCCTTGCTCTCCGTGGACGGCGAACCTGCCCTGCTGCTCGGCCAGTACCTCTCCGCCCTCGACATCCTCACCGCCGACGAGGAGGAGGACCTGCACGTCTCCATGATGCGCGGCGCCTTCGAACTCGGGCACCGGCGCATCGTGTTCAAGCCGCACCCCACCGCCCCGGCCCGCTGGTCGCGCACCCTGGAGAAGGAGGCCGAGCGACTCGGCGCCGAGCTGACCGTCCTCGACACGCCGGTCCTGGCCGAGGTCCTCTACCAGCGGATGCGCCCGGCCCTCGTCGTCGGCTGCTTCTCCACGGCACTGCTCACCGCGTCCGCCCTGTACGGGATCCCGGTCGCCCGGGTCGGCACGGCCCGGCTCCTCGACCGGCTCGCCCCGTACCAGAACAGCAACCGGGTGCCGGTCACGATCGTCGACGCGCTTCTTCCCGAGCTGACGGACCGCGCCCGTGTCGAGTCCCAGGAACCGGGCCTGGCCGTCGCCGAACTGACCGACCTGCTGCGCGCGGTCGGCTTCGCGATGCAGGCCAAGATTTACCCCGGTCTGCGCCCGGACGCCGAGCGGTACCTCGCGGCGCGCCTGGACGAGCAGACCTGGCACTACTTCAAGCGCCGCCGTCTGACGGCTCTCGGCCTGCCGGGCGCGCTCCCCGTTCAGCTGTCCTTCATTCCGCGCAACCGTACGGTCCGCAAGGTCGCCCGGCGCGCACGCCAGCTGCGCAGGACCGCGGGGCGCTGACGACACGGCACTGCCCCCGTTCCGGTTCCGGGACGGGGGCAGTGGTGTGCGGGGGTGTGCGGTTCAGTCGGTGCGCAGGCGGCAGCCGTCGGGGTTGCCCGAGACGCTGGTGTACAGGGTCCAGTTGTCGCCGCTGCCGAGCAGTTGGTTCCAGCTGTCGAACGTGCCGGTCGGCTCGTTGTAGCGGTAGTGCCGGACGTCACCGGAGGTCCTGACGCGCACGAGGGTGTCGCCGCCGAAGGAGGTGATCTCCTTGGTGGCCCGCCAGTCGTTGGAGTCGACCGTCACCTGGTGCTGGGTCCAGGTCTGGCTCGCGAAGTCGTACCGCGAGCGCACCAGGTGGCCCGTCGCGGACTCGATGCCGTAGACCACGCCGTCGTCCGTGGCGACGACGGCCGAGTAAGCGCCCCAGCCGGAGTCCACGACCTTCGTGCCCTCCCAGGTGCCGCTTGCCACGAGGTACCGGGACCAGTGCAGGTTGCCGGAGCTGTCGACGTACCAGATGTGCGAGGAGCGGTCGATCGAGATCTTGTTGTGGTTCGCCGCCGTGTTGTACGACCCGTAGGAGGCGCTGATCTTCTTGTGGTGGATGTCCCACGTGTTGCTCGCGGTGATCCGGCGGCTGAGGTACATGCCGTCGGACTTGATCGCGTAGAAGGTCGCCCCGGGGCCCGCGAGCACCCGGCCGTAGCCCTGCCAGCCACTGTCGATGGTGGTGGCCGCCGGTATCGTGCCGGTGCCGTTCCTGGGGTCGCCGATGTTGCGGCGCAGCAGGGACCCGTCGCTCACCACGGAGTACAGCGCGCCCTCCGGGTTGCAGACCGGGCCCATGTTGGCGTTGGCCCAGCTGCGCACCCCGCCGTCGATCCGGGTGGCGATCGCGCCGGTACGGGTCTCGGCCGGATCCGCGCCGAAGCAACCGCCCTGCCAAGAGCGGCTGTTCACACCGACGAGCTGAGGCGTCCCGTTCACCTCGCGCAGCAGCGGGCCGCCCGCGTCGCCCGCGCAGACGGCCGCCCCGTCCTTGCCGGTGACGGACACCTCGGAGGCGGTCGCCGCGTCCACGGTGAAGGCGCCGGTGTGCAGCTTCAGCGGGGACCACTCGTCCTTGGTGCGGCCGTATCCGGCGCCCCGCAGCTCCTCCCCCGCCGCGGGTGCGGAGGTGGCGAGGGCGACGGGGGCGACGCCGCTGACGGGGCTCGCGAGCCGGGCGAGGACGAGGTCCTGGTCGGGGTGGGGGATGAGCTGGACGACGTCGCGGACCTGCCCCGCGGTGGTGGTCAGGTCGGTGCGGCCGATCGTGGCGGTCGTCTTGAGCGCGGGCGCGCCCGCGGGCACCTGGACGCCGCCGGCCGGATTGCCGACGAAACAGCTCGCGGCCGTGAGCAGCCACTCGGCGTCGACCAGCGCGCCGGTGCAGGCGCGCGTCCCGCCGCCGATGTCGAGGCGCGCGGTGAAGGTGTAGGGCGTGGCGGCGGCCTCGGGCCCGGTCACGGCCGTGGCGGTGGGGGCGGTCAGGCCGACGGGCCCCGCCAGCAGGGCCGCGGCCAGCGCGGTGAGACGGAGCGGTCCGGTGAGTCGCATGGTCAGTTCCTCGGTGACGGGAGGGGAGAGGTCGGCTGGGTCGGGCTCATCGGGAGCTCCTGATCTCGACGAGCAAGTGCTCGCGGCCCTGCTCGTCCGCGCTCTCGCCCACAGGCGTCCAGAGGTTCTTGGTGATGTCGAAGGTCTTCTCCTGGCCGTCGACCGTCATGTCGACCTTCGTGGCGTAGTCGTTGCCCCGGACCGAGTACACGGACGGGATCTCCAGGGTCAGCCAGCCGGACGCGCCGACCACCTTGAAGCAGACCGGCGTCGCCTTCTCGCGGGTCGCGACCTGGATGAACCCCGTCCCGCTCGCGCACTCCACATACGTGATGTGGCCGTCACCGCGTTTGAGGACGATCCCCTGCTCGGCCAGGATCCGGTCCGCGCCCGGGTAGTCGAAGGTCTCGACCGCGTAGCCGGGGGCCGCGTCCGCGGCCGGGCTCGCGTGGGCCGGCACCGTCGCGGTTCCGGTGCCGGACGATATCGCGTACCACGCGAGTGCGCCGGCGACAGCCGCGCCGCCCAGCGTGCGCGCCATGAATTTCCTCATCACGTCCCCATGTCCGTCCAACTGGAATTGCGGCCCTCGCGTCCGGCAGCGCGCCATTTCACAGAACCGCACCTCCCGGTCATGCAATCCCCCGTTCAAGGGCTTGTCCACTGCCCCAACCCGGCAGGAAACGGGCGCCAGTTGATCTTTCGAAGTGACCTCCGTCACCCTCGTAAAAGGTTGTACCACCGCAGGTGAACAGTGCGAGATGATTACCGGCACACGCGCTTTCCATTCCCTTGTGGGTTGTGCAATTCCGCGCGATCGACTGCCGAAAGGAATGTGCGTGGCTAATGTCTCGGCGCATGCAGACAGCCTTTTGGAGCAGACGCCGGGTGCTCGGCACCCTCGCCGCGGGCACGGCCCTCGCCGCCACGTCGAGCCTCGTTCTCAACCCCTTGGCCGCCTGGGCGGACGTCCCGCCGGACGGTGACGACGGCGACCCGTTCAACCTGCCGGACACCGACCGGGCCAAGGTCGTGCAGGCGTGGATGACCGGTGGAAAGGCCGTGCGGGCCGCCGCCGAGCTGGCGTTGACGGGCACCGACGCCGATGTGCGGACCTTCCTCACCACCGAGCTCCCGGCGGCCACCGCCGAGGACAACCGGGTCGCCGTCGCCACCTCCCTCGCCAAGGGCGGCAAGGGCACGCGCCGGGACGCCTCCGCCGCGCTGGACAACGGCGACGCCGCCATCGCCGACTACCTGCGAACGGGCTTCAAGGCCGGCCTCCTCGAGGACCTGCGGGTGGCCACCTCCACGGTGATGGCCACCGGCGCCAAGGCCGTGAACCGGGACGGCAGCACCGCGCTCGACGCCGACACGCAGGAGGCTCTGGAGGACTTCCTCCTGCAAGGACAGTACGAGGCCCGCCTGGAGGACATGCGCGTCGAGGTGTCGAGCCTCATGGTGCAGGCCGGGCCCGAGGTCCAGAAGTACGCCGACCGGGCACTGTCCGGCACCCCGGACGACGTGGAGTGGTTCCTGGAGACCGGGCAGCACATCGCCCGCGCCCGCGACCAGGAGTCCGCGAGGATCGAGGAACTCGTCGCGGTGGTCGAGCGGGAGGGCAGGAACGCCGACGCCAGGACGAAGCAGGCAGAGGAGGCCGCCGCCCGCGCCGTGGAGGCCGCCGCCAAGGCCAAGGCCGCGGCGGAGAAGGCCGCCGCCGAGGCCGAGGCGGCCAAGGAGGACGTGGTCGAGTCCGGCAAGGCGGCCCGCAAGGCGGCCGAGGCCGCGGAGGGCGCCGCCGACTCGGCACGGGTCGCCACCCGCGCCTCGCACGCCGCCGTCCAGGCGTCCCGCCGCGCCGCGTATGCCTCCGCGGCGGCGAGCCAGGCCGCGGCGAACGCGGGCTCCGCCGCCGCCCGCGCGTACAACGCCGCCATCGGCGCGTCCAAGGACGCCTCCAAGGCCGCCGTTGCCAAGAACGCGGCCGTCGCCGCCCGCAACGCCGCCGCGAAGGCCCGCAGCGCGGCGAAGGCCGCCGACTACGCGGCCACTTCATCGGCGCAGGCCGCGAACGCCGGTGCCGCCGCGGCCTCGGCCGCGCGCAACGCGGCCGCCGCCGCCACCGCCTCCGCCAACGCCGCGGCCGCCGCGGGCAAGGCGCAGGCGGAGGCGGCCGAGGCGAAGCGGCAGGCCGGCATCGCGACCGCGAACGCCAACATCGCCACCAACGCGGCCGGTACCGCCCAGGCCCTCGCCACCACCGCGGCCGCCGCGGCCCGCACCGCACGGGACGCCGCCAACAGCGCCGCCGACCACGCCGACAAGTCGGCGGACGCCGCCGAGTGGGCGGCCAAGTACGCGGGCCAGGCCCTGGACCACGCCAAGAAGTCCACCGACTTCGCCAACGAGGCGACCAAGGCCGCCAACACCGCCACCGCCGCCGTGGCCCAGGCCGTCGACGTGGAGAAGAAGGCCCGCGAGGCCGAGTGGCAGCGTCTGGACGAGGACATGAAGGCGTCGATGGAGGAGACCCGTCTCCTCGCCGAGATCGAGGCGCTTGAGCGGGCCGAGTACGCCGCCAGGCGGACCCAGGCGGAGCAGGCCGCGCAGGCCACCAAGGACGTCATCGCCCAGGCCGAGACGGCGCTCGGCGCGAGCGACCTGAGCCTCGCCGCGACCCTCGGCCGCAAGGCCGCCATCGCCCTCGCGAACTCCCACGGCACGTGGTCGCAGGAGGCCGCGCGGTTCGCCCTGTCCGGAGCGGACGCCGACATCCACGCGTGGCTCGACACAGACCGGCAACTGGCGCAGCGCCAGGACGACCGGGAGACCGCCCTCTACCTCGCGCAGACCGGCTCCCCGGACCTGGGTGACGGCGCGAGCGCGGCGCTGGAGAGCACCGACCCCGACGCCGCCACCGCCTTCCTGACCGCCGGTCTGATCGACGCGGTCGCGGCGGACAACCGCGTGGCGATCGCCCGGGTCCTCGCCAACAACCCGGGTACCGCCGTGAAGAAGGCGGCGAACGAGGCCCTGGACGCGGGCACCGCCAAGGCCGCCTACACCTTCCTCGCCACGACGTTCGAGGCCGCGCAGCAGCAGGACGACGCCGTCGCCATCTCGTCCCTCATCAACACCGCGGGCCCCTACACCCGGGCGCACGCCCAGGCCGCGATGGAGGGCCCGGCGTGGATGCGCCGCAACTTCCTCGCCTCCGTCCAGTACAAGACCGCGCAGCTCGACCACGACTCGGCCGCGCACACCGCCGCCGTCCAGGGGGCGATCGCCGCCGCCGCCAAGATCGCGCAGAACGCCCAGCAGGACGCGGCCCGGGCGCAGCAGGCGGCTGCCAACGCCCGTAACGCCGCCACCGAGGCGGCCGAGTGGGCGGACAAGGCCGGCGCCGCCGCCACACAGGCGAACACCTACGCCCAGCAGGCGCGGGCCAACGCGGACGCCGCCGACAAGTCGGCGCAGAACGCCCAGCTCTCGGCCGACCGGGCGGCGCAGGCCGCCACCACCGCGCGCTCGGCCGCGCGGTCGGCGAACTACTCGGCCAACCGCGCCGTGGACGCCGCCCGCTCCGCCGTGGCCTCCGCCAACTCGGCGCAGGCGTCGGCCGCCTCCGCGCGCGCCTCGGCGGTGCAGGCGGGCAAGGACGCGAGGACCGCCGCCGCCGCGGCGAGCGACGCGCACCGGATCGCCACGGAGAAGCGGAAGGCCGAGGTCGCCGCCGCCGCCAGGAGGGCCGCCGAGGCGGCCCGCAAGGCGAAGGAAGCGGGCACGAACCCGGCGGACACCGCCGAGAACGACAAGGTCAAGGACGACCTGCCGTGGTGGAAGGAGGATGCCAGGTGGCTGGCGAACGCCACCAACTGGCTGAGCATCGGCACCGGCTTCGCCGCCGCCCTGCTCGGCGTCGGCGGTCTGGCCGCGGGCGTGTTCTTCCCGCCGGCCGTCCCGTTCATCGAGGCCGCCGCGGCGGGTTTCGGCTACGCGTCCCTCGCCTTCGCCGGACTCAACACCCTCTTCACCGGCATCGGGTACGGCCTGGGCAGCGGTGAGTTCAGGTCGTCGCTCGCGAGCACCGCGCTCGGTGTGCTGACCTTCGGCCAGTCCAAGTGGATAGGCGCCCTCAGCAAGGTCGGGGACTCGGTCGTGGCCCCCGTGGCGACGAAGATCACGCAATTCGGCCACGACCTGATCTCCCCCGTCACCGGACTGCTCGGATCGCTCGGCTTCTGACCGGACGGCCCCGCGTCCGTACGGGATCCTGGAGCCGGGGAGCCCGGCGGTCCGCCCACCGGGCGCACCGCCGGGCCGCCCCGGCCCCGCTCGCACCGCTTCCCCCGCTGATGAACGGACTCGTCATGCTCGCGCGGCTTCCCCTCGGCTGGCTGCTCCTCATGGCCGCCTTCGCCACCTGCGTGCTGTGTCTCGCGGTGGACCGTTGGATGCGCTCCCGCGGGCTGACGCTGGTCTTCCTGGCCGCGTCCGTCGCCTGCTGCTGCGCCATGGTCCTGGCGGGCGGCGCGTGGCACCAGCACTGGAACGCGCGGCAGATGCTGGTCCTGTACTCCTTCACCTGGGCCGGGCTCGCCATCGGCCTGTTCCCCGCCCGCAAGCTGTTCCTCGCCTACGGCGACGAGTGGCGCCGGGGCGTCGGACGGGAGAGGTACGCCTACCCGGCGCGCTACAGGTGGTTCCTGTACGGGTGCGTCATCGGCATGTGCTCCGTGGCGTTCGTCCTGGCCCGGTGACGCGGTCGCGGCTCGCCGCACCCCGTGCCGCGGCTCGGTCCCGGACTTACACGCTGGCCAGCGACAGCTTCACCGCGAACCCCAGGAACAGCACCCCGGCCGCGGAGGTCGCCCCCGCGGAGAGCCGCTTGCGGCGGCGGAACGCGGCGGACAGCTTCGTGCCGCTGAAGATCAGCGCCGAGAGGTACAGCACGCTGGCGAGCTGCGCGAAGGCGCCGAGCACGACGAAGGAGACGGCCGGATAGGCGTAGGAGGGGTCGACGAACTGCACGAAGAACGCGATGAAGAAGAGGATCGCCTTCGGGTTGAGCAGGCTGATCACGAAGGCCCGGCGGAAGGGCCGCTCCTGCGCCGAGGGGGCCTCGTCGAGACCGGCCCCGGCGGCGGCGATCCGCTCGCGCCGGGTCCGCCACATCGACCAGGCGGCGCGCATCATGCCGATCGCGAGCCAGGTCAGGTAGCCGGCGCCCGCGTACTTCACGATCCCGAAGAGCACCGCGTTGGCCTGGAGGAGGGAGGCGACACCGGCGGCGGAGAGGGTCATCAGGACCGTGTCCCCGCACCAGACACCGGCGGCCGCCTTGTAGCCGGTGCGGACGCCGCGGCGGGCGGCGACGGAGAGCACGTACAGCGAGTTCGGCCCCGGGAGGAGAACGATGAGGACGGTACCCGCGAGATAGGTCGGAAGATCGATGACACCCAGCATGAGCGGAGTGTCGCACAGCGGTCCGGCACTCCGTCCACCCGTTCCAGCTTTGAGGAGGCGAGGGGTCAGAACCGTTCCGCCGGGGTGTAGGTGCCCCACACCTCGCGGAGCGCGTTGCAGACTTCCCCGACGGTGGCGCGGGCGCGCAGGGCGTCCTTCATCGGGTAAAGGACGTTGACGGTGTCCGCGTCGGCCTCCGCGGCCTTCTTCAGCGCGGCGAGCGCCGTGTCGACCGCGCCCTGGTCGCGTTCGGCGCGCAGGCGGGTGAGTCGGGCGGCCTGCTGAGCCTCGATGGCGGGGTCGACGCGGAGGGGCTCGTAGGGCTCCTCGGCGTCGAGCTGGTAGCGGTTGACGCCGACGACGACGCGCTCCCCGGCGTCGGTCTCCTGCGCGATCCGGTAGGCGGAGCGCTCGATCTCCGCCTTCTGGAAGCCGTGCTCGATGGCGGCGACGGCGCCGCCCAGCTCCTCGACCCTGCCCATCAGTTCCAGGATCGCCGCCTCGACGTCGTCGGTCATCCTCTCGACCACGTAGGAACCGGCGAAGGGGTCGACGGTGGCCGTCACGTCCGTCTCGTAGGCCAGGACCTGCTGGGTGCGCAGGGCCAGGCGGGCGGACTTGTCGGTGGGCAGGGCGATGGCCTCGTCGAAGGAGTTGGTGTGCAGCGACTGGGTGCCGCCGAGGACCGCGGCCAGGCCCTGGACGGCGACGCGGACCAGGTTGACCTCCGGCTGCTGCGCGGTCAGCTGCACCCCGGCCGTCTGCGTGTGGAAGCGCAGCATCAGCGACTTGGGGTTCTTCGCGCCGAACTCCTCGCGCATCAGCCGCGCCCAGATCCGGCGCGCGGCGCGGAACTTGGCGACCTCCTCCAGGAGCGTGGTGCGGGCCACGAAGAAGAACGACAGGCGGGGGGCGAAGTCGTCGACGTCCATCCCGGCGGCGACCGCGGTGCGCACGTACTCGATGCCGTCGGCCAGGGTGAAGGCGATCTCCTGCGCGGGCGAGGCCCCCGCCTCGGCCATGTGGTAGCCGGAGATGGAGATGGTGTTCCAGCGCGGGATCTCCGCCTTGCAGTACTGGAAGATGTCCGCGATCAGCCGCAGCGACGGCTTGGGCGGGAAGATGTAGGTGCCGCGGGCGATGTACTCCTTGAGCACGTCGTTCTGGATGGTGCCGGTCAGCCGGTCCGCGCTGACGCCCTGCTCCTCGGCGACGAGCTGGTACAGCAACAGCAGCAGCGCGGCCGGGGCGTTGATCGTCATCGAGGTGGAGACCTGGTCCAGCGGGATCCCGTCGAACAGGACGCGCATGTCGTCGATCGAGTCGATGGCGACGCCGACCTTGCCGACCTCGCCCGAGGCGATCGGGGCGTCGGAGTCGTGGCCCATCTGGGTCGGCAGGTCGAAGGCGACCGAGAGCCCCGTCGTGCCGTTGGCGATCAGCTGCTTGTAGCGGGCGTTGGACTCGGTGGCGGTGCCGAACCCGGCGTACTGGCGCATCGTCCATGGCCGGCCCGTGTACATGGAGGGGTAGACGCCGCGCGTGAACGGATACCCACCCGGTTCGCCCAGTTGGCGCTCCGGATCCCAGTCCTCCAGGGCCGACGGGCCGTACACCGGCTCGATGGGCAGTCCCGACTCGGATTCGCGCGCCATGCCTGTGCCTCCAGCGATCTGCCGACTGATCGTGCGGGGTGCGTGCTACTGCCAGTAGTCGCCGCGTCCTGCGACGGACTGTAGCGGCGGGCGTGCGCTCGGTGGAGGGGCCCACGCTGGGAGCTTGCTCACAAGCCGCGGGTGCGGTGTCGGCCAGAGTGCGCGCGCCCCGTTCGCAACCGTCGCGGCGCGGGCAGCATCTGATGTGACAACAGGGAACGGCGCGGCAGGCGGGGGACGTCATGCGAACAGCTGTCATACGGAGAGCGCTCGCCGGGCTGGGGGTGCTTGCCCTGGCCTGCGGCTGCAAGGTGGAGACGGTCGGAGCGGGCGGCGCGGGGCAGTCGGGGGCGGCGCCGCCGGGCCCGCGGGCGTCCGCTGCCGCGTCGGCACCCGACCCGGCGGCGCCGTCCACGCCGGACCGCGGCGAGCCGTCGGGTCCCGGCCACGACAGGCCCCGCGACCGGCCGTCGAGCGCCGGTGACGACAAGCCGTCGAGCCCCGCCGCGGTGACACCGACGCCACCGCCCCGGACGCTGTACGAGACGGGCAGCCGGGGCGCGCAGGTGCGGGAGCTCCAGGCGCGGCTGCGGCAGATCGCGTGGCTCTTCGACGGGCCGACCGGCACCTACGACGCCCCGACGGCGAAGGCGGTCGGCGGCTTCCAGCTCAAGCGCGGTCTGCCGAGCACCGGCATCACCGACACCGTCACCTGGCAGCGCCTGGTGGCGATGACGCACGAGCCGACCCGCGACGAGCTGTACGCGGCGGGCGGGCAGCCCGCGGCGAAACCGGACCCGCGCTGCATGACGGGGCGGGCGCTGTGCATCAGCAAGAAGAGCCGGACCGTGTCCTGGATGGTCGACGGCAAGCGGCTGCTGACGACCGACGTCCGGTTCGGCTCGCAGTACACGCCCACCCGCGAGGGCCTCTTCCACGTGTTCTGGAAGTCGCGGCACCACGTGTCGACGCTCTATGACACGCCGATGCCCTACGCGATGTTCTTCAGCGGCGGCCAGGCGGTGCACTACTCGTCGGACTTCGCGGCCCGCGGCTACAACGGCGCCTCGCACGGCTGCGTGAACGTACGGGACGAGGCGAAGATCGCGAGCCTGTTCGCGCAGGTGCGCAACGGCGACAAGGTCGTCATCTACTGGTGAGCATCTGCTGGTGAGCATCCACTGGTGGAAGACGGGGGCGTGGGTGGGACCGGGGGAACGTGTCCCACCCACGCCGGTGGCACCGAGCCGAAGGTACGGGGGGAACCCCCGGCTCGTGCACTGCCGATGACCAGTCGGCACTGAGTACTGCGTCCACGGCTCCGAAAACGTCACACCTGGCGCTCAATATTTTTCTGCGGACCGGATTCCCGCTGGTCAGAGCGGGTTTCCCGGTAGGTTTTCCGGTCGCGGTCGTGACCGCGCTCGCGCCGGTCGCCGCGACCGTGGGGGCGGCCGTCGTGGCCGCCGTTGCCGTTGCCGCCGCCGGCGCGGGGGCCGTGGCCTGAGTCGGACTCCGGGTCGTCGTCCTCGTCGTTGTCCTGGCCGCCGCCGTGGCCGTGCGAGCCGGTCAGACCGTACGAGCCGTCGGAGCCGCCGGAACCGCCCGACTGGTTCGACCCGTGGGGCGAGCCGTCGTTGCCGCCGTAGTAGTCGGAGTCGCGCGGGCTGTCGGAGTCGCGGGGGTCCTCGGACGGGTCGAGCACGCGGGCGCAGAACCGGCCGAGGTCCGCGCTGCTCCGGCCGTACTTCCGCGCGGAGCCGCGCAGCCGTTCCCGCTCGTCGGCGCTGAGGTCGCCGCCCCGATAGCGGCGGCAGGCGTCGGTCACGCGGCGGTGCAGCCCGTCGGACATCCGGTCGTCGCCGCTTCCGCCCCCGGCCTCGGCCTTGCCGTCGTCGCCGGTGGCGTCGGAGGCGGAGGTGCCGGGCGCCTCCTTCGCGGTGTCCCCGGCGCCGTTCCCCGGCGTACCGCTGGGGTCCGGGGTCACCGAGCCGTCGGGCCGGACCTCGTCCTTGTCCTTGCCGCGCGGCGGGGGCGAGACCAGCGGCCGTTCGTCGGGGTTCGGCACGCCGCCGGAAACGGAGGAGGCGGGCGTCGGATCGCCGCTGCCGCCGAACGGGGACGGCAGCATCCCGGCCCCCACGGCGACACCGACCCCGCCGACCATGCAGGCGGCCAGCGCGGCGGCGAGCCCGAACCGCGCCGGACGGGCCCAGCGCGGACGCCTTCCGGCCCCGTGACGCCCGGCCTCGTCAGGTCTTCCGGCCTCGTGGTACCCCGCGATCACCACACTGTCGCCCGCCTCGTGCACAGCGGCGTCCACCGCGGAGACGGCGCGGGCCTCTCTGAACGCCTTCAACGCGGCGTCCTCGCCCGGGAGTTCACCGTCGGGCCCGGCCGGGAGCGCGGTCAGGGCGTCGAGCGAGGCGCGGAGTTGTTCGGCCCGTCGGACGTCGTTCTCGGTGGCGGCCTCCAAGGGCTCCCCGCTCAGCAGGCGCTCCGCCGCGTCGCGGTCCAGCCACTTGTCGTGCTCGTCGGCCATCACATGTCCTTCTGCGTCCGTGTACGCGATTGCGTCACACCGGCAGACGTCACCGCAGGGGTACTCGGCTGCCTCTGATGCGGGACGGATTCGAGGGAACCGGAGGATTTCTGCTCGGCGCCGAGCAGCTCGGCGAGGCGTTTGAGTCCGCGGTGGGCGGCCGTGCGGACGGCTCCCGGCCGCTTGCCGAGGGTCTGCGCGGCGCTCTTCGCGTCGAGGCCGACCACGACGCGCAGCACGACGGCCTCGGCCTGGTCCTGCGGAAGCTGGGATATCAGGTGCATGGCGGTGCCGGTGGCGAGGGACTCCAGCGCCTCGTCGGCGGTGTCGGACGAGGCGGGCCTGCCGGTGAGTTCGCTCTCGTCGCCGCCGATGGCGGGCCTGCGCCCCCGCATCCGTATGTGGTCGAGGGCGCGGTTGCGGGCGATGCGGGCGGCCCAGCCGCGGAACCGGTCGGCGTCGCCCTCGAAGCGGGTGAGGTCCCGGGCGATCTGCAGCCATGCCTCGGAGGCCACGTCCTCGGCGTCCGGGTCGCCGACGAGCGTGCGTACGTATCCGAGCAGCCGTGGGTGCACGGCGCGGTACACAGTCCGGAACGCGGTCTCGTCCCCGTCCTGTGCCGCAAGCACCGCGGCGGTCAGCTCCGCGTCGTCCCCCAGCACTTCCTGTCCCTGCCTGCCCCGGTGATGAAGCCCGTGCCCCGTGTGAAGGTGTGCGCTCCCGGCGCGAATCAGCACGCTACGGCCTGAAACGCCCTCGCGTCCATGTTTGTACAAGGTGCAACCAACGTGTCACGCAGCGGGGTGTGACACAAAACGCACGCGCGGCGCTGAGACAAGTACGGGCCGCTAGCGACCCGTACCGCGCGGCGGCCGGGGTCTCTCCTGTGGGGGGTGGCGACCCCGGTCGTCCCGTTTCCGGGGCACATCGCTCCCCGTACCTATGACTTCCCGTGCGCCTTGCCGGGCCCGGTCGTCGCGGTCGGGGCGGTCGTCGAGGTCGTCGAGGTCGTCGAGGCCGTCGCTGTCGGGGCGTCACATCCTTCGGCGGCCCGCTCCGAGCGGTTCAGCCCGTGCCCGGCCTCGTACGCCTTGCAGCGCGCCTGCTGGTTCCCGGCCCGTCCGGGTGTGGGGACGGCACCGGTCCCGGGCGTCTTCTCCTGCCGCCCCGGCGGCACATGCTCCGGGTCGGTCCCAACAGGGCCGGACAGGGCCGGACTTGGCGCCCCGGGAGCCGTACTCGTCGGCTCAGGACGCTCCGACGACATCTCCGGGCGCCCCGACGGCGACCCCGGGGCCTCCGAAGGCACCGCGATCCGCCCCGGCCGGTCCCGCTCCCCCGGACCGTCCGGCGAGGACACCGTCCCGATGCCCGCCACCGCCACCCCGCCCACCGCGACGCTCGCGAGCAGCGCCCCGGCGGCCGCCCGCAGGGACCATCCCGCCGGGCGGCGCCGCGGGCGCCAGTCGTCGCCGGGCCGGGGCCGCGCGTCGAGCGCGCCGGCGTCCCGTGCGGCGCGGAACGCGGTCAGCGCCGCCTGTTCCGCCCGCGCGCCGGGCGGCCCGGCGCGGACGACGGCCGCGGCGAGCCGGGCACCGACGGCGTCCGGCGGTCCGGATCTCCGGGTCATCTCGCTTCCCCTTCCGTGCCGGACCGGCCCTCGGCCCCGCCGAGCTGCCGCGCGAGCCGCTTCAGACCCCGGTAGGCCGCCGTGCGCACGGTGCCGGGGCGTTTGCTGAGGACGCGCGCGGCGGTGGGCCCGTCGAGCCCGACGACGACGCGCAGCAGCACCGCCTCCCGCTGATCGCGGGGGAGTTCGCCGATGAGGGCGAGGGCGCGTTCCGTGGACAGGGTCTCCAGGGCCTGCTCGGCGGTGTTGTGGGCGGCGGGCAGGTCGAGCACGTCCTGCTCCAGGACGGTGGTGCGCGGGCGCACCTTCTGCCGGCGCAGCAGGTCGAGGGCGCGGTGGCGGGCGATGGTCGCGGTCCAGCCGCGGAAACCCGCGCCGTCGCCGCGGAAGCGGCCCAGGTCGCGGGCTATCTCCAGCCAGGCGTCGGCGGCGACGTCCTCCGCCTCGTGGCCGACGAGCCCGCGCAGGTAGCCGAGGAGTCCGGGCTGCACCATGCGGTAGGCGACGGCGAAGGCGGCCTCGTCGCCTTCCTGGGCCCGCGCCACGGCCGCGCCCAGCTCGTCGTCGCGCACATGCGGACGACGGGGCTCCGCTCCCTGGCCCAACCGCTTCCCTCTTCGTACGACAACGATGTGCCGGGCACCTGCGCCCGTGAGCGCGCCCCACGTCGATCAGCGTCCTTGTGCACAGAAACGTCACATGACCGCGTGCGCGGACCCGGCCGGGCCCCGCGTTCAGACCTCGAACAAGGCGCCCTCGCCCGCCGGGGCCTCGACGACCCGCGCCGGGTCGGGCCGGTGCACGTCGAAGGGCTTGTCGTAGTCGGTGAAGGTGACGGCGATCCACATGGTGCCCGAAGTGCCGCTGACCGAGCGCAGATACGGGTCCCCGTCCGCGACGACGTACGCGGTGGGGTCGGCGTCGCTCCTGCCCGCGGGCGGCTTGAGCGGGACGAGGCGTTCCCCGTCGCGGCGCACGGCGGGCAGCGCGCGGGTGCCCGCCGGGTGTTCGGTCATCTCGGTGGCGAGGAGCCGGCCGACGCCGCACTGCCGGCCGATGGCCTGCGCCCCCTTCGGGCCCGGCGGCACCTTCACGTACTTGCCGCGGGCCAGGGCCGTGAGCGCCCGCGCGCGTGCGCCCGTCTCCGGGCTCAGGGCATCGGCCCTGTCCTGGAGTGCGTCGAGGGACGAGTCGGTGTACTTCAGGTACGCCTCGTCCTGGCCGTCGCCCTCGCCGTCCCCGTCGGTGTCCGCGCCGCCCTTGAGGTAGACGAGGCCGGCGACGACCCCGTCGCCGGCGTCGAGGGTCCCGGAGCAGTTCCCGTGGTGGTCGAGGCCCACCTCCACCCGTACATGCCTGCCGCCCGCTCTGACGTCCGCCGCCATCCGCACGGAGTAGGCGTCGCGCAGCCGGACGCCCGCCTGCCGCAACAGCCGCTCCCCGCGCACCTGATCGGCCGGTCGCGGCGCGGCGGTGTCGGTGACGGCCGTGGCGGGCACGGCGAGCGCGCGCATCTCCGCGGACGGTCCGACGGGCCGGAACGCGGCGCCCCCGGCGGCGAGCGCGACGACGAACACCCCCGTGGTCACCGTTCGGCCGACGGTCCGTCTCTCACCCTCACGCATGTGGTGCATCCCCAAGTCCGTTCGCTGTCGCTCCACTTGTCCATCGGAGGCGGCGCCTCGTCCGTCACAGCTCACGCACATGTCTCTTCTCACAACCCGGGTCACGCGGTCGCGTACAACCTTCGGAGACCGCCGGTCGTCTGCACGCACAGCCGTGGAGGCCGTGTGACGTTCCTCGACGGCCGTTCGCTGAACAGATCAACTCCCCGTGACGCACGCGGGGTTCTTGTTGACTTCTCCAAGGGGTGGGGCATTTGAGCCCGCGACATTCGCGCGGCAAGGAGCAGAGCGCGCGCGCTTCGCACGCGTACAAGCCGCTCAGCATGAAGCGAAGAGCGTGGATCACGCTCGGCGCGGTGGTGCTCGGCGGGGCCGGGGTGGCGACGTACGCCATGGCCGCCGGTCCGGCCGACACCGCCAAGGGCCCCGAGCGGCGGGCCGCGGCGGTGCACACGCTGAAACTGCAGACGAAGGGCGACCGCAAGGTCGTGCCGCAGAAGTCGACCGCGACGTTCGGCGCCGTCTCGGTGACGTGGAAGGACCCGGACGCCGAGATCGACGGCAAGGCGCAGTTCCGGGCGCGGGACGCCGAGAGCGGCGACTGGGGCGCATGGACGACGCTGCCCGAGGAGACCAACGACGCCGACGGCGCCGAGCGCGAGCGCTCCGCGATCCGGGGCGGCACCGCGTCGGTGCCGACGGAGGACGTCTCGGACGGTGTCGAGGTCCGGGTGGTCGCCGCGGACGGCACCGCCTCCGACCTGCCCGCGGGCATGGACGTCAAGCTGATCGACCCGGGCACCGGGCCGACGGACGCCGACCTGGCGAAGCCGGCGGCCTTCAGCGAGGACACGGCGACGCCCGGCGTCACCACGACGGCCGACCCGTCGGCGACGCCCTCCGCGCCGGAGACGGTGGACCCCGGCTTCGCCGAGACGGAGATCGCAAGTCCGGCCGAGACCCCGCCGGCCACCACGACCGCCACCACGACGGCCACCGCGTCCCCGTCGCCCAGCGACACGCCGCCGGCGCCCCGCCCCTCCACGGTCGTGAAGCCGTACATCATCCCGCAGTCGGTGTGGGGCCCCGGTCTCTCGCACGACGGGACGCCGTCCTACGACACGGAGATCAAGGCCGCCGTCGTCCACCACACCGGTGTCGACGCCGACAACCAGGTCCCCTGCGCCAAGTCCGCCGAGCGGCTGCGCCAGATCCAGCAGGACCACGTCTCCAAGGGCTACTACGACCTCGGCTACAACTTCGTCGTCGACCGCTGCGGCCAGATCTTCGAAGGCCGTACCGGCGGCATGGACCTGCCGGTGCACGGCGCCCACGACTACGGCTTCAACACCGACACCGTCGGCATCTCCTACATCGGCAACTTCGAGAAGGTGAAGCCGACCAAGGCGGCGCTCGACGCGATCGCCCGCGTCGTCGCCTGGAAGTTCGGCCAGTACGGCATCAAGGCGACCAGCAACGTCACCCTGACGTCCAACGGTGACCTCGGTACCGACGGGAACAAGGTCGCCAAGGGCTCGACCATCACCCTGCCCCGCGTCTTCGGCCACAAGGACACCAACAGCACCCTGTGCCCCGGCGCGAACCTGTACCCGAAGCTGGCGCGCATCCGCACGCTCGCCGCGACGCCGGGCATCTCGCACGCCCTGCCCTCGCAGAACCTGCTCGGCGACGCCACCCCGGACCTCGTGACCGGCGTGCCGAAGGGGTCGAGCGGCGGCCAGGTCGTCGTCGTACCGGGCACCATCGACGGGCCGACGGCCACCGGCCGGAAGGCGATCTCGCAGGCCGGTGACGTGCTCGGCGCCGCCGAGACCGGTGACGAGTTCGGCACGGCCACCGCGACCGCCGACCTGAACGCGGACGGCTGGACCGACCTGGTCGTCGGCCAGCCCGGCGAGGACGACTCCGCCGGTCACAAGGACCGCGGCGCCGTCACGGCCCTGTACGGTCCCGAGCTGACCAAGGGCTTCGCCGTGGACCTCGACGCGAGCTACACCCCGGACGGCGCCCGGATCGGCGCGGCGGTCGCCGCCGCCGACTTCGACGCCGACGGCAAGGCCGACGTCTTCACCGCCTCCACCGGCGCCGGCGGCACCTGGGCCGCCCGCTACGCCGACGGCCGGATCTCCCACGCCAAGCTGACGACCGCAACCGGCAACCTCGCCGTGGCGGACGCCGCGAGCGGCGACTTCAACCTCGACGGGTACGCCGACGTCGCCCTCAACTACCGCGACGCGGGCGGCATCGGCCGCGTCGTCTGGTTCAAGGGCTCCGCCACCGGCCTGACCAAGGTGGCCGTGCTGAGCACCAAGGGCGGCCGCTCGATCGCCGCGGGTGACGTCAACGGCGACGGCGTCGACGACATCGTGATCGGCCAGCCCTACACCGCCGAGTCCGGCGGTGTCTCCGGCGGCCAGGTCACCTTCGTCAAGGGCACCGCGGGCACCGGCCCGACCGCCACCGGCGCGAAGACGATCAGCCAGTCCACGGCCGACGTCCCCGGCGCCAACGAGTCAGGGGACGCCATGGGCTGGTCCGTCGCGGTCGGCGACTACGACAACGACGGCTACGCGGACATCCTCACCGGCGCCCCGAACGAGGACATCACCCGTACGACGAACCGCTCGAACGCAGGCACGACGCTGCTCATCAAGGGCTCGTCGGCCGGGCCGACCGGCGCGGGATCCGTCGCCCTCTCGCAGGACACGGCGGGCGTCCCGGGCGCGACCGAGACGAACGACAACTTCGGCACGGCCACCGCGCTCGTCGACCTCTCCGGCTACGGCCGGGCCGACCTGGTGGTCGGCGCGGCGGGCGAGGACACCAACAACGGCACCCTGCTGTACGTGCCGAGCAACAGCACCGGTCTCGGTCTGACCACGACCAGCACCTACAACAACGCGGCCCTGGGCACCCCGGCGGGCGCCCGCCTCGGCGCCAGCCTGGCGCCGTAGCACCGCTCTCCTGGACCGGCTCCCGGGGCGGCGCTCACTGCGCCACCCCGAGCCGGTCCAGGAACCGGAAGAACGACTCCTCCGCCGACGGCTCCGCCACCGCGCGCAGCACGTCCGCGAGCGGCTGCGGCTCGACGGTGCGCCCGCACTCACCGGCCCAAGAGACGGCGCGCTCGGCCGCGTCGTCCGGCGGCAGGAAGTAGTCCTCCAGGGCGCGCTCGTCGCCGCCGATGAACGCGGCCATCGCGGTGCGCCCGAGACACGTCGTCCACGCGCCGCCGTCCGGCGCCGCCGCCTCGATCACGGCGCAGCTGCTGTCCATCACGTACGCGAAGAGGGCGGGCGCCCGGGTCTCCGCCGCGAGCACGTTCATGCTGCCGACGTCGCGCGTCACGTCGTCCTTGCCGCCGGGGCACTCCCAGATCTGCCAGTCGCCGGGCCGCTCCTCAAGGAGCGTGAGCTCGTCGGCCACCCCGGCCAGCGCGCGCAGCTCCTTCAGCGGCCGCCCGCTCCTGGCCACCACGTAGTAGCCCCAGTAGCCCATCGCCGTGCCCCCGTCCCGGTACTCCCCTGTCGACCTCGGGCGAATAGACCACAGGGGTGCGGGGCTCCGCCACCCGGCGCGTCGACTAGGCGCCGGCGGTGGCCGAGGCGCCGCCGGCCGTCACCTTGCGGTTCTGCAGCCGGGTCAGGGACCGGACGAACCAGATCGCGGCCGCGGCGCTGACGATGTCGAGCGTGTCACTGGCGAGCATCCAGGCCGTCGCCGACTCGACCTCGGGGAGGCTCTCGGCCCTGTCGTACTGCGAGCCCACGAACCGCCCGAGGAACTGGTTCAGGAGCCAGAGGGTCCACCACAGGTCGATCACGCCGGACCGCGCCTGCCTGCGGGTCAGTTCGAGGCCGTCGGCGCTGGCGTGCCAGGTGTCGAGCGCGATCCGGCGCGGGAACCAGAACGCCACGATCGGCACGAAGAAGCCGAAGATCGCCCACGGGCGGGCCTTGCTCTGCCCCTGCGGCGCGAAGATCTCCGCGTTGTCGCGCACGCGCAGGAACCAGAGGATGAAGCCGATCGCGGTGACCACGAGCGCGCCCGCCTGCGCGATGCCCAGGAGGCTGTACGCGTCGTCGATGCGGCCGAACCGCCCCTCGTCGTACCCGGACCAGTCGCCGTCGGCGATGTCGGACAGGGTCCCGTACTCGGCGATCCCGACGCCCACCGCGCCCAGGTCGACCGCGATGACGAGGCCGAGCAGCGCCATGGCGAGGGTGGCCAGGCCGTTCGGCGACTTCAGCAGCGCCCAGCGGGCCCTCGGGTCGTAGGGCGCGGACGGCAGCGGCGGCGGCAGCGGCGCCAGGGGCTCCGCCCGCTCAGCCTCCGTGCCCGGCGCCGCCGTCAGCGACCCGAACGCCTCGTCCGAGCAGCGGGCGCACAGCCCGTCCTCGACCAGCGCGTTGTTCTTCCCGCATCTTCTGCACAGCACAGCCGCGCGCCCTCCCCAGGCAACCGCCGCTGTGTTCGACCCCCCGGCCGCGCGGCCAGCGGACCATACGGCCCGCCGCCCTGCGCTGTCCAGTCGTTTCCGCAGGTCAGCCGGTTACCCGACCCGCGAGGTCGACGAACTGCGGCCACGTGAGGTCCGGCTTCCGGGCGTCCCACAGCTTCTGCGCGGTGGCCCGCAGCGGCATCCGTACGCCCTGCGCGACCTGCGCCCGGGTCTGCGACTGCGCGAGGTCGCACCAGACGGCGAAGGTCCCGCCGAGGATCTGGTCGTCGTACTTGGCGGGCACGAGCGTCGTCCCGCGCACGACGCGCGGCGTCCAGCTCTCGTAGATCCGCTTGCCGGTCGGGTAGGTGAAGGTGTTCGGCTGGCCGAGGACGTAGTACAGGAACTCGTCGTTGTAGTTGGTCAGCTTCCGCCCGGCGCTCAGGTACGAGACCGGTTCGCGCGCCCCGATCTCCTTGCCGGTCCAGTACGCGACCTCCAGGTTCTTGTCGGCGTCGACGGTCCCGCCCTCGTAGAACCCGTCGTTCCACGCCTTGAGGTGCCGGTCGTAGGGGGCCATGGTCTTCGCCCGGTCGTTGAGCCAGGACTGCGCGAGGTCCTGCACCCGCGCGCCCGACCCGTGGGCCCGCCGCGCGGCGGTGGCGAGCTGCGGGTAGGAGGTCTCCGGGCTCTTGACGGCCAGCGCCCGGTACTCGTCGGCGCCCAGATGCCAGTACGCGCCCTTGAACAGGCCCGCGTACTCCTTCAGCAGATCGTCCACGATCTTCGCCGACCCCGGCTTGGAGATGTCGACGGCGCCGCGCTGGGCCACGCCGTTCGCGTCGCGCAGCTGCAGATCGGGGTGGGCCTTGATGACGGCGCCGAGGTGCCCGGGCGAGTCGATCTCGGGGACGACCGTGACATGCCGCTCGGCGGCGAGGTCCAGGATCTCCCGCACCTGCGCCTTGGTGAGGTGGTCCTCCGACACGACCTCCGGATGCGAGTCGGACTCGATCCGGAAGGCCTGGTCGTCGGAGAAGTGCAGCCCGAACTGGTTGAACTTCAGGTCCCCGATCTCCCGGATCCGGTCCTTGATGAAGTCGGCGGAGAAATGCTTGCGGGCGATGTCGAGCATGAATCCGCGCTGCGGTTTGGCGGGCTCGTCGGCGACGACCCCCTCGGGCACGGTCGCCCCGCCGCGCGCCTCCTGCTTCAGGGTGCGCGTCCCGTAGAACACGCCGGTCTCGGTCGGCCCGACGATACGGACGGCCCCGTCCCGCACGGTCATCCTGTACGACTCCTGGTTCGCCCGGCGCGCCCCGCCGAGCGCCAGTTCGACGTCCCCGGCGCCCGCCTCGGCGTCCTCGCCCGCGTACGTCAGTCCCAGCTCACCGGCGATCAGCCTGCCCTCGTCGGCGAGCCCCTTGTCCCGCACGACGACCCGGCCGCCGTCCGCCTTCCAGCCGGGCCCGCGCGCCGCGGTGAAGTCGCGGACCGCGGGGATCGTGCGCGGCGGCTTCGACAGCGCGTACGACCTGCTCGGCGAGGGGGACGGGGACGCGGGCGCCGACGAGCCGGTCTTGCCGTCGGACGGTGCCTGCGAGGAGGAACCGTCCCCACCGTCCGGCCAGAGCACGGCCGCGACGACCACCGCCCCGGCCACGACGACCCCGCCGCCCAGCAGCACCTTGCGCTCCACGTCCGACCACCTCCGCTAGCGATCACGTTCCCGCCGACGGTAACGGCCGCCCCCCAGGGGCGCGGGGAACTGCGCGACAAGCCACGACGCGCCGACACGTACAGCCGGACGGAACCACGACGGCGCTCCCACGGAAACGCCCTAAACTCTTCCGTCCGGGTGAAATTCGCGCATCCGTCGGACACCCGCAATCACACCTCGCTAGCGTTACGCCACAAACACACGCACGCCGCACGTATCACCAGACCGTCGCACAGCCCCCACCCGTTCCCGCCGGAGGCACCCGCTGTCCGCGCACCGCGCCCCGTCCCCACCCGGTCGCCGGCCCTTGCCGGCGCAGACCGGATCAGCCCAGGGAGTCGCCCGCTTCAACGCCCTTCCGCGAGCCGCCGCGGAGGACGCCCTGCACAGCTGTTTCGGCAGCCGCGCCTGGGCCCGCCGCCTCGCCGCGCACCGCCCCTACCCCGACCTCGACGCGCTGCTCGCCGCCGCCGACGAGGCCGCGTACGACCTCCCCATCAGCGCGATCTCCGAGGCCCTGGCCCGCGAAGAGCTGCCGTGCCTGCCGGGCGCCGACGTCTACGAGGCCGCGTACACCGCGCTGGCCGCGGCGCACGGCGCGTACGAGTCCCGGTTCGGGCACGCCTTCGTGATCTGCCTGGACGACGTCGCCCCGAGCGAGGCGCTCGACCATCTGCTCGCCGGGATCCACGCCCGGCTCGGCAACGACCGGGAGGAGGAGCGCGTGACCGCCGCGGAGGAGCTGCGCCGACTCGCCCGGGGCCGCATCACCCGTCTCCTGCGCGCGCTGCCCGCCGCGAGGAGCGCGGGGCCGGACGCCGCACGGGGACAGAGCCTGGGCGATAGCCCGTACGTGCCTGTTTGATTGCCTGTTTGATCACACCGGAGGCCCCGGCGCGAACGAGCCGACAACTCGTCGATACGATGACGAGCGGCCGGTGGACCGTACCCGGCCGGGCCCGACCGACAGTGAAGCCGGCGCGGCCCTCAGTCCCGCTCCCGGAGGGTTCTTCCGTGCCGGCTGGAACGCTGTACCGCGGCCGGGAAGGCATGTGGTCGTGGGTGGCTCATCGAGTCACCGGTGTCCTCATCTTCTTCTTCCTGTTCGTACACGTCCTGGACACCGCTCTCGTCCGCGTCTCCCCCGAGTCGTACGACGACGTCGTTTCCACCTACAAGACGCCGATCGTCGCGCTCCTTGAGTACGGCCTCGTCGCCGCCATCCTCTTCCACGCGCTCAACGGCCTGCGTGTCATCGCCGTCGACTTCTGGTCGAAGGGCCCGCGCTACCAGAAGCAGATGCTCTGGACCGTCGTGGGCATCTGGGTCGTCCTGATGATCGGGGCGCTCTACCCGGTCCTCGGCCACGCCGTCCGTGAACTCTTCGGGAGCTGAGGCCAGACATGTCCGCTGAGACCACTTCCGCCCCGTCCGGTGTCGGCCCCGTCGAGAGCGCCCCGCTCTACGACGCCGACAACCCGGCCCCCGTCATCGAGGCGCCGCGCAAGCGCACCTCGAAGACCGGCAAGGGCAGCCGCGGCAACTTCGAGATGGCCGCATGGCTCTTCATGCGCCTGTCGGGCGTCGTCCTGGTCGTCCTCGTCATCGGCCACCTGCTGATCCAGCTCGTCCTCGACGGCGGCGTCTCCAAGGTCGGCTTCGCGTTCGTCGCGGGCCGCTGGGCGTCCCCGTTCTGGCAGGGCTGGGACCTTCTGATGCTGTGGCTCGCGATGCTGCACGGCGCCAACGGCCTGCGTACCGTCATCAACGACTACGCCGAGCGCCCCCAGAGCCGCCTGTGGCTGAAGGGCCTGCTGTACGCCGCGACGGTCTTCACCGTCCTGCTGGGCACGCTGGTGATCTTCACCTTCGACCCGAACATCCGTTAAAGCCGAGGCGAGCGAACCCGTGAAGATTCACAAGTACGAGACCGTCATCGTCGGCGCCGGTGGCGCGGGCATGCGCGCGGCCATCGAGTCGACCAAGCGCAGCCGCACCGCCGTGCTGACCAAGCTCTACCCCACCCGCTCCCACACGGGCGCCGCGCAGGGCGGCATGGCCGCCGCGCTGGCCAACGTGGAGGAGGACAACTGGGAGTGGCACACCTTCGACACGATCAAGGGCGGCGACTACCTGGTCGACCAGGACGCCGCCGAGATCCTCGCGAAGGAGGCCATCGACTCGGTCCTCGACCTGGAGAAGATGGGCCTGCCGTTCAACCGCACCCCGGACGGCACCATCGACCAGCGCCGCTTCGGCGGTCACAGCCGTAACCACGGCGAGGCGCCGGTCCGCCGGTCCTGCTACGCCGCGGACCGCACGGGCCACATGATCCTCCAGACGCTGTACCAGAACTGCGTCAAGGAGGGCGTGGAGTTCTTCAACGAGTTCTACGTCCTGGACCAGCTGATCGTCGAGGAAGACGGCGTCAAGAAGTCCGCCGGTGTGGTCGCCTACGAGCTGGCCACCGGTGAGATCCACGTCTTCCAGGCCAAGTCGGTCATCTACGCCTCCGGCGGCACCGGCAAGTTCTTCAAGGTGACGTCGAACGCGCACACCCTGACCGGCGACGGCCAGGCCGCCTGCTACCGGCGCGGGATCCCGCTGGAGGACATGGAGTTCTTCCAGTTCCACCCGACCGGCATCTGGCGCATGGGCATCCTTCTCACGGAGGGCGCCCGCGGTGAGGGCGGCATCCTCCGCAACAAGGACGGCGAGCGCTTCATGGAGAAGTACGCGCCGGTCATGAAGGACCTCGCGTCCCGTGACGTCGTGTCCCGCTCCATCTACACCGAGATCCGTGAGGGCCGCGGCTGCGGTCCCGAGGGCGACCACGTCTACCTCGACCTCACGCACCTCCCGCCGGAGCAGCTCGACGCCAAGCTCCCGGACATCACCGAGTTTGCGCGGACCTACCTCGGCATCGAGCCCTACACGGACCCGATCCCGATCCAGCCGACCGCGCACTACGCCATGGGCGGCATCCCGACCAACGTCGAGGGTGAGGTCCTCGCGGACAACACCACCGTCGTCCCGGGCCTGTACGCCGCCGGTGAGGTCGCCTGCGTCTCCGTGCACGGCGCCAACCGTCTCGGCACCAACTCGCTGCTCGACATCAACGTCTTCGGGCGTCGTGCGGGCATCGCCGCCGCCGAGTACGCGCACACCACCGGGTTCGTCGAGCTGCCGGAGAACCCGGCGTCGCTCGTCGAGGCCCAGGTCGAGCGGTTGCGCAACGCGACGGGCACCGAGCGCGTCTCGGTCCTGCGCAACGAGCTGCAGGAGTGCATGGACGCCAACGTGATGGTGTTCCGCACCGAGCAGACGATCAAGACGGCCGTCGAGAAGATCGCCGAGCTGCGCAAGCGTTACCTCAACGTCTCGATCCAGGACAAGGGCAAGCGGTTCAACACCGACCTCCTGGAAGCCATCGAGCTGGGCAACCTGCTCGACCTGGCCGAGGTCATGGCGACCTCCGCGCTGGCCCGCAAGGAGTCCCGCGGCGGCCACTACCGCGAGGACTTCCCGAACCGAGACGACGTCAACTTCATGCGCCACACCATGGCGTACCGCGAGGTCGGCGACGACGGCTCCGAGTCCATCCGTCTGGACTACAAGCCGGTCGTCCAGACCCGCTACCAGCCGATGGAGCGTAAGTACTGATGGCAACCCCGATCATGGACAAGGCGGAGGCGGCCGGCACGGCCGAGCCCGGGTTCGCCGACTCCCCGTACATCACCGTCACCTTCCGGATCCGCCGGTTCAACCCGGAGGTCTCGGCGGAGGCGAACTGGGTCGACTTCCAGCTGGAGATCGACCCGAAGGAGCGCGTCCTCGACGCCCTCCACAAGATCAAGTGGGAGCAGGACGGGTCGCTGACCTTCCGCCGCTCCTGCGCGCACGGCATCTGCGGGTCCGACGCGATGCGCATCAACGGCAAGAACCGCCTTGCCTGCAAGACGCTCATCAAGGACATCAACCCGGAGAAGCCGATCACGGTCGAGGCCATCAAGGGCCTGACGGTCCTGAAGGACCTGGTCGTGGACATGGACCCGTTCTTCCAGGCGTACCGCGACGTCATGCCGTTCCTCGTCACGACGGGCAACGAGCCGACGCGTGAGCGCCTGCAGTCCGCCGAGGACCGCGAGCGGTTCGACGACACCACCAAGTGCATCCTGTGCGCCGCGTGCACGTCGTCCTGCCCGGTGTTCTGGAACGACGGCCAGTACTTCGGCCCGGCCGCGATCGTCAACGCGCACCGCTTCATCTTCGACTCGCGCGACGAGGCCGGGGAGCAGCGCCTGGAGATCCTCAACGACCGTGACGGTGTGTGGCGCTGCCGCACCACCTTCAACTGCACGGACGCCTGCCCGCGCGGCATCGAGGTCACCAAGGCGATCCAGGAAGTGAAGCGCGCGCTGATCACGCGCCGCTACTGACCTTCCGGTCGTACCCGGCCCGTGGGCCCCGCTCCTCTGCTGGAGCGGGGCCCACGGCCGTTTCCGGGGCGCCACGGTCGCGCCACCGCCTCGTACGCGGGGAATTGACCGATTCAGCGCTAATCTGACGGTATGTCACAGGTCACGTCATCATCGCTGGACACCCTCGGCTTCGACAACGCCTTGCTCCCCGTCGGCGACCTGGCCGAGGCCGCCGCCTTCTACGAGCGCGCCGGGTTCCCCGTGAAGTTCCGTCTCGACGAGGCCGGTATCGCACTCCTCGGCGTCGGCAAGGAGACGCCGGGGCTGCTGCTGCGGGCCGAGGAAGGGTTCACGCACCGGCTGCCGCCGTGGCCCGCGACGCGGCTCTGGCTGGAGGTGCCGGACGCCCGCGCGACCGCCCGCTCCCTGCTCGAAGCGGGCATCAAGCCGCTCGATCCGCCCTTCTCCACATCCACCGGGTACGTCGTCGAGATCGCGGACCCCTGGGGCAACGTCATCGGGTTCACGGACTACCTCAAACGCCCCGAGCTGGCGCGCACTTGCTGATTCCGCCCTCCAGCTTGAACGTGTTCAAAAACAGGTCTACTGTCACTCCTGTCAGCGTTTTTTGAACGCGTTCAAGGCAGTTCAAGGAGGGTGGGGCATGGACCTCACAGTGGTCGCCTACGTCGTGTACCTCGTCATCAGCATCGGTCTGACCGTCTGGGTGGCACGCACGCTGAGCCGCAACGGCAAGGTCTTCCTCGCCGACGTGCTGCACGGCAACGAAAAGCTGGCCGACGCCGTCAACCACCTGCTGGTGGTCGGCTTCTATCTGGTGAACCTCGGCTTCGTCGCCCTCTACCTGAGCGGCGACGGGACCATCGAGAACGCCCGAGGCGTCTTCGAGGCGCTGTCGACCAAGCTCGGCGTCGTGCTCCTCGTCCTCGGCGTGATGCACCTGGGCAACGTCTACGTCCTCAACAAGATCCGGCGGCGCGGCGTCATGGAGCGCGAACAGCAGCCGCCGGTCCCGCCGCAGGGCTGGGCCGCTCCGGTGGCCGGGGCGTGACAGCGGTGGGAACCCCGGGGGGAGCCATGGGGGAGACGGACCGGGGCGCCCGGGGGGACGCTCCGGTCCGCCGGCTCACCGTGCTCTACGACGCCGAGTGCCCACTGTGCACGTTCGCCCGCGGCTGGCTGGCCCGGCAACGGCAACTGGTGCCGCTGGACTTCGTGCCCGCGGGCTCCGACGAGGCGCGCGGCCGCTTCCCGGGCATCGACCACTCGGCGACGCTCACCGACATCACCGTCATCGGGGACGGCGGGCAGCTCTACCGCGGCCCCGCCGCCTGGGTCGTCTGCATGTGGGCGCTGCGCGAGCACCGGGCCACCGCCCACCGCATGGCGACGCCCGCCGGGATGAAGGTCGCCAAGCAGGTGGTGCTCGGCGCCGCCAAGTACCGCGAACTGCACCAGGGCCGGCAGGCCGGGGGCGGGGCGTACCGGCGCGCGGACGGCTGGGTGTACGACGCGAAGGACGGCTGGTACTACGTGCGGCCCGGCACGGTCAGCGCGAGCCAAGGCCATGGGGCGGGGGGCGCTAGCCACGGGGCCGGGAGCGGGAGCCGCGGGGCCGGGAGCGCGAGCCAAGGCCATGGGGCGGGGGGCGCGAGCAACGGGGTCGGGAGCGCGGCCTGTGACACCGGCTGCCGCGTGGCCGATTAGGCTCTTGGGCGTGGCTACAGACAAGTCGGAGGCCAAGGGCGCCAAGAGTGAGCAGACGCGGGCGCTGATCCTGGAGACCGCGATGCGGCTGTTCCGGGAGCGGGGCTACGACAAGACGACGATGCGGGCCATCGCCCAGGAGGCCGGGGTCTCCGTCGGCAACGCGTACTACTACTTCGCCGGCAAGGAACACCTCATCCAGGGGTTCTACGACCAGATCGCCGCCGAGCACCAGGCGGCGGTCCGGTCCGTCCTGGACCAGGAGACCGACCTCCAGGCGCGGCTCGCCGGGGTCCTCCGGGCGTGGCTGGAGATCGCGGAGCCGTACCACGAGTTCGCGGCGCAGTTCTTCAAGAACGCGGCCGACCCGGACTCGCCGCTCAGCCCCTTCTCGGCGGAGTCGGAGGGGGCGCGGGAGGCGTCGATCGCGGTGCACCGGGAGGTGCTCGCCGGGTCGAGGTCGAAGGTGGCGAAGGAGCTCGCGGTCATCCTGCCCGAGCTGATGTGGCTGTCCCAGATGGGGCTCGTCCTCTACTGGGTCTTCGACAGTTCGCCGGGCCGCGAGCGCAGCCGGCGCCTCGCCGAGAGGGGCGCCCGGCTCACCGCGCGGGGCGTGGCGCTCGCCCGGTTCCGGGTCCTGCGCCCGCTCGTCCTTGAGGTGCACGAACTGTTCATCGATTTCCTGCCGGGGATGACGCGGACGGCGCCGGAGGAACCGTAGCCCGTGGGTGTGTGCCCCGGGCCCCTCTGTCCTTTACCCGGGCTTGGGCCGGTACGGTCGCGGAATGCCCGGCACCACCCCTCCCCCACAGCCCCCTCTTCCCCCACATACCTCGCGGACCGTCTCGCGCATAAGCCGCCGCAGCGCCCTAGGCATGGGCCTCGGCGCGGCGGCCGCACTCGCTCTGCCCGCCGCTCAGGGCGCGTCCGCCGCCACCTCCGTGATCGGGGGCGAGCGGCTGGCCGCCTCCGGTGTGCAGGTGCGGTACGGCGCGGGAGCCCCGAAGCTGCCGAAGCTCGCCGCGAAGGCGTGGCTCGTCGCCGACGGCGACAGCGGCCACGTCCTCGCCTCCTACGGCGCCCACCGCGTCCTGCCGCCCGCGTCGACGCTGAAGATGCTGTTCGCGGACACGGTCCTGCCGGAGTTCGAGCACGGCATGACGTACAAGGTGACGGCGGAGGATCTGGCCGACATCCCGGCGGGCTCCAGCCTCGTCGGCATCCAGGCCGGAACCACGTACACCGTCCACCAGTTGTGGCAGGGCGTCTTCCTGCGCTCCGGGAACGACGCCGTGCACGTGCTCGCCTCGATGTACGGCGGCGTCGGCAAGGCGGTCGCGGCGATGCAGGCCCGCGCGCGGGACCTCCAGGCGCTCGACACGCACGTGGTCAGCCCGGACGGCTTCGACCACCCGGGCCAGGTCTCGTCCGCGTACGACCTGACGCTCTTCGCCCGCGCCGGGCTGCGGAACGCGGACTTCCGCGGCTATTGCGCCACGAAGGTCGCCGACTTCCCCGCGGGCGGAGGCAAGACGTTCCAGATCCAGAACACCGACCGCCTCCTGACCGGGCAGGGCATCGCCGCGTACGAGGGCCTCATCGGCGTCAAGAACGGCTACACCTCGCACGCGGGCAACACCTTCACCGGCGCCGCGACCCGCGAGGGACGCACGCTCCTGGTCACCGTCATGCATCCGAAGGCCGGGTACGAGGCGGTCTACGCGGAGACGGCCGCGCTCCTGGACTGGGCTTTCGCGGCGGGCGACAAGGTGAGCGCGGTCGGCGAGCTGGTCCCGCCGCTGAGCGAACAGCCCAGGTCCTCGGCGTCCCCCGTGCCGGGCGCTCCCGGTGCTCCCGGCGCCGCCTCCGCGACGCCGCCCGCCCAGAGCTCGGAAGGCTGGGCACTGGGCGGCTCGGCGGCGGTCGCGGCGCTGGCGGGCGGCGGTCTTTTCGCGTTGCGCAGGCGCGGGAACGGGAGGCCCACCGGGCGACGCCGCAAGGCGTGAACCCCGGTGGCCTCCGGCTCCGTCAACGCACGGCGTCCGTGCGCGGGTCGGCGCCTGTGCGCGGGCCCAGGCCTGTGCCCGGGGCCACGCCTGTGCCCGGGGTCACGCCTGTGCGCGGGTCGGTCTCGGCCTCCGTCGAGACCTTCATCTCCACCTCCACCTCCACGTCCACCTCCACGTCGTACACCAGTGGTTCGTCGACGACCGTGACGCGCCGGGCGAGCGCGTCGGCGCCGTCCCGGCCGGGCGCGGTCACCGTCAGGACGTACGTGCCGGGGGCCGGGGCCGCCACGATGTAGGAGCCGTCGGCCAGGGACTCGACGCGGTCGAGCGGGCGGCCGTCCCCGGCGACGAGGATGACCGCGGCCCCGGCGAGCGGGTCGCCGTCCGGGGTACGCAGGAAGCCGTGGACGACGGTGGACCCGGCCGGCGTGCCGACGCCGGGCGGCGGTGGCGGGGGCGGCGCCGGGGTCTCGCGGGGCTCCACCGCGAGGTGGGGCAGGCGCCGGTCGAGGCCGCGCGGCAGCCACCAGTTGGCCCGGCCGAGCAGGAACATCGCCGCCGGCACCAGCGCCGTACGCAGGATGAACGCGTCCAGGGCGACCGCCGCCGCGAGCCCGATGCCCGCCATCGCACCCTCCATGTCACCGCTGAGGACGAACGCGGAGAAGACGCAGACCATGATCAGCGCGGCGCAGTTGATGACGCGGCTGGTCTCGGCGAGGCCGACCCGTACGGCGCGCGCGTTGTCCTTCGTGTGCACCCACTCCTCGTGCATCCGGCTGACCAGGAACACCTGGTAGTCCATCGAGAGGCCGAAGAGCAGCGACAGCATGATGACCGGGAGGAAGGCCGTGATGGGCCCCTCCTTGCCGAGGCCGAGGGCCTCCGCGCCCCACCCCCACTGGAAGATCGCGACGAGCACGCCGAACGAGGCCGCCGCCGCGATCAGGTTCATCAGCGCCGCCGTCAGCGGGACCACCAGCGAGCGGAACGCGACCAGGAGCAGCAGGAAACCGAGCGCGATGATCGTGCCGATGAAGTACGGGAGGCGGTCGCCGGTCACCGCCGCAAAGTCCTTGAAGACCGCGGTCACACCGCCGACATGGGCCTCGACCCCGGACTGCGGGATCACGTCGTCGCGCAGCCGGTCGATCAGCTCGTCCGTCTCCACGGACTGCGGTGAGGTCGTCGGCACCACCTGGACGACGGAGACGCCGTGCGCGGGCGGCGCCGCCGCGACCTGCGCGACGCCGTCGGCCGTACGGATCCGTGCCACGAGTTCGGACGCGTCGGCGCCGTCCGGCACGACGACCTGGAGCGGCCCGTTGAACCCGGGCCCGAAGCCCTCCGCGAGAAGGTCGTAGGCCTGCCGGGTGGTGGTCGAGGTCTTGTGGTTGCCCTGGTCGGTGGCGCCGAGGCGCAGTGAGAGCACGGGGATCGCCAGGACCAGCATGACGACGACCGCCGCCGCGCCGATCGTCCGCGGCCGCCTCTGCACGTACGCCGCCCAGCGCGCCGCGAGCCCGCTCGGCTCGGCCGGGTCCGGTCCCTGCGCGGCGAGGCGGCGGCGCCTGCGGCGGCTGAGCACGCGCGGGCCGAGGAGACCGAGCAGCGCCGGCAGCAGCGTGATCGCGGCGAGGACGGAGAGCACGACAGTGAGGGAGGTGGCGATGACGACGCCGTCGAGGAAGCGCAGGTTCATGACCAGCATCCCGGCGAGCGCGATGCAGACCGTGCCGCCCGCGAACAGCACGGCCCGGCCCGAGGTGTTGAGCGCCTGGACCGCCGACTCCTCGGGGGCGAGGCCGCGTTCGATGCCCCTGCGGTGGCGGGTGACGATGAACAGGGCGTAGTCGATGCCGACGCCGAGCCCGATCAGCGAGCCGAGCAGCGGGGCGACCTCGGGGACGTCCGTGACGTGGCTGATCAGCGCCGTCGACATCAGGCCCGTACCCACGCCCATCACCGCGACGACGATCGGCAGCGCCATCGCGAACAGCGAGCCGAACGCCAGGAACAGCACGACCGCGGCCGCCGCGACGCCGACCGCCTCGGACAGGCCCTGCGGCGGCTCCTGGATCCGGGTGATGGCCTGGCCGCCCAGCTCGACCTGGAGCCCGTCGCGTTCGGCCGCTCGCGCCCGGTCGACGACATCCTGCACGAGGTCCTTCGGCACCTCGTTGGCCTGCTGGGTGAAGACGATCCGGGCATAGGCGATGGCGCCGCCGCCCTCCTTGCTGATCTGCGCCGCCGCGCCGGGCCCCGTCCCGTACGGGCTGGTGACCTCGCCGACGCCCTTCATCGCGGCGATGTCCTCCAGCGCGGGCTCGATCCGCTCCCGCACACCCCGGTCCCGTACGGAACCCGCCCCGTCTCCGGTCTTCCAGACGATCGTGTCCGTGTCGCCCGCGCGCTCGGGGAACGCCTTCGTCATCTCGTCGTACGCCGTCTTGGAGTCGGTGTCCGGGAGGGAGAAGACGTTCGCGTAGTCGGTGCCCGCCGCCGTGCCCGTGGCCCCGAGGCCGAACAGCGCCCCCAGCCACAGCATCAGGACCACGAGGCGGTGCGTGTAGCACCACCGTGCCAATGCCGTCACGTTGCTCGCTCCTTCGCTCCTTGTCGATGCGACCGCGTCCCCCGAGGCCTTGACCCGTGCGGACCTCAGCATCCGCCGCCGACCCGCGCCCCGCCGCGGCCCGCCCATGACTCTCAAGGAACTCCAAGAAGCCCGGGGCCCCTGCGGGGGCGGGGCGCGCGGATACTTGGGGCATGAGTGCCGAAGGCAGAAACACTGCGCGGGGGCGCGCCGGGGACGGGAGCGTGGGGGCGGGGGCGGTGCTTGGGGGGTGGGCGCCGGAGACTGGTGCCGGGTCCGCGACGGAGGCCGGTGCCGGGTGTGCGACGGAGGGCTGTGACGGGTGGGCGTCGGAGGTCTGTGGCGGTTGCGCGCCGGAGGTCGGTGCCGGGTCCGCTCCGGGAGCCGGTGCCGAGTCCGCGACGGAGGCCCGTGCCGGGTCCGCGCCGTCCGCGACGGAGGCCCGTGGCGGGACCGCGCCGGAAGCCCACGCCGCGCCCGCCCCAGAGGCTCGCGCCGCATCCGCCCCGGAGGCCGATGCCCGATCCGCTGCGGAGGCGGCCCGTGCCGCGTCCGCCCCGGAAACCCGTACCGGGTCCACGCCGGAGGCGCACGTCGCGACCGTGCTCGTCGTCGAGGACGAGCCGAGTATCGCCGATGTGCTCACGATCGCCCTGCGCTACCACCGCTTCGAGGTGATGACGGCCGGCACCGTGCGCCAGGCCCTCGCCCTCGCCGAGCGGACCCGCCCGGACGCGGCGCTCCTCGACATCATGCTGCCGGACGGCGACGGCCGGGCCCTCGGGCGCGAACTGCGCACGCGGCGACCGGAGATGGCGCTCGTCTTCCTCACCGCCCGGGACGCACCCGCCGAGGTCGTCGGCGCGCTCGGCTTCGGCGACGACTACATCACCAAGCCGTTCAACATCGACGAGGTCATGGCCCGGCTCCACGCCGTCCTGCGCCGCACCCGCCCGACGGACGTCCTGCCGCAGCGGCCCCCGCTCACCTACGGCGACCTCGAACTCGACGACGTCACGTACACCGTCCACCGCGACGGCCGAGCCGTCCACCTCACCCCCACCGAGTACGCCCTCCTCCGCTTCCTCGTGCGCAACGGCGGCCGGATCGTGCCCAAGGAGCAGCTCCTGCGCCATGTATGGCAGTTCGAGCACGCGGCAACGGCCGAGTCCACGGTGGTCGAGACCTACATCAGCTACCTGCGCCGCAAACTCGACACCCTCGGCCCACCGCTGATCACGACACGGCGCGGCGTGGGCTACGGACTGGCGGCGCTGTGAGCACGCGGCTGAGCCCGGCGGCCGGACGACAACAGCGAGCTGGGCGACGACAGTTGGCCGGGCGACGACAGTTGGCCGGGCAGCGACAGTTGGCCGGGCGACGACAGTTGGCCGGGCAGCGACAGTTGGCCGGGCAGCGACAGTTGGCCGGGCGGCGACAGAGGACCGCGCGGCGGCAGTGGACGACCGCGCGATGAGGCGGCACCGGCGCGGAATGCACTCCCTGCGCGCCAAACTGACCCTGGCCAACGTGGTGCTGCTCGCCCTCGGCATCGTCGCCGCGACCGCCGTCAGCCTGATCGGCATGCGCCACTTCCTCCTCGACAACGTCGACCAGGAACTGCGCGCCTCCCGCACCTCCATCCAGCGCACGGGCATCACCCTCAAACAGGTCCAGGCCCTCAGCCAGCTGGGCATCGCGCTGGACAAGATGTCACCGGGCGGCACCGGCGCGGCGGGCTCGCTCCCCCGGTCCGAATCGGTGTTCGTCGCCGTCGACAAGGACGGCGACCCGGTCCCCGTCGGCGCCCTCCGCCCGACCGCCCGCCAGCGCGAACTGGCCGCCGCCGTCGACGACCCCGCCGCCCTCGCCCGCGACACCGCCGTCCGCGACCTGCACCTCGGCGGCGACCCGTACCGCCTGGTCGGTGCCCACCTCGCCGACGACACCACCATCCTGATGGCGACCTCCACCGGCGCCGTGCAGTCCGCCGTCCACAAGGCACTGCACCTCGATCTCGCGTTCGGCGCCGCGCTGCTGCTGTTCCTCGCCGTGGCGACACTGCTCGGCACGCGGCGCCGCCTGCGCCCCCTGGAGGACATGGTGGAGACGGCGTCCGCCATTGCCGAGGGCGATCTGACCCGGCGCGTGCCCTCGCGCCGCGCGCCCGCCCAGGAGACCGAACAACTCCGCATCGCCCTGAACTCGATGCTGCACCAGGTCGAATCGGCCTTCGACACACGCGAACGCAGCGCCGCCCAGCTCCGCCGCTTCGTCGCCGACGCCTCACACGAACTGCGTACGCCGCTCTCCGCGATCCGCGGCTACCTCCAGCTCTACGACAAGGGGATGCTCCGCGACCCCGAGGAACGGGCCCGCGCCTGGCACCGCGTCAACGCCGAGGCCGACCGCATGCAGCGCCTCGTCGACGAGCTCCTCACCCTGGCCCGCCTCGACCAGCGCCCCGAACTCCGCCTGCGCAACGTCGACCTGAGCCGCCTCGCCCGCGACGCCGCCGACGACCTGCGGGTGCAGCAGCCCGAACGCCCGGTGACGGTCGCCGCCGAAGGGGCGGTACTCGTCCGCGCCGACGAGTCGGGGCTGCGCCAGATCCTGGGCAACCTCCTCACCAACGTACGGGTGCACACGCCGGCCCGTACTCCGGTCGCGGTGTCCGTGACGCGGGAGCCGGCCGATTCCGGCGCGGTACGCCTCGTCGTCGCGGACGAGGGCCCGGGGCTCGCACCGGAGGAGGCGGCGCGCGTCTTCGACCGCTTCTTCCGTGTCGGGGGCGCCGCGGGGAGCGGGCTCGGCCTGGCCATCGTGCAGGGGGTGGTGGAGGCGCACGGCGGAGAGGTCACGGTGCGTACGAGCCCGGGGCGGGGCTGTCGGTGACGGTGACGCTGCCGGGGGCAGGCCCGGGAAGGAGGCCGGGAGCGGGCCCGGGACCGGGAGCAAGGCCGGGAACGGGAACGGGGACGGTGGCCGGCGCGCGGTCCGGAGAAGCGGTCGCGGAGGGGACCGCGGAAGAGGGTGCGGAGGGGGCAGGGGCAGGGCCCGGCTCCATGGAGCGGGGTCAGGAACGCACCAGCGCCCAGACCGTCTTGCCGTAACGGCCCCGATGCCACACGCCCCACGCCTCGGCGAGCGCGTCGACCAGATGCAGGCCGCGACCGCTCTCGTCGTCGGGGGTGCGCGGCGGCCGCATCTCGGGATCGGCCGTGGACTCGTCGGACACCTCGATGAAGCACGAGCCGTCCGCGAGCACCGTCACCGCGATCTCGAACTCCCGTTCGCGCGCGGGCCCGTGCCGGATCGCGTTGGTCGCCAGCTCGGAGACGAGCAATATCGCGGCGTCGAGCGCGTCGGCCGGTTCCGTGTGGCCCCAGACAGCGAGGTGATCGCGCACACGCAGTCGCGCCACCCCCACCGAGGCCGGGTGTCGGGGCAGTCTGAACGCACTGCGCCGCAACACACGTAGCCACCTCCTCCACTTAGTGAACACAGGTTCGACACATCATGCAGCGTGAAGGCAACTGTGCGTGTCACTGCGCTCACTTTCCCCACACCACTATTCGGACAGTTTGCCGACGCACAGGAGGGATTCGCGTTCTCAGGCCTGTTTGGAGGCGAGCTCGACGACCGTGATGTCGGACGGCGCCCCCACCCGCACCGGCGGACCCCATGCCCCCGCGCCGCGGCTGACGTAGAGCTGCGTGTCGCCGTACCGCTCGAGCCCGGCGAGCGTCGGGTTGGCCGCGTCGGCGACGAAGTTGCCGGGCCACAGCTGCCCGCCGTGCGTGTGCCCGGACAACTGCAGGTCGACGCCGTGCCGCACCGCTTCGTGAATCATCACCGGCTGGTGCGCGAGCAGCACCGCGGCGCGGGATCTGTCCCGGTCGCCGAGCGCCTTCGCGTAGTCGGGCCCGTCGTCGTGGCTCTCGCCGCTGATGTCGTTGACCCCGGCGAGGTCGAACGCACCCATCTCGACCCGGGCGTTCTCCAACGGGCGCAGCCCGATCTCCCGCACATGCGCGACCCACGGATCAGCGCCGGAGAAGTACTCGTGATTGCCCGTGACGAAGAAGGCGCCGTGCCGCGCGCGCAGACCGGCGAGCGGGGCGACCGCCGGGGCCAGGTCCTCCACACTCCCGTCGACCAGGTCACCGACAACCGCGATCAGGTCCGGCTGCGTGGAGTTGATGGTGTGCACGACCCGCTCGGCGAACCCCCGCCGAGCACGGGCCCGAGGTGGATGTCGCTGACCACCGCGATCCTGAACCCGTGCGCCGAACGCGGCAGCTTGGCCAGCGGCACGGTGACCCGCTTCACCTTCGGCCCCCGCAGCACGCCGTACGCCCCGTTGCCCACGACCCCGACAGCAGCGACGGCGGCCACGGCCCCGACAGACCGAGCGAGCACAAGGCGCCGAGTCGGGTCGGGGGTGGTGACGCCGGACGCGGCGGGATGGGGGGCGACGGAGTTGGGGGGCGACGGCCTCGGGGCGGGCAGAGTCGGGGGAGTCGGGCAGCGTGGCGACAGGAGTGGGACCGACAGGAGCGGGGCCACGGAGTGGGGCGACGGAGTGGGCTCAAGCTCTGCTACTGCAACCTCGGGCACGAACACGCGCCGCAGGAGGGGCCGGACGACCTCCCCCACCAGCAGAGCAAGCAGCAGGTAGAGCGCGAAGGCCATCCACAGGAACCCTGGCCACGCCAGAATCCGCTGCAACAGGAACGGCGCCCCGGCCCGCTCCGCGATCAACGCCGCGAACATGAGCACCGGCCCAGCGACGAACACCCCCGCACCGATCCGCCTCGGCCACCCGGGCCCCGACGTCGTGTCCCGCACGAGCCGCCGCACGCGTAGTAGTGCAACGCCGCGAAGACCCCGAGCACCACAAGGCCGACCAGCACAAACACAACGACCATGACCCCGCCCACCCGTCCCGCCCGCTATCACCGCTATGGCCTGTTGTCGTCCCGCTAGGTCGCCGAGGTGCGCCGCAGAGCGCGCACTCCACGGAACCCGATGCCTCCGACGACCGTCCCCAAGACAAAGGAGACAACGGCGAGTGTCAGATGCACGAAGAAGTACGCCGTCGGGTCACCGGCGTCGTCGAAGGCGAGGCCGCTGCCGTCCTTCCACAGGTTCTTGACGAAAGTGATCCAGATGATCCAGCTCCATACCCCGAAGGCGAGCAGGAACCAGGAGACGGGACGGCTGAGCTTCATACGTTCAGTATCGTCAGCCGCCGTCGCGCACCGCCGCCGGGGTGGGGCCGGAGAGACACAGAACACCTCGGCGAAGACTTACGGGCCGGGTACATGTACGTTTCCGACCGTGCTTGCCTCCCATGCGTCGTACTCGTCGGACTCGTCATATGCGTCGAACACCACAGACACGTCGGACACGACCGACACGACGGACACGACGGCCGCGACAGACGCGCCGTACGTGAAGAACGTCCGACAGCCCGCGCCCAGGCCCACGGCCGCCCCGCTGCGCACCCGGCTGCTGGCGGCTTCCGCGGCCCTGCTGACGGTCTCCGCGCTCTCCCTGGCCGCCGCGCTGCCCGCGTCCGCCGCGGACACCCCGGACAGTGACCCGACGAAGAACGCCTCGGGCAAGGCCGGACCCCCGGCCGACATGTCGACCATCGGCGGCGCACAGCTCGGCAAGCCGGGCACCCAGGTGAACCTCGGAGCCGGCGCTCCCGTCCTCCCCAAGGACCTGACCGCCAAGTCCTGGATCGTCACGGACGCCGAATCCGGCGAGGTACTCGCCTCCCACAACGCGCACTGGCAACTGCCCCCCGCCAGCACCCTCAAAATGCTCTTCGCGGACACGCTCCTCCCCAAGTTCCCCAAGACCACGACGCACAAGGTCCTCCCCTCCGACCTGGACGGCATGGGCGTGGGCTCCAGCCTCGTCGGCGTCAAGGAGAACTTCACCTACACCGTCCACGACCTGTGGCTCGGCGTCTTCCTGCGCTCCGGCAACGACGCCGTGCACGTCCTCTCCGCGATGAACGGCGGCATCCCCCAGACCGTCGAGGACATGCAGACCCACGCCGACGAGCTCCAGGCCAACGACACCCACGTCGTCAGCCCCGACGGCTACGACGCCCCCCGCCAGTACTCCTCCGCCTACGACCTCACCCTCTTCGCCCGCTCCGGCCTGCAGAAGGCGGACTTCCGCGAATACGCCGCCACGGCCACCGCCAAGTTCCCCGAGTCGCAGAAGAAGGGGAAGACGACCAGCCGCTTCGAGATCCAGAACACCAACCGCCTCCTCACCGGCGACGTGGGCCTCGACGCCTACAAGGGCATCGCCGGCGTCAAGAACGGCAACACCACCAACGCGGGCGCCACCTTCACCGGCGTCGCCGAACGCAACAACAAGGTCCTCCTCGTCACCGTCATGCACCCCGACGCCAAGGAGAGCCACGCGGTCTACAAGGAGACCGCCCGCCTCCTCGACTGGGGCTTCCAGGCCGACGGCAAGGTCACCCCGGTCGGCACCCTCGTCCCCCCGAAGAGCGCCGCCTCCCCCAGCGCCTCCGCCACCTCCCAGGGCGACGCGGGCCCCGCCAAGCCGGCCGCCCGCGCCGCGGTCTCCACCTCCAACTCCAGCGGCATCGGCATCGCCCTCGCCATCACCGCAGGCGCCTTGGCCCTCCTGGCCGCAGCGGCGTTCACGGTCCGCAAGAAGTGGCCCACCCGCACCCCCAAACTGTGACCTCCGGATCTCCTCGACTCGGCTGCTCTTGCTCCGCCACGGTCTGGCCATGCTCAGCTCGGCCGGGGCGATTGCTCCGGCACGCTCTGGCCGTGCACAGCTCGGCCGGGGCGATTGCTCCGGCTGGTCCGCTGGTCCGGCCGGGTTGCAGTTGCCGGGCTGAGGCTTCCGGGTTGAGGCTGCCGGATCGAAGGCGCTGGGTTGAGGCCTGCCGGGCCGGGCCACAGCCGCCGGGCTGAGAATTGTGGGGCACGACTGCGTATTGCGTCCCCTGCGTTCACTTCCCGGTTCTGGACGCCCGACCAGCCCCGCCCCCAGCAGCGAGGGAACTCCCACCAGCAGCAAGGGAACTCCCGCCAGCCTCCTCCGCGCCTCGACCACCACGACCACCCTCAGCCTCACCGGCGTCTTCAACCTCAACGGCTCCCCCACCCTCGCCCCCTGCCGCGCTCCCGGCACGGGCCCCCTGCGCACTGCCCGCACCTTCCACACCGGCGGAGCCCACCGCCCCCTCCAACTCGGCGCTCCCCGAATCCCGCCCCCGCGCAGCGAAACGCCCCGTCGCGGTCCATGCCGCACAGAACAGCACCAGCTTCGCCGTGAAGTTGATCCACAACATCAACGCGACCGGCGTACCGAACGCCCCGTACATGCTCTTACCGGCAACCCCCTTGATGTACCCGCCGAGCAACAGCTTCAGCAGCTCGAACCCGGCCGCCCCGATCAACCCCGCCTTGAGCAGATCCCGCCGCCGCGGATGCACCCCCGGCAACAACGTCAGCACGTACAACAACAACAGGAAGTCCGCCGCCACCGCGATAGCGAACGCGAAGACCTGAAGCAGCGCCCCGCCCCATCCCTCCTTGTCGATCCCCAAGTGATCCGCGGACCACCCCACCGCCGTGGACGCCACAGTCGATGCCACCAACGAAGCGAGCCCGGCACCCCCGAGCCCCACCAACACCCCGGCATCCTTGAGCTTGCGCAGGATCGGGTTCTCGTCCCCCTGCGGCAACTCCCACACGGTCCGCAGGCAGTCCCTTATCGACCCGACCCAGCCGACACCGGTGAACAGCAGCAACGCCCCGGCCACCACCCCGATCGTCCCGGCGTTGTCGATCAGCGCCCCGAGGTCCAACTGGTCGGCGATCCCCGGCACCTGCTCGCTGATCTTCTCCTCGAACTTCCGCTGCTGCCCCGGTCCAAGCGTTCCTGCCGCGACCGCCGCCCCCACGGTGATGAGCGGGAACAGCGCCAGGAAGCTGATGAACGTCATCGCCGCCGCCAGCCTCGACCAGAGCACCTCGTCGAGCCGCTCGTAGGCCTTCCAGACATGGGTCCGCATCAGCCGGACGAACAACGGCCCGATTACGGGAAGTCTCTTCAGCCAGTCCATGATCCCCGCCTGCCCTGATCGACCGGTCCGACCGGCTCGACCGGCACACCCGGCCGAACTCGTCTCGCCGCCGCCGGCCTCTCGTCAGCCGGCCCTTCACTCGGTCTCGCACCGAAGGCCAGAGTCCGAGTACCCCAGAACCGCACCACCGTGGCCAGAGCCATCCCCACCCCGGCCCCCGAGACCGTGTCCGCCCGCGACGACGTGAACCCGAGCGCGTAGTGCGAGACCCCGATGCACAGCACCTGCACCACCGCCCCTGCCACATTCACCGCGAAGAACACCCCGTACTGCCGCAATTTCGACGCCCCGGCCGCCCTCTTCCGGTACGTCCCCAGCGCGTTCCCCGCATACGCCACCGAACAACCGGCCACGAACGACAGAGCCTTGGCAGAGATCGGATCCATCCCCACCGACCCGCGCAGCCACACAAAAAACCCCAGGTCAACGGCGTAGGCGCACACCCCCACCACCGCAAACCCCATCAGCTCGGCCCTCAACGCCCGCAGCCGCTCCCTCACTCCACACCCGTTGCGCACAGCGCCTTTCACTCCACGCCCGACACGCACGCCTCCCCAAACTCCAGGCCGCTCACGCGCACTGCCCCTCACTCCACGCTGCTCACGCGCACCTCCCCTCACTCCAGGCCCGACACGCGCATCTCCCCTCGCCTCGCGCCACTCGCGCACGACTTCCCTCACGTCCGCCACCACACCCCGCCCCCTTCCGCTGCCCTGTCCCCACCCCTGGCTCCTGGCTCCCCCCACCCCTGGCGGCACCCCACGCCTCCGCCGCTCACCAGCCCGCGACCGCGAGCCCGTACATCGCCAGCCAGACGAGCCCGATCACCGCCAGTGCCCGGTCCCGCAGCACCACGTCCTCCGGCTCCCCCGCCGTGCCCCGGTCGGCGAAGACCGCGTATCTCAGCACCGCGACGATGAACGCCACCATCGACAACTGCCGCCACGGCAACAGACTGGTGTGCGCAGCCTCTGCCCCTTCCATCGCCCACAGGCAGTACGCGAGCACAGCCACTCCGGCCGCCAACTGCCAAACGAAGCGCAGGTATCCCGTCGTGTACTCGGTCAGCAGAGCCCGCGTGGCGCCCGCTCTGCCCGCCATCTGGACCGACTCCGAATACCGCTTGGCCGAGACCATGAACAACGCCCCGAACCCTGTGGTGATCAGGAACCAGCGCGACAACGGAATCCCCAGCGCAAGTCCCCCGGCCATCGCCCGCATCAGGAACCCGGTGGTCACCACGATCAGGTCGACCACCAGCACGTGCTTGAGGCTGACGCAGTACGCCAACTGCATCCCGACATAGGCGGCCAGCAACGCCGCCGTCACCGGATTGCACAGCACCACCGCCCCGACCGGCGCGAGCACGGCCAACGCCCCGCCGACGGCATACGCGACCGGCACTGGAACCAGCCCCGCCGCCACCGGCCGACGCCTCTTCACCGGATGCGCCCGATCCGCCTCCGCGTCCCGCGCGTCATTGATCAGGTACACCGCCGATGCCGCCGCCGTGAACAACACGAACACCACTGCCAGTCGCACGATCGCGTCCGGCGCGAACAACTCACCCGCCGCAGCCGGCGCGGCCACCACCAGAACGTTCTTCACCCACTGCTTCGGCCTGGCCGTCCTCACCAACCCGGCCGACAACCCGACCGACATGGCAACGGCTCCCGCCGAAACCTGCCCACGCGGCCGCTCCAGCGCCACCGTGCCCGCCCCGCCGGCACGCGCCGCCCCTGTCCACGACGCCACACCCCCACTCACCCCCATGTCCTCCACACCTCCAGCCCTCTCCTCACGCACCTCACCACCCATTCCGACCCCCTTCGACCCCTTCTCCGCCCTGCCCCCGTCCTCGACACACTCCGCACCTCGCACTTCCTCACGCGACGGCCCGGCCCCCTCCCCCAACACGGCCCGCTCCACCGGCTCCGGCTCCGCTGACTGAATCGGCCCCGCCGATTCCGCTCGCCCCACTCGTTCCCTCACCGCGCCCCACCCCCGGCCACCCAACGGGCCCCGAGCTGCGCGGTGAGTGCGCCCAGCACCGCCCCCGCCGCGATATCGGAGGGATAGTGCACACCGACCACCATCCGCGAGACGCACACCGCGGCCGCCAGCGGCGGCACCAGCCGCGCCCCCACCGGCCCCAGCGCCCCGTACGCGACTGCCGCCGCGGCCGCCGACGTCGCATGGGAGCTGGGGAACGAGTGCTTCCCCGCCGTCCGCACCAGCGGTTCCGCGCCCGCTTCACCGCCCGGCCTCGGCCTGCGCACCACCCGTTTCACACCCATGCTGGTCAGGTGCGCTCCCGCCGTCAGAGCCGTCCCGCGCAACCACGCCGTACGCCGTTCACGATTGGCCGCGGCGCCCACAAGCCCCATCGCCAGCCACAACGCCGCATGCTCGCCCGCCCAGGACAGCGCACGCGCCGCCCCGGCCACGCGCCGGTCGGTGCCACAGTCACGCAATGCCGACAACAATCGACGGTCCAGGTCGTCCATGTGGCTCACTCTGCGTCCCGGACCACTCATATTGTTGGCTATTCATAACGACATCCCCTGAATCACCCGTTCCGGGGAGAGATCGACAGATTTGGAGTGAATTCTCTTATTCAGGGCGATACGGTCTCGCACATGGCTGCCGACCCCGCACCCGCCCCCACTTCCGTGCCCGCACCTGTCGCCGCCCCTTCGCCTCTCGCTCCGACCGCATCCACGCTCAGCCCTTCAGCCCCCACCTCTGCTGAGCCGACCTCTTCCTCCCCCTCGGTCCCGGCAGCAACTTCCGCCTCACTCTCCTCTGAATCCACCCCTTCATCCCCTTCTTCATGCAGCGAAGCCGCTCCGCCCCCGCCCTCGGGGTCGCTTCCCGCGTGGACCCCTGGGTACGACACGGTGCCCATCACCGGCTGGGGCCGGACGGCGCCCACGTCCGCCTACCTGGTGCGCCCCCGCTCCTACGAGGAGGTCGTAGCGGCGATCGGGGAATGCGCCCTCCCCGGCCGTCGGGGCGGCATCGCCCGTGGCCTGGGCCGCGCCTACGGCGACGCGGCGCAGAATGCCGGGGGCGCCGTCCTGGACATGACCGCGCTGGATGCGGTCCATGCCATCGATGCCGCCGGCGGCACTGTGTTGTGTGACGCCGGAATCTCGCTGCACCGGTTGATGGAAGTCCTCCTTCCTCTCGGCTGGTTCGTCCCGGTGACTCCGGGCACGCGCTATGTCACGGTCGGCGGCGCGATCGGCGCCGACATCCACGGCAAGAACCACCACGTCTCCGGGTCGTTCTCCCGCCACGTCCTCGCTTTCGAGCTCCTCACTGCCGACGGCGAGATCCGGATCGTCGAGCGCGGCACCGAACTCTTCGACGCCACCACCGGCGGCATGGGGCTGACCGGCGTCATCCTCACCGCCACGGTGCAACTGCAGCGCGTCGAGACCTCGTTGATGACCGTCGACACCGAGCGCGCCTCCGACCTCGACGATCTGCTGGCCCGGCTCACCGCCACGGATCACCGTTACCGCTACTCGGTCGCCTGGATCGACCTGCTGGCCCGCGGAGCTGCACTGGGCCGTTCCGTCCTGACCCGAGGGGATCACGCCCCGCTGGACGCTCTGCCTGCCCGCTCACGTCGCAAGTCGCTCGCCTTCCGACCCGGCCGGCTCCCGTCCGCTCCGTCCTTCATCCCGGAAGGTCTCCTGGGCCGGGCGACAGTCGGGCTGTTCAACGAGTTCTGGTACCGCAAAGCCCCCGCATCACGTGTCGGCGAGATCCAGAAGATGTCGACGTTCTTCCACCCCCTCGACGGCGTTCCGCACTGGAACCGAATTTATGGGCGCAGCGGTTTCGTGCAGTACCAGTTCGTCATCGGATACGGGAAGGAAGAGGCTCTCCGACGTATCGTGCAGCGCATTTCGAAGCGCCGCTGCCCTTCATTTCTCGCTGTACTCAAACGCTTCGGCGAGGGGGATTCGGGCTGGTTGTCTTTTCCCATGCCGGGTTGGACCCTCGCTCTCGACATCCCGGCCAATCTGCCGGGGCTCTCCACATTCCTCGACGAACTCGATGAGGAGGTGGCAGCGGCGGACGGCCGCGTCTACCTCGCCAAGGACTCCCGACTCCGCCCCGAACTTCTTTCGGCCATGTATCCACGCTTGGAGAATTTCCGCGCACTGCGGGCACGGATGGACCCCCAACAGGTCTTCCGCTCCGACTTGTCGCGTCGGCTGAACCTGTGATTTCTGGACCGGCGCGGATCCATTTCCACATCCGAACTTGCACTCGCTCCCGAAATTTAATTCGTCCCCGCCTGCGCTCACGCACCCGTACGCACGCATCCATGTGACGCACCCGCCCGTCCGATTCCCGCCGCGGCCCCTCCGCGCCTTCGTCACTTTCAATACACCGCTCGGACCGATCAGGTTCCCGGATCTCATTCGTCGACTTCCCGGCCGCCGGCCGACACCGCGACACCGCACCCTTGGAGTTCGGATCTCATGAAGGACGCCTTCGGCACCCCGCAGTCCCTGCTCATCCTCGGTGGCACGTCCGAGATCGCCCTTGCGACAGCCCGCCGGCTGGTCGCCCGCCGTACCCGTAGCGTATGGCTCGCGGGCCGTCCGTCCCCCGCGCTCGACCGTGCCGTGGCGCAGCTGCGGGAGGTGGGCGCGGAGGCGCATGCCGTCCCGTTCGACGCCCTGGACTCGGAGTCCCACGAGGAGACGCTCGGCAAGGTCTTCGCCGAGGGCGACATCGACATGGTGCTGCTGGCCTTCGGTGTCCTCGGCGATCAAGCCCGGGACGAGGGCGAGCCGATGGCCGCGGTGCGTGTCGCGCAGACCAACTACACGGGCGCGGTCTCGGCCGGTCTGGTCTGCGCCCGGGCCCTGCAGACCCAGGGGCACGGCTCGCTGGTCGTGCTTTCTTCGGTCGCGGGTGAGCGGGCCCGTCGCGCGAACTTCATCTACGGCTCGAGCAAGGCAGGCCTAGACGCTTTCGCCCAGGGGCTGGGTGACGCCCTGCACGGCACGGGCGTCCACGTCATGGTGGTGCGCCCGGGGTTCGTACGGTCGAAGATGACGGCCGGCATGGCGGAGGCGCCGATGGCCACGACACCGGAGGCGGTGGCCCTCGCCATCGAGACGGGGCTTCGGCGCCGCTCGGAGACGGTCTGGGTGCCTGGGGCGCTGCGCGTGGTGATGTCGGCGCTGCGGCACGTGCCTCGGCCGTTGTTCCGCAGGCTCCCGGTCTGACGGTCGCCACGCGCGCGTTGCCGCGTGTTCGTGCTTGCGCGATCTCGGTCAGCGTGCGGGCAGTCGCCGTCCGCGCTTCGTCCGGTCGGGTGCCTGCGCGGGGAGCGTGGGTTTGCCGAAGGTGAAGTCGCGCAGCCGCCGCCAGATGCCGTCCTCACCCTGCTCATAGAGGGCGAAGCCATTGCACGACCATGCCGCCTCGTAGTCGGCGAGCTCCTCGAAGGCGTGGTCCATCGCCTCTTCGGAGATCCCGTGCGCCACGGTGACGTGCGGGTGGTACGGGAACTGCAGCTCGCGCGCGACCGGCCCCGACGCGTCACGCACTTGCTTCTGCAGCCAGGTGCAGGCCTCGGCGCCCTCGACGACCTGCACGAACACGACGGGTGACAACGGCCTGAATGTGCCCGTGCCCGAGAGGCGCATCGCGAAGGGCCGCCCGGAGGCCGCGACCTCCACCAGATGTGTCTCGATCGCCGGGAGATCCCCTGCCTCCACCTCGGTCGGCGGAAGCAGGGTGATGTGCGTGGGGATGCCGTGCGCCGCGGGGTCGCCGAAGCCCGCACGCCGCTCCTGGAGCAGGCTGCCGTGAGGCTCCGGGACCGCGATCGAGACACCGATCGTTACGGTCCCCACGTCGTACTCCTGTCGTCGTGTGGCGGGCGTGCGGGCGGGCGTGCAACAGGTGCGGACTAGTGCTTGGCGGGCAGGAAGCCGACCTTCTCGTACGCCTGGGAAAGGGTCTCGGCGGCGACGGTACGCGCCTTCTCCGCACCCTTGGCCAGGATCGAGTCGAGCGTCTCCGGGTCGTCCAGGTACTCCTGGGTGCGGGTCCGGAACGGTGTCACGAAGTCCACCATGACCTCAGCCAGGTCCGTCTTGAGCGCACCGTACATCTTGCCCTCGTACTTCTGCTCCAGTTCCGGGATACCGGCGCCGGTGAGGGTCGAGTAGATCGTGAGCAGGTTGCTGACGCCCGGCTTCTTCTCCGCGTCGTAGCGGATCACGGTCTCGGTGTCGGTGACCGCGCTCTTGACCTTCTTGGCGGTGGTCTTCGGCTCGTCGAGGAGGTTGATGAGGCCCTTCGGCATCGACGCCGACTTGCTCATTTTGATCGACGGGTCCTGAAGGTCGTAGATCTTGGCCGTTTCCTTCAGGATGTACGGCGCCGGGATCGTGAAGGTCTCCCCGAAGCGGCCGTTGAAGCGCTCGGCCAGGTCGCGCGTCAGCTCGATGTGCTGGCGCTGGTCCTCGCCGACCGGGACCTGGTTGGCCTGGTACAGGAGGATGTCCGCGACCTGCAGGATCGGGTACGTGAAGAGACCGACGGTGGCGCGGTCGGCACCCTGCTTGGCGGACTTGTCCTTGAACTGCGTCATACGGCTCGCCTCGCCGAACCCTGTGAGGCAGTTCATGATCCAGCCGAGCTGAGCGTGCTCGGGAACGTGGCTCTGGACGAACAGCGTGCAGCGATCCGGGTCGAGACCGGCGGCAAGGAGCTGCGCCGCGGCGAGCCGTGTGTTCGCCAGGAGCTCCTTCGGGTCCTGCGGAACCGTGATCGCGTGCAGGTCCACCACCATGTAGAAGGCGTCGTGGGACTCCTGCAGGGCCACCCACTGGCGGACCGCGCCGAGGTAGTTGCCGAGGTGGAACGAGCCTGCGGTGGGCTGGATACCGGAGAGCACGCGAGGACTATCAGAGGCCATGCTCCTCATTCTCTCAGGTGTCTCTCATTGCTCGGGTCCAGGTGCGCGACGTGTGCGCACCGCATGCGGAGACTGCGCACGCAGGCACGGGCCTGGGCATGACGGAACGTGAGAACCCGTGCGGTACGAGTGGGAACCGATCATCGCCGGCCGGTGTATCAAGGGTGTGAGGGCACAGGGGGAAGTCCTGGAGGGGGGCCGCATCGTCGACGAAGGTGCGGTGATCGCCCGCGTGCGCGCCGGAGAGCCGGAGGCGTATGCGGAGCTGGTCCGCGCCTTCACGGGCATCGCTCTGCGCGCGGCGAGGGCGCTGGGCGCGGGGGCGGACGCGGAAGACGTGGTACAGCAGTCCTTCTTCAAGGCGTACTGCAGCTTGGGGCGATTCAAGGACGGTTCGGCGTTCCGGCCGTGGTTGCTCAAGATCGTCGCCAATGAGACGAGGAACACAGTGCGATCGGCGGGGAGACAGCGCTCCGCCCTCGGCCGAGAAGCCGCGATGGTCGAGGCCGAGCCGCTGATACCGGAGTCCGTCGATCCGGCGGCCGCGGCGATCGAGATAGAGCGCCGGGCCGAGCTGCTCGACGCGCTGGAGCGGCTGAGTCAGGAGCACCGGCTCGTCGTCACCTACCGCTATCTCCTGGAGATGGACGAGGCGGAGACGGCGCAGGCGCTCGGCTGGCCGCGTGGCACGGTCAAGTCCCGGCTCAACCGGGCGCTGCGCAAGCTGGGTGAGTTGTTGCCCGGCGCGGCGCAGGAGTCCGCTGCAGTACCGGCGCAGCGCTCGAGGAAGGGAGGTGACGAGCATGGGCGGGCCACGCGGTGAGGGGCCGGAGCTGCCTGACGAGCTGCGTGCACTGGGCCGCCTTCTGGAGGGTCCGGAGAACGCGGGCGCGACAATGGCGGAGCGCGTGCTGGCCCAAATACTCGCCGAGCGGGCGCCCGCGCCGGTCGTGGAGCCGCGCGGACTACGGAGTCTCTTGTTCGCGATACGGCGATGGGTGCGGCTGCGCTGGCGCGCGCTGGTCGCCGCCTTGTGCGGGGTGGCGACGATCGTGGTGTTCACGCCTCCGGTACGGGCGGCGGTCGCGGACTGGTTCGGCTTCGGTGGGGTCGAGGTGCATTACGACCCCTCGGCCACTCCGTCGACGGGCGCACGTGTCCCGGGGTGCGGCGCCTCTCTTTCGCTGAGGGAGGCCGCACGGCGAGCCGGTTTCGAACCTTCGGTCCCGTCCGAACTGGGCAGGCCGCACGCGTTCACGGTCACCCGTGAGCCAGGCGATCGCTTGCTGCTCACTCTGTGCTGGCGGGCCGCGGGCCGCACGATACGGCTCAACGAGTACCCCGCCCACCTCGACATCGGCTTCACCAAGACGGTGCCGCACCCTCCCCGCTGGGTCACGGTGAGTGGCTCCCCCGGCTTGTGGTTCACGGACGAGCACCGGTTGAGCTTCTGGATGGACGACGAGCACGGCTACCAGTGGACCCGCTCGGAGCGGACAGCGGGCCCGACGCTGCTGTGGACGCACGCAACAGACGGCGCCGACCTCACACTGCGCCTGGAAGGCGTCGCGTCCATGGACGAAGCGCTGAAGATCGCGGAATCCGCGGACGAGGCACGCGAGGGCTGAGACGCGAGGTTGAGGCGACCACCCGACAGCCCGGGCCGGGCCGAAAAGACACCCCGAAGGATCGGGAAGCTCGAAGCGTCGAGCGGTGTACCAGAAGTGAACCGGCACGGAGTCCCCGTGCCGGACCGACTGGGGGTTCGGATGCGTACGTTACGAAGAGGGGCGGCGCTACTCACAGCGATGGCAGCCGCACTGGCCTTGGTTCTGTGGAGCGGCTCGCATGCGTTGGCCGGCGGACCTACGAGCGTCCTTGTCGTTTCGCCGGAGAGCAAGCAGAGCGCGTCGCTCTACTTCAGCGACAAGGAGTACAGCGCTCTGAACGGTCTGCTCGGTCAGCCGGGTGAGTCGTCCCAGGAACTGCCGCCCGGACTCGGGGTAGGCGCGGGGCGACAGCTCAACGTCACATGGATGATCCACGATGTGCAGCCGTGGCGCATGGACCGCGTGTATCCCGACACGCCGGGCACCGAGGCCATCTGGATACACACCTCCGCAGAACTTCCGAGGTCGTACAACGGCTATTGGCACAAGGCGCAGAAACCGGCCGAGCTGCGCACCCTGCTGCACAAGCTGGGCGTGATGGGCAAACGGTCGCCCGGAGGGGCTCCACCCGTTTTTCCGCACCCGGAGAGTTCGGGGGACTCGGCGGTCACGGCTCCCGGGGCCGACGCGGAGACGCCGACAGCGGCCTCGGCGGTGAGCCGGAGCACCAACTGGTGGTGGGCGCTGCCTGGCCTCGCTGCCGGAGCAGCCGTGGCTCTGCTGGTACGGCCGATGGTGGCGCGCATACCGGAGTCCTTGGCCCTGGTGCGGCGCCGTCGGGAAACAGGGCCGAGGCAGGAACTGCGGGATCTGTGAGCGCCCGGTGGCCGAGCCCCGGAGTGCCGCCGAGGCGAGGCGGCGCCGCCTCCGTCGGGACATGCCCGTCCAGAGGCGGCGACCAGTGAGGGCGACCGGTGATCAGGGTCAGGTGAGGTCGACCGACGGGTAGAGCGGGAAGCCGGTGAGCAGTTCGGCCGCCCGGTGGGCGACCTCGTCGGCGACCTTGGCCTCCAGGACGTGCTGCGCCTTGGAGGGGGCTCCCTTGCTGGTGGTGCCGGGCTCGGTGGCCGTGAGGACACGGTCGATGAGCGCGGCGATCTCGTCCATCTCGCCCCTCCCCAGTCCGCGCGTGGTGAGCGCGGGGGTGCCGATGCGGATGCCGGAGGTGTACCAGGCGCCGTTCGGGTCGGCGGGGATGGCGTTGCGGTTGGTGACGATGCCGGAATCGAGAAGCGCGGACTCGGCCTGTCGGCCGGTCAGACCATAGGAGGTGGCGACATCGATCAGATTGAGGTGGTTGTCCGTACCGCCGGTGACCAGGGTGGCACCGCGACGGGTGAGGCCCTCGGCGAGAGCCCGGGCGTTGTCGACGACGGCCTGGGCGTAGCCACGGAAGTCGGGGCGGCGCGCCTCGGCGAGAGCGACAGCCTTGGCCGCCATGACGTGCGGGAGCGGTCCGCCCAGCACCATCGGGCAGCCTCGGTCGACCTGGTCGGCGAGCGAGTCGTCGCACAGGACCATGCCGCCGCGCGGGCCGCGCAGCGACTTGTGGGTGGTCGTGGTGACGATCTGGGCGTGAGGCACCGGGTCAAAGTCGCCAATGAGCACCTTGCCGGCGACGAGGCCGGCGAAGTGCGCCATGTCGACCATCAGCGTCGCCCCGACCTCGTCGGCGATCTCCCGCATGAGGCGGAAGTTCACCAGACGCGGATAGGCGGAGTAGCCCGCCACGATGATCATCGGCTTGAACTCGCGGGCCGTGGCGCGCAGCGCCTCGTAGTCCAGGAGTCCGGTGGCCGGGTCGGTGCCGTAGCTGCGCTGGTCGAACATCTTGCCGGAGATGTTGGGCCGGAAGCCGTGGGTGAGGTGGCCGCCGGCGTCCAGGGACATACCGAGCATGCGCTGGTTGCCGAAGGCCTGGCGCAGTTCGGCCCAGTCGGCGTCGGACAGGTCGTTGACGTTGCGCACGCCGGCCCGCTGCAGGGCCGGAACCTCGACGCGGTCGGCGAGGACGGCCCAGAAGGCGACGAGGTTGGCGTCGATGCCCGAGTGCGGCTGCACGTAGGCGTGCTGCGCGCCGAACAGCTCGCGGGCGTGCTCGGCGGCCAGGGACTCGACGGTGTCGACGTTGCGGCAGCCGGCGTAGAAGCGGCGGCCGACGGTGCCCTCGGCGTACTTGTCGCTGAACCAGTTGCCCATCGCGAGGAGGGTGGCCGGAGAGGCGTAGTTCTCACTGGCGATCAGCTTGAGCATCTCGCGTTGGTCGGCGATCTCCTGACCGATGGCGTCGGCGACCCGGGGCTCCACGCCCCGGATGACGTCGAGGGCGCTGCGGAAGGCGACGGACTCGGTGGAGAGAGAGGAGGAAGGGGTGGGCTCTGGCATGACGGACCTCCGGGACGGGTTTCCCCGGGCCCGGATGAGATCGGGCGCACGGGGCGGTGCACGGTTCGGCCCAGGCGCACGGCACACAGTTCGCGGGCCGCTCCCCGATGGTCGGTCCCATCCCAGCGCGCCAGTCACGGCCCGGACATCACACTACCGGGCGCGGCGGTGCGGGAGGTTTCCGCGTCCATGATGCGAGCGACGATAGGAATGGGCGACAAACCCGTTTCGCGCCGTAAGAGCCGTAAGGCCTTCAGAGCCGTAAGAACGGAGATCCCGTGACATCTGTGACTCCCGCCCACACCGAGGGGAACGCACGTGCCGCTACGGAGAGCCTGATCACTGACTCCGACGAGCACAGCGCGCACAACTATCACCCGCTGCCTGTCGTCGTCGCCACGGCGGAGGGCGCCTGGATGACCGACGTGGAGGGGCGGCGCTACCTGGACATGCTGGCCGGATACTCCGCGCTGAATTTCGGGCACGGCAACCGGCGGCTGATCGACGCCGCGAAGGCCCAGCTGGACCGGGTCACCCTGACCTCCCGGGCGTTCCATCACGACCGGTTCGCCGAGTTCTGTACGCAGCTCGCCGCTTTGTGCGGCATGGAGATGGTGCTGCCGATGAACACGGGGGCGGAGGCGGTGGAGACCGCGGTGAAGACCGCACGCAAGTGGGGCTACCGAGTGAAGGGGGTGCCGGACGGGCGAGCCCGGATCGTGGTCGCGAGCGACAACTTCCACGGCCGGACGACGACGATCGTCAGCTTCTCGACGGACCCGGAGGCCCGGGCGGATTTCGGGCCCTACACGCCGGGGTTCGACATCGTCCCGTACGGCGACCTGGCGGCGCTGGAGGGCGCGATCACCGAGGACACGGTGGCGGTGCTGCTCGAGCCGGTGCAGGGCGAGGCGGGGGTGCTGGTGCCGCCGCCGGGCTACCTCGCGGGGGTACGGGAGGCGACGCGCGAGCGGGGCGTGCTGTTCATCGCGGACGAGATCCAGTCGGGGCTCGGCCGGACGGGGCGGACGTTCGCCTGCGAGCACGAAGGCGTGGTCCCCGACATCTACGTGCTGGGCAAGGCGCTCGGCGGTGGCGTCGTACCGGTGTCGGCGGTGGTATCGAACAGGGAGGTGCTCGGGGTGTTCCGGCCGGGCGAGCACGGGTCGACGTTCGGCGGCAATCCGCTCGCCTGCGCCGTGGCGCTCGAGGTGATCGCGATGCTGCGCGACGGCGAGTTCCAGCAGCGGGCCGCGGAACTGGGTGAGCACCTCCACGCCGAGCTGGGCCTGTTGGCTGGGACGGGCAAGGTGACGGAGGTCCGGGGCCGCGGGCTCTGGGCAGGAGTCGACATCGATCCCGCGTACGGGACGGGCCGGGAGATCTCGGAGAAGTTGCTGGAGCGGGGTGTCCTCGTCAAGGACACCCATGGCTCCACGATCCGGATCGCCCCGCCCCTGGTGGTCAGTAAGGAGGATCTGGACTGGGGGCTCGACCAGCTCCGTGCGGTACTCGGCGCGTGAACGGCAGCGCCCGGACAGACGTCCGACAGCTCCTTGACATCTGAACAGTGACAGCCCCGGCCGGCGCTAGAGGATGACGTGCGGCAGGAAGCGGGCGTACTCGTCCGTGACCGGACCCGCGGACTCACGGATGCCGAGTCCTGCCGCCTCGTTCTCCACCACCCAGGCGCCGAGCACCACGCGGTTGCCGTCGAAGTCCGGCAGGGGGCACAGCTCCTGGTAGCAGCACGGCTCCTCGCGGACGAGTGGCGCGGCCGGGGCGCTGCTCGGTTCGTGGAGGGTGATGCCCGCGCCCTCGCGGCCGAGGAGGGGCTTGGCGACGTACCCGGTGGTGCGGGCGAGCTCGCGCGGGCCGTCCAGGTAGGCGGGAAGGAGGTTCGGGTGGCCTGGGAAGAGTTCCCAGAGGATCGCGAGGAGCGCCTTGTTGGAGAGGAGCATCTTCCAGGCGGGTTCGATCCAGAGGGTGGTCCCGGTGCTGCCGCCGTTGTCGAGCGTGTCCAGGACGTGCGGCGCGAAGCGGTCGGTGGTCAGCCACTCCCACGGGTAGAGCTTGAAGCAGCTGCGGATGAAGCGGAGTTTCTTGTCGACGAAGCGCCGCGACAGCGGGTCCCAGCCGATGTCCTCCACGGATATCGCTTCCGTGTCCAGACCTGCCTGGGCGGCGGTCTCGCGCAGGTACGCCACGGTCATCAGGTCCTCGCCGAGTTCATCGGCGGCGGAGTGCGCGAAGTACAGGGGGCTGCCGGGCGGGAGGAGCGTGGCCTGCTTCTTCCAGGCGTCGACCAGGCGCTCGTGCAGCGAGTTCCACTGGTCGGCGCCGGGGAAGCGCTCCTCCATCCAGAACCACTGGGGGCTCGCGGCCTCGACGAGGGAGGTGGGTGTGTCGGCGTTGTACTCCAGGAGTTTGGCCGGAGCTCCGCCACGGCCGTCGTACCGGAGATCGAAGCGGCCGTAGACGGAGGGGAGTTCCGCGCGGCGGTGCCAGGACTCGCGGACGAGCGACTGGAGGCGCGGGTCGGTGATGCCAAGGTCGGCGAGGCGGTCCTGGGCGACGAGGTGCTCGGCCGCGGCCAGGCACATCTCGTGCAGCTCTTCGACGACCTCTTCGAGCGCCTCGACCTCGGGGAGGGAGAACGCGTAATAGGCGCTCTCATCCCAGTAGGGGCGCAGGGAATCATCGGGGTAGCGGGTGAGCGGGTAGATCAGTCCCTGGTTCTCGACGGTCTGCTGCCAGCCGTCGCGGGGCTGGATGGTATGGCGCCGCATCTCCGGTTCAGCCGCCCCCGGAGCCGGAGCCCGAGCAGCCGAAGCCGCCACGGTCGACGGCTTCGCTCTTGCTGAAGGTGCCGTCGTCGGCGCGGCGACCGCTGACGTCGGGGTCGTAGTACCAGGCGCCGTCGACGCGTCCGCTCTTGCCGGTGCCGCTCGTGCCGCCACCGGTGGTGGACTTGCGGCCCTTGCCGGCCGAGGTCGTTCCCGAGCCGCTCTTGCAGTACTGGTCGCTGACGATCTTGTAGCCGCTGTATGTGTCGTAGCTGTCGCGGTCCACGCAGCGCCGGTCCGGATCGGAACCGCACGAGGTCAGAGCTGTGGCGAGCACGCCCATGCCACCGAGCACCACTGTGCTCGACCGTAGCCGTCGTCGTTTCTCCGCCATGTTTCTGCACTCCCCCGTCTGTCGATGCTCGGACATGTCGGTGTCCAGACACGTCCGAGGCAAGCGTAAAAGAACGCGGAAGGCGTCCGCGCACCGCCTGCGACAACTAGGGCGGCTTGGGCGGCCTGGGCGGCTACGGCAGCACGCGGCACAGTGCGTCCAGGGCTCCGGCCCAGGCGTGGTCGGGTGGGGTGCCGTAGCCGACGACCAGGGCGTCGAGTGTGGTGGTCGTCGCCGCGGCGTGCTCGTGACGGAAGCTGGAGAGTCCCGCGACACCGAGGCGTTGCCAGGCAGCGGCGCGGACCACGGACTGTTCCGTGCCGGTGGGGAGTTGGAGGACAGCGTGCAGGCCCGCGGCGATACCGGTGGCGTGGACGGCCGGGGCGTTCTCGGCGAGGGCGGCGACGAGCTGGTCACGGCGGCCGCGGTAGCGCAGGCGGGCGTTGCGCAGGTGGCGGTCGTAGGCGCCGGAGTTCAGGAACTCGGCGAGGGTCAGCTGGTCCAGGACTCCGCAGGACCAGTCGGTGGCCCCCTTGGCCTCCACGACCTCGTCGGTGAGGGACGCCGGGAGGACCATCCAGCCGAGGCGCAGCCCGGGGGCGAGTGACTTGCTCGCCGTGCCGAGGTAGACGACACGGTCCGGGTCGAGTCCTTGAAGTGCGCCGACCGGTTGGCGGTCGTAGCGGAATTCGCCGTCGTAGTCGTCCTCCAGGATCAGGCCGCCTGTTCGACGGGCCCAGTCGACAACGGCGGCTCTGCGGTCCGGGTGCAGCGGTACGCCGATGGGGAACTGGTGGGCGGGCGTGAGCAGGGCAGCGCCGACGGCGAGGCGTTCGGTGGCTCCGCGTGGGCCGTTCGTGGCCCAGGCGTCCAGTTGCCCGGTGTCCGTGCCGAGTTCGTCGAGAGGGAGGGGGTGCGTGCGCAGGGCGGCACGGTGCAGGACGTTCCAGTGGACGTCGAGGCCGTAGGTCTCCACGGCTACGTCCTGGACGCCGCGGCGGCGCAGTACCTCGCCGAGCAGCATCAGGCCCTGCGCGAAGCCGGCGCAGACGATGACGCGGTCGGGGTGGGCGTGGACGCCCCGGGCGCGGGAGAGGTAGCCGGCGAGAGCGGTGCGGAGTTCGGGGCGGCCTCGGGGGTCGCCGTAGCCGAGGGCTTCGTTCGGGGCGGCGGTCAGGGCCCGCCGGGACGCCTTGAGCCATTCGGTACGGGGGAAGGAGGCGAGGTCGGGGGTGCCGGGGTGCAGGTCGTGGAGGAGTCTGCCCGGGCTGCGGCGGCCGGGGGCGGGGGCCGGGCGAGGGGCTTCGACGGGGCGTTCGGCGACGCGGGTGCCCGAGCCCTGGCGGGCGGTGAGCCAGCCTTCCGCGACGAGGTCGGCGTAGGCGTCGGCGACGGTGTTGCGGGCGATGCCCAGATCGGCCGCGAGTGTGCGGGACGCGGGCAGTCGGGTGCCGGGGGCGAGGCGTCCGCCGCGTACCGCTTCGCGGAGTGCGTCGGTCAGGCCTCGGCGCAGGCCGGTGCCGGTGCCCGCACCGGTGGGCTCGATGTGCAGGTCGATGCCGAGTGCTCGACCGGAAGGCGAAGTGGCCCAGGATTTCTCCATGGGAATGGACCATACCGTTGGGCCACCTCGTTCGTAGGCTCGCAGCATGACCACGCACGAGAGCAACCACGAGAGCAACTCAGAACAGGCCGGGCACGGTGCGGCGGAGCACGGGACGGGTGGCGGGTACATGCATGAGCACACCCCACGGCTCGCCTGGTCCCAGCACGCCCCCGAGGTCTTCAAGGCGATGGTCCGGCTCGACGCGGCGGCTCGCCAGGGGGTCGACCCGGTGACGTACGAGCTGGTCAAGATCCGCGCCTCGCAGATCAACCGCTGTGCGCTCTGCCTGGACATGCACTCCAAGGACGCGCTGGCCGCCGGGGAGAGTGTGGAGCGGATCATCCAGCTCGCCGCCTGGGAGGAGTCGAAGCACTACTACACCGAGAAGGAGATCGCCGCGATCGAGCTGACGGACGCGATCACGGTGCTCACGGACGGCTTCGTGCCGGACGAGGTGTACGAGCGGGCGGCGAAGCTGTACGACGAGCGGGAGCTGAGCCAGTTGATCGCGGCGATCACGACGATCAACGCGTGGAACCGGTTCGGGGTGTCCACGCGTCAGGCGCCCGGGCACTACCAGGCGGGGGACTTCAAGTGAGTGCCCGGACGACGGAGCTGGACGCCGGGGTGCGGAATGCGATGTCCGCGTTGAGCGCCGCCGCGAAGAAAGGGCTCGGTGACGCGGTCCTGGCCGAGCTGGTGATGATCCGGGCCTCGCAGATCAACGCGTGTGCGTTCTGCCTGGACATGCACGTCGAGGTCGCCGTCGACAAGAACGGGGAGAGCGCGAAACGCATCGCCCTGCTCAGCGCCTGGCGTGAGGCCGGTGAGCTTTACAGCGAGCGGGAGCGGGCGGCTCTGGCGTTGACCGAGGCGGTGACGGTCCTTACGGACGGTTTCGTGCCCGATGAGGTGTACGAGAGCGCGGCGAAGCACTTCAGTGAGGCGGAGCTGGCGCACCTCATCGGGGTGATTGCGGTGATCAACAGCTGGAACCGGTTGATGGTCAGCCGCCGTATCGAGCCGGGAGGTCCCGCGTGGTGAGTGCGGAGGGGCTGGGCAGCTCGGGGGCGCGGGTGGACGTGTTCCGTGCGCTGCACCAGGGGCGGGCGGCGGGGGATCCGCTGGTGCTGCCCGGGCCGTGGAACGCGGCCAGTGCGCGGGTCTTCGAGGAGGCCGGGTTCCCGGCGCTGGCGACGCCGAGTGCGGGGGTCGCGGCGTCGCTCGGCTACGCGGACGGGCAGACGCCGGCGGACGAGATGTTCGCCGCCGTGACGCGGATCGTGAGGTCCGTGTCGGTGCCGGTCTCCGCCGACATCGAGGGCGGGTACGGGATCGCGCCGAAGGAGCTCGTGGAGCGGCTCCTCGGGACAGGGGCCGTCGGGTGCAATCTCGAGGACTCAGCCGACCCTGCGGAGTCCGCGTCCGGGTCGGTTCTCAAGGACCCGCGGCGGCACGCCGACTGGCTGGCCGAGGTGCGGGCGGCCGCGGGGGACCGGATCGTGCTGAACGCACGGATCGACACGTTCATCAGGGGCGTCGACGATCCGGTCGAGGAGGCGGTTAAGCGGGCTCGGCTGTATGTGGCCGCGGGGGCGGACTGTGTGTACCCGATCGGGGCGCCCGCCGAGGTGCTGCCCCGTCTGCGGGCCGGTATCGAGGGGCCGATCAACGTCGGGGCGCCGCTCGGCGGGCCTTCGTTCCGGGAGTGGGGGGAGCTGGGGGCGACGCGGATCACGTTCGGCCCCGGGCTGCAGCGACGGGCGGCTGCAGCGCTGCGGGAGATCGCGGAGGGCCTCGCCTGAAGCCCGACGGATGCGGATGCGCGTCTGAAGCCCGACGGATGCGCGGCGGAGACGGGGCGGATGCGCGCCGGAAGCAAGGCGCATGCGCGGCGGGTGCGCATGGACGTGCCGGGTGCCCCCGTCAGGAGAGGCACCCGGCACCGTAGAACCTGCCCGGCTATCGAGGGAGCCACGCCTGCCAGGTTGAGCGGTGTGCGTCGATCCACTTCTTCGCCGCCTCGTCGGGCGACAGCTTCTGCTCGGCGATCATGAGGGAGACCTCGTTCTGGTCCTCCGTGGTCCAGTGGAAGTTCCTGAGAAGGGCCGCGGCCTTACCGCCGTTCCTGGCGAAGTCGGCGTTGAGGTACTTCTGCAGCGGGGTCCGCGGGTAGGCGCAGGCGACCTTCTCGGGGTCGGCGTCGCAGCCCTCCTTGTAGGCGGGCAGCTTCACCTCGGTCATCGGCACCTTCTTGAAGAGCCATTGCGGCTGGTACCAGTACGTGAGGAACGGCTTCTTCTGCTTGGCGAACTGCTTGATCTGGGTGATCTGGGCAGCCTCGGAGCCGGAGAAAACGACCTGCAGGTCCAATCTCAGGTTCTGGACGAGGGCTTTGTCGTTCGTGACGTAGGACGGTGAGCCGTCGAGCAGTTGGCCCTTGCCGCCGCTCTCCGCGGTCTTCAGCTGGTCGGCGTACTTGTTGAGGTTCTTCCAGTCCGTGACGTCCGGGTGCTGCTTCGCGAAGTACGTGGGGACGAACCAGCCGATGTGTCCGGTGACGCCGAGGTCGCCGCCACTGCGGATGGTCTTCTTGTCCTTGACGTAGCGCTGTTCCTGGTCGGGGTGGCCCCAGTCCTCCAGGATCGCGTCGACGCGGCCCTGGCTGAGGGCGTCCCAGGCGGGGACCTCGTCGACCTGGACGGTGTCGACGCGGTAGCCGAGTTCGTGCTCCAGAAGGTACTGGGCGACGGCGACGTTGGCCTGGGCGCCGACCCAGGACTGGACGGAGAGGGTCACCGTCCTGGCGCCCTGGGCGTTGGCGTAGGGGGACGCCTGTTTGGTCATGTCGGCGGCGCCGCAGCCGGTGAGGACCAGGAGTGCGCCGAGGCCGGCGACTGCCCCCAGGTACCTGTGCCTGCGACCCCGAGCGGCCGTGACCGCCCTGTTCGGCGTGGTCGGTGTGGTCGGCGTGGTCGGTGTGGTCGGTGTTCGCATGTCAGGCCCCCTTTCCGGAGCGGGTGCGGCGTTCCGTCGGCTGAGTCACCCGGTCGAGCATCAGGCCGAGGCAGACGATCGCGGCGCCCGCGACGAGGCCGGTGGCGAGGTCGCCCTGGGCGAGGCCGAAGACGACGTCGTAGCCGAGCGCGCCGCCGCCGACGAGACCACCGATGATCACGACGGCGAGGACCAGGACGACCCCCTGGTTGACGGCGAGGAGCAACGCGGGCCGTGCGAGCGGGAGTTGCACCTGGCGCAGTTGCTGGCCGGTCGTGGCGCCCATCGAGCGGGACGCCTCCAACGCCGCCGGGTCGACCTGCCGCAGGCCCTGGGAGGTGATGCGGACGACGGCGGGCAGCGCATAGACGATGGCCGCCGCGGCGGCCGGGGCGCGGCCGACACCGAAGAGGGCGACCACCGGGATCAGGTAGACGAACTGGGGCATGGTCTGGAAGACGTCGAGGACGGGACGCAGGGCGCGTTCGAGGCGTTCGCTGCGGGCGGCCGCGATGCCGATGGCGAAGCCGAGGACGAGGGTCACGGCGACGGCGGCGAGGACCTGGGAGAGCGTGTCCAGGGACGGTTTCCAGACGCCGAGCACGCCGATCGCGGCCATGGCGAGCACGGCGGTCAGGGCGGTGCGCCAGCTGCCGATCAGCCAGGCGAGCGCGGCGACGATCACCAGCACCGACCACCAGGGCAGCCAGGTCAGACCGGAGCGCAGGGGGTCGAGGATCCAGGTGGTGAAGTGGCCGGCCCAGTCGGCGGTACCGCCCACGTAGGGGACGCCGGTGTAGAGGTGGTCGGTCATCCAGTCGACGGCGTCGTTGACGGGGGTGGCGATGGTGACGACCCAGGAGCCGGGCCAGTCGAGGTGGTCGGTGAAGCGGGTTGCGAGGGCCGCCACGAGGGTGCCCGCGGCGACGACGGCCCACTTCCAGGGGGCCGGGGGCTCGTGGGAGCCGAGCCGTTCGCCCGCCGCGCCGGTCACGCGGTCAAGGACGACGGCGAGCAGCACGATCGGGATGCCGGCGGCGAGGGCGGCGCCGACGTCGACGGAGGCGAGCGCCTGGTAGACGCGGTCGCCGAGGCCGCCCGCGCCGATGACCGAGGCGATGACGGCCATGGAGAGGGCCATCATGATCGTCTGGTTGACGCCGAGGAGGAGCTCCTTGCGGGCCAGGGGCAGGCGGGCGGTCAGGAGGCGCTGGCGTCCTGTGGCGCCGAGCGAGGCGACGGCCTCCATGACGCCGCTGTCGGCCGAGCGCAGGCCCAGGGCGGTGAGGCGGGCCATGGGCGGGGCCGCGTAGACGACCGTGGCGAGGACCGCGGCGGGGACGCCGATGCCGAAGACCAGGACGACCGGGAGGAGGTACGCGTACGCCGGGAACACCTGCATGGTGTCGAGGACCGGGCGCAGGGCGCGGTTCATCCGGTCGCTGAGGCCCGCGGCGAGGCCGAGCAGAGCGCCCAGGGCGATCGAGACGAGTACGGCGACGACCATCAGCGCCAGCGTCTGGACCGTGGGCACCCACATGCCGAGGGCGCCGCACGCGAGGAGCGCGAGTACGGAGGTGGCGGCGAGGCGGACGCCCGCGACGCGCCAGGCGATCAGTCCGGCGGCGACCGTGACGCCGGCCCAGCCTGCGGCGAGCAGGACGAGGTAGACGGCGCGGACGGAGAGGACGATCGCGTTGCTGATGTGGCCGAGGAAGTACAGGAAGAGGGGGTGGCTGTCCCGGTTGTCGATGATCCAGTCGCTGGCCTTGCCGAGCGGTTCGGAGAGATCGACGGTGAGGGCGTCGGGCCAGGTGCCGCTGGACCAGCGGGCGTTGACGATCGGCGCGATGACCGCGGTGAGGGCGGCCAGGAGGAGGAGCTTGCCGAGGTTGCTCCGCAGGGCTCCGGAAATTCTGGCACCCGGGGTTTTCCGAGTGCCCCCGAGGCCCTCCGCGTCCTGGCTGCCCTTGGTGTCCCGGGGGCCCTGGGGGTCCTGAGGATCCTGAGGGTCCTGGTTCTCGGCCGGATTGGCTGTGACTGCGGCTGACATGTCAGGAGGCGTCCTCTCCGGCGGGGCGGAGGGGCGACGGCTCGGACGGGGTCTCCGTCCCTTCAGGGCGCGCGGCCGTCGGCGTGGCTGCGCCCTTGTCCGGGTCGCCGGTGCCCGGGGGCACGTCAGAATGCGGTGTCATATCGGAGACCGGCGTCGGATCAGCCTCAGCGCGCTCGTCCTCGGCTTTGGGCGTCACGCCAGACTTGGAACTCTCACCTTCGAGCTCGGGCGCCGCACCAGCGCCGGACTTCGAGCCTTCGGCCCCTGGCGCCGCACCAGCGCCGGAATCCGAACCTCCGGCCTCCGGCCGCGCACCAGCCCTGGGGCTCGAACCTTCAGCCCCCGGCGTCACACCAGCCCCGGACCCCGAACTCCCGGCCCCCGGCGTCACACCAACCCCGGAGACCGAACTCCCGGCCCCCGGCGTCACACCAGCCCCGGACCCCGAACTCCCGGCCCCCGGCGTCGCAGACCCCGCGCTCCCGTCCCCGACCCCCCTCGTCGTCCCCGCCACAACCCCCAGAAGCCGCTCGTGATCGACGACGCCGACGCACTGGCCCGCGTCCATCACCCGTACCGCGAACCCGCTGCGGGCCACCGCGTCGATCGCCTCCGAGACCGTGGCGTCGGGGGCTATCTCGGGGCCTCGGGTGGTTTCGTCGGTGTCGGCGGGGCGCATGGCGCGGCGGACCGTCATGACCTGTTCGCGGGGGACGTCGCGGACGAAGGCGCGGACGTAGTCGTCGGCGGGGGCGCCGACGATCTCCTCGGGGGTGCCGAGCTGGACGATGCGGCCGTCGCGCATGAGGGCGATGCGGTCGCCGAGGCGCAGGGCCTCGTTGAGGTCGTGGGTGATGAAGACCATCGTGCGGCCCTCCTCGCGGTGCAGGCGCACGACCTCCTCCTGCATGTCGCGCCGGATCAGCGGGTCGAGCGCGCTGAACGGTTCGTCGAAGAGGAGGACTTCGGGGTCCACGGCGAGCGCGCGGGCCAGGCCGACACGCTGTTGCTGGCCACCGGAGAGCTGACCCGGGCGGCGCGACTCCAGCCCCTGCAGGCCCACCTTCGCGACGACCTCGAGCGCCTTCGCCCGGCGTTCGGCGCGTCCGACGCCCTGGATCTCGAGGCCGTAGGCGACGTTGTCGAGGACCGTGCGGTGCGGCAGCAGGCCGAAGTGCTGGAAAACCATGGCGGCGCGGTGGCGGCGCAGGGCGCGCAGCCGGCTCTTGTCCATGGCGCGGACATCCTCGCCGTCGATGGACAGCGTCCCGGACGTCGGTTCGATGAGGCGGGTCAGACAGCGCACCAGGGTGGACTTGCCCGAGCCGGACAGGCCCATGACAACGAACACCTCACCGCGTTCGACGTCGAAGGAGACGTCACGCACGGCGGCGGTGCAGCCGGTGCGGGAGCGGAATTCGGCGGCGCCGAGGCCGGCGAGTTCGGGATCGCCGGGGACGCGTTCGGACTTGGGGCCGAACACTTTCCACAGGTTGCGGACGGAGAAGACGGCCTCACCGGCACCAGCGTCCAGGGCCCCGTTACGGTCCGGAGCAGGGTCCTTCACCGCAGTCTGCGTACTCATCACGCATCACCACCCAGCAATTCGGCGCACTTCTCCCCGACCATGAGCACCCCGATCATCGGGTTCACCGCGGGCATCGTCGGGAAGACGGACGCGTCGGCGATTCGGATGGAACGCAGCCCGCGGACCCGCAACTCGGGGTCGACCACCGCGAGTTCATCACCCGCGGCGCCGATGCGACAGGTTCCGGCCGGGTGGTAGACGGTGTGGGCGACCTTGCGGGCGTATTCGCCGAGCTCCTCGTCACCGGTGATGTCGGGTCCGGGGCACACCTCGCGCTTGAGCCAGCCGGCGAGCGGCTGCGTCTTCGCGATCTCGCGGGCGATGCGGATGCCGTCGACGAGGGTGCGCCCGTCGTAGTCGTCCTCGTCGGTGAAGTAGCGGAAGTCGAGGGCGGGCTTGTCCTCGGGGTTCGCGCTGGTCAGAGAGAGGCGGCCGCGGCTCTTCGGCTTGGGGATGTTCGGCGTCATGGAGACGCCGTGCTCGGGCCTGACGTAGCCGAGGCGTTCCGGGTTGTCGGTGAACGGGATCTGGTAGAAGTGGAACATCAGGTCGGGCCCGGCGGCCTCGGGGTCGCGCTGGATGAACAGGCCCGCGTCGCTGTCCATCGCGCTGTTGTCGGGGATGGGGCCGTCCGTCTCCCAGACGATCACCGACTCCGGGTGGTCGAGCAGGTTCTCCCCGACGCCCGGCAGGTCGTGCACGACGGGTATGCCGAGCCGCTCCAGGTCGGCCTTGGGACCGATGCCGGAGTGCAGCAGCAGGCGGGGCGTGTCGACGGCACCGGCGCACACGACGACCTCGCGGCGCGCGCTGATCAGCCTCTCCTCGCCGTCCTTCGTGCGTACGTGCACGCCGCGGGCCCGGGGGCTACCCGGCAGGCCCCCGTCGTCGACGAAGCCGAGCTTGTACGCCCACGTCTCGAGCAGCAGCGTCAGGTTCGGGCGGTCACCCGCCTCCATGTGCGGGTGGAGGTACGCGACCGAGGCCGACGACCGCTTGTTGTTCTCGGGGTGGTAGGCGAGGTCGAAGAAGCCGACGCCGTCCTTGAACGGGGCCTTGTTGAAGCCCTCGACGCGCGGCACACCGGTCGCGGCCTGCGCGGCTTCGACGAAGTCGCGGGCGATGGCGTTCCGGTCCTTCTCGTCGACGGCGACGATGTTGTTGCGCAGCTTGGCGAAGTACGGGTCCATCGCCTTGTGGTCCCAGCCCTCGGCCCCGGCGGCCGCCCACTCGTCCCAGTCGCCGGGCAGCGGCTTGAACGAGATCAGGGTGTTGTGCGACGAGCAGCCGCCGAGCACCTTGGCGCGGCTGTGCAGGATGTGCGAGTTGCCGCGCGGCTGTTCGGTCGTGGTGTAGCCGTAGTCGAGGTCGCCGCCGAGCAGGCCGAGCCAGCGGCGCAGGGTCAGCACGTCGTCGCGGTCGATGTCGCTGGGGCCGCCCTCGATGACGGCGACGGTGGTGTCCGGGTTCTCGGTGAGCCGGGAGGCGATCACCGATCCGGCGGTGCCGCCGCCGACGATCACGTAGTCGTACGTGTCGTCCGGCGCATGGGGGCTCTCGGGGTTTTCAGGCATGCGTCAACTCCTCTGCGGGGCGCGGTACTTCATAGAAGGACGTAACGGATGTGCTGGACGTAACGGATGTGCTGGACGTGATGGATGTGCTGGACGTCACGGATGGAACGGACGTCATGGATGGAACGGAGTTCGAAAGCGCGGGGCGCGGGATCAGCCCGCGAACCAGCGCACCGGCTTCGGCGCCAGGTTCTGGTACACGTGCTTCGCTTCGCGGTACTCGGCGAGTCCGGCCGGGCCCAGCTCTCGTCCGACGCCGCTCTTGCCGAAGCCGCCCCACTCGGCCTGCGGCAGGTAGGGGTGGAAGTCGTTGATCCAGACCGTGCCGTGGCGCAGGCGGGCGGCGACGCGGCGGGCGCGGCCCGGGTCCGCGGTCCAGACGCCGCCGGCGAGCCCGTACTCTGTGTCGTTGGCGAGGGCGACGGCCTCGTCCTCCGTGCGGAAGGTCTCGACGGTCAGGATCGGCCCGAACGTCTCCTCACGCACGACGCGCATCTCGCGGTGGCACTGGTCGAGGACGGTCGGCTCGTAGAAGTAGCCGGTGGCGGGGCGTACGTCGCTGGGCTCGGGGCGCTTGCCGCCGCAGCGCAGCACGGCGCCCTCGGCGAGCGCGGAGGCGACGTACGACTCGGTCTTGTCGCGCTGCTGCTCACTGACGAGCGGCCCGCACTCGACGCCGTCCTCCGTACCGCGGCCGAGCCGGATCTTCTCGGCGCGGCGGGCGAGTTCGGCGACGAAGCGTTCGCGGACGGACTCCTCGATGATGAGCCGGGAGCCGGCGGAGCAGACCTGGCCGCTGTGGATGAACGCGGCGTTGAGCGCCTGGTCGACGGCGGTGTCGAAGCCGTCCTCGGTCTCGCAGGCGTCGGCGAAGACGACGTTCGGGTTCTTGCCGCCGAGTTCGAGGGCGACCTTCTTGACGCCCGCGGCGGCGGCCTGCGCGACCTTGACGCCGCTGACCAGGCCGCCGGTGAAGGAGACCAGGTCGACATCGGGGTGGTCGGCGAGGCGGGCGCCGACCGAGGCACCGGGACCCGTCACGATGTTGGCGACGCCGGCGGGCAGCCCCGCTTCCCCGAGGAGTTCGACGAGCACGACCGTCGTCAGCGGCGTGATCTCGCTCGGCTTGATGACGAAGGTGTTGCCCGCGGCCAGGGCCGGGGCGATCTTCCAGCTCGCCTGGAGCAGCGGGTAGTTCCACGGCGTGATCATCGAGCAGACACCGACCGGCTCGTGCACGACGACGCTGTGGATGTCCTCGGAGCCCGCGTCCACGACACGTCCGGCACCCTCCCCGATCACGAGATCGGCGAAGTAACGGAAGGCGTCCGCGACGCAGTCGACGTCGACGCGGCCCTCCTCGACCGTCTTGCCCGCGTCCCGGCTCTCCAGGAGGCCGATCTTCTCCCGGTCGCGTACGAGGAGGTCGGCGACGCGGCGCAGCAGCGCGGCGCGCTCGGCGACCGGCATCCTGGGCCAGGGCCCTTCGTCGAAGGCGCGGCGGGCGGCGGCTATGGCGGCGTCCGCGTCCTCGGCACCGCCTTCGGCGATCACCGCGAAGGTCTTGCCGTCCGCGGGGTCGAGGATCTCCCGGCTCTCCCCCGAGGCGGCGCCGCGCCACTCCCCGCCGACATGAATGGTGCTCCGAACCGACACAACTGACCCGTCTGACACGTCCTGCTTCGCCTTCCGCTTCCGTTACCCGAAGCACTCCGAGCGCCGCAGGACGGCCTCTCGGCGCGCTCTGCCGTGATGCCGGATGTCCCTGCCCGGGGTGGCGGGAACCATGCGCGTTCCGTGACCGATAGTGCGCCGTGTCACCACCCATACGCCGTATGCGCCGGTCAAAGCGGCGAAACGTACCCTGGGGATGTTCTGTCCTCGGGGGGTGCGCGCATGGTCGAAGAGAGCCGGAGGCAGCCCGCGAAGAAGTACGGGTGGGTGTGGGTGCTCGTGTCGGCCGTCTGCACGGCGACGCTGCTCGCGGCGACCGCACGCTCCGGCGATGACGGTGGCGGTGCCGGTGCTGATGCTGGTGCTGGTGCTGGTGCCAAGGAAGAAGGCGTCGGTGATGTCGCGCAGCTCTCCGTCCGCGACCTCGCCGACAAGGCGCAGCAAGAACTCCGCGACACCACATCGCTGCACGTCACAGTCGTGGACCGGTCCAAGGGAGGCGGCGGCACCTCCCCCACCGCGATGGCCCTCACGCTCGACCGGGACAGGAACTGCATGGCGACGCTCACGTTCGGGGCGAACGGCAAGGCCGACGTCGTGCGACGCGGGGACCGGGTATGGGCGCGCATGGACGACAAGCTGTGGCGGGCGCGGGTGCCGGGCGCCAAGGGCAAGGCGGCGGCCGGCCGCCTGCAGGGCCGTTACGTCGCGGGCCCCGTCGACAACCCCGTACTCAAGGACCTCGCGGGCGTCTGCGACCTGACCGCTGTGCAGGAACAGTTGCGCGGCGAGACGAAGTCCGACGGGATCGACGAGAAGGGCGCGCCGACCACGCTGGACGGAACCCCGGTCGTCCCGCTGACCGGCGAGGAGAAGAACGGCACGCGCAGGACGCTGTACGTGGCCACGCGCGGCAAGCCGTACGCGGTGAAGTACACCGAGGTCAGCGCCGGTGCGTCCGGTACCCGCAAGGTCGACACGACGACGCGGTACGAGGACTACGGCCGGCCGGTGCCGCTGCGGACGCCGCCCGCCTCCGACTCGGTGGACGTCGCCGAACTCGACCTCCTCGACGCCGAGTAGGCCGAGTAGGCCGAGTAGGCCGATCGGGAGATGGCGCGCGGAGTGCGCATCCCAAGGACGCGGGGAACTGCGGGCAACCACACATGACCCGCAGACGGCCGGCCCGGCCCCAAATACAGAACCGCCCACGGCGAGTCGCGGAAACAACTCACCGAGGGCGGCGCACCTAGTCAGGACCCAGGGGTCAGGACCGGAGGTCAGGACCGGGGGTCACAACCGGAGGTCAGAGCAGGCCGAGACCGCGCACGGCCTCGCGCTCCTCCGCCAGCTCCTGGACGGACGCGTCGATGCGCGCACGCGAGAACTCGTTGATGTCGAGGCCCTGGACGATCTCGTACTTGCCGTCCTTGGTGGTGACGGGGAACGAGGAGATGAGGCCCTCGGGGACGCCGTACGAGCCGTCCGACGGGATGCCCATGGACGTCCAGTCACCCTCGGCCGTGCCGTTGACCCAGGTGTACACGTGGTCGATCGCGGCGTTGGCGGCCGACGCGGCCGACGACGCGCCGCGCGCCTCGATGATCGCGGCGCCGCGCTTGGCGACGGTCGGGATGAACTCGTCCGCGAGCCACTTCTCGTCGTTCACGGTCTCGGCGGCGTTCTTGCCGGCGATCGTGGCGTGGAAGATGTCCGGGTACTGGGTGGCGGAGTGGTTGCCCCAGATGGTCAGGCGCTTGATGTCGGCGACCGTCGAGCCCGTCTTCTTCGCGAGCTGGGTCAGCGCGCGGTTGTGGTCGAGGCGCGTCATGGCGGTGAAGCGCTCGGCCGGTACGTCCGGCGCGGCGGCCTGGGCGATGAGGGCGTTGGTGTTGGCCGGGTTGCCGACGACGAGGACCTTGATGTCGTCCGCAGCGTGGTCGTTGATGGCCTTGCCCTGGGGCTTGAAGATGCCGCCGTTGGCCTCGAGGAGGTCACCGCGCTCCATGCCCTTGGTGCGGGGGCGGGCGCCGACGAGGAGACCGACGTTGGCGCCGTCGAAGGCGACGTTCGGGTCGTCGGTGATCTCGATGCCCTGGAGCAGCGGGAAGGCGCAGTCGTCGAGCTCCATGGCGGTGCCCTCGGCGGCCTTGAGCGCCGGGGTGATCTCCAGGAGGCGCAGCTTGACCGGCACGTCCGCGCCGAGCAGCTGGCCGGAGGCGATGCGGAAGAGCAGTGCGTAGCCGATCTGGCCGGCTGCGCCGGTGACGGTGACGTTCACGGGAGTGCGGGTCATGGCGTTCTCCGTAGGACAGCGGGTCTTTTGATCGATCTCTCGGCATCAAGAGATCCGCTCGTCAGGCTATCGCGCCCCGCCCCTGCCGGACCTATCGGTACGTGTGGCTCACCCCACAGGGCGATCACACGCACCCCGGGTCCGAAGCTCCCCCGAACACGGGACACGGGGCGGCCGCCGGCCCGGGGGAGGGGCATCGGCGGCCGCCATGGGTGTCACCGTGTGACCATCCCGTGGGGGTACTCATGCGCCTTCCCCGAAAGCGCGTGCCCATGCACGTCCCCGTGTACGTGCCCTAGTACGTGCCCTAGTACGTGCCCATGCACGTCCTCATGTACGTCCCCCGTGCACGTCCGTCACGCGGCGCCCGGCGCTACTCCGTGCAGCCCCGCTGGCCGGAGACGAGCGTCGCGCACGCCTTCGCGTCCGCGGGCGAACCCACCGCCACCATCGGCGTGTACGCGTCCGTGTCGGCGTCGTCGACCAGGCCCTTCTTCGACTTCTTGCCGCCCGCGTCGAGTCGCACGCTGTCGCCCGGGGCCGCGCCCTGGATCCGCGCCCAGGCCGCCTTGCACGTCTTGCTGTAGCGGACCTCGACGGTGACGGCGCCGACGACGGCCCGCGCGGGGCTGTCGGCATGGTCACCGCCGCACCCCATGGCCTCCGGGTCCTTTCCGGTGCAGCCGGCGCCCACGCACTCGACACCCGCGGGCAGGACGGGCGCGCTCGTCGTCGGCGACGGCGAGGGCTCGGCCTTCTTGTCTTTGTGGCCGGTGAGGAAGCTGGTCAGGGCGTAGGCGACGACCACGAGGAGCGCCGTGCCGACGACCCCGGCGAGGAACACGAGCACCCGCCACTTGCCACGACCCCGGCCACGACCGGACCCGGGTCCGGAACCCGCACCCGCACCCGCACCCGAGGCCGAAGCGACCGGTGGTCCGAAACCGACCGGCGGCGGCCCGAACTGGTCCACGGGCGGCACCGACCTCTGCGACGGCACGGTCACCGCACCCCCAGCACTCACGCCACCGGCACCGGCACCCCGGGCCCCGGCACCGGCACCGGCACCCGCCCCGGCACCGGCACCGGACGCAGCACCGGCACCGGTCCCGGACCCGGCCGCGACACCCCGCGTCGCCGTGGCCGTCGGTCCCCCGAACTCCCCCAGCGCCGCCCGCGCCTGGGATATGCGTATCGCCTCCATGGTCATGTCATGACGCATCTCGGAGCGGCTCCAGGCGCGCTCCGCGAGCTCCCACAGGGTCGTCAGATGGACGGGGCTGGTGCCGGTCACCTCGGCGAGCGCCACGACCGCGCCCTTGGGCGCGAGCAGCCGCCCGTTCAGATACCGCTCCCAGGAGGTCTTGCTGTACCCGGTGCGGTCCGCCAGCGCGGCGATGCCGAGTCCGCTGCGGTCGACCAGTCTGCGCAGCTGGCTCGCGAACTCCGCGAGCTGCGGGTCGAGTTCGTCCGGTAGCGCCTTCCAACGAGGCATCGCTTACCCCTCTTCCCCCCGTACGTGCTGACTTACCCCGCCACTCCCCGCCGTTCCCCGCCGTTTCCTGCTGCCCCGCCGTCCCACCGTTTGCGCCGACCGGCCCGACCGGGCCGTTCTCCCGACAACGTCCCTCGTCTGACTGGGATGCGCAGAGCCAGGGTGACAGTTCCCAAGTCGACGGCGGCCTGTGCCCTCTGCCGACAAAAACCCCGGGGCGGACCGGACATCGTCACACAAGGACGAAGGGCCTCCGCCCCGGAGGCCCCGTCCGTCGTACGAGGAACAGGAACACTCAGCGCACGGTGAAGTGCAGCGTGTCCTGGAGGAAGGGGATCTGCAGCCACGGACTCGGCTGCGCCATCATCGCGAGCAGCACGATGGCGAGGCCGAGGACCCCGTATGTGATCATGTCGGTGAAGCGGGAGCGCACGGCGAGCATGCCGACGGACGGCAGGACCCAGCGCAGCGCGGCGCCGCCGAGGAGGGCCACACCCACCAGGATCGTGCCGACGCGGAACAGGCCGAACGCGGTGAGCAGCAGTCCGAGCCCGGTCACCACGAGCACCGCGATCAACGGCCACTGGCGGGCGGGGACGGGGGCGTCGGCGGGGGCCGCGCGGCCCCCGCCCTCGGGGCGTGCGGTGTCGCGCGTCCACAACGGGAAGCGGCGCGTGCCCCGCTTCCTGCCCCGCACGCCCTTGACGACGCCCTCGTCGTGGACGCTCTCGTCGTGGACACCCTCGTCGTGGACGCCCTCACCTTGGGCACCCTCGTCCTGAGCGCCCGCGCCCTGGGCACCCGCGCTCACGACACCGTCACCCACGGCACCGGCATCGCCCGACGCGCTCACGTCCTGGACATCAGCCTGGACATCAGCCTGGGCATCAGCCTGGGCATCCGCGTCCCGGGCACCCACACCCCGGGTGCCCGCGCCGTCCCGGGAGGCCTCAGCGAACACCGCTGGCGTTCCGCTCGGCCGCCTCGACGACGTTGACCAGGAGCTGGGCGCGGGTCATCGGGCCCACGCCGCCGGGGTTCGGGGAGATCCAGCCCGCGACCTCGGCGACACCGGGGTGCACATCGCCGACGATCTTGCCGTTCTCGTCGCGCGAGACACCGACGTCGAGGATCGCCGCGCCCGGCTTGATGTCCTCGGGCTTGATCAGGTGCGGGACGCCCGCCGCGGCGACGACGATGTCGGCACGCTTGAGGTGCGCGGAGAGGTCACGGGTGCCGGTGTGGCACTGGGTGACCGTCGCGTTCTCCGACTTGCGGGTGAGCAGCAGCGGCATCGGACGGCCGATGGTCACGCCGCGGCCGACCACGACGACCTCCGCGCCCTTGATCTCGACGCCGTGCTTGCGCAGCAGCGTGATGATGCCGAACGGGGTGCAGGGCAGCGGCGCCGGCTCGTTCAGGACGAGGCGGCCGAGGTTCATCGGGTGCAGGCCGTCCGCGTCCTTGGCCGGGTCCATCAGTTCGAGGATGCGGTTCTCGTCGATGCCCTTGGGCAGCGGCAGCTGGACGATGTAGCCGGTGCAGGCCGGGTCCTCGTTCAGCTCGCGGACGACGGCCTCGATCTCCTCCTGCGTGGCCGTCGCGGGCAGCTCGCGCTGGATGGAGGCGATGCCGACCTGCGCGCAGTCGCGGTGCTTTCCTGCCACGTACTTCTGGCTGCCGGGATCCTCGCCGACCAGGACGGTGCCGAGTCCGGGCGTGACCCCCTTCTCCTTCAGGGCCGCCACGCGGGCGGTCAGTTCGGACTTGATCGCGGCTGCGGTGGCCTTGCCATCGAGAATCTGGGCGGTCATGGTGCCCATTCTTTCAGGGCGGCCCTGCTTCACCCAAGTTGCACTTGCACAACGGCCTGACGGCCCACTGGACAGGAGCATGTCCGATTAAGGAGCATGATCCACGCAGTGCCGCGGACGGCGGCCGGGGGGCGAACCGCACAAGCGGTGGTATTTCCGTTCGAACACCTCCGCATTCCTCCGCGGGGCCGCGCCGTCCCCGTAGTCGTCCCCGGAGGAATCTCGCCATGAGTTACGGCGAACCGAACAACCCTTACGGTCAGCAACCACCGCAGCCGAACCCGTACGGCCAGCAGGCCCCGCAAGGCGTCCCGCCGCAGCAGGGTTACGGCTATCCGCAGCAGCAACAGGGCTACGGCTATCCGCAGGCGCCCGGCCCGTCGTACGGGGCGTATCCGCAGCAGCCGGGCATGCCCGGTCCCGGCATGGGAGGAATGCCGCCGGTCGCCGGCATGGGCCGTCGGCTCGGGGCCCGCGCGATCGACGGCGCCCTGTTCGGGATCATTTACCTCGTGGCCATCGCCCCGATGTTCGTCGACTCGGTGAAGAGCGCCGTCGACTGCGACCCGGCCTCGGCCACGTACGACGCCTGCGTCAACAACGCGAGTGCGGACATGATGGGCAAGATCCTGCCCATCGCCGGCGCGTTCATGGTGCTGACCCTGCTCTACGAGACGCTGATGATCGCCTTCGTCGGCGCCACCCTCGGCAAGCTCGCTGTCGGCATCCGTGTCCTGCGGCTGGAGAACGGCCAGAAGCCGGGCCTCGGCAAGGGGCTCCTGCGCTGGCTCATCCCCATCGTCGGTTACCTCGCCTGCGGTCTCGGCATGCTGCTCGTGTATCTGTCGCCGTTCTTCGACAACTCCGGCCGTCAGCAGGGGTGGCACGACAAGGTCGCCGGCACGATCGCGGTCAAGGTCAAGGGCTGAACCCGGACCATGTGGAGACGGGGCCCGCCGGTCGTCGACCGGCGGGCCCCGTCTCGTACACCCGTCCGACTCAGTGGAAGAAGTGGCGCGTCCCCGTGAAGTACATCGTCACGCCCGCCTTCTTCGCGGCCTCGACGACCTGCTCGTCACGGATCGAGCCGCCGGGCTGCACGATCGCCTTGACGCCCGCGTCGATGAGGATCTGCGGCCCGTCCGGGAAGGGGAAGAACGCGTCGGAGGCGGCGTACGCGCCGCGCGCCCGCTCCTCGCCCGCCCGCTCGACGGCGAGCTTGCAGGAGTCGACGCGGTTGACCTGGCCCATGCCGACGCCGACCGAGGCACCGTCCTTGGCGAGCAGGATCGCGTTGGACTTCACGGCGCGGCACGCCTTCCAGGCGAACGCCAGCTCGTCCAGCTCGCCCTGCGAGAGCGCGTCGCCGGTCGCGAGGGTCCAGGAGGCCGGGTTGTCGCCGTCGGCCTGGAGGCGGTCGGTGACCTGGAGGAGCGCGCCGCCGTCGATCTGCTTGGTCTCGACCGGGGCGGACGGGCCGTTCGGGGCGCGCAGCACGCGGATGTTCTTCTTCTTGGTGAGGGCTTCGAGCGCGCCGTCCTCGTAGTCCGGCGCGACGATGACCTCGGTGAAGATGTCGGCGACCTGCTCCGCCATCTCCTTCGTCACCGGCCGGTTGACCGCGATCACGCCGCCGTACGCCGAGACCGGGTCGCAGGCGTGCGCCTTGCGGTGGGCCTCCGCGACGTTCGAGGCGACGGCGATCCCGCACGGGTTCGCGTGCTTGATGATCGCGACGCAGGGGTCGTCGTGGTCGTACGCGGCACGGCGCGCGGCGTCCGTGTCGGTGAAGTTGTTGTACGACATCTCCTTGCCGTGCAGCTGCTCCGCCTCGGCCAGGCCGCCGGTGCCGTCGACGTAGAGGGCGGCGCCCTGGTGCGGGTTCTCGCCGTAGCGCAGGACGTTCTTGCGCGCGTACGTGGCGCCCAGGAACTCGGGGTGACCGCTGTCGTCGGCGGCCGCGTAGTCGGCGGCGAACCAGGAGGCGACGGCCACGTCGTACGAGGCGGTGTGCTGGAACGCCTCGGCGGCGAGCCGCTTGCGCGTGGTGAGGTCGAAGCCGCCGTCCTGCACGGCCGCGAGGACGTCGGCGTAGCGGCGCGGGCTGGTGACCACGGCGACCGACGGGTGGTTCTTGGCGGCGGCGCGGACCATCGAGGGGCCGCCGATGTCGATCTGCTCGACGCACTCGTCCGGGGTGGCGCCCGAGGCGACGGTCTCCTTGAACGGGTACAGGTTGACGACGACCAGCTCGAACGGCTTCACACCGAGGTCGGCGAGCTGCTTCTGGTGGTCATCGAGGCGCAGGTCGGCGAGGATGCCGGCGTGGACCTTCGGGTGCAGGGTCTTCACGCGGCCGTCGAGGCACTCGGGGAACCCGGTGACATCCTCGACCCTGGTGACCGGGACCCCGGCGGCGGCGATCTTCGCGGCGGTCGATCCGGTGGAGACCAGCTCGACACCCGCCTCGTGGAGCCCGCGCGCCAGCTCCTCCAGACCGGTCTTGTCGTAGACGCTGACCAGCGCCCGGCGGATGGGCCGCTTGTCGCTCTCGGCGGTCACGAGGTCGCTCACGGGATAACTACCTTTCGTCCCTCAATGCTGTAGCCGTTGCGGGCCAGACGCCCCACGACATCGACGAGCAGCGTGCGCTCGACTTCCTTGATGCGCTCGTGCAGAGCGCGCTCACCGTCGTCCGAGTCCGCTTCCACGATCTCCACCACGCCCTGGGCGATGATCGGGCCGGTGTCGACGCCGTCGTCGACGAAGTGGACGGTGCAGCCGGTGACCTTCGCGCCGTACGCGAGGGCGTCGCGCACACCGTGGGCACCGGGAAAACTGGGCAGCAGGGCCGGGTGCGTGTTGACGAACCGGCCGCCGAAGCGGGCGAGGAACTCCTTGCCCACGATCTTCATGAACCCGGCGGAGACGACCAGGTCCGGCTCGTACGCGGCCGTCGCCTCGGCGAGCGCGCGGTCCCATTCCTCGCGGGTGGCGTGGTCCCTGACCCGGCAGACGAACGTCGGGATCCCGGCGCGCTCGGCGCGCTCCAGACCGACGATGCCGGTCCGGTCGGCGCCGACGGCGACGATCTCCGCGCCGTACGCGTCCGCTCCCCGCTCCGCGATGGCGTCGAGCAGAGCCTGCAAATTCGTACCTGATCCGGAGACCAGCACGACGAGGCGCTTGGCCTTGGCCACGGCGGGGCCCTTTCTCGTACAGGGGCGTACTTGTATGTTCCTACGGAAGCTTCGCGCTGCCCCATACGGGGGACTCTACGAAGCGGCCGACCGTCAGCAACGATACCGGCACACCAGCCAGCCCCCACGGGACGGGGGCGCGGCCGGGAGGTAGCGTCAGCGTGCGGGAAGACCGAGCCTTCGCGCGGAACGCGGAACGCGGAGCGGGCGCGGGACGTTGACGTGAGTGAACGTAAAGAACGGACCAAACCGCAGCGCGATCCGATCGCCGACGACCTACGCGTCGACGACGACCTACGCGGCCGACGGCTCACGCACCCGACGACCGCAACCGACGACCTAGGGGAAGACGCACACCTGATGCCGGACCGAAGCCTTCGCCAGTCCCAGGAGTCCAAGGAGTCCGACGAGGGCAAGAACTCCGGGGCCTCCGGCGGGACCGGGACCCCTGGGAACTCCGCGACGCCCGGAGACACCGGGAACACCGGGAACACCGGGAACACCGGCGCGGACAATCCGTTCGCACCGCCGCCCGAGGACGCCCCGGACCGCCCCTGGCAGCCGCGCCGCCCGGACGGTTCCGACGCCGATCAGGGCGGGCACGGCGACGGGCGTTCGCGCTGGGGCAGCCAGTGGAGCGACCGCCAGCCAGGACCCGCCCAGGGCGGCCGGTTCGGCGACCGCCCCGGCAACAACAACGGCGGCGGACAGGGCGGCCCCGAGGGCCAGGGACCCGGCCGCGGCCCCGGCTCCGGCGGCATGCGCTGGGACCCGACCGACCCGGCCCAGCGCCGCGCGCGCTACGCCCTCCTGTCCGGCATGTGGGGCTTCTTCTTCGCTCTGTTCGCCTGGCCGTACGTGGCCCTGCTGCTCGGCGCGCTCGCCCTGTACTGGAGCATCAGCGCCCTCCGCGCGAAGCCCCGCGCCGCGAACCCGGACACCCCCGCACCGCCCGTCAAGACCGAGGGCGCCCCCGCCTCGCGTCCGCAGACCACGGCGGCGATCAGCGGCCTGGTCACGGGTGCGCTGGCGCTGGCGATGGTGGCGTCGATGTTCGCGGCGAAGCTCGTCTACAGCGACTACTACGAGTGCCGGGCCGACGCCCTGACCCACGCGGCGGACCAGTCCTGCGAGGACCTTCTGCCGAAGCAGCTCCGGCCGCTGCTCGGGACGCGGTGACGGTACGTCAGGTAGCAGGACCGGCCTGAGCTTCGGGGCCCGGCTCCGGCGGTCCCGGCTTCGACAGCCCCGGCTCCGGCGGTCCCGGCTCCGGCTTCGGTTTCGCGTTCGGGGCCGGGGGTTCGTTCCTCGGTGCGTCCCTCAGGATGGCCCAGCGCTCCGCGCGTGACTCCTCGTCGAAGAAGTCGAACGGGTCGAAGTCGTCGTCCGTCCCGACGGGTTCGGGCTCCGGGGCGACGGGCTTCCGGCGCCACGGCACATGCCGCCTCGCCTTCGCCACGCCCCCGGGCTCAGCCCCGTCCCCGTCCCCGTCCTCGTCCTCGTCCACGGACCCCGCCTCGGGCTCGACCAAGGACCCGGCCCCGGCCCCGGCCCCGGCCCCGGCCCCGGACACAGGCTGCGAAACGGCCCCGCCCCCCGGCCCGCCCGCAGACGCGAGCGCGGCAACAGGCGCGGACACGCCCCGGCGCCCACGCCACCACCCCACGACCAACGCCACCGGCAGCCCCACCACACCCACCCACGCCGTCGCCGCGAGCCCGGTCAGCCAGCCGACCGGCCCGAAGGTGGCAAGGACCTCCACGCCGAGCGCACCGCCCGCCGCCACCCCGAGCACGGCGAGAGCCACTCCGCACAGCGCGGCCGCGACGGCGGTCCCGTAGGCCATGCGCCCGCGCGACCACGCGGACCGCTCGCCCCCGATCACCACGAACCAGGCCACGGCGACCGCCGCCACGCCGGGCACCGCCCCGACCGCCCAGGTCAGCGGCGTTCCCTCGCCCTCCGGTGGCACCGCCGCGAGCAGCGGTACGGCCGGCAGCAGCGGACCGGCCGTGCTCCCCAGCGGCCCCACGACGTGCCCGGCCCCGACGGCGAACCCGGGTCCCAGCGCGTACGCGGCGCCCCAGACCGCCGCGTTCGGGACCAGGGCGAGGCAGAGCAGCAGGACTCCGACGCGTCCCGTCCACGCCGCCGTGAGCTGGGTGAACGCCTCCCGCGCCGCGCCCCCGTGCCAGACGAGCCCGACGGCCACCAGGAGCGCTCCCCCGGCGATCAGGACGAGCACTCCGGCGGCCGCGGCCCGCGCGGCGACGGGGAGGATCTCCCGTACGAGCACCTGCGGCAGCACCTCCAGTGACCTGCGCAGCGCTTGCGGCAGGGGCCCGTACGGCCTGCCGTGCGCGGTCCACACCCCGGCCCCGGACGCCGCCACGGTGACCAGGACGAGATGGGCGGCGCAGCTGATCCAGGAGGGCCGCAGTTCGCCGCCGGAGGCGTAGAGCGCGGCGGCGGCGCCGATCAGCAGGTAGCCGAGCGCGACCCCGCCCCACACCCCGGCGGCGGGCGCGGGCGGCGCGTCGGCCTCTTCCTCCGGGGGCTCGGCCGCGTCCCGCCCCGCCCGGAAGACCAGCCACACCGGCAGCGCGAGCAGCAGCAGCGGACTCAGGCCGACCGGGGCCGGGGTGCCGGACAGCGTGTCCGTCCTGACGATCTCGGCGCCGTGCGCGAGCAGCCACAGCGCGGCGGCGGTGTGCAGAGCGCCGTCGGGGCCGCTGTCCGGGTAGGGCGAGCTGATCCACATGGCGATGACCAGGACCGCGAAGAGGCCGAGCCCGAGCCCCGCCGCGACGAACCCGCCGAACACTCCGGCGGCGGGCCCCGGCGAGCGTTCCCGCACGCGGGTCAGGAGCACGGGCATCGACGGTCCACGGCCGGTCATCTGCGTCACGGGCCCATGCTGCCAAGGACACCCGCTTTCCCCGCGTAACGCGCGAAGTACGGATGTGTCGCTCAAGATACGCTTATGTACTTTTTGGCGCGAAAGGGTGTGTGGGTTTCGTCATGACGCAGAGCGCCGCCACCCCACTGCCGACGCCGAAGGAGCGCCGCAGGCTCCGCGAGGCGAAGTCCCTGACCCAGGCCCAGCTCGCCGCGAGGATCGGCGTGACGCGCGAGACGCTCCGCGCGTGGGAGTCGGGCCGTACCACGCCCGGGGGAACGAGGCGGGAGAAGTACGCGGAGCTTCTGCTGGCCCCGCTACCGGAACGACCGGCGCCCCGGAAGACGCCCTCGGAGCCCGCCGCGAAGCCCACCGCTGAGCCCGCCGCGAAACCCGCCGCGGGCGGTCCGGCGTCCGCGCCCGAACAGACCGTCACCCGGCCCCCGGCCCAGGCCTTCGACGCCCTGTACGCGTACGCCGCCCCCCTCCTGGTACGCCACACCTATCTGCTCTGCGGCCGTCGGGGCCTCGCCCGCGAGGCGGTCGAGCGGGCGTTCCAGCTGGCCTGGCAGCGCTGGCCCGAGGTCGCCGTCGACCCCGACCCGGCGGGCTGGGTGCGCGCGGCGGCGTACGAGTACGCGATGTCGCCCTGGCACCGGCTGCGCCCCGGTTTCCGCCGTCCGGACGCGCCGCCCGCCGATCCCGCGGACCGCGAGCTCCTCGACGTCCTCCTGAGCCTGCCGCCCGTGTACCGGCGCACGCTGCTGCTCTACGACTGGGTCGGCCTCGATCTTCCGGAGACGGCCGCCGAGACGGAGGCCAGCACACCGGCCGCCGCCAACCGCATCCTGCACGCGCGCGAGGCCGTCGCCGAGCGGCTGCCGGAGCTGGCCGTGCCCGAGCGGCTGCACCGGCGGCTGACCGAGCTGGCGGGCGCGGAGAAGCTGGACGCGCCGAAGCCGACGCTGGTCCGGGAGGTCGGCGAGCGCCGCACCCGGTTCTGGACGCGGGCCGCGATCGCCGTCACCACCCTGATCGTCGGGGCGACGGTGCTGACACTGCGGGTGGCCCCGACGCACTACGAGCCGGTGCCCGCACCCGGCGCACCGATCAGCGGCGTGCCCGCACCGGCCGGCCCGGGACCGCTGTCGGAGCAGGAGCGGGAGTTGCGCGAGCATCTGCGGGCGGAGCTGAGCGGCGGCCCGGAGCGACTCGTGCCCGCCACGGAGTGATCGGTCCCCGCACACATGAGTGGGCCCGCACCGTCACCGGTGCGGGCCCACTCATTCACGTACGCGAAAAACGTACGACCGCCGACTACGAACTACGAAAGCAGCTCGCGCGCCAGCTTCGCCGTCTCGGTCGGGGTCTTGCCGACCTTGACGCCGGCGGCCTCGAGGGCCTCCTTCTTCGCCTGGGCGGTGCCGGACGAACCGGAGACGATGGCACCGGCGTGGCCCATGGTCTTGCCCTCGGGGGCGGTGAAGCCCGCGACGTAGCCGACGACCGGCTTGGTCACGTTGGCCTTGATGAAGTCGGCCGCGCGCTCCTCGGCGTCGCCGCCGATCTCGCCGATCATGACGATGAGGTCGGTCTCGGGGTCGGCCTCGAACGCGGCGAGCGCGTCGATGTGCGTCGTGCCGATGACCGGGTCGCCACCGATGCCGACGGCGGACGAGAAGCCGATGTCACGCAGCTCGTACATCATCTGGTACGTCAGCGTGCCGGACTTCGAGACCAGGCCGATGCGGCCCGGCTTCGTGATGTCGCCCGGGATGATGCCGGCGTTCGACTGGCCCGGCGTGATGAGGCCGGGGCAGTTCGGGCCGATGATGCGGGTCTTGTCGCCCTTGGACTTCGCGTACGCGTAGAACGCGGCGGAGTCGTGGACGGCGATGCCCTCGGTGATGACGACGGCGAGGGGGATCTCGGCGTCGATCGCCTCGACCACGGCGGCCTTGGAGAAGGCCGGGGGCACGAAGAGGACGGAGACGTTGGCGCCCGTCTTCTCGATCGCCTCGGCGACGGAGCCGAAGACGGGGATCGACGTGCCGTCGAAGTCGACCTCGGTGCCGGCCTTGCGCGGGTTCACGCCGCCGACGATGTTCGTGCCGTCGGCCAGCATGAGCTTGGTGTGCTTCATGCCCGTGGCACCGGTCATGCCCTGGACGATGACCTTGCTGTCCTTGTTGAGGAAGATAGCCATGGCTGTTCTGTCCCTCGTCCCTTACTTCGCGGCCGCGAGCTCGGCGGCCTTGTCGGCCGCGCCGTCCATGGTGTCCACGCGCTGCACCAGCGGGTGGTTGGCGTCGGAGAGGATCTTGCGACCCAGCTCGGCGTTGTTGCCGTCGAGACGCACGACGAGGGGCTTCTCGACCTTCTCGCCCTTCTCCTCGAGCAGCGCGAGCGCCTGGACGATGCCGTTGGCGACCTCGTCGCAGGCGGTGATGCCACCGAAGACGTTGACGAAGACGGACTTGACGTCCGAGTCGCCGAGGATGATCTCCAGGCCGTTCGCCATCACCTGGGCGGAGGCGCCGCCACCGATGTCGAGGAAGTTGGCCGGCTTCACGCCGCCGTGCTTCTCACCGGCGTACGCGACGACGTCCAGGGTCGACATGACCAGGCCCGCGCCGTTGCCGATGATGCCGACCTCGCCGTCGAGCTTGACGTAGTTGAGGCCCTTCTCCTTGGCAGCGGCCTCGAGCGGGTCGGCCGCGTCCTTGTCCTGGAGCGCCTCGTGGTCGGGGTGGCGGAAGTCCGCGTTCTCGTCCAGGGACACCTTGCCGTCGAGGGCGAGGATGTCACCGGAGGCGACCTTGGCCAGCGGGTTGACCTCGACGAGGAGGGCGTCCTCCTCGATGAAGGTCTTCCAGAGCGTGACCAGCACGTCGGCGACCTTGTCGGCCACCTCGGCCGGGAACTTCGCGTCCGCGACGATCTGGCGCGCGACCTCGGGGGTCACGCCCTCGTTGGCGTCGATCGGCGTCTTGGCGACGGCCTCCGGGCGGGTGGCCGCCACCTCCTCGATCTCCATGCCGCCCTCGACGGACGCGATGGAGAGGAAGGTGCGGTTGGTGCGGTCCAGGAGGAAGGAGACGTAGTACTCCTCCACGATCTCCGGGGCCGTCTCGGCGATCATCACCTTGTGGACCGTGTGGCCCTTGATGTCCATCCCGAGGATGTTGGTCGCGTGCTGCACGGCCTCGTCGGTCGAGGCGGCCAGCTTCACGCCGCCGGCCTTGCCGCGGCCACCGACCTTCACCTGCGCCTTGACGACGGACTTGCCGCCCAGGCGCTCGGTCGCCTCGCGGGCTGCCTCAGGCGTGTCGATGACTTCACCGGCCAGCACCGGTACACCGTGCTTGGCGAAGAGGTCCCTCGCCTGGTACTCGAACAGGTCCACGCGCGTCCGTCCCTATCAGTGATCTCGCGGTTCGATCTTCCTGCGTGGGCGTGCCGCGATGGGCAACGTGACTCCGCTGTCACAAGGGAGGCGTACGAGGCGTACACAGTGGCCGGGTACGCGGCATGTCCGTCTCGCAGGTTATCGCCGCTCAGCTACGGCTTCTAAATCGCAGATCACACATGAGCGGTGATACCTGTCACAGAGCGCGTCCTTCCGGCCCCTTTTCAGGTGATCGTTCGCGGCCTCACCGCGCGGGGGTACGCACGGTGAGGCCACCCGAGGAGCCCCGGCACGGCAGGCAGGGGCTCCGAACGGGCGGCCCGTCCCCAACGGGTCCGCCCGCACGCCGGAAGTAGGCCAGGTCTCGCCGACGGATTCGGCTGACGGGGCGCTCCGGCGTCGGTCAGATGCCGGGCTGTCTAGCCAGGGGGTACGGGAACGGCGCGATGCCGGTCGGTCACCGGCGCGGCGGTGACGTACGCGACGGCGCCGGGCGGCAGCAGCACGGCCACCCGGCGACTGCCGAACGCGGCGGCGTGCAGATCGCCGTGGCGCGAGCCGCCGCCGTCACCCGCGGACGCGCCGGCCACCGGTACGCCGTCCGGGTGCACCGGGGCACCGGGCGCGGCCGGCCGGGGCGCGGCGATGTGCCGGGAGGCGGAGGAGTGGTGCGGGTGCGCGTCCGCGCGGTTCCGCTGTACGACGCCGGTTCCGGCGGGGTCGTACGCCGTCGGGCCGACGGGCGGGAAGGCGTACGGGTTGCTGCGCGCGGCGCGGTCCTTGGTCACGGGGGTGGAGAAGGCGGCGGAGGCGGCGGAGGCGGCGGAGCCGGTGGAGCCGGTGGTGTTCGCGTCGGCTTCGGCGTCGGGCGCGGCGTCGGTGGATCCGGCGGGCCGGGCCGGGCCGGCCGGGTTGGCGGGGGTCGCCGGTGACGTGGGGGCTGGGGGTGCCGTGGGCGTCGTGGGTTCGGACGGTGCGGGCAGCGGAAGGGTGTCACCCGGCGCGCCCGGCAGCCCGGGGAGCACCGGCGGTCCGTCGGGCAACGGTCGCGGGGCCGCCGACTCAAGCCCGTCCACGACCTGCCCGACCAGCTCACCGACCGGCTCCGTCACGCCCCGCACGGTGTCGCGCACGGTGTCGCGCACGGTGTCGTGCACCGTGTTCCGCACGGTTCTCCGCACAGTTCTCTGCGTGGTGTCGAGGACCGGCAGCAGGACCGAGTCCCGTACGGTCCCGACGACGCCCGTGCTTTCGGGCGCTTCGTCCCGCCCGAGCAGGCCGTGCCGGTCCGGGCCGCCGACGGTCGCCTGCTCTTCCGCCGTGTGCCGAGGGGCGCCCGAGGCGTCCTCCGCGTGAGCCTGGCCGCCGCACAGGAATCCGAGGCCGATCAGCCCGCCCAGCAGCAGCGCCAGTTGCAGCGCGCGGCGTCTCGCCACCGGGCGCGGCAGGCGCTCGGCAGGGGCGGGAGACACGGTCGCATAGATCACGGTGCGCGAATCCTCGCACGGCACTCGGGCGCCTGCGCAAGCCCTGTGTTACCGATGGGTACTCAATTCCGGTTTGCCGCTGCGGCCCCGCTTTCGGCCGCCGCGTCGGGTATGGGCAGCGGGCGCTTCTCGATGGCCGCGGCCATGACCTCGGGGAACAGATCGGGGGTACAGGCGAACGCCGGTGCGCCCAGTGCGGCGAGCGCCGCCGCGTGCTCCCGGTCGTAGGCGGGCGCCCCCTCGTCGGAGAGCGCGAGCAGCGTCACGAACTGCACGCCGGACGCCTTCATCGCGGCGACCCGCTTCAGCATCTCGTCGCGGATGCCGCCCTCGTAGAGGTCGGAGATGAGGACGACGACGGTCTCGGCCGGGCGGGTGATCTGCGACTGGCAGTAGGCGAGCGCGCGGTTGATGTCGGTGCCGCCGCCGAGCTGGGTGCCGAAGAGGACGTCGACCGGGTCGTCGAGCTGGTCGGTGAGGTCCACGACGGCCGTGTCGAAGACGACGAGCCGGGTCTGGATCGACCGCATGGACGCCAGCACCGCGCCGAACACGGAGGCGTACACGACGGACGCGGCCATCGAGCCCGACTGGTCGATGCAGAGGACGACCTCCTTCTTCACGGACTGCGAGGCCCGCCCGTACCCGATGAGCCGCTCGGGCACGATCGTGCGGTACTCCGGCAGGTAGTGCTTGAGGTTGGCCGCGATCGTGCGGTTCCAGTCGATGTCGTGGTGGCGGGGCCGGCTGATGCGGGCGCTGCGGTCGAGGGCGCCGGTGAGGGTGGCGCGGGTGCGCGTCGCGAGCTTCTTCTCCAGCTCCTCGACGACCTTGCGGACCACCGCGCGGGCCGTCTCCTTCGTCGTCTCCGGCATCGCCTTGTTCAGGGAGAGCAAGGTGCCGACGAGGTGCACGTCGGCCTCCACGGCCTCCAGCATCTCCGGTTCGAGCAGCAGCGTGGACAGGCCGAGGCGGTCGATCGCGTCGCGCTGCATGACCTGGACGACGGAGGACGGGAAGTACGTGCGGATGTCTCCGAGCCAGCGTGCGACGGAGGGGGCGGAGGCCCCGAGACCCGCGCTCCTGCTGCCGCCGCCGTTCTGTTGCCGGGTGCCTCCTCCTCCGCCGCCGTACAGGGCGGTGAGGGCGCCGTCCATCGCGGCGTCCCGCCCCGTCAGCCGGCACCCCGTGCCCTCGGCGGCGTCACCGCCCAGCACCAGCCGCCATCGCCGCATCCGCTCGTCACCGGTGGTCGTGGTCTCCGTCATGTCGCCGCCCTTGTCGTGTGCCGCCGGTTCGTCTGCGTGGTGAGGTGTGTGCGCGACCGCGGGTGCGTCGTGGCTGGTCGCGCAGTTCCCCGCGCCCCTGAAGGCACACTCCGTGCGCCCCAGGGGACGGGGGCGGAGCCCGCCGCTGTCTGAGATGGCGCACGGAGTGCGCATCTCAGGGGCGCGGGGAACTGCGCGCTCAGCCCCGACGCGAGCCGCACCCGGCAACGCAAGGGAGCCACCCCACCCGGAAGCCACACCGCAACCGCACCCCCACTCATCCCCCCGCCCCCAACAACATCCGCACCACGGCCCCCACCGCATCCGCCCGCTCCCCATCGAGCTCATCCCCGAACCCGGGCGGCAAGCCCCCCGCGGCGGCCGGGGCCGACGGACCGCGGCGGACCAGTTCGCCGAGCGTGCGCCGCACTCCGGACTCGTAGGCCGAGAACGTCCGGCGGAGAAGGGGCAGCACATCGGTGAAGGCGTCGGCCGGGACGCCGGCCAGCCACGCGTCGACGAGGCCGAGCAGACGCTCGTCGTGGACGAGGAGAAGCCCCCCGCCGGAACCGCCGCCGACGAAGCCCTCGATCCAGGCGGCCGCCTCACCGGGCGGGGTGCCGGGTGAGAGGGCGAGCCCCATGAGCCGGGCCGCGCCCTCGTCCTCCAGGGCGCCTTCGTCGAGCAGGACGCGAGCGCAGCGCCCGCGCACCACCCCGGCCACACTGTCCCGCGCGGCGAGGGTGCTGAGCACGGAGCGCCAGCGGACGCGCAGCTCGGCGTCGTCGAGGAGGCCGATGGCGGAGTGCACCGCGTCGACGTGGCCGCGCATCTCCTCGGCGGCGTCGTTGTCGAGGTTGGCGCAGGCCGGGGGCAGCCCGACGAAGATCCGCCGAGCGAGCCCGGTGGCGACCCCGGCGAGGGCCCCGGTGCCGGTGCCGCGCACGTCGCCGTAGCGCAGGGCGCGGACCAGGGCGGGCAGGGCCTGGGCGAGGTGGCCGACGTCGGCGTCCAGGGCGGCACGGTCGGCGAGGACCCGCATGACGACCGGCAACGCGTCCGGCAGCTCCGCGAGGAGGCACCGCTCGGCGAGCGCCGTCACGTCGGCGAGCGCGGTGGCGGCGACGGCGTCCGCGGCGGCCTTGGCACCGGCCGCGTCGAGAACGGTCGTCCCCCAGATCCCGGCCTCGGCGACCCGGACGGACAGCTCGGGCTCCCACCGCAGCCGCCAGGTCTCGCGGAAGGTGCCGGTGGAGCCGCGGGCCGACCTGGCGGGCTCACCCCAGGGAACGCCGAGCAGCCGGAGCCGGTGCAGCAGACGGCTCCGCGCGACGTCCGTGTCCCCGCGCAGATCGAGGTCGAGCTCCTTCTCCGCGGCAGTGGGCTTGAGCCGCAGACTGCGCTGGAGGCGGCTGAGGTCACGCTGCAACGGCACGGCGGGCGCGGCGTCGGGCACCTCTCCGAGCACGTCACCGACGACGAGCTTGTCGTGGATGAGCGCGAGCGGGACGTCGGACCCCTCGCACAGCACGGCCCGCACCGCGTCGGTGGTCTCCGTGAGCCCGGCCAGCGGCCGTCCGCGCATGGCCGCCAGGCTCTCCGCGAGCCGCACCGCCTCGATGACGTGGGCGGACGACACGATGCGGTCCTCGTCGCGAAGCAGCCCGGCGACCTTGGTCAGCCACCGCTCCACGGGCCGGTCGGGGGCGCTGAACAGATGCCCGTACCAGCCCGGCGACTCGATCCCGGCGCCGTACCCGCCCGCACGGGCGAGCCTGCGGTGGGTCCACGGCACCCAGGTCATGTCGACCTTGGCCTTGGGCAGCCCTTTGAGCAGCGCCCGGTCGGCGGCGACGGTGGTCTTCTGCCGCAGCGCGGGCACGTGCCAGGCCCCGCACACCACGGCGACATCGTCCCCGAACTCCCGTACCGCAGCGCGCACTTGCAGCCGCATATAGGCCTCGCGCACAAGGTCACGCCCGTGTCCGCCGTCCCCGAGCGTCTCCCGCAACGCCCCCATGGCCTCGCCGAGCGCGGCGAAGGCGTCGCCTTCCCGGTGCTCGACGACGTCCTCCCACCACCGCTCCGCGTCGTCGTACCCGGCGGTCTCGGCAAGGACGCGCAGCGGATCGACGCGCATGTCCTCTGCGGCGCCCTCCGCATCCTCCGCGCCCTCCGCACCCTCCTCCTTCTCCTCCGCCTCCTCGCTGTCCCGTATCGCCAGGGTGTGCGCGGCGGGCAGATCGATGAAGCGGACCGGCGCCTGGTGCTCCAGGGCCCAGCGGATGGCGACCCACTCGGGCGAGAACTCGGCGAACGGCCAGAACGCCGACTTCCCCGGCTCGTCGACCACGTGCGCGAGCAGGGCGACCGGCGGCCGCATGTCCTCCTCGGCGGCGAGCGGCACCAGTGCGTCGGCCTCGGGCGGCCCCTCGATGAGCACGACTTGCGGCCCGGCCGCGTCCAGGGCACGGCGCACGGCGCGCGCGGAGCCGGGCCCGTGGTGCCGGACGCCGAGCAGCAGCGGCCCTGTCATGCGCTCACCTCGCGGCAGGCCCGGTAGAAGTCCTTCCACCCGTCTCGCTCGCGGACCACGGCCTCCAGATACTCCTGCCAGACGACCCGGTCGGCCGCCGGATCACGGACGACGGCCCCCAGAATCCCGGCGGCGACGTCCGAGGACCGCAGCACCCCGTCCCCGAAGTGAGTGGACAGCGCGAGCCCGTTGGTGACGACGGAGATCGCCTCAGCCGTGGAGAGAGTCCCGCTGGGCGACTTCACCTTCGTACGCCCGTCCGCGGTGACCCCGTCCCGCAGCTCGCGGAAGACGGTGACGACTCGCCGGATCTCGTCGATGCCGCTAGGCGCACCAGGCAGCCCCAGCCCACGCCCCACCTGCTCGACTCGGCGCGAGACGATGTCGACCTCGTCCTCCACACTCGCCGGCAGCGGCAGCACCACGGTGTTGAACCGCCGCCGCAACGCGCTCGAAAGATCATTGACGCCCCGGTCCCGGTCATTGGCGGTGGCGATCAGATTGAACCCGCGTACGGCCTGCACCTCCTGCCCCAACTCCGGTATCGGCAGCGTCTTCTCGGACAGGATGGTGATGAGCGTGTCCTGTACATCGGCGGGGATCCGGGTCAGCTCCTCGACCCGCGCCGTCATGCCGTCGGCCATGGCCCGCATGACGGGGCTCGGCACCAGCGCGTCCCGGCTGGGCCCGTTGGCCAGCAGCTGCGCGTAGTTCCACCCGTACCGAATGGCTTCTTCGGGCGTGCCGGCCGTGCCCTGCACAAGGAGCGTGGAGTCCCCGCTGACAGCGGCGGCGAGGTGCTCGGACACCCAGGTCTTGGCGGTCCCGGGCACTCCCAGCAGCAGCAGCGCGCGGTCGGTCGCCAGCGTCGTCACGGCGACCTCGACGATGCGCCGGGGCCCCACGTACTTGGGCGTGATCACCGTCCCGTCCGCCAGCGTGCCGCCGAGCAGATACGTGGCGACGGCCCAGGGCGAAAGGCGCCAGCGGGCCGGCCGGGGCCGGTCGTCCTGGGCGGCCAGCGCCGCGAGTTCACCGGCGAACGCGTCCTCGGCGTGCGCCCGCAGCACCTCTCCCCCGGCCTGCTCGCCGGCCCGGTCCTCGACGGAAACGGTCATGGCTTCCCACCCCTCGATTCAGCCCAACTCGAACCATTCACGACGAGCTCCGAACCCCTCGCCGCGCAACTGGTCCCACGGTGCACCACGCCACTGACAATCGCCGTGGAGCCCACCATCACCGCAGGTCAGACGAGTTGCCCGCTGGATTGTCAGTGGCGGGACCTACCGTCGAAGACATGACTCAGCAGGGGGTGCGCTGGACGACGGACCAGGTGCTGGCACTGGCGCCTGACGCCTCGTCACGCAAGGCGGGAAGCAGGCTAGGAGTGGCCGGACCCTGGTCGGAGACCGGGAGTTCGGACGAGGGGCGGTATGGGGACTGTGCAAGGGCAGCGGCAGCAAGCCGTACCAGACGATCGTGGACACAGGCGGGACGGGCCCGGCGTACAAGTGCTCGTGCCCGAGCCGGAAGTTCCCGTGCAAGCACGCACTGGGCCTGCTCCTGCTCTGGGCGGCGGACGAACACCGCGTACCGCCGGCACAGACACCACCGGAGTGGACGGCCCAGTGGCTGGAGTCCCGCAAAAAAAGAGCACAGCCAAAACAACAGCTCTCCGAAACAGACCCCACGCCCACCACAACCACCAACCATGAAGCGGCACGACGCAGGGCGGAACGCCGCGCCGAACGAATCACCGCAGGCGCCACAGAGCTGGAACAACGCCTGACGGACCTGCTCCGCGGCGGGCTGGCACAAGCGGAGCAAGCGGGCTACGCCCTGTGGGAGGAGACGGCGGCCCGCATGGTGGACGCGCAAGCACCGGGCTTGGCAGCACGCGTACGCGAATTGGGCGCGATCCCGGCCTCGGGCCCCGGCTGGCCGATGCGACTTCTGGAGGAATGTGCCCTGCTCCACCTGCTCACTCAGGCCTGGCAGAACCGATCAGCACTCCCCGTGGACCTGGCGACAACGGTCCGCACCCACATAGGCCTGCAGCCACCAACTGCACAGACAACACCTCTACGGGACAACTGGCTGATCTTGTCCCAGTACGACACGACTGACGGCCACCTCACCACTCGCCGCATCTGGCTGCACGGCGAGAGGACACACCACACAGCGCTGCTCCTCTCCTTCGGAGCAGCGGGCCGGGCCCCGTCCCTGGCACTCCCGACGGGCCTGACCCTGGACGCTGACCTCACCCCCCACCCCGGATCAGGAGCCCTCCGCGCAGACCTGGGCACGCGCTACACACCCCCCGCACAGACCACCACCCGCCCAGAAGGCACCCACATGGCCCAAGCCCTGACGGCCTACGGCCGGGCCCTGACGTCGGACCCGTGGCTGGACTCCTGGCCAACAACGCTGACGAACGTCATACCGACCAGGGCGGACGAGGGACAGGCCTGGCAACTGATGGACGCGACGGACAAGTCGGCCCTCCCGGTCCACACCCGCACCCCGTCACCCCCCGACCTCTGGCGCCTGATGGCGCTCTCGGGCGGCGCCCCGCTGACGGTGTTCGGAGAATGCGGCCACAAGGGCTTCACCCCGTTGTCGGCCTGGACACACCAGTCCCCCGAGGTCATACCCCTGCACTGAGGACCGAGTACACCCACGTTCCCGCACACGCACGACGACGGGAGGGGACGTGTCGGTGTGCCCCCGCAGGACACCGCAGGAACCCAGCGCGGGACGACGCGCCTACGGCGGTCAGCGGGCGGCAAGACCGATCCGGCCGAGGAGGCACACCGACACGGCCCCGCCCCACGCCACGACGAGGGGCGCACGACAACGCGGAGGTTGGACCGATGCCCGAACCGACAACAGCCACCCACACCCCCACCCCCACCCTCACCTGGGACGACCTGGTGACGACAGCCCTGCTCGGCACGGACCGCCGCCCGTCCACCACCCCGAAACACCTCCTGGACGAGGCAGCGCTCCAGACCGTACGACGCCGAGCGGGCCTGCTCCCGTCCCAGGCCGCCACCCCGCCCACCCCGGCGGCACCGGACCCGCGCCCCCCGCTGCCGCCCCTGGCCCGCAACCGCCTGGCCCTGCTCCTGACCGACCGCCCGGGCACCGGCACCACCCGCCGCGGCGCCACCCCCGACCTCCTCGAACTGCTCCCCCAGTGGCTGACCACAGCGAACGGCCACGGCTACGCCGCACCCCCCGAACTGCTCCCGGCCCTCCTGGACGCGGCCCGCGGCCGCACGGACCTCCGCCCCGGCGTCCTCACCTTCGCGGGCCCCCGCGCGTTATGGCTGGCCCGCCTCAACCCGGACTGGAAGTTCGCCCTGCGAGCGACCCCGGGCTCCAGCACGACGCTGCCCCCGCCGGACGAGCCCGATCAGATACAACGCCTGTGGCAGGAGGGCCTGTTCGCGGAGCGGGTCGCCCTTCTCGCCGCGGTCCGCGCGCACACCCCCGAAGCGGCCCGCACCCTCCTGGAGAGCACGTGGAGCACGGAGCGCGCCGAGGACCGCCTCATGTTCCTGGACTCACTGCGCACGGGGTTGGCCGACGCGGACGAACCCTTCCTCGAGCGAGCCCTGACGGACCGCAGCCGCAACGTCCGGGCGACGGCCGCAGAACTGCTCTCCGCGCTGCCGCACTCGGCGCTCGCCGGCCGCATGGCGGACAGGGCGCTGTCCTGCGTGGCACTGGACCGTACGACGGGCACGATCGTCGTCGAGGCTCCGCACGAGTGCGACGCGGCGATGGAGCGCGACGGCATGGTGGCCAAACCCCCGGCGGGCCGGGGCGAACGCTCGTGGTGGCTCGGCCAGCTGATCGAGGCCGCGCCGTTGGACCGCTGGCAGGGAAGGCTGGGCGGCCGCACCCCGGAGGAGATCGTGGCGCTGCCGGTGGCGGACGACTGGCGGGGCGAGTTGCACGCGGCGTGGTGCAGAGCGGCGGTGCGCCAGCGCGACATCGGCTGGTCACGGGCGCTGCTCGGCATGCCGACGGCGCCGGACGCGGCGGGCCCGGGCGCGGTGTCACTGGCGGAGCGCGCGAAGCTGCTCGCGGCGCTGCCGGCGGCGGAGCGGGCGGAGTGGGTGGCGGGGTTCATCACGGCGCACGGCCTGTCCGAGGCGTTCCAGCTGCTCGGGGTGTGCGCCACGCCCTGGGCACACACGCTGGGCGGCGCCGTCGTGGACGCGCTGAACATCGCGCGGGACGCGGGCAGTTACCCGTGGAGTTTCAGCGGCGTCATGGGCCTGGCGGAGCGGTGCCTGGACCCGGAGGAGGCCGTACGCCTGGAGGCCCTGACGGCGACGGTGGAGGAGACGGAGGACGCGGCCCCCGGCGCGGGCAGCTACTGGTCGGAGGCGTTCCAGCGCCTCCTGGGCACGCTGCGCCTGCGCCGGACGATGCGAGAGGAGCTGCAACCGCGCAGACCCTGACCGGGAACTGGCTCCCCCTGCCCTCTCGCCCCCTCCCGGCGGCAGGGGCGGGGCTACGCCCCGGCAGGCTGCCGGACGTTGGCCCGGACCCAGTCCACGATGGAGGCGGTGGTGGCGCCGGGGGTGAAGATCTCGGCGACGCCCTGCTCCTTGAGCGGCGGGATGTCGGCCTCGGGGATGATGCCGCCGCCGAAGACCTGGATGTCGGCGGCGTCACGCTCCTTGAGCAGGTCGATGACGCGGGCGAAGAGGGTGTTGTGGGCGCCGGAGAGGATGGAGAGACCGATGGCGTCGGCGTCCTCCTGGATGGCGGTGTCCACGATCTGCTCGGGCGTCTGGTGCAGCCCGGTGTAGATGACCTCCATACCGGCGTCGCGCAGCGCCCGCGCGATCACCTTGGCCCCGCGATCGTGGCCGTCGAGCCCCGGCTTCGCGACGACCACGCGGATCGGACCGGCTGCCACACCCATCACTGCCTCCATGAAGTGACTGACCCCGAGCCCTGGTAACCGCTTGGTACCCGGGCCGACGGGTCCGGATACCCATCCGGGGCACCCGAAGTGAACGAACGTTATCGACAGCATCGCGCAAGCGCCCGTTTCACGGTGCACGGGGAGGGGGAAATCACACAAAGGGACATGTTCATTGCGCGCCGCAACCGTTCCGGTCGGCACATCGTCTTTTCCGGGACAGGCGCGAGGGGAGTCGCTCCGAGGTCGCCGCGCCATCGCGCCGCCATCCGTACGACACGCCCGCGGGAATCACTTCGCCCGGCTCCCCATCGAGTGCACACGGGGGACAGAGGCGCCCTCCGCGTTGCCGACGGGAGGCTGACCCATGCAGGTCACGAGGTATTCGCCCTTTCGCCCGCTCTGCCGGGTGCTGCCGGTAAGACTGGCCGGCCTTTCGATCGCCCTGCTGAAGGCGACCGCGCTCGAGCTGGCGATCCTCGCGGGCCATCTGCTCCTCTACCCCTCGGGCATCCTCCCGGAACGAAGGCACCCGGAACCCCTCGCCCCACTCGACCCGCAGCACGTGACACCCCCGGACGAGGACGCCCCGCAGACCGAAGCGGACGGCACAGGAGGCGGCGGCGACATAGCGGACCAGGACATGACCGGCCTGGCGGACGCACCACGGCTCCCCGCCGAGGCCAGGCCCCCGGTCCTCCTCCTGCACGGCTTCATCGACAACCGCTCCGTCTTCGTCCTGCTGCGCCGCAGCCTGGCCCAGCACGGCAGGCACCAGGTCGAGTCGCTCAACTACTCACCGCTGACCTGCGACATAAGGACGGCGGCGGCGCTCCTCGCCCGGCACGTGGAGGAGTTGTGCGAGCGGACGGGCCAGGAGCGGATCGACGTGGTGGGCCACAGCCTGGGCGGACTGATAGCGCGTTATTACGTGCAGCGGCTGGGCGGCGACGAGCGGATCCGCACGCTCGTCACGCTGGGTACGCCGCACGCGGGCACGCGGGTCGCACCGCTGGCGGACGCGCACCCGATCGTGCGGCAGATGCGCCCCGGCTCGTCGGTGATCGAGGAGTTGAAGAGGCCCGCGCCGGGCTGCCGTACGCGGTTCGTGAGCTTCTGGAGCGACCTCGACCAGTTGATGGTGCCGCTGGAGACGGCGTGCGTGGACCACGGGGACCTGCTCGCGCAGAACGTACGCGTGACGGGCATCGGGCACCTGGCCCTCCCGGTGCACCCGGCGGTGGCGACGGGCATCCGCCAAGCGCTCGACGCGGACCCGACACGGGAGGGGGGCCGTGCCGCCGACTCGATCGGCGGCCTGACGGTGGCCTGAAGGTGACGCGTTGACGACGCCTCTCCGGGCGGGCAAAACCGACGAATCGTCGAACGGAGCTCGAACTCAGAACCAACACTGCGCCCACAGTTCACCGAAAGGCGGCTGATTGCCCGATTACGCGGGGCATGAAACCTGCCGAAGATTGTCGTGCCCTCGTACCGCCGGGTACAGTCGCCGACACTGCTCTGGCAGCCCCTGTTGTCGAGGCGAAAGAGAAGTTGGTGAACGACCGTCATCCGTCGGCGACCGCGCACTACGCGGCGTTCGACGGGCACTCCACGACCAGCTTCGGCGCCGACCCCCTCTTCGGTGACCTCCCGGGCGACACCTCGTACAACGCGGCGTCGTACGACACGGGTTCCCACGAATCGGGTTTCTACAACACGGGTCAGTGGCCGACCTCCTCGTACGACACATCGACGTACGCCTACGGCACAAGCAGTTACGAAACGGGCAGCTTCGAGACCGGCAGCTTCGAGACGGGAAGCTACGACACGACCGCCATCTGGGCGGTGGGCGAACAGCAGCACACCGGTCAGTGGCCCGCGCAGTCCTACGACACACAGGCGTACGGCACGCAGGTCCACGGCGCGCAGCCGGACGCCACCCAGACCTTCGAGGCGCCGGTCTTCGGGACGACGGCCTACGACACGGGCGCGTACGACGCCACGGCGTGGAACTCGGCGGAGCCCGCCGGGCTCACCGACACCGCCACGCACGCCTACGTACCGGACCAGTACAGCCCCGCCGAGTACCCGCAGGCACACGACCAGACGCACGACCAGACGCACGACGAGCCGGAACCCGCGGCCGAGTCCGCCACGGAGCCAGAGCTTCAGCCGGCCCCGGACCCGGACCCGGACTTGGGCCCCGTCGCCCCGGAGCCGGAGTCCACACCCCGCGCCCGGACCCGCGCGGCGAACCGTTCAGCCACCCGTTCGAGGCGCCGCACCCCCGCCAAGCGCTCCGCGCTGCTGACGATCGCGGTGCCGTCGGTGTGCGTGGTCGGGGTCGCGGGCATCGCGGCGGCGTCGGTGGGCGGCGGCGGGGACGACGGGGGCCAGGCGCAGGCGGCGTCGGCACCGGACGCGACCGCGGTGAAGCCGTCGGTCGCCAACAACCAGCTGGACACGCAGCTGAAGGATCTCTCCGCGGACGCGGGCGACTTCGCCGACCGGGCGAGCCGCACGCAGGAGCGGATCGACCTGAAGGCGAAGCAGGAGCAGGACCGCAAGAACGCGGCCGAGGAGGCCGCGCGCAAGGAGGCGGCGCGCCCCAAGTTCGCGATGCCGGTGAAACGGCACGGGCTGAGCGCCTACTTCGGGCAGGCCGGCATCAACTGGATGTCCGTGCACAGCGGCATCGACTTCCCCGTCTGGTACGGGACGCCGGTGATGGCGGCGACCGACGGGACCGTGCGGACGCAGGTCAACTCCGCGTACGGGAACATGGCGATAGTCACCGCGAAGGACGGTACGGAGACGTGGTACTGCCACCTCTCCTCCTACACCGTGACGAACGGGCCGGTGAAGGCCGGTGACGTGATCGCGCACTCGGGCGACTCCGGCAACTCCACCGGACCGCACCTGCACTTCGAGGTGCGGCCGAACGGCGGCGCGGCGATCGACCCCCTGCCGTGGCTGCGCAGCCACGGCGTGAACCCGACGTAAAAACGGTCAAAGACCTTCACGACCGTCAAAGACCACCAGGAACCGTCAAAGACCGCCAGAGACCGTCAGAGATCGCTCACAACTTCTCGACCGGCGCGTACCGCAGCAGCAGCCGCTTCGGCTTGGGGTCGCCGAAGTCGATCGTCGCCTCCGCGTTGCCGCCCGAGCCGCCGACGCCGACGACCGTGCCGAGGCCGAACTGGTCGTGCGTGACACGGTCACCGACGGCCAGGGAGACGACCGGCTTCTCGTTGGCGCGGCGGGTGGCGAACGCCGGTGTCGTACGGGAGCGCGACGAGGACAGCGACGCGGCGATGCCGCCACCGATCCCCTTCGTCGAGGGCGCGGGCGCGGAGCCGCCCTTGCGCTTCCACTCCAGGTGCGTGTCCGGGATCTCCTCCAGGAAGCGCGAGGGCGGGTTGTACGAGGGCTGGCCCCAGGCGCTGCGCATGGAGGAGCGCGTCAGGTACAGCCGCTCCCGCGCGCGCGTGATGCCGACGTAGGCGAGGCGGCGCTCCTCCTCCAGCTCCTTGGTCTGGCCGAGGGAGCGCATGTGCGGGAAGACGCCGTCCTCCATGCCGGTGAGGAAGACGACGGGGAATTCGAGGCCCTTGGCGGTGTGCAGGGTCATCAGGGTGATGACGCCGCTGCCGTCGTCCTCCTCGTCGGGGATCTGGTCGGAGTCGGCGACGAGTGCGACGCGCTCCAGGAAGGCGGAGAGGTCGGCACCCCCGGTCTCACCCGCGCCCTCGCCGTCACCCGCGCCCTCGCCGTCGCCCGCGCCCTCCGCGTCCGCCTGCGCGGCCTCCTGCTCGAACTCCAGGGCGACGGCCGCGAGTTCCTGGAGGTTCTCGATGCGCGTCTCGTCCTGCGGGTCGGTGGAGGCCTGCAGTTCGGCGAGGTAGCCGGTGCGTTCGAGGACGGCCTCGAGGACCGTGGCCGGTCCGGCGCCGGACTCGACGATGGTCCGCAGGTCCTCCATGAGCGTGTTGAACCGCTTGACGGCGTTGGTCGAGCGGGCCGCCATGCCGTACGCCTCGTCGACGCGGCGCAGCGCCTGCGGGAAGGAGATCTTCTCGCGCTGGGAGAGCGCGTCGATCATGGCTTCGGCGCGGTCGCCGATGCCGCGCTTCGGCACGTTCAGGATGCGGCGCAGGGGGACGGAGTCCTCGGGGTTCGACAGGACCCGGAGGTACGCGAGGACGTCCCTGACCTCCTTGCGCTCGTAGAAGCGGACGCCGCCGACGACCTTGTAGGGCAGGCCGACGCGGATGAAGATCTCTTCGAAGACACGGGACTGCGCGTTGGTCCGGTAGAAGACGGCGACGTCGCCGGCCTTGGCCTCGCCCGCGTCGGTGAGCCGGTCGATCTCCTCGGCGACGAACTGCGCCTCGTCGTGCTCGGTGTCCGCGACGTAGCCGGTGATCTGGGAGCCCGCGCCCGCGTTGGTCCACAGGTTCTTGGGGCGGCGCGACTCGTTGCGCTCGATGACCGCGTTGGCCGCGCCGAGGATCGTCTGGGTGGAGCGGTAGTTCTGCTCCAGGAGGATCGTCGTCGCGTCCGTGTAGTCCTCCTCGAACTGGAGGATGTTGCGGATGGTGGCGCCGCGGAACGCGTAGATCGACTGGTCCGCGTCACCGACGACGCACAGCTCGGCGGGGTCGGCGTCCTCCCCCTCCGTGGGCCCGACCAGCTCGCGCACGAGGGCGTACTGCGCGTGGTTGGTGTCCTGGTACTCGTCGACCAGGACGTGGCGGAAGCGGCGGCGGTAGTGCTCGGCGACGTCGGGGAACGCGCGCAGCAGGTTGACCGTCGTCATGATCAGGTCGTCGAAGTCGAGGGCGTTGGCCTCACGAAGCCGCGACTGGTACATCGCGTACGCCTGGGCGACGGACTTCTCAAAGCCGTCGGCGGCGGTCTTGGCGAAGTCCTCCTCGTCGATCAGCTCGTTCTTCAGATTCGAGATCTTGGCGCTGAAGGACTTCGGCGGGAACTTCTTCGGGTCCAGCTCCAGGTCGCGGCAGACCAGGGCCATGAGCCGCTTGCTGTCGGCGGCGTCGTAGATCGAGAACGACGACGTGAAGCCGAGCTTCTTCGACTCGCAGCGCAGGATGCGCACGCAGGCGCTGTGGAAGGTGGAGACCCACATCGCGTTGGCCCGCGGGCCCACCAGGGACTCGACGCGCTCCTTCATCTCGCCCGCGGCCTTGTTGGTGAAGGTGATCGCGAGGATCTGGCCGGGGTGCACGCCGCGCTCGGCGAGGAGGTAGGCGATGCGGTGGGTGAGGACGCGGGTCTTGCCGGAACCGGCGCCCGCGACGATGAGCAGGGGCGAGCCGCCGTGCACGACGGCCGCCCGCTGGTTCTCGTTCAGCCCCTCGAGCAGCGCCGCCGGGTCGAGCGCCGGGCGGGGCGCGCCGCCGCGGTAGTACGCGTCCCTGGCCGGGGGCGCGTCGAACTTCCCGCCGAACAGGTCGTCCGGGATCGGCTCGGGCTCCGGTCCTTCGTGCTCGCTGTCGGGCGGCGGCGGGGGCCCATCGGTCCGGTTCTGGAGGCCCGCCAGGAAGCTGTCGTCAAAGAGGCTGCTCATCGCCGTACGAGTCTAGGCCGCCCCACTGACACGCCGCCCCCTCCTTCCGGACACCGCGCCCCGCTGTCGTCAACGTCACGGCGAAAGGCGGCTCCACGCGCGCGTGGAGCCACCCGCGTATGCCGAAGGTCACGAAAATGTATCGGGCATATCGAACAACGTCCTTCACAGCAGCAACACGAGTTGGCTACGGTGCTGCGCGGGCCGTCCGTCCCCACGACCGCGAGCGCCGCGGCGAGCGGGCAGCCCCCGCCGAGTCCCGTACGCCGTGAGGCAGGGAACCGGGGACCCACCGACCTTGGGGTGAATCGGCCCGAAGGCCCGTCGTCGATGTCAGCGGCATCGACAGCGGGCAGCAGGCCGTAGGGCAGCCTTCCGTACGCCCGAACCCGACAGCTAACCCGGTAGGCGGACCACGGAAGGAGTCGCCAGCCTTGGCGTCGCACCGCAAGCCGCGCACGCGCTCCCGGATGACCGGTGGCCTGCGCACCACCCCCGCGGTCGGGATCACGACCGCCGCCCTCACCTCGGTCGCCCTGCTCTCGCAGACCGCGCAGGCAGCGCCCGCGCCGGCGAGGCCGAGCCTCGAAGAGGTGCAGAAGAAGGTCGACAGCCTGTACCGGCAGGCCGAGACCGCCACGCAGAAGTACAACGCCGCCAAGGAGCAGGCCGACAGCAAGAAGCGGCAGGTCGACAGGCTCCTCGACGACATCGCGAAGCGGACCGACCAGATGAACACGGCCCGCCAGGAGCTGGGCCGGTTCGCCGCCGAGCAGTACCGGACGGGCGGGATGAGCGACACCGCGACGATGCTCCTCGCGGACGATCCCGAGGACTACTTCGCGCAGGACCGGCTGCTCAGCCGTATGACGGCCGACCAGAAAAAGGCCGTCGACGACTACCAGGAGCAGCAGCGGGCGACCGCGAAGAAACGCACCGAGGCGCAGGAGAACCTGCGTCAGCTCACCTCTTCGCAGACCGATCTCCGGACGTCGAAGCAGAGCGTGCAGTCGAAGCTCTCCGACGCGCGCGAGCTGCTCTCCAAGCTGACCGCGGAGGAGAAGCGGCGGCTCGCCGCGATCGAGAAGAAGAAGCAGGAGGCGGCCCGCAGACAGGCCGCCGAGCTGGCGGCGAAGCAGAAGGCCGAGGAGGAGCGCGAGCGCAAGGCGGCGGAGGAGGCGGCGGCCCAGGAGCAGGCCGACTCGGGCGCCGGGTCCACGGGGGCCACGGGGTCCACGGGATCGGGCTCGACGGGGTCGGACTCCTCCGGCAGCACCTCGTCCGGTTACGCGGCCAAGGCGGCGCAGGCGCTCGCCTTCGCCAAGGCCCAGGAGGGCAAGCCGTACGTGTGGGGGGCCACGGGCCCGGACTCGTACGACTGCTCGGGGCTCACCCAGGCGGCGTGGAAGGCCGCCGGGATCTCGCTGCCGCGCACCACCTGGGACCAGGTGGAGTTCGGCACGACGGTCGCGCTCTCCGACATCCAACCCGGTGACCTGGTCTTCTTCTACGACGACATCAGCCACGTCGGTCTCTACCTCGGCGACGGCATGATGATCCACGCGCCGAAGCCGGGCGCGTACGTCCGCGAGGAGTCGATCTACTACGACGGCACGTCCTCGATCCACAGCGTCGTGCGGCCCGCCTGACACCGGCCGGGCCGGGTTCGGGCGGTGCGGCACCGCCCGGCCCCCGGCCCCGGAGCACGTGCGGGGCTCAGGTCCAGAGCACGGCGATGAAGATGTTGGCGAGGGTGAGCCCGCCGACGGCCGCGAACAGGCCCTTCTCCGCCTTCTCCTCGTCCCGCTTCACGTAGACGATGCCGAGGATGACGACCAGGATCGCCAGCTTCACGCCGATCTTGATGTTGTTCACGGTGTTGTCGTCGGCCTGGTTGAGGCCGACGAGGGCGACACCGGTCACCAGCATGGTCAGGGCGCCGTGCAGCATCGCCTTGTTGAACCGGGCTTCGCCCCGGCCCAGCGCCGTCATCTGCGTGAGGAAGCCGCCGAGCAGCGCGGCGATGCCGATGATGTGCAGGCCGACGAAGAAATGGATGAGTACGTCCATGGTTGCGGAGCCTAATGGGGTGCTTGTCGCGCTCCGACAGCGGGCGGTGCCGGACAGCGGGCTGTCACTCTCCGCCACCACCCGCAACAAAGGGGGCAGTTGCGAACAATGCGCGGCCGACCCGTGACGCCGAGGTTTAGCGTCCTTGCTCAGGTGACCGGCTCCCCACCGCCGCCCGGGCCAGGGGCGGCAGCCGGACACCACCGCCGAGAAGAGGTCCGGCGGCGACCCGCTCCCCCTGTGCGGGTCGCCGCCGGACGTGCGAGCAGGCGGCAGTACGACCGGAAGGACGTGGCACTTCGTGCCGGCAGCGCATCGCAGGCCCCGCAAGCGTTCGCTCAATGGCAGTACGGTCCGCACCGCGGCCACCCTCGCCCTCGCCTCGGCGGCGTCCGTCACCGCCCTCGACGGCGGCGCGGCGCACGCGGAGCCGGACCTCACCCCCGCCCAGGTGAAGACGAAGGTGGACCGGCTCTACCAGGAGGCGGAGGTCGCCACCGAGAAGTACAACGGCGCGAAGGAGCGGGCCGGGCAGGCCCGCGAGCAGGTGTCCGCGCTGCAGGACGAGGCGTCGCGCAGGACCGACTCCCTGAACTCCCAGCGCCGGCGCCTCGGCGCGGTCGCGGCGGCCCAGTACCGCGCGGGCGGCGTGGACCCGTCCGTCCAGCTCCTCCTCTCCTCGAGCCCCGACCGCTACCTCGACCGGGCGTCGATGGCGGACCGCGTCGGCACACGGCAGGCGTCCACGATCGCGCGCGTCCGCAAGGAGCTGCGCGAGATCGACCAGCTGCGCACGCAGGCGGACGGATCGCTCGCCGTGCTCCGCGCCAAGCAGGCGGAGTTGAGGAAGCAGAAGAAGACGGTGACGGGGAAGCTGGCGGAGGCGCGTGCGCTGCTCGCCCGGCTGACACCGGCGGACCGGGCACGGGCGACGGGCGCCTCCGACCGGGCCTCGCGGTCGGACGTCCGGGGTGCGGCGAGCACGGCCGAGGCGGCCGGCTCCCGTGCGGCGGCGGCGATCTCGTTCGCGCGGGGCGCGCTCGGCAGCCCGTACGTATGGGGCGCCACGGGCCCGGACGCGTTCGACTGCTCGGGGCTCACGCAGGCCGCGTACCGGGCGGCGGGCGTCTCGCTGCCGCGCACGACCTACGCGCAGATCGACGCGGGCACGCGCGTACCGCGCTCTCAGCTCCGCCCCGGTGACCTGGTGTTCTTCTACTCCGGGATCAGCCATGTCGGCCTCTACATCGGCGACGGCCAGATGATCCACGCCCCGAACCCGAGTGCGCCGGTGCGGATCGCGCCGATCGACCAGATGCCGTTCGTGGGGGCAACGCGGGTGGCGTGAGGGCGGACCCGCCGCTTCAGCGACTGACGGGCGTCTCCCGCTCCACCCTCGACAGCTTCTCCGGGTTGCGGACGGCGTAGAGCCCCGTGACGAGACCGTCGTCGATGCGGATCGCGAGTGCGGCGACGAGTTCACCGCCGACGCGGAGCTTGAGGCCCGGGGCCCCGTTGATCCGGGTCGGTTCGGCAGAGACACCGGTGGCGGCGAACCTGCCGAGCACCTCCGTCACGTCCGGGACGCCGACGACCGGGGCGAGGGTGGCCTGTACGACGCCGCCGCCGTCGCCGAGGAAGACGACGTCCGGGGCGAGGATGTCGAGCAGGCCCTGCAAATCGCCGGTGTCGACGGCCCGTTGGAACGCGGCGAGGGCACCCCGGGTCTCGGCGGGCGACACGGGGCCGCGCGGCCGTCGTGCCGCGACGTGCGCGCGGGCCCGGTGCGCGATCTGCCGGACGGCGGCCGGGCTCTTGTCGACGGCCTCCGCGATCTCGTCGTAGCCGAGGGCGAACACCTCGCGCAGGACGAAGACCGCGCGCTCGGTCGGCGCCAGGGTCTCCAGGACGAGCAGCATCGCCATCGAGACGCTGTCGGCCAGTTCGACGTCCTCGGCGACGTCGGGCGCGGTGAGCAGCGGCTCCGGGAGCCAGGGCCCCACGTAGGACTCCTTGCGGCGGCCCAGCGTGCGGAGCCGGGTGAGGGCCTGGCGGGTGGTGATCCGCACGAGGTACGCGCGCTGGTTGACGACGGTCGCGAGGTCCACGCCGCTCCAGCGCAGCCAGGTCTCCTGGAGCACGTCCTCGGCGTCGGCGGCGGAGCCGAGCATCTCGTAGGCGACGGTGAAGAGGAGGTTGCGGTGCGCGACGAACGCCTCGGTGGCGGGGTCGGGGGTGGCGGCCATGGGTGCTCCTGTCCTGATCCACGTCTGATCGGCTCGCCCATGGGACTCCGGCCGGGGCCCGGCTGTGACACCCGCGCCACCGACGGCGCGGGTGTTTCAGGACACACGCCCCTGGGCCGGGGCGGATGCGCCAGGAGCAACGAGCACTTCCGCGTTCACGCCGTCACAGCGTCTTCAGCCCCGCCGCCGTAGCCGTGGCCAGCCGTTGCAGATAGCCCTTCGGCAGCCCCGAGTTCCGGACCACCACCGAGCGCCAGTAAAGCGGGCCCGAGATCAGGTCGAGGGCCAGGTTCTCGTCGAGGCCGGGGCGCAGTTCGCCGCGCGTGATCGCCGCCTGCACGATGCCGTTGGCCACTCCGTGCTGGCCCTCGCGGAGCGCCTTCTGCAGGGCTTCGGCGATCTCCGGATTGCGGGCCGCCTCCGCCTGGAGGTCGGGGAGGATCTGGCCGGCGACGGGGTGCTTCAGGGCACGGGACGTGACCTTGTAGAGGAGGAGGAGGTCCTCGTCGAGCGAGCCGGTGTCGGGGGCGGGCAGCCCCTGGACCGCTATCGCGGAGACCAGGTCGAGGACGAGGTGGAGCTTCGAGCGCCAGCGGCGGTAGACCGCCGTCTTCCCGACGCCCGCGCGGCGCGCGATGCCCTCGATGGACATCCGGGCGTAGCCGACGGCGGCGAGTTCCTCGAAGACGGCGGCCCGGATGGCGTCGGTCACGTCCTCGCGGAGGACGGCGGCCCCGGCCGGGGCCCGGCGCCGTGGCGGCGGCGTGGGGGCGGCGGCGTTGGTCGTCATGCGGCCAGCATAGTTCCGTGACGACGAAACGGTTGCGTTCCGACGTCCGGACGGCCTACGCTCACGTCACGACGATACGGGCCCGTCCCGACGTGAACGGCAGGCGAACAGCTGGTGCAGGCGAGCCCGGAAGTCCGGATGCCCCCGCAGGCCAGCAGCCCGGCCCCGACCGAAAGCAGCGGATGTGAGTCAGGTCCTGGAGACACCCCCCGCCCCGGCGACTTCCTCCCCCGGCGGCATCGCGGCGGAGCCGGACGCCGCCGCGCTCGCCGCCCGCTACGGGCTCACCGTCAGCGGCGCCCGCCCCTCGCTCCCCGCCTATGTGCGCCAGCTCTGGCAGCGGCGCCACTTCATCACGGCGTTCTCGACCGCCAAGCTGACCGCGCAGTACAGCCAGGCGAAGCTCGGCCAGGTCTGGCAGGTGGCGACGCCGCTGCTGAACGCGGCGGTCTACTACTTCATCTTCGGCGTCCTCATGGGCACCAGCCACGGCGTGCCGGACTTCGTCCCGTTCCTGGTCACGGGCGTGTTCGTATGGACGTTCACGCAGTCGTCGGTGATGGCGGGCACCCGCGCGATCTCCGGCAGCCTCGGCCTCGTACGGGCGCTGCACTTCCCGCGCGCCTCGCTGCCGATCTCGTACTGCCTGCAACAGCTCCAGCAGCTGCTGTTCTCGATGTGCGCGCTCGTCGTGATCCTGCTCTGCTTCGGCGTCCCGCCGACCGCGTCGTGGCTGCTCGTGATCCCGGCGCTGGTCCTGCAGTTCACCTTCAACACCGGGCTCGCCATGATCATGGCCAGGATCGGCGCGAACACCCCGGACATCGCACAGCTCATGCCGTTCCTGCTGCGGACGTGGATGTACCTGTCCGGCGTCATGTGGAGCCTGGACCACCTGATGAGCAAGACGGACCTGCCGCACTTCGTCACCGTGCTGCTCCGCGCCAATCCGGCCGCCGTCTACATCGACCTGATGCGGTTCGCGCTGATCGACAGCTTCACCGGCGCCCAGCTCCCGCCGCACGTGTGGGGCTGGGCCCTGGGCTGGGCGGTGCTCGTCGGCGCCGGCGGATTCATCTACTTCTGGAAGGCAGAGGAGACGTACGGCCGTGGCTGACAGCACCCGCACACCCGCACCCGCACCCGCACCCGCACCCGCACCCGCACAGGAACCCGTCCCCACCGTCATCGTCGACCACGTCGACATCGTCTACCGCGTCAACGGCACCGGCGCGGGCCGCGGCACCGCCACCGCCGCCCTCAACCGCATCGTCGGCGGCCGGAAGAAGGCCGAGAAGCGGTCCGGCGTACGGACGGTGCACGCGGTCCGCGACGTCTCCTTCACCGCCTACCGCGGCGAGGCCATCGGGCTCATCGGCACCAACGGGTCCGGCAAGTCGACCCTGCTCAAGGCCGTCGCCGGGCTCCTCCCCGCGGAGCGCGGCCGGATCTTCACCGACGGCCAGCCCTCGCTCCTCGGCGTCAACGCGGCCCTGATGAACGACCTCACCGGCGAGCGCAACGTCCGGCTCGGCGGTCTCGCCATGGGGATGAGCCGCGAGCAGGTCCGCGACCGCTACGACGACATCGTCGACTTCTCCGGAATCAACGAGAAGGGCGACTTCATCACCCTGCCCATGCGCACGTACTCCTCCGGCATGGCGGCCCGGCTCCGGTTCTCCATCGCCGCCGCCAAGGACCACGACGTGCTTTTGATCGACGAGGCGCTCGCCACCGGCGACCGCTCGTTCCAGAAGCGCTCCGAGGAACGCATCCGCGAGCTGCGCAAGCACGCGGGCACCGTCTTCCTGGTCAGCCACAGCAACAAGTCGATCCGTGACACCTGCGACCGGGTGCTCTGGCTGGAGCGCGGGGAGCTGCGGATGGACGGGCCGACGGACGAGGTCCTCAAGGAGTACGAAAAGTTCGCTAGGTGATTTATGTCCGCTTAGTGTGCGGGTATGCGTCGGACGCTGGAGATGAACGGGGGCGGCGCGTGAACGCACAGCTGAGCGTCATCGTGTACGGCCGCGACATACAGGGCCTGCTCGGCGGCTGCCTGGACGGCATCACGGGGCAGCTCCCGCCCGGCGCCGAACTGGTCACCGCTGCCGTCGGCGAGGCCGCGCGGGGCGTCGCCGAACGGTACGGCGGCACCGTCGTACCGCTGCCGCAGGGCACCTCCGACTCGGACGCGCGCGCGGCGGGCGCGGAGCGGGCGAGCGGTGACTGGCTCTGGTTCGTGCACGCCAAGGACCGGGTGCCGACGGGGGCGCTGCGGGCCGTGCTCGACCGGTTGGCGGAGCTGCCCGAGGACACCCCCGAGCCGTATGCGGCCCCTGGCCATGACCGTGGCCCTGGCCATGACCGTGGCCCTGGCCATGACCGTGGCCCTGGCCATGACCGTGGCCCCGGCCGTGGCCCCGGCCGTGACCGTGGCCGTGACCGTGGCCGTGACCGTGGCCGCGTCGATGTGATGGTCGGCGACCACATCCGTTCCACCTGGCGCGCCACCCTCGGCGCCGGCGGCGACGCCTGGCGCCTGGCCCGCGTCGGCCGCCGCGACCTGCCCCCGGGCCACGCCCCCGACCTGCTGCGCGCCGCCCCGCTGCTCGGCAACCGGGTCGTGCGCGCCGCGTTCTGGCACGCGCACCACGCCGAACTGACCGGAGCCGAAGAGGCGTCCGCCGAGATGTTCGCCGCCCGCGCCTGCCTCGTCCTCGCCGAGCGGATCGCCTGCCTGGAGCACGTGATCGTCGACGTACGGGAGCTGCGGCCCGAGAGCCTGCCCGCGGTGACGCCCGACGAGCGGTACGGATTCCTGGAGGCGTACGAGGAGTTGCAGCGGCTCATGGCGCGGCTCGGCACCCCGGCCCGGCCGCGCGCCGTCCTGTACGACCTGATGACGACGGAGTCGCTGCGGGTGGTGGCGCGAGCGGCGCTGCCGGACACGGTGGCGCGGGAGTTCTTCCGCCGGGCGTCGGCCGCGGCCGTGCGCTGGCGGCCTGAGGGGTACCGGCGCCCGGCCGGTCTTGAGGGCATCAGGCGCCGCCTCCTGGAGGAGGACGCGTACACGAAGTACCGGGCGTTCCAGAGCGCGAACCGCAAGCGGCGCGACGTGAAGGCGGCGGTGCGCGCCCGCAGGACGCGGATCGGCGCGAAGGTGCGCGACCTGCACTACCAGCGGGCCCTGCGCGAGCCGGTCGATCCCGGCCTGGCCGTCTTCTCCGCGTACTGGGACCGCGGCGTCGCCTGCAACCCGGGCGCCATCGCGGCGAAACTGGCCGAGCTGGCGCCGGACGTGCGTCAGGTGTGGGTCGTGTCGAAGCGGGCGGAGCCGCTGCTGCCGCCGGGCACGGAGCACGTCGTGCCCGGCACCCGCCGCTACGGGGAGGTGATGGCCCGCGCCAAGTACCTCGTCAACAACGTCAACTTCCCGAACGCCGTGGTCAAACGGCCCGGCGCGGTCCACCTCCAGACCCACCACGGCACCCCGCTGAAGAAGATGGGGCTCGACCAGCTCGACTACCCGACCGCGTCGAAGGGGCTCGACTTCGACGCGCTGCTCGCCCGCGTCGACAAGTGGGACTTCAGCGTCAGCTCCAACAGCCACTCGACCCGCATGTGGGAGCACGCCTATCCGTCCGGCTACGTCTCCCTGGACCACGGCTACCCGCGCAACGACGTGTACTACAGCGCCCGCGCCGCCGACATCCGCGCCGTCCGCGACCGCCTCGGCATCGCGCCGGGCCGCCGCGCCGTCCTCTACGCGCCGACGCACCGCGACTACGAGGCGCGCTGGACCCCGCGCCTCGACCTCGCCGCGCTCACGGAACACCTCGGCGACGGCACGGTCCTGCTCGTGCGCGGCCACTACTTCTACGGCGGCGCCGCCTCCCCGCTCGCCACGCTCCGCCGCAGCGGCCGCGTCATCGACGTCTCGGCGTACGACCCGGTCGAGGAGGTGGCGCTGGCCTCGGACGCGCTGATCACGGACTACTCGTCGATCATGTTCGACTACGCCAACCTGGACCGGCCGGTCATCGCCTACGCCGACGACTGGGAGACGTACGCGAGCACGCGCGGCGTCTACTTCGACCTGATGGCCGAGCCGCCGGGCCATGTCGCGCGCACGCAGGCCGAGTTGACGGAGATCCTCGCCACCGACGCCTGGCGCGACGAGGTGTCCGCGAGGGCGCGCGCGCACTTCCGGCGCCGGTTCTGCGAGTACGACGACGGGCTCGCCGCCGAGCGGGTCGTGCGCCGCGTCTTCCTCGGCGAACCGGAGGAGGCGCTGCCGCCGGTCGTGCCGGTCGAGAACCGCACGCCCGCGCCGACGCCCGAGGAGGCGGATTCCTGATGGCAGCCACCCCCGATGAGACGGTCCCCCCTGATGTGACGGCCACCCCCGATGCGACGGTCGCCCCCGATGCGACGGCGATCCCCGATGCGACGGTCGCCCCCGATGCGACGGCCATCCCCGATGCGACGGTCGCCCCCGATGCGACGGCCATCCCCGATGCGACGGTCGCCCCCGATGTGACGGTCACGGTGATCGTCTTCAACGACGCGGAGCGCCTTCCGCGCGCGGTCGCCTCGCTCCAGGCGCAGACCCACGCGAACATCGAGATCGTCATCAGCGACGACCACTCCACGGACGACACGCCGCGCGTGGCACGGGAGTTGGCGGCGTCCGACCCCCGCATCACCTATCTGCGCCTGCCCGAGAACTCGGGCGGGTGCAGCGCGCCGCGCAACCGGGCCCTCGACATCGCCCGCGCGCCGTACGCGATGTTCCTCGACAGCGACGACGAGCTGCCGCCGCGCGCGGTGGAGGTGCTGCTTGCGGCGCACCGCGAGGACCCGTCGATCGACTTCGCGATGGGCGTGGTCGAACGGGTCCGCGTCGACACGGGGCGCACCTCGGTCTGGATGCCGCACCTCGTCGCCGAGCGCCGCACGGTCGACGGCATCGAGGCCGAGCCCGGCTTCCTCTTCGAGCACCTGTCGACCAGCAAGATGTACGCCCGCGCCTTCCTCGACCGGCACGGCCTGCGCTTCCCCGAGGGCATCCACTACGAGGACCAGCTCTTCTCCGCGCAGGCATACTGCCTGGCCAAGTCCTTCGCGGTCGTGCCCGAGCCGGTGTACCGCTGGTACATCGCCCCGTACGCGGCTGAGTCCGCCGCCTCCATCTCCAACCAGCGGCACAAACTGAGCAACGTCCGCGACCGCGTCCACGTCCAGGAGCTCATCGACGCCTTCCTCGACGAGAGCGGCCACAGCGCGGCGCTCCGCGAGGCCAAGGACTACAAGTTCCTCAAGCACGACTTCCGTATGTACGCGAACGATCTGCCGTACCGCGACGCGGAGTGGCTGACGGGCTTCGCCGAGATCGTGAACCCGTACCTGGCCGGGCTCGCGCCCGGGGCGTACGCCCGTCTCCCGCGCGCCGAACGCATCGTCCTGCAACTGGTCCGCGACGGCCGTCTCGCCGACGCGCGGCTCGCCGCCCGCGGGCTCGGCCAGGGGGTCGCCCCGCGTACGGCGGTCGCGGACCCGGTCACCGGGGTTCTCTACTGGGGTTCGGACATCCCGGCGACGGAGGCCGCCCGCCGCGAGATGTCGCTGACCGACCTGGCTTTGGACGCCCGGCCGTTCCCCCGCGCCCTGTTCCGCCACGAGATCGTGCGCCTCGAACGGGGCCCTGGCCCGGCGTCGGTGCTGCTGCGGGTGCGCACCTACGACCCCGGTTTGCGCCTGCCGGTCGGCCCGCAGATCGCGTCCCTCGTCGTCTCCCCCGGCCGCAGACGCCTGACCGTCCGGTTCCGGCTCGACCCGGTGCGGCCCGGCGTCTTCGAGGGCCAGGTCCTTCTCGATCTGGCCGCGGCGGACCTCCCCCGTCAAGGCTTCGACGGCGTCCGCCACCCGGTGCTCCAGCTCCAGGCCCCGGAAGGCCTGCGCAACACGGGCCTGCTCCTCGCCCCGCTCGACTTCCCCGCGTTCACGGCAGAGCTCCCGCACCACCTGGTGACCGTGGAGCCCGAGGGGCGCGGGGCGGGCCGCATGCAGATCAGGTGGCGGACGACGGGGCTGACGGCGAGGGTCGTGCGACCGGTGGCACGCAGGGTGTCGAGCACGTCGCTGGCCCGGCGGGTACGTTGGGCGATCCGGCTGGTCCGGTTGTAGGGCGGGGCCCTTGGGGGCGGGGGCCTCGCGGGCGGGGCAGGCGATACAGCCGCCTCCTGCGGCCCCGCCGGTTGCAAGGCGGGTGTTGTGAGGCGGGGCTTTGGGGGCGGGTGCCTCGCGGGCGGGGCAGGCGATACAGCCGCCTCCTCCGCCCCCGGCCGGGCCAGGCGAAAAGCCTCCTCCTCCCACCCCGGCCCTCAGACGCGAGGCACCCGGTACAAGGTCTGGCCGCGCGGACCCGCCGCCGCCTTCTCCAGCCCCGCCCCGCCCTCCTCCCGGACCTCCCCCGGGTACGCCACCACCCACCCCACCCCGTACCGCCGCAGCACCTCCGCCCGCCGCCGCTCCGACGTGTCCGGCGCGAAGTACGTGCGGACCGCCGCCAGCCGTTCCTCCTCGTCGGCCAGGAAGAAGTCCGGGTAGCCGGGGGCCACCGTGTACGGGCCGTAGGCCGGGATCTGGCGGGCCGGCCACTTCTTGGCCAGGACCACGTCCCCGTACTTCACCCACGGCGTGATCCAGTGGTACCCGGCCCACGGCTCCCGGTACCTGTCGGCGACGACGGACGGCAGCGCCGAGCGCGGCAGGACGTAGCCGAGCACCCCGCACTGCGCCCACGCCCCGACGCACAGCGCCCCGGCGACGACCCAGCCGAGCGCCACCCGCACCGCCCGGCGCGGCGCGCAGAAGACCTCCAGACCCGCCGCGACCTGCGCGGGGATCAGCACCGCGGGCAGCACCCGGCCCCACGACCAGTGCCCGCCGACGCCGCCCGCCGCGAACACCAGGGCCCCGAGCACGCAGAACAGCACCAGCGGATCGCGCCGGTCACGCCACCAGCGGAGCGCGAGCGCGGCCCCGCCGACCAGCGCGACGAGCCAGAAGCGCCCGGGCAGACTCCGGTACAGGGAGCGGTGGATCTCCTCCAGGCCGCCGACGCCGAACAGGCCGAAGAAGGAGTAGTACGGCCAGAGCGCGAGCAGCCCCAGGCCCAGTGCCAGTCCGGCAGCGAGGCGGAGCCACACCGTCCGGCCGGGCCACGGGCGCGCCCCGAGCACCATCGCCAGCGCCCCGAGCGACGCGACCACCCCGGTGAACTGGTGGCTCAGCAGGATCACCGCCCACAGCACACCGGCCCACAGGAAGTGCGGCCAGGCAGTCGCCCGGCGCAGCAGCGCCCACAGCCAGAAGGCGGCGCCCAGCGCGAACGTACTCGGGTAGGAGACGGTCAGCGCGAGGGAGTTGAGGCCGAGGAACCCGCTCCAGTTGAACAGGGTCGTGCCCCACAGCAGCACCAGGGAGAGCAGGACGACGGCGACCACGGCGGCCCGCCGCCACCGCCCGGCCGCGCCCGCCTCCAGGAACGTACCGGTGAACGACCACACCCCCGACACCAGCACCGCGAGCGACACGAGCGCCGCGCCGCGCAGCACCACGAACACCCCGAGCCCGGTCACCTTCGCGGCGCAGCCGAGCAGCAGCGTCCAGGGCGTGTAGTACGGGCTCGGCGCGTCGGCCGCGACCAGCGGGTCGCCCGGGTCGAGCAGGTCGTGCCGCAGACGTTCGATCGTGGCGGCGTGCACGCCCAGGTCACCGGCCCACGGCAGCCGTACGACGACCGCGACGAGGAGCACGAGGAGCAGCAGCGCCGCGCCCCGCGCCGCCGCGCTACCGGCGACGCGCACTCGCGCGGAGCTTCCACGGCATCGCGACGGACTCCAGCTGCACCATCAGGTTCATCTTGGACTCGCCGACCGTACGGTCCTCGAAGTGGATCGGCACCTCCATCACCTCGAAGCCGCGCCGCACCGCCCGGTACTTCATCTCGACCTGGAAGCTGTAGCCCGCGCTGTCCACGGAGGCCAGGTCGATGGCGCGCAGCGCGTCCTCGCGCCACAGGTTGAAGCCGCCGGTGATGTCGCGGACGCGGGTGCCGAGGATGGTGCCCGCGTAGGCGTTGGCCCAGCGGGAGAGCAGCCGGCGGTGCGCGCCCCAGGCGTCGGAGAGGGTGCCGCCCTGGACGTAGCGGCTGCCGAGGGTGACGGCCGCGCCCGTCGAGAGGGCGACGCCGAGGAGCTGCGGGACCTTGGCGACGGGGTGGCTGCCGTCGGCGTCCATCTGGAGCACGTAGCGCGCGCCGTCCGCGACGGCCTGCCCCATGCCCGCGGCGTACGCGCGCCCCAGGCCCTCCTTGCCCGCCCGGTGCAGGACGCCGATGCGCTCGGGGCCGAACCGGCGCGCGTACGCGTCGGCGATCTCGCCGGTCCCGTCGGGGCTGGAGTCGTCGACGACGAGCAGCCGCAGCCCGGGCAGCCCGAGATCCATCAGCGCGTCGGCCATCCGGGGCAGGTTCCCCGCCTCGTTGTAGGTCGGCATGACGACGGTCAGCGGTGTCGCGGCCCAGTCGGCCGGCAGCGCGGCGGCCCGGCTCTCCGGCTGCGTGTCGGCCCCGGACGGCCCCGACGGGATCAACGGCATCGGCTCTCCCTGTGAACTGCGCCTTCGCACCTGCGCGCCTCCGCACATTTCCGCATCAGCACATCTGCTTACCTGTCGGACAATCAGCTCTACTTTAGATGGATTGCCCTATTTTGTGGCGTATCACGCAGTGTCCGCCCCGGTCGCGTCGCCCACCCGTAAGATACGGGGCCGAACTCGGCGGAAGGCAGGGGCAGATGGGCGGCGCCGCGGCGGACGGCAACGGCAACCGGCTCGGCCCGCTGCGCCCCGGCGTCCCGCGCGAGGTCGCCGGCTACCCCCTGCACGCCAGGATCGGGCAGGGCGGCATGGGCACCGTCTACCTCACGTGCACGCGGGGCGGCCGGCCCGTCGCCCTCAAGCTGGTCCGGCCCGAGTACGCGGACGACGCGGCGTTCCGCGAGCGGTTCGCCCGCGAAGTCGCGGCGGCGCGCCGGATCGCCGGGCCGCACCTCGTACCGGTCCTCGACCACGACGCGACCGCCCGCCGCCCCTGGCTCGCCACCCGCTACATACCGGGACTCCCGCTCGACGCCGCCCTGGCCGCGCACGGCCCGCTCCCGCTGCCCGCGGTCCTCCAGCTCACGGCCGCCGCCGCGCGGGCGCTCTCCGCCGTGCACGCGGCGGGCGTGGTCCACCGCGACCTGAAGCCCGCCAACCTCGTCCTGGCCGCAGACGGTCCCTGGCTGCTGGACTTCGGCATCGCCCGCGCCGTCGGCGCCGCCACCCTCACCACGGCGGGCCGCCTGCTCGGCACCCCGCGCTACATGTCCCCTGAACACGCACTCGGCCGCAAGGCCACGCCCGCCTCCGACATCTTCGCGCTCGGTGTCCTCGCCGCCGAGGCGGCGACCGGCCGCCACCCGTACGGCCGGGGCAACGCCCTCGCCGTCGCCGCGCGCATCGCGGGCACGGACCGCGAACCGCCCGCCCTGGCCGGTGTCCCGCGCCCGCTGCGCGACATCGTCGGCGCGTGCCTCGCCGCCGCGCCCGAGGCACGCCCGTCGCCGTCGGCGCTCACGGTCCTGTGCGCGGGCGCGGCCCGCAAAGACGTCACCGACTTCACGGACTGGCTGCCCCCGGGGCTCGTCGCACCCGTCTCCCTGGCCGACGCGGAGACCGTACGGGCGCTGCCGCCCACCGCGCCGCTCACGCTGAAGGACATCCGCGCCCGCCGGCGCGGGCAAACCGGTTCGGACGGCAACTCCCCCGTCACGTAGGATCGTTCCCCTTTCACACGTCACATCGGGGGATGCGTCATGACGTCCGGCACCGGGACGATACTCAGCCCGCTCGGCCCGCAGGACCCGCGCCAGACCTCCGGCTACCGGCTGGTGGCCCGGGTCGGCGAGGGCGGTATGGGCACCGTCTACCTCTCCTACACGCGCGGCAACCAGCCCGTCGCCCTCAAGGTCATCCGCCGCGAGTACGGGCAGGACCCCGACTTCCGCCGCCGCTTCGAGCAGGAGGTCCGGGCGGCCCGCCGCGTCCAGGGCTACCATCTCGTCCCGGTCGTCGACCACGACACCTCGGGCGAACTCCCGTGGCTGGCGTCAACGTTCATCCCCGGCGTCTCCCTGCACGACGCCCTCACCACCCTCGGCCCGCTTCCCGTCGACGCCACGCTGCAGCTCGTCGGCTGCGCGGCCCGCGCCCTCACCGCCATCCACGCGGCGGGGGTGATCCACCGCGACCTGAAGCCCAGCAACATCATGCTGAGCGGCACCGGCCCGTACGTCATCGACTTCGGCATCGCCCGCGCCGCCGACGCCACCCAGCTCACCCAGTCCGGCGCCCTCATCGGCACCCCGCAGTACATGTCGCCCGAACACGCGCTCGGCGACCCGGTCGGCCCCGCCACCGACGTGTTCTCGCTCGGCCTGATCGCCGCGGTCGCCGCGACCGGCCGCCATCCGTACGGGGACGGCGGCGCCATCACCGTCGCCGCGCAGATCGCCAACACGGCGCACCGCCCGCCGCGGCTCGACGGCCACGATCCGAAGCTGCGGCCCCTCCTTGAGCGCATGCTCACCGCGGACCCGGCCGAGCGCATCGGCACGGAGGAGCTGGCCGCGCTCTGCCAGGAGGCGTCCGGGCGTTCGCTGAGCGACTTCGAGGGGTGGCTGCCCGCGCCGTTCGCCACGGAGATCGCGCGGCGCGAGCAGGAGGCGCTGGCACCGCCCGCCCCGGCGCAGCCCACGGGCCCGGCGGTCGCCTACACCCCCACGCTCCAGCCGACGCCCGCCCCGAAGAAGCGCGGCGGGCGGGCCGCCCTGATCGCCACGGCCCTGGTGGTCGCGGTCGCCGCCGGCGCGGGCACGGCGGTGTACCTCCTCGGCAAGGACGACAACGGCGGCGGCACCAACGCGCACGGCGGCCGGTCCTCCCAGCCCGTGAATCCGCCCACCCACAAGAACACGAAAAGCGCGGACCCGACCCCGACGACGGACGACAAGGCGGACGACGCCGGGTACACGGCCGTCGTCGAGGCCCGCCCCTTCGCCCTGCGCTCACCCGGCGGAGCGCACGTCATCGGGGTCGATCTGGACGTGCCCAAGGTCAAGAGCCCCGGCGACATCTCGGGCGGCGACGACCTCGAACTGAGCGAAGTGTCGGGCGGCAGCTGGGAGTTCAAGACGCCCATGGGCAAGAGCGCGGGCACCACCGCCGCCCAGTGCCTGGAGGGCTCCCAGTCCGATGTCCTGCCGAGCCAGATCGACGCGGAGGATCTGCGCGAGACGCTGCCCGTCGGCACCGTGCTGTGCACGCAGACCGACGAGAAGCAGCTCGCCATGCTGGAGATCACCGGCATCAGCGGTCCGGACGCGGACCACGACCTGCCCGACGTCAGCACCGAGCTGACGCTCTGGAAGCGGGCATAAGGGGGGCGCCCCGGGCCGGAACACATCCGGCCCGGGGCGCCCTCTTCCACGTAACCGCTACGAGTGCACCCGCAGCAGCGTCCGCATCGTCCGCATGGCCACCGACAGGTTCGCCAGGTCGAAGGCGTCCGAGCCCTGGATCTCCTCCAGGGTCGTGCGCGCGCGGCCCAGGATCGGCGCGTTCTTCTCCTCCCACGCCTTGAACCGCTCCTCCGGCGTCGACGCCCCGTTCCCGACGGCCAGCACGTCCGCCGTCAGGGCGGCGTGCGCCGCGTAGAGGTCCTCGCGGATGGAGGCGCGGGCCATCGACTGCCAGCGGTCGGCCCGCGGGAGTTCGATGATGCGGTCCATGAGCTGGGTGATGGAGAGCCGGTCGGCGAGGTCGTAGTAGACCTCGGCGACGTCCGTCGCCTCCTTGCCCGTACGGTCCGCGATCTGCACGATGTCGAGCGTCGGGAAAGCGGACGAGAACCCGGCGACCTGACCGGCCAGCGCCTCCGGGACACCGCCACCCGTCAGCTCGTCGCAGATCGACTGGTACCACTCGGCGTCCGCGCCCTTGAGCATCTTCGGCATGGCGGCCCACACCTCGGCGACACGGTCCTTGAAGAAGGAGATCGTCTCGGCGAGCTGGAGCGGCTGCGGCCGGTTGTTGAGCAGCCAGCGCGTGCCGCGCTCGACGAGGCGGCGCGAGTGCAGCCGGATCCGGGTCTGGACGTCGGCGGCGACGACATTGTCGAGCGCCTCCACCGCGTCCCACACCTGGCCGAGCCCGAAGATCTCGCGTGCGGCGAGCTGCGCCCGCACGATCTCCTCCAGGGACGCCCCGGTCTCCTCGCGGAGGCGGTGCAGGAACGTCGAACCGCCGGTGTTCACCGTGTCGTTGACGAGGACCGTCGTGATGATCTCGCGGCGCAGCGGATGCGCGTCGATCGCGTCGGCGTACTTGTCGCGCAGCGCCTCCGGGAAGTAGGCGTGCAGCAGACGGCGCAGGTACTCGTCGTCGGGCAGGGTGGTGTGGATCAGCTCCTCGGCCGCCGTGATCTTCGTGTAGGCGAGGAGGACGGCCAGCTCGGGCTGGGAGAGCCCGCGCCCGGAGTTGAGGAGCTCCTTGATCTGCCGGTCGTTGGGCAGGAACTCCAGGGACCGGTCGAGGTGGCCCTGCTTGCCGAGGCGGCGCATGAACCGCTGGTGGGCGTGGAGCAGGGACGGCGACTGAGCGACGGCGTTGGCGAGCGCCACGTTCTGCGCGTAGTTGTTGCGCAGGACCAGGTGCCCGACCTCGTCGGTCATCGCGGCGAGCAGCTTGTTGCGCTGCTTCACCGTCAGGTCGCCCTCCGACACGAGACCGTTGAGCAGGACCTTGATGTTGACCTCGACGTCGGAGGTGTTGACGCCCGCGCTGTTGTCGATGGCGTCCGTGTTGACCTTGCCGCCGGTCCGGGCGAACTCGATGCGGCCGAGCTGGGTCGCGCCGAGGTTGCCGCCCTCGCCGATGACCTGGGCGCGCACGTCCTGGCCGTCGACGCGGATGGCGTCGTTGGCCTTGTCGCCGACGTCCGCGTTGGACTCCGCCGAGGACTTCACGTACGTCCCGATGCCGCCGTTCCACAGCAGGTCCACCGGGGCCTGGAGGATCGCCTTCATCAGCTCGGCCGGGGTCATCTTCGCCTGGCGGCCCTCGATGCCGAGCGCGTCGCGGATGTGCTGGTTGAGCTGGATCGCCTTGGCGGAGCGCGGGAAGACGCCGCCGCCCTGCGAGATCAGCTCCTTGTCGTAGTCGGCCCATGACGAGCGCGGCAGCTCGAACATGCGGCGCCGCTCGGCGTAGGAGGTCTCCGCGTCCGGCTTCGGGTCGATGAAGATGTGCCGGTGGTCGAAGGCGGCGACCAGGCGGATGTGCTCGCTGAGCAGCATGCCGTTGCCGAACACGTCACCGGACATGTCGCCGACGCCGACGACCGTGAAGTCCTGGGACTGCGTGTCGACGCCCAGCTCGCGGAAGTGCCGCTTCACGGACTCCCAGGCGCCGCGCGCGGTGATGCCCATCGCCTTGTGGTCGTACCCGGCGGAGCCGCCGGAGGCGAACGCGTCACCGAGCCAGAAGTTGTAGCTGCCCGCGACCTCGTTGGCGATGTCGGAGAAGGTCGCCGTGCCCTTGTCGGCCGCGACGACGAGGTAGGTGTCGTCCTCGTCGTGGCGCACGACGTCGTTCGGGGGGACGACCTCGCCGGCCACCAGGTTGTCGGTGATGTCGAGCAGCGCCGAGATGAACGTCTTGTAGCTGCGGATGCCCTCGGCCATCCACGCGTCCCGGTCCACGCCCGGGTCCGGGAGCTGCTTGGCGACGAAACCACCCTTCGCGCCGACCGGCACGATGACGGTGTTCTTCACCATCTGCGCCTTGACCAGCCCGAGGATCTCGGTGCGGAAGTCCTCGCGCCGGTCCGACCAGCGCAGACCGCCGCGCGCGACCTTGCCGAAGCGCAGGTGCACGCCCTCGACGCGCGGCGAGTACACCCAGATCTCGTACGCGGGCCGCGGCGCGGGCAGGTCCGGGATGGCCTGCGGGTCGAACTTCATGGAGACGTACGCGTGCGGCTGGCCGCCGCCCGCCTCCTGGAAGAAGTTGGTGCGCAGCGTCGCCTTGATGACGGTGAGGAAGGAGCGCAGGATGCGGTCCTCGTCGAGCGAGGCCACCTGGTCGAGGGCGCCGTCCAGCTCTTCGAGCAGGCCGTCCGTCAGCTCGGTCCCGGCGCGCTGGCGGTCCGGCGACATCCGCGCCTCGAAGAGGGAGACGAGCAGCCGGGTCGTGTGGACGTTGGTGCGGAGGGTGTCCTCCATGTAGTCCTGGCTGAACGTGGAGCCGGCCTGGCGCAGGTACTTGGCGTACGCGCGCAGCACCATCGCCTGGCGCCAGTTCAGCCCGGCGCGCAACACGAGGCTGTTGAACCCGTCGTTCTCGGCGAGCCCGGTCCAGGTCGCGGCGAACGCCTCCTGGAACCGCTCGCGGCCGTCGGCGCCGAGGTCGTCGGCGCCGCCGTTCGCGGGCTTCGGCATCCGCAGCCCGAAGTCGTAGATCCACGCGGTCGTCTTGTCACTGCACCGCAGCTCGTACGGGCGCTCGTCGGTGACCTCGACGCCCAGGCGCTGGAGCACCGGCAGGACCTCGGAGAGCGAGACGGGCGCCCCGGTCCGGAAGATCTTGAAGCGGCGCTCGCCGGGCGCGGCGCCGACCGGCTCGTACAGCGACAGCGCGAAGTCCTTGCCGCCCTGCTTGAGCTGTTCCAGGTGGACGAGGTCGGCGACGGCCGCGCGCGGCGAGTGGTCCGCCTTGTAGCCCTCGGGGAACGAGCCCGCGTAGCGGCGAAGCAGTTCGGCGGCGCGCTCCTCACCGCACTCGGCGTTCAGCGCCTCGGCGAAACCGTCGGCCCAGGAGCGGGCGGCGTCGACGAGCCGCGCCTCGATGCGGTCCTTGTCGGCGTCGGAGAGCTGCGGCAGCTCGGTGCCGGGCGCGACGCGGACGACGAAGTGCAGCCGGGAGAGGATCGACTCCGTGTTCCAGGCGGTGAAGTCGACGCTGGTCCCGGCCAGCTCCTCCTTGAGGATGTCGATGATCCGCAGCCGGACGCCGGTGGTGTAGCGGTCGCGCGGCAGGTAGACGAGGGCCGAGTAGTAGCGCCCGTACTCGTCCTGGCGCAGGTAGAGCCGGAGCCGGCGGCGCTCCTGGAGGTAGAGGACCGAGGTGACGATGGAGCGCAGCTCGTCGGCCGGGGTCTGGAACAGCTCGTCGCGCGGGTACGTCTCCAGGATCTGGAGCAGGTCGCGGCCGTCGTGGCTGTTGGGCGAGAAGCCCGCGCCCTTGAGGACCTCGGCGACCTTGCGGCGGATCACGGGGACGCGGCGCACCGACTCGGTGTACGCGGCGGAGGAGAACAGGCCGAGGAAGCGGCGCTCGCCGACGACATTGCCGTCGGCGTCGAACTTCTTCACGCCGACGTAGTCGAGGTAGGACGGGCGGTGCACGGTGGCGCGGCTGTTGGCCTTGGTGAGGACCAGGAGGCGGTGCTCGCGGGCCTTGGCGCGGGCGTCGGCGGGCAGCCGGTTGAAGGACGGGGAGACCGGGTGGTGGTCCTCGCCCTCGTGCTGCGGGTCGGCGCGCAGGATGCCGAGGCCGGTGCCGGGCACGGCGGCCAGGGAGTCCTCGTCGGTGAGGGTGTACTCGCGGTAGCCGAGGAAGGTGAAGTGGTTGTCGGCCAGCCAGCGCAGCAGCTCACGCGCCTCGCTGACCTCCTGCTCGGCCAGGTCGCCCGCGGTGGGCTCGGCGGGCAGCTCCTCGGCGATGCGCAGCGCGGCGTCGCGCATCTTCTCCCAGTCCTCGACGCACTCGCGCACGTCGGACAGGACACGCAGCAGGTCGGCGGTGATCTGCTTGAGGTCCTCGCGGTCGCTCTCGCGGTCCGTCTCGACGTGGATCCACGACTCGGTGAGCACGTCGTGGCCCTCGGCGGTGGAACCGGCGGGCAGCACTTCCTGGAGCTTGCCGGTGACGTCGCGGCGGACGACGACCTGCGGGTGGATGACGACGTGGATGCCGCGGCCCTGCCGCGACAGCTCGTTGGTCACCGAGTCCACGAGGAACGGCATGTCGTCGGTGACGACCTCGACGACCGAGTGGCTGCACGTCCAGCCGTTCTCCTCGACGGTCGGGGTGTGCACCTTCACGTTGGCCGTGCCCTGCGGACGGTTCTCCGCGAGCCGGTAGTGGGAGTACGCGGCACCGAAGACGTCGACCGGGTCGCGGTCGGCCAGATCCTCGGGCGCCGTGTGCAGGTAGTAGCGCCGGAGGAACGCGAGCACGGTCTCCTGGTCCAGGGGACCGCCCGCGCCCTCGCCCGCCGCCCCGGTCGGTAGGTGCCCCCCTACCGGGCTGTTCTCAGCTACCCGGGCGGCCCGTGCGAGCAGCTCGGCCTTGGCTTCGTCCAGCTTGGTCTGCATTGTCCTCTGGCTCCTGTCGCGCGCCATTGCGTGACGTAGACGTTCCGATGATGAAGCGATCGACGCAACGCCGTGACGCGGGGTGTCCGGTCAGCCTCGACGTTATGCCGGATTGGAAGAAGAGCGGACGGTAATGCGCCATTTTCAACGAACTGGCCATCCGCCGGAAATGATCAGCGGCTGCGCGCCGGGCCCGGTCGCGGTGGCGAACCGTGTCTTCCCGGCGCGGGCAGGGGGCGACGATGCCCCCGCGAGATATCGCGCTGATCACCGCACCAGGCTATCGCTCTCCGCGGGGGACCCGTCATGAGCTGTATGTGTACAAAACCTACGGTCGAACTTTGACACTCTGCACAGAAGCGCGGCCCTTCCCGTGCCAGGGCCCGCCCCCTTGCCAGGAGTGCGGGGCGGCGGCACGTTGGGCACGACGGCGGATACCCGACCGTCGAGGGGAGGGTGTGACCAATGGCACCACCAACGGCACCATCAAGGGCACCGAGGATCCTGATCGTGACCGGCGACGCGGCGGAGTCCCTGGAGGTCCTCTACCCGTACCAACGGCTGCGCGAAGAGGGCTACGACGTCCGCATCGCGGCCCCCGCGCGCAAACGCCTGCGGTTCGTCGTGCACGACTTCGAGCCCGGGTTCGACACCTACACGGAGAAGCCCGGCTACACCTGGGAGGCCGACCTGGCCTTCGCGGACGTCGAGCCGGGCGCGTACGCGGCCCTGGTGATCCCGGGCGGCCGGGCCCCGGAGTACCTGCGCGGCGACGGCGAACTCCGCAAGATCGTCAAAGCCTTCTTCGACTCCGACAAGCCCATCGCCCAGATCTGCCACGGCCCGCTCCTGACCGCCGCGGTCGACGGCCTGCGGGGCCGCCGCGTGACGGCGTACCCGGCGCTCGAACCCGACCTGCAGGCGGCGGGCGCCACGTTCCAGGACGCGGAGGTGGTCGTCGACGGCACCCTCGTCTCGTCCCGCGCCTGGACGGACCACGCCGCCTGGATGCGGGAGTTCCTCACGGTGCTGCGGGCGAAGGCGCCGGTGGGCGCCTGACGCGCGCGTACGGGATGAGCAGCCCGCGGGGTCACGGCGGGCCGGCTGCCCCGCCGACAGGGCAGCCGGTCCAAGCATCGCGGGACACCCGCGCGCCATGCATCGGTATGCGGGAAGACAGGTATACGCAAATTCGACGCAACCCCGCCGTCCGTATACCTAGACCTGCGCGTCCGTGCCGGTGCTGAAGCGGTTCACGCCGACGCGTCCGTGCCGGTGGTGACGTGGTTCAGGCCGCAACGACCAGCCGTTCCGCCTCGCGCACCGCCTCCGCCAGCGTGTCCACGACCGGCGCGCCCACCCCTTCGAGGCTGGCCCGGCTGTGCGAACCGCCGGTCCAGAGCACCGCGTGCGCACCCGCGCCGAGCGCGGCGACCGCGTCGTCGGCCGCGTCCCCGATCACCACGGTCCGCTCCGGCGCCACACCTTGCAGCGCGCTCAGGTGCCGCACCATGTGCTCGGCCTTGCTGCCGCCGGACGGGCCGGTCCGCCCGTCGACCCGCACGAACCGCTCGGTGATGCCCAACTGCCGGACCAGCGGCACCAGTTCCTCGTGCCCGTACATGCTGAGGATGGACTGGCTGCGGCCCGCGTCCTGCCATCCGGCGAGCAGCGGCTCCACCCCGTCGGCGAGCCCGCACGCCACGGAGTGCAGCACGTAGTGCCGGTGGAAGGCGTCGTCCATCAGGACCCACTCGGCGTGCGTGGGCATCCGCCCCATCAGCCGTTCGTAGAACTTGGGCACCGGCACGCAGTACAGCGCCCGGTACTTCTCCAGCGTGATCGGGGGCAGCCCGATCTCCGCGAAGGCGGCGTTGGTGGCGCGGATGATCGCCTCGTTGTCGTGGAACAGGGTGCCGTTCCAGTCCCAGACGATGTGCGCGGCAGGTATGTGTCTCCCCATTCCTAGAACCTACCCGCCGTGTCCGGCGGGGCCGCGGGCTCGGCGGTCAGGGGCTCAGTCGTCGCGGCCCACGAGATTCGGGATCTCCTGGGTGGCGAACCACAGCAGCTCGTGGTCCTCGGCCCCGTCGACGATGAACTGCGCGTCGTCGTCCCCGTGATCGGCGGCGCCGAGCGCGGCGGCGGCGGCGGTGACGTCGGCCTCGGCGTCGTCGGCGTCGACGTGCACGGCGGCGGCCTTGGCGAGGCGCACGGTCTCGCGGACGGTGACCTCACCCAGCGAGGCGGGGTCGAGCCCGGTGTCGGGGTCGGTGACGGCGGCCTTGTCCGGCACGTCCACGGCGACGACGACCCGCCGCCGCGCCGCTTCCGGCTCCCCGGCGATCAGCCGCAGCGAGGCGAGCGCGGCGCGGTTCAGGGCCGCGTACTCCAGCTCCTCGATGTCGTCGGAGAGGTACCACTCGCGCAGCGCGGGCGTCACGGCGTAGGCGGTGAGCGGCGCGGGCCCGAGCTCGCCCGTCTTGTACGCCTCTGCGAGTCGGGGCAGGGACAGAGGTACGTACACGCGCATGGCCGGCCGCTTTCGTCGTCATCAAGGTCGCAGGGGCCTCCAGGATACGTACGGGAGTCCCCCTTCGGGCTGCGGGCCGCTTCGCCCGCCCGCGTCAAGGGGCGGCGGGCCGGGTCGACGGCCGCAACGCCGCGACCAGCTCTCCCCTCACCCGGATAGGTGAACCGACCGCGGCCTCCGGGTGCGCCGCCGCGCCTCTTGCAGCGCTCTCGCCGAGCCCCGTACAAGGTCCCACAGACAGGGTTACCGACTGGTATCCGGCGAGGCGTACGGCGATCGGCATACGGAGGCGACGTGCAGAAGGTCATGTTCCGGCAGGGTCCCCGGGGAACGGCCCGGCCCCCTTCCCGCCCGCCGGCCCGCCGGGACTCCCGTCGCCCGGCACCCGCCCGCCGCGTACCGCCGGAGGCACCCCCGCACCCCACCGAGATGTTCACCCAGCGCCTGCTCCTGGTCCTGGCCGGCACGAGGCCCCCGCACTGGTTCGCCCGCTACACCGCCGACCGCGCCTACGACGACCTGCTGTGGCTGGTGGCCCGCCGCCCGCTCGGCACCGGGGGCCTTCGCCCGGCCATCCACGACGTCGGCTACTTCGTCGCGGCGACCGACACCTACGAGGTCTTCGCCCGCATCACCGCCGGACGGCGCCTGCACGCGCTGGCCTTCCGCATGCACCTGTCGGCCGACAACCGCTGGCGCGTCACAGCGGTGGAGCTCGGCGCCCGCCCGCCACGGGACGGCGGGTGACACGGCGAAGGGCCGGGCGCACGGCGCCCGGCCCTTCGCGGAACGACCCCGGGCTACTTCTTGCGACGGCGGCCCTTGGCCTGCTTGCGCCGCTCGGCCCGCGTCAGACCGTCCGCCTCGGAGCGCGTCGGCCCGTCCTCGGTGACGAAGTCGCCCTCGTCGACACCGCCCTCGGCGTTCGGCGCCTGGAAGTGCAGGCGGTCCGGGCGCTGCGGGGCGTCGAGGCCCTTGGCGCGGATCTCCGGGCGCGAACCGGCCTGCGCCGGAACCGCGTCCTCCTTGTCGAGCGACGTGGCGGGCGCCGCGTCCTCGACCGGGACCTCCTCGACCTGCTGCTCGACCTGGACCTCCAGGTTGAACAGGTAGCCGACGGACTCCTCCTTGATGCCCTCCATCATGGCGGTGAACATGTCGAAGCCCTCGCGCTGGTACTCGACCAGCGGGTCCTTCTGCGCCATGGCGCGCAGGCCGATGCCCTCCTGGAGGTAGTCCATCTCGTAGAGGTGCTCGCGCCACTTGCGGTCGAGCACGGAGAGGACGACCCGGCGCTCCAGCTCACGCATGATCTCGGAGCCGAGCTGCTCCTCGCGCTGCTCGTACTGCGCGTGGATGTCGTCCTTGACGGCCTCGGCGATGAACTCGGCGGTCAGACCGGCGCGGTCACCGGCCTCCTCCTCCAGCTCCTCGACCGTGACCTTGATCGGGTAGAGCTGCTTGAAGGCGCCCCACAGCCGGTCGAGGTCCCACTCCTCGGCGAAGCCCTCGGCGGTCTCGGCCTGGATGTAGGCGTCGATCGTGTCGTCCATGAAGTGCTGCACCTGCTCGTGCAGGTCCTCGCCCTCCAGGACGCGGCGGCGCTCGCCGTAGATGACCTCGCGCTGGCGGTTGAGCACCTCGTCGTACTTCAGGACGTTCTTGCGCGTCTCGAAGTTCTGCTGCTCGACCTGCGACTGCGCGGAGGCGATCGCGCGCGTGACCATCTTGTTCTCGATCGGCACGTCGTCCGGCACGTTCGCCATCGACATGACGCGCTCGACCATCTGCGCCTTGAACAGGCGCATCAGGTCGTCGCCGAGGGAGAGGTAGAAGCGGGACTCGCCGGGGTCGCCCTGACGGCCGGAACGACCGCGCAGCTGGTTGTCGATACGCCGCGACTCGTGGCGCTCGGTGCCGAGGACGTAGAGCCCGCCGAGCTCCTTGACCTCCTCGAACTCCGCCTTGACGGCCTGCTCGGCCTTCTCCAGGGCGGCGGGCAGGGCAGCGGCCCACTCCTCGACGTGCTCGACGGGGTCGAGGCCCGCCTGGCGCAGCTCGGCCTCGGCGAGGTCGTCGGGGTTGCCGCCGAGCTTGATGTCGGTACCGCGGCCCGCCATGTTCGTCGCGACGGTGACGGCGCCCTTGCGGCCCGCCTGGGCGACGATCGTCGCCTCCCGGTCGTGCTGCTTGGCGTTGAGCACCTCGTGCTGGACACCGCGCTTGGAGAGCTGCTGCGAGAGGTACTCGGACTTCTCGACCGACGTCGTGCCGACGAGGATCGGCTGGCCCTTCTCGTGCTTCTCCGCGATGTCGTCGACGACCGCGTCGAACTTGGCGACCTCGGTGCGGTAGATCAGGTCGGCCTGGTCCTTGCGGACCATCGGCTTGTTGGTCGGGATCGGGACGACGCCGAGCTTGTAGATCTGGTGGAACTCGGCGGCCTCGGTCATCGCCGTACCGGTCATGCCGGAGAGCTTGTCGTAGAGGCGGAAGAAGTTCTGCAGGGTGATCGTGGCGAGCGTCTGGTTCTCGTCCTTGATGTCCACCCCTTCCTTCGCCTCGATCGCCTGGTGCATGCCCTCGTTGTAGCGGCGGCCGGCGAGGATACGGCCGGTGTGCTCGTCGACGATCATGACTTCGCCGTCGATGACGACGTAGTCCTTGTCCTTCTTGAACAGTTCCTTCGCCTTGATGGCGTTGTTCAGGTAGCCGACGAGCGGGGTGTTCACCGACTCGTAGAGGTTGTCGATGCCCAGCCAGTCCTCGACCTTGGCGACACCGGACTCGTGGATGGCGACGGTGCGCTTCTTCTCGTCGACCTCGTAGTCGCCGGTCTCCTCGATGCCCTTCAGCTGGTTGCCCGCCTCGCCCTTCTTCAGGCGCGTGACGAGCTTCGCGAAGTCGCCGTACCACTTGGTGGCCTGGTCGGCGGGGCCGGAGATGATCAGCGGCGTACGGGCCTCGTCGACGAGGATGGAGTCGACCTCGTCGACCACCGCGAAGTTGTGGCCGCGCTGGACCAGCTCGTCCTTCGACCACGCCATGTTGTCGCGCAGGTAGTCGAAGCCGAACTCGTTGTTCGTGCCGTACGTGATGTCGCAGTTGTACTGCTCGCGGCGCTGCGCCGGCGTCATGTTCGCCAGGATGCAGCCGACGGTCAGGCCGAGGAACTTGTGGACGCGGCCCATCATCTCGGAGTCGCGCTCGGCCAGGTAGTCGTTGACCGTGATCAGGTGGACGCCCTTGCCGGACAGCGCGTTCAGGTACGTCGGCAGGGTGCCGACCAGGGTCTTGCCCTCACCGGTCTTCATCTCCGCCACGTAGCCGAGGTGGAGGGCGGCGCCACCCATCAACTGCACGTCGTAGGGGCGCTGGCCGAGGACGCGGCGGGCGGCCTCGCGCACGGTCGCGAACGCCTCGGGCAGCAGGTCGTCGAGGGTCTCGCCGTCCGCGAGCCGCTCCTTGTACTCGTCCGTGAGGGCGCGCAGCTCGGCGTCGGAGAGGCTCTCGAAGTCCTCTTCGATGGAGTTGACCTGGTCCGCGATGCGGTGCAGCTTGCGCAGGATCTTGCCTTCGCCTGCACGCATGATCTTCTGGAGGACGGACACGCGGTTGGTCTCCTTGCCGGTCGGGCCTGGCACGGTCGGTTACTCAAGCGACAGCCTGAGCAACGGCCATCGTATGCGAGGACCCCACCGCGCCGGGAGGTCTGCCATGAGGTCCAACGGACGGGAGCCTTCGAAGGTGCCGCTCCGGGAGCCGAAAAGTCGTGGCGCCCGGCCGCGGCCCCGAGCAGAATCGGGCGATGGACCCCGTGAAGCTGACCACCGCCCGCCTGCACTTGCGCACCTTCGAGCCCGCCGACATCGACGCGGTGTGCGCGGCGGTCCAGGACCCCGAGATCCAGCGCTGGGTGCCGGTTCCCTCGCCCTACGCGCGCGGGGACGCCGAATACTTCGTCCAGCGCGTGGTCGCCGACGGCTGGCGCACCGACACGGAGTACACCTTCGCCGTCCGCACCGAGGAGGACGGACCGGTCCTCGGCGCCATCTCGGTGCACCACCCGCGCGCGGGCACCTGGGAGATCGGCTTCTGGACGGCCAAGGAGCACCGCGGCCGCGGCTACATGACGGAGGCCACCCTCGCCCTGGCCCGCTGGGCCTTCACCGACGTCGGCTGTACGCGCCTGGAGTGGCGGGCCGAAGTGGGCAACACGGGCTCGCGCATGGTCGCCGAGAAGGCCGGCTTCACCATGGAGGGCACCCTGCGCGCGGGCCTGCGCAACAAGGACGTCGTACGCGACTGCTGGATCGCCGCGCTGCTCCCGTCCGACCTGGGGCTGCCCTGCCCGGTGCCGTACCTGCCGGCCCGCGCCTGAAAGCGGTCGTGGCGGCCTGACTGTCAGTGGCCGGGCCTATCGTTTCCGGCATGACGACCTTGCCGCGTCCCGCCGCCGATCTGTCCGCCGACGAAGCCCGCCGCATCGCGCTGCGCGCCCAGGGCTTCCTCGGCGCCCCGGACCGCAAGGGCGGGGTCCGCGGGGTCCTGCGCCACCTGGGCGCGGTGCAGCTCGACACGATCTCGGTCCTCGCCCGCTCCCACGAGCTGATCCCGTACGCGCGCCTGGGCGCGGTCGGCAGGACCGCCGTCGAGGCGGCGTACTGGAGCGACCGCCACGCCTTCGAGTACTGGTCGCACGCCGCCTGCGTCCTGCCGATCGAGGAGTGGCCGCACTTCGCGTTCCGCCGCCGCGCCTACCGCGCCCGCCCGCACTGGCACCACGACCTGCCCGACGGGGCGTACGAGCAGGTCGTCAAGCAGCTCCGCACCGAAGGCCCGCTCACCGCCACGGAGTTGGGCGGCGCGAAGAACAAGGGCGAGTGGTGGGACTGGTCCGAGTCGAAGATCGCCGTCGAGCGCGCGCTGATGTACGGCGAGGTGGTGTGCGTGGAGCGCCGCTCCTGGAAGCGGGTCTACGACCTGGCGGAGCGCGCCGTCCCCGCCGAACTGCTCCATGACGAGCTGGACGACCGGGAGTGCGTGCGCCGTCTGGTCCGGCAGGCGGGCGAGGCGCTCGGCGTCGGCACGCGCGCGGACATCGCCGACTACCACCGCCTCAAGAGCGAGCAGTTCGACGCGGTGATCGCGGACACCGGCCTGGTCCCGGTGGCGGTCCAGGGCTGGACCAAGCCCGCGTGGGCCGATCCGGCGGCGCTGGCCTCCGTGCCGCGCGGCCGCCACCGCACGACGCTCCTGTCGCCCTTCGACTCCCTGGTCTGGGAGCGGGCGCGCACGGAGCGGATCTTCGGCTTCGCGCACCGCCTGGAGGCGTACGTCCCCAAGCCGAAGCGGGTGCACGGCTACTTCGCGATGCCGGTGCTCGCCGGAGGCCGCCTGGTGGGCCGCGTCGACCCCGCGCGCGAGGGCTCCACCCTGGTCGCCCGGCAGGTCTCCCTGGACGGCCCGAAGGCGGTCGCAGGGGTCGCCGAGGCGCTGCGCGAGGCGGCGAGCTGGGTCGGCTGCGACAGCGTACGGGTGGAGCGCATGGACGTGCCTGAGCTGAAGCAGGCCCTGATCAAAGCGCTGGACTAACGGATCTGGACCAACAGATCTGGACTAACGGATCTCGAGGATCTTCTCGCGCATCGCGTAGACCACGGCCTCCATCCTGGAGTGCAGCTGCAGCTTCTCCAGGATGTTGCGCACATGGTTCTTCACGGTGTTCTCGGAGATGAACAGCTCCTTGGCGATGTCCCGGTTGTTCATGCCGGTCGCGACGAGCTTCAGCACTTCGAGTTCCCGGTCGGTCAGCCGGGGCGCGGGCACGAGCCTGCGCTCGTCGGTGCGCTGGATCATCGACTTGAACTCGGTGAGCAGTTTCGACGCCATCGAGGGGCTGATCTGCGACTGCCCGTCGGCGACCGCGCGAATGGCCGTGGCCACCTCGTCGGTGGAGATCTCCTTCAGCAGATAACCGGTCGCACCGGCCTTGATCGCGTCGTAGAGATCGGCTTCCTCGTCGCTGATCGTCAGCATGATGATCTTCGCGCTGGGTGCCACCTCCTTGATGGAGGTGCACGCCTCGATCCCGCCCCGCTTGGGCATCCGCACGTCCATCAGGACGATGTCCGGCAGCAGGTCGGCCGCCTTGTCCACCGCCTCCGCGCCGTCCCCGGCCTCGCCGACGACCTGGATGTCCTCCTCGGCGGCGAGGACGATCTCGAGGCCGCGCCGGAACAGCGCGTGGTCGTCGACCACAAGGACCCGGATGGGCTCCTTGCGCGGGGAGCCCGCGTCCGGTCCCATGCCGGCGCCGTCGTCGGCAGCGCCGGCGCCCTCGCCCCGCATCGGTCCGAAGCTGTCCGCCATCGTTCCTCCCCCTGAAGGCCGTGGCCTGTCGTCCTGTGCCGCGCCAACCGGAGGCGCCGACAAGCCGGTTGACCCGGCCCAGCCATGATTTCATGCCCCGGCGTCCGCGCGACGACGGTGCGGCGCACTGAGGGGTCGCACAAAGGTGCCCCCGGGGGCGCATGCGCGCTCCAGGGGCACCCGATGAGCGGGTTTTCGGACAACTGTGCCCGGGTGGGCCGGCTGTCCGGACGGGCTCAGCCGCCGATGGCGTCACCCGCGTCGGCGCCGCGCGTCTCCGCGTCGGTCACCATGGGGTCGGTGCTGAGGTGGATGACGCCGTAGTCGTAGGCGTGGCGGCGGTAGACGACGCTCGGTTCCTTGGTCTCGGAGTCGACGAACAGATAGAAGTCGTGCCCGACCAGCTCCATCTCGTAGAGCGCCTGGTCGAGCGTCATGGGCGCCGCCACGTGCGTCTTCTCGCGCACGATGAGCGGGCCCTCGCCCTGGACCTCGAGCGACCCCATCTTGGTGGTGGGTACGCCGTCGGTCTCGGCCTCGTCCCGGACGACCGAACCGTCCCCGTTCAACGTCGCCGCGCCCGGGACCACCTCGGCCACCTCGGCCGCCGAGATCCGCTTGGTGCCGCGCCGCGTCGACCGCTTGCTGTGCTCCTTGCGCAGCCGCGCGTCCAGCTTGTCGGTGGCGAGGTCGAGCGCCGCGTACGGGTCGCTCGCCGCGGCTTCGGCCCGGATCACCGGGCCGCGCGTGCGCAGCGTGATCTCCACGCGGTCGCACCGGTCGGCCTGTCGGGGGTTGGGCTCCTTGGACACCTCTACGTCGAGGCTGATCACCTTGCCGTCGAGCTTCTGGATCTTGTCCAGCTTCAGCTTCTCGGCCACGTGCTTGCGGAACCGCTCCGGTACCTCGGTCTTGCGGCCCTTGACGACGATGTCCACGCAGAACTCCGTTCCCGGATCGCTCCGCTCTGGTCGGCGGAGCTACTCCCTCTTGCACCAGGCTCCGGCCATATCCGGAGCCTCGGACTCGGTGACTTCCACCTCCTCCTCCCCCGCGGACAAGATCTCCACCCCACCGTTCCGGGTGATTGCGGAATCCTTGTGCAAACCCACGGGACGGCAATCCGATATGCGAGGCACAGAGGCTGTCTTTCTCGCCAAGTTCCTCACATCCGAACATATCTCGCCCGGACGGATGTCGTCACCCTCTACTGACGCGTACCTCCATTCAGTGGAAATAACCCTCCTGCGACCTGCAATGACGCAGATTCTCGGTCACTTCCGGTTTATTTCGAAGGAATCCGGAGAGGCGGCGATCACCGCCCCCAGGACCTCGTCCGCGCCCGTCATTCGAGAACCCGTCACGCGGTGTTCCCGCGCGCCTGCGACCTCCCCGTTACCCGATACCGGATGCGTCAATGCGCGCAAGGCGCGGTGCGCCTCGGCCAGGGACGCGCCGGTCGTCATGAGGTCGTCGACCACCACAATCCGGCCAACTTCGCGCAGAAGCCCGTCCGCCCCGGCCGCCACCTCCAGCGCACCGGTCACGTTCGCGAGCCGCTCCCGGGCGTCGAGCCCGGCCTGATCGGCCACCGCACGCCGCTGCCGCAGCAGACCCAGCACTCTCGCCGGAGCCCCGGCCCGCCGCAGCTCGGCCGCCGCGACGTACGCGATGCGCCGCATGGGGTCGTGCCCACGGGCCCGTACGGCACGGGGCGCGGAGGGTACGGGGACGAGCGCGAGGGTCCTTCCGTCGGCCCTGGGCGCCCCCTGCCGGACCGCGCCCGCCAGCGCGGCGCCGAGCGGCCCCGCGAGCCCCAGCGCCCCGCGCTCCTTGTGCGCGAGCAGCACGGCCCGCACGGCGCCCTCGTACGGCGCGGCCGCGTGCACGACGGGCAGCCCGGGCGCCTCGGAGCGGGGCCGTACCCGGCCGGGCACAGCACCGCTCAACGCCGCCGAACACCCCGCGCACAGCGACGTACGAGACCTGCCGCAGCCCGCGCACAGAGCCGGCAGCACCAGATCGGAGAGGTCCTGCCACCACCCCCGCATACCCCCACTCTGCCCTCCGGCCAGGGCCACCACCAGCCCTGTGGACAACGGCCTGTGGACAACCGGCCTGGTCTGACAGGCAGGAGCTCCGGGCCGGGTTATCCGGGGTAGACCGGCGCCGTCCCGTCCTTGAGCACCGACTGCCACGCCGCGCCCGGCGGCAGCCGGACGATGCCGTCGTCCGAGTGGGCGAGCAGCGGCAGCCGGTCGTCCTCGGAGGCGGCGATCTCGCTGACGCGGGTCAGACCGGGCAGCGCCTGCCCCGTCGGCGTCGAGCCGTCGCACTGCACGTACCGCATCTGCTGGAGCTCACCGGCCTCCCGGCCGACGACCAGGAGGCGGCTGCCGCCCGCCCAGGACACGGCGGTGACGTCCTCCATCTCCGGCGCGGCGATGCGCAGGTCGGCGACGGAGAACTCGACGCCCCCCTCCCCGTCGGAATGCCGTTCGACGCGCCCGATCCGCAGCGACGTCGCGCCCTTTTCCTTCACCAGGAGCGCGATCCGCGCACCGTCGGCGGACGCCTTGACCGCCTCGATCCGGGCGCCGTCGGCGAGCCCGTCCGTGGAGACCTCCTGCATCTTGTCGCCGAGGCCCTGCCCGAACACGAGCAGCCGCGCGTGATCCGGGTCCCGGTCGGCCACCCACAGGTCGCCGCGCCCGTCCCAGCTGGGCTTCGACAGGCCGTCCTTCACCGAGGCGGCCTGGCTGCGCACCAGCGGGTCCCCGAGCGAGGCGCTGGAGACGAACGAGGCCACGTACAGCGACCGCCCGTCGCCCGACACGCCCGCGCCGCGCTCCTGGTCCCGCGAGACCGCCACGGACCGCAGCGACTGCACGCCCTCGCCCAGCGGCCCCGGCACCCGCGCGGGCTCCCGGTCGGAGCTGCTGCTGCCCGCCATGCGGACGAGCCGCCCCTTGCCGTCCAGGAAGTACTGGTTGTCCATGACGGGGGAGCGCCGGGGCGCCACGAAGGCGTCCGCCTCCGACTCGTTCAGCGCGCACATGAACCGGCCGTCCGCACGCTTCAGCTCGACCTCGCTCACGCTCGACGACGACAGGTCCCGCAGGGAATACAGGAGCTGGGCCGCCATCTCCTTGCACTTGGTCGGCGTGACCGCCTCGGCCTGCGTGTTCAGCGGCACGGTCAGCTTGTTCGCGTCGTCCGGCGCGAGGGACTCGAAGCCCTTCTTGAGGCCCGCCCCCGTCGGGAACGCCGTCCGCACGGCGGGGTCCAGCCACCGCGTCGGCCCGGCGAGGACCTCCTTGACCGTCTCGGTCAGCGGATCCGTCCACTGCCGTACGAAGACGGGGTCGGCGACGAGCTGCTTCTGCGGGGCCGCGTCCTCGGAGACCGAATCCACGGCGTAGTAGTACTTGTTGACGGACTGGTAGACCCGCTGGAAGTCGGACTCTCCGAGCACGACTCCGGTCGGCAGGTCGTCGATCCGCCACTGCTTGCCCTTGGCGGTCTTGACCAGGGACAGATGCAGACTCTGCCCGTACTCGCCGGAGTCCGGCTGGTAGGCCTGCTGCTTGTCGACCGTCGCGACCCGCTGACCGATCAGCTTGAAGGTCTGCCCCTCGTCGCCGCCGTCCTGCTGGCTGGCGGGCCGCGCGCTCGGCCCGTCGGCGAGCACGACGGTCTCCTGCCCCGGCCGCCACTCCTTGGCCGCCTTCGGCGTCAGATACTTGCGCGCCATCGCGTACGAGGGATCATCGCTGGTCAGCGCCTCAAGGAAGCCGTCGACGACGCTGTTGGGGCTGGCCCCGTCCCGCGGCGGCAACGCGAACACGCGTACCTGCGAGTCCGGCCGCTGCGACGCCTCCACGGACTCGAGCCCGCCCTTGTCCGGCATGGACGCGCACCCGGCGAGCACCACCACCGCGCACCCGACGAACGCGCCGGACCGCATGCCGCGCCTACGGCCCGGCCCCCGCACCTCACGCACGCCCACCGCTGCCCCCTTCGCCACGCTCGCCCGACTCCGCGGTCCGGTCCCGGCGCCCGCCCACCGCCACGTCGTCCGACGGCGCACCGGGACGCGACGGCGCCTCGGACCGGTCCGGCCCGGGCACCGCACGCTCGTCCGGCTGCCGCGGCACGCTCGGCGCACCGTCCCCGTTGCTCGCGCCGCCACGGGGCACCACCCGCGCACCGCTCCCCGGCAGCGCCGTCGGGTCCGCGGGGACCGAGGTCTGCGAGAAGCGCGGCGCCATCTGCGTCTGCATCTGGCCGTTGGCCGGTCCGGCCGGCGGCGTCTGCGCCGGGACCGTCGCCAGCTTGCGGCCCGAGGCCGCGCCCTCCGTGTCGCCGGGCGCACGGCCGCGCCGCGAGTCCTCCGGCTCCAGCGGTATCGGCGACCCGCGCAGCGGCTCGTCCGCCGTCCGCGGCAGGGTCAGCCGGAACTGCGAGCCGCCGCCGGGCTCGCCCCACGCCTGCAGCCAGCCGCCGTGCAGCCGCGCGTCCTCCAGGGCGATCGACAGGCCGAGGCCCGTACCGCCCGTCGTACGCGCGCGTGCCGGGTCGGCCCGCCAGAACCGGCTGAACACGCGCGTCGCCTCGCCCGGCTTGAGCCCGACCCCGTAGTCGCGCACCGCCACGGCGACCGCGCCACCCGCGGCGGCGAGCCGCACCACGACGTCCTTGCCCTCGCCGTGCTCCACGGCGTTCACGACCAGGTTGCGCAGGACGCGCTCCACCCGGCGCGCGTCCGCCTCGGCCACCACCGGCAGCTCGTCGCCGACGACGCGTATGTGCGTGCCCTTGCGCTCGGCGAGCGGCTCGGCGCCGCCGACGACCCGGCGCACGACCTCCCGCAGATCTATCGGCTCCGCCTCAAGGGCAGCCGCCCCGGCGTCGAACCGGCTGATCTCCAGCAGGTCCGCAAGGAGCGACTCGAACCGGTCGAGCTGGTCGGCGAGCAGCTCCGCGGAGCGCGCGGTCACCGGATCGAAATCGACCCGCGCCTCATGGATGACATCGGCGGCCATCCGTACGGTCGTCAGCGGCGTGCGCAGCTCATGGCTGACGTCGGAGACGAACCGCCGCTGCATCCGCGACAGGTCCTCAAGCTGCTGGATCTTGAGATGAAGGTTCTGCGCCATCTTGTTGAAGGCCTCGCCGAGGCGCGCGATGTCGTCCTCGCCGGTCACCTTCATACGTTCCTGGAGGCGGCCCGCGGAGAGCCGCTCGGCCACTCCGGCGGCCATCCGCACGGGCGTGACGACCTGGCGCACGACGAGCCAGGCGATGGCCCCGAGCAGCACGACCACGAACAGCCCGGCCGTCGCCAGAGTGCCCTTCACGAGGCCGAGGGACTTCTCCTCCTGCGTCAGCGGGAAGAGGTAGTACAGCTGGTAGCCGTGGCCCTGCGGGTCGGCGAGCCGCTTGCCGATGACGAGGCCCGGCTGGGTCTCACCGTCCCGGTAGATGATGCGCGTGTACTCCTGCGAAGCGCCGGTCATGCGATCGACCCGCGCGCGCAGGTCGTCGGGCACGCTGCGGTCCGGCTCCACGTCCCCGGAGGCGCGCGGCCCGCGGCCGCTCCCGCTGCCCGCGTCGTCGGGGCTGAGCGTCACCACGTCGTAGGCGCCCTTGCCGCCGCTGGAGAGCTGCGTGACAAGGTCGCTCAGCCACACGTTCGGATTGAGCGTCGTGCGGCTGTCGGCGGCCGCGCCGTCCCGCACCCCGGTGGCCGACGTGTCCGCCCGGTCCTTGGCCGCGCGGAACCCGCCCTCGGCCTGGCTCTGCGACGCCTTGACCTTGGCGTCGAGCAGGCCGTTGCGCACCGAGCCGATGACGACGATGCCGAGCAGCAGCACGACACCGAGCGACATCAGCAACGTCGTGACGACGACCTTCAGCTGGATGTTGCGCCGCCACAGCCGCATCGCGGGCAGCAGCGGCCGCCGCACCCAGCGGGTGAACAGACGCAGCACCGGACTGCCGTTCATCCCGCCCTGGAGCAGCAGCCCGCCGTCCATGACGCGGCGCAGCCGGGAGCCACGCCCGGCCGCCTGTCCCACAGGCCGCTCCGGGCGGGACCCCGGCTTGCCGGGCGCCGAAGCGGCACTGTTCCGGGACATGTCAGCTCGGTCCGGCCTTGTAACCGACGCCACGGACGGTCACCACGATCTCCGGCCGCTCGGGGTCCTTCTCGACCTTCGAGCGCAGCCGCTGCACATGCACGTTGACCAGGCGGGTGTCCGCCGCGTGCCGGTAGCCCCAGACCTGCTCGAGGAGCACCTCACGCGTGAAGACCTGCCAGGGCTTCCGCGCAAGAGCGACCAGCAAATCGAACTCCAGCGGCGTCAGCGCGATCGACTGCCCGTCCCGCTTGACCGAGTGCCCGGCCACATCGATGACCAGGTCACCTATGGCCAGCTGCTCGGGCGCGGGCTCCTCCGACCTCCGCAGCCGCGCCCGGATGCGGGCCACGAGCTCCTTCGGCTTGAACGGCTTCACGATGTAGTCGTCCGCGCCCGACTCCAGACCCACGACGACATCGACGGTGTCGCTCTTCGCCGTGAGCATCACGATCGGAACCCCGGACTCCGCCCTGATCAGACGGCAGACCTCGATGCCGTCCCTTCCGGGCAGCATGAGGTCCAGGAGGACCAGATCGGGCTTGGTCTCACGGAAAGCGGCCAGCGCCTTGTCGCCGTCGGCCACGAACGACGGCTCAAAACCTTCACCACGCAGCACAATGCCGAGCATCTCGGCCAGTGCGGTGTCGTCGTCGACGACAAGGACTCGTCCCTTCATGGACCACATCATCCCATTAGCTAATCGTTACCTGGCGTGACCTCGAACACAGGTCCTCCAGACTCCCACCCGTCACAGGGGAAACAACGCCCCACTCCGTGACGATCGCCGTCACCAGCTCCGGCGGCGTCACGTCGAACGCGGGGTTGTACGCCTGCGTTCCCAGCGGTGCCACCGGAATCCCGCCACCTGCCTCCATCCCGGCCAGCGGCGCCTGCGGCGCCGTGACCTCCGTCACTTCATGCCCGGCCCGCTGCTCCACCTCGATGGACGCACCGTCCGGAGTCCTCAGATCGACCGTCGTCACCGGCGCCACCACGATGAACGGCACGTGGTGATATCGCGCCAGCACGGCGAGCGGATAGCTCCCCACCTTGTTGGCCACCGAACCGTCCGCGGCGATCCGGTCCGCCCCGATGAGCACCGCGTCCACCTCGCCCGCGGCGAACAGCGACCCCGCCGCGTTGTCCGTGAGCAGCGTGTACGCCATCCCGTTGCGAGCCGCCTCGTACGCCGTGAGCCGCGCGCCCTGCAACAGCGGACGCGTCTCGTCGACCCACAGTCGGCGCAGCCGCCCCGCCCGGTGCGCGGCGAGCGCCACGGCGAAGGCGGTGCCCTCCCCGCCGGACACCAGCGCCCCGGTGTTGCAGTGCGTAAGCACCCGGTGGTTGCCGCCGGGCAGCAGCTCGTCGAGCAGCCGCAACCCGTGCTCGGCCATCTTGGCGCTGGCCTCGGCGTCCTCCTGGTGCAGCGCCCGCGCGGCGGCGAGCGCAGCCGCGGCGGCCCGCTCCCGTACGGCGGCACCTCCACCCGAGCCGTTCCCCACGGCGGCGCGGTACGCCTCCTGGGCCCGGCGCACGCCGTACGCCAGGTTGACCGCGGTGGGCCGCGCCCCCGCCAGCGCGTCCGCCGCGTCCTGCACGTCGAACCCGCGGGCCGCCGCGAGCGCCACTCCGTACGCTCCGGCGATGCCGAGCAGCGGAGCCCCGCGCACGGACAGGGAGCGGATCGCCTGCACCAGACCCTGCGGGTCGGTGCACACCAGCTCGATCTCCTCGGCCGGCAACCGGGTCTGGTCGAGGAGGACCAGAACGGGCCCCTCGGCCGGTTCCTCCCACCTGATCGCCGGTATGTCGATGGTCTTGGGCTGTATGTCCTCGCTGGGCCGTATGTCCCCGCCGGTTTGCGCGTACTGATCAGCCATCTGCCCAGTCTGCCCCGGACCGGGCCGACAATTGAAGGTGTCCAGCCCCTACGGGCCCAGGTCACCTGGCGCCCACCCCATGGCACGATGGCAGCCAACCTGCCGCCGCGACCGCGGACGGGCACCGTGAAGGAGCGACGATGAACGACACTCCGGGCTGGGCATCGCCCGGATCCGCCCCCTCCGACGGCCCTGGCGACCACCGCCAGGACGGTCGCAGCGGCGACGGTCAGAGCGGCGACGGCCAGGGCGCGGGTCCGCAGGACTCCGCGGGCCAGGGCCCCCAGTGGTCCAAGGAGCAGCCACCGCCCGCCCAGTGGTCCGCACCCTCCGGCCCGCCCGCGCCCGGCTCCGGCCAGGCACCGCCGCCACCACCGCCCCCTCCGGCCCCCGGCCAGGGCCAGGGCTGGGGCGGCGGCCAGAACTGGGGTGGCAACGGACAGAACTGGGGCGGCGGCCAAGGCTGGGGCGGCGGCCAGGGCGGCCCCGGCGGCCCCGGCCCCTGGGGGCACGGCGGTTACGGCGGCCCGCCCCCCGCCGCCAAGCCCGGCGTCATCCCGCTGCGCCCGCTCGGCGTCGGCGAGATCCTCGACGGCGCCGTGTCGACCATGCGCACGCACTGGCGCACGGTCCTCGGCATCGCGCTCACCGTCGCCGTGATCACCGAAGTCCTCGTCGTCCTCCTCCAGGGCTTCGCCCTGGACGGCGCGACCACCGATGTCCTCGACGACCCGAACGCCAGCGCCGCCGAGCTGACGCGCGCGATGGGCGAGGTCCTGGGCGGCCTCGGTGTGGTGCTCGTGGTCACGCTGCTCGGCACGATCGTCGCGACGGCCCTGCTCACCACGGTCACCAGCCGCGCCGTCCTCGGCACGTCGGTCACCATCAAGGAGGCCTGGCGCGAAGCCCGCCCGCAGGTCCTCCGGCTCCTCGGCCTGACCCTGCTGCTGCCGCTGATCTGCGCCGCGGTCATGCTCGTCGGCACGATCCCCGGCATCCTGCTCGCCGTGCTCGGCTCGACCGACGGCGGGATCGCCCTCGCCGTCCTCGGCGGCCTCGTCGGGTTCGGCTTCGCGGTCTGGCTCTGGTACCGCTTCTCCCTCGCCTCGCCCGCGCTGATGCTGGAGAAGCAGACCGTCCGCAGGGCCATGAGCCGCTCCGCCAAGCTCGTCCGGGGCTCGTGGTGGCGGGTCTTCGGCATCCAGTTCCTCGCCGCGATCATCACCCAGGTCGTCGCGTCGATCATCCTGGTGCCCTTCAGCATCGTCGCCGGCATCGTCGGCGGCGACGGCGTGGCCGGGTTCCTCGAGACCAGCGGCGACGTCGGCTGGGCCTTCCTGATCATCAGCGGCATCGGCTCGGTCGTCGGCTCGACCATCACCTTCCCGATCACCGCGGGTGTCACCGTGCTGCTCTACATAGACCAGCGCATCCGCCGCGAGGCCCTCGACCTCGAACTCGGACGCGCCGCCGGCCTGCACGGCTACGGGGACGCCCCCGGCGCCACCCCGGGGAGCTGATGGGGTGGGCGCGCACGGGGGGATGCTCGCGGCCGCGGCCCGGCTCACGCGCGCCGGCGGCGACGAGCCACCGGTGACGATCTCGCGCGACCCCGCGCGGGAAGCGGCCGAGCGGGAGCTGTCCAGGCCCGCGTACCACGAGAACGACCCGAGCTGGTTCATGCGCGCCCTGAACAAGTTCTGGGACTGGGTCGACGACCTCTTCTCCGCCGCGTCCGGCGCCGCCCCGGGCGGCACGCTCGGCCTGATCGTCATCATCCTGGCCGTCCTCGCCCTCGGCCTCCTTCTCTGGTGGCGCCTCGGCACCCCCCGCCGCTCCCCGGTCTCCTCACAGGCCCCGCTCTTCGACGACCGCCCGCGCAGCGCCGCCGAACACCGCGCGGCCGCCGACGCCCACGCCGCCCAGGGCCAATGGAACCAGGCCGTGCAGGAACGCATGCGCGCCCTCGTGCGCTCCCTGGAGGAACGCGCCCTCCTGGACCCCCGCCCCGGCCGCACCGCCGACGAGGCGGCCTCCGAAGCCGCCCGCCCGTTCCCGGCCCACACCGACGCCCTCCACAAGGCGGCCCGCACCTTCGACGACATCGCGTACGGCGGCCGCACGGCGACCCAGGCCACGTACACCACGCTCACCACCCTGGACACCGAGCTCCACCGCACAGCCCCGTCCCTGCCGACCCCCGCAGGAGCGCCCCGGTGACGAACACCCCGTACTCCAGCACTGGGGGCGGCACCGGAGACACCCCGGAGCCCCGCACCACCATCGACGGCCCGCCGGGCAGCACCCCGGACGCCCACTTCCCGCCGGACACCGGCACCCGGCCCGCTCCGGACACTGCCCCGAGCACGGGCCACCAGAGCGACCGGCCGGCCCCCGCCCACACTGCCGCCGGGCCCACAGCTCCCGCCTCGACGACACTCACGGCGCCCCCGCCGCCCGCGCCGGAAACCCCCTCCGACGCCACCTCCATCACGCCCACCCCCCGTCAGATCTGGACCCGCACGCGCGGCATCGCCCTCGCGCTCGTCCTCCTCCTGGTCGCGGGCGTGGCCATCGCGGCGGTCCGCTCCAACGAGAAGCACGGCACGCTCGACCCCCGCTCCGCCGACCAGTACGGCAGCCGGGCCGTCGCCGAACTCCTCGCCGACCGGGGCGTCGACACCCGCGTGGTCACCACGACCGCCAAGGCCCGCGCCGCGACCGGCCGCGACACCACGCTCCTCGTCGCCGTCCCCGACCTGCTCACCCGGCACCAGCAGGACCAACTGCAGGCCGCGACCGCGGACTCGGGCGGCCGCACCGTCCTCGTCGCCCCGGGCCCCGCCTCCGTCGGGCACCTCGTCCCCGGCGTCGACGCCGACTCCACGCCCAGCATCGACACCACCCTCGCCCCGGACTGCCTGCTGCCCGCCGCCCGCCGCGCCGGCACGGCCGACACCGGCGGCTACCGCTACGACACCACGCTCCCGGGCGCGGACGCCTGCTACCCCAGCGACGGCGCCCCCACGCTCCTGCGCATCCCCGCACCCACCGGCGACGGCGACACCGTCGTCCTCGGCTCCCCCGACATCCTGCTCAACGACCGCCTCGACGAGCACGGCAACGCCTCCCTCGCCCTGCAACTCCTCGGTACCCGCCCCCATGTGGTCTGGTACCTCCCCTCCCTCTCCGACGAAGCCGCGTCAGCAGAGGACGCGAACGACCGCAGCTTCTTCGACCTGATCCCCTCGGGCTGGCTCTGGGGCACCCTGCAACTCTTCGTCGCGGCAGCCCTCGCCGCCCTGTGGCGCGCACGCCGCCTCGGCCCGCTGGTCCCCGAACGACTCCCCGTCGCGATCCGCGCCTCCGAGACCGTCGAAGGCCGCGCCCGCCTCTACCGCAAGGCGAACGCCCGCGACCGCGCCGCCACGGCCCTGCGTATCTCCACCCGCACCACGCTGGCCCCCCTCATCGGCGTCCCCCCGTCCCAGGCCCACATGCCCGAGACCTTCCTCCCCGCCCTGGCCCGTCAACTCCCGACGCCCGACCAGGACTTGCACACCCTCCTCTTCGGCCCCCCGCCGGCCACCGACGCAGCGCTCATCGCACTCGCCGACCACCTCGACGCCCTCGAAAGAGAGGTACGCCATTCATGATGGACCCGACCACTGACAACGCCGGGCCCACGACCGATCCCCGCAGCTCAAGGGCGTCCCTGGAAGCCCTGCGCACGGAGATCGCGAAGGCCGTGGTCGGCCAGGACCCCACCGTCACGGGCCTGGTCGTGGCCCTCCTCTGCCGCGGCCACGTCCTCCTCGAAGGCGTCCCCGGCGTGGCGAAGACCCTCCTCGTACGCGCCCTCGCCGCATCCCTCGAACTCGACACCAAGCGCGTCCAGTTCACCCCGGACCTGATGCCCAGCGACGTCACGGGCTCCCTCGTCTACGACACCCACACCTCCCGTTTCTCCTTCCAGCCGGGCCCGGCCTTCACCAACCTCCTCCTCGCGGACGAGATCAACCGGACCCCGCCCAAGACCCAGTCCTCTCTCCTGGAGGCCATGGAGGAGCGCCAGATCACGGTCGACGGCACCCCGCGCCCCCTCCCCGACCCATTCATGGTCATCGCGACCCAGAACCCGGTCGAATACGAGGGCACGTACCCCCTCCCGGAAGCCCAACTGGACCGCTTCCTCCTCAAGCTGAACGTTCCTCTCCCCACCCGCCAGGACGAGATCGACGTCCTGAACCGCCACGCCGCCGGCTTCAACCCCCGCGACCTCCAGGCGGCGGGCATCCGCCCCGTGGCCACGGCGGCCGACCTGGAGACGGCCCGCGCGGCAGTGGCCAAGACAAGCGTTTCCCCCGAGATCACGGCATACGTCGTCGACATCTGCCGCGCCACCCGCGAATCCCCGTCGCTGACCCTCGGCGTCTCCCCGCGCGGCGCGACAGCCCTGCTCTCGACGGCCCGCGCCTGGGCCTGGCTGACCGGCCGCGACTACGTCACCCCCGACGACGTCAAAGCCCTCGCCCTCCCCACCCTCCGCCACCGCGTGCAACTGCGCCCGGAGGCGGAGATGGAGGGCGTGACCCCGGACTCGGTCATCAACGCGCTCCTCACCCACGTCCCCGTCCCCCGCTGACCAGGCCGGAGACGACCACGACATGGCCCTCACCGGACGCACGGCCCTGCTCGCCGCCCTGGGCTCCCTCCCCGTCGGGATCTGGGAGCCCAGCTGGACGGGCATCCTCGCCGTCAACACCCCCCTGGCCCTGGCCTGCGCCTGCGACTTCGCCCTGGCGGCCCCCGTACGCCGCCTGCGCCTCACCCGCTCCGGCGACACCTCCGTACGCCTCGGCGACCCGGCCTACGTCACCCTGACGATCACCAACCCGTCACGCCGCCCCTTGCGCGCCCACCTCCGCGACGCCTGGCCGCCCAGCACCTGGCGCCAGGGCACGGAGCACGACGCGTCCCGCCACCGTGTGACGATCCCCGCGGGTGAACGCCGCCGCGTCACCACCCGCCTCCTCCCCACCCGGCGAGGCGACCGCCGAGCGGACCGCGTGACCGTCCGCTCCTACGGCCCCCTGGGCCTCTTCACCCGCCAGGGCACCCACGCCGTCCCGTGGACGGTCCGTGTCCTCCCCCCGTTCCACAGCCGCAAGCACCTCCCCTCCAAGCTGGCCCGCCTCCGCGAACTCGACGGCCGCACCAGCGTCCTGACCAGGGGCGAAGGCACGGAGTTCGACAGCTTGCGCGAGTACGTCCCCGGCGACGACACCCGCTCCATCGACTGGCGTGCGACCGCCCGCCAGTCCGCGGTGGCCGTCCGCACCTGGCGCCCCGAACGCGACCGCCACATCCTGCTGGTCCTCGACACCGGCCGCACGTCAGCGGGCCGCGTCGGCGACGCCCCACGCCTCGACGCCTCGATGGACGCGGCTCTCCTCCTCGGCGCCCTGGCCTCCCGCGCCGGCGACCGCGTCGACCTCCTCGCCTACGACCGCCGCACCCGCGCCCTGGTCCAGGGCCGCACCGCAGGCGAAGTTCTCCCGGCGCTGGTCAACGCCATGGCCCCCCTGGAGCCCGAGCTCGTCGAAACAGACGCCCGCGGCCTCACCGCCACGGCGGTGCACACAGCTCCCCGCCGCTCCCTGATCGTCCTTCTTACGTCCCTGCAGGCGGCCCCCGTCGAGGAGGGCCTGCTCCCGGTCCTCACCCGCCTGACGAAGCGCCACACGGTAATCGTGGCATCCGTCGCCGACCCGGCGATCGAGACGATGGCCGCGTCTCGTGGCACCACGGAGGCCGTCTACAACGCCGCCTCGGCTGCCCAGGCCAAGGCCGAGCGTCTCCGCACCGCCGAAAAGCTCACCCGCCACGGCGTCACCGTCGTGGACGCGACCCCGTCGGAACTGGCCCCCGCTCTCGCAGACGCCTATCTGTCGCTGAAGGCAGCCGGCCGCCTCTGAATACAGGGGCGGCGGGTTGCCGCTTTAGCTGCATAGCTCAAAACGCAGAAAAGCCCCGTGCCATCGGCACGGGGCTTTCCCTTAACAATAAGTTCGGCGGCGTCCTACTCTCCCACAGGGTCCCCCCTGCAGTACCATCGGCGCTGTGAGGCTTAGCTTCCGGGTTCGGAATGTAACCGGGCGTTTCCCTCACGCTATGACCACCGAAACACTATGAAACTGTCAACCGGAGCCGTGACCATGGCTACGACGGTTGTTCGTGGTTTCAGAACCAACACAGTGGACGCGAGCAACTGAGGACAAGCCCTCGGCCTATTAGTACCAGTCACCTCCACCCGTTACCGGGCTTCCAGATCTGGCCTATCAACCCAGTCGTCTACTGGGAGCCTTAACCCCTCATGGGGGTGGGAGTCCTCATCTCGAAGCAGGCTTCCCGCTTAGATGCTTTCAGCGGTTATCCTTTCCGAACGTAGCCAACCAGCCATGCCCTTGGCAGGACAACTGGCACACCAGAGGTTCGTCCGTCCCGGTCCTCTCGTACTAGGGACAGCCCTTCTCAAGACTCCTACGCGCACAGCGGATAGGGACCGAACTGTCTCACGACGTTCTAAACCCAGCTCGCGTACCGCTTTAATGGGCGAACAGCCCAACCCTTGGGACCGACTCCAGCCCCAGGATGCGACGAGCCGACATCGAGGTGCCAAACCATCCCGTCGATATGGACTCTTGGGGAAGATCAGCCTGTTATCCCCGGGGTACCTTTTATCCGTTGAGCGACGGCGCTTCCACAAGCCACCGCCGGATCACTAGTCCCGACTTTCGTCCCTGCTCGACCCGTCGGTCTCACAGTCAAGCTCCCTTGTGCACTTACACTCAACACCTGATTACCAACCAGGCTGAGGGAACCTTTGGGCGCCTCCGTTACTCTTTAGGAGGCAACCGCCCCAGTTAAACTACCCATCAGACACTGTCCCTGATCCGGATCACGGACCCAGGTTAGACATCCAGCACGACCAGAGTGGTATTTCAACGACGACTCCCCTGAACTGGCGTCCAGAGTTCACAGTCTCCCACCTATCCTACACAAGCCGAACCGAACACCAATATCAAACTGTAGTGAAGGTCCCGGGGTCTTTCCGTCCTGCTGCGCGAAACGAGCATCTTTACTCGTAGTGCAATTTCACCGGGCCTATGGTTGAGACAGTCGAGAAGTCGTTACGCCATTCGTGCAGGTCGGAACTTACCCGACAAGGAATTTCGCTACCTTAGGATGGTTATAGTTACCACCGCCGTTTACTGGCGCTTAAGTTCTCAGCTTCGCACACCCGAAAGTGCACTAACCGGTCCCCTTAACGTTCCAGCACCGGGCAGGCGTCAGTCCGTATACATCGCCTTACGGCTTCGCACGGACCTGTGTTTTTAGTAAACAGTCGCTTCTCGCTGGTCTCTGCGGCCACCCCCAGCTCAGACAGTAAATGTCATCACCGGTGATGGCCCCCCTTCTCCCGAAGTTACGGGGGCATTTTGCCGAGTTCCTTAACCATAGTTCACCCGAACGCCTCGGTATTCTCTACCTGACCACCTGAGTCGGTTTAGGGTACGGGCCGCCATGAAACTCGCTAGAGGCTTTTCTCGACAGCATAGGATCATCCACTTCACCACAATCGGCTCGGCATCAGGTCTCAGCCTTGATGTGCGACGGATTTACCTACCGCACGGCCTACACCCTTACCCCGGGACAACCACCGCCCGGGCTGGACTACCTTCCTGCGTCACCCCATCACTCACCTACTACCAGATCGGGTCGGCGGCTCCACCACTTTCCATTCCCCGAAGGGTCCGGAACGGCTTCACGGCCTTAGCATCACTGGATTCGATGTTTGACGCTTCACAGCGGGTACCGGAATATCAACCGGTTATCCATCGACTACGCCTGTCGGCCTCGCCTTAGGTCCCGACTTACCCTGGGCAGATCAGCTTGACCCAGGAACCCTTAGTCAATCGGCGCACACGTTTCTCACGTGTGTATCGCTACTCATGCCTGCATTCTCACTCGTGAACCGTCCACCACTAGCTTCCGCTGCGGCTTCACCCGGCACACGACGCTCCCCTACCCATCCATACACCCGTTGGGGCTGTTGCATGAATGACACGACTTCGGCGGTACGCTTGAGCCCCGCTACATTGTCGGCGCGGAATCACTAGACCAGTGAGCTATTACGCACTCTTTCAAGGGTGGCTGCTTCTAAGCCAACCTCCTGGTTGTCTGTGCGACTCCACATCCTTTCCCACTTAGCGTACGCTTAGGGCCTTAGTCGATGCTCTGGGCTGTTTCCCTCTCGACCATGGAGCTTATCCCCCACAGTCTCACTGCCGCGCTCTCACTTACCGGCATTCGGAGTTTGGCTAAGGTCAGTAACCCGGTAGGGCCCATCGCCTATCCAGTGCTCTACCTCCGGCAAGAAACACACGACGCTGCACCTAAATGCATTTCGGGGAGAACCAGCTATCACGGAGTTTGATTGGCTTTCACCCCTAACCACAGGTCATCCCCCAGGTTTTCAACCCTGGTGGGTTCGGTCCTCCACGAAGTCTTACCTCCGCTTCAACCTGCCCATGGCTAGATCACTCCGCTTCGGGTCTTGAGCGCGCTACTATGTCGCCCTGTTCGGACTCGCTTTCGCTACGGCTTCCCCACACGGGTTAACCTCGCAACACACCGCAAAACTCGCAGGCTCATTCTTCAAAAGGCACGCAGTCACGACGCAAGGAACAAGTTCCTTGCGCGACGCTCCCACGGCTTGTAGGCACACGGTTTCAGGTACTATTTCACTCCGCTCCCGCGGTACTTTTCACCATTCCCTCACGGTACTATCCGCTATCGGTCACCAGGGAATATTTAGGCTTAACGGGTGGTCCCGCCAGATTCACACGGGATTTCTCGGGCCCCGTGCTACTTGGGTGGTCTCTCAAACGAGCCGCTGACGTTTCGACTACGGGGGTCTTACCCTCTACGCCGGACCTTTCGCATGTCCTTCGCCTACATCAACGGTTTCTGACTCGTCTCACAGCCGGCAGACTGTGAAAGAGAGATCCCACAACCCCCACGACGCAA
>NZ_JAOCNE010000011.1:0-151228 GCF_056172735.1 Streptomyces sp. R818
GATCGACATGGACGGCATCCGCATCCCGACGGGCGCCCCCGTCCTCATCGGCATCGGCTCGGCGGACCGCGACCCGGACCGCTTCCCGTCCCCGGACACCTTCGACATCCACCGCGACCCGCGCGGCCACATGGCCTTCGGCCACGGCATCCACTTCTGCCTGGGCGCCCCCTTGGCCCGCATGGAGGCCCGCGCCGCCATCAGCTCCCTGCTGACCCGCTGCCCGAACCTCACCCTGGCCGAGCCCCCGACCACCTGGCTCCCAGGAATGCTGATGAGAGGCACCCGCACACTGCACGTGCGCTGGTGAGCGGAAGCGCCCCGCCAGGGGCGCGGGGAACGGCGCGAGCAACCACGACGCGAGGGGTGATCGCCCACGACGAAGGACCCCCACGGCGGCGCGTACGAAAAAGGGCCCGCACGATCACACCCCGGCCACCTCATCCACCCGCACCACCCTCCGCTCGGCCCGCGACACCTCACAAGCCTCCGCAACCCGCAACGCGGCCAACGCCTCGAACCCGTCGCACGGATTGACCCGCTCCCCCCGCACCACATCGACGAAGGCGACAAGCTCCGCCTCGTACGCCGCGGCGAACCGCTCAAGAAACCCCGGCCACGGCTTCGCCGCGGCGGGCGGCCCCTCCGGCTCGGTGGAGGCGATCGGCGTACGGTCGTCGAGGCCGACGACGACGGTGTCGCGCTCTCCGGACAGCTCCATGCGGACGTCGTACCCGGCACCGTTGCACCGCGTCGCCGTGGCGGTGGCCAGCGTCCCGTCGTCCAGGGTCAGCACGACCGCCGCCGTGTCGACGTCACCGGCCTCCCGGAACATGGCGGGCCCCGCGTCGGACCCGGTCGCGTACACCTCGACGATCTCCCGCCCGGTGACCCAGCGCAGGATGTCGAAGTCGTGGACGAGGCAGTCCCGGTAGAGCCCGCCGGAGAGCGGCAGGTACGCGGCCGGGGGCGGCGCCGGGTCGGAGGTCAGGGCCCGTACGGTGTGCAGCCGCCCGAGCGCCCCGGACCGTACGGCCTCGCGCGCGGCCACGTACCCGGCGTCGAAGCGGCGCTGGAAACCGAGCTGGAGCACAGTGCCCGCCGCCTCGACCTCGTGCAGCGCGGCCAGGGTCCCGGGCAGGTCGACGGCGATCGGCTTCTCGCAGAACACCGGCAGTCCGGCGCGCGCCGCCCGGCCGATCAGCTCGGCGTGCGCGGCGGTGGCGGCGGTGATGACGAGGGCGTCGACGCCCCAGGCGAAGAGTTCGTCGACGCCGGGCGCCGCCGTCGCCCCGATGCGGTCGGCGAGGGCGGCGGCCCGCGCGGGCTCGGCGTCGGTGACGACGAGCGAGCCGACCTCCCGGTACCGCTCCAGCACACCCGCGTGAAAGGTTCCGATCCGGCCCGTTCCGATGAGTCCGATGCGCATGGACCCAACGTGCCGCTCCCGCCACATACTGTCAATCCTTTGTCCTGACAAACCGGGTTCGTGAGGGTCCGCTGCCACGGCGCTCCTGACGTGGCGCCTTTGTCCGGACAATCTGACTTCCGGACTTCCCGTCAACCACACCCGCCGCTACGCTCGCCCCGTGGCCAAACCCGTAGCCGACCCCACCCTCCCGCTCGAACTCAGCGTCGACCGCACCAGCCCGGTCCCGCTGTACTTCCAGCTCGCGCAGCAGCTGGAGGCGGCGATCGAGCGCGGGGCCCTCACGCCCGGCAGCCTGCTCGGCAACGAGATCGAGCTGGCGGGGCGGCTCGGCCTGTCCCGGCCCACCGTCCGCCAGGCCATCCAGTCCCTCGTCGACAAGGGGCTGCTGGTGCGCCGCCGCGGCGTCGGCACCCAGGTCGTGCACAGCCAGGTCAAGCGCCCCCTGGAGCTGTCCAGCCTCTACGACGACCTGGAGGCCGCGGGCCAGCGCCCCGGGACCCGGGTCCTGGCCAACACGCTCGTCCCCGCCTCCGCCGAGATCGCCGCCGCGCTCGCGCTCGCGGAGGGCGAGGAGGTGCACCGTGTCGAGCGGCTCCGCCTCGCGCACGGCGAGCCGGTCGCGCACCTCTGCAACCACCTGCCCACCGGGCTGCTCGCCCTGGAGGACGCGCGCCTGGAGGCGACCGGCCTGTACCGGCTCATGCGCGCGGCGGGGATCACGCTGCACAGCGCCCGCCAGTCGGTCGGCGCGCGGGCCGCCACCGCCGCCGAGGGAGAGCGCCTCACCGAGCCGGAGGGCGCTCCGCTCCTGACGATGCAGCGCACGACCTTCGACGACAAGGGACGGGCCGTCGAGTTCGGCTCGCACACCTACCGGGCCTCGCGCTACTCCTTCGAGTTCCAGCTCCTCGTACGTTCCTGAACGCGGTCCGCACGCACGCGGTCCGCACGCACGCGGTCCGAACGAACGCGGTCCGAATGTTCTGACAAAGGCGTTGACGCTGCCGGGGGACCCCGCTACAAACTCCTCCAGCCGCACCGCGCGGCCGGAGGAGAGGTGGCTCCACCATGCGCACGCCCCGTACGACGACCCGTACAGCTCGCACGGCCGCGGCGCTCGTCGCGGTGTTCGCCCTCGCCGCCGGCTGCAGCGGATCGGGCGGCAAGGACTCCGAGGACAAGGCGGACGGGCCGTCCGGCGGCCAGGGGGTGACGACGCCACGGCTCAAGATCGCGATGGTGACGCACTCGGGTGAGGGCGACACGTTCTGGGACATCGTCCGCAGCGGCGCCAAGCAGGCGGCGGCCAAGGACAACGTCGACTTCCTCTACTCCAACGACAAGGAGGCCAAGGGCCAGGCCGAGCTGGTCCAGGCCGCGATCGACAAGAAGGTCGACGGGATCGTCGTCACCCTCGCCAAGCCGGAGGCCATGGAGGCGGTGCTCGGCAAGGCGAAGGCCGCGGGCATACCGGTGGTGTCGATCAACTCGGGCTCGGAGTTCTCGCAGAGGTTCGGGGCGCTCAGCCACATCGGCCAGGAGGAGTCGGTGGCCGGTGAGGCGGTCGGCACGAAACTGGCGGACGAGGGCCGGAAGAACGTCCTGTGCGTCATCCACGAGCAGGGCAATGTGTCGCTGGAACAGCGCTGCGCGGGCGTCGAGAAGACGTTCAAGGGCAGCGTCGAGAACCTGAACGTCGACGGCACCAACGCACCCGCTTCCCAGTCGTCCATCGAGGCGAAGCTCCAGGCCGACAAGGACATCGACGCGATCGTGGCGCTCGGCGCGCCGATCGCGGCCCTCGCGGTGAAGGCGAAGGACGGCGCGGGCAGCAAGGCGGAGATCGCCACCTTCGACCTGAACGCCGAGGTCGTCCGGCGCCTCAAGGCGGAGGAGGTCGCCTTCGCGGTCGACCAGCAGCCGTATCTGCAGGGCTATCTGGCGGTGGACGAACTGTGGCTGTACAAGACCAACGGCAACGTCCTCGGCGGCGGGAAACCCGTGCTCACCGGCCCGGCCCTGGTCACCGGTGAGGACGTGCCCCAGCTGGAGAAGTACACCGCGCGCGGCACCCGGTGAATCGTTGGATGATCCCCGTGACCCATACTTGTGCGTTTGGGACCGCGAAATGGTCCCCAAGGACCGGACGACGGTCCACCGGGACCGGCCCGTCGCCGGTTCCGGTGTACGACGCAGCAGACCAAGAAGGGCACGGCCTCGTGGCACGGTTTCGGACCTGGGTGAGCATCGCCGTTGCGGGGGCGCTCGGCCTCTCGCTGGCGGGTTGCAGCAGCACCGGCGGCAAGCGGGCGGAGGACGCCAGGAAGGCCCAGGCCGCGCAGGGCAAGGCCGCGGTGACCACCCCGCGCTGGACCTTCGCGATGATCACCCACTCGGGGGACGGCGACACCTTCTGGGACATCGTCCAGAGCGGTGCGAAGGAAGCCGCCCGCAAGGACAACATCAACTTCCTGTACTCGCACAACGACGAGGCCAACCAGCAGGCGCAGCTCGTCGACGCCGCGATCGACAAGAAGGTCGACGGGATCATCGTCACCCTCGCCAAGCCCGCCGCGATGAAGGCTGCCGTGGCCCGCGCCGAGAAGGCCGGCATCCCGGTGATCACGGTGAACTCGGGCTCCGCGGAGTCCAAGGAGTTCGGCGCGCTCACCCACATCGGGCAGGACGAGAAGATCGCGGGCGAGGCCGTCGGCGAGGAGCTGAACAAGCGCGGCAGGAAGAAGGCGCTGTGCATCCTGCACGAGCAGGGCAACGTCGGCCATGAGCAGCGCTGCGAAGGCGCCAAGGAGACCTTCAAGGGCTCGATGACGAACCTGTACGTGGAGGGCACCAACATGCCCGACGTGCAGTCCTCCATCGAGGCGAAGCTCCAGTCCGACAAGTCCGTCGACGCGGTCGTCACCCTCGGCGCCCCGTTCGCCGCGACCGCCGTGAAATCCGCCGAGGACGCGGGCAGCAAGGCCGAGGTCGACACCTTCGACCTGAACGAGAAGGTCGCCCAGGGCCTCAAGGACGGCTCGCTCGGCTTCGCCGTCGACCAGCAGCCCTACCTCCAGGGCTACCAGGCCGTCGACCTGCTCTGGCTCTACCGGTACAACGCCAATGTGCTCGGCGGCGGACAGCCCGTCCTCACCGGTCCGCAGATCGTGACCAAGGACGAGGCCGCCAAGCTCGAGGAGTACGCGAAGCGGGGGACACGATGACGACGACCGCTCCCGAGAAGCAGCCCGGCAGGCAGCCGGACCCGCCCGTCGACGAGCGGCTGCTGCGCGCCTCGCCCTGGAAGAAGCTCCTCGGCCGCCCCGAGCTGGGCTCGGTCGTCGGCGCCGTCGCCGTCTTCGTCTTCTTCGCGATCTTCGCGGACAGCTTCCTGCGCGCGACCAGCCTCGCGACGGTCCTGTACGCGGCGTCCACCCTCGGCATCATGGCCGTCCCCGTCGCGCTCCTCATGATCGGCGGCGAGTTCGACCTGTCGGCCGGTGTCCTCGTGACGTCCTCCGCGCTGATCTCGTCGATGTTCAGCTACCAAATGACGGCGAACACCTGGGTAGGCGTCGGTGTGTCGCTCCTGGTCACCCTCGCCATCGGCGTCTTCAACGGGGTCATGCTGACCCGCACCAAGCTGCCCAGCTTCATCATCACCCTCGGCACGTTCCTGATGCTGACCGGCATGAATCTGGGCTTCACCAAGCTGATCAGCGGCACCGTCTCGACGAAGTCGATCTCCGACATGGAGGGCTTCTCGTCGGCCAAGTCCGTCTTCGCCTCGACGCTCACCATCGGCGGCATCGACTTCAAGATCACCATCGTGTGGTGGCTCGCGCTGATCCTGGTCGCGACCTGGATCCTGCTGCGCACCCGCGCCGGTAACTGGATCTTCGCGGTCGGCGGTGACGTGGACGCGGCCCGCGCGGTCGGCGTCCCGGTCAACAAGACCAAGATCGGCCTCTACATGGGTGTCGCGTTCGGCGCCTGGATCTCCGGCCAGCACCTGCTCTTCTCCTACGACGTCGTGCAGTCCGGCGAGGGCGTCGGCAACGAGCTGATCTACATCGTCGCGGCCGTCATCGGCGGCTGCCTGATCACCGGCGGCTACGGGTCCGCGGTCGGCGCCGCCATCGGCGCGCTGATCTTCGGCATGACCAGCAAGGGCATCGTGTTCGCCGAGTGGAACTCGGACTGGTTCAAGTTCTTCCTCGGAGCGATGCTGCTCCTCGCGACCCTGCTGAACGCGTGGGTCCGCAAGCGCGCGGAGGCGATCAAGTGAGTACGCAGCTGAGTACGGAGCATGAGCCGGCGGCGCCGCTGGTCGAACTGGACGGCGTCAGCAAGTACTACGGCAACATCCGCGCCCTGGAGGATGTCTCCCTGCTCGTGAACGCGGGGGAGATCACCTGCGTGCTCGGTGACAACGGGGCGGGCAAGTCGACCCTCATCAAGATCATCGCGGGGTTGCACCGGCACGACGCGGGCACCTTCTCGATCGAGGGGGAGGAGGCGAAGCTCGCGAATCCGCGGGACGCGCTGGACCGCGGGATCGCCACCGTCCACCAGAACCTGGCCGTCGTCCCCCTCATGCCGGTCTGGCGGAACTTCTTCCTCGGCTCCGAGCCGACGAAGGGGGCCGGGCCGTTCAAGCGCCTGGACGTCGACCTCATGCGCCGGACGACGCGTGAGGAACTTGCCCGCATGGGCATTGACCTGCGCGACGTCGATCAGCCGGTCGGCACGCTGTCCGGCGGTGAGCGCCAGTGTGTCGCGATCGCCCGCGCGGTCTACTTCGGGGCGAAGGTCCTCGTCCTCGACGAGCCGACCGCGGCGCTCGGTGTGAAGCAGTCCGGGGTCGTCCTCAAGTACGTGGCGGCGGCGCGGGACGCGGGTCTGGGCGTGGTCCTCATCACCCACAACCCGCACCACGCGTACCTGGTCGGTGACCGGTTCGTCCTGCTGAAGCGCGGGGCGATGTTCGGCAGCCACACCCGTGACGAGATCACCCTCGATGAACTGACCCGTCAGATGGCGGGCGGCAACGAGCTGGACGACCTCCGCCACGAGCTCGAACGGGCCCCCGTCCCCACACACCTGGGCGGCCACCCGACGGACCCGGCACGCAAGTAACCCGGCGTTGCTCGCCGCGCCGCCGTCGCGGCTGCCCTCCGGAAGCCATGCGACTGCGCCGCGCCGCCTGCGTTCGCCGTCGGCTTCCCCGCCGTCGTGGCTGGTCGCGCAGTTCCCCGCGCCCCTGAGATGCGCACTCCGTGCGCCATCTCAGGGACGCGGGAGGCCGCACGAAGTGCGCCTCCAGGGGCGCGGGGAACTGCGCGCTCAGCCCGCACGGGCGGATGGTCGCGTGCGAGACCTGAGCCACCCCGCCGGTGGCGGGCATGTCAGGGGCGCGGGGAACTGCGCGCTCAGCCTCCACCGGCCGGTGGTCGCGTGTGCGACATAAGCCACCCCGTCGGTGGCGGGCATGTCAGGGGCGCGGGGAACTGCGCGACCGGCCCCCACCGGCCGGTGGTCGTGGGCGCGACGTGGGCCACCCCGCCGGTGGGCGACACCGGGACCCAGCCCCCCGAACCAGAAACCCGGATCGCGGCGCAGCCACCACGTGAGGCAGAATCGCCGCAATGAGCACCTACCGCGACCTCGCCCACCGGGGCTCCGCCCGGGCCACCGTCCTGCGGACCGTCGGCACCCGGGAGCGCCGCTCGCACCTGACGGCCCCGCGCGTCCCCACCGTCGGTATCGACATCGGCGGTACGAAGGTGATGGCGGGGGTCGTCGACGCGGACGGGGTGATCCTGGAGACGCTGCGGGCCGAGACCCCGGACAAGTCGAAGAGTCCGAAGGTCGTCGAGGACACCATCACCGAGCTGGTCCTCGACCTCTCGGACCGGCACGACGTGCACGCGGTCGGCATCGGCGCGGCGGGCTGGGTCGACGCGGACCGCAACCGCGTCCTGTTCGCCCCGCACCTGTCGTGGCGCAACGAGCCGCTGCGCGACCGCCTCGCGGGCCGCCTGTCGGTGCCCGTGCTCGTCGACAACGACGCCAACACGGCCGCCTGGGCGGAGTGGCGGTTCGGCGCGGGGCGCGGCGAGGAACACCTCGTCATGATCACGCTCGGCACCGGCATCGGCGGCGCGATCCTGGAGGACGGCCAGGTCAAGCGCGGCAAGTTCGGCGTCGCGGGCGAGTTCGGCCACATGCAGGTCGTCCCCGGCGGGCACCGCTGCCCGTGCGGCAACCGCGGCTGCTGGGAGCAGTACAGCTCGGGCAACGCGCTGGTCAGGGAGGCCCGCGAGCTGGCCGCCGCCGACTCCCCGGTGGCGTACAACATCATCGAGCGGGTGAAGGGGAGCGTTCCGGACATCACCGGCCCCCTCATCACCGAGCTGGCCCGCGAGGGCGACGCGATGTGCGTGGAGCTGCTCCAGGACATCGGCCAGTGGCTCGGCGTCGGCATCGCGAACCTGGCCGCCGCCCTGGACCCGTCCTGCTTCGTCATCGGCGGCGGCGTGTCGGCCGCCGACGACCTGCTCATCGGCCCGGCCCGCGACGCGTTCAAGCGCCACCTCACCGGCCGCGGCTACCGCCCGGAGGCCCGCATCGCCCGCGCCCAGCTCGGCCCGGAGGCGGGCATGGTCGGCGCCGCCGACCTGGCCCGTCTGGTCGCCCGCCGCTTCCGCCGCGCCAAGCGCCGCCGCGTGGAGCGCTACGAGCGCTACGACAGGTTCGCCCGTACCGTCGGCGGCGACACCGAGAGCTGAGGCGCGAGAAAGACCCGGGACGACAGGAATGCCAGCCATGACGACGACCGTGCCCCGCCAGCCCCCGTCCCCGGACGAGAAGCCGCCGCGCCGGGGCCCGGACCGCCGCCGCGTGATCCGCCGCCGCGCCCTCACCCTCCTGACCATCGTGCTGCTCATCGGGATCCCCGCCGGCTATCTGGTGATCTCGGCGAACCAGAGCCGCAACAGCGGCAAGGACAAGGAGGCCAAGTACTCGGCGACCGGCCTCACCATCGGCTGGCCCTCCAAGGTGCAGCGGCGGCTCTACGAGATCCCGATCCCCGCGCAGTCCCGTGCCGTCGCCTACTACGAGACGAACAACTACAAGGTCAGCCGCCTGTACGCGCAGTTCCTCACGGACGACGACGGCCTGGACGAGTTCCTCGACGACATCGACAGCGGCACGGACGATCTCACGCAGGACGATCTGCCGATCAGCGAGCGCGACCGGTCCGTGGCGGGCTGGGAGTTCACGGGCCCCGGCCCCTGGTACGGCCTCACGCATCCGCAGAAGGACCCGTCCCCGACCCAGAGCGTCGTGGTGAACCGCTCGAACGCGGACCATCCGATGGTCTACGTCGTCTCGACCACGCACCCCTGACCCAGCCGGCTGTCAGGGTTGTGAACAGCGCATTGCAGTACGGGAGTTGACCTGGGCCGGAGCGCTCCGTCCTCCCTACACTCCGGGCGTGACGACACAGACCGCACCGCCCATGACAGCGCTCGACGAGGCCGCCTACGACCGCCGCAGGCTGCGGCAGTGGCTCGCGGGACGGGCCAGGGCCGGCACCGTGGACCGCCGCGACCTGCTGCGGCTCCTCGCGGCGGCGGGCCTCGCGACCGCGCTGCCGCCGGCCCTCGCCGCCCCGGCCCGCGCGGCGGCCCGGTCCGGCGTGGTGGCGGCCGCGGCTCCCGGCATCGTCAAGCCCCTCCCCACCGACCGCTTCACGGTCCGCGGGACGAACGCCGAGACGAACTTCGCCGCGCTCGCGGGCACCGGCCACTCCACGCCCGTCTCCCACTTCTTCGTCCGCAACCACACCTCGACGCCGCTCATCGACCCGGCGGCCTGGGAGCTGCGGCTGTGGGGCGACGGCCTCGCGGGCGGACGGGAGCGGACCTTCACGCTCGCCGACCTCGAACGGCTGCCCGCCGTGACCCGCTCCGCGTTCGTCGAGTGCGCGGGCAACGGCCGCAGCTTCTACGCGAGCCAGCAGGGCCAGAGCGTCGAGGGCACCGCATGGACCCTGGGCGCGATCGGCTCGGCCCGCTGGCGCGGCGCCCGCCTCGCCGACGTGCTGCGCCTCGCTGGCATCCGGCGCGACGCGGTCGACGTCCTGCCGCGCGGCCTCGACCCCGACTACGTGACGGCGGACGGCACCAATCTCGGCCGGGTGCGCCGCCCGCTCCCCGTGGCGAAAGCCCTCGACGACGTCCTCCTCGCCTACGAGATGAACGGCGAACCCCTCCCACCGGACCACGGCGCCCCGGTCCGCCTCGTCGTCCCGTCCTGGATCGGCATCGCCTCGACCAAGTGGGTGGGCGACATCGAGGTGGCGCGCGAGCCGCTGTTCTCGCCCTGGAACACGCTCTTCTACCGCTTGTTCGGTGCCGCGTACCCGTCCGGGGGCAGCGCCCCGCTGACCCGCCAGACCCTGAAGTCCGCCTTCGAACTCCCGTGGAACGCGACCCTGCCCGCCCACACCCACCACCGCCTCACCGGCCGCTCCTGGTCGGGAACGGGCACCATCGCGCGCGTGGACGTCAGCACGGACGCGGGCCGCACCTGGCACCGCGCCCGGCTCCACGACACCCCGCGCCGCGCCGACTGGGTCCGCTGGTCCGCCCCCTGGCACCCGACCACGACGGGCCCGACGGAGCTCCTCGCCCGGGCCACGGACACCACGGGCCGCACCCAGCCCGCCACCACGGTCCACAACACCCAGGGCTACTTGTTCGACGCGGTGGTCCGGCACGCGGTCACCGTCGTCTGACGTTTCACGACAGCTCCACAGCGGCTCCACAGCCGCCCCGGGAGTCCGACCCGACTCCGGCGGAACCGGGGCGATGTGGGAGCGTGAACGGGTGAGCACGACGACGATCGCACCCCTGCAATACCGCTTCGACGGTCCGGAGGACGCCCCGGTCCTCATCCTGGGCCCCTCCCTCGGCACCACCTGGCACATGTGGGACCGCCAGATACCCGAGCTGGCCAAGCAGTGGCGGGTGTTCCGCTTCGACCTTCCCGGGCACGGCGGCGCCCCCGCCCACCCGGTCGGGTCCGTCGCGGAGCTCGCGAACCGGCTGCTCGCCACCCTCGACGCCGTGGGCGTGCAGCGCTTCGGGTACGCGGGCTGCTCGCTCGGCGGCGCGATCGGCGCCGAGCTGGCCCTGCGCCACCCGCAGCGCGTCGCGTCCCTCGCGCTGATCGCCGCGTCGCCGCGGTTCGGCACGGCCGACGAGTTCCGCCAGCGCGGCGTCATCGTCCGCAGCAACGGCCTGGACCCGATCGCGCGGACGTCGCCGGAGCGCTGGTTCACGTCCGGTTTCGCCGCCGCGCAGCCCGCGATCACGGACTGGGCCGTGCAGATGGTCCGCACGACCGACCCCGGGTGCTACATCGCCGCGTGCGAGGCGCTCGCCGCCTTCGACATCCGAACCGAGCTGGGCGCCATCGGGGTGCCGACGCTCGTCCTGGTGGGGTCGGAGGACCAGGTCACGGGCCCGGCCGAGGCCCGTACGCTCGTCGCGGGGATTCCGGACGCGCGGCTCGCCGTCGTCCCCGGCGCCTCGCACCTGGCCCCGGTCGAGCAGCCCGCGGCCGTCACCGACCTCCTCGTACGGCACTTCTCCTCGGCCTGGATCCCCGGCTACGAGACCGGGCAGCACGCGATCGTCGCCGCCCCCGTCAAGCCGGTGATCGCGCCGCCGCCCCCGCCGGTCGCCCCGGTCGCGGAGATCACCGCGGCGGTCGCGCAGCCGGAGGCGGCCGTGCGCGCCGACCCGCACGAGGCGGGTCTGAAGGTGCGCCGCGAGGTCCTCGGCGACGCGCACGTGGACCAGGCGCTCGCGACGGCCGACGACTTCTCCGGCGACTTCCAGGCGTTCCTCACCCGCTACACCTGGGGCGAGGTCTGGAACCGCGGCGGCCTCGACCGCCGTATGCGCTCCGCCGTCGCCCTGACGGCCCTGGTCGCGGGCGGCCACCACGACGAGCTCGCCGCCCACACGCGGGCCGCCCTGCGCAACGGGCTCACCGCCGACGAGATCAAGGAAGTCCTGATCCAGACGGCGGTCTACTGCGGGATGCCCGCCGCGAACGCCGCGTTCAAGGTGGCCAAGGAAGTCATCCGCGAGGAGACGACCCCCCAGGAGTAGCGGCCCGCCGCACGTTTCCCCGTGCGGCGGAGCAGGATGGGACCCATGAAGTTCACGAAGAAGTCCCACTCCTGCGTCCGCCTGGAGAAGGACGGACAGACGCTCGTCATCGACCCGGGCGGGTTCTCCGAGGAGGACGCCGCGCTCGGCGCCGACGCGATCCTGGTGACGCACGAGCACCCCGACCACTTCGACGAGGCACGGCTGCGCGCCGGGATGGAGGACAACCCGGCCGCGCGGATCTGGACGCTGAAGTCGGTGGCGGAGCAGCTCTCGGCGGCGTTCCCGGGCCGCGTCCACACGGTCGGGCACGGCGACACGTTCACAGCGGCCGGGTTCGACGTCCAGGTCCACGGCGAGCTGCACGCCGTCATCCACCCCGACATCCCGCGCATCACGAACGTCGGCTATCTCGTGCGGGGGGCGGAGAGGGGTTCCGTCTTCCACCCCGGCGACGCCCTCACCGTCCCCGACCAGCCGGTCGAGACGCTGATGCTGCCGGTCATGGCCCCGTGGAACAAGATCTCCGAGGTCATCGACTACATACGCGAGGTGAAGCCGAGCCGCGCCTACGACATCCACGACGCGCTCCTGACCGATCTGGCGCGGCCGATCTACGACCGGCAGATCGGCGGGCTCGGCGGGGCGGAGCATCTGCGCCTGACGCCGGGCGACTCGGCGCAGGTCTGAACTGCCGCTACTCGCCGAGGAGTCCGAGCACCTCGGCCGTCGTGCCGAGCTGCGCGATGCGCGGGAAGATCTTGCCCATCGCGTGCTCGTGGGACGCGGCGTCCGTGTCGGTCGTCGCGTCCGTGACGATCACCTGGTGGTAGCTCAGCTCGAACGCGGAGCGCGCGGTCGACTCGACGCCGATCGACGTCGAGATGCCGCCGAGCACGATCTGCGTGACGCCGCGCCGGCGCAGCTGCAGGTCCAGCTCGGTGCCGGTGAACGCGCCCCAGTGCCGCTTGGTGATCACGATGTCGTCGCCGAGCGGGCCGAGGTCGGCCGGGAACTCGGCGAACTCGGCCGGCGGCGCCTGCGTCATGCCCGGCGCCTCGGAGCGGCTCACCGGCAGGTCGCCGCCGTCGGGCGACCACATCACGCGTACGCGGACGACGGGCAGGTCCTTGGCGCGGAAGGCGTCGGCGAGCCGGACGGCGTTCTTCAGCACGTCGGCCGAGGGGTGCACCGTGGGGAGGCCGAGGATGCCGTTCTGGAGGTCGATGAGGACGAGGGCGGGGCGCTCGTCCAGGGGGGTGCTGATGCTCATGATGCGCAGGCTACCTGTCTGACAGGAAAACTTGCAAGGTTGCCTGTCTATGTGGGGGAGTGGCGTGGGCTAGTCGTCGCGGGCCCGTTGTCACACCCGGCGGGTAGGTTGGACCGCATGCGCATTGCTACGTGGAACGTGAACTCGATCACCGCGCGCCTCCCGCGCCTCCTGGCCTGGCTGGAGTCCAGCGGCACCGACGTGCTGTGCATCCAGGAGACCAAGTGCTCGGCTGAGCAGTTCCCCACGGACGAGCTGCGGGAGCTGGGCTACGAGGCGGCGGTCAACGCCACTGGGCGGTGGAACGGGGTGGCGGTGCTGTCCCGGGTCGGCCTCGAGGACGTCGTGCGGGGGCTGCCCGGCGACCCCGGGTACGAGGGGGTCGAGGAGCCGCGCGCCGTCTCCGCGACCTGTGGGCCGGTGCGCGTGTGGTCGGTGTACGTGCCGAACGGGCGAGAGGTCGGGCATCCGCACTACGCCTACAAGCTGGCGTGGTTCGAGGCGCTGCGGGCGGCCGTCGCGGAGGACGCGGCCGGGGCGCGGCCCTTCGCGGTCCTCGGCGACTACAACGTCGCTCCGACCGATGACGACGTCTGGGACATCTCCCTCTTCGAGGGCGCCACGCATGTCACTCCGGGTGAGCGTGAGGCGCTGGCCGCGCTGCGTTCGACCGGGCTGTCCGATGTGGTCCCGCGCCCTCTCAAGTACGACCGTCCCTTCACGTACTGGGACTATCGGCAGCTCGGGTTCCCCAAGAACCGGGGTATGCGGATTGATCTGGTGTACGGGAACGCGGCGTTCGTCGAGGCCGGTAAGGATGCGTATGTCGACCGGGAGGAGCGGAAGGGCAAGGGGGCTTCGGATCACGCTCCCGTGGTGGTGGATCTGGACGTGTAGCGCGACTGCGGGTGAGTGGGGGCTGGTCGCGCAGTCCCCCGCGCCCCTGTGATGCGCACTGCGTGCGGCATCCCTTCGCTCGTCCCAAGGCGCCGCGCCGTCGTGGCTGGTCGCGCCGTTCCCCGCGCCCCTGGAATGCGCACTTCGTGCGGCATTCACCCGTTCTCGGGTGCGGGTTTCGTCGTGGTTGCTCGCGCCGTTCCCCGCTCAGGGGCCCATGGGGCTGCGGCGGAGCCGCATGCTCCAGGGGCGCGGGGAACTGCGCGACCAGCCACGGCGAGAGGCGCGCGTCCCCCGCCGGACCGGTTGGACTACGGCGCGAGGAGGCGCAGGTCCACAGAGTTCGCCAGCGCAGCGAGACCCGCGTCGCCGGGATGCAAGTGGTCCCCGGAGTCGAACTCCGCCCGCATCCGGGAGGGCCGCTCCGGGTCACGGATGACCGCGTCGAAGTCGAGCACCCCGTCGAACCCGGCCCCGGCCCCGCGCAGAACCCCGTTCACAGCCACCCGCTCCGCATCAGCCGCAGCCGTGCACAACGCCTCCCCCTCGCACGGAGTGATCGTCGCCCCGATCACCTTCAGCCCCCGCGCATGCGCCCGCCGCGCGATCTCCCGCAGCCCGGCCACCACCTGCTCCGCGCTCGCCCCCCACCGCACGTCGTTGACGCCCTGGAACACCACGACGGTCCGCGCCGAGGTCTGCGAGAAGACGTCGCGGTCGAGCCGGTGCAGGGCGCTGACCCCGCCCGTGTCGGTCGAGATGCCGTCCCCGGGGTACCGGTCGGCGACGACCCGGTTCGCGGAGATGCCTTCGTTGAGCACGCCGTACCGGGGCACGTCCGACTGCGCGAGCAGCCGCGTGGCCAGCACGTTCGGCCACCGCCGGTTCGCGTCCCGCGTCGACCGCACGCCGTCCGTGATGGAGTCGCCGAGAAGGACCACCGATCCCGGCCCGCCGCTCACGTCGACCCCCGTGAGCAGCGGCCAGTACGAGAGCGTCGACGTGTACGCCGACCCCGCCGCCTCACCGGCGTGATCACCCGGCTCACTCACGTACGACGTCTGGATCGCCTGACTGTGCACGGGCGCGGCGGCGACCGGCTCCGGCAGATGGAAGCTGACCAGCAGGTTCGTGTCGGCCGGGACCCGGAAGCCGACCGGGTCGCTGTACGCCTGGCCGCCCGCGGGCAGCACGGCCCCCCGCGCGCCCCGGAACGTCAGCCGCACCGGCTTCCCCCGCGCCGCCGCCCCGGCCCCCTGCACCGCCACCGCCGCGCTCCCGATCCGTACCGGCGTCGACGCGAACGTGTTGTCGAGCCGGACGCGGACCCGCGACCCGCCGACGCTGCTGTGCACGACGAGCCGCACCGTGCGGTCGGCCCAGGGCCCGACCGTCGTGTACCCGGCGGGGGACGCCGCCCAGGTCCCGGTCCAGCCGGTCGCCGCCGCGCGGACCGAGAGCGCGAAGACGTGCAGAACCGCACCCCCATGCGTCGCGCCCCCATCCGTTGCACCCCCATCCGTCGCGCCGCCGCCCGTCGCCCGGGGCAGGTCCACCGACGAGATCCGGTGACCCGGCCGCACCGGCACCGTCACCACGTACAGGCGGGTCTTCTCGGTGAGCTGCCCGCCGGGCGTGTTGCGGTGCGGCAGGGCCACCGACTTCGTGGCGAGTGGGCCCGTGCGCCAGTCGGGCGCGGTGAGCGTGTACGCGGACCGGGAGCCGTCGGCGTAGCGCACGGTGCCGGAGCCGTGCGCGTCGCCGCCGGTCCCGGCGACGAGGAACGCCAGCGCGTCGCCCCGGCCGCTGATGCGGACGCGCTGACCGTCGGCCCTTACGTTGTCGGGTCCGGCGCCCGCCGAGCGCGGCCAGGTGAGGCGGGCGCCCTCGACGCCGAGCCGGGTGCCGGGTGTCCAGCCCGCGGCCGTCAGGTCCTGCGCGGAGAACGAGCCGCCCGCGCCGTCGAAGTCGGCGGCTCCGGGCGCGGTGTCGTCGCTGACCGCGCGGTTGTCGAAGAGCCGCTCCAGGGGGAGCGGCCCGGGTCTGTGCGGGGCCGTGGTGGCGCCCGCGGCCGTGACGGGGGCGAGGCCCGCGCAGACGGCCAGGGCGAGGACGGTGGACCAGGTGCGTCGGCGCACGACCGGCTCCCTTCATGGTGCGGCTGGCGTGACGGTGCGCACTGAAGGTAAGGAGGAGGTGACGACGGGTCAATGAGGTGCGGCCGAAGGCGGCGTGAACTCACCGCGAACGTAGGCCAGCGCGCCTGTGGTGCGAGGGCGGGGCCGAATGCGAGGCTGGTCGGTATGAAGATCCCTTTCGTGGAGCATTGGCGCAAGAGGTACGGCGCGGCGGCGGTCGCCGTCGTCCCGCCGGACGGGACCGACGCGGCCGGGCTCGCCGAACTCCTCGCCGAGTGCGAACTGTTGCGCGCCCAGGCGGAGCAGTCCGGGGTCGAACTCGACGACTCCGTGCAGTCCTTGGCGGCGCTCGACCAACTGGTGCCCCGCTGGCGGGAGGACGAGGAGGCGCTGCACTGGCTCGGCAATGACGCGGGCCTCTACCTCGGCACCGTCCTCGTCCGCCGGGTGCCCGGCACCGCGTGGGTGATCTGGTCCGACGGGCAGCCGGTGGTGCGGCTCGCGTCGGGCCGGGAGATCGACGTGGTGGAGGCCGGTCACGCCTGGGCGGCGAGCGGGGTCCCCGAGTTGTCGCAGTTCTACGCGGAGGCCGCCGAGTTCTAGCGAGGGCCGGTGCCCGGACGCAGTTGAGCCGCAAATACGGTTAATGCCCATACTCGCGTGTCGTCCGTTAAGTCCTATATCGGCGTGGATAGTTTGCGCGGACCGACACAGCTGAGAGTGGGCAGGTACTGCCATGGCCGTCGATCCGTTGATCGAGCTGCGTGACGTGAACAAGCACTACGGGGAGCTGCATGTCCTCCAGGACATCGATCTCGCCGTCGGCAAGGGGGAGGTGGTGGTGGTCATCGGCCCTTCGGGGTCGGGAAAGTCGACGCTCTGCCGGACGATCAACCGCCTGGAGACCATCGGGTCGGGGTCGATCCGGCTCGACGGCCGGCCGCTGCCCGCGGAGGGCAAGGCGCTCGCCCGGCTGCGGGCCGAAGTCGGCATGGTCTTCCAGTCCTTCAACCTCTTCGCGCACAAGACGGTCCTGCAGAACGTCTCGCTCGCCCAGGTGAAGGTCAGGAAGCGCAAGAAGGACGAGGCCGACCGGCGCTCCCGGGAACTCCTGGACCGGGTCGGGCTCGCCGCGCACGCCGAGAAGTTCCCCGCCCAGCTCTCCGGCGGCCAGCAGCAGCGCGTGGCCATCGCCCGCGCCCTGGCCATGGACCCGAAGGCGCTCCTCTTCGACGAGCCGACCTCGGCCCTCGACCCCGAGATGATCAACGAGGTCCTGGAGGTCATGCGGCAACTGGCGCGCGAGGGCATGACGATGGTCGTCGTCACCCACGAGATGGGCTTCGCCCGCACCGCCGCCGACCGCGTCGTCTTCATGGCGGACGGCAGGATCGTCGAGGACCGCGCCCCGGAGGACTTCTTCGCCCGCCCCGAGAGCGAGCGCGCCCGGGACTTCCTCTCCAAGATCCTCAAGCACTGACGGGGAGTGCAGCACGCATGATGCGCAGATCGCCACTGCTGCTTGCCGCCCTGGCGCTGACGGCCCTCGCCGCCACCGCCTGCGGCAAGGAGGGCAGCCCGCCCGTCAAGGGCCCGTCGGGGGACGAACTCCCCCAGTACACCGTCGCGCGGGGCTTCTCCCTGCCCGACTCCCGTACGTGGCGGGCCGCGCAACGGCGCGGCCACTTCGTCGTCGGCGCCAAGGAGGACCAGCCCTACCTCGGCGAGAAGAATCCGGCCAACGGCGTCTACTCCGGGTTCGACATCGAGATCGCCAAGATGGTCTCGGCCTCGCTCGGCCTGGACCCCAAGAAGATCACGTTCAAGACGATCGCCTCCGCCAACCGCGAGACGGCCCTGCAGAACGGCCAGATCGACTACTACGTCGGCACCTACACCATCAACGACAACCGCAAGAAGCTCGTCGGTTTCGCCGGGCCCTACTACATGGCGGGCCAGTCCCTGCTCGTGCGCACCGACGAGGACGACATCAAGGGCGCGGACGACCTCGACGGCAAGCGCGTCTGCTCGGCCGCGGGTTCGACCCCGTACCAGCGGATCCAGGCCGACCACCCGAAGGCCGACCTCGTCGCCTACGACACGTACTCGATCTGCGTCGACAACCTCCTCACCTATCAGGTCGACGCCGTCACCACCGACGACGCGATCCTGCTCGGCTTCGCCGCCAAGGCGCCCGACGAGATGAAGCTGGCCGGCAAACCGTTCTCGCAGGAGCCGTACGGGATCGGTCTCCCGCGGAGCGACGACGCGCTGCGGTCCGCCATGAACGACGCCCTGGAGGCCCGGCAGAAGAACGGCGACTGGAAGCGCGCCTACGAGGCCACGCTCGGCCTGTCCGGCGAGTCCGCCCCGAAGCCGCCCGCCATCGACCGCTACCCGGCGAGCTGAGGAGCGCGACCGTGAACGTCCTGACCGACAACTTCTCGCTCTACTGGAAGGGCTTCCTCGGCACCGTCGAACTCACCGTCTACGCCTCGGTCCTCGCGCTCGTGCTCGGGTTCCTCATGGCGTCCTTCCGCGTCGCGCCCGTCGGCTCCTTCCGCGCCCTCGGCACCGCCTGGGTCACCGTCCTGCGCAACACCCCGCTCACCCTGCTGTTCTTCGCGGTGCTGCTCGGGCTGCCGCGCTTCGGGCTCGTCCTGCCCTTCACCGTCTTCGCGGTGCTCGCGCTCGGCTGCTACACCTCCGCGTTCATCTGCGAGGCGGTGCGCTCCGGCATCAACACCGTGCCCAAGGGGCAGGGCGAGGCGGCGCGCAGCCTGGGCATGACCTTCGGCCAGACGCTGACCCACGTGATCCTGCCGCAGGCGTTCCGGTCCGTGATCCCGCCGGTCGGCTCCACGCTCATCGCGCTGGCCAAGAACTCGGCGATCGCGGGCGCGTTCAGCGTCGTCGAGCTGCTCGGCACGTACAAGACGCTCAGCGAACTCGGCTACAACATCATCTGGACGTTCGTCTGGATCGCGATCGGCTACCTCGTCATCACGCTCGCCATCAGCGCCCTGTTCAACATCCTCGAGAAGCGCTGGGGGGTCGCCCGATGAGCCACCTGCTGAGCCGCCCGAAGCGGCGGCGGCTGAAAGCCCTCGACCACGACTCCACCGCCCTCTACGACATCCCGGGCCCGAAGACGGAGCGCCGCCACCGCCTCTACGGCGTCCTGTCCACCCTCCTCGTGCTCGCGCTCGTCGGCTGGATCCTCTACCTCCTCTTCGACACCGACCAGTTCACGCGCACCAAGTGGATGCCGTTCGAGTACAAGGGCATCCAGGAACTGCTCCTGCGCGGCCTCGGCAATACGCTGAAGGCGTTCGCCATCGCCGCCGTCCTCTCGCTCGTCCTCGGCACGCTCCTCGCCGTGGGCCGCCTCTCCGACCACAGGCCGGTGCGCTGGCTCGCCACGCTCTTCGTCGAGTTCTTCCGCGCCATGCCGGTCCTCGTGATGATCTTCTTCATCTACGTGGCCCTGAAGATGGAGCCGCTCTCCGCGCTTGTCGCCGGACTGACGCTCTACAACGGGTCCGTGCTCGCCGAGGTCTTCCGCTCCGGCATCAACTCCGTGGAGCGCGGCCAGCGCGAGGCGGCGTACGCGCTCGGGATGCGCAAGACGCAGGTCATGACGCATGTCCTCGTACCGCAGGCCGTACGGGCGATGCTGCCCGCGATCATCAGCCAGCTGGTGGTCGCCCTGAAGGACACCTCGCTCGGTTATTTGATCACGTATGAGGAGTTTCTCCATGCCGGGAAGCTGATCGCTTCGAACCTCGACTACGATTTGCCCTTCATCCCTGTGGTGATGGTGATCTCGCCGATCTACATCGGGATGTGCATGCTGCTGTCGTGGTTCGCCCAGTGGGTGTCCAAGCGGCAGCGGCGCAATCCCAAGACCGAGGCCGCGGATGTCGCCCCGGCCGAACCAGGGACGCTGCTGCCAGGGGTGCAGTAGCCGGAGCATGGGCAGTCCTCGCCCGGCAGCCGGAGATCACTTCGCATTCCGTGCGGAGAAGGTCAGCTGCGCGCGGGACGGGACGCGCCTGCTTGCCGAGGCCGAGCGGGCCCTTGTCGCCTTCGTACGCGGCAGGGGCACCGCTCCCCTTGGTCTTCAACGGGGTTTGGCGGGCCTACTTCGCGCGGTGCGAGGTGCGCGGCCCCGCCGGGGCCGGCAGCGGCGTCTGCGCGGCCCGTGTGACATCGCCCACCAGTTCGACCACGTCGGGCCCGTACGCGCCCGAGTTGACGACCTTCAGGAGCAGCACGAACGAGGCGTTGCCGTGCTTGCGCGCGAGCCGCTCGTGGTTCCGGGCGAGGTAGCGGGTGGCGGCCTGGTGGGTGATGGGCAGCTGGCCGCAGAAGAGGAACACCGGCCGCGCCTCCTTGGCCTGGCCCGCCGTCAGCCGGGCGAGGACCACGTACTCCGTCATCCCGGGCTCCAGGCGGTAGCGCTCGGAGCCGATCTGGAAGGCGCCGCGGTCGGGGCCCGGCTCGGGGTCGTTGTTGACCCGGATGCCGGGCAGCAGGCTGACCATGTGCGCGGCCATCCGCCGGTTGGCTACCGGGCCGCCGATGCAGAACTCCGTGCGCTCGCCGAAGCCCTGCTGGGCCGTGTCGTGCGCGACGACCTGCGCGTGGGCGCCGCAGTCCTTGACGATCGCGGAGAGTTCGAGGAGCGCGAAGACGTCGTGGCGCCGCACCATCAGGTCGGGGCCGCCCGCGTCCCGGTTCACCACAAGCAGCGACTCGGAGTTGTCGGGCAGCCCGAAGAAGGCCTGCTTGCGGCGGAGGCGGCGCTTCCACAGATGGGCGCGGACGAGCCAGCCAAGGGCGGCGCCGACGCCCGCCGCGATCAGGCCGACGACGATGGAGCGCACGTCTTCAGTCATGGGCGCGCACTCTAGCGGGCGGACACACCGGCCGGACACACCGGTGTTCGAGGGGGTCCTGACGTCGCTGACAAGTCAAGTTACGCTGCGCGGACGGCTGTTGACCGGAGGTACTGATGCGACGTTCGATTGGGCGGAATCTGTCATTCTGCGCCGTTGCGGCGACCATGGTGGCGGTCGGCGCGGCGGCGCCTCCCTCGGCCGCCTCGGGGAGTTCCGGCGCTTCTCAGGACGGCCCGCGGAAGGTGCCGGTGGCCGTCGGGTACGGCGGCGCCGTGGCGAGCGTCGACGCGGACGCCTCGGCGGCGGGCATCGAGGTGCTGCGGAACGGGGGCAACGCGGTGGACGCCGCCGTCGCCACCGCCGCCGCGCTCGGCGTGACCGAGCCGTACTCCTCGGGCGTCGGCGGAGGCGGCTACTTCGTCTACTACGACGCCAAGAGCCGCGAGGTGCACACCATCGACGGCCGCGAGACGGCGCCGCTGTCGGCGGGCCCGGACCTGTTCCTGGAGAACGGCAAGCCGATCCCCTTCGCCGACGCGGTCACCAGCGGCCTGGGCGTGGGCACGCCGGGGACCCCGGCGACCTGGCAGTCCGCGCTCGACGCGTGGGGCAGCAAGCGGCTCGGTACGGTGCTGAAGCCCGCGGAGAAGCTGGCGCGCGACGGGTTCACCGTCGACGAGACGTTCCGCTCGCAGACCGCCGCGAACGAGGCCCGGTTCCGCAACTTCCCCGACACGGTGAAGCTGTTCCTGCCCGGCGGTCGGCTCCCGGCCGTCGGCTCGACGCTGAAGAACCCGGACCTGGCGCGGACGTACCAGGAGCTGGCCCGCAAGGGCGTCGGGGCCGTGTACCGCGGGGACATCGGCGCCGACATCGTGCGCACCGCCACCAAGCCGCCCGTCGACCCGGCGTCGGGGTACAACGCGCGGCCGGGCAAGCTGTCGGCGAAGGACCTGAAGGCGTACCGCGCCAAGTACCAGGCCCCGTCGAAGACCTCCTACCGCGGTCTCGGCGTCTACTCGATGGCGCCGTCCTCGTCCGGCGGCACGACCGTCGGCGAGGCGCTGAACATCCTGGAGCGGACGAACCTGTCGAAGGCGTCCGACGTGCGCTACCTGCACCGGTACATCGAGGCGAGCCGTATCGCGTTCGCCGACCGGGGCCGCTGGGTCGGCGACCCGGCCTTCGAGGACGTACCGGCCAAGCAGCTCCTGTCGCAGCGGTTCGCGGACTCGCGCGCGTGCCTGATCAAGGACGACGCGGTGCTCACCAGCCCGGTCGCGCCCGGCGACCCCAGGCATCCGGGACAGTGCGGCAAGGCGGGTGACAAGGCGGCCCCGACGACGTACGAGGGCGAGAACACCACGCACCTCACCACCGCCGACAAGTGGGGCAACGTCGTCTCCTACACCCTCACCATCGAGCAGACCGGCGGCAGCGGCATCACCGTGCCCGGCCGCGGCTTCCTGCTCAACAACGAGCTGACCGACTTCTCCTTCGCCCCGGCGAGCCCGGACGTGCACGACCCGAACCTGCCGGGTCCCGGCAAGCGGCCGCGCTCGTCGATCTCGCCGACCATCGTGCTCGACAAGGCGGGCAAGCCGGTCGTCGCGGTCGGTTCGCCCGGCGGCGCCACCATCATCACGACCGTGCTGCAGACCCTGACCGGGTTCCTCGACCGGGGCCTGCCGCTCGTCGACGCCATCGCCGCGCCCCGCGCCAGCCAGCGCAACGCCGCGCAGACCGAGCTGGAACCTGGCCTGTACGACAGCCCGCTCCGTACGGAGCTGGAGGCCATCGGGCACTCCTTCAAGCTCAACCCGGAGATCGGCGCGGCGACGGGCGTGCAGCGCCTGGCGAACGGCAAGTGGCTGGCCGCCGCCGAGCCCGTACGGCGCGGCGGGGGCTCGGCGATGGTGGTGACGCCGGGCAGGTGACTCGGCGGGGACGGTGTCACACGTCCCTGCGGCCCACCACGAACAGGGCGAGCGCGACGGTCACCAGCGGCCAGACGGCGAACACCGTCCAGGACCCGGCGACCGTCGCGCCGCCGTACGCCTCCGGCCCCCACCCGTACAGCGTCACCAGGCGTTGCCAGGCGCTCTGCACCATCATGTTCCGTGCCCGCTCGACCCACGGTTCGGGCGAGCCGAAGAACATCGGCAGCATCAGGAGCACGAACGCCGAGGCCACCATGGTCGTCGCGCCGTGCCGGAGCAGCACGCCGAGGCCGAACCCGATCAGCGCGCTGACGGGGGCGAGGAGCGCCGACGCGGCGAGGGCGCGCAGGGAGCCCGGGTCGGTGAGGGAGACGGCGACGTCCCGGCCGCTCAGGATCGCCTGCGACACCGCGAACGAGCCGAGCGCGCAGAGCAGTCCCACGCCGGTCCAGAGCAGGGCGGTGACGGCGGCCTTGGCGAGCATGAGCGCGCGGCGGGCCGGCACGGCGGCGGTCGTGGTCCGGATCAGTCCGCTGCCGTACTCGCTGACGACGACGATCGCGCCGACGCTGCCCGCCACCAGCATCAGGACGAGGTAGCCCTCGGCGGGGAAGGCGTCCCCGAGCGCGAAGACGCGGTCGCGGCGGGCGTCCGCGTCGAGCCGGGGCACGTCCTGGTAGTCGCTCCAGGCGGCGAGCGCGGCGGTGACGAGGACGGTCAGGGTGACGGCGCCGAGCAGCCACGGCGTGGAGCGCAGCGAGCGGAGCTTGATCCACTCGGCGGCGAGCAGATCGGTGCTGCGGGCGCGGGGGGCGGCGGCGGTGGGCGCGGTCATCGGGCGGCTCCCGTCGGGTGCGGGGTGTGCGCCGGGTACTCGACCCGGTCGGCGGTCAGCTCCATGAAGGCCTCCTCCAAGGAGGCGGTCCGCGTGGTCAGTTCCCGTAGCGGGAAGCGGTGCTCCGACGCGAGAGCACCGATCCGCTCGGCGGACAGCCCGGTCACCACCAGGCGCTCACCGCTCTCGGAACCGCCCTCCGGCACGGCCTCCGCGCCCGCCGCCACCAGCACCTGGGCGAAGTCGGCGGCCCGCACCGTCCCCACCACGACACTGAGCCGCGCCGCCCGCGCCGCGAAGACCCGCAGCGGCTCGGCCGCCACGAGCCGCCCCCGCCCGATCACCACCAACTCGTCGGCCGTGGACTCCATCTCCGCCATCAGATGGCTCGACAGGAACACCGTGCGCCCCTCGGCGGCGAGCCGCCGGAACAGCCGCCGCAGCCACAGCACCCCCTCCGGGTCCATCCCGTTGAACGGCTCGTCGAACAGCAGCACCGGCGGATCCCCGAGCAGCGCCGCCGCCACCCCGAGCCGCTGCTTCATACCCAGCGAGAATCCGCCGATCCGCCGCCCGGCCGCCTCGGCGAGACCGACCTCGGCGAGGACGTCGGCGACCCGCCGCGCGGGAAGCCCGTTGGAGCGGGCGAGCGCCGCCAGATGGGCGCGGGCGGTGCGCCCGCCGTGCACCTGCTGCGCGTCGAGCAGAGCGCCCGCGTGCCGCAGCCCGCGCGGATGCGAGGCGAACGGCACCCCGCCGACGGCCGTGCCGCCCGCGTCCGGCGCGTCCAGGCCGAGGACCACCCGCAGAGTGGTGGACTTGCCCGCCCCGTTCGGCCCGAGGAACCCGGTGACGACACCGGGCCGCACGGTGAAGGACAGGCGGTCGACGGCCGTCCTGCGGCCGTACCGTTTCGTGAGCTCGTTGACCTCGATCATGTCCGCCACCGTGCCGCGCGGCGGCACGCCCGCACATCGGGCCACGGGATGCATCCCCCGGGCCGATGACCCCGCGCCCCCCGCCCTCGTACGCTCACCGGTGTGAACGCCGCAAACGCAGCCGCGCCCCCGCGACGATCCGTCCTCGTCTGGTGCGGCCTCGCCCTGTACCCCCTGGCCGGGGCCCTGTGCCTGTTCGGCTCCTCGCAGGTGCTGCCGTCGGTGCGGGCGGTCGGGGTGGCGCTGTCGGCGGTGCTCCTCGTGGGCGTGGTCGCACGGGTGCCGCTGCTCGCGCTGATCGTGGTGCTGCTCGGAACCCTGTCCGCGGTCGCGCTCCAGCCCTCGTACGGGCCCTGGGACGACTCGCGGCAGACGACGGTGGTCGCGTTCGTCTCGGCCGACGTGATCCTCGCCCGTCTCGTGGCGACCCGTTCGTCCGCGCAATGGAGCACGGGCGTCGTCCTCTCCGTCCTCGCGCAGGCGGCCGCCATCCTCTTCTTCGTGCACCCGGAGAACCTGATCGCCTTCGGGGTCGTCGCCCTGCTCGTGCTGCTCGTCGCCTGCATGGTCGGGCTGCTGGCGGGGGAGCGGCGCCGGCACGCGGCGGCCCTGCGCGAACAGGCCGTCGCCGAGGCGGTGACCGCCGAACGGCTGCGCATCGCGCGGGAGTTGCACGATCTCGTCTCGCACAGCATCAGCGTCATCGCCATCCAGTCGGGTGTCGCGAGCCGCGTCATCGAGACCCGTCCGAAGGAGGCCCGCGACGCCCTGCGCGCCATCGAGGCGACCAGCCGCGAGACCCTCCAGGGCCTGCGCCGCACCCTGGTCGCGCTGCGCCGGGCCGAGCCGGGCGAGACGGCCCCGCTCGCCCCGAGCACGGGACTCGCGGACCTCGGCCGGCTCTCCGAGACGACGACCAGGGACGCGGGTGTGCGCGTCGAGGTGGCCGTGACCGGCACGCCCCGCGCGCTCCCGCCCGACATCGACCTGGCGGCGTACCGCATCGTGCAGGAGTCCCTGGCCAACGTGGTCCGGCACGCCCGCACCGACACCTGCCGCGTCCTCGTCACCCACGCCGACGACGCGCTGCGCCTGGAGATCGTGGACGCCGGGACGGGCCCCGTCGCCTCCGCTACCGTGCCCGGCATGGGGATCACGGGGATGGCGGAGCGGGTGAGCCTGCTGCACGGCGAGTTCAGCGCGGGTCCTGGACCGGACGGCGGGTTCCGGGTGGCGGCGCGGATACCGCTGCCGGAGGCGGCCCGGTGACCGTACGGGTGCTGCTCGTCGACGACCAGCCGCTGGTGCGTTCCGGGCTCAGGGTCCTGATCAGTGACACAGACGACCTGGAGGTGGCCGGCGAGGCGGGCGACGGCGCCGAGGCCGTCGAGCAGGCCGTCCGCCTGCGGCCCGACGTCGTCGTCATGGACATCCGGATGCCCGGCACCGACGGCATCGAGGCGACGCGGCGGATCATGGCGGCGGACACCGGCAGCCGCGTCCTCGTGCTCACCACCTTCGACGAGGACGCGTACGTGTACGGGGCCCTGCGGGCCGGCGCGGGCGGGTTCGTCGTCAAGGACATGCAGCTGGAGGACATCCTGGCGGCGATCCGCGTCGTCGCCGCCGGGGACGCGCTCATCGCGCCGGGCGTCACCCGCCGCCTGATCGCGGACTTCGTGGGGCGGCCGGAGCGGGCGACGACGACGGCCCGCGCGTCGCGCGTCACCGAGGGCGTCACCCAGCGCGAGCGCGAGGTCCTCACCCTGATCGGCCTCGGCCGCTCGAACCAGGAGATCGCCGACGACCTGGTCATCAGCGTGGCCACGGTCAAGTCCCACGTGGCCCGCCTGCTCACCAAGCTGGACGCGCGGGACCGCGTGCAGCTCGTGATCACCGCGTACGAGGCGGGCCTGGTGGCACCGGAGCGCTGAGAGCAGGGGGAGGCACCGGTATTCTTATCCGGTATAGGAATAGGGCCTCAGGTACCCTGGACCCATGGTCCGAACCCCTTTGACCCCGCAAGAGCGAGAGCGCGGCGAGCGCCTCGGCCGGCTGCTGCGCGAGGCCCGGCTCGGCCGCAGCATGACCGAGGTCGCGGCGGCGGCGGGCGTCTCCGTCGAGACGCTGCGCAAGATCGAGACCGGTCGTGCGCCCACCCCCGCGTTCTTCACCGTCGCCGCCATCGCGCGCGAGCTGGGCCTCTCCATGGACGAACTGATGGCGCACTGCGGCCCGGTCCCCGTCTGACGCGGCTCGCGCCTCGGCCGGCCCCGGGCCGGAGATCACCCGCAAGGGTGTCAATCAAGATCGATCGAGCGGGTTGCCGACGATGGTCTTGGCAAGCCTGCCGCACGGGCTTACGTTCGTGCCTCTACGACCCTGGTCTACGGGCGTAGAGGAGCAGGCAAAGGAGCGGCCCATGACACCCGATCTGCACGCCCGCCACCGCGCCACCCTGCCGGACTGGCTGGCGCTGTACTACGCGAACCCGATCGAGCTGACCCACGGCGAGGGCCGCCACGTCTGGGACGCGGCGGGCACCAAGTACCTCGACTTCTTCGGCGGCATCCTCACCACGATGACGGCGCACGCGCTGCCCGAGGTCACCAAGGCGGTGAGCGAACAGGCGGCCCGCATCGTCCACTCCTCGACGCTCTACCTCAACCGCACGATGATCGAACTCGCCGAGCGCGTAGCCCAGTTGTCGGGCATCCCGGATGCCCGGGTCTTCTTCACCACCTCCGGCACCGAGGCCAACGACGCGGCGCTGCTCCTCGCCACCTCCTACCGCCGCTCGAACCAGATCCTCGCCATGCGCAACAGCTACCACGGCCGCTCCTTCTCGGCCGTCGGCATCACCGGCAACCGCGGCTGGTCCCCGACCAGCCTCTCCCCGCTCCAGACGCTCTACGTGCACGGAGGCGTCCGGAGCCGCGGCCCGTACGCCCACCTCTCCGACGCCGAGTTCACCGACGCCTGCGTCGCCGACCTGCGCGACATGCTCGGCCAGACGCGCGGCGACGTGGCGGCGCTCATCGCCGAACCGGTCCAGGGCGTCGGCGGCTTCACCTCGCCCCCGGACGGCCTCTACGCCCGCTTCCGCGAGGTGCTCCGCGAACACGGCATCCTCTGGATCACCGACGAGGTGCAGACCGGCTGGGGCCGCACCGGCGACCACTTCTGGGGCTGGCAGGCCCACGCCGAGTCCGGCCCGCCGGACATCCTCACCTTCGCCAAGGGCATCGGCAACGGCATGTCGATCGGCGGCGTCGTCGCCCGTGCCGAGGTCATGAACTGCCTCGGCGCGAACTCCATCTCCACCTTCGGCGGCTCCCCCATCACCATGGCCGCGGGCCTCGCCAACCTCTCCTACCTCCTCGAACACGACCTCCAGGGCAACGCGCGCCGCGTCGGCGGCCTCCTCATCGAACGCCTCCGCGCCATCGCGGCGCATGCCTCCGGCGTCCGCGAGGTACGCGGCCGGGGCCTCATGATCGGCATCGAACTGGCCCACCCCGACACGGGCGAGGCGACCCCGAACGCCGCCGCGGCGGTCCTGGAGTCCTGCCGCGAGAACGGCCTCCTGATCGGCAAGGGAGGCGCCCACGACACAAGCGTCCTGCGCATCGCGCCCCCGCTGTCCCTGACGGTGGCGGAGGCGGAGGAGGGAGCCTCGATCCTGGACGCGGCGCTGCGGGAGCACGCCTAGGGGCGCGGGGAACTGCGCGACCAGCCACGACGCACCCGCAGTCGGCGGACAACAGAAGACCCACGGCGCGCTTCCGTCCAGGAGAGGACGCCCATGACCCTGAACCCGGCTCTCGACCACTCCCTCTCCGTCCGCCAGATCCTCGCCCTGGACAGAATCGCAGCCGGACAACCGGAGGTGGTCGCAGCGGCGGCACACCTCGACCGCCCCGTCCGCTGGGTCCACGTAGCAGAGGCCGCGGACGTGGGCGTCATGCTCACCGGCGGCGAGATGATCCTGACCACCGGCGTCCTCCTGGCAGGCGACGTCCGCAGCCAGACCGAGTACATCCGCTCCCTCCACAAAGCAGAGGCCGCGGCCCTCGTCCTGGGCCTCGGCCGCGCCTTCCCCGCACCTCCGGAGGACATGCGCCGCGAGGCGGAGCGCCACGGCCTGCCCATGGTGGTCCTCCACCGCCCGTTCCCCTTCGCGGAGTTGACGGAAGAGGTCCAGTCCCGCCTGGTCCGCCGCAAGTTCGCGGCCGTCAGCCTCTCCGAGGGCATCCGCACCGCGCTGACGGGCCTGATCACAGCGGGCGCCCCGCTCCAGAGCCTGCTCGACGAGATCGCCGCCCACAGCGCCTGCCCGGTCGTCGTCACCAACCTGGCCCACCGTGTCCTCGCCACGGCCGGGGAGCGCCCCGCCGTCGACGACGTCCTGCGCGACTGGGACCGCATCGCCCGCAAGGCCGGCGAGATCGACGGCGAGGGCTGGCTCCGCGCCGACCTCGGCGGCCGGGGCGAACGCTGGGGCTCCGTCGTCCTGTGCGGCTACCGGGGCGACGGCGCCTCGGGCCGCCTGCTGGCCGACCGAGCCGCCGAGGCGCTCGTCCTGCACCGCATGTTGTCCGGCTCCGCGCCGAGCTGGGAGGAGCAGTCCGCCCGGTGCCTCCTCGCCGACCTCCTCTCCGGCGTCGTCCCGGCCCGCCAACTCCTGCCCCGCGCAAGGGCGGCAGGGCTGCCGGTGAACCGCCGCACCTTCGTCCCGCTCGTCGTCCGCGACGGAGACCCGGCCCAGCTCGACCGTGTGATACGCCTCCTGGGCCTCCCCGGGCTCGTCGCCGAGGTCGCCGAGGGTGCCACCGCCGTCCTCCTCAGCCTCGCCCGCGACCAGGCCGCCGACGCCCTCACCGACCGCTTCGCGTCCCGCCTGCGCGCCGAGACGGGAGAAGGGGACGCGGTCGTCGCCGCCGGACCCGCACGGCCCGGCTGGGAGGACGTGCCCGCCGGGCTGCGCGAGGCGCTGCACGTCGCGGAGGCCGTCGCGGAAGCGCCGCCCGGCCTGCCGTCCGTGGTCCGGCTCGGCGACGTACGCCTGCGCGGTCTCGTCCGGCTGCTGCGGGACGACCCGCGCGTGCAGTCGTTCGCCGAGCGGGAGCTGGACGGCCTGCTGCGCGCCGACGACACGGACGCCCTGCTGCCCGTCCTGCGCACGTATCTCGCCACCGGCCGCAACAAATCCCGGACCGCCCACCTCCACCACATGAGCCGCCCCGCCCTCTACCGCCGCCTGGAGACCATCGAGGCGCTGCTCGGCATGGACCTCGACGACTTCGAGCAGGCCGCCTCCGTCCACATCGCCCTGCTCGCGCACGACGCCCAGCGCGGAACGTGACACCGTGCAACGCCGCGCGCCCGACGACGTGACACGGTGCGACTCGGCGCCCCCGGCCGGAATTCCTATCGTCGACAGCACGCCGCGCACCCCCCTCAGGAGGTCCCGATGAGCCCCGTGATCCGTGCCGCGATCTTCCAGACCGCCTGGACCGGCGAGAAAGAGTCCATGATCAAGGCGCACGAGCAGGCCGTCCGCGACGCCGCCGCGCAGGGCGCCCAAGTCCTCTGCTTCCAGGAGCTGTTCTACGGCCCGTACTTCTGCCAGGTCCAGGACCCGGAGTTCTACGCGTACGCCGAGGCGATCCCGGACGGACCGATCGTGCGCCGCTTCCAGGAGCTGGCCCGCGAGCACCACATCGTCCTCGTGCTGCCGATGTACGAGGAGGAGCAGCCCGGCGTTCTTTACAACACGGCCGCCGTGATCGACGCCGACGGCTCCTACCTCGGCAAGTACCGCAAGACGCACATCCCGCAGGTCAAGGGGTTCTGGGAGAAGTTCTACTTCCGGCCCGGCAACTCCGGCTGGCCCGTCTTCGACACGGCGGTCGGCAAGATCGGCGTCTACATCTGCTACGACCGGCACTTCCCGGAGGGCTGGCGCGCGCTCGGCCTCGAAGGCGCGCAGATCGTCTTCAACCCCTCCGCCACCAGCCGGGGCCTCTCCCGCTACCTGTGGCAGCTGGAGCAGCCGGCCGCCGCCGTCGCCAACGAGTACTTCGTCGGCGCCATCAACCGCGTGGGGGTGGAGGAGTACGGCGACAACGACTTCTACGGCACCTCCTACTTCGTCGACCCCGAGGGCCGGTTCGTGGGCGAGGTCGCCGACGACAAGGCGCCCGAACTCGTCGTCCGCGACCTCGACATCGCCACACTCCGCGAGGTCCGCGACCGCTGGCAGTTCTACCGCGACCGCAACCCGCAGGCGTACGAGCCGCTCACCCGCCCGTAGTTCGGCAGACCCCTGGAGGAGAGCATGAGCGCCGTCCGTACCGTCGTCCGCGGCGGACTCGTCGTCACCGCCGCCGACGAGATGCACGCCGACGTCCTCATCGAGGACGGGCGCGTCGTGGCCCTGGCGGCCAGCGGCAGCGACACCGCCGCGTCCTGGACGGACGCGCGGGTCGTCGACGCGAGCCGGAAGTACGTCATCCCGGGCGGCGTCGACGGGCACACCCACATGGAGATGCCGTTCGGCGGCACCTTCGCCGCCGACACCTTCGAGACCGGGACCCGGGCGGCGGCCTGGGGCGGCACCACGACCATCGTCGACTTCGCCATCCAGTCCGTCGGGCACTCGCTGCGCGAGGGCCTCGACGCCTGGCACGCCAAGGCCGACGGCACGTGCGCCATCGACTACGGCTTCCACATGATCGTCTCTGACGTGCACGACGAGACGCTCAAGGAGATGGACCTCCTCGTCGAGGAGGGAGTGACCTCCTTCAAGCAGTTCATGGCGTATCCGGGCGTCTTCTACTCCGACGACGGGCAGATCCTGCGCGCCATGCAGCGCGCCGCCGAGAACGGCGGCCTGATCATGATGCACGCCGAGAACGGCATCGCCATCGACGTCCTCGTGCAGCAGGCCCTCGCGCGCGGCGAGACCGACCCCCGCCACCACGGCGAGGTCAGGAAGGCGCTGCTCGAAGCGGAGGCCACGCACCGCGCGATCAAGCTGGCGCAGGTGGCGGGCGCGCCGCTGTACGTCGTGCACGTCTCCGCGCAGGAGGCGGTCGCCGAGCTGGCGCGCGCCCGCGACGAGGGCCTCCCCGTCTTCGGCGAGACCTGCCCGCAGTACCTGTTCCTGTCCACCGACAACCTCGCCGAGCCGGAGTTCGAGGGCGCGAAGTACGTGTGCTCGACCCCGCTCAGGCCGAAGGAGCACCAGGCGGCCCTCTGGCGCGGCCTGCGCACCAATGACCTCCAGGTCGTCTCCACCGACCACTGCCCCTTCTGCTTCACCGGCCAGAAGGAGCTGGGCCGCGGCGACTTCTCGAAGATCCCCAACGGGATGCCGGGTGTCGAGAACCGCATGGACCTCCTGCACCAGGCGGTCGTCGACGGGCACATCACGCGCCGCCGCTGGATCGAGATCGCCTGCGCCTCACCGGCCCGGATGTTCGGCCTGTACCCGAAGAAGGGCACGATCGCGCCGGGCGCCGACGCGGACATCGTGATCTACGACCCGCACGCCGAGCAGACCGTCAGCGCCGCCACGCACCACATGAACGTCGACTACTCGGCGTACGAGGGCAAGCGGCTGACCGGCCGCGTCGAGACGGTCCTCTCGCGCGGTGAACTGGTCATCACCGAACGGGAGTTCACCGGCCGGGCCGGGCACGGCGCGTACACCCCGCGCTCCACATGTCAGTACTGAGAGGGGCAGCCAGCATGGACTTCGGACTCGTCCTGCAGACCGACCCGCCGGCGTCGGCGGTCGTGGAGTTGATGAAGCGCGCGGAGGGGGCCGGGTTCACCCACGGGTGGACGTTCGACTCGTGCGTGCTGTGGCAGGAGCCGTTCGTCATTTACAGCCGCATCCTCGCCGAGACGGAGCGGCTGACCGTCGGCCCGATGGTGACCAACCCGGGGACCCGCACCTGGGAGGTGACCGGCTCGACCTTCGCCACGCTCAACGACATGTACGGCAACCGCACCGTCTGCGGCATCGGACGCGGCGACTCCGCCATGCGCGTCGCGGGCCGGGCCCCGAACACCCTCGCCCGGATCAGCGACGCGATGAAGGTGATCCGTGCGCTCGGCCGGGGCGACGAGGCGGACCTCGGCGGCGGCGCGGTCGTCCGCTTCCCCTGGGTGCGCGAGGGCGCCGAACTCCCCGTCTGGATGGCCGCGTACGGGCCGAAGGCGCTGAGGATGACCGGCGAGGAGGCCGACGGCTTCATCCTCCAGCTCGCCGATCCGTTCCTGACGGAGTGGATGGTGAAGGCGGTGCGGGACGCGGCCGTCGCGGCGGGCCGGGACCCGGCGGACGTGAAGATCTGCGTCGCCGCGCCCGCATACGTCACCGACGACGACTCACCGGAGGCCCTCGCGCACGCGCGGGAGCAGTGCCGCTGGTTCGGCGGCATGGTCGGCAACCACGTCGCCGACCTGGTCTCCAGGTACGGCGCGCACTCGGGCATGGTCCCCGACGAGCTGACCGAGTACATCAAGGCGCGCGAGGGCTACGACTACGCGCACCACGGCCGCTCGGGCAACCCGGACACCGCGTTCGTGCCGGACGAGATCGTCGACCGCTTCTGCCTCCTCGGCCCGGCCTCGGCCCACGTGGAGAAACTGCGCACGCTGCGGGAGTTGGGCGTCGACCAGTTCGCCCTGTACGCCATGCACGACGCGAAGGAGGCGGTGATCGACCGGTACGGCAGGGACGTGATCCCGGCGCTGCACGTGTGAACCGTTTCGCTAGAACGGACTGCCCATGACCGACACCGCCCCGCCCGTCCGCGCGGCCGACCTGGGGGCCGACGCCTTCCCGGCGGACAGCCGTTACGCCAACGAGGATCTGCGCCCCGTCCCGCTCGCCGAGCGCCGCTGGACCACGTACAACTTCGTGGCCCTGTGGATCGGCATGGCCCACTGCATCCCGTCCTGGACGCTCGCCTCGGGCCTGGTCGCGCTCGGCATGGACTGGAGACAGGCGGTGCTCACCATCGCCCTGGCCAATGTGATCGTGCTGCTTCCGATGCTGCTCACGGGCCACGCCGGGCCGAAGTACGGCATACCCTTCCCGGTCCTGGCCCGCGCCTCGTTCGGGATACGCGGGGCCAATCTGCCCGCGATGGTGCGCGCGGCGGTGGCCTGCTGCTGGTTCGGCATCCAGACGTGGATCGGCGGCCAGGGCATCTTCGTCCTCCTGGGCAAGATCTTCGGCGGCTGGGCCGACGCGGCGAGGATCGGCGGCTACCCGTGGACGCTGTGGCTGTGCTTCGGCGTCTTCTGGGTGCTCGAACTCGCCATCATCTACCGGGGGATGGACACCCTGCGCCGGTTCGAGAACTGGGCGGCGCCGTTCGTCCTCGTCGGCGCGCTGGTGCTGCTCGTCTGGATCGCGCACAAGGCGGGCGGCTTCGGCCCGCTGCTGCACGAGCCGTCGAAGGTCGGCTGGGGCGCGGACTTCTGGAAGATCTTCTTCCCCGGCCTGATGGGCATGATCGGTTTCTGGTCGACGCTGTCGCTGAACATCCCGGACTTCACCCGGTTCGGCAAGGGGCAGCGGGCGCAGGTGGTCGGGCAGACGCTCGGGCTGCCGACGACCATGACGCTGTTCGCGCTGATGTCGGTCCTCGTGACCGCCGGTTCGGAGCAGGTCTACGGCGTCGCGATCTGGGACCCGGTCGAGCTGGCCGGCAAGACGGACAGCGTCTTCGGGCTGCTTTTCGCGCTGGTCACGGTGTTCGTGGCGACGATCTCGGTCAACATCGCCGCGAACGTCGTCTCGCCCGCGTACGACCTCGCGAACCTCGCCCCGAAGCTGATCACCTTCCGTACGGGCGCGGTCATCACCGGCGTCGTGGGTGTCCTGGTGATGCCGTGGAAGCTGACCTCGACGCCCGAGCTGTACATCTTCACCTGGCTCGGTGTGGTGGGCGGGCTGCTCGGCACGGTCGCGGGCATCCTCATCGCCGACTACTGGATCGTCCGGCGGACGGCCCTGGACCTCGCCGACCTGTACGTGGCGGGCGGGCGCTACTGGTACTCCGGCGGCTGGAACCTGCGGGCCGTCGCCGCCTTCGCCGTCGGCGGGCTGCTCGCGGTCGGCGGCTCGTACTCCACGCTCGACGAGGACGGGAACAAGGCGGGCCCGTTCCCCGTGGACGGCGTCGTCCCCTTCCTGAAACCGCTGGCCGACTACGGGTGGGCCGTGGGGCTCGGCGCGTCGCTGTGCTTGTATCTGGTGCTCATGGCGGCCGGGCGCGATCGTGGGACGCGGCATGCGTGACACGCCTAGGCCCACTGATCAGGAGGACCGAGATGCGTACGTTGATCAGCACCGCCTTCGTCTCGCTGGACGGGGTCATGGAGGCCCCGGGCGGCGAGTCCGGGTACCGCAACGCCGGGTGGACCTTCAAGGACATCGAGTTCCGTCCCGAGGCGTACGAGCTGAAGGGCCGCGAGCAGAAGGAAGCGGCCGCGATGATGCTCGGCCGGGTCAGCTATGAGGCGTTCAGCCCGCTCTGGCCCACGATGGAGGAGTTCGCCGACTACGCGGCGATGCCGAAGTACGTCGTGTCGACGACGCTCGGCGAGGAGGCCCTGGTGGACAACTGGGGCCCGACCACGATCCTGCGCTCGCTCGACGACGTCGCCGCGCTGAAGGAGACCGAGGGCGGGCCGGTCATCGTCCACGGCAGCGCCTCGCTCAACCGGAGCCTGTCGGCGGCCGGGCTCATCGACCGCTACCACCTGCTGGTCTTCCCGGTGCTGCTCGGCGCGGGAAAACGCCTGTTCAGCGACGCGGACAGGGACAAGCAGAACCTGCGGCTCGTCGAGCACGAGGCGTACGCGAACGGGCTGCAGAAGAACGTTTTCGAGGTCGTGCGCTGACGCGCACGCTGCCGCTCCGCTCCGGTTGAATCCCGGAATTCCATGACGCGTTCCATTGACGGATGCCTTTCACACGCCGTATTGGTATACCAAAGCCGTCGGGGCGTGCTGTCGCTCTCGCGGAGGCGTGTGCCCCTTTGCCTGCATTCGAGGGCGAGTTGGGCGCATTCAGACAGAGGAGCGCGTCATGGTCGCCGTGCACGAACAGACCTCCACAGCCGCAGCCACGGGGCCGGACGGCACCAGCCCCGGGCTCTACAGTCCCGACCTCGCGCCCACCCGCAGGGAGGGCCGCCGCTGGGGCGCGTACAACGTGTTCACGCTGTGGGGCAACGACGTGCACAGCCTCGGCAACTACGCCTTCGCCATGGGCCTCTTCGCCCTCGGGATGAGCGTCTGGCAGATCCTCATCGCCTTCGCCATCGCCTCGGCCCTGCTGTTCGGACTGCTCACGCTCTCCGGGTACATGGGCCACAAGACGGGCGTCCCGTTCCCGGTGATGAGCCGGATCTCGTTCGGCACCAAGGGCGCGCAGCTCCCGGCAGCGGTGCGCGGCATCGTCGCCATCGCCTGGTTCGGCATCCAGACCTACCTCGCCGCCTCGGTGCTCCGCGCGGTGATCAAGAAACTCGCGCCGGGCGCCGCGTCGCTCGACCACAACTCGATCCTCGGCCTGTCCACCCTCGGCTGGATCACCTTCGTCGCGCTGTGGGCGGTCCAGGTCGTGATCGTCAGCTACGGCATGGAGCTGATCCGCAAGTACATGGCGTTCGCCGCGCCCGCCATCCTGATCACGATGTGCGGCCTCGCGATCTGGATCCTGACCAAGACGGACCTGTCGATCGCGGTCTCCACGGGCCACGCCCCGACCGGCCTCGACGCCTGGCGGCAGGTCTTCGAGAGCGCCGCTCTCTGGGTCGTCATCTACGGCACGTTCGTCCTGAACTTCTGCGACTTCACGCGCTCCGCGAAGAGCCGCCGCGCCATCGTCGTGGGCAACCTCGTCGGCATCCCGCTCAACATGCTCTTCTTCGCCGGGATCGTGGTCGTGCTCTCCGGCGGCCAGTTCACGCTCGACGGGCAGGTCGTCACCGGTCCCGAGGACATCGTCGCCACCGTCCCCAGCACCACGCTGATGGTGCTCGCCTCGCTCGCCTTCATCACCCTGACCATCGCGGTGAACCTGCTCGCGAACTTCGTCGCCCCGATCTACGCGCTGGTCAACCTCTTCCCGCGCAAGCTCGACTTCCGCAAGGCCGGCCTGGTCAGCGCCGTGATCGGCCTCGTCATCCTGCCGTGGAACCTCTACAACAGCCCGACCGTCGTCAACTACTTCCTCGGCGGCCTCGGCGCCCTCCTCGGCCCCGCCTTCGGCGTCGTCATGGCCGACTACTGGCTGGTGCGCAGGACCCGCGTCAACGTCCCCGCGCTCTACACCGACGCCGCCGACGGCGACTACCACTACCGCTCCGGCTTCCACCTGCGCGCCGTCGGCGCCTTCGGCCCGGCCGCCGCCGTGGCCGTCGTCGTCGCCCTCGTGCCCGTCTTCGAGCCGGTCTCCGGCTTCTCCTGGTTCATCGGAGCGGGCCTCGCCGCCCTGCTCTACGTGGCCTTCGCCGACCGCAGCCGCACCGCCCTCGACGTGGACGGCGAGGCGCTCGCGGTCGACTCCGCGTAACTCCTCGTCGCCACGCGGCAGTTGAGGCCCACCCTCCGCACAGAAAGCACCACCATGCGCATACTCGTCTGCAACGTCAACACCACCGGGACGATGACCGACGCCATCGGCGCCCAGGCGCGGTCCGTCGCCGCGCCCGGCACCGAGATCGTGGCGCTGACCCCGGCGTTCGGCGCCGAGTCGGTCGAGGGCAACTACGAGAGCTACCTCGCCGCGATCGCGGTGATGGAGACGGTGCGCGCCTACCCCGGACCGTTCGACGCCGTCATCCAGGCCGGGTACGGCGAGCACGGGCGCGAGGGGCTCCAGGAGCTGCTCGACGTGCCGGTCGTCGACATCACCGAGGCCGCCGCCTCCACCGCCCAGTACCTCGGCCACCGCTACTCCGTCGTCACCACCCTGGACCGGGCCGTGCCGCTCATCGAGGACCGGCTGAAGCTCGCCGGACTCACCGACCGGTGCGCCTCCGTGCGCGCCAGCGGCATGGCCGTGCTCGACCTCGAACGCGACCCGGACGCCGCCGTCGAGGCCATCGTCGAGGAGGCCGCCCGCGCCGTGGAGATCGACCGCGCCGAGGTCGTCTGTCTCGGCTGCGGCGGCATGGCCGAGCTGACCGAGCGGGTCAAGGAGCGCACCGGCGTCCCGGTCGTCGACGGGGTCGCCGCCGCCGTGACCGTCGCCGAGTCGCTCGTACGGCTCGGACTCACCACGTCGAAGGTGCGGACGTACGCGGCGCCCCGCGAGAAGAAGATCCGCAACTGGCCGCCGTTCATCGCGGCGTAGCGGCCGGACCGGCGGGCGGGGAGGTCAGGAGGGGGGCAGGAGAGGGGTCAGGAGGCGGCGGCCGGGGTGCTTCCGGCTGTCGCCCGGAGCGCGGCGATCGCGTCCTGGGCCGCCTGGAGCGCGCCCTTGTCGATCGTGGCGGCGGACGGCGCGCCCTTGGACTCGAAGTCGCTGCCGTTGTAGGTGACGGTCACCAGGACGTTCGCGGCGCGGGCCGTGACCACGGCCTCGCGGGTCTTCTGCTTGTCCTTGGTGGCGAGGGTCGAGGTGAGCCGGGCCGCGTCGCCGATCCGCTGCGGCGTGCCGTCGCCCTTGTCCCCGGACGTGTACGACCGCTCCGCGAGCGCGTCGGAGTCCTTCACCTCGAAGGAGACGTCGAGCCAGTGGTACTCGTAGCCCTTGAGCGCGCTCCAGGAGCAGCCGCGGCGCACCGCCTCGTCGGTCGCCGTGAGCTCCTTGCCCGCCGTCTTCGCGCCCGGCACCAGCGACGTGACCGTTTTGTCCGTCACGGCGTCGCAGGGCGTGGGCGGCTTCGCGTACGTCTTGACCGCCGCGCTCTCGCTCGGGCCGGGCGACGCGGACGCCGAGGGCCGGGGCGCCGCGTCCTTGTGCTCCTTCTCGGAGGAGTCGGAGCCGGACATCGGGCCCGTGGACCAGGCCCAGCCCACGCAGGCGAGCAGGGCGACCGGCAGGAGCCGGGCGGTCAGCATGACCGGCAGCGGGAGAGAACGCACGGCGTACGTCCCTTACTTCAGTGGGGTGGGGGCGGTCGGTTTCAGTTTCACATGACTTGCTGTGCGGCGATACCGCCACTTCCGTCACCCCGGCATCACACACCGGCACCGCACGCCGGAGCCCGCGCCGCCCTCGCGCGCCCGTCCTCGGCTCACGCGCCCGCGTCGTCCCGGCGCAGGGCCGTGACCACCCAGACGCCCGCGCGCATCCGCACGCCGCCCCCGGTCGCGTACGGACGGAGCGTGTCCTCCGGGCGAGTCGCCCCAGCGGGTCCGGACGTCGACCGGGTTCACGGCGATCCGGTGGAACGTGCGGTGCAGCGCCGCGTGGATCCGGTACGGCTCGGACAGCGAGGCCATCGCGGCGCCCGCCGCGCGCGCGTCCGGGTCCGGCTCCGCGGGCGCCGCGTCCCGGGTGCCCTCCGCGAGGCGGCGCGCGAACCGTGCGAGCACCGCGCCCTCCTCCGTCTCCGGGCCCGTCCGGCGCGGACAGACGAAGGCGAGCCTGCCGCCCTCGCGCAGGGCGCGCGCCACGTTCGCGAACGCCGCCACATGGTCCTCGAAGAACATCACGCCGCCCCGGCTGAGCGCGAGGTCGTAGGTGCCGGGGGCGAACGGGTGGGTCTGCACGTCGCCGATCTCGTACGTCGCCCCGCGCACGCCCTCCTCGTCGGTACGCGCGCGGGCGCGCTCGATGAGCGGCACCGAGATGTCGACGCCCACGGCATGCCCCGGCGCGGCGAGCAGGGCGGCCGTGCGGGTGGTGGCGCCGGCGCCGCAGCCGATGTCCAGGACACGGTCGCCGGGCGCGATCGCGGCGGCCTCGAACAGCGCCGCGTCGGCCTCGCCGAGCATCGCGTCGAAGCGGCGGTGGTGGGCGGCCCAGTGCCGGCCCAGGGGGCCGTTCCAGGCGAGTTCCTGGCGGAGGTTGGCGACTGTGGCGTGCACCGGGGCGGCGGGGGCGGCGGGGGCGGTCGGGGTGACCGGGGCGGCTGGGGTCGTCGGGGTCGTCATGGTCGTCGGGGTCATCGAGGTCAGCGGGGTGCTGGGGGTCATCGGGGCTCCAGGAGGTGGGTGACGGGCAGGGCCGACTCGATCCGGTCCACGGCGGCGAACGCCCCGTAGGCGATGAGACGCACCAGGCAGTGGTCGGTGAACGGCTGCACGCGCCACGCCGCTACGTCCTCGTCGGTGATCCGGTACGGCGCCAGCGCGGCGAGCAGCGCGAGCCGCGCCCCCGGGCGCTCGGCCCGGCCGGGCAGGTCCGGCCAGGCGGGCGCCGGATGCGAGCCGTCCCAGCGCGCCACGGTGTCCTGTACGAGGCTCAGGTCGGCGTCGTCGAGGAGGGCGGCGCCCGCTGTGGCGGCGGTGCGCAGGGCGTCGTAGGCGGGCCCGACGGAGGTGCCCGCCGCCCAGGCCGGCCCCGGGCCCGGGGAGTCGAGCAGGGCGAGCGAGGCGCCCGGGGCGTGCGCGGCGCGGACCACGCGGGCCACGCTCCGGCCGACGAGCGAGCGGACCGCCTGCACGCGCTGGGCATTGCCGGGCAGCAGGTTCTCGGCGCACAACGCGGAGACGATCCGGTTAATGAAGTGGAAGGTCAGCGCGGTGCCGAGGTGCGAGGCGAGGTCGGCACGGGCGAACGGCGGCGGTGCGAGGTTCGGGGAGCCCGGCACGCGCGTGGCGCGCCCCCACGCCAGGAGCCGCGCCGCGCGGGCGTCGTCCGGGGCGCGGTCGCGGGCCACCGCCTCGCCGAGCGCGTGGTCGCCGGTGGCGTGCAGCAGCACGGCGTGCGCGTCGACGCAGAACGGGCAGCGGTTGGCGAGGGAGGCCCCGGCCGCGACCAGCTCGCGGTCGGTACGCGAACCGCTGCCCGCGATCAGGGACTCCCGGAGCAACGCCCAGGCGGGCGCCAGCAGTTCGGGTGCCGAGGAGAGGACGACCAGGGTCGAGGGGCGTGCGATGCCGAAGTCGGTCGCGGTCTGCGCCCAGACGGCGGCCGCGGTGCCGGTGACGGACTTGGGCGACGGTGGCTCGGTGTAGCGGTACGGGCCGGGCATACGGGCTCCTTGGTCCGTGGTCACTTGCTGCGACGCCGCACAGCCTCGCCCGGCGCCCCGTACTCGGGCGTCGTACGCCGGATCCCAACTCGGCCTACTCCCGGGGGAGTAGGCGGGCGCCCGCCGCCCTTCTCGGGGCGGACGCCGATGTCAGTGGGGCGGTCTAGTGTGCCGGGCAGACGGGGGAACCGGCCGGAGGGGGCGTGGGGCGTGGGGGTGGACGAGACCATGGGTGCGGGTGCGGGTGCGGGTGCGGGTGCGGGTGCGAGTGCGAGTGCGAGTGCGGATGCGCGCGCGAGCGGGGGAGCGGGGACGGGGCGGCGGGCCGGTGCGTCGGCGGCGCCGCCCGGGCCGCGCGCGTACGTCGGGGACGCGCTGCTCGCCGTCGTGGTCGCCGCGATCGTCGTATTCGGCGCGGCACTTGGCGACGACGGCCGGGCAACGCCGCTGGATCATGTCCTGATGGTGGCGTCGGCGCTGGCCCTGGCCGGACACCGCCGGGCGCCCCGCGCCGTACTGCTCGTCTCGGCGGCCCTGACGACAGCCTACGCCGTGCACGCGCACCCCGGCACACTCGCCGCGCTGCCGGTCATCGCTGCGGTGCACACCGCGTCCCGGGCCGGGCACCGGGGGCTCGGCGCCGCTGTGGCCGGCGCCTTCCTTGCCGTCTACAGCACGCAGGACGCGCTCGCCGCCGACGGTGCGACCACGCGCGGGATGCTGCTCGCGGGCTGGTTCCTGTGCGCCGTCGTGACCGGGCTCGCCGACAAGAACTGGCAGGCGTACCTCCACCAGACCGAGCAGCGCGCCCTGGAGGCCGAGCGGACCCGCGAGGAGGCGGCGCGGCGCCGCGCCGGGGAGGAACGGCTGCGCATCGCACGGGAGTTGCACGACTCCCTCACCCACAGCATCTCCATCGTCAAGCTCCAGGCCGGGGTCGCCGTGCACCTCGCCCGCAAGCGCGGCGAGGAGATTCCGCCCGCGCTCCTCGCCATCCAGGAGGCGAGCCGCGAGGCGATGCGCGAACTGCGCGCCACGCTGGACGTCCTGCGCGCGGACGAGCCCACCGGCGACCCCGCGACCCTGGTCGAACGCGCCCGCGCGGCGGGCATCCCCGTCGACTACACGATCACGGGCCCGCGGCGCGAGGTGCCCGCGGCGCTGGACCGGGCGGCGTACCGGATCGTGCAGGAGGCCCTGACGAACGTGGCCCGGCACGCGGGCCGGGGGGCGAGCGCCGACGTACGACTGGTCTACGGCGAGTCCGAGTTGACGCTCACAGTGACGGACACCGGCACAGCGTCGGCGTCCCGCCCGGTGACCGAGGGGACGGGGCTCACGGGGATGCGGGAGCGGGTGAGCGCCCTGGGTGGCACGTTGGTCGCGGGGGCGCGTGACGGGGGCGGGTTCGAGGTACGGGCATGTCTGCCGTTCGGCGAGAAGCCGGTGGACGCGGTCCCTGATCCTGACCCGGTTCCTGACCCTGATCCGGCCGCGCGGGGCCCGGTGCGCGAGGCGGCCGCCTCGTGACCGGCCCGGCACCCCTCCCGGCGATCCGCGTCGCCCTCGTCGACGACCAAGCCCTCATGCGGGCCGGGTTCCGGGCGTTGCTCGATGCCGAGGACGGGGTCGAGGTCGTGGGGGAGGCCGGGGGCGGGGAAGAGGGGGTGCGGCTCGTGCGGGAGCGGGTGCCCGATGTCGTGCTCATGGACGTGCAGATGCCCGGCGTCAGCGGCATCGAGGCGACCCGGTGGATCGCCCAGGACCCCGCGCTCGCCCGCGTCCGCGTCGTCATGCTGACCAACTACGGCCTGGACGAGTACGTCTTCGAGGCGCTGCGCGCGGGCGCGTCCGGGTTCCTGCTCAAGGACAGCGAACCGGAGGACCTGCTCACCGGGATCGCGGTCGTGGCGCGCGGCGACGCGCTGCTCTCGCCGTCCGTCACGCGCCGCCTGATCGGCGCCTTCGTGGCCCGGCCTCCGGACCGTACGACCGCGCCGGGCCTGGAGTGCCTCACCCCGCGCGAACGGGAGGTCACCGCGCTGGCCGCACGCGGCCTCACCAACGAGGAGATCGCCGCGCACATGGTGATCAGCCCCTTCACCGCGAAGACCCACGTCAGCCGCGCCATGACCAAGCTCGGCGCCCGCGACCGGGCCCAACTCGTCGTGTTCGCCTACGAGTCGGGCCTCGTCGCCGCCCGCACACCGGACGCCGCGCGCGCGGAGCTCCGTAGGATCACGCCATGACGATCAAGGGGAAAGCGGCGCCCTGGCGCGCCGTGGGGCTCATGGCGACGGCGCTGCTCGTCGCGGCATGCGGGACACAGACGCCGGGCCCGCCCGCGGCGACGGCCGACAGCGGCGCCGGTGCGGACGGCTACCGCGTCCATGCTGACTCGCTCGACACCAGCACCCCGAGGCCGTACGGAAGCCTCGACGTGAAGGGGACGGTCCGTCCGGACGCCCCCGCGTCGGCAACCGCCCCCTCCGGCCCCTGCCCCGGCTCCGGCATGCGCGTCACCCCGGGCCCCGTCGAGGCCGCGATGGGCCTGCGCGCCCTCACCGTCACCCTCACCAACTGCGGCAAGGCCACCTTCGACCTGTACGGGTACCCGCGCCTGAAACTCCTCGACGAGGACGGGGCGCCCGTCGAGCGCGTCCGGGTCCTCGAAGGCGCCGACGCCGTCACCACCGGCATCCGCGACGACGGCCCCCGCCCCATCACCGTGCGCCCCGGCGAGGCCGCCGTCACATCGTGGGTGTGGCGCAACACCTACGACGACACGACGTACCCGCCGGTCACGGTCGAGCGTGTGGTCGTCGCCCCCGCCCTCGGCCGCGGCACCGCGACCGTCGCCCCGGACGCCGGGCTCGACCTCGGCAGCACGGGCAGACTCGGCACGACCGCCTGGCGCAAGGGCTGAGGGCGGCGGGCTAGGATCCGCACACGGTGCAGAGGAGCGCGGACACCGGGTCCGCCGTGGTGGTTGGGGGTCGGCGTGGTCGCTGGTCGTGTGGTGCGCTTCGACGGAGCGCGCGGATATGGGTTCATCGCGCCGGACGACGGCGGTGAGGACGTCTTTCTCCATGTGAACGACCTCCTCATCCCCGAGTCGTACCTGCGCACGGGGCTGAAGGTCGAGTTCGACATCGAGGAGGGCGACCGCGGCCCGAAGGCGTCGTCCGTGCAGCTCGCCGAGGGCACCCCGGTGCCGACGGCGGGACGCGCCGCGGTCGACGGCGACGACGTGCTGTGCGACGTCCTGCGCGTCGACGAGTTCACCAACGAGGTCACCGAGCTGCTGCTGCGCGCCGCGCCCTCGCTGACCGGCGAGCAGATCCTGGCGATCCGCCGCGAACTGGTGCAGAGCGGACGCAAGCACGGCTGGGTGGACAGCTGACCGACGCACACCGCACACCCCGGGGCCCGGACCGAGTCGACGTACTCGGTCCGGGCCCCGGCGCGTTGAGGCCCCTGCCGCCTGATGGCCGACGACGCCACAGCCTCGACACCGCCTCAGCACCGACGCCGCCACAGCACCTTCGAAAACCTCTCGTACGATCCCGGAAACCCGCACCCCCACCCGCTAGGAGCCCTCTTGTTCACCACCCGGCCGACTCTCCAGGGCACCTTCGGAATGGTGTCCTCCACGCACTACCTCGCCTCCCAGTCCGCGATGGCGGTCCTGGAGGACGGCGGCAACGCCTATGACGCCGCCGTCGCCGCGGGCTTCGTGCTGCACGTCGTCGAGCCGCACCTGAACGGGCCCGCGGGCGAGGTGCCGATCATCCTCGCCCCGGCCGGCGGCGAGGTGCGGGTCCTGTGCGGCCAGGGCGTCGCGCCCGCCGGGGCCACCGTCGCCCACTACAAGTCGCTCGGCCTCGACCTCGTGCCCGGCACAGGGCCCCTCGCCGCCGCCGTGCCCGGCGCCTTCGACGCCTGGATGCTCCTTCTCAAGGACCACGGCACCAAGTCCCTCGCCGAGGTCCTGAAGTACGCCGTCGGCTACGCGGAGGACGGCCACGCGCCCGTGGAGCGCGTCGGCGAGACCGTCGAGACGGTGCGGGAACTCTTCGAGACCGAGTGGCCGTCCTCGGCCGGGATCTACCTGGTCGACGGCGCGGCGCCCGCGCCCGGTGAGCTGTTCCGCAACCCGCGGCTCGCCGCCACCTGGAAGCGGCTCATAGCGGAGGCCGAGGAGGCGGGCGCCGACCGCGTCGCGCAGATCGAGGCGGCCCGGCGGATCTGGCGCGAGGGCTTCATCGCCGAGGCGCTCGTCCGCCAGTCCGCACGCCCCACCAAGGACACCAGCGGCGAGCACCACACCGGCACCCTCACCCTCGCCGACCTCGCCGCCTGGGAAGCGGCCTACGAGGCCCCGGCCACGTACGACTGGAACGGCTGGACGCTCTGCAAGGCGGGCGGCTGGAGCCAGGGCCCTGCCTTCCTCCAGCAGCTCGCCCTGCTCCCGCCCGAGCTGCCCGCGTACGGCTCCGCCGACTACGTCCACCTGCTCGTCGAGGGCTGCAAGCTCGCGATGGCGGACCGGGAGGCGTGGTACGGCGACGCGCAGGACGTCCCGGTGGACGCGTTGCTGTCCGACGACTACAACGCCGCGCGCCGCGCCCTGATCGACCCGGAGAAGGCGTCGTACGAGCTGCGCCCCGGGCGTCCGCTCGGCGCCGCGCCCCGGCTGAGCGCGCACGCGACCGCCGTCGCCGCCGGTGAGCCCGGTTTCGACGCCATGGGGGTCGCGGGCGCGGGCGAGCCCACCGTCGCCAAGAGCCCGTCCTCCCCGGTGCCGGGGGAGCCCGAGGTCTCCGCCGACGGGCTGACCCGCGGCGACACCTGCCACCTCGACATCGTCGACCGCTGGGGCAACATGGTCGCCGCGACACCGTCCGGCGGCTGGCTGCAGTCCAACCCGGTCGTGCCCGAGCTGGGCTTCCCGCTCGGCACGCGGCTGCAGATGACGTGGCTGGAGGAGGGTCTGCCGAACTCGCTCACCCCGGGCCGCCGTCCGCGCACCACCCTCACCCCGTCGCTCGCCCTGAAGGACGGCGTCCCGGTGATGGCGTTCGGCACGCCCGGCGGCGACCAGCAGGACCAGTGGCAGCTGCACTTCTTCCTGTCGGTGGCGCTGCGCCCGGCGGTCCGCGGCGGCCTCGACCTCCAGGGCGCCATCGATGCCCCGAACTGGCACAACGACTCCTTCCCCGGCTCCTTCTTCCCGCGCGGAATGCGGCCGGGGTCGGTCACCGTCGAGTCGCGGACGGACGAGGAGGTCGTCGCCGGGCTGCGCCGCCGGGGCCATGACGTGACCGTGGGGGACGCGTGGTCCGAGGGCCGGCTGTGCGCCGTCGCCCGCGACCCGCGCACGGGTGTGCTCTCGGCGGCGGCGAATCCGCGGGGGATGCAGGGGTACGCGGTCGGCCGCTGACGCCGGAGGTCAACAGTGGGTGGAATCACCGATTTCATGGTGATTCCACCCACAGTTCATCCGATCAGTACGCGTTGTCAGTGGGGCGTGTTCTCATGGAGGCATGATCGAAACAGTCACAGAAAGCATCGACGACTTTCTGACCCGCAATGTCAACGACCAGCTGGTGAGCGATGTGGAGCGGATCGTCCGCGCCGCGGCCGCCGCCGAGATCACCCCCCGCTTCCGGCAGCTCGCGGCCCACGAGATCCAGCAGAAGAGCGCCCCGCACGACCTCGTGACCGTCGCCGACAAGCGCGCCGAGGAGTACCTCACGCGCGAGCTGCCCGCCCTGCTCCCCGGCTCCGTCGTGGTGGGCGAGGAAGCGGTCGCCGCCGACCCGACGACGTACGACGCGATCCGGGGCGCGGCGCCCGTCTGGATCGTCGACCCGGTCGACGGCACCCGCCAGTTCGTCCACGGCGACCCCGGCTTCTGCACGCTCGTCGCGCTCGCGCTCGACGGCGTGGTCCTCGCGTCGTGGACGTACGCGCCCGCGCTCGACGAGTTCGCGGTGGCGGTCCGCGGCCGGGGCGCGCGGCTCAACGGCCGCGTCCTTCCCGCGGGCGCGCCCGCGCCGGGCCGCGCCCTGCGCGTCGCCACCTCGCACCCCGACTTCACCACCGACGCCCAGAAGCGCGCCCTGCTCGGCCTGCGCACCGAGGGCGTTGCACCGCGCCCGTGCGGCTCGGCGGGCCTGGAGTACCTGGCGATAGCCCGCGGCGATCTCGAAGCGGTCGCCTTCGGCTGGGAGCTGGCCTGGGACCACGCCGCCGGACTGCTCCTCGTCGAGGAGACGGGCGGCGCGCACCTCACCCGGGACGGCCTCCCGTTCGCGATCACCGGCGGGAACGCGCTGCCGTTCACGGCGGCACGGGACGCGGCCACGGCGCGCCGGATCGCCGGTCTCCTCGCGGACGGCGCCTGACCTCGCACCTCACCCGTCCGCCGCTGCCCGGCGGGCGGGCACCCGCGCCCGGTGGTGTCGGTGGTGCGGCATATCCTGTGCGGGCAGTGGCCGTCGGCTGACGAAGGAGTCCGAAGGTGCCGTCGATGCTCGATGCCGTCGTGGTCGGTGCGGGGCCCAACGGTCTGACCGCCGCGGTCGAACTGGCCAGGCGGGGCTTCTCCGTGGCCCTCTTCGAGGCCGGGTCCACCGTCGGGGGCGGCGCCCGCACCGAGGAACTCACCCTGCCCGGCTTCCGCCACGACCCCTGCTCGGCGGCGCACCCGCTGGGCGTCAACTCCCCGGCGTTCAGGGCGATGCCGCTGGAGCGGTACGGCCTCGACTGGGTCCACCCCGAGCTGCCGATGGCGCACCCGTTCCCCGACGGCACGGCCGCCGTCCTCGCCCGCTCCGTCGCCGAGACCGCCGCCTCCTTCGGGGCGCGGGACGCGGGCGCCTACCGGCGTCTGGTCGAACCCCTCCTGCCGCACTGGGACGCCCTGGTGCGGGACTTCATGTCCCTGCCGCTCAGCGCGCTGCCCCGGGACCCGCTCGCCCTCGCCCGGTTCGGCCTGCGCGGACTGCCGCCCGCGACCTGGCTGATGCGCCGCTTCCGCGATGAGCGGGCCGGCGCCCTGTTCTCCGGGCTCGTCGCCCACACCATCGCCCCGCTCGGCGGCTTCGCCACGTCGGCGATAGGGCTCGTCTTCGCGCTCGCCGCCCACGCGCGCGGGTGGCCGCTGGCGCGCGGCGGCTCCCAGTCCCTCTCCGACGCGCTCGCCGCGTACCTGAAGGACCTCGGCGGCGTCATCCACACCGACTACACGGTCAAACGCCTCGACGACCTGCCGCCCGCCCGCGCCTACGTCTTCGACACCTCGCCGACCGCCCTCGCGCGGATCGCGGGGCTCGGCCGTTACTACGACCGGTTCCGGTACGGGGCGAGCGTCTTCAAGCTCGACTACGCGCTCGACGGGCCGGTGCCCTGGACCGCGCCGGAGGCCCGGAAGGCGGGCACCGTGCAGGTCGGCCCGTACCGGCGGGACATCGACAAGGCGCTGCGTGCCGCGTCGGTCGAGGGCCGGGCGCCCGAGGCGCCGTTCCTCATCACCGTGCAGCCGAGCGTCGTCGACCCGTCCCGCGCGCCCGAGGGCAAGCACACGTTCTGGGCCTACGGGCACGTGCCGAACGGCTGGGACGGTGACCTCACCGACGCCGTCGAGCGTCAACTGGAGCGGTTCGCCCCCGGGTTCAGGGATCTGATTCTCGCCCGTGCCACCGCGGGGCCGCCCGAACTCGCCGTGCGCAACGCCAACTACGTGGGCGGCGACATCTCCTGCGGCTCCGTCGGCGGCCTCCAGCTCCTGCTCCGGCCCAGACTGTCCCTCTCCCCGTACACGACCCCGCACCCGGCCGTCTTCCTCTGCTCCTCGGCGACCCCGCCGGGGCCCGGTGTGCACGGCATGTCCGGGCACAACGCGGCGAAGGCCGTCTGGCGCAGACTGCGAGCGACATGAGTACGCGACTGACCCTCGTCCAGGGCGACATCACGCGGCAGGACGTCGACGCCGTGGTCAACGCGGCGAACTCGTCGCTGCTCGGCGGCGGGGGAGTCGACGGGGCCATTCACCGGCGGGGCGGGCCCGAAATCCTTGCCGCGTGCCGGGCGCTGCGTGCGTCCCACTACGGCAAGGGGCTGGCGACCGGCCAGGCCGTGGCCACCACGGGGGGCCGGCTTCCGGCCCGCCATGTCATCCACACGGTCGGGCCCCGCTGGTCCGCCACCGAGGACCGGTCGGAGCTGCTCGCCTCCTGCTACCGGGAGTCGCTGAAGGTGGCGGCTGAGCTGGGGGCGCGTACGGTTGCGTTTCCCGCGATCTCCACGGGGATCTATGGGTGGCCCCTGGACGACGGGGCGCGGATCGCGGTGGAGACGGTTCGGGGGGGCGGTCCCTGCCGGGATAGAGGAGGTGCGGTTCGTGCTGTTCGACGAACCAGCACGCCTGGCTTTCGCCGGGTACCTGGACTGAGCTGTTCGGGGCGGGCGCGCTGAACCGGCGCCTCTGAGAACCCCGGCTCCCGGGTGCGGGTCTCGTCGTGGCTGGTCGCGCAGTTCCTCGCGCCCCTTTGTGGGCCGGTGCCGGTGGGCCCGTGCGGGTCTCGTCGTGGCTGGTCGCGCCGTTCCCCGCGCCCCTTTGTGGGCCGGTGGCCACGTGCCGGTTTGGTCGTGGCTGGTTGCGCGGTTCCTCGCGCCCCTTTGTGGGCCGGTGCCGGTGGGCCCGTGCCGGTTTCGTCGTGGCTGGTCGCGCCGTTCCCCGCGCCCCTTGGTGGGCCGGTGGCTCCGTGCGGGTTTCGTCGTGGCTGGGCGCGCCGTTCCCCGCGCCCCTTGGTGGGCCGGTGGGCCTGTGCGGGTTTCGTTGTGGCTGGGCGCGCCGTTCCTCGCGCCCCTGAGAGGCGCACTTCGTGCGTCCTCTCGGGCGCGCCGGTGCCGCGTGATGGGTTGCGTCCTGCGGCGGAGCCGCTGTTGGGCGGCGGTCGTGACCCCGTGTACGCGGGTTGAGGGCCATGTCGGATTCCCGCCAGCCAGGCCGCTCACCATGCCCGATGCTGGACCCATGCCCACCGCCGAGCACGCCTCCTACGCCAGCGCCCCGCGCACCGACCCCACCCGCGGGAGCGACCACCGCATCGCCGCCATGCACACCGACACCGAGCGGTGCGTTCAGGCCGTGCAGGCCAAGGACACCCGGTTCGACGGGGTGTTCTTCACCGCCGTCGTGACCACCCGTATCTACTGCCGGCCCGGCTGTCCCGTCGTGCCGCCCAAGGCGCGGAACATGCGGTTCTATCCGAGCGCCGCCGCCTGTCAGCAGGCCGGGTTCCGGGCCTGCAAGCGGTGTCGGCCCGATACCAGTCCCGGGTCGCCGGAGTGGAATCAGCGGGCCGATCTCACCGCCCGCGCGATGCGGCTGATCGCCGACGGGACCGTGGACCGGGAGGGCGTTCCGGGGCTGGCCGGCCGGCTCGGGTACAGCGTGCGGCAGATCGAGCGGCAGCTCCTCGCCGAGCTGGGCGCCGGGCCGCTCGCGCTCGCCCGCGCGCAACGCGCCCAGACCGCGCGGCTGCTGATCGAGACGACCGCGCTGCCGATGGCGGACATCGCCTTCGCGGCCGGGTTCTCCTCCATCCGCACCTTCAACGACACCGTCCGCGAGGTCTTCGCCCTCTCCCCGAGCGAGCTGCGCACCCGCGCGCCCCAGGGACTGCCGAGCGCGCCCGGCGCGATCACGCTCAGGCTGCCGTTCCGCGCGCCCCTCACCCCCGACAACCTCTTCGGCCACCTCGCGGCGACCGCCGTGCCAGGGGTCGAGGAGTGGCGGGACGGGGCGTACCGGCGCACGCTGCGGCTCCCGTACGGGCACGGCATCGTGACCCTGACCCCGGGCGCCGAGCGGCACATCGGGTGCCGGCTCGTCCTCACCGACCAGCGCGATCTGACCGTCGCCATCAGCCGCTGCCGCCGCCTGCTCGACCTCGACGCCGACCCGGTCGCCGTGGACGAACGGCTGCGCGCCGACCCGCTGCTGGCGCCGCTCGTCGACAAGGCGCCGGGCCGCCGGGTCCCGCGCACGGTCGACGAGGCCGAGTTCGCGGTCCGCGCCGTGCTCGGGCAGCAGGTCTCCACCGCCGCCGCCCGCACCCACGCGGCCCGCCTCGTCCAGGGGCACGGCGAACCGGTCGACGACCCCGAGGGCGGCCTCACGCACCTCTTCCCGACGCCGGAGGCCCTCGCCTCGCTCGACCCGGAGGCCCTCGCGCTCCCGCGCACGCGCCGGACCACGCTCATCACCCTCGTACGCCGACTCGCCGACGGAGAGCTGACGCTCGGCCCCGAGTCCGACTGGGACGAGGCGCGCGCCCGCCTCGCCGCACTGCCCGGCTTCGGGCCCTGGACCATCGAGGCCATCGCCATGCGCGCCCTCGGCGACCCGGACGCCTTCCTCCCCACCGACCTCGGGATGCGGCGCGCCGCACGGGAGCTGGGCCTGCCGCACACCCCGGCGGCGCTCACCGCGCGGGCGGCGGCCTGGCGCCCTTGGCGCGCGTACGCCGTCCAGTACCTCTGGGCGACCGACAGTCACCCGATCAACTTCCTCCCCAGCTAGCGAAAGGAACGTACGGCCATGGAAAGCAAGCAGTACACCGTCGTCGACAGCCCCTACGGCGCGCTCACCCTCGTCGCCACCGACGGCACGCTCTCCGGTCTCTACATGACCGAACAGCGCCACCGCCCCGCCGAGGAGACGTTCGGCGCGCGCGACGAGCGCCCCTTCGGCGCCGTCATCGACCAGCTGAACGCGTACTTCGCCGGCGAGCTGATCACCTTCGACGTGCCGCTGCACCTGCACGGCACGCCGTTCCAGCGCTCCGTCTGGGAGCAGCTCCAGCAGATCCCGTACGGCGAGACCCGTACGTACGGCGAGCTGGCCGCCGCCCTCGGCAACCCGGCCGCCTCCCGCGCCGTGGGCCTCGCCAACGGCAAGAACCCGGTCGGTGTCATCGTCCCGTGCCACCGGGTGATCGGCGCGAGCGGCGGCCTCACCGGGTACGGCGGCGGCCTGGAGCGCAAGCGCCGCCTGCTCGACTTCGAGCGCGGCACGGCGCTTTTCTGAGGCCTCTTCTAGGGCTTGGCCTCCGCGTCCACCGGCTTGGGGATGAGCAGGGAGGTGCACAGCGCCGCCACGATCAGCACGAGCCCGGCGATGACACCGGCGCTGTACCCGCCGACGGACGTCCCGTCGGCGGGGGCGACCGCGTCCATCACCGCGTACAGGAGGACGAAGCTGAGGCCCGCGCCCAGGTTGAAGCAGCCCGCGTTCAGGCCCGGCAGGAAGCCCGGGTTCTCCTTGGGGGAGAGGAGGATGCCGAGGCCGTTGAGCATGATGTTGACCGTGCCCGCGTAGGTCGCGCCGAGCAGGATCGACGAGGCGAGCAGCAGGCCCGAGGAGTCGGTCCGCAGGGTCAGCAGGGCGAGCACCGTCGCGACGGCCGTCGAGATCAGGCCGATGCGCAGGACGCGGCCGTAGCCGAAGCCCGCCGCGAGCCGTCCGGCCAGCGGGCCCATGGCGAGGCCCGCGAGCGCGTAGGGCGTGAGGGTCCACCAGGTGGCGCCCTCGGCGCCCAGGCCGAGGCCGACGCCGGCGTCCTGGGCGAAGCCCGGCAGCAGCCCGTTCATGATGGCGAAGACGCCGGTCATGGTCAGCATGGTGGAGAGGAGCAGTGACCAGGTGGCGCGCCGCTTCAGCAGGTGCGTGGCGATCAACGGCGTACGGGTACGGGTCTCGAGCCGCCAGAACGCCCAGAACGCGAGCGCGGCCAGGACGAGGAGCCCGATGGCCAGCGGCCAGTTGGCGTCGGCGAGCTTGCCCGCCTCGTTGAAGGCGATGAGCAGCGCGCCGACGGAGACGACCAGGAGGGCGACGCCGGGCCAGTCCATCGGCGGGCGCTCCTCCGCGCGCGACTCGGACGCGAGGAAGCGGACGAGGACGGCGGCGAGCGCCGCGAACGCGGTCATGACCCAGAAGATCGACGCGTAACCGTGGTGCTCGGCGAGCGAACCGCCCGCGAACGAGTCGACGCCCGCGATACCGCCGTTGACCGCCGTGACCAGGCCGAGCAGGGTCCCGTACCGCTTCGGGTCGGGGACCTCGACGCGCAGCATGATCAGCGCGAGCGGGATGGTGGGGCCCGACGCGCCCTGGATGACGCGGCCGACGGCGAGCGTGCCGACCGACGTGGCGAGCGCGGAGATCACGCAGCCGACCGCCATCAGGACCATCATCCCGGTGAGCACCTTGCGGCGGCCGATCAGGTCGCCGAGGCGCGGCAGGAACAGCGAGAACAGCGCGGCGGCCGTGAAGAACGCCGTCTGGGTGACGCCGACGGCCGAGGCCGTGGTGTGCAGCTCGTCGGCCATCGTGGACAGCGCGGGGCTGAGCATCGACGCGTTGAGCTGGAAGGCGAAACTGGCCGCGAGCAGTGCGGCCATCAGGGCGCCGACCCGGGCGGGGCGGCCCGTACGGGGGCCGCCGGCCGGGGTGTGGGGGGTGGCGTCGACGCTCATGCCGCCGGGTCTCCGATGCGGACGAGGGCGTCCACGACGAGGTTCCAGAACCGCTCGTGGTCGAGGTCGACGGCGACCTGGGTGTGGCAGTCGTCGGGCGCGGGGGCACGCAGGTCGGTGACGGTCATGCCGAGGGTGAGCGTGCCGCGCAGCTCGATGTCGACGGGCGCCTTGCGTACGGTCATGACGTTCGGGTCGATCACGTACGCGACGGCGCACGGGTCGTGCACGGGCGGGTGCTCGAAGCCCTGGTTCTCGCGGTAGGCCTCGCGGAAGAACTCCAGGAGATCGAGGACGAACGCGGCCGGCTTGGTGCCGACGGCCGCGATCTTCTTCTCGACCTCGGGGGTGGCGAGCGCCTGGTGGGTGAGGTCGAGGCCGACCATCGTGACCGGCCACTTCTCGTTGAAGACGATGTGGGCGGCCTCGGGGTCGATGACGATGTTGAACTCGGCGACCGGGCGCCAGTTGCCCTCGTGGAAACCGCCGCCCATCAGCACGACCTCGCGCACGCGCTCCGCGATGCGGGGCTCCTTGCGCACGGCGAGCGCGATGTTGGTCAGGCCCGCGGTCGGCACGATGGTGATCTCGCCGGGCTCGTGCGCCATGACGGTGTCGATGATGAGGTCGACGGCGTGCCGGTCGTCCAGCTCGGTGGTTGCCTCGGCCAGCTCGGGTCCGTCCATGCCGGTGTCGCCGTGGATCTCGGCGGCGGTCTCGATCTCGCGCACCAGCGGTCGCGCGCAGCCCGCCGCGAAGGGCACACCCGTGATCCCGGCGATGGCGGCCACCGAGAGGGCGTTGCGGGTCACCTTCTCCAGGGTCTGGTTCCCGACGACGGTCGTCACCGCGACCAGGTCGATGTCGGGGTTGCCGTGCGCGAGGAGCATGGCGATCGCGTCGTCGTGCCCCGGGTCGCAGTCGAGAATGATCTTCCTGGCCAACGGAATGAGCCCCTTTGCTCCGAAAAACTGTCCACGGACAGCTCACCTGTCACAGGCTGTGTTGTCAACGCGCGTAGATGACCAAGATGTGGCGGTCTGGTTCGTGCGGACGTCCAAGGAAGTGGAGGCGAGCCTTCCACAACGATCCTAGAGGTGGATCAGCGCCACCGTCCGCTCGGCCAGTTCGCTGATCCGCACCCCGTCGAAGCCGAAGACCGCGCTGCGGACCCGGTCCTCGAGGGGCGCCGCCCACTGCCCGGGAACGGCCTCGGCCCCGCACAGGACACCGGCCACGGACCCGGCCGTCGCCCCGTTGGAGTCGGTGTCGAGACCGCCGCGCACCGTCAGGGCGAGGGTGTGGGTGAAGTCGCCGCCGCCGTACAGCAGCGCGGCGGTGATCACGGCGGCGTTCGGGACCGTGTGGATCCAGCCGAGCCCCGCCGTCTCCCGCTCCACCGTGACGAGCGTCTCCTCCCAGCTCAGACGCGCGTCGTGCAGCGACGTCGTACGGCGCACCACACGGGCGAGGCGGCTGCTCGCCGGGATCGTGGTCAGCGCCGCGTCGAGCGCGGCCCGCGCGGACGGCGCCGTGAACGCGGCGGCCACCAGCGCCGCCGCCCACATCGCGCCGTAGACCCCGTTCCCGGTGTGCGAGAGCACCGCGTCGCGGCGGGCCAGGTAGGCGGCCCGGCGCGGATCACCGGGCGAGATCCAGCCGTAGACGTCAGCGCGGATCAGCGCGCCGATCCACTCCTGGTAGGGGTTGTCGTACGTGGCCGTCAGCGGCGGCTTCAGCCCGTTCGCCAGATTGCGGTACGCGGCGCGCTCCGCCGTGAACGTCTGCAGGTACGGAAGGCGCAGCAGCCACACCTCGCCCACCTGCTCGGTGCTGAACGCGGAGCCGAAGGTTTCGAGGAGGTGCAGGTTCAGGATCGCGTAGTCCACGTCGTCGTCCCGGCAGCTGCCGTGCACCCGGCCCCGTACGCACCGCTGCCACTCGGGGCGCAGCGCCGAGGCGATCTCCTCCGACGGGGGCTGGGGGAGGTAGTCGGTCAGCGGCAGCGCTTCCGCCTCGCGCAGATAGCGGTCGATGCGGGTCCGCGTCCACACCTCGCCCTGCTCGACCGGCTTGCCGAGCATGTTCCCGGCGACGCGGCCGAGCCAGCCGCCGAGGACGCGGTCGGCGAGGGCGTCCTCGGTGAGCGCGGGGCGGGCGGGAGGGGCCGTCGGCGTCATGAACCCGGTCTACTCGCTTCCCACCCCGCCTGCCAGTGCCCCTGGTCAGCCCGTGGGCGCCCCTGGGCAGCGGGCCCCTGTTGCGGTTAAGGTCGCAGCGGCGCGACTGCCTTGACGCGAGCAAGGCCCGAAACAGCAAGGGGAGCAAGGTGGCGGACGCTGCACAGGCCGCGCGACGCGTGTTGATCGCTGCGGACAAGTTCAAGGGGTCGCTCACCGCGGTGCAGGTCGCCGAGCGGGTGAGCGCGGGGCTGCGCCGGGTCGCGCCGGACGTCGAGATCGCGTCCGTGCCGGTCGCGGACGGCGGGGACGGCACCGTCGCGGCGGCGGTCGCGGCCGGGTTCGAGCGCCGTGAGGTCCGGGTGACCGGGCCGCTGGGTGAGCCGGTGACGGCGGCGTACGCGCTGCGCGGCTCCACGGCCGTGGTGGAGATGGCGGAGGCGTCGGGCCTCCAACTCCTGCCCGAGGGCGTCTTCGCCCCGCTCACCGCCACGACGTACGGCTCCGGTGAGGTCATCGCCGCCGCGCTCGACGCGGGGGCCACGTCCATCGTCTTCGGCGTCGGGGGCAGTGCCACGACCGACGGCGGGGCGGGGATGCTGGCCGCGCTCGGGGCGCGTTTCCTGGACGCGTCGGGGGCGGAGGTCGGGCCGGGTGGTGGCGCGCTGGCCTCCCTGGCCTCCGCGGACCTGTCAGGTCTCGACCCGCGCCTTTCCTCGGTGTCCGTCGTCCTCGCCAGCGATGTCGACAATCCGCTCACCGGGCCCAAGGGCGCGCCCGCGGTCTACGGTCCCCAGAAGGGTGCCTCGCCCGAGGACGTGGCCGAACTCGACGCGGCGCTCTCTCACTTCGCGAAGGTGCTCGGGGAGTGTGTCGGGCCTCAGGCGCTTGAGTACGCGGAGTCGCCGGGGGCGGGGGCCGCCGGGGGGATCGGGTACGGAGCCCTTGTCGGGCTCGGGGCGAGTTTCCGGGCCGGGATCGAGGTCATGCTCGACGTCCTCGGGTTCGGGCCGGCGCTCGAAGGGGCCACGCTCGTCATCACCGGTGAAGGGTCTCTGGACGAGCAGACTCTGCACGGCAAGGCGCCGGCGGGTGTGGCGTCCGCCGCGCGCGCGGCCGGCATCGAGGTCGTCGCGGTCTGCGGCCGCCTGGCCCTCGACCCGTCCACGCTCGGCCGGGCCGGCATTCGCCGCGCCTACGCGTTGACCCAGCTCGAACCGGACGTCTCGCGTTGCATCGCGGAGGCGGGGCCGATTCTGGAGGACGTGGCTGAGCGGATCGCGACGGATTTCCTCGGCTGAGGGTGCGCGGGGCGGACCTGTTGTGCGCAGTTCCCCGCGCCCCTAGGCGTCTGCCCCTGTCGCGCCATTGACGTGTGCGAGCCGCGTCGTGGCTGGTCGCGCAGTTCCCCGCGCCCCTGGGGGCTGCCCCTGTCGCGTTGTTGATGGGTGCGAGCCGCGTCGTGGCTGGTCGCGCCGTTCCCCGCGCCCCTGAAGGGTGTTGGTGCGGTCGCAGTGTCGTCGTGACTGCGCGACGGCGCCCCCGAGATGGCGCACGAAGTGCGCATCTCAGGGGCGCGGGGAACGGCGCGCCCAGCCACGACGGCGCCGCGGCCGCCCCCAGAGAAGACAGCGCACGAAGTGCGCGTCCCGGGGGCGCGGGGAACTGCGCGAGCGACCATGACGGCGCGGCAGCCGCCCACTCACCTCCAGGGGCGCGGGGAACTGCGCGAGCGGCCACGACGGCGCGGCAGCCGCCCACTCACCTCCAGGGGCGCGGGGAACTGCGCGAGCGACCATGACGGCGCGGCAGCCGCCCACTCACCCCCAGGGGCGCGGGGAACTGCGCGAGCGGCCACGATGGGAGGCGCGGGCGTTCGGCCGGGCTGTCGGGGCTACGGCGCGTGTGACAAGCGGTACGCGTCCAGTGCCAGTGTCATCTCCATCAGGTCCCGCGGCCGGGACAACGACCGCGAGGTCAACTGCTCCAGCCGGCGCAGCCGGTTGAACACAGTGTTCCGGTGACAGTACAACCGCCCAGCCGCCCGCCCGGCGGAACCTTCGCAGGCCAGCCACGCATCCAAGGTCTCCAACAACACAGCCCGATCGGCGGGTTCGAGCGAGAGCAGCTCGCCGAAGACCCCGGCGACGAGGCGCTGCGCCAGATCGGGCTGGCTCACCACGAGCGCCGTGGGCATGCGTTGGTCGAGCCGGACGACACCCGCCGTCTGCGGAGGACACGTCCGCAGCGCCAGCTCCGCGAGCCGCCGCGCATGCCCCAGTTCGGCCAACCCCGTGACGACCGGGCTCAGCCCACCCGGCCCCGGGCACCGCCCGTCGAGCAGCGCCGCCAACTCCTCCAGCTCACGCCCCGCGCCGAGCGCCACCACCCCCAGCTCACCATCCGCCCGCATCCGCCAGACGAACCGGAACCCCGGGTCCTGGATCCGCCGGTGGAACGCCTCCCGCCCGTCCCGCCGCTCGACCCGGAGCACGACGACCGCGTACGGCCCGTGCTCGGGCAGATCGAGCCCGGCCGCGGCCCGCGCGGCGAGCCCCGGCGCGGGCCGCCCTTCCAGCAACGCGTCGAGCAGCGCCTGCATCTGTTCGTCCGTGCGCCGCCGCAACTCCAGCTCCGTCGCCCGGTACGCCTCCGACGCCGCCTCCGCCTGCGCGTCGACCGCCGCCCACACCATCGTCGCGGACCGCATGAGGGCGGAGAGCCGGTCGGGCTCGCGGCCCGCGCTCTCCATCAGGGCGTCCCAGACGAGGTAGCCCGCGTTGCGGTACGCGTGCACCAGCAGGTCCAGGGGCAGGCCCTGGCCCGCCCGGCGCCGCCCCGCCTCCTCCGCGTACGCCAGATCCCGCCGGGGCGAGTCGCGCGGCGCGGAGATCGTCTCGATGCCGATCCGCATCGTCTCCTCGGCCTCGCGCCACTGGACGTCGTACGGCAGCACGCGCGCGTACACGTCGGAGAACGCGGTCAGCTGCCGCAGATGCTCGTCGACCAGCTCGGGCACCCGTTCGAGCAGCGTGGTGCACGCCTCCTTCAGGAGCTTCCAGTCCTGCCCGGTGCGATGCCTGCGCCCGCCCATCGCCCCTCCCCAACACCTCGTAAAGCGACGGCAAAGGACCTTCCTGTACGTCCGGAGGATGTCATCCCGCGCCCGTCCCCGGCAGGGCTCTGACACGGGGTCTTGTGCGCGCGCACAACCGAGGCGGGCGGGCGCTGGGCCCGCGCAGCGATTCCCGGGCCGCCCGTGGACGGGCCGCCCGCGCGGTGCTGTCGTGAGCGCCACCGGTCCAGGGAGGGACACAGAGTGACCGATGCACAAGGGGAGGGCCTCGCCGTCGACACGATGTCGGTCGGCTACGGCCCCGTACGCGCCCTGCGCGATGTGACGCTGAAGGTGCCGCAGGGCGCCTGCGTCGCCGTGCTGGGCGGCAACGGCGCGGGGAAGTCGACGCTGCTGCGCGCCGTCTCGCGCACGCTGCAGTTCCACGGTGGGACGGTCACGTCCGGCGAGGCACGGTTCGGCGGGCGCCGGATCAGCGGCCTGTCCGCCGACCGCGTCGTGGCCGCCGGCGTCTGCCACGTACCGGAGGGGCGACGGGTGTTCGCCCGGATGACCGTCGCCGACAACCTGCGGGCCGGCGCGCTCGGCTCGACCGGCTCGCGCGCCGACAAGGCGGCGGCGCTGCGCCGCGTCCATGAACTGTTCCCGGTCCTCGCCGACCGGGCGCACCAGCGCGCCGGGCTGCTCTCCGGCGGCGAACAGCAGATGCTGGCGGTGGGCCGGGCCCTGATGGCGGGCCCGCGCCTGCTCCTGCTCGACGAGCCGTCGCTCGGCCTCGCCCCGCTGATGGCGGCCCGCATCGCCGACACGGTCCGGGAGATCAACGCCCAGGGCGTCTCGGTCCTCCTCGTCGAACAGAACGCGGCGCTCGCGCTCCGCCTCGCCTCGCACGCCTACGTCCTGGAGGTCGGCGAGATCACCCTGCACGGCCCCGCCGACGAACTGGCGGGCTCCGACGAGGTACGCCGCCGCTACCTGGGCGTCGTCGACGAGACAGCCGCGGCGGACGCCTCGGGCGGCGCGTCGCACGCCCCGGTCCTGCGGCGCTGGGGAGGAGAACGATGAGGCACCCCACCGCGACCGACGCGCTCCCCGCACCCTCCTCCGGACCCGCGCGGGAGCCGGACCGCACGCGCTTCGTCCCTAAGGCCGCCGACGGGCCTCAGTACGGTGCCGGGCACACGGCGCGGCCGGCACGCGCGGGAGGCGCCCGATGAACGCCACGACCGCCACGACCGCGACGGCCGCCGCCGACGTCCTGCCCCTGCGCGTCCGCGACCTCACCGTCCGCTTCGCCGGGCTCACCGCGCTCGACGCCATCGATTTCACCGTCGCGCCCGGCACCGTGCACGCCGTCATCGGGCCCAACGGCGCGGGCAAGTCGACCTGCTTCAACGTCCTCTCCGGCGTCTACCGCGCCACCTCCGGCACCGTCCACCTCGGTGACCAGGAACTCACCGGCCTTTCGCCGCACCGCATCGCCGGGCTCGGCGTCGCCCGGATCTTCCAGAACCTGGCCCTGCCGCCGCGCACCACGGTCGCCGACAGCCTCCTGCTCGGCCGCCACCGGCTGACCCGTACCGGCTTCGTCGCCGCCGGGCTGCGGCTGCCCTCCGCCGTCCGCGAGGAGCGCCTGCACCGCGCGCGGGTCAGGGAGATCGCCGAGTTCGTCGGCATCGCCGACCAGCTCTCCACCCCCACCGGCGCCCTGCCCTACGGGCAGCAGAAGCTCGCCGAACTCGCCCGCGCCCTGTGCATGGAGCCCCGTGTCCTGCTGCTCGACGAGCCCGTCGCCGGAATGACGGCGGACGAGCGGCGCCGTACCGCCGCCGTGATCGCGGGTGTCCGGGACAGCCTCGGCATCTCCATCGTCCTGGTCGAACACGACATGGGAGTCGTCATGCGCCTCGCCGACGAGGTCACCGTCCTCGACTTCGGCCGCCGGATCGCCGGCGGACCACCGGAGCGCGTCCAGAACGACCCGGCGGTGATCCAGGCGTACCTGGGCGCACCCGCCGAGGACGGCGAGAACGGAGCGGCCACGGCGTGACCACCTTCCTGGAACTCCTCCTCAACGGGCTCTCCATGGGCTCCGTGTACGCCCTCATCGCCCTCGGCTTCGTCGTCATCTTCCGCGCCACCGAGGTCGTCAACTTCGCCCACGCCTCGCTGCTCCTCGCGGGCGGCTACGTCACCGCCGTCCTCCACGACGACATCGGCTTCTGGCCCGCGCTCGGCGTCGGCATCGCCGCCGCGGCCGTGGTCGGCGCCGCCGTCGAGTTCTTCGTGATGCGCCGCTACCGGGGGCACGACCAGTCCGTCCTCGCCATCGTCACCATCGGCGTCGACATCCTGCTGACCACCGAACTCACCCGCCGCCTCGGCACCGACGTCCTGTCGATGGGCGACCCGTGGGGCGACGACGTACTGACCGTCGGCGGGGTGTCCATCGCGCACACCCGCATCGCCGCGTTCGTCACCGCCGCGCTGCTCATCACCGCGTTCCTGCTGGTCTTCCGCTACACGTCGTGGGGCGTCGCGATGCGCGCCGCCGCCGAGAGCGGGGAGACGGCCGCGCTCATGGGCGTACGCCTGCACCGGGTGTCGCTCGGCGCCTGGGCCGTCGCGGGCGGGCTCGCGGCCGTCGCCGCGCTGTTCCTGTGCGTGTTCCCGACACCGGGCCTGGAACGGGCCACGTCGCTCGCCGCCCTGAAGGCGTTCCCCGCCGCGATCCTCGGCGGGCTCGACTCGACCACGGGCGCGCTCGTCGGCGGCCTCGTCGTCGGCGTCACCGAGTCCCTCGCCACCGGCTACCAGAGCGAGCTGGCGTTCATGGGCCGCGGCCTCGGCGACCTCGCGCCCTACCTCGTGATGACCGTGATTCTCCTGCTGCGGCCCTCCGGCCTCTTCGGCACGAAGGAGCTGGCCCGTGTCTGACACCCTCGCCGCCACCAAGACCGCGGACCACCCGGAGCCCGACACCCCGGCCCGCTCGCTCCTCACCCGCCGCAGCAGCTACGTCATCGCCGTCTGCGCCCTGCTCCTGCTCGCCCTGCCCTTCTACCTCGACCGGTTCTGGCTCCAGGCGGGCCTCTTCGCCATGGCCGCCGCGATCGGCGCGATCGGCCTGAACCTCCTCACCGGCGCCACCGGCCAGCTCTCCATGGGCCACGCCTTCTTCCTCGCCGTCGGCGCGTACGGGTACTGCGTCTTCGCGGGGGAGCGCGGCGAGGACCTCAACGGGCTCGGCCTGCCCCCGTGGCTCGCCGCCGTCCTCGCGGTTCTTGTCGCCGGGGTCGCGGGCGGCCTGTTCAGCCCCATCGCGGGCCGCCTCAAGGGCGCGTACCTCGGCATCGCGACCCTCGCCCTGATCTTCATCGGGCAGCACGTCCTGTTCAACGCCGAGGACCTGACCGGCGGCGCCAACGGCCGCGACGTCCCCGCGATGAGCCTGTTCGGGCTCACCTTCGACGACACGCCGCTCAACGTCGCGAGCGTCCCCTTCGGCTCCGCCGAGAAGCTCTGGTACCTCGGCCTGCTGTCCCTACTCGGCTGCGGCCTCTTCGCCCGCGGAGTGCTCCGGGGACGGCCCGGCCGCGCCATGAACGCCATCCGCGACCACCGCATCGCCGCGGGCGTCCTGGGCGTCCCGGTCGCCCGCTACCGGGGCGCCGTCTTCATCCTCTCCTCGATGTACGCGGGCCTCGCCGGCGTCCTCCTGGCCCTGGTCTTCCAGCGCACGGTGCCGGACTACTTCGGCATCACGCTCTCCCTGGAGTACCTCGCCATGATCGTCATCGGCGGCCTGGGCTCGGTGGCGGGCGCGGTGGTGGGCGCCGCGTTCGTGTCGCTCCTGCCCCAGATCCTCACCCGCTACAGCGACGCCCTGCCCCTCGTCTCGGCCCCCGGCACCGGCGGCGTCGCCCCGGGCGAGGCATCCCGCTACCTCTACGGCGCCGCCGTGGTGGCAGTGGTCCTGTTCCTACCGGGCGGTCTCGTGCAACTCGCCCGTCGCACCCGGAAACACCCTCAGGAGGAATCATGACCGCCCGTACGCGCCCCACCCGCACGCTCACGGTGACCACCGTGGCCGCGCTGCTCGCGCTCACCGCCGCGTGCAGCAACAAGGCCGAGGACGGGGGAGGGGACGAGAAGCAGAGCGCGGGCGGCATCAAGACCGGCCAGGGCATCTCGGGCAAGACCATCGACCTCGGCGTCCTCACCGACATGACCGGCGTCTACGCGACCCTCGGCAAGAGCGTCACGCAGGCCCAGCAGCTCTACGTCAAGCAGGTCAACGCCGACGGCGGCATCTGCGGATACCAGCTCAAGCTCACCGTCCGCGACCACGGCTACGACCCGCAGAAGGCCGTCGCCGGCTACACGGAGCTGTCCCCGAAGGTCCTCGGCTTCACCCAGTTCATCGGCTCGCCGTTCGTCGCGGCGGTCGAGAAGCGCATCGACGCGGACAAGACCCTGGTCCTTCCGCAGGCCTGGTCCTCGAACCTCCTCGGCAGCTCGTACGTCCGCATCATCGGCTCCACGTACGACATCGAGACGATCAACGCGATCGACTTCCTGATGAAGGAGAAGGGGCTGAAGAAGGGCGACAAGCTCGGCCACGTCTACTTCGAGGGCGACTACGGCGAGAGCGCGCTCAAGGGCTCGAAGTTCATGGCCAAGGAGGCCGGGCTCACCGTCGTCGAGCAGAAGATCAAGCCCACCGACAACGACATGACCGCGCAGGTCGCCGCCCTGAAGAAGGCGGGTGTCAAGGCCATCGTGATCAGCGCGGGCCCCCGCCAGGCGGCGTCCCTGGTCGGTGTCGCGGCGGCGGCGAAGCTGATGGTCCCGGTCATCGGCAACAACTCGGCGTACGCCCCCCAGCTCCTCGGCACGCAGGCGGCCCCGGCCCTCCTCGCCAACTACTACGTCGCCTCGCCGTCCCTGCCCATCGGCGCGGACACCCCGGAGGCGAAGAAGCTGGTCGCCGACTACAAGAAGGCGTACCCGAAGGACGGCCTGGACAACGGCGTCGTGGCGGGCTGGACCGCCGCCGGCGTCTTCGGCGAGGCCCTGAAGAAGGCGTGCGAGTCGAAGGACCTGACCCGCGAGAGCGTCGACAAGGCGCTGCTCTCCCTCAACGGCTACGACATGGGCTTCGGCGTCGACCAGAACTTCACCGACCCCAAGGCCCCGTCCTCCTACAAGTCGGTCATCCTCCAGCCCGACAAGGCGGCGGTGGGCGGCTTGAAGGTGGTGCAGCAGCCCGGAGAGGCCGCGGAGGCGAAGACGTACACGCAGAGCGCAGGCTGAGTAGCGCCCCGCAAGGGGCGCGGGGAACTGCGCGAGCAACCACGACGAGCCGGCACCCGCAAGCCGGCACATGCCGTTACGGCGCGTAGGCACGAAGCACGAGGGGCCCGAGCCACTGAAGGCTCGGGCCCCTCGTCACGCCGCCCAGGGGCGCGGGGAACTGCGCGACCAGCCACGATGGCGCGGTACCCGCCCCAGGACGGCCGCCCCTGCGGCGCCCAGGCGCAAAAGAACGGTGGGCCCGAGCCGAAAGGCTCGGGCCCACCGTTCACGCGCTGCGTCGGCCTACGACTGGGCCCGCGCCTCACGCCGGTTGTCCCGGAAGTTGTTCACCCGCCGCGCAGTGGCGAACAGCGGAATGACGGCCCCGAGCACGAGCTGCAGCGCACAGCCCGTCTGGAGCAGCAGCTGTCCCCCGGGCGCGTCGAACGCCCAGGCCGCGAGCAGCCCCATGCTGAGCACGATCCAGGACAGCATCGCCACCGCGAGGCGCCCGCGCGGCTTCGGGTACTCGACCCGGCTGACCATGAGCCACGCCGTACCGATGATGGCCAGCAGAGTGGCCACGAAGGGCAGCTCGAGCAGCACGATCGACACGACGGTCAGCGCCCCGAACGGCGACGGCATCCCCTGGAACGTGCCGTCCTTCACGGTCACGCACGAGAACCGCGCAAGCCGCAGCACCACCGCCAACAGCACCACGATGGCCCCGACGGCCGCGACTCTCTGGTGCGCGTCGTCGGCGACCATGCCGTACACGAGCACGAAGTACGCGGGCGCGAGCCCGAAGCTGATGAGGTCCGAGAGGTTGTCCAGCTCGGCGCCCATCGGCGAGGAACGCAGCTTGCGGGCGACCAGACCGTCGAACAGGTCGAAGATCGCGGCGGCGAGCATGAGGATCACGGCGGTCGCGGCGGAGTGCCGCGCCATGCCGGAGTCGTTGCTCCCCTGGATGTGCGGGATGAGGATGCCGGTCGTCGTGAAGTAGACCGCCATGAAGCCGCACGTGGCGTTGCCGAGGGTGAGGGTGTCCGCTATCGACAGGCGCAGTGAGAGCGGCATCTCCTCCGCGTCGTCCACCTCGTCGTTGTCGCTCACGGGCACCCAGCCTGCCTGGGTCTCCGGATCAGTCACGGTCAATTCGAGTCACCCCTGCCACGGTCTTCTGGCCGACCTCCACGTCGACCTCCACGCCCTCGGGCAGGTAGATGTCGACGCGCGAGCCGAACCGGATCAGACCGATGCGCTCGCCCTGCTCGACCTTGGTGCCACGCGGGATGTAGGGCACGATGCGGCGGGCGACGGCGCCGGCGATCTGGATCATCTCGATGTCACCGAGCTCGGTGTCGAAGTGCCAGACGACGCGCTCGTTGTTCTCGCTCTCCTTGTTGAACGCCGGGACGAAACCGCCCGGGATGTGTTCGACGGAGGTCACGGTGCCCGCGAGGGGAGCGCGGTTGACGTGCACGTTCAGCGGGCTCATGAAGATCGCGACGCGGGTGCGGCCGTCCTTCCACGGCATGATGCTCTGCACCACGCCGTCGGCGGGCGAGATGACCCGGCCCTCGGCGATCTCGCGCTCGGGGTCGCGGAAGAACCAGAGCATGCCGGCCGCCAGAGCGGTGGCCGGGACGGCGAGCGCCGCCGCGTTCTTCGAACGGCGCGAACGGGCCAGGCTCAGTGCGGCCGTGGCCACGGTCGGGAGAAGCCACGGCGATGCTCCGCGCGCAAGGCGACCACCGAGGAAGCCGTCGCGAGGTGCAGAGGTTTGGCTGTGGGGCATGGATGACCTTCGTAGCGGATGAGGCCGCGCTGGTTACGGGGGGACGGCGGCTTTTCCGAGGAATGCTATCGGTTGCGAGCCACAACTGGGCAAGCCAGGAAGCCGAGTCGGCGGCCGAAGAGTGCTGACGGGGTGTGATCTTCCTTGCGAAGAAAACACCCCGAAATAGGACATCTCGCCAGGCTCAGCCCTGGACTCGATACTCTTCGAGCAGTCGACGACCAATGATCATTTTCTGGATTTCGGCGGTACCTTCACCGATCAGCAGCATCGGCGCCTCGCGGTACAGGCGCTCGATCTCGTACTCCTTGGAGAACCCGTATCCACCGTGGATACGGAACGCGTCCTCCACGACTTCTTTGCAGTATTCGGAGGCCAGGTACTTGGCCATTCCCGCTTCGAGGTCGTTTCGTTCCCCGGAGTCCTTTTTGCGTGCCGCGTTGACCATCATCGCATGAGCGGCCTCGACCTTGGTGGCCATTTCGGCCAACTTGAACTGGATGGCCTGGTGCTGGGCGATCGGCTTGCCGAAAGTGTGACGTTGCTGGGCATAGGAGACGCCGAGTTCGAAAGCACGCTGCGCGACACCGCAACCACGGGCCGCCACATTCACGCGCCCGACCTCGACGCCGTCCATCATTTGGTAAAACCCTCGGCCGGTCTGTCCGCCAAGTACACGATTGGCTGGAATGCGTAGCCCGTCCATGATCAATTCGGTGGTGTCGACACCCTTGTAACCCATCTTGTCGATCTTCCCGGGGATGGTGAGACCGGGGCGGACCTCACCGAATCCGGGCTCCTTCTCGACGAGGAAGGTCGTCATCGACTTGTGCGGAGCCGTGTCCTCGGCATGACCTTCATCACTCCGAGTGAGAACCGCCACAAGTGTTGACGTTCCGCCGTTGGTCAGCCACATCTTCTGACCGTTCAGGACGTACTCGTCGCCGTCCTTGACCGCCTTCGATGTGATCGCTGACACATCGGAGCCGAGCGCCGGCTCGGACATCGAGAACGCGCCGCGCACTTCGCCCAGCGCCATCCGCGGCAGGAAGTGGTCCTTCTGCTCCTGCGTGCCGTGCTGCTTGAGCATGTACGCCACGATGAAGTGCGTGTTGATGATGCCGGAGACCGACATCCAGCCGCGCGCTATCTCCTCCACGCACAGCGCGTACGTGAGCAGCGACTCGCCGAGCCCCCCGTACTCCTCCGGGATCATGAGCCCGAACAGGCCGAGATCCTTGAGTCCGTCGACGATCTGCTGGGGGTACTCGTCGCGGTGCTCAAGATCGGTGGCGACCGGGATGATCTCCTTGTCCACGAAGTCCCGCACCGTGGAGAGGATTTCCTGCTGGACGTCGGTGAGACCGGCGGTCTGGGCGAGTCGCGCCATGACTACTTCTCCTGGGACTTGAGGGCCGGGCGGCCGGGCTGTTCGCCGCCGCGCTCCTTGATGTACGTCTCGGTGGGCACCATCACCTTGCGGCGGAAGACGCAGACGAGCGTGCCGTCCTGCTTGTAGCCCTTGGTCTCGACGTACACGATTCCGCGGTCGCTCTTGGACCTGGACGGGGTCTTGTCCAGGACCGTCGTCTCGCCGTAGATCGTGTCGCCGTGGAAGGTCGGCGCCACGTGCTTGAGCGACTCCACCTCCAGGTTGGCGATGGCCTTGCCGGAGACGTCCGGCACGGACATGCCGAGCAGCAGGGAGTAGATGTAGTTGCCGACGACGACGTTCTTGCCGAAGTCGGTCGTGGACTCCGCGTAGTTGGCGTCCATGTGGAGCGGGTGGTGGTTCATCGTGAGCAGGCAGAACAGGTGGTCGTCATACTCGGTGACCGTCTTCCCGGGCCAGTGCTTGTAGACGTCCCCGACGGTGAACTCTTCGTAGGTGCGGCCGAATTGCATGGTGTCTTACGCCTCCGGGGCTTCGAACTTCGACGTGCGGCGCATACCGGCCGCGCGGCCCTTCCCGGAGATGACGAGCGCCATCTTCCGGCTCGCCTCGTCGATCATCTCGTCGCCGAGCATCGCCGAGCCCTTCTTGCCGCCCGCCTCGGACGTGTAGTACTCGTACGCGTCCAGGATCAGCTCGGCGTGGTCGTAGTCCTCCTGCGAGGGGGAGGAAGACCTCGTTGGCCGCACCGGACTTCATGTTGATCGACGCCATGAAGTCGGCCGGGCCGAAGATGATCGTCTCGATGCGCGGGGACGCCTCGGCGATGGCGTTGACGTTGTTCAGGCCCCGCGCGTTCTCGATCTGCGCCTCGATGCCGATCTTGCCGACCTCGAAGCCCATCGTCTTCTCGATCTGCGTGAGCAGCAGGTCCAGGGCGACGACCTGGTCGGCCGTCTGGACCTTCGGGAGCATGATGCAGTCGAGGTTCGGGCCCGCGCCCTCGACGACGGTCACGACGTCGCGGTAGGTCCACTCGGTCGTCCAGTCGTTGACCCGCACGACGCGCGTCTTGCCCGTCCAGTCGCCCTCGTTGAGGAACTTGACGATGGTGTGCCGGGCCTCCGGCTTGGCGAGCGGCGCGCAGGCGTCCTCCAGGTCGAGGAAGACCTGGTCGGCGGCCAGGCCCTGGGCCTTCTCCAGGAAGCGGGGGTTCGACCCGGGCACCGCGAGGCAGGAGCGGCGCGGACGGAGACGGTTGACCTGTGTCATGCGGGGACCTCCAGTGGGTCGAGCTTGTTCGCTAGCCGGATCTCGTCGACGATACGGCCGATGATCTCCGTGATGCCGAAGTCCTTGGGGGTGAACACGGCGGCGACACCCGCCCGTTTCAGCTCCTCGGCGTCGGCGTTCGGAATGATGCCGCCGACGATCACGGGGATGTCGGTGGCGCCCGCCTCGCGCAGCCGGGCGAGGACGTCGGGCACCAGCTCGGCGTGCGACCCGGACAGGATCGACAGGCCGACGCAGTGCACGTCCTCGGCGAGCGCGGCGGACACGATCTGCTCGGGGGTGAGCCGGATGCCCTGGTAGACCACCTCGAACCCGGCGTCGCGGGCCCGGACGGCGATCTGCTCGGCGCCGTTGGAGTGTCCGTCCAGGCCGGGCTTGCCGACGAGGAGGCGCAGCTTGCCGCCCAGCTCCTCTCCCGTGCGGCGGACCTTCTCGCGGACCTGGGCGAGCGGCGTGCCCTCCTCGGCGGTCACCGCGACCGGCGCGGACGAGACGCCGGTCGGCGCCCGGAACTCGCCGAACACCTCGCGAAGGGCCTCGGACCACTCGCCCGTCGTGACCCCGGCGCGGGCGCATTCGAGGGTGGCCTCCATGAGGTTCTCGGTGCCGGCCGCGGCCTCCTTCAGGCGCTCGATGGTCTGCTGGGTCGTCGGGTAGTGGAACGGGTCGCCCATGCCCTGGCGGTCGGTCGACTCCTGGCGCGTGGTGCGCCACTCGCCGATCGCCCGCACGACCCGCGCCTCCACCTGGGGGTCGACCGTCATGATCGCCGCGTCCAGGTCGGCGGTGAGCGGGTTCGGCTCCGTCGACTCGTAGATGTTGACGCCGACGATCTTCTCCTCGCCGCCCTCGATCCGCGCCCGGCGCTCCGCGTGCGAGGAGACGAGCTGGGACTTGAGGTAGCCCGACTCGACGGCGGCCATCGCGCCGCCCATCTCCTGGATCCGGTCGATCTCGGCGAGGGACTCGGCGACCAGCGCGTCGACCTTCTTCTCGATGACGTGGCTGCCCGCGAAGATGTCCTCGTACTCCAGGAGGTCGCTCTCGTGGGCGAGGACCTGCTGGATGCGGAGCGACCACTGCTGGTCCCAGGGCCGGGGGAGGCCCAACGCCTCGTTCCAGGCCGGGAGTTGGACGGCACGCGCGCGTGCGTCCTTCGACAGCGTCACGGCCAGCATCTCGAGCACGATCCGCTGGACGTTGTTCTCCGGCTGCGCCTCGGTCAGTCCCAGCGAGTTGACCTGGACGCCGTAGCGGAAGCGGCGCTGCTTCGCGTTCTCGATGCCGTACCGCTCGCGCGTGATCTGGTCCCAGATCCGCCCGAACGCCCGCATCTTGCACATCTCCTCGATGAAGCGGACGCCCGCGTTCACGAAGAAGGAGATACGGGCCACGACGTCCCCGAACTTCTCGGCGGGGACCTGCCCTGAGTCGCGTACGGCATCGAGAACGGCGATGGCGGTGGACATCGCGTACGCGATCTCCTGGACCGGTGTGGCCCCCGCCTCCTGGAGGTGGTACGAGCAGATGTTGATCGGGTTCCACTTGGGGATGTGGGAGACCGTGTAGGCGATCATGTCGGTCGTCAGGCGGAGCGAGGGCCCCGGCGGGAACACGTGGGTGCCCCGCGACAGGTACTCCTTGACGATGTCGTTCTGCGTCGTGCCCTGGAGGGCCGCGATGTCGAGGCCCTGCTCCTCGGCGACGACCTGGTAGAGCGCCAGAAGCCACATCGCCGTGGCGTTGATGGTCATCGAGGTGTTCATCCGGTCCAGGGGGATGTCCTGGAACAGCCGCCGCATGTCACCGAGGTGCGAGACCGGCACGCCGACTCGGCCGACCTCGCCGCGGGCGAGGATGTGGTCCGGGTCGTAGCCGGTCTGGGTCGGCAGGTCGAAAGCGACCGACAGACCCGTCTGCCCCTTGGCGAGGTTGCGCCGGTACAGCTCGTTGGACGCCTCGGCCGTGGAGTGACCGGCATAGGTGCGCATCAACCACGGGCGATCTTTCTGACGCTCACTCATGAGCCCTTGCCCCTCCCCGGTCTCAGACGTTGCGGAAGCGGTTGATCGCGTCGATGTGCTGGGCGCGCTTGTCGTGGTCGCGCACGCCGAGGCCCTCCTTGGGGGCGAGCGCGAGGACGCCGACCTTGCCCTGGTGGAGGTTGCGGTGCACGTCGTACGCGGCCTGGCCGGTGTCCTCCAGGGCGTACGTCTTCGAGAGCGTCGGGTGGATCTTGCCCTTGGCGATCAGGCGGTTGGCCTCCCACGCCTCGCGGTAGTTGGCGAAGTGCGAGCCGATGATCCGCTTCAGCGACATCCACAGGTAGCGGTTGTCGTACTCGTGCATGTAGCCCGAGGTGGAGGCGCAGGTGGTGATGGTGCCGCCCTTGCGGGTGACGTAGACGGAGGCGCCGAAGGTCTCGCGGCCGGGGTGCTCGAAGACGATGTCGATGTCCTCGCCGCCGGTGAACTCGCGGATGCGCTTGCCGAAGCGCTTCCACTCCTTGGGGTCCTGGGTGCGCTCGTCCTTCCAGAACTTGTAGCCCTCGGCGTTGCGGTCGATGATCGCCTCGGCGCCCATCTTCCGGCAGATGTCCGCCTTCTGCTCGCTGGAGACGACGCAGATGGGGTTGGCGCCGCCCGCGAGCGCGAACTGCGTGGCGTAGGAGCCGAGTCCGCCGCTCGCACCCCAGATCAGGACGTTGTCGCCCTGCTTCATGCCGGCGCCGTTGCGCGAGACGAGCTGGCGGTAGGCGGTGGAGTTGACCAGGCCGGGGGCCGCCGCCTCCTCCCAGCTCAGGTGGTCCGGCTTCGGCATCAGCTGGTTGGACTTGACGAGCGCGATCTCCGCCAGGCCGCCGAAGTTCGTCTCGAAGCCCCAGATGCGCTGCTCGGGGTCGAGCATCGTGTCGTTGTGGCCGTCGGAGGACTCCAGCTCGACACTCAGGCAGTGCGCGACGACCTCGTCACCGGGGTTCCAGGCGTTGACGCCGGGACCGGTGCGCAGGACGACGCCCGCGAGGTCGGAGCCGATGATGTGGTACGGCAGGTCGTGGCGCTTGGTCAGCTCGCTGAGGCGGCCGTAGCGCTCCAGGAAGCTGAAGGTGGAGACCGGCTCGAAGATCGAGGTCCACACCGAGTTGTAGTTGACCGAGGAGGCCATGACGGCCACGAGGGCCTCGCCGGGGCCGAGTTCGGGCACCGGCACCTCGTCCAGGTGGATCGACTTGCGCGGGTCCTTCTCGCGGGAGTCGAGCCCCGCGAACATCTCCGCCTCGTCCTTGTGCACGGTGATCGCGCGGTACGAGTCGGGCAGCGGCAGGGCGGCGAAGTCGGCGGACGTGGCGGTCTGCGACTGGATCGCGTCCAGGATTTCCTTCACGGTGGTGCCTCCGGCGGTGAGCGTCTGAGGGGAACGCTGAGTCGGGGTGGTGTGGCTGCTGATGAGGGGTGGGGCGTGCCGTCGGTTTCGGCTGGGTGGTGCGTGGCAGCGCTTGGTGTGGCGCGGAAGGTTGCCTGTGACGCAGGCGTCCGGGCGCGCGGAACCACGGTCGGTCGTGGCCCTGCGGGGACAGCCGGCGTACGGAAGTTCTCTGTACGCCGGCCGCCCGGACTTCCTTCAACGTATGGCACACCGTGACAGCTTGCAAGGCACTCCGTGCCACAGATTTCGCTCAGGTGTCATGTTTGGGAAACAGGTGAGCGATGATCGATCATTCGAGGTCAGGGCAGGGTTACCGCCGCGTACGGGGATCGATGATCGATCACGCGGTGTCGGGGAGGGTGAGGCGGCGCACGCAAAAGGCCCCTGACGTGGCACTCCGTGCCAGGTCAGGGGCCGTGCTCGTGCGGTGCGGCTCTAGCGGTTCCTGAGCGCTTCCTCGATGGTGCGCATGACCTCCGGGAGCGGCGCGTCCGTGCGCGCCACCGTCACGAGCACCTCGCCCGAGTGCGACACCTGCGCCGCCGGGGGAGCGGCGGGCGTGCGCCCCGCCCCGATGCCGCTGCCGAACGTACGGCGCACGATGGCGAAGGCGTGGTCCAGCTGCGCCTCGACGTCGCCCTGGCCGCCCGCCCGCAGCCAGCGCCGCAGGACATGGTTGTGGGCGGTGACGACGGCGGAGGCGGCGACCTCGGCGAGCAGCGGGTCGTCGTTGCCGTCGTGGTGCGCCTGCTCGTCGAAGTGGCCGAGGAGGTAGCGGGTGAAAAGCCGCTCGTAGCGGGAGACCGAGGCGATCTCGGCCTGGCGCAGCGTCGGCACCTCGCGGGTGAGCTGGTAGCGCGCCACGGCCACCGCGGGCGCCCCCGCGTACATCTTCATGACTTCCTTGATGCCCCGGCAGACGGTGTCCAGCGGGTGCTCCAGGGGCGGCGCCGCGTTCAGGACCGCCTCGGCGCGCACCAGGGTGTCGTCGTGGTCCGGGAAGATCGCCTCTTCCTTGGAACGGAAGTGGCGGAAGAAGGTGCGGCGGGCGACGCCCGCCTGTGCGGCGATCTCGTCGACCGTCGTCGCCTCGTACCCCTTCGTGGCGAAGAGCTCCATCGCCGCCGCGGCCAGCTCACGGCGCATCTTGAGCCGCTGGGCGGCCGCCCGGTTGCCGGCGGCGCTCTCCGGGGCGTCGGTCGTGGCGGAGGTACGGGAGGACTGGTCGGCCTTGGGCATGGACCGAACGTACTGCATGTACGTTCCAAAAGGCTCCCCGGTGAGCGGGCCGCCCGGCGCTCCGAGCAGCCCGCCCCAGCCGTTTCCGGCCCCCTGGTCCGGCTCAGCGCCGGGCATATTCGCGGAAGCCACGCCCCGTCTTGCGCCCGAGGCAGCCCGCGGCCACCAGGTGTTCGAGCAGCGGCGCGGGCGCGAGGCCCGGGTCGCGGAACTCGTGGTGGAGCACCTTCTCGATGGCGAGGGAGACGTCAAGGCCGACCACGTCGAGGAGTTCGAACGGGCCCATCGGGTAGCCGCCGCCGAGCTTCATCGCGGCGTCGATGTCGTCGAGCGTGGCGTAGTGCTCCTGCACCATCTTGATCGCGTTGTTCAGGTACGGGAACAGCAAAGCGTTCACGATGAACCCGGCCCGGTCGCCGCAGTCCACCGGGTGCTTGCGGACCGCGACGGTCAGGGCCCGGACGGTGGCGTGCACGTCGTCCGTGGTCAGGACGGTCCGCACGACCTCGACGAGCTTCATCGCCGGGGCCGGGTTGAAGAAGTGCATGCCGATGACGTCCTGCGGGCGCGCGGTGGCGCGGGCGAGGGCGACGACGGGCAGCGACGAGGTCGTGGTGGCGAGGATCGCGCCGGGCTTGCAGACCTTGTCGAACACGGCGAACAGCTGCCGCTTGATCTCCAGGTCCTCGGCGACCGCCTCCAGGGCCAGATCGACGTCGGCGAACGCGTCGTAGGTCCCGGCGGGCGTGATGCGCGCGAGGGTCTGCTCGGCGGCCTCCGCCGTCATCCGGCCCTTGTCGACGGAGCGGGAGAGTGATGTGCCGATACGGGCCTTGGCCTTGTCGGCCTTCTCCTCGCTGCGGGCGGCGAGGACGACGTCGTAGCCCGCCTTCGCGAAGACCTCGGCGATGCCGGACGCCATCGTGCCCGAGCCCGCGACGCCGACGGAGCGGACGGTGCGGGTGGCGCCCGCGCCGGCGCCGTCCGTCGGCGTCAGCGCGTCCGGCACGACGACCGCGCTGCCCGGCTCCTCGTACATGTAGAAGCCGCGGCCCGCCTTGCGCCCGGTCAGGCCCGCCTCGCTGAGCTGCTTGAGGACGGGCGCGGGCGCGTGCAGCCGGTCGTGCGACTCCGCGTACATGGCGTCGAGCACGGTGCGCGCGGTGTCGATCCCGATGAGGTCGAGCAGCGCGAGCGGACCCATCGGCAGGCCGCAGCCGAGCCGCATCGCGGCGTCGATGTCCTCGCGGGACGCGTACTTGGCCTCGTACATGGCGGCGGCCTGGTTGAGGTAGCCGAAGAGCAGGCCGTCGGCGACGAAGCCGGGCCGGTCGCCGACCGCGACGGGCTCCTTGCCCAGTTCCAGCGCGAGGTCGGTGACGGCGGCGACCGCGACCGGCGCGGTCAGCACGCTGGAGACGACCTCGACGAGCTTCATCGCCGGGGCCGGGTTGAAGAAGTGCAGGCCGAGGACGCGCTCGGGGCGCGCGGAGTCGGCGGCGAGCCGGGTCACGGACAGCGCGTTGGTACCGGTGGCGAGGATCGTCGCGGGCCGCACGATCGAGTCGAGGGCACGGAAGATCTGCTGCTTGATCTCGTACGACTCCGGGGCGACCTCGATGACCAGGTCGGCCTCGGCCGCCGCCTGCAGATCCGTGAACGTGCGGAACCGGGCGAGCAGTTCGGCCCGCTCCTGCCCGGTGAGGTGGCCGCGGCGCTCCGCACGCGCCGTCGAGCCCTCCAGGGCCACGACGGCCTGCGCGGCGGCCGTCTCGCTGATGTCGATGCCGATGACCTCGCGGCCGGCGCGGGCGAGGACCTCGGCGATGCCGGTGCCCATGGTGCCCAGGCCGACGACGGCCACGGTAGAGATGCGGGACAGGGGAGCGTCCATCCGGGAACTCCAGAGGTGAGGGTGGTGTGCCGTGCCAACTGCACCGCTGAGCACGGGGAATCCGACCGGCCCTGTCCCGGAGCCAGGTCGTGCTGTGAAGACGTCGGCAGCGTGTACCGAACCGACCGCACTCGCGGCGGCTGCGTCACCAGGCCGCTCCGAGTGGTACTGCGGGAAGTGTGCCCCGCTCAGATGAGATTAACCAGTGAGTAACGAGCGCGCCAGCCCTCGTCGTTGTCCAGTCGCTGTGATCTACGTCGCCGTAGACCCCCCGCGTCTACCCTCGTCCTCATGGACGAAGAGTCGCGAACGGTGACGGAACGCATCCGGAAGGAATCCGGCGGGACGCCCGCCTTCGACCGCCTGGCCGCAACGCGTGACCCGGACGAGCTGGCCGCGGTGCTCACCGCACCGCAACAGCCCCTCTGGGCTCGTGAGTTCGCCGCCTACCGGCTGGGGCTCGCCGGTGACAGCCGCGCCTTCGAATCCCTCGTCCTGCTCCTGAACCACCGCGATCCGGAACGCTGCGCCGCCGCGGCGCAGGCCCTGGCGGCCCTGCGCGACCCGCGCACCGCCCGCGCGGCGGCGGCCCTCGCGACCAATGAACTCCGTGTCGCCTACGCCCTCCACCCGGTCCGGCTGCTCACTCAGCTCAGAGCCCCGGAGTCGGCCCCGGCGCTCATCACGACCCTCCGCCGCCGTCTCGCCCCGCACGATCCGTACCGCAAGGTGGCCCTGGCCTGTGTGGAGGGGCTCGGCAGCCTCGCCGACCCCCGCGCGCGGGAGGTCCTCACGGAGGCGGCGACCCACCCGCGCCTGGCGATGGCGGCGGCCGCGGCCCTGGCCCGCTTACCGCAGGAGTGACCCTCCGCCGACCCTCAGCCCCGGAAGCCGAGCAGTCCGTGCAGCACGGACCCCTTCGCCCTGGGCGCCTTGGGCGAGGCCGCCTTGGCCGCCAGCGGCTTCGGGTCCGGCTGCTTCTCGCACACCGCGTCCACGTCGCCCCTGCCGCGCGGCACCTTGCCCGAGTCGAGATACGTCGCCAGGTGCTTGTCGAGGCAGGCGTTCCCGCTGAGCGTGATGCCGTGGTTGCCGCCGCCCTGCTCGACGACGAGGCGCGACCCGTGCAGGAGGCGGTGCAGGGTGGCACCGCCCCGGTAGGGGGTCGCCGCGTCGTCCGTCGCCTGGAAGAGCAGGACCGGCGGCAGGGTCAGGCTGGTGACGTCGGGCGGGGTGAGCGTCCCGGTCGGCCAGAACGCGCACGGCGCGTTGTACCAGGCGTTGTTCCAGGTGGAGAACGGGGCCTTCGCATGGGTCCGGGCGTTGTCCGCGCGCCACTGCCGCACATCGCGCGGCCACGTCGCGTCGCGGCACTGGACGGCCGTGTAGACGCTGTAGCCGTTGTCGCCCGCGGCGTCGATCGCGGCGAAGTTGTCGTACGCCTCGACCAGCGGGTCCGGGTCGTTCTTCGTCACGTACGCGGAGAACGCGTCCGCGAGGAAAGGCCAGTAGCCGTCGAAGTAGCCGCCGGGCAGGAACGTGTCCTCCAGCTCGCCCGCGCCGACCTTCTTGCCCGCGGGCTTCTTCGCGAGCGCGTCCCGCATCGCGTACCACCGGGCCCCGACCTTCGCCGGGTCCTTGCCGAGCCTGTACGTCGCGTCGTGCTGGGCGACCCAGGCGAGGAAATCCCGGTGGCGGTCGTTGAAGGCGAGGTCCTGGCGCAGGTTGTCCTCGTACCAGACGCCCGTCGGGTCGACGATCGAGTCGAGCACGAAGCGCCGCACCCGGTCGGGGTAGGACTTCGCGTAGACCGCGCCCAGGTAGGTGCCGTACGAGTAGCCGAAGTAGTTCAGCCGCTGCGCGCCGAGCGCGGCCCGGATCGCGTCCATGTCGCGTACGGAGCTGACCGTGTCCAGGAACGGCAGCACGTCCGCGTACTTCTTGCCGCACGCGCGCGCGAACGTCTGCGCCCGCTTCAGCTGGGCCCGCTCGACCGCCTCCGTCCTCGGCACGCTCTGCGGGCGTACGGGCTTGAAGTAGCCCGGAACGCAGTCCAGGGCGGGCCTGCTCCTGCCGACGCCGCGCGGGTCGAACCCGATGACGTCGTACTGCGCGGCGACCTTCTTCGGCAGGCCCGCCGCCACGAACCCGGCGAGCTGGAGCCCGCTGCCGCCCGGCCCGCCGGGGTTGACCAGGAGCGGCCCCTGGGACGTCTTCGCGGTGTGCGGGACGCGCGACAGGGCGAGGGTGATCTGGCGGCCCCGCACGCGCGCGTGGTCGAGCGGCACCTTCAACGACCCGCATTGCAGCGTCGGGTACTCCTTCGTCGCGCACTTCTTCCAGGTGACGGCGGCGGCGCGGGGGCCCGGCCCGGCGGTGGCCGTCGGGGCGAGGGCGGTGGCGGCGAGCGCGGCGATGCCGCACAGGGCGACTGTGCGTGTCTTCACGTGCGGCATGTTTCCTTGATCGCCGGGCCGGGATATCCGTTCGGCCGGAAGTTGACCCGATCGCGTGGCAGGGCGCGGCGTGGCGTGCTCAGAGCAGGGTCAGCTGCGTCGGTTCCGTGGTGTCCGGCGCCGCCGCCGGTTCCGGTACGCGGACGCGCCGGGGCAGACCGGGGCGCGAGGGCCCGATCCCGTACTCCTCGGCCAGTTCGTGGACCTGCCCCGTCAGCCGCCGCTGGTACCACTTCGGGGCGTACGCGCCCTCCGCGTACAGCCGCTCGTAGCGGCGTACGAGGTAGGGGTGGTGCCGCGCCAGCCAGGCCATGAACCACTCGCGGGCGCCGGGGCGCAGATGCAGCACGAGCGGCGTCACCGACGTCGCGCCCGCCTTCGCGAGGGCCCGTACGGTCGCCCGCAGCTGTTCCGGGCGGTCGCCGAGGAACGGGATCACCGGGGCCATCAGGACCCCGCAGCCGATGCCGGCGTCGGCGAGGGCGCGGACGACGTCGAGGCGGCGCTCGGGCGCGGGCGTGCCCGGTTCGACCGTCCGCCACAGCTCCTGGTCGACGAAGCCGACGGAGACCGAGACACCGACGTCGGTCACCTCGGCGGCCTGCCGCAGGAGGTCCAGGTCGCGCAGGATCAGCGTGCCCTTGGTCAGGATGGAGAAGGGGTTCGCGTGGTCGCGCAGGGCCTCGATGATGCCGGGCATGAGCCGGTAGCGGCCCTCGGCGCGCTGGTAGCAGTCGACGTTCGTGCCCATCGCGATGTGGTCGCCGGGCCAGCGGCGCGAGCCGAGCTGGCGGCGCAGCAGTTCCGGCGCGTTCACCTTCACCACGATCTGGCTGTCGAAGCCGAGCCCCGTGTCGAGGTCGAGGTAGCGGTGCGTGTTGCGGGCGAAGCAGTAGACGCACGCGTGCGTGCAGCCCCGGTACGGGTTCACCGTCCATTCGAACGGCATCCGGGAGGCGCCCGGCACCCGGTTCACGATCGAACGGGCCCGGATCTCGTGGAAGGTGACGCCCCTGAACTCGGGGGTGTCGACGGTGCGGACCGTGACCGCGTCCGCGCCGAACAGCGCGGCGTCGGGCGCCCGGCCGTGCCCGGCCCGGTCGTCCGTGAGGTTCTCCCAGCGCATGCCGCTCCTCCGTTGCTCGCCCCCGTGGATCTGTTCCGCCCCCGTGGGCCCACAATAGAACACATGTTCCCTTGATCGTGCGGACGTGACGGGGAGGTGCCGGAGCCCCGTGAGCACCCCGGTTTGGGCGGCCCGCGCGGGGGGTGGTTGGCTTGGGCGGCCCACAGGAAACAAGTGCTGGAGGAAAAGCCATGGCGCAGGTCGAGGCCACCACGGAACGCGTCGTCGCCGCCAAGCCCGACGACGTCTTCGACGCCCTCGCCGACTACAGCGGCACCCGCCCCAAGCTGCTGCCCGAGCACTTCAGCGAGTACGAGGTGCGCGAGGGCGGCGACGGCCAGGGCACCGTCGTGCACTGGAAGCTCCAGGCCACCAGCAAGCGCGTCCGCGACTGCCTGCTCGACGTCACCGAGCCCACCGACGGCGAACTCGTCGAGAAGGACCGCAACTCCTCGATGGTCACGACCTGGCGCGTCACCCCGGCCGGCGAGGACCGCTCGCGCGTCGTCGTCACCACCGTGTGGAACGGCGCGGGCGGTATCGGGGGCTTCTTCGAGAAGACGTTCGCGCCCAAGGGGCTCGGCCGCATCTACGACGCCGTGCTCGCCAAGCTCGCCGCCGAAGTGGAGAAGTGACCCCTCCGGAACGATGCGCGGGCGCGGGCGAACAATGATCTGACGCTCACCGTTTCGAGTGGTTTTTCGTTTCGCGCCCGTTGTACGCCGTAGGGCTCCGACCGGCGCATTCGTCGTTCGAGCGCCGCTGACGTGCGCCTCGTCGCGCTTGCCCCCCGTTGTCGCGTAATGCGAGAAATGGGCGGCGCAAGGGCGACGAGGGGAGCAGTACGTGGGCACGACGACGCTGGTGACCGACCCGGTGCGGGAGCGGGAGGAACCGGGGACGGTCACCGAGCTTGCTCCGGTCGCCGCCGCTCCGGTGGCCGAACAGGCCGCCGTGCAGCGGCAGTCGGCCGAGGACGCGCTCAGCCCGCGCCGGGTGCGGATGGTCTTCGTCGGCCTGATGCTCGCGCTGCTGCTGGCCGCCCTGGAGCAGATGATCGTCGCCACCGCGCTCCCCAGAATCGTCGGTGAGCTGCACGGCCTCGACAAGATGTCCTGGGCGATCACCGCCTACCTGCTGACCTCCACCATCGGCCTGCCGATCTACGGCAAGCTCGGCGACCTCTTCGGCCGCAAGGGCATCTTCCAGTTCGCGATCATCGTCTTCGTCGTCGGCTCCGCGCTCGCGGGCCGGGCGCAGAGCATGGACCAGCTCATCGCCTTCCGCGCCGTCCAGGGCGTCGGCGCGGGCGGACTGATGATCGGCGTGCAGGCGATCATCGGCGACATCGTGCCGCCCCGCGAGCGCGGCCGGTACATGGGCCTGATCGGCGCCGCGTTCGGCCTCGCCTCGGTCGCCGGGCCGCTGCTCGGCGGCTACTTCACCGACCACCTCTCGTGGCGCTGGTGCTTCTACTTCAACGTCCCCTTCGGCCTGCTCACCCTCGCCGTCACGGCCGTCGTCCTCAAACTCCCCAAGCCCACGAAGAAGCCCAAGCTCGACGTCCTCGGCGCACTGCTGCTCGCCTCGGCATCGACGTGCCTGGTCCTGCTGACCAGTTGGGGCGGTACGGAGTACGCGTGGGGCGACCGGGTCATCATCGGGCTCGGCGCCGGGGCGGTCGTCTCCGCCGCGCTGTTCGTGGTCGCCGAGAAGTACGCGGCCGAACCCCTCATCCCGCTGCGCCTGTTCCGCGACTCCGTCTTCAACCTCAGCGGGTTCGTCGGCATGGTCGTCGGCGTCGCCCTCTTCGGCGCCGCCAGCTACCTGCCGACCTTCCTGCAGATGGTCGACGGCGCCACCGCCACCGAGTCCGGGCTCCTCATGCTGCCGATGATGGGCGGCGTCGTCGGCGCCTCGATCCTCTCCGGGCAGCTCATCAGCCACACCGGCCGCTACAAGCTCTACCCGATCCTCGGCGGCGCCCTCTCCACGCTCGGCATGTACCTCCTGTCGCGCCTGGAGGCCGACACCCCGCGCCTGGAGTACAGCGTCTACATGGCGATCCTCGGCGCGGGCATCGGCCTGATCATGCCGGTCCTCGTCCTCGCCGTGCAGAACGCGGTGCGCCCGAGCGACCTCGGCACCGCCACCAGCGCCAACAACTACTTCCGGCAGATTGGCGGCAGCGTCGGCGCCGCGATCTTCGGCACGCTCTTCGCGGGCCGGCTCGCCGACGCCCTCGCCGACCGGCTCCCGGAGGGCGGCGGCACCGGACTGCCCGCCGGGGCCGACGCCGAATCGATCACCCCGCAGCTCGTGCACGCGCTGCCCGAGGCGCTGCGCACCCCGTACATCCAGGCGTACGCGGACGCGATGCCGCGCATCTTCCTCTATCTGGTGCCGGTCCTCGTCCTGGGCCTGGTTTTCGCCTTCTTCATCAAGGAGACACCCCTGTTGTCCAGCACCGCCCCCGCCGAGAACCACGTCGACCCGACGGTCCCCGTTCCTGTCCCGGCTCCCGCCGCCTCCGCCGTCCTGCCGCAGGAGCGCGGGCCCTACGCCGCCGGAGTCCCCGTCTGCGGCACGGTGCGGCACTCCGACGGCACCGCCGTGCCGCGCGCCGCGCTCACCCTCATCGACGTCGGCGGCACCCAGATCGGGCGCGGCGCCAGCGGTGACGACGGCCGGTACGCGCTCTCGACGCCGGGCGCGGGCAGCTACGTACTGATCGCGGCGGCCGGCGGGCACCAGCCGCAGGCCGTCACGGTCACCGTCGGGGAGCGGCCCGTCGACCTCGACGTGGTGCTCGGCGGCGCGGGCCGCCTCGCGGGCTCCGTCCTCACCGCCGACGGAACGCCCGTACGGGACGCGATCGTCACCCTCACCAATGTGCACGGCGAGGTCGTGTCCACCACCCGCAGCGGGCGCGAAGGCGCCTACGTCATCACGGAGTTGGTCGCGGGGGAGTACACCCTCGCGGCGAGCGCCCCCGCGTTCCGCCCGGCGGCGCTGCCCGTCACCGTGATGGCCTCGCGCGAGACCCGGCAGGACGTGGAGCTGGCGGGCGGCGCGGTGCTGCGCGGCACCGTGCGGGCCGGGGGCGGGCGGCCCGTGGAGGAGGCCCGGGTCACGCTGCTCGACGCGGCGGGCAACGTGGTCGACACGCTGACGACCGGCGCCGACGGCACGTTCCGCTTCGTCGACCTGTCCTCGGGCGAGTACACGGTCATCGCGGCGGGCTATCCGCCGGTGGCGACGGTTCTGCAGGTCGCCGGGGGCGGCCGCACGGAGCGCGATCTGCAACTGGGCCACGAGGACTGACGGCGCGGCGGCGCCTGTCAGCGCCTGTCAGCGCCTGTCAGCGCCTGTCAGCGCCTGTCAGTGTCTGTCAAGGGACAGGGCTCAATTCGCCGGTAAGCACTCGGGTGTTGAACGGCCGCGCGTACCGTGGAAGCAGGCGGTACGCACCCCCTTCGGCGTGCCGGAGGGAAGGAGGCGGCGATGGCGGACACCGGTCGTTCCCCGCAGGGCCGCGTCCCGCTGGCCGTGGTCGTCGTCGACCAGGCGGGCCGCGTCTCGCACTGGAGCGCGGGCGCACGCCGCCTCTTCGGCCCCGACCGGCAGGACGCGGTGGGGCGGCCCGCCGCCGACCTGCTGCCCGTCTCCGGCGCCCTGCCGCAGGAGCAGGAGCGGGACCTGGCGGCGCAGGGCGGGTTCGGCGCGTACGACGACGGGCTCGGGCCCGATCTGGAGGAGACGCTCGGCGGGCGGACGGCCTACCCCGCCGCCGGGCGGGCGCGGCTCGACACCAGCGCGGGCCCGCGCGACCGCATCGACGTCCTGTGGTGGGCGTACCCGCTGGTGGGCCCGGGGCCCGAGCGGCTGCTCGTGCTCGCGGCCGACACGCGGAAGCTGAGCGGCGACCCGGACACCGGCCCGGACGGCCCGGCGAAGCCTGTGGCGGGGGAGCGGATCGCGCCCGGATTCGCACTGCACACCGACTTCCCCGCCGCCGACGAGCTGGCGCGCGGGCTGCCCGAGATCCTGCCCAGCATGAGCGTGCGGGAAAGCGCCCGCATCGTCTCCCAGGTCCTCGAACTCGGCTACCCGGTCATCGAGTTCAGCCGGCACGACCGCGTGCCCGTCACCGCGGACTGGGGCGTCTCCCGGCGCACCGAGCGCAAGGCGCGGCGCGCGGAGGCGGCGCGTGCGGCGGCGGCCGGGGTGCCGTCCCCGCGGACGCCGGCCGAGGACGCCGAGGACCTCGAATATGTGGCGGTGCGCGAGCGCCTGGAGTTCCTCAACGAGGTGAGCGGCCGCATCGGCTCGTCCCTCGACCTCTCCCGCACCATCATCGAGGTCAGCAAGGCGGTCGTGCCCCGCTTCACCGACGTGGCCGGGACCTACTTGCGCGAACAGGTCGTCGCGGGCGAGGGGTTCCCCGAGGGGCCGCCCGACGAGACGACGATGTGGCACCGCGTCGCCGTCGAGCACACCGACGAGCCGGGCCGCTGGGACGACGTGGTGCCGGTCGGCGAGTCGATGCCGTTCCCCGCGCACACCCCGTTCTTCCAGTGCATGACGACCGGCGACCCGGTCCTCGTCCCGTACATCTCCGAGGAGATGGGCAACGGGATCGCCTCGCAGTTCGAGAAGCGCGACATCCGCCCGCTGATCACCCACCGCTCCATGCTCGTCGTCCCGCTGAAGGCGCGCAACGTCGTCCTCGGCTTCATGATTCTGCTGCGCCACCAGGGGCGGACCCTCTTCAACGACATGGACCGCGTCACCGGCGCCGAACTCGCCGCCCGCGCGGGCCTCGTGCTCGACAACGCGCGCATGTACACGTACCAGGAGTCCGTCGCCGAGACGCTCCAGGACAGCATGCTGCCGCACATCGAGCCGCACATGCCGGGCTGCGACATCGCCACCCGCTATCTGCCGGGCACGCTGCTCGGCCGGGTCGGCGGCGACTGGTTCGACTCGATCAAACTGCCCGGCGCCCGCACCGCCCTCGTCGTCGGCGACGTGATGGGGCACGGGCTCAACTCGGCGGCGATGATGGGCCAGTTGCGCACCGCCGTGCAGACGATGGCCGCCCTCGACCTGCCCCCGGCCCAGCTCCTGCGCAACCTGTGCGACCTGGCGCAGCGTCTCGGCGAGCACTACCTCGCCACCTGTCTGTACGCGGTCTACGACCCCATCGCGGGCGAGCTGCACCTCGCCAACGCCGGGCACATCCCGCCGGTGATCGTGCGCGCCGCCGACGGCCGCAGCGAACTCCTCGACCTGCCGACCGGCGCCCCCATCGGCGTGGGCGGCGTGCCCTTCGAGTCCGTCCGGCTGCCCGTCGCGCCCGGCGACCGCCTCGTCATGTGCACGGACGGCCTGGTCGAGGTGCGCGGCGAGGACATCGGCGTGGGGCTCGCGACGCTCTGCGAGTCGGCGGCCCACCCGGCCGCCTCGATGGACGACGCCTGCGACACCATCATCCGCTCCCTCGCCGGACGCGGTGGCCGCAAGGACGACGTGGCGCTCCTCATGGTCCGCATGGGCGGCATCGAAGGCGCGGACGTCGCCCAGTGGGAGCTCGCGCGGGAACCCTCCGAGGTGCCGCGCGCCCGCGGCCTGGTCCGCGACCAGCTCGCCGTCTGGGGCCTCACGGGCGTCGAGTACGCGGCCGAGCTCCTCGTCGGTGAACTCGTCACCAACGCGGTACGGCACGCCAAGACCGGCCGTGTGCACCTGCGCCTCGTGCGCTCGGGCACGCTGCTGTGCGAGGTGGAGGACGCCGACCCCACGCTGCCGACGCTGCGCGGCGCGGGGCCCGGCGACGCGTTCGGCCGGGGCCTGCGGGTCGTCGCGCACCTCGCGCGCGAGTGGGGCGCGAGCAGGACGGCGACGGGCAAGACCGTCTGGTGCGAACTGGGTACGCGACCGGGCTTGTGAGGCGCACCCCGGCGCGGTAGACCGGCGTGACACTTTCGGTCGAGTCCGCGGGCGCACCTGGGGGAGCCATGAGCGTGACCGAGCGCTACAGAACGGCGTGGGAAGGGTTCTGGGAGGACGCTCCCCAGGAACCGGGAGCCGTCTTCTGGGACGCCGACCCCATCCTCACCGTGGGGCTGCATCTCGCGCTGTTCGAACCGGAGTTGGCGCACGCGGCGCTGCCTCTCGTGGACCTCGGATGCGGCAACGGAACCCAGACCCGCTTCCTCGCCGACCGCTACCTGAGGGTGATCGGCGCGGACCTCTCCGCCGCCGCGCTCGACCGCGCCCGGCAGGCGGACCCGGCCGAGCAGGCCGACTTCCGGCAGCTCGACGCCACGAACGCGGCCCAGGTGGAGGCGCTCCACGCCGAACTGGGCGACGTGAACGTCTACATGCGCGGCGTGCTGCACCAGTGCGAGCCCGAGGACCGGCAGCCGCTCGTCGACGCGGTGGCCACGCTGGTCGGCGAGCGCGGGCGCGGCTTCGTCGTCGAGCCGGCGGAGCGCGCCGGGGAGATCCTGCGGGAGCTCGCGCGCCATCCGGCGGGGCCGCCGCCCAAGCTGGCCCCGGTCTTCACGCACGGGCTCGCCCCGGGGGAGGTCGCCGACGCGTCCGTGCCCGGGTACGTCGCGGCGGCCGGTCTCGACGTCCTGGCGTCGGGGGAGCTGCCGCTGCTGACCACCGAGTACACGGCCGACGGGAACCGGATCGAGCTGCCGTCGAAGTGGCTGGTGGTGGGGCGCCGCGATCGGCCCTGACGTCCCCGGCCGCACCGCATGGGTTAGCTTAGCCTTAGCTAACTAGTAATCCGGTGCGGCAGGAAGCGGTGGGGCGATGCGAACGCCTGTGGTCTCGTCCGATCTCTCCTGGGTGGCCGAGGCCGTCCGCCCCCGTCCGGCCGTCGGCACCCGTGTGGCACGGCTGCTCGACGAGCTGAGCGGGGTCCACGGGGCGCGGCGCGACGCGATCGCCGCCGCGTTCTGGGCCGACGCGGACCGGCTCGGCGCCCCGCTCGTGGAGCCGATCGAGGGCGAGCCCGGCCACCGCACCCTCACGTTCCTCTACCGCGGCAACCGGGCGACCCGGCACGTGCTGTTGTTCAGCAACCGCCTCGTCGACCGCGCCCGGCTCGCCGACGCCCTGCTCCACCACGTCCCCGACACCGACATCTGGCACCTCGGCCTGCGCCTGCGCGCCGACCACCGCGGCGCCTACCGCATCGCCGCCGACGTCTCGACCGGCGCCCCGCCCGCCGACCCGGCCCTGCTCCAGAGATTCCTGCAGACCCTTCAGCGGTACGCGGGCCCGGACCCGCTCAACCCCCGCACCATCCCCACACGCCGGGGCGGCCCGGACTGCTCGGTCTTCGCCCTGCCCGACGCGCCCGCACAGCGCTGGGAACGCGGGGAGCGCCCCGCGCGCGTGGTGGAGCGCGGGCGGGTCGAGCGGCACCGCGTCGAGAGCCCCGCGCTCGGGGCCGCCCGCGACGTCTGGGTCTATCTGCCGCCGGGCGGAGGCCACCGCGACCTGCCCGTCGTCGTGCTCGGTGACGGCGACATGTGGCTGGGCGGCATGGGCCTCCAGGACTCCCTCGACGCACTGATCGCCGACGGGACCCTGCCGCCGCTGATCGTCCTCGCCCCCGACTCCGTCGACGGCCCGACCCGCTGGCGCGAGATGAGCGCCCGCGACTCCTACGTCACCTTCCTCGCCGACGACGTCCTGCCCTGGGCGGCGGGACGCTGGCCGCTCACGACCGACCCGCGCCGCACCGTCGTCGCCGGACAGAGCCTCGGCGGGCTCACCGCCCTGTACGCGGGGCTGGTGCGCCCCGAGCGGTTCGGCAACGTCCTCGCACAGTCGGCGTCCCTGTGGTGGCACCCGGGCCTGTCGGCGGAGGGCGGGGTTCCGCAGACCCCGGTCACCGGCGTGCCGTGGCTCGTACGGCGGTACGCGCAGGAGGCGCCCCGCGACCTCACCGTCCACCTCGACGTCGGTCTGCACGAGGGCCCGATGGTCGGTTACAGCCGCGCGCTGTACGACGCCCTGCGCCCCGCGGGCCACCGGATCACCCTCGACGAGTTCAACGGCGGTCACGACTACGCCTGTTGGCACGGAGCGCTGATCGATGCGCTGGTGCGCATGCTGAACCCCTGATCAGAGCCCGGGCAGGGGCGTGTCAGGGGGACGCCAGTGGTACGTCAGTGGTCTAGATCCATGAGAGTTTCGGGTAGTTATCCACAGGCCTGGTGGGGCGTGCCCGAATCCGCGTACGGTGCTACTCATGAAGATCCTCATCAGCGCCGACATGGAGGGCGCCACGGGCGTGACCTGGCCCGCCGACGTGCTGCCCGGCACACCGCAGTGGGAGCGCTGCCGGTCGATGTTCACCTCGGACGTGAACGCGGCGGTGCTCGGCTTCTTCGACGGCGGCGCCGACGAGGTCCTCGTCAACGAGGCGCACTGGACCATGCGCAACCTGCTCCTGGAACAGCTCGACGAGCGCACGGAGATGCTGACCGGGCGCCACAAGTCGCTCTCCATGGTCGAGGGCGTGCAGCACGGCGACGTCGACGGCATCGCGTTCATCGGCTACCACGCGGGCGCGGGCATGGAGGGCGTCCTCGCCCACACCTACCTGGCCAACCAGATCACCGGCGTCTGGGTCAACGACGTACGGGCCAGCGAGGGCCTGCTCAACGCGCACGTGGTCGCCGAGTACGGCGTCCCCGTCGTCCTCGTCACCGGCGACGACCACGCCTGTGACGACGCCCTCGGCTACGCGCCGGAGGCCCGCAAGGTCGCCGTCAAGGACCACGTCTCCCGGTACGCGGCGGTGTGCCGCACCCCCGCGCGCACGGCCGCCGACATCCGGGCCGCCGCCCAGGACGCCGCGTCCCTCGCCGTGCGGTACGAGCCGGTGCGGGGCGGCCCGTTCACCATCGAGGTCGAGTTCGACGCCGAGCACCTCGCCATGGCGTCGACCGTCGTCCCCGGCGTCGAGCGCGTCGGCGAACGCAGGATCGCTTACACCCACGAGACCATGTACGAAGGCATCCGCACCTTCAAGGCGGTCACCACGATCGCCTCGGCCGCGGTGGAGGAACAGTATGGCTGACCAGCACCTTCCGACGATCGACAGCGACGGGAGGGCGCTCGACGAAGTCGTCACCTTCACCTCCGAGCTGATCCGGATCGACACGACCAACCGGGGCGGCGGCGACTGCAAGGAGCGCCCCGCCGCCGAGTACGCGGCGGCCCTGCTCTCCGAGGCGGGCCTCGAACCGACGATCCTGGAGCGCACCCCGGGCCGCGGAAACGTCGTGGCGCGCATCGCGGGCACCGACCCCTCCGCCGACGCCCTCCTGGTCCACGGCCACCTGGACGTCGTACCGGCCGAGGCCGCCGACTGGAGCGTCCACCCGTTCTCCGGAGAGATCCGCGACGGTGTGGTGTGGGGCCGCGGCGCCGTCGACATGAAGAACATGGACGCGATGATCCTCGCGACCGTCCGGCACTGGGCCCGCGTCGGGTTCCGGCCCCGGCGCGACATCGTCATCGCGTTCACCGCCGACGAGGAGGCCAGCGCCGAGGACGGCTCGGGCTTCCTCGCCGACCAGCACGCCGACCTCTTCGAGGGCTGCACGGAGGGCATCAGCGAGTCCGGCGCCTACACCTTCCACGACGGCGCGGGCAAGCAGATCTACCCGATCGGCGCGGGCGAGCGCGGCACCGGCTGGCTGAAGCTCACCGCGCGCGGCAGGGCGGGCCACGGCTCCAAGGTCAACCCGGCGAACGCGGTGACGCGCCTCGCCGCCGCCGTCACCCGCATCGGCGCCCACGAGTGGCCCGTCCGCCTCACGCCCACCGTCCGCGCGGCCCTCAGCGAACTCGCCGCGCTCTACGGCATCGAGGCCGACGTGCGGGCGGCGGACTTCGACGTCGACGCGCTGCTCGCCAACCTCGGCCCGGCCGCGAAGCTCGTCGAGGCGACCGTGCGCAACAGCACCAACCCGACGATGCTGGCCGCCGGTTACAAGGTCAACGTGATCCCGGGCGAGGCCGTCGCCCACGTCGACGGGCGCTTCCTGCCCGGCGCCGAGGACGAGTTCCGCGCCGCGCTCGACCAGCTGACGGGACCGGACGTCGACTGGGAGTTCTTCCACCGCGAGGTCGCCCTCCAGGCGCCCGTCGGCTCGCCGACGTTCGCGAAGATGCGGGCGGCGGTCGAGGAGTTCGCGCCCGAGGGGCACACCGTCCCGTACTGCATGTCCGGCGGCACCGACGCCAAGCAGTTCTCCCGGCTCGGCATCACCGGCTACGGCTTCGCCCCGCTGAAGCTCCCCGAGGGCTTCGACTACCAGGCGCTCTTCCACGGCGTCGACGAACGCGTGCCCGTCGAGGCGCTGCACTTCGGTGTGCGAGTACTGGACCGGTTCTTGCGCTCGGCATAGGCACGGCCCCGACACACGCGACGCACTAGGAAAAGACGGAGGACACGAAGAATATGGAGGGTCCGGAGTAAATGGGGGGCGGGAGCGACATGGTGCACACGCAGGGCCACGGCTCATGGCCGTCGCCGATCGACGCCGCGCTGGCCGCGGCGCACGACGGCAAGCCGGAGTACGTGGGGTTCATCGGCGACGAAGCCTGGTGGACCGAGCCACGGCCCACCGAGGCGGGCCGCCGCGCCCTCGTGCGGCGCAGGCCCGACGGCACGGAGCAGTCGGTGCTGCCCGCGCCGTGGAACGTGCGCAGCCGCGTCATCGAGTACGGCGGCCGCCCCTGGGCCGGCACCGACCGCCCCGAGGGCCCGCTCCTGGTCTTCGTGAACTTCGCCGACCAGCGCCTCTACGCCTACGAGCCCGAGGCGCCCGGCGCCGAACCGCGCCCGCTCACCCCGCTCTCCGCCGTCGGGGACGGGCTGCGCTGGGCCGACCCGCAGCTCCACCCCGACCGGGGCGAGCTGTGGTGCGTCCTGGAGGAGTTCACCGGCGACGGGCCCACCGATGTGCGGCGCGTGGTCGCCGCCGTCCCGCTCGACGGCTCGGCCGCCGAGGACCGGGCGGCGGTCCGTGAACTGAGCGACGACGCCCACCGATTCGTCACCGGGGCCCGGCTCTCGCCGGACGGCAGCCGCGCTGCGTGGATCGCCTGGGACCATCCCCGGATGCCCTGGGACGGTACGGAGCTGCTCGTCGCGGAGGTGACGGAAGAGGGCACGTTCGGGCCCGCGCGGACGGTCGCGGGCGGGCCCGAGGAGTCGATCTGCCAGGTCGAGTGGGCGCCGGACGGCACGCTCCTCTACTCCGGTGACGCGAGCGGCTGGTGGAACCTGTACCGGCTCGACGCCGGTCTGGACGCTGCCCGGCCCCTGTGCCCGCGCGAGGAGGAGTTCGGCGGGCCGCTGTGGAAGATCGGCCTGAGCTGGTTCAAGCCGCTGGAGGCCGGGCTCGTCGCCGTCGTGCACGGCGTCGGCGCCACCTCGCTCGGCGTCCTCGACCCGGAGACCGGGGAGGTCGTCGACACGGCAGGGCCCTGGACCGAATGGTCGTCGTCCCTCGCCGTGCACGGCACCCGCGTCGTCGGCATCGCCGCGAGCCCGCGCACCGCGCACGAGGTCGTCGAGCTCGACACCGCCACCGGGCGCGCCCGCGTCGTCGGCGCCGCGCACCAGGACCCCGTCGACCCCGCGTACTACCCCGAACCGCAGATCCGCACCTTCGAGGGCCCCGAAGGACGCTCGGTCCATGCCCACATCTACCCGCCGCACAGCCCCACGCACGCCGCGCCCGACGAGGAGCTGCCCCCGTACGTCGTGTGGGCGCACGGCGGCCCCACCGGGCACTCGCCGCTCGTCCTCGATCTGGAGATCGCCTACTTCACCTCGCGTGGCATCGGTGTCGCCGAGGTCAACTACGGCGGGTCGACCGGGTACGGGCGCGCGTACCGCAACCGGCTGCGCGAACAGTGGGGTGTCGTCGACGTCGAGGACTGCGCGGCCGTCGCCCTCGCCCTCGCCGCCGAGGGCACCGCCGACCGCGACCGGCTCGCGATCCGCGGTGGCAGCGCGGGCGGCTGGACGAGTGCGGCCTCGCTGACCAGCACGGACGTCTACGCCTGCGGGACGGTGATCTACCCGATCCTCGATCTCACGGCCTGGGGCAGCGGGGAGACCCACGACTTCGAGTCGCAGTACCTGGAGACGCTCGTCGGACCGCTCGCCGAGGTCCCCGCGCGCTACGCCGAACGCTCACCGGTGGAGCACGCCGACCGCCTGACCGCGCCGTTCCTGCTCCTGCAAGGGCTCGACGACGTGATCTGTCCGCCCGCGCAGTGCGAGCGGTTCCTCGAACGGGTCGAGGGCGAGGGGCGGCGGGTGCCGCACGCCTACATCGCGTTCGAGGGGGAGGGGCACGGGTTCCGGCGGGCCGACACGATGGTGCGGGCGCTGGAGGCCGAACTGTCGCTGTACGCGCAGGTGTTCCGGCTCGACGTGGCGGGTGTGCCGCGGCTGGAGCTCACCAAGTGACGGCTGGGGTCGCCTCGTTGGCCCGTCCCGCGCGTCTCGTTCCCGGCGCGCGGGTCGCCGTCGTCGCGCCGAGCGGGCCCGTGCCGGAGGACCGGTTGCAGGCGGGGCTCGACCTTCTGCGGGGCTGGGACCTGGAGCCGGTCGTCATGGAGCACGTGCTGGACGTGCACCCGGCGCTGGGGTACCTGGCGGGGGCGGACGCGGACCGTGCGGCCGATCTGGAGCGGGCCTGGTGCGACCCCTCGGTCGATGCCGTGCTGTGTGCGCGGGGCGGGTACGGGGCGCAGCGCATGGTCGAACTGCTCGACTGGGCCGCGATGCGGGGCGCCCGGCCGAAGGTGTTCGTCGGGTACAGCGACATCACCGCGCTGCACGAGGCGTTCGCGGTGCGGCTGGGTGTCTCGACGCTGCACGGGCCGATGGTCGCGGCGGCGGACTTCGTGAAGAGCGCGCGGGCGCAGGAGCACTTGCGGGCGACGTTGTTCGAGCCGGAGTCCGTTCAGGTGATGCGGGGGGTGGAGGGCGCGGGGGTGCTGGTGCCCGGGGTTGCGCGGGGCGTGACGTTGGGCGGGTGCCTTTCGCTGCTCGCGGGGGATGTGGGTGTGCGCGGGGCGCGGGGTTCCGCGCGGGGCGGGTTGGTGTGCCTGGAGGACGTGGGGGAGGAGACGTACCGGGTCGACCGGTATCTCACGCAGCTGCTGCGCGCGGGCTGGCTGGAGGGTGTCTCCGGGTTCGTCCTCGGCTCCTGGGCGGAGTGCGAGCCGGTGCGCGAGGTGCTGGTGGACCGGCTCGGCGGGCTCGGGGTCCCGGTGGTGGAGGAGTTCGGCTTCGGCCACGGGGAGGGCTCACTGACAGTCCCTCTGGGGGTGGCGGGTCGGTTGGACACCGGGTCATTGACGCTGACATTGGACGCGCCGGCGCTGGCCTGATCCGGCGGGGCGTCTGCCGGGTCGCCGTTGTCTCGCGACCGCGGCGCCGTCGTGGCTGGTCGCGCAGTTCCCCGCGCCCCTTGCGGGGCGTCTGCCCGGTTGTCGTTGTCTTGCGGCCGCGGCGCCGTCGTGGTTGCTCGCGCCGTTCCCCGCGCCCCTGGAGGCTGCGGCTTCGCCGCGCCTCCCTGAGATGGCGCACGCAGTGCGCATCTCAGGGGCGCGGGGAACTGCGCGACCAGCCACGACGAAAGCCGCGCCCGAGAACCGATGGAGCGGCGCACGCAGTGCGCACTCCAGGGGCGCGGGGAACTGCGCGATCAGCCACGAACCACCCGCACCTCCCCATCCGGACAAGAACCCCTACGGCGAATGGGCCACCCGGAAGAAAACACCCCGCCCACCCATTGACCGCCCCGTGACACGTGTCACACGATGACCACGCCCCAAACTTACCGGTCGGTACAGCCCGCCAGGAGGCCCCACGTGTCCCGAGCCGTCCCCAGAGTCATCAGCACCCTCGGCACGGCGGCACTCCTCGTCCCCCTCGCCATGGCCACCCCCGCAACGGCCACGCCGCCCAAGCTGGACGGACCCGGCGCCTACACCGTCACCCCCCTCACCTTCACCGTCCCCACCGCCGGCGGCAATTGCGTGATCGACGCCGACCTCTACCGCCCCGCCGGCGCAGACGCCAAGAACCCCGCCCCCGCCGTACTCACCACCAACGGCTTCGGCGGCAGCAAGTCCGACGGTTCCACCGACGCCACCGGCAGGGCCTTCGCGCAGCGCGGCTACGTCGGACTCGCCTACTCCGGACTCGGGTTCGGCAAGTCCGGCTGCCTCATCTCCCTGGACGACCCGGGGATCGACGGCAAGGCGGCCTCCGCCCTGGTCGACTTCCTGGCCGGCACCCGCGCCGCCGACGACGGCACCACCGTCGACTACGTGAGCGCCGACAAGAAGGGCGACCCGCGCGTAGGCATGATCGGCGGCTCGTACGGCGGCGCGATCCAGCTGGCGACGGCCGCCGTGGACCACCGCGTCGACGCCCTGGTCCCGATGATCACCTGGAACGACCTGGCCTACTCCCTCGACCCGCAGAACGCCACCGCCCGCGACACCGCCGAGCGCGACGTCCCCGGCGTCTTCAAGTGGCAGTGGACCAACGGCTTCTACCTGATGGGCGAGGGCCAGCCGCTGCTCCAGCCGTCGCTCGACCCGTCCCGCGTCAACAGGCTCGGCTGCCTGCACTTCGTCGACGACGCCTGCGAGACGATCCGCACCCTCAACTCCGGCCGCTACCCCGCCGGCAGGACCAAGGCGCTGCTCGACTACGCACGCTCCGTCTCCCCGGTCTCGTATCTGAAGGACGTCAAGGCACCGACGCTGCTCGTGCAGGGCCAGGCCGACAGCCTGTTCAACCTGAACGAGGCCAGGGCCAGCTACGACACCCTCCGCGCCCAGGGCACCGCCACCAAGATGATCTGGCAGTCCTGGGGGCACAGCGGCGGCCTCACCGATCCCGCGAGCGGCGAGCTCAACCTCGCGCAGGGGAACCTGGGGACCAGCTACGTCGGCAAGCGGATCCTCGCCTGGTTCGACCGATACCTCCACCAGGACACGAGCGTCGACACCGGTCCCGCCTTCGCCTACTACCGCGACTGGATCGACGACCCCACCGCGACCTACGCCACCGCTTCCAGCCTTCCCGCCCTGACGAAGAAGCTGTACCTCTCGGGCGACGGCAAACTTGTCGACAACGCCGGGAAAGTCGCTCGCGGCAGTCGCACGTACCGCAACTGGCTGATTCCCACCAGCCACTCCGAGTCCTCCCTCGCCGGCATCATCGGCCTCTCGGACTCCCCGCCGCGCGACACCCGCTCCACGTACCTCGACTGGACCACCGAGCCGCTGGCCGGCGCGACCGACGTCGTGGGCGCGCCCAAGGCCACCCTCAAGGTGGTCTCGCCGACGACGGAGCGCGTGCAGAACTCCGCCGACGCCGCCGACAAGCTCGTCCTCTTCGCCAAGCTGTACGACGTCGCGCCGGACGGCACGAAGACGCTCGTGCACCGGCTCGTCGCCCCGGCTCGCGTCCCGGACGTCACGCGCCCCTTCACCGTCACGCTCCCCGGCATCGTCCACCGCTACGAGAAGGGGCACCGCATCCGGTTCGTGATCGCGGCGAGCGACGACGCGTACGGCGGCAACAAGGGGATCAAGCCGGTCACCGTCGTCAGCGCGCCGCACGACACCGGCACCGTCGAGCTGCCGGTCGTGACCCCGTAGAGCCGCGCCGCCGTCACCCGTACGGGCCCCGGCCGCTGCGCGATCGCCCTCTCCCCGTCCATGCTGGGCGGAGAGGCAGCGACGGAAGGGTCCACGATGAGCCCCAAGGACAGCGCGAGCGCCGGCAAGAGCGGTGGCTCCGGCGCGTTCACCCCGGGCAGGATCGCCGTCCTGGTCCTGGCCGTCGTCGTCCTGGTCTTCATCTTCGAGAACACCCGCGAGGTGAAGATCCGGCTGCTCGTCCCCGAGGTCACGATGCCGCTGTGGGTGGCCCTGCTGGCGGTCGCCGTCATCGGGGCCGTCTGCGGGGGCTACGCCGTCGCCAGGAAACGCAAGTAGCACCGGCCCGCGTAGGCTGACCCGATGGCCGCCCACCTTCTCCAAGGACCCCGCGTCGCGCTGCGGCACATCGCCCTCGCCGACGCCGACGAGTTCACGGCGCGGGCCCGCGAGAGCCAGGAGCTGCACCGGCCCTGGCTCTTCCCGCCGCTGACGGCGGAGGCGTTCGCCGCGTACGCGGGGCGGCTCGTCGACGAACCCGACCGGCACGGCTTCCTCGTGTGCGAGCGCCACCCCGCGCGGGGCGCGGGCGACGCCATCGCCGGGTTCATCAACATCAACAACATCGTGCGGGGCGGCTTCCGCAGCGGTGCCCTCGGCTACGGCGCCTTCGCGCACGCCGCCGGGCGCGGGCTGATGGCGGAGGGGCTCGGACTCGTCGTCCGGTACGCGTTCGGGTCGCTCGGGCTGCACCGCCTGGAGATCAACGCGCAGCCCGACAACGCCGCCTCCCTCGCGCTGGCCCGCCGTGCCGGGTTCCGCCTGGAAGGCTTCTCGCCGGACTTCCTCTACGTCGACGGTGCCTGGCGCGACCACGAGCGATGGGCGCTCACCACCGAGATGACCGCCGCCGGGCACGCCGCCGCCTTTGCGCAATCCTGACCGGGGCGGACCCTGGTCAGCTCGCCCTCCACCCTGTTCCATGGTCATCGGGGGCGGGCCGCGCCCCGTGACACCGGGAGGCAGCCATGACCGTCGTACGACGTGAGGTACTGACGCTGCCGGGCGCGGAGGTCGGCCCGGTCAATCCGCTGCCACCGCTGCGGCCCCTCGCCGACGTGCACGCGGCGTTTCAGGTGGACGAGCGCGCCGAGGAGGGGCTGCCCCTCGACATGGCCCGCCAGCTCGGCCACCGGCCGCTGCGCAGCCTGCTCCCCGAGCGGATCCGCGACGGGTACGGGCGCGACCGGGCACCCCTCGATCTCGACACCGTCGTCATCGAGAACGACCGGCTGAGAGTGACCGTGCTGCCCGGCCTCGGCGGCCGGATCGCGTCCCTGTTCCACAAGCCGACCGGGCGTGAACTCCTCTACCGCAACCCCGTGTTCCAGCCCGCAGCCTTCGCGCTGAACGGCGCCTGGTTCTCCGGCGGCATCGAGTGGAACATCGGCGCCACCGGCCACTCCACCCTGTCCTGCGCGCCCCTGCACGCCGCCCGCGTCACCGCGCCCGACGGCAGCGAGATGGTCCGCCTGTGGGAGTGGGAGCGCCTGCGCGACCTGCCGTTCCAGGTCGACCTGTGGCTGCCGGAGGGCTCCGACTTCCTCTACGCGGGCGTCCGCGTCCGCAACCCGCACGAGAAGCCCGCGCCCGTGTACTGGTGGTCGAACATCGCCGTGCCCGAGGAGCGCCGGGTGCTCGCCCCCGCGCGCGAGGCCTGGCACTTCGGCTACGAGCGGGCGCTGCGCCGCGTCCCGGTCCCGCGCAAGGGCGGCACCGACCGCACGTACCCCCTGAACAGCGAGTTCTCCGCCGACTACTTCTACGAGATCGAGGACGGGCGGCGCCGCTGGATCACCGCCCTCGACGACGCGGGGCGGGGCCTCGTCCACACGTCGACCGATGTGCTGCGCGGCCGGAAACTGTTCCTGTGGGGCAGCGGGCGCGGTGGCCGCCGCTGGCAGGAGTGGCTGACCGAGCCCGGCACCGGCGGTTACGCCGAGATCCAGGCGGGCCTCGCGCGCACCCAGCTGGAGCACGTACGCCTGGAGGCGGAGGGCGAGTTCAGCTGGCTGGAGGCGTACGGGCCGCTGGAGACCGACCCCGCCACCGTGCACGCGGCGGACGACTGGGACGCGGCGGTCGAGGAGGCCGAGGGACGCCTCGAAGAGGCGCTGCCGCGCGCCCGCGTCGACGCCGCCTACGAGGAGTGGCGGGCGCACGCCGACGCCGAGCCGGGACAGCGCCTCGCCGTCGGATCCGGGTGGGGCGCGCTCGAAGTCCTGCGCACGGGGTGGAAGCTGCCCGGGACGCCGTTCGACGAGTCGACCCTCGGTGAGGAGCAGGCGCCCTGGCGGGAACTCCTGGAGACGGGCGCCTTGCCCGAACCCCGGCGGGTCGGCGCGCCCGGGCCCACGCTCACCGCCCCCGCCTGGCGGGACATGCTGGAGACGGCGCCGGCCCGGCCGCTCTCCGAGTACCACCTCGGCGTCGCGCAGTGGCACGCGGGGGACCGGGCGCAGGCCGTGCGCAGCTGGGAGCGCGGGCTCGAACTCGCCGCGTCCGACTGGCCGTTCCTGCGCTGCCTCGCGGTGGCCGACGCGACCGACGACCACCTGGAGCGGGCCGCCGACCGGTACGCCGAGGCCTTCGACGACCTGTGCGCGGAGCGGCGGGACACGGGGGAGGCGTGGGTGGCGGCGACGGCCGCGCTCGGGCGCGAGGCGATCGAGGCGCTGCTCGCCGTGGGGCGGGCGGCGCGGGCGCGGCGGGTCTGGGACGGGCTGCACGCGGCCACACGGGCGCGCGGCCGGTTCCGCCTCCTGGAGGCTCGCCTCCTGCTGGCGGAGGGCGACGCGGCGGCGGCACGGGAGATCTTCGAGTCCGGCTTCGAGGTCGCCGACCTGCGCGAAGGGGCGGAGGTCCTGGGGGAGCTGTGGGCGCGCGTCGCCCCGGGCGAACCCCTGCCCGCCCGTTACGACTTCCGCCGCCGCCCCGCGCCCGGTGCCGGGTCCTAGGACTCGGCGGCCACCTGCCGGTCCACGTATTCGAAGATCGCTCCGTCGGGGTGCAGCGCGATGAGGTTGCGCCCCGCCGGGGTCGGGACCGGGCCCGCGACGACCTTCGCGCCCGACGCCGTGAGGATGGCGTGGGCCTCGTCCACGTCGCGCACGGCGATCGTGGCCGACACCTTGCGCAGCACCTCCAGCTCCTGCTCGGGACCGCTCATCAGGAGGAAGCAGCCGACGGCGGCGACCGCGACCCCGCCGCGCTCGAAGCGCAGCGCCTTGGCTCCGGTGAGCTGTTCGTAGAAGGTCACGGAGGACTCCAGGTCCTCGACGCAGATGCGCAGCGTAGTGCCCAGAATCTCCATGCGGACGAGCCTAGTTGACGCGACGGCGCAGCGTGATCGCTTCCGGCCGCTCGTTATCCGGGACACGGCCCGGGTAACCGGACGCAATGGAACGCATCGACCAGCGACTGAGCGAGGAACTGACCGGCCAGGTGACCCGGGCCGTCCGGGAGACGCTGCGGGCCGAGCTGAGCGAGGCCGTGCGGGAGAGCGCCCGGAAGCGAAAGCGCACGGCGACGCTGTACGCGGGCGCCGCCGCCGCCGCGCTCTACGCGGGCGCCGCGCTCGCCCTCGCCCTGGGCCTCGTCCTCGCCCTCGGGCTCCCCGACTGGGCCGCGGCCCTGATCGTCGCGGCGGTCCTCGGCGTCGCCGCGTACGTCCTGCGCCGGGCCGCCCGGCCGAAGCCGCCGAAGGTGCCCGATGCGGCGCCGCCGATGCCGTCGCAACCCCCGTCGACCGGCACCCTGTAGCCACCGGGGGCCCGGGCACGTAGTCCGGCGAGCGTAGAACGCCCCCGTTTGGCTGTCGGTGAACCGGGGGACGCGGGAAGCTCCACCCACCATGTCCCCGAAAGTCGGGACTCGGGCTTCGGGAGGAGACCGTGAGCCGATCGCGTGTTCTGATCGTCGGTGCCGGGTTCGCCGGGTACCGGGCCGCGCGCACGCTGGCCCGGACCGCGCGGAGCACGGGGCACCCGTTCGACGTCACCCTGCTCAACCCCACCGACTACTTCCTGTACCTGCCGCTGCTGCCGCACGTCGCCGCGGGCAGCCTGGAGCCGCGCCGGGTCACCGTGTCGCTGCCCGGGACCCTGCCGCCGCACGTCCGCCTCGTCCTCGGGGAGGCCGAGGCGGTGGATCTCGACGCGCGGGCCGTCCCTTACGCCGGGCCCGAGGGGGAGCGCGGCAGCCTCCCGTACGACCGGCTCGTCCTCGCCCTCGGCAGCGTCAACAAGCTGCTTCCGGTGCCCGGGGTCGCCGAGCACGCGCACGGCTTCCGCGGGCTGCCCGAGGCGCTGTACCTGCGCGACCACGTGACCCGGCAGATCGAACTCGCCGCCGCCGCGTCCGACCCGGCCGAGGCGCGGGCCCGCCGCACCTTCGTCGTGGTCGGCGCGGGCTACACCGGGACCGAGGTCGCCGCACAGGGGCAGCTCCTCACCGACTCGCTCCTGCGCGGACGCGGACGGGCGCGCTGGCTGCTCGCCGACATCGCGCCGCGCGTCCTGCCGGAGCTCGACGCGCGGCTCTCCCGCACCTCGGGCAGGGTGTTGCGGGAGCGCGGCGTGGAGGTGCGCACCGGCACGTCCGTCCAGGAGGCGACGAGAGAAGGGGTGCGGTTGAGTGACGGTGAGTTCGTGCCCTCCCGCACCCTCGTGTGGTGCGTCGGCGTCCGCCCCGACCCCTTGGTCGCGCAGCTCGGGCTGCCGATGGAGCGCGGGCGGCTGCTCGTCGACCCGTTCCTCGCCGTCCCCGGGCACCCCGAGGTGTACGCGTGCGGCGACGCGGCGGCCGTACCCGAGCCGGCGAAGCCGGGCACGTACACCCCGATGACGGCACAGCACGCCTGGCGGCAGGGGAGGACGGCCGGGCTCAACGTGGCCGCGTCCCTCGGCCGGGGAGTGCGGCGCGCCTACCGCCACAAGGACCTCGGCTTCGTCGTCGACCTCGGCGGCGCCCAGGCCGCCGCCAACCCGCTCGGCGTCCCGCTGGCCGGGCCGCTCGCGGGCGCCGTCACCCGCGGCTACCACCTGGCCGCACTGCCCGGCAACCGCATACGGGTCGCGGCCGACTGGCTGCTCGACGCCGTCCTGCCCCGCCAGGCCGTCCAGCTCGGCCTCGTCCGCTCAGGATCCGTCCCCCTCGACACGGCCTCGCCCGAGCTGGCCCGCACCCCGCGTACCCCGTAACCCTCCGAAGGAGGAACCACCCCCATGTCCACGCTCAACGAGACCGAACTCCACGACCTCGCCCAGCAGTTGCGGGTCGACGCCGTGCGCGCGGCGGACGCCGCCCAGTCCGGGCACCCGACCTCGTCAATGTCGGCCGCCGATCTGGTGGCCGTGCTCTTCGCCCGCCACTTCCGCTACGACTTCGACCGCCCCGCCCACCCCGGCAACGACCGCTTCATCCTCTCCAAGGGCCACGCCTCACCGCTGCTGTACGCCGCGTACAAGGCGGCCGGCGCCATCGACGACGCCGAACTGCTCACCTTCCGCACCCTCGGCAGCCGCCTCGAAGGGCACCCGACGCCGCAGCGCCTGCCCTGGGTGGAGACGGCCACCGGATCGCTCGGCCAGGGCCTGCCCGTCGGTGTCGGCATCGCCCTCGCGGGCAAGCGGCTCGACCGGATCGACTACCGCGTGCACGTCCTGTGCGGCGACAGCGAACTCGCCGAGGGCTCCATCTGGGAGGCGGCCGAGCACGCCGGGTTCGAGCACCTCGACAACCTGACCGTCACCGTCGACGTCAACCGGCTCGGCCAGCGCGGGCCCACCCGGCACGGCCACGACCTGGACGCGTACGCCCGCCGCTTCCGGGCGTTCGGCTGGCACACCATCGAGATCGACGGGCATGACGTGGCGGCCATCGACCGCGCCTACGACGAGGCCCGCGGCACCGCCGGGCAGCCCACCGCGATCATCGCCCGCACCTTCAAGGGCCGGGGCGTCGCCGCCGTCGAGGACCGCGAGGGCCTGCACGGCAAGCCGCTGCCCGAGGCCGAGGACGCCATCGCCGAGCTGGGCGGGGACCGCGGCGTCCGCGTGGAGGTCGCCGCGCCGCCCGCCGCCCGCGCCCTGCACTCCGTGCAGAACGGCCACCTCGAACTGCCCCGTTACGAGGTGGGCGACGAGGCCGCCACCCGCGACGCCTACGGCTCCGCGCTCACCGCGCTCGGCACCGCCCGCGGCGACGTCGTCGCGCTGGACGGCGAGGTCGGCGACTCCACCCGCTCCGAGTACTTCGCCAAGGAGCACCCCGAGCGGTACTTCGAGTGCTACATCGCCGAGCAGCAGCTCGTCGCCACCTCCGTCGGGATGGCGGCGCGCGGCTGGCAGCCGTACGCGTCCACGTTCGCCGCGTTCTTCACCCGCGCCCACGATTTCGTCCGGATGGCCGCGATCAGCGGCGCCGGGCTCAACCTGGCCGGCTCGCACGCCGGTGCCGCCATCGGCGAGGACGGGCCCTCCCAGATGGGCCTGGAGGACCTCGCGATGTTCCGGTCCGTGCACGGCTCGACCGTCCTCTACCCGTGCGACGCCAACCAGACCGCCCGCCTCGTCGCCGCCATGGCCGACCTCGGCGGCATCCGGTACCTGCGCACCTCGCGCGGGAAGACGCCGGTGATCTACCCGCCGGACGAGGAGTTCCCCGTCGGCGGCAGCAAGGTGCTGCGCTCCAGCGCGGAGGACCGCGTGACGATCGTCGCCGCGGGCGTCACCGTGCACGAGGCGCTGCGCGCCGCCGACGAGCTGGCGGGCGCGGGCATCGCCGTGCGCGTCATCGACCTGTACTCGGTGAAGCCCGTCGACCGCACCACCCTGCGCGACGCCGCCCGGGACACCGGCTGTCTGATCACCGTCGAGGACCACCGGGCGGAGGGCGGCCTCGGCGACGCGGTGGCCGAGGCGTTCGACGACGGCGTCCCGACGCCGCGTCTGGTCCGGCTCGCCGTGCGCCAGATGCCCGGTTCGGCGAAGCCGGAGGAGCAGCTGCGGGCCGCCGGGATCGACGCGGCGAGCATCGTGGCAGGCGTCGCGCTCCTCGTGGAGCAGGACATCACGCCCTGAACCGTGGCATTTCCGGGGGCGCACGTAAAACCCGTACGCACGACGGGAGTTGAGGTTTGCGCAGGATCTGAGCGGTGACTCGGATGCCGAGGCTGCCGTGACACGCCGCGACGTGCGGGGCGGGCCGGACCGCGCCTGAGCAGGCGGCGGCCGGCCCGTCGACGTGTCAGGACCGTGCGCCCCGCAGGCGGCGGAGCGGGCAGCCGGGACCAGAACCGAGCGCGACCGAACCAGTCCGAGGAGGGCGGCTCTCCATGACCGTTGTCCCTGCACAGCAATCAGGCGGCGGAGGCGGCACCAGCGGCCTGTACGACGTACTCGAACTCGTGCTTGACCGCGGGCTCGTCATCGACGCGTTCGTCCGGGTCTCGCTCGTGGGCATCGAGATCCTGAAGATCGACATCCGGGTCGTCGTCGCCAGCGTCGACACCTACCTGCGCTTCGCCGAGGCCTGCAACCGCCTCGACCTGGAGACCGGCAGCAAGAAGCCGTCGGGCCTCACCGACATCATGGGCGGATCGGACGACGAGTCGGGCAGCGGGCAGCGCAAGGCGAAGGGGGCGCTCTCGGGCGCCGCCGAGACCCTGTCGGACGCCTTCGGCCAGGCCCGCGAGGAAGGCCGGTCCGAGCGGACCCGCCGCCGGGGGGACCAGTCATGAGCGCCACCCGCTTCTGCCGGAGGGGGCAGGCATGACCGGCACCTACATCTACGGCATCGCCGCCGCGGGCCACCCCTCGCTGCCCGAGGGCATGGAGGGCATCGGCGACCCGGCCCGCAAGGTCAGGCTCGTCCCGGCCGGGCCGCTCACGGCGCTCGTCAGCGACGCGCCCGACGGGCTGCGGCCCAAGCGGCGCGACCTGCTCGCCCACCAGAACGTGCTCGCCGAGGCGGGCGCCGGCGGCTCGGTCCTCCCCATGCGGTTCGGCAGCCTCGCCCCCGACGACGAAGCCGTCGCCACCGTGCTCGCCGAACGCGCCGACCACTACCGGGAACGGCTGCGGGCGCTCGACGGCAAGGTCGAGTACAACGTCAAGGCCCAGCACGACGAAGAGGCCGTCCTGCACCGGGTGATGTCCGAGAGCCCCGAGGTCCGCACCCTCGCCGAGGCCAACCGGCAGGCGGGCGGCGGCAGTCACGAGGAGAAGCTGCGGCTCGGCGAGATGGTCGTGGCCGCCGTCCAGGCGCGCGAGGCGCAGGACGCCGTGGAGCTGCAACGGCTGCTCGAACCGTCGGCCGACGCGGTCTCCACCGGACCGGCGAGCACCGGCTGGCTCGCCAACGTCTCGTTCCTCGTCGACCGCGCGTCGTCCGAACACTTCCTCGCGGCCGTCGACAGGGTCCGCGGCGACCACCCGCACCTTCAGCTCCGGGTCAACGGGCCGCTCCCGCCGTACAGCTTCGTGGAGCCGGGACCGTCCGCGCCCGTCGGCACGGAATGAGACCAGGCAACACCTCTGGAGGGAAGAACGTGAACCGAGCAGCTCTCGGCCTCGCGGTAGGGGCCGGATACGTCCTCGGACGTACGAAGAAGATGAAGCTGGCGTTCGCCGTCGGCACGATGGTCGCGGGCAAGCGGCTGAAGCTGAGCCCGAGCGCCCTCGCCGAGCTCGTCACCACGCAGCTCGACAAGAACCCGCAGTTCAAGGAGTTGAGCGGCCAGTTGCGGCAGGACCTGCGCGGCGTCGGCACCGCGGCGACCGGCGCCCTCGTGGAGCGCCAGATCAACGGCCTCGCGGGACGGCTGCACTCCCGCACGCAGGGCGTCCAGGACCGGATCGCGGGTGTCGCCCCCGACACGGACGACGTACGGGACGCGGGGGAGAAGGTGACGGGTGGCCTGGTGCCGAAGCGCCGCCGCCAGGAGCAGGAGCAGGAGCAGCAGAAGCAGCAGGAGGAGGAGCGGGGCGCGGACGAGGAGCGCGACGGGGACGCCCCGCGCGAGGAGAAGTCCTCGTCGAACGGGCGGGCCCGCAAGTCCCCGCGCGCGGCGAGCACGGCGAAGCAGGCCCCGGCCAGGAAGAGCACGGCGAGCCGGACGGCCGCCAAGAAGACGACCGCGGCCAGGAAGACGGCGACCCGCACCGCGAAGGGGGGCGGCGGCCGTGGCTGACTCCCCGGCGAAAGCGCTCGGCGGGATAGCCCAGAGCGAGGCTGTCGACCACCTCAAGGCGGAGTTCCAGCACTACCTCGCGGCACAGGCCGAACGCATGCTCGTCGGCGTGGGCCGCAAACTGGGCGAGACCACGGTCAAGCTCACCGACATCGCCGAGGGCAACAGCCCCGGCTTCGCCCAACTCGCGCTCGACGGCGGCCGCAAGATCGCCGAGGGCAAGGGCCCGGTGCGCGCCGCGGTCGAACTGGGCGCGGGCCGCCTCAAGGACAAGGCCATCGGCGCGTTCAAGAACCTCGGCGGCAAGGGCAAGCGCAAGGGCGGCGCGGGCAAGAAGCCGACCGTCATCATGGAGTTCATCGACGTCGGCGTGGACCTGCGCACGGCGTACGACCAGTGGACCCAGTACCAGGAGTTCTCCACGTTCGCGAAAGGCGTCAAGAACGCGAACCGCGCCGACGACACCACCTCCGACTGGCAGCTCAAGGTCTTCTGGTCCAACCGCAGCTGGAAGGCGCACACCACCGAGCAGCTCCCCGACGACCGGATCCAGTGGACCTCCGAGGGCGCCAAGGGCACGACCAAGGGCATCGTCACCTTCCACCCGCTGGCCGACCGGCTGACCCGGGTCCTCCTCGTCATCGAGTACTACCCGAAGGGCCTGTTCGAGAAGACGGGCAACATCTGGCGCGCCCAGGGCCGCCGCGCCCGCCTCGACCTCAAGCACTTCGCCCGCTTCGTGACGATCCGCGGCGAGGCGTCCGACGGCTGGCGCGGCGAGATCCGCGACGGCGAGGTGGTCCGCACCCACGAGGACGCCCTCGAAGAGGAGCAGGAAGAGCACCAGGAGCAGGAGCTCCAGCAGAAGAGCGACGGCGACGAGTACGAGGAGGAGTACGAGGACACCGCCGACGAGGGCGACGACCCCGACGGCGCCGAGGACGAAGCCGAGTCCGAGTCCGAGTACGACGACGAGTACGAGGACGAAGCCGGACCGGACGATGAGGTGGACGGCGAGGTGGACGACGAGGAGGACCGGCGCCCGGCGGCCGCAGGCGGCGCCCGGCGCTGACCCCGTGCGACGGAGCGGGACTTCACCGGAGAAGTCCCGCTCCGCGCGTATCCGGCTCAGGCGGCGGCGGCGTTACGGCACAGGATCTCCCCGTGCAGCACCGCGAACCACGCGTCCTCACGCGTGCCCCACTCCCGCCACGCCCCGGACACCGCCGTGAGCTGCTCGGGGGTCGCGTGGCCGCCGCCCGTGGCCCGGTCCGCGTACGCGGAGGCGACCGTCCGGTCCGCCCACAGGCCGCTCCACCAGGCGATCTCGTCCGGCGTCGCGTAGCACCACGTACCGGCGGTGGCCGTGATGTCGGCGGGTGCGAACCCCGCCTCCAGGGCCCATGACTTCAGGTGGCGCCCCGCGTCCGGCTCACCGCCGTTGGCGCGGGCGACGCGGCGGTACAGGTCGAGCCAGTCGGTCATGCCAGGCGACTGCGGATGCCAGGTCATCGCGGCGTAGTCGGAGTCCCGTACGGCGATGAAGCCGCCGGGCTTCGTGACGCGCCGCATCTCGCGCAGCGCCTGCACGGGGTCGCCGACGTGCTGGAGCACCTGGTGGGCGTGGACGACGCAGAACGTGTCGTCGGGCCAGTCGAGGGCGTGCACGTCGGCGGTGGTGAACTCGACGTTGGTCAGGCCCCGTTCGGCCGCCGTGGCCCGCGCCTGGTCCAGGATGCCGGGGGCGTGGTCGGCGCCGGTGACGTGGCCGTCCGGGACCAGCGCCGCGAGGTCCGCGGTGATCGTCCCCGGGCCGCAGCCGATGTCCAGGATCTTCATGTGCGGCTTGAGCGCGCCGAGGAGGTAGCCCGCGGAGTTGGCGGCGGTGCGCCAGGTGTGCGAGCGCAGCACGGACTCGTGGTGCCCGTGGGTGTACACGGCGGTCTCCTGCGACGGCGACATGACCCGATCCCTCCAGGGTGCGAAGACGCGCCCGGAGCGAACGCCCCGGGCGACAGGGTCAACGTACGCCGTGCGATCGGATTGTGAGATACCCGTCTTGAGATGTGGACTCCAGGTTCCGTCACAGTATGGTCAGCGGGCGGTACACGCGCAGCGCCTCGTGCTGCTTGTCCACCGTCAACTCCCGTCCGCACTCGATGACTTCACCGTCGAACGCGAGCGGCGTCCCCGGCGAGATGCCGTCCACGTGCAGCTTGGTGAGCCGGGTCGCGGAGTGGAACGGGGAGCGGGAGAGCGGGCCCGACAGGGCCGCCGCGAGCAGCCGCACGCTGGGCAGGCGCCCGCCGCTGACCGTGCGGACGTCGAGGAGCCCGTCCGCCAGGTCCGCGCGGCGGCCGGCCGTCAGGCCCATGCGCCGGTAGGTGCAGTTCCCAGCGAAGAGCAGCCACAGCGGGCGCTTCTCGCCGTGGACGTGGACCTCCAGCGGGTGGTCGCGGCGCAGGACGTGCACGGCCCCGACGACGTCGGCGAGGCGGCCGCCGATCCGGCCCGACCAGCGTTCGCGCTCGCGCACCAGCTCCGGGTAGACGCCGAGGCTGAACGTGTTGAGGAAGATGCCGGACGCCTTGTCCGAGCGGAACCGGCCGACGTCGACCGCGACCGCGTCACCGCCGACGACGGCCCGCACCAGATCGCCCGCGTCCTCGATGCCGAGGTCGTACGCGAAGTGGTTGAGGGTGCCGCCGGGCAGCACGGCGAGCGGCAGGTCGTGCTTCAGGGCCACCTGCGCGGCCGTGTTCACCGACCCGTCGCCGCCCGAGATGCCGAGCGCGCGGGCGCCCTTGGCCGCTTCCTCCAGGGCCTCCGGGATCTCGGCGCCCTCGCACTCCACGAACTCCGCGAGCGGCAGCGCGTCCCGCAGCACCTTGACCCGCTCCGGTGTGCCCGCCTGCGTGTTCACGACCATGACCAGGCCCTCGCCCTCGGGCAGCGCGGGCACGTCCTCCACCAGCGGGCGCCCAGGAGACGGCATCTGGTCGCGGGTCGGCACCAGGCCCCGTACGGCGAACGCGGCGCCCACCCCGAGCGCCGCGCCCGCGACCACGTCACCGGGGAAGTGCGCGCCCGTGTAGACCCGGGAGGCCGCCACCGAGAACGCCACGGGGGCGACGACCGCGCCCCAGCCGCGCGACTCCAGGGCGACGCCCGTCGCGAACGCCGCCGCCGAGGCCGAGTGCCCCGAGGGGAACGACGTCGTGAACGGCTGCCGCTTCAGCCGGCGCACTATCGGCACCGCGTCGAGCGCGGGCCGGGTCCTGCGCACCGACCGCTTGCCGATGGTGTTGATCGTGGCGGAGGCCACCGCGAGCGAGGCGATGCCGCGCATCGCGGCCCGCCGGGCGCGCGGCGAGCCGGTCGCCGCGAGCGCGGCGCCCACGCCGAACCACAGCACGCCGTGGTTGGCGGCCTTGCTCAGGGCGGGCAGGACGCGCTCGGCGCCGGGCCAGCGGCGCTCGGCGGCGGTCTCGAACAGGCGCATGTCGAGGGAGGCGAGTCGGCCGCGCAGGGAGGGCCCGGGGCGCGGCGCTTCCTCCACGGCTCTCGGCAGCTTGGCGATGTCGAAGTCGGCACACATGCCACGACGACTACCCCGGGGCGGGGCCCGCACCCAGGTACGCGCGTGCTATTCGTTTGCCCGTCACCCGCACAGCCGTCCAGAATGCGGAACCATGGGACATCTGGAAGCCGCGCACCTCGAGTACTACTTGCCGGACGGGCGGGCGCTGCTCGGTGACGTCTCCTTCCGCGTCGGCGAGGGCGCGGTCGTCGCCCTGGTCGGACCGAACGGGGCGGGCAAGACGACGCTGCTGCGCCTCATCTCGGGCGAGCTGCAGCCGCACGGCGGCTCCGTGAACGTCGGCGGCGGGCTCGGCGTGATGCGGCAGTTCGTCGGCTCCGTGCGCGACGAGACGACCGTGCGCGACCTGCTCGTCTCCGTGGCGTCCCCGCGCATCCGCGAGGCGGCGAAGGCCGTCGACAAGGCCGAGCACGCGATCATGACCGTCGACGACGAGGCCGCGCAGATGGCGTACGCGCAGGCGCTCTCCGACTGGGCCGAGGCGCAAGGGTACGAGGCCGAGACGCTGTGGGACATGTGCACGGCGGCGGCGCTCGGCGTCCCCTACGACAAAGCGCAGTTCCGCGAGGTGCGCACGCTCTCCGGCGGTGAGCAGAAACGACTCGTCCTGGAGGCGCTCCTGCGCGGCCACGACGAGGTCCTCCTCCTCGACGAGCCGGACAACTACCTCGACGTGCCCGGCAAGCGCTGGCTGGAGGAGAAGCTCCGCGAGACCCGCAAGACCGTCCTCTTCGTCTCCCACGACCGCGAACTCCTCGCCCGCTCCGCCGAGAAGATCGTCAGCGTGGAACCGGCCCCCGGCGGCGCCGACGCCTGGGTCCACGGCGGCGGCTTCGCCACCTACCACGAGGCGCGGCGCGAGCGCTTCGCCCGGTTCGAGGAGCTGCGCCGCCGCTGGGACGAGAAGCACGCCCAGCTGAAGAAGCTCGTGGTCAACCTGCGCCAGGCCGCCTCCGTCAGCCACGAGATGGCGTCCCGGTACGCCGCCGCGGAGACCAGGCTCCGCAAGTTCGAGGAGGCCGGGCCGCCGCCGGAGCCGCCGCGCGAGCAGGACATCACGATGCGGCTCAAGGGCGGCAGGACCGGTGTCCGGGCCGTCACCTGCGAGGGCCTGGAGCTGACCGGCCTGATGAAACCCTTCGACCTGGAGGTGTTCTACGGCGAACGGGTTGCCGTCCTCGGCTCGAACGGCTCGGGCAAGTCCCACTTCCTGCGCCTGCTCGCGGGCGACGAGTCGGTGGCGCACACCGGCAACTGGAAGCTCGGGGCCCGCGTCGTCCCCGGCCACTTCGCCCAGACCCACGCCCACCCCGAGCTGCAGGGCCGCACCCTCCTCGACATCCTCTGGCGCGACCACGCCAAGGACCGCGGCGCGGCGTCGTCCCTGCTCCGCCGCTACGAGCTGACGGCGCAGGCCGAACAGAACTTCGAGCGCCTCTCGGGCGGCCAGCAGGCCCGCTTCCAGATCCTCCTCCTCGAACTGGAGGGCGCCACGGCCCTGCTGCTCGACGAGCCGACCGACAACCTCGACCTGGAGTCCGCCGAAGCGCTCCAGGAGGGCCTGGAGGCCTTCGACGGCACGGTCCTCGCCGTCACCCACGACCGCTGGTTCGCCCGCGCCTTCGACCGCTACCTGGTCTTCGGCACCGACGGCAAGGTCCGCGAGACCCAGGAGCCGGTCTGGGACGAGCGCCGGGTGGAGCGGGCACGCTGAGCGTCCCGCCCTAACCCGCCCCGCCCGGACCCGCGACGCGGTACGGCGGCGGGGGCAGCAGGTCCGTCATACGGACGATGCCCACCGCGCGGCCCCCCTCCACCACCGCCAGGCGGCGCACCGCGTGCTCGCGCATGAGCGCCGCCGCCGCGGTGACCACCGTCTCCGGGCCCACGACCACCGTCGCCGGGGTGCACACCGCGTGCGCGCTGACCGTCAGCGGGTCCGCGCCCTCGGCGACCGCGCGGACCGTGATGTCCCGGTCCGTCAGCACCCCGAGGACGCGGCCGCCCTCCGCGACCAGGACGTCGGCGATGTCCTGCGCCCGCATCAGCTGGGCGGCCTCGACGAGCGACGCCTCCGGGCGGACCGCCACCGCGCCGGGCCGCATGACTTCCCTCACCAGATCGGGCATGGCTGGGGGCCTCCTGCCCTCGGACGTGCCCGGACGCTCGCGCCGCGCACACGGTGCCCGGCGCAGTACCCCTCGGTCGGAGGATTATGCGTTTGCTCCCTCGATTGGAGGGCAGGCGTAGGTCAGTGCTTCGGACTGGAGGCACGTCCGTGGGAGAGATACCGCTCGGTATCAGACCCCGGGTGTGTCCGTGGCCGTGTAGCGACGCTCGCGACTCTCTCCCTCGGTGACCACCGAACCCCAAAGCACTTTCAGGGGAGTTGCGATCCATGCGTACGCCCACCAGCGCACCCGTGCACCCGGTGAAGCCCGGCCGACGCCATCCGCACGACGACGCGCCCGACACGGCCGAAGCGTTCGCCAAGATGTCCGACATGCCCGACGGGCCCGACCGCGACCAGATCCGGCACGGCGTCGTCGAGGCCTGGCTGCCCATGGCGGAGCGGCTCGCCGGCCGTTTCCGCAACCGCGGCGAGTCCTACGACGACCTCCGTCAGGTCGCCGCGATGGGCCTCGTCAAGGCAGTCGACCGCTACGACCCCGCGCGCGGCAACGCCTTCGAGAGCTACGCCGTGCCCACCGTCACCGGCGAGATCAAACGCCACTTCCGCGACCACATGTGGACCCTGCACGTGCCGCGCCGCGTGCAGGACCTGCGCAACCGGGTCCGGTTCGCGCAGCAGGAGCTGGCCGGGAACATCGCGGGCCGCGCCCCGACCGTCCGAGAGATCGCCGAGCACGCCGACCTGACCGAGGACGAGGTGGCCACGGGCCTGGAGGCGCTGGAGAGCTTCACCGCGCTCTCCCTCGACGCGGAGCTGCCCGGCAGCGACGACGGCTACTCCCTCTCCGACGCCCTCGGCGGCGCCGACCCCGCCCTCGACACCGTCATCGACCGCGAGGCCGTCAAACCGAGGATCGCCGCGCTGCCGGAGCGGGAGCGGCAGATCCTCTACATGCGGTTCTTCGGCGACATGACGCAGAGCCGCATCGCCGAGCAGCTCGGCATCTCGCAGATGCACGTGTCACGGCTGATCTCGCGCTGCTGCGACCGGCTGCGGGACGAGGTGCTCGCCGACGCGGCCTGAGCCGCGCACCCGCCTCAGCTCGCCGACGCGGCCTGAGCCGCGCACCCGCCTCACCTCCGCATCGCCAGCGCGATGTGACGTGACATCACGTCGACGGCCCGCGCCTCCGCCATGGAGAACGCGGGCCGTCCCGCGGACCGGAACAGGGTGAGCACCCCCTGCACCGGTTCGCCGGGCGCCGGGATCAGCGGCACGCACAGCAAGGACGTGACATCGGCGCGGACCAGGACCGGCGCGCCGGACGCGTCGTCGCCGAGCGCCCCCGGGTCCTCCGGGCGCACGAGCAGCGCCGGTGAACCGCCGCGCGCCGCCTCGACCACGAGGGGGCTCGCGGCGGGGTCCTGACCGGCGATGTCCCGCAGCGCGTCGGCGTCGGCGCCGAGCACGGCCGTGCGGACCACGTGCGCGGCGCCCCGGTCCGCGATCACCCAGTCCGCGAACCGCCCGTACAGCGTCCGGGCGGCGCGGCGCAGCGCCTCGTCCGGGTCGCCGGGCGGCGCGCCGATCAGCTCCCCGGCCATGCGGTCGACGAGGTCGAGCAGCGCCGTGTGGCGGGTCGCCTCCGCGAGGTCGGGGGCGGGGCCCGCGCCGCGCGCCGGGGGCACCACCGGGGGGTCGTCGCCCTCGGGCTGCAGCAGGACGAGCACGGTGGTGTGCCGCTCGCTGCCGGGGCGCAGGCCCGTCAGCGTGACCCGGATCGCCGCCTGCGGGTTCTGCTGGAGGTGCACGCTCAGGCCCCGGTCGCCCTCGCCCCTGGCCACCGCCGCGACCTGCGAGCGGAACGCGGCCCGGTCGGCGCGGGCCAGGAACCCGGTCAGCGGGCGGCCCGTGGCGTATCCGGCGCGGACCCCGGTGAGGTTCGTCGCGGCGAAGTTCAGGCGCCGTACGACCGATTCGCGGTCCACCAGTGCCACCGCCTGCGGCAGCCGCTGGAAGACGGCGCGCAGCAACTGCTGCTCCTGCCGGTCGGCGGCGGTCGTGCGGCTCGTCGCGGGCTCGGCGGCCCGCGGGCTCCGCCGCCCGGGCGCCAGCCGGCGCACGGCGTGGTCGAGTTCGAAGAGGGCGGCGTCGAGCACGGCGGGCAGCTCCGCCGCGGGGCGGGCGCGGGCCGCCTTCAGCTCCGCGACGCGGCGCATGAAGTCCGAGAGTTCCTCACCGGGGTCATCGAAGTCACCGACGTCACCGAAGTCCTTCATCCGCGGCATGCCGTGAACCTATCCCGCACGTCTGTTTTCCGGGGCGGGCCCGGGGAAAGCGCGGTAGGTAGTGGGAGGAGGCGTGCGCCTATGCGACAGCCCGTACCGGATCCTTCGCCGGACCTTCTGCCGGAGACGATGGACCACCCGACCCAGGACACCGCACCGTCGCGGCTGCCCACGCGCAGACTCGCCGAACTCGCCGAGGGCGCCGCGACCTGCATGTCCGACTGCTGCGGGGCCGTGGCCACGGCGTCCGACGGCGGCGGCGAACGGCCGTCCGCCGCGACCCACCCCGACCTCGCCGCCCTGGTGACCGTGCAACTGTCGTCCGGCGAGGGACCGATCCCGGCGGCCGAGGCGGCGGGCAGGACCGTCGACGCCGCCGACCTCCTGGTCGACGAGCGGTGGCCGCGCTACCGGGCCCTGGCGCTCGACTCCGGGGTCCGCTCCAGCATGACCATCCCGTTCCGCAGCGCCGGCCTCACCGTCACCCTCAGCCTCTACAGCTTCCGCCCCGGCACGCTGCGGGACGCCCCGCGCGGCCCGGTCCGCGCCCTCGGCGACCTCGCCGCGACCAGCCTGGCCCGCGACCGCTCCTACCAGGCGGCCCTGACCGAGCTGGACCAGCTCGGGACCGCCCTGCGCAGCCGGCCCGTCGTCGACCAGGCGTGCGGCATCGTCATGCACGTACTGGTCTGCGACGCAGACGAGGCGTTCGCCGTCCTGCGCCGCATCTCGCAGGCCACCAACCGCAAACTGTCCGAGGTGGCCTCGGCCGTGGTCGAACGACGGGGCCGCGGCCTGGAGCGGGAGTTCGCGGCGCTGACCCGCTGACGGCGGGCTCCGGGCCCGTCACCCGTCCGGCCCAGCGCTTCGCCCGCCCATGGCTGCTCAGCCGCCCCTGCGGGTACCCGTGCGGCAGCCTCACAGCGCGCGGAGACACCCGTTCGGATGTGACGCTGGGAGCAGCGTCCCCGCGACGGGCGCGGTGGCGAGACACGGCACGGAGGCAGCATGCGGTCATCGGACCCCACGGCCCGGCCGACCAGGGCGGACGAGGCGCACAGCACGGTGCGCGAAGGGCGTGGCCCGGTGCGCTACGGGCCGCCGATGCCCGAGCCGGGCCTGCCCGTCCTTCCGGAGGTGGCGGGCGTCGTCGCGGGCGCGGCGGGGCGCCCGCACCCCGAGCCGCCCGGCGGAGCCCCCGCCCTCCTCGACGCGGCCCGCGGCTACTGGGAGCGCCGGGGCCTCGGCGACGGCCACGGCCGGGTCGTCGCGGCCCCGGGCGGCGCGCCGCTGCTGCACGCCCTGACCGCGGCGCTGGACGGCGACGTCCTCGTCCCGCGGCCCTGCCCCGCGTGGTGGGCGCCGCAGGCCCGGCTCCTCGGGCGGCAGGTGTTCCCCGTGGCCACGCCCGCCGAGTGCGGCGGCGTCCCCGATCCGTACGCCCTCCTGGAGACCGTCCGCCGGGTCCGGGCCGAGGGCGGCGACCCGCGGCTGCTCGTCCTCGCCGTAGCCGACGACCCGACCGGGACCGTGCCGCCGCCCGAGGTGCTGCACGAGGCGGTGGAGGCCGCGGCGGGCGAGGGGCTGCACGTGGTCAGCGACGAGACGTGGCGCGACACCGTGCACCCGGGGCACCCGGGCATGGGCGCCGTCCTGTTCAGCCCCGCCGAGATGTTCCCCGACCGCGTCACCGTCCTCACCGACCTCGCCGGGGGACACCTGCCGCCCGCCCTGCCCGCCGCCTGCGCCCGGTTCGCGCCGACCGCGCACTGCGAGCGGCTCGCCGACCGCGTCCTGGACTTCCTCACGGCGACGGGCGCCGTCCTCGCCGCCCCGGTCGCGGCGGCGGCGACGTACGTACTGGACGAGCCCGAGGACGTCACCGCCCACCGCGCCCTCGCCGTCGCGCTGCACGGGGCCCTCGCCGCCGCCGCGCACCACGCCGTGCTGGCCGGGGGCGGCCTGGCCCTGCCGCCGCGCGCGGGCCGCCACCTCTACGTCGACCTGACCCCGCTGCGGCCCGCGCTCGCCGAGCGCGGCGTCACGGACACCCAGGACCTGGAGGACTTCCTCTCCGGGCGGCTCGGCATGGCGGCCCCGGGCGGGCACCGCTTCGGCGACGACCCGGCCGCGCTGCGCGTCCGCCTGTCCACCGGGCCGCTCCTCGGATCAACCCCGGACGAGTGCACCGCGTCCCTCACCGCACAGGAACCTCTGCAACTCCCGCACGTGGCCATGCAGTTGAGCAAGGTCACGGCGGTGCTCGACGAGCTGTACGGCGAGGGACGGGAGAGCGAGCGATGACCCAGGCGTCCGAACCGGCGACGGAGCGGCGGACCGATGCCACCGGGGCCGTGCGCCCCCTCGTCGAGCCGCGGCCGCTCGGCGGGGGGAGCGGCGTCGAGGCGCCGCCGCGCCGCTGGCCCCGTTCCTTCGCGGACCGCCTGACCGCGCCGCTGCCGGGACTCCGGGCCTTCGCCCGGTTCGCCCGCGAGGGCGCGCTGCGACCCCGCAAGGACGGGCTCGCCGACATCCCGCGGCTGCCGTTCGCGCCCGCGCCGCTGCCCGAGGTCGACGCCCGTACCACCGCCGTCACCTGGGCAGGACACGCCAGCTGGATCATCCGCATCGGCGGGCTGACCGTCCTCACCGACCCCGTGTGGTCGCGCAGGATCCTCGGCACCCCGGCCCGGATCACGCCGGTCGGCGTCGAATGGAGCGCGCTGCCGCCCGTCGACGCCGTCGTCATCAGCCACAACCACTACGACCATCTGGACTGGCCCACGCTCAAGCGCCTGCCGCGCACGACCCCGGTCCTCGTCCCGGCGGGGCTCGGGCGCTGGTTCGCGCGGCGCCGCTTCACCCGCGTGACCGAGCTGGACTGGTGGGAGGCGGCCGAACTCGGCGGCGTCCGCTTCGACTTCGTGCCCGCGCACCACTGGTCCAAGCGCTCCCTCACCGACACCTGCCGCACCCTGTGGGGCGGCTGGGTCCTCACCGGCCCGGGCGGGCAGCGCGTCTACTTCGCGGGCGACACCGGGTACGGGCGCTGGTTCGGCGAGATCGGGCGCCGCCACCCCGGTATCGATCTGGCGCTGCTGCCGATCGGGGCGTACGCGCCGCGGTGGTGGCTGCGGGACGTGCACTGTGATCCGGAGGAGGCGGTCCGGGCCGCGCGGGACGTGGGGGCGCGGCGGATGGCGCCCATGCACTGGGGGACGTTTCTGCTGTCGGCCGAGCCGGTCATGGAGCCGATTTCGCGGCTGCGGGCTGCCTGGGATCGGGCCGGGTTGCCGCGCGAGGCCCTCTGGGATCTGCCGATCGGGGCTTCGCGCGTGCTGGCCCCCTGAGTTCGGCTGCCGCGCCGACGTGGCTGGGCGCGCAGTTCCCCGCGCCCCTGGGGGGTTCGCGTTTCGGTTTGGCTGCCGCGCCGTCGTGGCTGGTCGCGCAGTTCCCCGCGCCCCTGAAGGGTCTCGCCGTCGTGGCTGGTCGCGCAGTTCCCCGCGCCCCTGAAGGGTCTCGCCGTCGTGGCTGGTCGCGCAGTTCCCCGCGCCCCTGAAGGGTCTCGCCGTCGTGGCTGGGCGCGCAGTTCCCCGCGCCCCTGGAGGGTCTCGCCGTTGTGGCTGGGCGCGCAGTTCCCCGCGCCCCTGAGGGGGCCCGTCCTACGCGTGTTGGCTGCCTACTGCGCGTCTCACCTTGCGCCACAGCGCCGGGGTTGCGCTGAGGGTTATCGTCAGGGCGATCGCCGCCAGTACTCCCTGCCACGGTTCCTTGAACAGGGAGCCGCCCAGGATGCCGATGATCTGGTACGTCAGTGTCCACGCGAGGCACGCGGGTATGTCGCCCCGGGCGAACCGGCGCAGCGGCATCTTCGCCATCAGGCACGCCAGCATCACCGGGATCCGCCCGGCGGGCACGAGGCGGGACAGGACGAGGACCATCACGCCGTGGTCGGCGAGCTTGTCCTGCGCCTGTTCGAGGCGCTCCCGCGGGGCCCGCGACCGGATCGCCTCCAGCCAGCGCGACCCGTGTTCGGAGTGCATGCCGCGCCGCCCGAGCCAGTACAGCGCGATGTCCCCGAGGAACGCGGCGAGCGACGCCACCCCGAACAGGAGGAGGAGCGAGAACGGCGCGGTCTGGTGGAACGCCACGACCGCCGCCGAGCTGACGAGCGCGCCCGTCGGGACGACCGGCACCAGCGCGCCGAGGACGATGAGCAGGAACAGCGTCGGATAACCGGCGGCCTGCTGGGTCGCCTCCGTCGGCACCACCTGGGCGACCGAGGCGAGCATCATCTGGCCACCTCCGGCCGGACGCTCTCGCCGTGCGCCAGCCGGTGCACCGACACCTCGGGCGCCCGCAGCGCCGCCTGCCGCACGAACTCCTCGCCCGGCGTGTGGAACTCGTGCGGGCGCACCGCGTCCATCCCGATCGGCCAGTACGTCCCGTAGTGCACCGGCACCGCGCTGCGCGGCGCGATCCTGGCCAGCGCCTCGGCGGCGCGCGCCGCGTCGAGGTGGTGCGGCCCGAGGTGCGGCCCCCAGCCGCCGACCGGGAGCAGCGCCACGTCCACGTCGCCGACGACCTCGGCCATGTCGTCGAAGAGCCCGGTGTCGCCCGCGAAGTACGTCCGGGCCTCGCCGCTGATCACGTAGCCGAGCGCGGGCGCCCGCTGCGGGCCCACCGGCAGGCGCCGCCCGTCGTGCGCGGCGTGCACCACCCGTATCGACACCTCGCCCTCCTCGACGACGGCGCCGGGCTCGACCTCGGTGATCTCCAGGGACCGCAGCCGCCGCAGGCCCGGCACGGAGCGGACCGCGCCGCGCGGCACGAGCACCCGGGTCCCCGGCGCGAGCCGGCCGAGCGAGGGCAGGTGCAGGTGGTCGGCGTGCAGATGGGAGACGAGCACCACATCGGCGCGGGCGGCGCTCGGCGGCGGCGGGGCGCCGCGGCGCCGCCGCAGATGGGCCAGGCGCCGGGCGAACAGCGGATCGGTGAGCACTCTCGTGCCCGAGTCCTCCACCGTGCAGGTGGCATGTCCCCACCAGGTGATCTCCACCGGCACCCGTTGCCTCCTTACGTGCGACTGCCTTGAGCGTACGTGCAGGAGTAGGGTCGGGCCGAAAACTGAGGTGAGGGGGACACCATGGGCGCACCCGACGAGGCCGGTGACACCGGTGCCGCGGTGCGGGTCGCGGCCATCGCCAGTCTGATCCCGCTGGAGGAGCTGGACGCCGATCCGTTCCTGGTGGACTCGCGCAGCCAGCACGCGATGTGCGCCCGCTGGGCCGCCGAGCGGGGCTACGTCGTCACCCGCGAGCTGCTCGTGCACGGGGTCCGCCCCGACCACGACATCCTGTGGGGGGACGTCGACGCGGGGCAGATCGACCTCTTCGTCGCCCCCTGCGACCGCGTCCTGCGGGCCGCGCTCCGCTCGGTCGACGCGTTCTCCGCGGAGTGCGCGCGGCGCGGGGTGCGTCTGGAGACGGCGGGGCTCGCGGAGCCGTCGTACGACACGGAGATGAAGGCGCGGGTGCACCGCAGGCTCTCGATGCCGACGGCGGGGTACGACGGCTGCTGACGCGCCCGCGTCGTGACGGCCGCGTGAAGACGCCCCCAAATCGTATGAAACCCTGGCCGACGACAAGCAGAGCGCAGCCGGAGTGAAGCTGCGGCAGCGCAGCACAGGGGCGAGGGGAGCAGGTCACGTGGCCGCAGGCCGATGGAGGCGCGCGGCGAGCACCGCATGGCGCTCGCTCACGGTCTGGGCCGCGTCCACCCTGACCATGCTGATCATGGCCGGGATCCTGCCGGACTTCCAGCTCCAGTCCGACACCGGGGACAGCGCCAGCCGCATCGCCACCACGGCCGCCCTCGGCGCGGGCGCCTTCGGCCTCCTCTCCGCGCTGGTCTGGCCCTTCCTCGTCCGCGCGCTGCTCCTCGTCCCGGCGCTCGTCCTCGGCCTCGCCGTGTTCTTCCTGAACGGGGCCCTGTTCCTGGTCGCCCTGCACCTCGTCCCCGACGGGCGCGGCGAGGTCAGCCCGGAGACGGCCGTGGTGGTCGCCGCCGTGATGTCGGCCGTCGCGTCCGCGACAGGCGGCGCCCTCTCCGTCCGCGACGACGACGCCTACCGGCGGCGCCTGTACCGGCTCGCCGACCGAAGACGGCGCAGGGCGGCCGTCCAGGGCGCCTCGTCCGACGCCGCGCCGTCCGCGCCCGGCACCGTCTTCCTCCAGCTCGACGGCGTCGGCCACGAGCTGCTCTGCCGCGCCGCCCGCGACGACGTGATGCCCACCGTCGGCGCCTGGCTGCGCGACGGACAGCACCGCCTCACCCCGTGGCGCACCGACTGGTCGAGCCAGACCGGCGCCAGCCAGCTCGGCATCCTGCACGGCTCCAACCACGACGTCCCCGCCTTCCGCTGGTACGAGAAGGACACCGGCGAGATCCAGGTCTCCAACCGGCCCACCAGCGCCGCCGAGCTCCAGCGCCGCGCCATAGAGCGCACCGGCGACGGCGGGCTCCTCACCGTCGACGGCGCCAGCCGCGGCAACCTCTTCAGCGGCAGCGCCGAGGAGGTCGCCCTCGTGCTCTCCGTGGCCGCCCGGCGCGGCAAGGAGAACCGCTCCCGGGCCGGCTACTTCGCCTACTTCTGCGACCCGGCGAACGCGGTCCGCACCGCCCTGTCCTTCTGCGCCGAGGTCGGCCGAGAGATCGGCCAGTCCGTCCGCGCCCGGATTCGCCGCGAGCGCCCGCGTGTCGGACGCGGCGGGCTCTACCCGTTCATCCGCGCCTTCGCGACCGTCGTCGAGCGGGACGTCGTCGTCGCCGCCGTCATCGGCGACCTCCTCGCCGGGCGCACCGCCGTCTACGCCGACCTCGTGGCCTACGACGAGGTCGCGCACCACTCGGGGCCGTTCAGCCGCGACGCCCGGAAGGTCCTCGAACGGCTCGACCGCTCGCTGGCGCTGATCGAGAAGGTCGCCGAGCACGCGCCGCGCCCGTACCGCATCGTCGTCCTCTCCGACCACGGGCAGAGCCCCGGCGAGACCTTCCAGGCCCGCTACGGCCTCACCCTCCAGAACCTGGTGCGCGCGGGCTGCGGGCTTCCCGTGCCGCGCAAGGCACGGCGCACCCACAGCGGCGCCGAGGCCCGCTCCGCCGTCCGGGCCGCGCTGCGCCGCCCCGTCGAGGAGAAGGCAGGGGAGTCCGCGCCCAAGGGCAAGCAGCACGAGCCGATCGTCCTCGCCTCCGGCAACCTGGGGCTCGTCTCCTTCCCCGACGTGCACCACCGGATGAGCAAGGAGGAGATCGACGCCCGCCACCCCGCGCTCCTGCCGACCCTCGCCAACCACCCCGGCATCGGCTTCCTCCTCGTCCGCAGCGAGGAGCACGGCGCCGTCGTGCTCGGGGCGCGCGGCGCTCAGGTCACCCTCGCCGAGCTGGCCGACGGGCAGGGGCCGCTCGCCGACTTCGGGCCCGGCGCGGCGGCCGCCGTGCGCCGCACCGACTCCTTCCCGCACACCGCCGACATCATGGTCAACTCCATGTACGACCCCGTCGACGGCGAGGTCCTCGCCTTCGAGGAGCAGATCGGCTCGCACGGCGGGCTCGGCGGCGCCCAGGGCCGCCCCTTCCTGCTCTCCCCGGCGGAGCTGTCCGAACCGGTGCCGGGAGGCGGCGAACTCGTCGGCGCCGAGGAGGTCCACAAGGTGCTGCGCCGCTGGCTGCGCGAGGAGCACGGCCCGCAGGTCCCGATGGCACATCCGGCGCATCCGGAAGATTCGCTTTCGCAAGCCCCCGATGTCGCATCTTTTGTCGCCGCACCCCCCGAGGTGCGGGACGAATCCGCCTGATTTGGAGCGGGGTGCCCTCGCGCCGGACCATGGAGTGCCGCCCGGCGATCCCGGGGCAGGCGTCAGCACTTCCGAGAGGCGCACCACCCCATGCACGACACCGGGCCCGCCCCCCTGACGGCTCCGGCCAGGGACGACGACCAGGACAGCAGGCACGCCCGCAGGTTCGGACTCCCCATCGCCACCGCCCTGGTCATGGGCAACATCATCGGCGGCGGCATCTTCCTGCTCCCCGCCTCCGTCGCCCCGTACGGCACGGTCAGCCTCGTCGCGTTCGGCGTCCTGACCGTCGGCGCCATCGCGCTCGCCCTCGTCTTCGGGCGGCTCGCACATCGGCATCCGCAAACCGGCGGCCCCTACGTCTACGCCCGTGAGGCGTTCGGCGACTTCGCCGGGTTCCTGGCCGCCTGGTCGTACTGGATCACCACCTGGGTCTCCAACGCGGCGCTCGCCGTGGCCGCCGTCGGCTACCTCGACGTGCTCCTGCCGATCCACGGCTCCACGTTCTGGACGATCGTCGCCGCGCTGAGCTGCCAGTGGCTCCCGGCGCTCGCCAACCTCGCGGGCACCCGGTACGTCGGCGCCGTGCAGCTGATCTCCACGGTGCTGAAGTTCGCGCCGCTGCTGCTCGTCGCCGTCGGCGGCCTGTTCTTCTTCCACGCGGACAACCTCGGCCCATTCCGCGCGACCGGCGACTCCGCGCTGGGCGCCGTCTCCGCGTCCGCCGCGATCCTGCTCTTCAGCTACCTCGGCGTCGAGTCGGCGTCCGTCAGCGCGGGCGAGGTCCGCGACCCGCAGCGCAACGTCGGCCGCGCCACCGTCCTCGGCACCGGCCTCGCGGCCCTGCTCTACCTCCTCGGCACGGTCTCGGTCTTCGGCACGGTCGCGCACGACAAGCTGGTGGGCTCCACCGCCCCGTTCTCCGACGCCGTCAACGCGATGTTCGGCGGCACCTGGGGCGGCACCGCCGTCGCCGTCGCCGCCCTCGTCTCCATGGTCGGCGCCCTCAACGGCTGGACGCTGCTCAGCGCCCAGACCCCGTACGCCGCCGCCCGCGACGGCCTGTTCCCGCAGGCGTTCGCGAAGAAGCGGCGCGGGGTGCCGACGGTCGGCGTGCTCGTGGCCGTCGTCCTCGCCTCGCTGCTGACCGTCTACAACTACACGGCGGGCTCGACGGGCGTCTTCGAGACGCTCGTGCTCGTCACGACGTTCACCGCGACCGTGCCCTACCTGCTCGCCACCGCCGCGCAGATCTACTTCCTGCTCTCCGGGCAGGGGGAGCGGGTGAACCGCTCGCGCCTGGTACGGGACATGGTGCTCGCGGTCGCCGCGTTCGGGTTCTCGATGTGGCTGGTCGGCGGCGCCGGGTACGCGGCCGTCTACCAGGGCGTGCTCTTCCTGTTCGTCGGCGTCCTCGTCTACGCGTGGATGGCGGCCCGCAAGAAGCGGACCGCCACCTCCTGACCCCCGCCGCTCACCTGGCCAGCGGTGCGACCACCCAGCGCAGCTTCTTGTACATGCTGTCCCGCGAGCCCAGCTCGATCAGCTTGCGGGCGGCCGGGTACGCCTCGTTGCCCTCGATCTCGTAACCGACCTCAAGGGTGCCGGGGACGTCCCTGACCTCCATCCGCGCCTCGATGTCGGACGCCGAGCGCTCGCTGTCGGAGGCCATCGCCGTGAGGTGCGCGATGCGCCGCTGCTGTGCCTCGTCGAGGGCCTGGCGCGGGTCGCGCGAGCCGGGCGACGCCATGGCCTGCTTGCCCTTGCCGGACGGCGGGGCGACCGCCGAACTCGGGGTGCGCGTCTCGCCGGTCGGCTGCCGCGTCGACAGGGTCGCCTGGACCACGGTGCCGTCGTTGTCCAGGGCCACGCGGAACTCGCCGCGGCCCGGCGTGATCACCGGTATGCCGCCGAAGACCTGCCGGAACGTGACGTGCGTCTGCAGCGACACCGGCTCGCCGATCTGCGAGCCGTCCTTCTTGCCGCTGTTCTGCATCAGGTCGTGCACGCCCTCGACGACCAGCTCGGCGCCGCCCGTCGCGTCGCTGTGCTGCTCGACGAAGGCGCGGGCCAGCTCGACCGCGCGGTCGGTCGGCAGCTGCTCGGTGTTGCGGTGGTTGGCCTCGGCCAGCTTCACCCAGCGCACCGCGCCCGGCGCCGTCGACACGTACTTGTCGCCCGAGTTCGCGCTGAGCACGCCCTGCCGCTCCACGTGCACCTCTTGCAGCGCGGCCTGCGGGAAGTGCGCGAGCTGCCCGAGGCGGGTCAGCTCCTGGCCGGGCTCGCGCGGCGCGAGCTGCACGATCTGCGGCTCCGTCGGCGCCTGCGTCATCGGGTCGCGCAGCCCCTCGCGGGCGTAGTACCAGCGCCAGGCGTACCAGGCGTCGGAGACGTGCTCGCGGAAGAAGTTCCGCTCCTGGTTCAGGCGGTTGGTCGCCTCGGCCTGCGTGGCGCCGGTCGCGGCGACGGACGGGGCCTGCCCGTGGTAGATGTCCCAGCTCGCGTTGAGCCACGCGTCGCAGTACGTCTGCCCGGCGCGCCACTTCTCCCAGAACTTCTTTCCGTAGTCGCCGCTGTCGATGCTCGTCGTCTCGAACCCGAAGATCATCCGGGAGCCGAGGTTGGGCCCGGCCCACGTACGGATCGGGGAGTGCCCGTCGAGGACGCGCAGCGAGTTGCACGTCGACCAGAACACGTAGTTGGCGCGTTCGTCGCCGAACGCCATCCGGTTGGAGACCGCGTCCGAGCGGTTGTCCCACTTCGCGCCGAGCGGCGCGAAGAACACCCCGTTGCCGTCCATGCCGCCGTGGCCCGAGTGGTACACGGCGACGACGGCGTCCATCCCGTACCGGTCCTGCCAGTTGTCGTACGTCTCCTCGTACGCCCACACCTGCGCGCCCGCGTCCGCGAACCAGAAGTTGCGGTCGTAGAACTGCTGGAGGTACGCCAGCCAGCCCGTGGCGTCCTCGTGCGTGTGCGAGAGCGGGTTCTGGTTCACGAACTTCTGGATGCTGAACGCACCCCACCAGCCGAACGTCGAGTCGCGGTCGGCCGCGCCGGGCTTCCCGGTCTCCAGCGGTGACGGGCCGCGCTCCGAATAGATCATGCGCATGGCTGAACCCCCTGCGAAACCCCGTGAGGATCCCCCTGGTCGGGTGGGCCAAAGTGTCACCGTCGTGCCGGTTTGCCCAGCGCGTATTCCGGCCAATGGACGGTGATCGGCCGGTGGCGCGGTCTTCCCCGTACAGCAGGGGCGGATGTGGTCGGATAGGGGCCGAAGAGACCAGAGCCAATCGGGAACGGTCCCGTCCAGGGGCCGTACGGAAGGGAAACAACGTGGCAACCACGCGCTCCGCACACACCGTGTGGGAAGGCAACCTGCTCGAGGGCAACGGCGTCGTCACCTTCGACTCCTCCGGCATCGGCGAGCAGCCGGTGTCGTGGCCCTCGCGCGCCGAGCAGGCAGGCGGCAAGACGAGCCCGGAGGAGCTGATCGCGGCCGCCCACTCGTCCTGCTTCTCGATGGCGCTCTCGCACGGCCTGGCCGGCGCGGGCACCCCGCCCACCAGGCTGACCACCTCCGCGGACGTGACGTTCCAGCCCGGCGAGGGCATCAAGGGCATCCACCTCACCGTCGAGGGCACCGTCCCGGGCCTCGACGAACAGGGCTTCGCCGCGGCCGCCGAGGACGCCAAGAAGAACTGCCCGGTGAGCCAGGCGCTCTCCGGTACGGAGATCACGCTGACGGCCAAGCTGGCCTGACCGCGGGGCCGTTGACGCTCGTCCCCTTGACGCGGGCCCGCTCAAGATTTGTGCTTGATGACTGAGCGGGCCTGCTTCTACGGGATGCGAGCTGCGAGAGGGGACGCGTCATGGCGCGTGCGGTCGGGATCGATCTCGGTACGACGAACTCGGTGGTGGCCGTACTGGAGGGCGGTGAGCCCACTGTCGTAGCCAACGCGGAGGGCGCGCGCACCACCCCTTCGGTCGTCGCCTTCGCCAAGAACAAAGAGGTGCTGGTCGGCGAGGTCGCGAAGCGGCAGGCCGTCACCAACGTCGAGCGCACGGCGCGCTCCGTCAAACGCCACATGGGCGACGGGAGCTGGCACTTTCCCGACAGCGGCTCCATCGACGGGGCCCGCTACAGCGCGCAGGAGCTGTCCGCCCGCGTCCTGCAGAAGCTCAAGCGCGACGCCGAGTCCTACCTCGGCGAGGACGTCACCGACGCCGTCATCACCGTGCCCGCCTACTTCGACGACGCGCAGCGCCAGGCCACGAAGGAGGCCGGCGAGATCGCGGGCCTGAAGGTGCTGCGGATCATCAACGAGCCGACGGCCGCCGCCCTCGCGTACGGGCTCGACAAGGGTGAGGAGCAGACCGTCCTCGTCTTCGACCTGGGCGGCGGCACCTTCGACGTCTCCCTGTTGGAGATCGGCGACGGCGTCATCGAGGTCAAGGCCACCAACGGCGACACCCGGCTCGGCGGCGACGACTGGGACCAGCGCGTCGTCGACCACTTGGTCAAGCAGTTCAGGAACGGGAACGGCATCGACCTCGCCGCCGACAAGATGGCTGTCCAGCGGCTGCGCGAGGCGGCGGAGAAGGCGAAGATCGAGCTGTCGTCGTCGAGCGAGACGACGGTGAACCTGCCCTACATCACCGCGTCCGCGCAGGGCCCCCTGCACCTCGACGAGAAGCTGACACGCGCCCAGTTCCAGGAACTGACCGCCGACCTCCTCGACCGCTGCAAGAAGCCGTTCCACCAGGCCGTGAAGGACGCGGGCGTGGACCTGTCGGCCGTCGACCACGTCATCCTCGTCGGCGGCTCCACCCGGATGCCGGCCGTCACCGACCTCGTACGGGAGCTGACCGGCAAGGACCCGCACAAGGGCGTCAACCCCGACGAGGTGGTCGCGATGGGCGCGGCCCTCCAGGCGGGTGTCATCCGCGGCGACGTCAAGGACGTCCTGCTGCTCGACGTGACGCCGCTGTCCCTCGGCATCGAGACCAAGGGCGGCGTCATGACGAAGCTCATCGAACGCAACACGACGATCCCGACGCGGCGTTCGGAGACCTTCACCACCGCCACCGACAACCAGCCGTCCGTCGGCATCCAGGTCTTCCAGGGCGAGCGGGACATCGCCGCCTACAACAAGAAGCTCGGCGTCTTCGACCTGACGGGCCTGCCGCCCGCGCCGCGCGGCGTCCCGCAGATCGAGGTCACCTTCGACATCGACGCCGACGGGATCATGCACGTGTCGGCGAAGGACATGGCGACCGGGCGCGAGCAGAAGATGACGGTGACCGGCGGCTCCGCCCTGCCCAAGGACGAGATCGACCGCATGATGCGCGAGGCCGAGGCCCACGCCGAGGAGGACCGCACCCGCCGCGAGGCCGCCGAGGCGCGCAACGAGGCGGAGCAGCTCGTCTACCAGACGGAGCGGTTCCTGCGGGAGAACGAGGAGCGCGTCCCGTCCGGCATCCGCGCCGAAGTGGAGGCGGCGGTGGCGGAGTTGAAGACGACGCTCGCCGCCGACCCGCCGGACACGCACGCCCTGCGCGAAGGCGTACGGAAGCTGGCCACCGTCAGCCAGAAGGTGGGGCAGGCGATGTACCAGGACGCGCAGAGCGGCGGGCAGCAGCAGCCTCCGGAGGACGCGCCCCGTGAGGACGTCGTGGACGCCGAGATCGTGGACGACGAGAAGAGCGGGGAGGGCGACAAGAGCGGGGAAGGCGACAGGAGCGCGAGGGGCGACAAGAGCGCGAAGGGTGACAGGAGCGAATCCTCGTAAACCCCGCGGGCCTCAGTCCTGGTCGGCGGAGCCCAGCCTCTCCCGCCACTGCGCCATCAGCTCAAGGGTCCGCTCCGCGCTCGCCGCCTGCGCCACCAGGTGGTCCAGGACCTCCAGGTGCGTGCCCACCTCGTCCCGCGAGTCGAGGTACAGGGCCCCGGTGACGTACTCGCTGTAGACCATGTCCGGCAGCTCACGGACGGGGAAGCGGAACAGGGTGAACGGGCCGAACGTGCCGGGGTGCGGCCCGCTCGCGAACTCGGCTATCTGGAGCGTCACGTGCGGCAGGCGGGCCACTTCGAGGAGGTGGTCCAGCTGGTCGCGGAGCACGTCGGCGCCGCCGGGCGGGCGGCGCAGCACCGTCTCGTCCATGACGACCCACAGGTGCGGCGCGTCCTCCCGGGTGAGCAGGGACTGCCGGGCGAGGCGCAGGGAGACGTGCCGCTCTATCTCGTCGGGCTTGGAGCGGCCGACCGTCCCGGCGTCGAAGACGGCCCGCGCGTACGCCTCGGTCTGGAGCAGGCCCGGCACGAAGTGCGGCTCGTAGGCGCGGATCATCTCCGCCGCGCCCTCCAGGCTGACGTACAGGCTGAACCAGTCGGGCAGCACGTCGTGGTAGCGCTGCCACCAGCCGGGCAGGTTCGCCTCCTCGGCGAGCGCCACGAACGCCTCGATCTCGCGCTCGGGGACCTCGTACAGCTCCAGGAGCATCTGGACGTACGGGATCTTCAGGGCGACCTCGGCCATCTCCATGCGGCGGATGGTCGCGCCGGTGACGCGCAGGGCGCGGGCGGCCTCGTCGCGCTTGAGCCCCCTGGCCTCCCGCAGGTCGCGCAGGCGGCGCCCGAGGACCACCTGGCCCACGGTGGGGGCGGGCCGTCGTTCACTCACGTCACACGTCTCCCCACGTGGCGTTCCTTGTCCGCAGCGGCTATGAGCCGGTGCGCTCCCACCCCCGTCGCTCCGGCCGCGCGGTCAGGCGCCGCGGGTCGCGGCTGCGGTAGACCACGTAGGGCCGGAACAGGTACTGCAACGGCGCGCTGAACATGTGCACGAGCCGGGTGAACGGTACCAGCGCGATGAGTGACATGCCCACTACCGCATGGATCTGGTAGAGCACGGGTACGCCCTCCATCCGCCAGACGTCCGGGGACAGCGTGAACAGGCTGCGGGCCCACGGGCCGATGGTCTCGCGGTAGTTGTAGCCGTCGCCGGAGGAGTGGGAGAGCTTGGCGGCCATGCCGAGGACGATCGAGGCGAGCAGGACGGCGTACATGAGCTTGTCGTTGCGGGTCGTCGCGAGGAAGACCGGGGCCTTGGTGCGGCGCCGGTAGATCAGCATGAAGATGCCGGCGACGGCGAGGACCCCGGCGAGCGTGCCGCCGATCAGCGACAGCAGATGGTACGAGTGCTCGCTGACGTGCACCGCGTTCGTCCACGACATCGGGACGAAGAGGCCGATGATGTGCCCCGCGAGGACGAACAGGATGCCGTAGTGGAAGACGGGCGAGGCGATGTTGAGGAGCTTGGACTCGTAGATCTGCGAGGAGCGCGTCGTCCAGCCGAACTTGTCGTAGCGGAACCGCCAGATCGTGCCCGCGATCAGCAGGACGAAGGCGATGTAGGGCAGCGCGCCCCAGATCAGCGTGGTCACGGCGCGTGCTCCTTCACGAACAGCGGCAGGGGTTCGCGCAGACCGAGGTCGCCGAAGGGCTCCAGGCCGACCTCCTCGCGCGGCGGGCCCGAGCGGGCGAGCGCGAGCGCCTCGGCGCGGTCCTTGGGAGAGGGGCCCGGCAGGGAGGCGCAGACGGCGTCGAGCACGGTCGCGTACGGGGTGCCGTGCTCGGTGAGGGCGATGCGGAGCAGTTCCAGGCCGCTGCGGTGCTCCTCCAGGAGGAACGGCCCGGCCTGGGCCGAGAACTCCAGGACGGCGGGCAGGAAGTCCGGCAGCTCCTCGCCGGTGAACTCCATGCCGTGCTCCCGGTAGACCTCCTTGAACCGGACCAGGGACATGCCGCGCCGCCGGGTGTCCCCGTCGCGCCACCAGGTCAGGTACAGGCTGTGCCGGTTCTTGAAGTCGAAGACCTGGACGTAGTGCGCGGCAAGGTCCTGCAAGGGGGTCGCCTCGGCGTGGTCGACGAAGGGGGCGAGCCGGGGCGCCGCCGCGCGCACCAGCGGGAGCCGCTCGTACAGCTCCTCGTCGGGGTAGGTGAGGCAGAGCGCCGCCGCCTGGTGCAGGAGCGCTGAGGGGCCGGTCACGGGCTCTCCTTGGGGTCGTCGGCGGTCTGGCGGCGCTTGGTGAGGTGGAAGTTCTCGAAGGAGACGACGGGCAGCAGCTTCCGCCCGCCCGCCATGGTGTTCCCGGAGTCGCCGCCGAAGGGGCCCTCGCCGCCCATGCCGGGCCCGTCGGCGTGGTCGAGGCTGCACGAGTCCGGCACCGCCGTCTCCTCCAGGCGCTTGGCGTCGCCGACCGCCGCCGTCGGGATGACGTACCGCTCCTCGTACTTGGCGATGGCGAGCAGCCGGTACATCTCCTCGACCTCGACCGCCTCCATGCCCACGGACGCGGCGATGGACGCGTCCGGCTCGTCCCCGAGATTGATGGCCCGCATGTGCGAGCGCATGGCCGCCAGCTTCTCCAGGGAGGCGCGTACGGGCCCGGTGTCACCGGCGGTGAAGATCTCCGCCAGGTATTCGAGCGGGATGCGCAGGGTGTCGATCGCGCCGAAGAGGTTGGCGTGGTCCTCGCCGTCGTGCCCGGTCTCGGTGAGCGCGTCGACGACGGGGGAGAGCGGCGGGATGTACCAGACCATCGGCATCGTCCGGTACTCCGGATGCAGCGGAAGGGCCACCTTGTACTTGCTGATGAGCGCGTGGACAGGGGAGCGCCGCGCCGCCTCCATCCAGTCGTACGGGATGTCGGCCTCCTCCGCCGCCCGCTGCACGGCGCGGTCGTGCGGATCGAGGAACACCCCGAGCTGCGCCTCGTAGAGCTGCGTGTCGTCCTTGGTCTGCGCCGCCGCCGTCACCTTGTCGGCGTCGTAGAGGATGACGCCGAGGTAGCGCAGACGCCCGACGCAGGTCTCGGAGCAGACGGTCGGCAGGCCGACTTCGAGGCGCGGGTAGCACAGCGTGCACTTCTCGGCCTTGCCGGTGCGGTGGTTGAAGTACACCTTCTTGTACGGGCATCCGGTCACGCACATCCGCCAGCCCCGGCACTGGTCCTGGTCGACGAGGACGATGCCGTCCTCCGCGCGCTTGTACATCGCCCCCGACGGGCACGAGGCGACGCACGACGGGTTCAGGCAGTGCTCGCAGATGCGCGGCAGGTAGAACATGAAGGTCTGCTCGAACGCGAACTTGACCTTGTCGGCGGCCTGCCGCCGGGTCTTCTCCACCATCGGGTCGAGGTCGCCGTACTGCGGGGCGCCGCCGAGGTTGTCGTCCCAGTTCGAGGACCACTCGATCTTCATCGGCTTGCCGGAGATCTGCGAGCGGGGCTCGGCCACCGGGTAGTCGTCGCCGAGCGGCGCCTCGGTCAGGTTCTTGTAGTCGTACGTCCAGGGCTCGTAGTAGTCCTTCATCTCGGGCAGCTTGGGGTTGGAGAAGATGCCCGCGAGCTTCTTGAACCGGCCGCCGTTCTTCAGCTTCAGGGCGCCGCGCTTGTTCAGCTCCCAGCCGCCGCGCCACTTCTCCTGGTCCTCGTAGCGGCGCGGATAGCCCTGGCCCGGGCGGGTCTCGACGTTGTTGAACCAGACGTACTCCATGCCGTTGCGGTTGGTCCACGCCTGCTTGCAGGTGACCGAGCAGGTGTGGCACCCGATGCACTTGTCCAGGTTCATGACCATCGCGATCTGAGCCATGATGCGCATGAGTTCAGTACTCCACCTTCTGGCCGCGGCGCCGGATGACCGTCACCTCGTCGCGCTGGTTGCCCGTCGGTCCGAAGTAGTTGAACGCCCACGAGAGCTGGGCGTAGCCGCCGATGAGATGGGACGGCTTGAGGATGAGCCGGGTCAGCGAGTTGTGGATGCCGCCGCGCCTGCCGCTGGTCTCCGCCTTGGGGACGTTGACGGTGCGTTCCTGCGCGTGGTGCATGTAGACCGTGCCGGCCGGCATCCGGTGCGAGACGACCGCGCGGGCCACGACGACACCGTTGCGGTTGACCGCCTCGATCCAGTCGTTGTCCCTGACCCCGATGGCGTCGGCGTCCTGCGGCGCCATCCAGATCGACTGGCCGCCGCGCGAGAGCGCCAGCATGAACAGGTTGTCCTGGTACTCGGAGTGGATGGACCACTTGTTGTGCGGGGTGAGGTAGCGGACGGTCACCTCCTTCTCCCCGTCCGGGCCGAGGCGCGCCTCGCCGAACAGGCGGTTCATGTCGAGCGGCGGCCGGTAGACGGGCAGCGCCTCGCCCAGCTCGTGCATCCAGTCGTGGTCGATGAAGAAGTGCTGGCGCCCGGTGAGCGTGTGCCAGGGCTTGGCGTGCTCGGTGTTGAGCGTGAACGCCGTGTACCGCCGCCCGCCGGACTCGCTGCCCGACCACTCGGGCGAGGTGATCACCGGCACGGGCGCCGCGACGGTGTCCGCGTAGGTGACCTTCTTGCCCTCGTGCTCGGCGGCGAGATGCGCCATCTCCTGGCCCGTACGGGCTTCGAGCGTGTGGAAGCCCTGGGTGGCGAGGCGGCCGTTGGTGGTCCCGGAGAGGGCGAGGATCGTGTTCGCCGCCTTGATCGCGGTATCGAGGCTCGGCCGTCCGTCGGCGGGGCCGCCGCGTACGACACCGTTGCGCTCGCGCAGCTCGGCGACCTCCTGGTCGGGCTTGAGGGCGATGCCCTTGGCGGGCAGGCCCAGCTCCTCCACCAGCGGCCCGAGCGCGCAGAACTTCGCGCCGATCGCGGTGTAGTCCCGTTCGACGACCACGAGGTTCGGCATCGTCCTGCCCGGCACCGGCTCGCACTCGCCCTTGCGCCAGTCCAGGACGACGCCGCCGGGCTGCGCGATCTCCCCGGGCGTGTCGTGCTGCAGCGGCGCCGCGACGAGGTCCTTCCGCACTCCGAGATGGCCGACCGCCAGCTCACTGAGTTTGTGCGCGAGCGCCTTGAACGTGTCGAAGTCCGTACGGGCCTGCCAGGGCGGATCGACGGCCGGCGAGAACGAGTGCACGTAGGGGTGCATGTCCGTGGAGGACAGATCGTGCTTCTCGTACCAGGTCGCGGCGGGCAGCACGACGTCGGAGAGGAGCGTGGAGGAGGTCTGGCGGAAGTCGAGCGAGAGCAGCAGGTCGAGCTTGCCCTCGGGCGCCTCGTCGCGCCAGGTGACGGTGGTCGGCCGCTCCTCGGGCGCGGCCTCCTGCGCGCGCAGCGAGGAGTGCGTGCCCAGGAGGTGCTTGGTGAAGTACTCGGCGCCCTTCGCGGAGGAGCCGAGCAGGTTGGCGCGCCAGAGAGTGAGGACGCGCGGCCAGTTCTCGGGCGCGTCCGGATCCTCGACGGCGAACTTCAGCGTCCCCGCCTTCAGCTCGTCCACCGTGGCCTGGACGTCCTGCTCGCCGAGGTCGAGGGAGCTGCGGTCGAACGTCGGGTACGACGGCATCCACCCCGTCCGCGCCGACAGCGCGAGACAGTCGGCGCCCGTCATCCCCTGGAAGGCGCCCTTGCCGAGCGGCGAGGCGAGGACGTCCGCGCCGAACCGGTCGTAGCGCCACTGGTCGGTGTTGGTGAACCAGTACGCGGTGCCGATCATCTGCCGGGGCGGCCGCGACCAGTCGTTGGCGGAGGCCAGTGAGGCCCACCCCGTCACCGGGCGGCACTTCTCCTGCCCGACGTAGTGCGCCCAGCCGCCGCCGTTCCGGCCCTGGCAGCCGGTGAGCTGGAGCAGGGAGAGGAAGCTGCGGTAGATCGTCTCGGAGTGGAACCAGTGGTTGGTCCCCGCGCCCATGAGGATCATGCAGCGCCCGCGTGACTTCTCGGCCGTCGCAGCGAACTCGCGCGCGATCTTCACGCACTTCGCGGCCGGAACGGAGGTGTGGATCTCCTGCCAGGCGGGTGTGCCGACCGCGTCCGCGTCGTCGTACGAGGACGCCCACGCACCCGGCAGCCCCTCGCGTCCCACCCCGTACTGGGCGAGCAGCAGATCGAAGACGGTGGTGACGAGCGGTCCGTCCTGCCCGCCGAGCCGCGTCGCCGGAACCCCGCGCCGGACGACCTCCCCGCGCCCCTGCCCGTGCTCGCCGCCGTCGGTGTCGAAACGGGGCAGGAGCACGGGCACCCCGGTGGCGACCTCGGCCCCGTACAGGCTCAACTTGGGCGCGATGTCACCGAGTTCGAGGTTCCACCGGCCCTTTCCGGACTCGGTCCAGCGGAAGCCCAGGGAGCCGTTCGGGACGGCGGCCCGGCCGGTCGCCTCGTCGAGGACGACGGTCTTCCACTCGGCGCCCTCGCCGCCCTGACCGAGATCGGCGGCGCGCAGGAACTTCGCCGGGACGTAGCCGCCGTCCCGCTCCTCCAGGGTCACCAGGAACGGCAGATCCGTGAACTTCTTGACGTAGTCGGAGAAGAACGGGGTCTCCCGCCCGACGAAGAACTCCTTGAGGATCACGTGCCCCATCGCGAAGGCGAGCGCGCCGTCCGTGCCGGGGTGCGGGTGCAGCCACTCGTCGGCGAACTTCGCGTTGTCCGCGTAGTCGGGCGCCACGACGACGACCTTCTGCCCGCGATAGCGCGCCTCGGCCATCCAGTGCGCGTCCGGCGTCCGCGTGACGGGCACGTTCGAGCCCCACATCATCAGATACGCGGCGTCCCACCAGTCGCCCGACTCGGGGACGTCCGTCTGGTCGCCGAAGACCTGCGGCGAGGCCACCGGCAGATCCGCGTACCAGTCGTAGAACGACAGCATCGGCGCGCCGATGAGGGAGTGGAAACGGGCCCCCGCCGCGTGCGACACCATCGACATCGCGGGGATCGGCGAGAAACCGGCGACGCGGTCGGGCCCGTACGTCTTGATCGTGTGCACGTGCGCGGCGGCGACGATCTCGACCGCCTCGTCCCACGTGGCCCGCACCAACCCGCCCTTGCCGCGGGCCTGTTGGTACCGCCTGCGCCGCTCGGGATCGTTCTGGATGTCGGCCCAGGCGAGCACCGGGTCGTGGAGCCGCGCCTTCGCCTCCCGGTACATCTCCAGGAGCAGCCCCCGGATGTACGGGTAGCGGACGCGGGTGGGGGAGTACGTGTACCAGGAGAACGCCGCCCCTCGCGGGCAGCCGCGCGGCTCGTACTCGGGGCGGTCGGGGCCCACGCTCGGGTAGTCGGTCTGCTGGGTCTCCCACGTGATGATGCCGTCCTTGACGTACACCTTCCACCGGCACGAGCCCGTGCAGTTCACCCCGTGCGTGGAGTTCACGACCTTGTCGTGGCTCCACCGGTCGCGGTAGAAGACGTCCCCGTCCCGGCCGCCCTCGATCCGCACACTGTGCAGGTCGTCGGCGGCGGTCCCCCGCCGGAAGAACCGCCCGGCCCGCAACAGCGCGGCGTCCGGCTCGGTGGGGCGGCGCGTCGTGTCTGTCACCGTGTGTGCTCCCTCGCTGTGCCGTCTGGTGCACGCTAGGGGCCCAGGGCGCGGGTCACCTTCCGGCGGGGGCCGTACGGGTGGGGCACGTGACGGACCGCCGTCCGGGGCGTCACCCGCACGGCCCCGCCACCACCTTGGCCACCCTCACCGGATGGAGCAATGGCGCCTCCCGGCTCAGCCCATTTCGGAGTGCAGGTACTTGACCGTCGCCGGGTCGGCCGGGAGCAGCGTCTCGATCGCCAGCTCGGCGACCGTCACGTCCATCGGCGTGTTGAACGTCGAGATCGACGACACGAAGGACAGCACGTGCCCGTCGTGCTCGATCACCATCGGCAGCGCGAAGTACGGCACCGCCTCGTCCGGCTCGTGCCCCGGCGCGTCCTCGGGGACCGGATACGCCGCGACCTCCTCGTACAGCGCCCGCAGCTCCGCCGAGCGGGCGAGCGCGATCTGCCGCTCCATCTGCGCGAGCAGGTGCCCGCGCCACTCGCGCAGGTTCCTGATCCGGGGTGCGAGGCCCCGCGGGTGCAGCGTGAGCCGCATCGCGTTCAGCGGCTGCGCGGCGAGCAGCTCCGGGGGGAGGGAGGACATCAGGGCGGCGAGGCCGCGGTTGGTGGCGACCACGTTGTACGTGGCGTCGACGATCAGCGCCGGGTAGGGCTCGTAGCCGCGCAGCAGCCGCTCCAGACCGTCGCGGAGGGCGCCCATCGACGGGTCGTCGAGCGGGGTCTGCGTGAACCGGGGCGCGTAACCCGCGGCGAGGAGCAGCGAGTTGCGCTCGCGCATCGGTACGTCCAGGTGCTCGGCGAGGCGCAGGACCAGCTCCTCGCTCGGGCGCGAGCGGCCCGTCTCGACAAAGCTGATGTGCCGCGCGGACGAGTCCGCGCGCAGCGCGAGCTCCAGTTGGCTGACGCGTCGTTGTTCGCGCCAGCCGCGCAGCAGACGGCCCACTTCGGAAGCGTTTTTGCGCGTCGCAGTCGTCATGGGGAGACCGTAACCCGGTGCGGGTGGCACGCTGGAGGCATGACTGTCGAACCGCTCTCGCAGAAGGACATCGAGGACCGCCTCGCCGAACTCCCCGGCTGGACGCTCGACGGCGACCGCATCACCCGTACGTACCGCCTGGCGAGCCACTTCGCGGCGACGGCCTTCGTCGTCCACATCGCGCACGTGCAGGAGGAGTTGAACCACCACTCCGACCTGACGCTCGGCTACGACACAGTGACCCTCGCGGTGCACACGCACGACGCCGGGGGCGCCGTGACGGCGAAGGACTTCGCACTCGCCGAGCGGGTCGAGGCGATGGCACCGGGGCACGCGGCGAGCTAGCCCGCCGCCGCCCGCTTGTCAGGGTCCTGTCCGTGCTCGACTACGACGCGGAAGCCGCACGGTACGACGCCAGTCGCGGCGGGGAGCCCCGCGCGCGGGCCGCCGCCGAGGCGCTCCTCGGTCTCGTCCCCGGCACCGCGCGCTCGCTCCTCGACCTGGCCTGCGGCACGGGCATCGTCACGCGCCGCCTGGCCCGCCCCGGTCTGCGCCCGTTCGGCGTGGACCTGGCCGACGGGATGCTGCGGGCGGCGGCGCCGCGTCTCGCGGGACGGGTGGCGCGCGCCGACAGCCGCCAACTGCCCTTCGCCGACCGCTCGTTCGACGCGGTCACCTCGATCTGGCTGCTGCATCTCCTAGACGTCGCGGCACCGGTCGTCGCCGAGGCGGCACGCGTGCTGCGCCCCGGCGGCGTCTACCTGACGACGGTCGACAAGAACGCCGCCCACCTGGTCGGCAGCGACCTCTGCGCCCTGGTCGAGCCGTACCGTCCTCGCCCTGCCGCCGACGCCGCCGAGCTGATCACCTCGTACGCGGCCGGGCACGGTCTGCGTCTGTGCGGCCGGGCTGCCTTTGTGGGCCACGGGCAGGGCCGCACCCCCGCCCGGGTCGCGCGGGAGGTGCGGGCGGGGCGGATGTACGCGGCGGGCGGCGAGGAGCTGGCCCGGCGCCTGGAGCGGCTGCCGGACCAGGACGTCCCGCGCCCCGAGCCCACGTACACGGTGCTTGCGTACCGCCGCTGAACCTCCACCGGGGTGTACCGCCGCTGGACCTCCACCGGGCCCCGTCACACCGCGTCGAGGCGGGCCCGTTCCTCCCGCGTCAGCTCCAGGTCGACCGCGGCCAGGCTCTCCTCGATCTGGGCGACGGAGGAGGCGCCGACCAGCGGGATCGCCGGGACCTGGTGCCCGAGCATCCAGGCCAGGACGACCTGGTTGACGGTCGCCCCCGACGACTTCGCCACCTCGCGCAGCGCCGCGAGCCGGGGCTGCGTGCTGCCGTGGTCGTGACCGGCGCTGAGCGGCTTGTCGGCCCGGACGTAGGCGCCGCCGAGCAGCGGGGAGTAGGCGACGAGCGTGAGGTCCTCCTCGGCGCGGACCATGCTGAGCAGGTTCCCGTCGGCGGTGCCGAGTTCGCCGTCCGGGGAGAGCTGGCTCGGGGTGTCGACGCGGTGCCGCAGATAGCTGTGCTGGTACTGGAGCACCTCGTACCCGGGGAGCCCCTCGGCGCGGGCGAGGGCGCGGGCCCGCTCCACCTGCCACGCCCAGTGGTTGGAGACGCCGAGCAGCCCGACCCGCCCCTCGTTCACGAGCGCCCCGAACTCCCTTACTGTCTAGGCGAGTTCGACCTTCGGGTCGGGGATGTGGGCGTAGAGCAGATCGAGCCGCTCCATGCCGAGCCGGGCCGTGCTGCCCGCGACCGCCCTCCGGATCGCCGCCGCGGAGAGCCCCTCGGCGTTGTCGACGTACCCGGTGCCGGGGGCGAGCGGTGCCGCGCCCAGCTTGGTGGCGATGACGATCTCGTCGCCGATGCCACGGCTGCGCCGCCAGTTGCCGAGCACGGTCTCGCTCTCGCCGCCGACGCTGCCGGTCTGCCAGTACGCGTAGTTGTCCGACGTGTCGACGAACGTGCCGCCCGCCTCCACGTACCGGTCGAGGATCGCGAACGCCGTCTTCTCGTCCGTGACCGTGCCGAACAGCATGGCGCCGAGGCTGAGGACGCTGACCTCGCGGCGCGTCGCGGGGTCGGTGCCGATGGTGCGGTACTTCATGCGGAGCTCCCTCGTGTCTGTCACCCGGGTGCGGCCGGGCCGGACTGTCGGACGGGAGTCAACGCGTTGAAGCGCACACGAAGTCAAGCCGTTCCCCGACCGGCTTTCCCGGGGAGAGGCAAGGGCGCGGCGACCGACCCGGTGATGCGCGGCAACGCAACGGTCGCGGGCGGCGACTGACGGGACGTGACCCACCCGTGTGTTCCGACCCCCAGGAGCCCCCACATGCCCGGAACCCAGCCCCGTCCCCCCTCCCGCCGCAGACGGCGCAGCCCTTTGCTCGCCGCGACCGCCGCCGTCGCCCTGGCCGCCGCCGGGCTGACCCTCCTGCCCAGCGACAACGCCTCCGCCGCCACCGCCCGGCAGGCCGAGAAGCTCGACCGTGGCCTGGTCAGCGTGCACACCGACGCCGGGAACCTGGTCAGCTGGCGCTGGCTCGGCACCGACCCGGACAACGTCTCCTTCAACGTCTACCGCGCCGGTACGAAGGTGAACTCCACCCCTGTCACCGGCTCCACGAACTACTTCCACTCCGGCGCCCCGAACTCCGCCGACTACACGGTCCGCGCGGTCGTGGGCGGCGTCGAGCAGGCCGACTCCCCGCACGCGATCCAGTTCCGGGCCGGCTACAAGGACGTACCGATCTCCCCGCCCGCGGGCGGCACCACCCCCGACGGCGTCGCCTACACCTACGAGGCCAACGACGCCTCCGTGGGCGACCTCGACGGCGACGGCGTCCTGGAGTTCGTCCTCAAGTGGCAGCCCACCAACGCCAAGGACAACTCCCAGTCCGGCTACACCGGCAACACGATCGTCGACGCCGTGAAGCTGGACGGCACCCGCCTGTGGCGCGCCGACCTCGGCCGCAACATCCGCTCGGGCGCGCACTACACCCAGTTCCAGGTGTACGACTACGACGGCGACGGCAAGGCCGAGGTCGCCATGAAGACGGCGGACGGCACGGTCGACGGCCAGGGCAAGGTCATCGGCAGCTCGTCGGCCGACTACCGCAACTCCAGCGGCTACGTGCTCTCAGGACCCGAGTACCTGACCATGTTCAACGGGCAGACGGGTGCCGCGATGGGCACCGTCGACTACGTCCCCGCGCGCGGCACGGTCTCGTCCTGGGGCGACTCGTACGGCAACCGTGTCGACCGCTTCCTCGCGGGCACGGCCTACCTCGACGGCGCACGCCCCTCGCTGATCATGGCGCGCGGCTACTACACGCGGTCCGTGATCGCGGCCTGGGACTGGCGGGGCGGCGCCTTCACGCGCCGCTGGACGTTCGACACGAACTCCTCCACCAACAGCGGCAAGGGCTACGACGGCCAGGGCAACCACCAGCTCTCGGTCGCGGACGTCGACGGCGACGGCAGGGACGAGATCGTCTACGGCGCGATGGCGGTCGACGACAACGGCGCGGCCCTGTGGACGACGCGCAACGGCCACGGCGACGCCATGCACGTCGGCGACCTCGACCCGTCCCGCGCGGGCCTGGAGGAGTTCAAGGTCGACGAGGACAGCTCGAAGCCGTCGTCGTGGATGGCCGACGCGAGGACCGGCGCCGTCCTGTGGTCCACGGGGGCCAACGGCGACAACGGCCGGGGCGTCTCCGGCGACATCTGGTCCGGCAGCGCGGGCGCCGAGTCCTGGTCGTCGTCGGAATCCGGCATCCGCAGCCCCAAGGGCGCGGTGGTGGCGTCCCGCAAACCGTCCTCCACGAACTTCCTCTCCTGGTGGGACGGTGACACCACCCGCGAACTCCTCGACGCCACCCGCATCGACAAGTACGGCACGTCCGCCGACACCCGCCTCCTGACCGCCTCGGGCGTCCACTCCAACAACGGCACGAAGGCGACGCCGGCCCTGTCGGGTGACATCCTCGGCGACTGGCGCGAGGAGGTCGTCTGGCCGACCACCAACAACACGGCCCTCCGCATCTACTCGACCCCCCTCGAAACCTCCACCCGCATCACCACCCTGCTCCACGACACCCAGTACCGCACGGCCCTGGCCTGGCAGAACACCGCGTACAACCAGCCCCCGCACCCGAGCTTCTTCATCGGCTCGGGCATGGCGACGGCGCCGCGGCCGACGATCTCGACGCCGTGAGCCGCGTCGGACGCCGGGGTCAGCTGTAGGACCAGCGCCAGCCGTTCGAGCGGTAGCTGCAGGTGATCGCGGCCCCGCTCGCGGTCGTGGTGCTGGCGCCGTGGTCGCTGTTGCGGCAGTACTGGCCGGCCGAGTAGCAGTTGCCCGCGTTCGAGGTGATGGAGCAGGTGCCGGACGTGGTTCCGCCGCCGCTGCCGCCGCTGGTGCCGTTGCCCGTGGAGCTGGAGTCCGACGGGGGCCTCGCCGTGACAGTGACCTTGACCTTGGCGGTCTTCGTGGTGGTCACCGTCACCGTCGGCGCCGCTTCGGGGGAAGCGGTCGCCGTCGCCGTCGCCGTGACGGTAGTGGTCGGTCGGGCCTGGCTCGACTTCACCGTGCTGCTACCACTGTCGCCGCCGTCACCTCCGGCGGCACCGGCGCCCGCGCCCACGGCGAACGCGATCCCGATCGCCGGCAGCACGATGCGCTTACGCGCCCACTTGGGTCCGGGCCGGGTGGCAGGTCCTGGCGGAGGCGCGGGTGTGTACGGAGTGGCCATGGTGTCCCCCTGAGTCGCTGCTGAGGCAGGGAGCGTACGACTCCGATGGACCATAAGTGAAGGTCACGTGAAGGAGTGGTGTCGCATCCGTGACCGGCCGGACATTCAAAGATGTCCGGCCGGTCACGAGCGGGCTCCCCGCGTCAGCCGCCCGCACACCCCTTCCCGCCCACCGAGAACGCCCCCGGAACCCCGTTCCCCGACGTCTTGCTTCCGGTGAAGCCGAACGCCGCTGATGAACCCGGGGCCACCTTTCCGTTCCAGGTCACGTTCTTGGCTGTCACCGTCGCCCCCGACTGGGTCGCCTCCGCGTTCCACGCCTGGGTCAGCTTCTGGCCGTCCGGGAAGGACCAGTTCAGGGACCAGCCGTCCCAGGCCGTCGTGCCGGTGTTCGTCAGCGTCACGTCCGCCTGGAAGCCGCCCGGCCATTCGTTGGTGACCTTGTACGTGACTTTGCAGGTGGCGTCACCGGAGCCGCCGTCCCCGCCACCGTCGCCCGGGTCGGTCGGGGTGCCCGAGGTGTCGCCGTAGATGACGCCCCGGCCGTTCGTCGACACGTAGACCCGGCCGTAGACCCGCGGGTCACCCGTGATGGCCGCGCCCGTCCAGCCCCACTGGTGGGCGTCGTCGTTGATCCGGGTCCAGGTGGCGCCCGCGTCCGTGGAGCGGAAGATGCCGCGGACGCCGCCGATCTTCGCGCTGGTGAACAGGGTCTGGTAGCTCGCGCCCGGCGCCGCCTTGCCGAAGCCGACCGTGTCGGCCTGCTCGACGTTCGACAGCTTCGTGAACGTGGCGCCGCCGTCCTTCGAGTGCCACAGCCCGTACGCGCCCTGCGTCGAACCACCGGCCAGCCAGATGTCGCCCTTCGCCCCCGGCACCGCCTTGAACCGGACCGGGCCGTCCGTCGGCAGCCCGCTCGACGCCTTCGCCGTGAAGGTCGCGCCACCGTCCGAACTGGCGTAGAACGTACCCGACTTGAACGCGTAGAACGTCTTCGCGTCCGCCCGGTCCGACTCGACCACCGCGCCCGCCGGCACGCCGCTCGACGCCGTCCACGACGACCCCGACCCCGTCTGCACCCCGGCACCCTCCGGGCTCCACACGTACCGGCCGCCGTCCGCCGACACCGCCACCGTGCCACCGCCCGTGACGCCGGAGGGGTCTGATCCCGCGTACCAGTTGGCCCCGTTGTCGGAGGAGAAGGCGATGTGCGCACCCGAGTCGACGTTGCCGACGCGAACGACCGCCTCCGGCTTCGACTCCGCGAAGTCCAGGCTCGTCGACGTCGTGAAGTTCGGGCTCGTGAACATCATCGGCGGGACCTTCGTCAGGTCCGTGTGGCGGAAGCCGCCGATGTCACCGAGCGCGCTGAGCAGCGGCGCGCCGGACGGCGGGGAGGCCAGGTCGTTGACCGCCGTCTCCTCCAGGCCCTTCACCATCGGCTTGATGGTGACCGCGCCGGTGGAGCCGGTGTCCCACGCGCCGAGGTTCTCCGTCCCGTAGATCGTCGCGCCCGTCCCGTACATCATCCGGTCCGAGTCGAACGGGTCGATCTCGAGCGCCTCGGTCATCCAGCCGAGCTTCGGCGTCTGCTCGGGCGGCGTCGGGTTCGCGCCCCAGGTCAGCCAGGGCACGGAGGAGACGTCCATCGTGTAGCGGTTCGCGCGCTCCGGGTACGAGCTGTAGTCCCACGCCTTCGTCCACGTACCGCCGCTGTCCTTCGAGCGGAAGATCAGCGTGTCCGGCCACCAGGAGCTGTAGCCGGAGACCATGACCGTGCCCGGGTGCTGCCGGTCGAGCGTCAGGCCGCTGAAGCCGTAGTACGTGTCCGCCTCCGCGGCCGGACTGATGTTCTTCCACTCGCCGGTCTTCGTCGCGTACCGCCAGACCTGGCCCTTTCCGCCGTCGTACGGGCCGCCCGTGTCGCTGTACGCGAGGTAGAGGTAGCCGTTCGCAGCGTCCAGGACACCCTTGTGGGGCAGGTAACCCGTGGGCTGGCCCGCCACGCGCTGCCACGTCGCGCCCGCGTCCGTCGAGCGGTAGACCGAGTTGTCCTTGTCCGCCACACCCGCGTAGATCGTCTGCGTGCGCGACGTGCCCGAGCCCGTCGACTCGTCGAACGTCACCCACACCACGCCCTGCAGATCGGACGAGTACCCCGACGTGTCCGATGGGTCCGCGCGGTACGTGCCGGGGTTCGGGAACGCCGTGACCTGGGACCATGTGACGCCCGCGTCCGTCGAGCGCCACAGCCCCTTGCCGCTCGGCGCGCCCAGGTACAGGACCTTGTTGTCGTGCGGGTCGATCGCGAGCCGTTCGCCCATGCCGCGGCCCGGCATGTTGCCGCCGAGCTTGAAGGGCAGGTCCGTCTTCTTCCAGGTCGCGCCGCGGTCGGCGGAGCGCAGGACCGCCCCGTTGCCGGGGTCCCAGTCGTTGGTGTACGTGCCGACGGCCGCGTACACCTTGTCCGGGGCGACGGAGTCCGTGGCGATCGAGGCGACACCGGTGTGGCCCCAGTCGTCCCAGCCCACCGAGTCCAGCAGCGGGGTCCAGGACTTCGTGGCCTGGTCCCAGCGGTAGGCGCCGCCGATGTCGGTGCGGGCGTAGGCGAGGTTCTTCTCGGAGCGGTTGAAGACGATGCCGGGGACGAAGCCGCCGCCGTCTATCCGGGCGTTCTTCCAGGTGTACGTGTCGGCGGCCAGGGACGTGCGGGGCGTGCTCGGGGCTTCCGCCGCCGTCGCCGCGCCCGTCGTCAACAGGCCCGCCACGAGAGCGAGTGCGCCTGCCAGGGGCAAGCGGGATCTGCGCATGAGGTCTCCGTAAAAAAGGGGGGAGCAGGGTGAGGGCCGGGCGGGCCCCGGGGAGGGGGACCGCCCGGCCCGTGTACACGGAGCCGTCGCCGGCGGGGCGTCTATTCGAGCAGCTCCGCGTACGAGCCCATGGCGAGCGCGATGTCCGCCTGGGCCCAGAACCGGTGGTACGTGAACGTCGGCGCGGCGCCACCCGCCAGATACGCCTCGATCTTCGACCAGTTGGGGTCGCTCTTGTAGAAGGAGCGCAGCGAGGCGAAGGTCGACGAGGAGTCGATCTTGTCGCCGTTCGGCATGGTGCCCGTCCAGCCGCTCGGCACGTAGACCGGGTCGCCGAACCGGCTGTAGTCGGCCCGCGTCTCGGGCACCGCGATGCCGAGCGCGTCCTGGTTGTTCGCCCACATGCCGTCGAGCAGCGCCTTCGCGACCGACTTCGCCTGCGTGTCACCGGACTTGGCGGCGTAGTACGTCAGGGTCTTGGCGTAGGCCGCCGCGACACCGACGTCGTTCGTGTAGTCGGCGACGGTGACGTGCAGTCCGCTGTTGGCGCCGGGACTTGACGCGTTCCAGGTGTCGGGCTTGCCCGACCACTGGAGGGTCGACGGGATGCGGAAGGTGCCGTCGGGGTTGACGGTCGTCTTGGACAGGGCCCACTTCACCCACTTGTCCAGGACCACCTTGGCGTCGGCGTCGCCCGTCTGCTGGTAGTACTCGGCGACGCGCTCCATCGACCACGCCTGGAAGCCGAACCACTGGTTCGACGGCGGGTCGTGGTAGACCGGCGCCTCGTCGTAGTACATGCCGTAGAAGGTCGGCGTGCCGGACGGCGGGGTGCTGTAGCTGCCGCCCCAGCTGTTGGTGGCGCCGCCCGCGATGGCGCCCTCGTCCGACTGCAGCCAGCGGTAGAACTCCAGCTGCCGGTCGAGGGACTTGGCCCAGTCCGCCTGCCCTGTGGCCGACTTGGGCTTCAGGTCGGCGACCGAGGAGAGGGCGTACGCGGCGAGCGGGTTCTGGTAGCCGCCGTGCGTGTGGCTGGAGCCGATGCGCCAGGCCCAGCCCGCCGAGGTGTCGGTGGCGCCGCCCCATGCGTAGTACCAGGACATCAGGTAGTGCGAGGAGTCCTTGCCGGTGCCGGCCGGGCAGGTGGTCGGCCCGGTGCAGTTCCCGACCTTCTTGAAGTACTTGTCGTACATCGAGTACCGCAGGTAGTCGCCCATCTTGGCGGCCTTGCCGACGGTCGCGGAGACGTCGGCGCTCTTGCCCTGCTGCTTGGCCCAGACGTCGGCCCAGTACGCGGCCTGCACGGCCCGCGCGTCGGCGTCCGGGGCGTTGGTGAACTTCCACTGCTTGGCGTAGGACGAGTCACCGGTGAACAGGTCCAGGTACCCGTTCTTGCCGCCGTACTTGAACGCGTCGCAGGTCGGCTGCGGCACCGTCTCCCACACCGATTCCTGCGCGCCGCGCTGGAAGGTGTTGATGTAGGAGGGGCCTGTCGCGGTCGGGCCCGCCTCGCACTTGCCGGGCTCGTTCCCGTAGCCGTAGACGTTGTCCACGTCCTGGAGCCAGTGCATGCCGTAGATGTCGTCCGTGCCGTACGCGCTCTTCAGCTCGCCCGCGATCGGGTCGCTGCCGACGGAGACCGACGGGTCGAGCTTGGCCGGGTACTGGGACGGCAGGTCGTGCTCGGGCGCGTAGGTCGCGGGCTTCGAGGCGTTGTAGAAGGAGTTCGTCGGCTGGTCGGCGTGGGTGGGGATCATGTACTTCTCCATGATCGTCCACGCCCCGTTGAACTTCGACCAGTCGCCGGTGACCTTGCCGTACATCGCCTGGAGCCACAGCAGGTAGCTGTACGCCTCCGAGGTCGTCTCGTGGCCGTGGTCAGGGGCTTCGACGATCAGTGTCTCCACCGAGTGGTACGGGACGCCCTCCGGCGAGAAGTAGCCGTTCGCCGGGTTGGTGATCTTCCCGTAGAGGTCGAGGAAGCGGGCGTCGTACGTCTTGGAGGCGGCCAGCTGCGTCACCGTGACCGTGGCCTTGGAGTGGCCCGGGGCGCTCACGGAGAAGGCCGCCGCGCCGGTCCCGGTCGCGTCGGCCGCGATGGTGACCTTCTGCGCCGTGTTCCAGTTCGACGGTGTGAAGGTCAGGCTCGCGCCCGAGGAGACGGACAGGCCGGTGTTGCCGCTCGCGCGGGCCGTCGTGACCGTCACGTTCGAGGTGGGCTGCGTCGACAGCTTGACGTCGAACGTGCCCGACTTGCCCTGCTGGAGGCCGAGTTGGGACGGCGAGGCGACCACGGCGGGGCCCGCCGCGACCGTGATGCCGACCGGCGTCGACTCACCGGACGCGCCCATGCTGTCGTACGCCTTCGCGTACAGGGAGTGCGTGCCGGAGGCAAGCGAGGACGTGGACAGCTCGTACGGCGCGGTCGTGTCCGTGCCGAGGAGCGTCGTGTCGTCGTAGAACTCGACCTTGCCGATGCTCGCCCCGTCGGCCGCGGCGGCGGTGGCGGCGAGCGGGACGGCGTCGCCCGCCGAGTAGACCGCGCCGGCCTTCGGGCTGGTGAGCACGGTGACCGGCGGCTGGTGGGCGCCCGCGCAGACCGTCCCGTTGACCGCGAAATCGGTCGGGGCCGCATTCGCGCCGCTGTACGTGAATTGCGCGCCCGCGCTGGTGGCGGCGCCCGCCGCGATCTTGGAATTGTACGAAAGATTCTTCGCGGTGATCGTTTTTCCGGACTGCGACCAGGCGGCGTTCCAGCCGTTGCTGAGCTTCTGGTTCCCTGCGTAGGAGTAGGTGAGGGACCAGCCGTCGATCGCGTCGCTGCCGCGGTTGGTGATCGTCAGCTCGGCGGTGAAGCCGGAGCCCCAGTCGTTGGTCTTGTAGTCGACGCTGCACGCAACTGCCGCCGCATCGGCGGACGTTGGAAGTGCGACCAGTGTGGCGAGCGGTAGTGCCAGGGTGGCCGCGACAGCGGTCCACAGCCGCCGGGCCCGTCTCTTGGGCATGGACTGGTTCCTCCTTGCGGTTCGGGGGATGCGGGGGGTCAAAGAGGTGCGGCTGTGATGTGGGCGTCACAACCTGTGAACCAGTGGGAGCGCTCCCAAGGATGGGGACGTGGCAATTGGGGGTCAAGAGGGTTGAAGAGTCGAATTAATTCGACAGCAAGAATTCGCAACTCCTCTGTTGCTTGACGGCAGTTCCTTCTCTACAGTCCTCCAGCAACCAGTGGGAGCGGTTCCATCAGTCGTCGCGCCGGCCTGTGCCGGTCGTGACCGAGCTGCGAGGAGTCGCTCATGCACCACCCCCGTCACCACCCCCCTCACCACCCCTCTGACCGCCGTGTCCGCGGCGTCGGCGCGACTGCTCGCGCGCACTGATCGTCATTGCTCCGGGGCGTCCGGCAACCTTCGCGAGCCCCGCGGCGACCATCCCTCGGCCCATGGTGATCACCCATGGCCCGAGCCGAGCCGAGCCGAGCAGTGCACGCCCGATCCGCACCACCTCACCCCCAGGAACACCCGGGGCCACTCCGGGAACACCCCCAGGAAAGGGACACCGCACACCATGAGCCGTATCAGATCGCGAGCCGGCACCGCCGTGCTCACCGCTCTCGCCCTCACCGGCGCCGCCTGTGCGGGCAGCGCCGTCGCGGCGCCCGCCGATGCCGCCGCGGCCGCCGGCTGCACCGTCGACTACAAGGTGCAGAACCAGTGGGACAGCGGCTTCACCACCGCCGTCACCGTCACCAACAACGGTTCTGCGGTGAGCAGTTGGGACGTCACCTGGTCCTACGCGGGCAACCAGAAGGTGACCAGCGGCTGGAACGCGAACATCTCCCAGTCCGGCGCCGCCGTCAGCGCCAAGAGCCTCTCCTACAACGGCTCCCTCGCCACCGGCGCCTCCGCCTCCTTCGGCTTCAACGGCACCTATAGCGGCACCAACGCGGCGCCCACCACGTTCAAGCTGAACGGCGTCACCTGCAACGGGGCCACGGACCCGACCGACCCGACCGACCCGACCGATCCCACGGACCCGACCGACCCGACGGATCCGACGGGCCGCGTCAACAACCCGTACGCGGGCGCCAAGGTGTACGTGAACCCGGAGTGGTCGCAGAAGGCCGCCGCCGAGCCCGGCGGGAGCAGGATCTCCAACCAGCCGACCGGCGTCTGGCTCGACCGCATTGCCGCGATCAACGGCGTGAACGGCGGCATGGGCCTGCGCGACCACCTCGACAAGGCGCTCACCCAGAAGGGCAGCGGCGAAGAAGTCGTCCAGCTGGTCGTCTACGACCTCCCCGGCCGTGACTGCGCCGCCCTCGCCTCCAACGGCGAACTCGGCCCGAACGACATCGACCGGTACAAGAGCGAGTTCATCGACCCGATCGCGACGATCCTGAAGGACCCGAAGTACGCGGGCCTGCGCATCGTCACGACGATCGAGATCGACTCGCTGCCCAACCTCGTCACCAACGTCAGCGGGCGCCCGACCGCCACGCCCAACTGCGACGTGATGAAGGCCAACGGCAACTACCAGAAGGGCGTCGGCTACGCCCTCGACAAGCTCGGTGACATCCCCAACGTCTACAACTACATCGACGCGGGCCACCACGGCTGGCTCGGCTGGGACGACAACTTCGGCGCCTCCGCCGAACTGTTCAAGACGACCGCCTCCAGCAACGGCGCGAAGCTGTCCGACGTCCACGGCTTCATCGTGAACACGGCCAACTACAGCGCCCTGAAGGAGACCAACTTCTCCATCAACGACTCCGTCAACGGCACGTCGGTCCGCCAGTCCAAGTGGGTCGACTGGAACCGCTACACCGACGAGCTGACCTACGCCCAGGCCATGCGCGACAAGCTGGTCTCGCTCGGCTTCGACCAGAACCTCGGCATGCTGATTGACACCTCCCGCAACGGCTGGGGCGGCGCGGCGCGGCCCGCCGGTCCCGGGGCGAAGACCACCGTCGACACCTACGTGGACGGCGGCCGCATCGACCGCCGTATCCACCTCGGCAACTGGTGCAACCAGTCCGGAGCCGGCCTCGGTGAGCGGCCGAAGGCCGACCCTGCCGCCGGGATCGACGCGTACGTGTGGATGAAGCCGCCGGGCGAGTCCGACGGTTCGAGCTCCGCCATCGACAACGACGAGGGCAAGGGCTTCGACCGCATGTGCGACCCGACCTACACGGGCAACCCGCGCAACAACAACAACATGTCCGGGGCGCTGCCGAACGCGCCGCTCTCCGGGAAGTGGTTCTCCGCGCAGTTCCAGGAGCTCATGAAGAACGCGTACCCCGCGCTGTAGGCACACGGCACACGGCACACGGCACACGGCACACGGCACACGGCACAACGGCACGACCCGCCGGGCCCGGGACACCATGTCCCGGGCCCGGCGGCCGCACCCCCTCCCGTCCCGAACGGCGCCCCCGCCCGCCCCCCGGGCCACCGCCCGCGCAGCACTTGCTCCACCCGCACCCCACCCACCGACAAATTTGCGCGTCCGGCAAACCGGCTTGCCCCCGCGCCGGGTGCCCGCGCACGGTGGAGGGGTACGTGAAGGCAGGCACGAAGGGCGGCGGGTGCGCATGGCACACGGTCATCACCAGCAGGGACACGCGGAACACGGGCACGGCCGGCACGGCGGGGCGCACCCCACGCACCCCGACTGGGTCGACATGCTCCCGCAGCTGGAGCGCAACGCCGAGGTCTACACCCCGCTCTACACGCAGGCCCTGGACTGGCTGCGCGCCTCCCGCCCGGGGGGCACCGGACTGATCGTCGACGCGGGCAGCGGCCCCGGCGCCGTCTCGCGCCAGCTGGCCGCCGCCTTCCCCGAGGCCCGCGTCGTCGCCGCCGACCCCGAGGAGGCGCTGCTCGCGCGCGCCGCCGAGCGCGCGGAGGAGGCGGGACTCGCCGACCGGCTGACGACCCTGCGTGTCGAACTCCCCGGCCAGAGCGCCGAGTTGCCGACGGCGGACCTCATCTGGGCCGCCCGTTCGCTGCACCACGTCGGGGACCAGCGGGCGGCGGTCTCCGCGCTCGCGGACCGGCTCGCCCCCGGCGGCACCCTCGCGCTCGTCGAGGGCGGCCTGCCCTGGCGCTGCCTGCCGCGCGACTTCGGCCTCGGCCGCCCGGGTCTGCAGGCCCGCGCCGACGCCCTGGAGGAGCAGTGGTTCGCCGAGATGCGCGCCGAGCTGCCCGGCGCCAAGCAGGACACGGAGGACTGGGCGGCGCTGCTGACCGACGCGGGTCTCACCGGCGCGGCCAGCCGCACCTTCCTCCTCGACCTGCCCGCGCCGCTCGACGCCGACGCCCGCGCGTTCGTCATCGAGCTGTGGAAGCGCCGCGCCGAGACCTTCCCCGGCAGCATGGCGGCCGACGACGCCGAGGTGCTCGCCCGCCTCGTCGACCCCGACGACCCGCGGAGCCTGTACCGGCGCGACGACGTCTTCCTGCTCACGGCCCACACGGTGCACATGGCCGTACGGGCCTGAACGCGGCCGGGAACACAGCGGCGCGGGCCCGCCCGGACCCGCGCCGCGATGCCGCTCAGACCAGGTCGAACTCGGCCGGGTTCGCGCCGAGCCGCCGGTCCTCGTTGAGCGCGCTGATCGCGCCGAGGTCCTCGGTGTCGAGCTCGAAGTCGAACACGTCGATGTTCTCCTTGATCCGCGACGGGGTCACGGACTTCGGGATGACGACATTGCCGATCTGGACGTGCCAGCGCAGGCGACCTGCGCGGCGTCCGCCGTGCTTCCGGCGATCGCCACGATCGCCGCACCTCCAGGAGGCCTTGCCCTGGCCCAGCGGCGACCAGCCTCGGTTGGGCGATGCCCAGCTCCTCGTGCTTCTCGCGGGAGACGCGCTGCTGGAGGTGCGGGTGCAGCTCGATCTGGTTGACGGCCGGGACGATCGAGGTCCCCGCGGTCAGGGTGTCGAGGTGCTCGGGGAGGAAGTTCGAGACGCCGATGGCGCGGGCGCGGCCGCTCTCGTAGATCTCCTCGAACGCCTTGAACGTCTCCACGTAGAGGTTCTTGGAGGGGAGCGGCCAGTGGATCAGGTACAGGTCCACGTGGTCGAGGCCCAGCTTCTCCAGCGACGCGTCGAAGGCGCGCAGCGTGGAGTCGTGGCCCTGCTCGGAGTTCCAGAGCTTGGTCGTGACGAAGAGCTCGTCGCGGCTGATGCCGGACGCGGCGATCGCCCGTCCCGTGCCTTCTTCGTTGCCGTAGATCGCCGCGGTGTCGATGCTGCGGTACCCGGCCTCCAGGGCTGTCGAGACGGCCTTCTCGGCCTCGTCGTCCGGCACCTGCCACACGCCGAAGCCGAGCTGCGGCATCTCGACGCCGTTGTTCAGGATGATCGGGGGGACCTTGCTCACGAGGTGTCGATCCTTAAGTCGTCGGTTGGTACCTCCATGATCAACGATCGGGGACGTGAACGCATTCCGTTGATCATGATCAGGAGGGCGTGTTCCGTGCCCGGGGCGGTGCTCCCGGGCAGGCCTCCCGTACCCGCTCGTCGGCGCGGTTAGCCGCGGGAGTTCCGGCGCCCCGGATCACGCGCGGTACAGGGCGTCGACCTCCGCCGCGTACGCCGTCTCGATCGCCTTCCGCTTCAGCTTCAGCGACGGGGTGAGGAGTCCGTGCTCCTCGGTGAAGGGGTGGGCGAGGATGCGGAACGTACGGATCGACTCCGCCTGCGAGACGAGCGTGTTCGCGGCGACCACGGCGCGCCGCACCTCCATCTCCACGTCCCCGTCGCGGACCAGCTCGGTGGGGGTCATCAGCTGCTTGCCGCGCATGCCGAGCCAGTGCTCGACGGCCTCGGCGTCGAGGGTGACGAGGGCCGCGATGTAGGGCCGGTCGTTGCCGACGACGATGCACTGCGCGACCAGCGGATGGTCGCGGACCCGCTCCTCCAGTTGCTGCGGCGAGACGCTCTTGCCGCCGGAGGTCACGATGATCTCCTTCTTGCGGCCGGTGATGGTGAGGTAGCCGTCGTCGTCGAGGGAGCCGAGGTCACCGGTGGCCAGCCAGCCGTCGTGCAGGGCGGCGTCCGTCGCCTTCGGGTCGTTGAGGTAGCCCTGGAAGACGTTGGGACCGTACAGCCAGATCTCGCCGTCGTCCGCGATGTGCACCGTCATGCCGGGGATGGCCTTGCCGACCGTGCCGTAGCGGGTCTGCTCGGGCGGGTTCGCGGCCGCGGCGGCGGTCGTCTCGGTCAGGCCGTAGCCCTCGTAGATCGCGACGCCCGCGCCCGCGAAGAACAGGCCGAGGCGCCGGTCCATGCCGGAGCCGCCGGACATGGCCTGGCGGACCCGGCCGCCCATGGCCTCGCGCACCTTGGAGTAGACGAGCTTGTCGAAGAGCGAGTGCTGCATGCGCAGGGACGCGGACGGCCCCGGCCCGGTGCCGAACGCCTTCGCCTCCAGCGCGTCCGCGTACTTCACGGCACACTCCACGGCCTTGTCGAACGGCCCCGACTTGCCCTCCTTCTCCGCTTTTCTGCGGGCTGCGTTGAAGACCTTCTCGAAGATGTACGGCACCGCGAGGATGAAGGTGGGCCGGAACGCCTGGAGGTCGGGGAGCAGGGCCGCCGCGTTGAGCCGCGGCTGGTGCCCCATCTTGACGCCGCCGCGCACGGCGGCGATCTGCACCATCCGCCCGAAGACGTGCGCCAGGGGCAGGAACAGCAGGGTGGAGGCGACGCTGTCGCGCTTGGAGGCGAAGACCGGCTCCCAGCGGGCGACCATCGTGTCCGCCTCGAACATGAAGTTGGCGTGCGTGATCACACAGCCCTTGGGGCGGCCCGTCGTGCCGGACGTGTAGATGATGGTGGCCGTCGAGTCCGGGGTGACCGCGCGGCGGTGGCGGTGCACCGTCTCGTCGTCGAGGTGGTCGCCGGACGCGGACACCTCGCCGACCGCGTCGGCGTCGAGCTGCCACAGCCGCCGCAGATGGGGCAGCCGGTCGATGACCGTGGCGATCGTCATCGCGTGGTCCTCGTGCTCCACCACCGCCGCCGTGACCTGGGCGTCGTAGAGCATCCAGAAGACCTGCTCGGCGGAGGAGGTCGGATAGATCGGGACGACCTGCGCGCCCACGGTCCACAGCGCGAAGTCGAACAGCGTCCACTCGTACCGGGTGGGGGACATGATCGCGACGCGGTCGCCGAACCGGATGCCCTGCGCGAGGAGCCCCTTGGCCAGGGCCAGGACCTCGTCACGGAACTGGCCGGCGGTGATGTCGTGCCACCGGCCCTCCTTGTCCTTGCGGCCGAACGCGATGTGTGAGGGGTCCTCCAGGGCGTGATCGAACACGACGTCGGCCAGGCCGCCACCGGCGGCGCCGTCGCCAGAGCGGGATTGGTGAACTCGCGCAAAGTTGCTCCTTGTGGCGCTCCGCACAGCGTCGGTGACGGTACCCGACCGCGGCCTCCGGCGGGAGGGGTGCCAAGGTGCCGGAACCACACGGAATATGCACAGGTCAGCCGGGTAAATGCGGCCACAAAGGAAGGGCCGGGACAGAATTCTTACGCCCGAGTAAGTTTCGGTGGCGTAATCTCCCGGCCCTCTTCACCACTCTCCACCGAATCTGTACGGAGAGGTCACCGGGGTGCGCCGACCCACTTTTTGAACGGAGCCGTCGATTCCGCTACGGCAGTCCGGGGCGACCGTACCAGCAGGCCACCCAGGACGGGGGCCGGGAATGAGCGCCGCCCAGGGGCGCGGGGAACGGCGCGAGCAACCACGACGCACGCGAGCCCGCGAAGGACAGATCAGGCCCAGCGGCGCCCTCGCGCTACCGAGCCCCCCGGTGGAGCCGATCCCCGCCCGCCAGAATCGCCCGCGCCAGCGCGACCCCGGGCCCGCCGAGCTCCCGCCCCCGCCCCGCGGAACCGTGCAGCAGCACGAAGTCGACCTCCCCCAACTCCGGCAGCCCCACCCGCTCAGGCACCCGTACGAGCCCGG
>NZ_JAOCNE010000011.1:153503-385608 GCF_056172735.1 Streptomyces sp. R818
ATGGCGAGCGTGCTGTTCGGCGCGCACGCCTCGCTCGCGGTCCTGCCGCTGATGCTCTTCCACCAGATGCAGCTGATGGTGTGCGCGGTGATCGCCAAGCGCCGCGCGAAGGACCCGGAGGAGCCGCACGACGAGCGGCCGCTCACCCCAGCCGGAGCGTCACGAACCGCGGCCGGTACAGCGCCACGTTCCGGCTGAGGTGCGCCTGCGCGGTGGCGGGCGCGGCGTCCAGCCAGTTGACGTCGTAGCTGAGCACGAGCCGCCCGCCCCCGCTCACGGCCTGGTGCACCTGCGGGTTGTAGGCGGCGACCGTCCCGTCCGGCAGCGGCGGCGCGAACCCCTTCGCGGGCCCGTGCCAGGGCCCGGTGGGGGAGCAGGACCAGTACGAGGTGACGGTGGTCAGTCCCGCAGTGCCCGCCGCCATGGTGAACAGGACGTACGTCCCCGCGTCCCGCACCACCCCGAACGCGCTGCCCACCCCGCGCCGCCGACCGTCCCCGAGTACGGGCGCCGCCCGCGCCCCGGCCCGCCAGCGTTCACCGTCCCAGTACTCCCAGTCCTGCGGTGAGCCGAGTTGCCCGCGCTCGACGCGGGCCACGTAGGCACGGCGCACCGGAGCCTGCCCGTCGTCACCGCCGAACACATACGTGAAGGCCCCGTCGTCGACCATGGTCGTCCCGTACAGCACGCGCCGGGCGGGATCGGGCACCTGCCGCTGGTCGAGCACCTGCGTGAGGGAGTCGAGCCGCAGGTCGGGCAGGGTGAGGGTGGCGACCTCGGTGGCCGTGGGCACCCCGTAGATGTACGGCCCGGTCCCGGCGGTCCGCGTCCAGAGCAGCACCCGTACGACGTCCTCCTCGGCCCCCGGCGACCGCGGCTCCACCCGCGCGGCGACGGGCCACCGCCACTCACCGGCCCCCGTGTCGGGGAACAGCGGCGCGGCGAGGGTCCGCTCGATCCGCCCCGAACGCCCCATGACCACGGCGGAGTTGCGCACCATCGGCGCGTCCGCGTCCCGCCAGGAGTAGTTCTGCCCGACGGGGTTGGGCGGCGGACGCACGGCCCCGAGATACGTGTCGGAGAACAGCCACAGCACCCGCCCGTCGGGCAGGGCCACGGAGTGCGTCCCGTCCCCACCGGTCCAGTCGTCGCCGAGGGAGTTGTCGTCCCGTACCGCGCCCACCGCCCGGTCAGCTCGTCATCGGCCTCCCAGCCGGTGACGGATCGGGAGCCGCACGACAAGCCGCCCTCATCACGACCGACGAGGGCAACCCACACCACGAACCCGCAGACAAGAACGAGGACCAGCCCGATCAGGGGCGCGGGGAACTGCGCGACCAGCCCCCACCGGCCGCGAGACGCCAACGATCCCTCACGGCCCCCCACGGTCTGCGACGCTAGCTCCCCGGGCCGACACGATCCAGACCACCAGCCCCCTCAGAGGCGCGGGGAACTGCGCGACCAGCCGGAACAGACCGCGAGCGGCCAGCGATTCCGCACGCCCCACGCCCCGCGACGCTAACCCCCCGAGCGCACCCGATCCAGCGGCAGCCAGAGAACCGGCCGCCCACCGGAGGTGACCCGGACATCATCGAGCGCCCCCGAGAAGAACGCCCGGCTGTCCATCCGCTGCCCCACATGCACCCCGAACGGCGAGTTCCGGCTGACGGACCCAGGAACGTCGACGGCGCTCTTCACCACGTCACCGTCGACACTGAGGGTCAACTCCCCGCCAGCGCGCCGGAGTTCGACCTGATGCCAAGCTCCGTCGTTGTACGCGGAGGAACTGCTGACCGACACGGTCCGCGGAGCACCGGCCCCCTCGCGTGCGGTGATCAACCCGGTGATCCGGTGCGACGCGGGCTCGCCCCGCAGCCACACCTGCGGCTGCGTCGTCCCGATGCCGCCCATCCACAGGAACGGCTGCTCCCCGCTGGTGGCGGTGTACCGGAACCGCACGGAGGCGGTGAAGTCCCGCTCGCCCAGGGGCAGTGACCGCCGGAACGGCAGCCGCACCGCGTCGTCGACCCCGTCGAACGTGAGCGCCCGCCCGACCGCCCCGTCGTCGGTCACCGATGCCCCGCCGAGGACGGCCGCCGGCCGCGCGCCCGGCGCGAGGTCGAGCGTCGTCGGATCGGGCCCGCGCCGCTCCTTCAGCCAGTCGAGCGTGAACCGGGCGAAGCGGATCTCGTCGCGGGCGTCGACGGCGCCGCCCTCGTACATCAGGCCCACATGGTCCCGGTCGGCCTGCACCAGGTCCGAGTAGCCCGACCAGTCCGTCGTCACGACGGTGGAGCGGTCGAAGCTGTCCCAGGTGCGTCCGCCGTCGTAGGAGGACCGGATCGTCATGGTGCGGCGCCGGTCCGGGTCGCCGGGGCAGCCGAGCAGCAGCTGCCTGCCGCCCTTGCCGACGGGCAGGATCGAGCACTGCACCTGCGGCGCGTACAGGTCCGGGATCGCGGTGAAGGGGCGGGCGAAGGAGTTCCCGCCGTCCCGGCTCACCGTGTGCGTACGGTGCCCGAGGTCGGTGCCGTCCTGCTCGCGCCCGCTGACGTAGACCGTGCCGTCGGGGAGTTCGGCGAGCGTCATCTCGGACGGCTTCTGGCGCCATGTGCCCTCCGGCGGTATCGGCCATGTGTCCTTCGCGCCGATCCGCCAGTGCTCGCCGTGGTCGTCGCTGACCATCAGGGTGGCGTGGTTGGCGGTGACGCGGCTGCCGTCCCACGTCTCGGCGTTGACGGTGAAGACGAGGCGGCCGCGGTGGCGGCCCTTGGTGAGCTGGATGCCGTGCACGGGCCCGGTCGCGTACCAGGAGTTGTACTCGGGCGGCAGCAGCTCGTCGCTCAGATCGCGCGGCGCGGACCACGAGCGGCCGTCGTCGTCGCTGTACTGGAGGTGCGGGGTGCGGTCGCACGGCACGGGGCAGTTCCCGCCGTTCGGAAGGCCCGTGTTCCAGGTCTCGGCGAGGAGGATGCGGCCGGTCTGCCGGTCGACGACCGGGGCCGGGTTGCCGTGGGTGTCGCCGGCGCCCTCGTTGACGACCTGGAGCGGCGACCACGTACGGCCGCCGTCATCGGACCGTTTGACGACGATGTCTATGTCACCGGCGTCGGTGCAGTCGTGTGTGCGCCCCTCGGCGAAGGCGAGAAGGGTGCCCTTGACCGTCCGCACGACGGCAGGGATGCGGTAGCAGGCGTAGCCGGGGTCCTGCGACGCCCTGAACAACACCTGTTGCTCGAACGGGGGTTGGGGCTCGGCCGCCGTCGCGGCGACGGCCGGGAGCGCTGCGGCGACAGCTATGGAGGCGATCGAGGCCGCCACCATGGATCTCAGAGATCTCAGACGTGCGCGCACGGAGTTACGTCGCATGACGCGACCCACCCTTCAGGTCATACCGACATATGGCTATGAACCAGACATCCCACGTCCAACGTATGCGGCACAGACGCTACTGGCGTGCCCCGACACCCCACAAGAAGCGCGCACCACGTCGTTCTCCCGCAGGAGGGGGCAGGAGAATCAGGGGATCAGCACCACCTTCCCGAGATTGGCCCGCCCCTCGATCACCGCGTGCGCCCGCCCCGCCTCCTCCAGCCCGTACTCGCCGTGCACCACCGGTTTCAGAGCCCCCGTCAGGAACAGCCGCCACAACTCCTCGCGCCACTTCTCGTACGTCTCCGGACACCCTCGCGCGATGAGGCCCAGCTGGAACCCGATCACCGACTTGGCCCCGACGAGCAGGTCGTACGCGGCGACGGTCCCGCCGCCCGAGCTGTACGCCACGACGCGGCCGTGCGGGGCGAGGGCGGCGACCGCGCGCGGCAGCACGTCGCCGCCGACCGCGTCGAGGACGTAGTCCACCGGTTCGCCCCAGCTCCGGGCGTCGTAGCCGACGACGGCGTCGGCTCCGAGCCCGCGCGCGAAGTCGGCCTTCCCCCTGTCGGAGACGGCGGCCACCACCCGGGACGCGCCCTCCAGACGGGCCAGTTGCAGGGCCAGATGGCCGACACCGCTCGCCGCCGCCGTCACGAGCGCGCCCTCGCCCGGCCCGGGCCGCGCCGCCCGGAGCGCGCCGTAGGCGACGAGCCCGCTGCGGACGAGCGCCACCGCGTCGACCGGGCTCGCGGCGTCCGGCACGGGGGAGGCCATCGCGGTGTGCAGCAGCGCGTAGTCGGCGTAACCGTGACCGAGGACCAGGCCCGTGACGCGGTCGCCGACGGCGTACGTCGTCACGCCCTCACCAAGGGCCACCACCTCGCCCGCGATCTCGCCGCCCAGCGCGATCGGCTCCCGGTCCTCGCGCACCTTGCGGACGACGGGCAGGGTGACCCCGACCGCCTCGGCGCGCACGAGCAGCTCGCCGGGGCCGGGCTCGGGGACGGGTGCCTCCTCCAGGAACAGGACCTCGGGGCCTCCGCTGCGGGTGTACCGGACTCGACGCATATGTGTGCCACCGCCTTACGTCTGCCGTCTCTCGACGCGCGAAACCGTTGGGAGCTCCAACGGTAGCCCTTTGTTCATTGGGAAGTCCAACGATTGTGGGTACGCTCTGTCCATGAGCAGCAGCAACAGCAACAGCACGCCGCCGATGCCGCGCGCCGTCGCTCCGAGTACCATCCGTGACCTGCCGAGCTGGCTTCTCGGCCGGGCCGCCGCGCGCGGCCGGGCGCTGGTCGCGGAGGCTCTGGCCGGGCAGGGGCTGAAGATGTGGCACCACGTGGTGCTCAGCGCGGTCGCCGATCTGGAACCGGTCGCGCAGGCGGATCTCGTGCGGAGTGTGCAGCTCGACCCGAAGGACATGGTCGGCGTCCTGAACGACCTTCAGGCGGCGGGTCTCGTCGAGCGCACGCCCGACCCCCGTGACCGGCGCAAGAACGCCGTCACGATCACCGCGGACGGCACACGTATGGTCGACACGTGTGCCCAGGCGGCGCGCGCCGCCAACGACGAACTGCTCGCACCGCTCACCGCGGACGAGCGGGGGATGTTTCTCGACATGGTGCGCCGGGTGTCCGGCGTGCTGCCGGGTGGGTCGGCGTAGGGGCCCGGCCGGCGCAGGGGGCGCTCCCCGCCGGTCCGGGGCCCCGCCGCCGTGCCGCGGGGCGGGGTCAGCCCTGCCGCGGCGAGACGGCCGTCGCCGCCTCCTGCAGCGCGAGCCGCTCCTCACCCGCGTACACGTTCATGGAGGCGCCCCGCAGGAAGCCGATCAGGGTGAGGCCGGTCTCGGCGGCGAGGTCGACGGCGAGCGACGACGGCGCCGACACCGCCGCGAGCACCGGGATGCCCGCCATGACGGCCTTCTGCGCCAGCTCGAACGAGGCCCGCCCGGAGACCATCAGCACCGACCGCGACAACGGCAGGTCCCCGCTCTGCAGCGCGCGCCCGACCAGCTTGTCCACCGCGTTGTGCCGCCCCACGTCCTCCCGTATGTCGACGAGCTTCCCCTCCTCGTCGAAGAGGGCCGCCGCGTGCAGCCCACCCGTCCGGTCGAAGACGCGCTGCGCCTCGCGCAGCCGGTCGGGGAGCGAGGAGAGCAGCTCGGGGGTGAGCCGCAGCGGGGGAGTGTCGGCGATCGGGAAGCGGGCCGTGGTGCGCACCGCGTCGAGGCTCGCCTTGCCGCACAGCCCGCAGGAGGAGGTGGTGTAGACGTTGCGCTCAAGGGTGATGTCGGGCAGGACGACCCCGGGCGTGGTCCGCACGTCGACCACGTTGTACGTGTTGGAGCCGTCCGCCGTGGCGCCCGCGCAGTACACGATGTTCAGCAGGTCGTCGGCGGCGCCGAGCACGCCCTCGCTGACCAGGAACCCCGCCGCGAGCGCGAAGTCGTCGCCCGGGGTGCGCATGGTGATGGCGAGCGGCTTCCCGTTCAGCCGGATCTCCAGGGGTTCCTCGGCGACGAGGGTGTCCGGCCGGGTCGAGACGCGCCCGTCCCGGATGCGGAGCACCTTGCGCCGTTCGGTGGCTCGTCCCATGTCCTGATCAGTCCCGGTTCTGTACGTGCTGGTAGCCGAAGCGGCCCTTGATGCAGAGGTTGCCGTGCGTCACCGGATTGTCGTGCGGCGACGTGACCTTCACGATCTCATTGTCCTGCACATGGAGCGTGAGGTTGCAGCCGACTCCGCAGTAGGCGCACACCGTCACGGTCTCCGACTGTGCCGACTCGTTCCAGGTACCCGCCGCACGCATGTCGAACTCCGACTTGAACGACAACGCGCCCGTCGGACACACCTCGATGCAGTTGCCGCAGTACACACAGGCCGAGTCGGTGAGCGGCGCGTCCTGCTCCACCGCGATACGTGCGTCGAATCCGCGCCCGGCGACCGAGATGGCGAAGGTGTTCTGCCACTGGTCGCCGCAGGCGTCGACACACTTGTAGCAGAGGATGCATTTGCCGTAGTCGCGGACGTAGAGGTCGTTGTCGACACGGGGTTCATCGCCGAGCCGCTCGGCGTCCGGACCGAACCGGTCGGGCTTCGCACCGTACTCCTCGATCCATGTGGCGACCTGCGGAGTCGTCGACAGATCGACCGACGACGCGAGGAGTTCGATGACGACCTTGCGGCTGTGCCGGGTCCGCTCGGTGTCGGTGCGCACCGCCATCCCCGGCTCGGCCTTCCGGGAGCAGGCGGGCACGAGCGTGCGCGCCCCTTCCACTTCCACGACACACACCCGGCACGCGTTCTTCGGCGTCAGGGTGTCTCCCTGGCACAGGGTCGGTATGTCCTTCCCGGCGGCGCGGCAGGCGTCGAGGAGCGTCGACCCCTCGGGCGCGCGCACCGGCTCGCCGTCGATGGTGAACTCCAGGAGGCGGCGCGGGACACCCAGCTCGATGACGGTCATGACGCGTAGACCCCCAGGCGGTCGATGGCGGACTCGATGGCGTTCCACGCGGTCTGGCCGAGACCGCAGATCGAGGCGTCCTTCATGGTCCGGCCCACCTCGCGCAGCAGGGCGATGTCGTCGTCGGCGGCGATGCCCCTCTTCTCGGCGATCCGGTGCAGCGCCTCCTGCTGCCGCACCGTCCCGACCCGGCAGGGCACGCACTGCCCGCACGACTCCTCGCGGAAGAACTGGGCGATGCGCAGCAGTACGCGGGGGAGCGGCACCGCGTCGTCGAGGGCCATGACCACCCCGGAGCCGAGTGTGGTCCCGGCGGCGCGGGTGCCCTCGAAGGTGAGCGGGATGTCCAGCTCGTCGGGGCGCACGAAGCCGCCGGCGGCGCCGCCGAGCAGGATCGCGCGCAGCGGGTTCGGGGTCCCGGCGAGGGCGAGCAGATCGCCGAGGGTGGCGCCGAAGGGCAGCTCGTAGACCCCGGGTCGGTCCACGGCACCGGAGACGCAGAACAGCTTGGGCCCCGTCGACTGCCCGGTGCCGATGGCCGCGTACGCCTCCGCGCCGATGGTCAGGATGGGCAGCACGTTGACCAGCGTCTCGACGTTGTTGGCGGCGGTCGGTTTGCCGAAAAGCCCCTTCTCGGCGGGGAACGGCGGCTTCGAGCGCGGCTCGCCCCGGTACCCCTCGATGGAGTTGAACAGGGCGGTCTCTTCACCGCAGATGTAGGCGCCCGCGCCGCGTCGGATCTCGATGTCGAACGAGAACCCCTGCCCGAGGATGTCCGCCCCGAGGAACCCGCGCGCCCGCGCCTCCTCCACGGCATGGCTCATCCGGGCGAGCGCGAGCGGGTACTCGCCGCGCAGATAGAGGTATCCGTGCCAGGCCCCGACCGCGTACGCCGCGATGGTCATGGCCTCGACCAGCGCGTACGGGTCACCCTCCATCAGCACCCGGTCCTTGAAGGTGCCGGGCTCGGACTCGTCGGCGTTGCAGACGAGGTAGTGCGGCTGATCGGGCTGCGCGGCGGTGCCCTGCCATTTCCGCCCGGTGGGGAACGCGGCCCCGCCACGCCCGACGAGCCCCGCGTCCGTCACCTCCTTGATGACGGCGGCGGGCCCGACGGCGAAGGCACGCCGAAGGGCGGCGTACCCACCGGCGGCACGATAGGAGTCGAGGGAGCCGGGATCGACGACTCCGACACGGCTGAGCAGAAGCAGCCCCTCCGGCGCTTGAGGAGCGGGGTTCGGGGCGGAGCCCGGTGACAGCGCGACCGGCAATCCCAGCCTCTCCGGCGTTTGAGGAGCGGGGTTCGGGGCGGAGCCCCGTGACAGTGCGACCGGCTCGGCCGACGCAGATGATCCCGCCCGCGTCAGCAACGCCGCGGGCGCCCGCTCGCACAACCCCAGACACGCCGACTCGGCGACACACACATCAGGCCCGAACCGCTCCTGCGCAGCCCCACACACATCCGGCCCCGAAACCCGCGCACACGCCAGATCCGTACACACATGCAGAACCGCCGCCCCCCGCTCCCGCAGAGAGAACATGGAGTAGAACGTGGCCACCCCATACGCCTCGGCGGGCGGCACGGTCAGCCGCCGGCACAGATAGTCAAGCGCCCCGGGGCTGATCCACCCGACCCGGTCATGGACCGCATGCAACCCCGGCAACAACAGATCCCGCCGCTCGCGCACAAGGGCTTGCCCACCCCGCGCCCACCGCAGATCCGCGTCGGACCGGTCACCGGCCCCTTCCCACGCGGACTCGGGCGGCCCGAGCAACGCGTCGACGGCCTCCCGCTCCTCGTCCGTGGGTTCGCTGTCACCGAAGCGCAGATCCACGTGCCCCCAGCCCCTTCCCACCACTTACGCGACCGCTCGGGCCACCGCTCACACGTCCAGCTTCTCGATACGTATCGCCGACGCCTTGAACTCCGCCGTCCCGGCGATCGGGCAGTTCGCCTCGATCGTCAGCGCGTTGGTGTCCACCTCGTCGGGGAAGTGCATGGTCATGAAGGCGAGGCCGGGCCGCAGCCCGGGATCGACCCAGACCGGCGCGGTGACCACCCCGCGCCGCGAGGAGACACGTACCTCCTCCCCGACCGCCACCCCGTACCGCTCGGCGTCCTCCGGGCACAGCTCGACGTACTCGCCGCGGCGCAGCGGCGACGCGAAACCGCCGCTCTGTACCCCGGTGTTGTACGAGTCGAGGCGGCGCCCGGTGGTCAGCCGGATCGGGTACGCCTCGTCGGTGAGGTCGACCGGCGGGTCGTGCTCGACGAGCCCGAACGGCGCCCGCCGCCCGCGCCGTTCCGGATCGGTGTCCCACAGCCGCCCGTGCAGATAGGAGGAGGGCAGTTCGTCCACGTCGGGGCAGGGCCACTGCAACCCCTGGTGGAGCGCCAGACGTTCGTACGTCATGCCGAAGTGGTCGGGGGACAGGGCGCGCAGCTCGTTCCAGACGGCCTCGGCGTCCGCGTACTTCCAGTCGTGGCCGAGGCGTCCGGCCAGGTCGCAGAGGATGTCGATGTCCTCGCGGGCCTCGCCGGGCGGGGTGAGCGCGGCCCGTACGCGCTGGACGCGGCGCTCGCTGTTGGTGGTCGTGCCCTCGGTCTCCGCCCAGGCGGCGGTCGCGGGCAGGACGACGTCGGCCAGTTCTGCGGTCCTGGTCAGGAAGATGTCCTGGACGACGAGGTGGTCGAGGGCGGTGAGTCTGCGCACGGCCTGCTCGCTGTCGGCCTCCGACTGCGCCGGGTTCTCGCCGATGCAGTACACGGCGCGCAGCCGCCCGTGCTCCATCGCCTCGAACATGTCGGTGAGCGTCATCCCGTACCGCGCCGGGATCACCGTCTCCCACGCCTGCTCGAACTTGGTCCGGTGCCCGTCGTCGAGGAGGTCCTGGAAGCCGGGGAGCCGGTTGGGGATGGCGCCCATGTCGCCGCCGCCCTGCACGTTGTTCTGCCCGCGCAGCGGCTGCACCCCGGCGCCGTACCGGCCGACGTGCCCGGTCAACAGGGACAGGTTGATGAGGGCGCGGACGTTGTCGGTGCCGTTGTGGTGCTCGGTGATCCCCAACGTCCAGCACAGTTGCGCGCGTTCGGCCCGTGCGTAGGCGTGCGCGAGGCCGCGGATCGCGGCGGCGGGCACGCCGGTCACCTTCTCCGCGAGCGACAGGGTCCACGGTTCGACGAGCGCCCTGAACTCCTCGAACCCGGTGGTCGCCCGCTCCACGAACGCCTTGTTGTACAGACCGGCCGCGATGATCTCCCGGGCGACGGCGTGCGCGAGCGGGATGTCGGTGCCGACGTTGAGGCCGAGCCAGCTCTCCGCCCACTCGGCGGTCGAGGTGCGGCGCGGGTCGACGGCGTACATCCGCGCCCCGTTCCTGATCCCCCGCAGCACGTGCTGGAAGAAGATCGGGTGCGCGTAGCGGGCGTTGGAGCCCCACATCACGATGAGGTCGGTGTGCTCGACCTCCTCGTACGAGGAGGTGCCGCCGCCCGAGCCGAACACCGCCGACAAGCCGGCGACGCTCGGCGCGTGACACGTACGGTTGCAGGAGTCCACGTTGTTGGTGCCCATGACGACACGGGTGAACTTCTGCGCCACGAAGTTCATCTCGTTGGTGGCGCGGGCGCAGGACAGCATCGCGAAGGCGTCCGGGCCATGTGTCTCGCGGGTGTGCCGGAAGCCGTCGGCCGCGAGGGCCAGCGCCTCGTCCCAGGTGGCCCGCCGGAACGGTGACGTGCGGTCGCCGGGTGTCTCGCGCACGAGGGGGTGGGTGAGCCGGGTGTACGTTCGCCGGGGTTTCCTGGTCCTCACGCGGCGTCCCTCCTCATACCGTCGGCGAGCAGGTCCGTGAGCGCGTGCACGGTGCGCAGGGTGGGCACCTCGACGCCCGTGATGTCCGCGAGCTCCACCACCGCGGCCAGCAGCACGTCCAGCTCCAGGGGCTTTCCGCGCTCCAGGTCCTGGAGCGTGGAGGTGCGGTGGTCGCCGACCCGCTCGGCACCGGCGAGGCGGCGCTGCACGGAGATGTCGGGCGTGCAGCCGAGCGAGGCGGCGACGGCGAGCGTCTCGGCCATCATGATCTCGATGACGCGCCGGGTCCCGCCGTGCCGGCACATCTGCCCCATCGTCGCCCGCACCAGGGCGCTGATCGGGTTGAAGGAGATGTTGCCGATCAGCTTGATCCAGATGTCGGCGCGCAGGTCCGGCTCGACGGGGCACTTCAGACCGCCCGCCCGCATCGCCTCGCTGAACGCGGCGCAGCGCGGGGACACCGACCGGTCCGGCTCCCCGACGGAGAACCGCGTCCCCTCCAGGTGGCGGACGACGCCGGGCGCCGACAGCTCCGTAGCCGCGTAGACGACACAGCCGACGGCCCGTTCCGGCGCGAGGACGGCGCTCACGGCGCCGCCCGGGTCGACGCTCTCGAGCCGGTGGCCGTCGTGCGGGCCGCCGTGCCCGTGGAAGTACCACCAGGGGATGCCGTTCTGCGCCGCGACCACCGCCGTACGGCCGTGGAGGAGGGGCTCGATCAGCGGCCCGCACGCCGCGTACGAGGTCGCCTTCAGGCCGAGGAAGACATAGTCGACGGGGCCGATCTCGGCCGGGTCGTCGGTGGCGTGGGCCCGCGCGGTGAAGTCGCCGCGCGCGCTGAGGACCCGTACACCGCGCTGCCTCATGGCCGCCAGGTGCGGTCCACGGGCGACGAGATGGACGTCGGCGCCGGCGCGGTGCAGCGCGGCTCCGACGTAGGCGCCGATCGCTCCGGCGCCGAGGACTGCGACTTTCACTGGCGTGCTCCGTCCGGTCGAGGTCCGGTCGAGGGTGCGAAGCGGAGTCCGGGAGCGGACTGCATGAACTGCCGACGGAATATTGTCTACAGTATGGAAGGTGGGTCGACAAGGCTTCACACACCGGGCTCTTCCCAACGCCCGCGCCCCTGCCTACCGTTCTCGATCATGAGGCCCCCCGTCGCACCCCCCGGCTGGAGCCGCTGGCTCGTACCGCCCGCCGCCCTCTCGGTCCATCTCTCCATCGGCCAGGCCTACGCCTGGAGCGTCTTCAAACCACCCCTCGAATCCGCCCTCGGCCTGAGCGGCACGCAGAGCGCGCTGCCGTTCCAGCTCGGCATCGTGATGCTCGGCCTGTCCGCCGCGTTCGGCGGCACGCTCGTCGAACGCAACGGCCCGCGCTGGGCGATGACCGTCGCCCTCGTCTGCTTCTCCTCGGGCTTCCTGCTCTCCGCCCTCGGCGCCGCCACCGAGCAGTACTGGCTGATCGTGCTCGGCTACGGCTTCGTCGGCGGCATCGGACTCGGCATCGGCTACATCTCCCCGGTCTCCACCCTGATCAAGTGGTTCCCCGACCGCCCCGGCATGGCCACCGGCATCGCGATCATGGGCTTCGGCGGCGGCGCGCTCATCGCGTCGCCGTGGAGCGCGGAGATGCTGGACAGCTTCGGCACGGACAGTGACGGCATCGCGCTGGCGTTCCTCGTGCACGGCCTGGTCTACGCGGTCTTCATGACGCTGGGCGTGCTGCTGGTCAGGGTGCCGGGCAAGGAGTCCCGGCCAGGGGCGCGGGGGACCGCGCGAGAAGTCCCCACCGGCCCGCAGGTATCGGCGAAACAGGCCATCCGCACCCCCCAGTTCTGGTGCCTCTGGCTCGTCCTCTGCATGAACGTCACCGCGGGCATCGGCATCCTCGAAAAAGCCGCACCGATGATCACCGACTTCTTCAAGGACTCCAGCACGCCGGTGACGGCGAGCGCGGCGGCCGGTTTCGTCGCGCTGCTCTCCGCCGCCAACATGGCGGGCCGCATCGGCTGGTCCTCCGCCTCCGACCTCATGGGCCGCAAGAACGTCTACCGCCTCTACCTCGGCGTGGGCGCCCTGATGTACCTCCTCATCGCCCTCTACGGCGACGCCTCGAAACCCCTCTTCGTCCTCTGCGCGCTCGTGATCCTCTCCTTCTACGGAGGCGGCTTCGCGACCGCGCCCGCCTATCTGAAGGACCTGTTCGGCACCTACCAGGTCGGCGCCATCCACGGCCGGCTGCTCACGGCCTGGTCGCTCGCCGGCGTCCTCGGCCCGCTCATCGTCAACTGGGTCTCCGACAGCCAGGAGAGCGCGGGCAAGCACGGCCCGTCCCTCTACGGCGTCTCCTTCGTCATCATGATCGGGCTGCTCGTCGTCGGCTTCGTCGCCAACGAGCTGATCCGTCCCGTCCACGCCCGCCACCACGTCCCCGCCTCCGCCGTCCCCACCCCCGCCGCTCCCAGGGAGTCCTCCGATGACACCGCCGACCGCGAGCACGACAGCGACCGCCAGTAGTCCGCCTAGCCGTCGCGGCCTCATCGCCTTCGCCTGGCTCTGGGTGGGCGCGCCGCTCGCCTACGGACTGTACGAACTGGTGCAAAAGGCCACACAGCTGTTCACAGGCTGATCGGTTGGAAGTCTCCAACCGAGACACCGCAATCCTGTTGTATACGTCACCTCGTACTCACCGGTCACTGAACAGACTTGGACGTCCGCGCCCCGCACAGGGGCGGGCCAGCTATACGAGGGGACCACCATGAACGGTTCGCGCATCGTCGGCATCGGCCACTATCAGCCCGCCAGAGTCCTCACGAACGAGGATCTGGCGGGCATGGTCGACACCGACGACGAGTGGATCCGCTCCCGCGTCGGCATCCGCACCCGGCACATCGCCGGGCCCGACGAGCCGGTCGACGAGCTGGCCGCGCACGCCGCCGCCAAGGCGCTGGCCGCCGCGGGCCTGACCGCCGACGCGATCGACCTCGTCGTCGTCGCCACGTCCACGGCCGTCGACCGCTCCCCGAACATGGCGGCCCGCGTCGCCCATCGGCTCGGCGTCCCCTCCCCGGCCGCGCTCGACCTGAACGTCGTCTGCGCCGGGTTCACCCACGCCCTCGCCACCGCCGACCACACCCTGCGCGCGGGGGCCGCCACCCGCGCCCTCGTCATCGGCGCCGACAAGATGTCCGCCGTCACCGACTGGAGCGACCGTTCCACCTGCGTCCTCGTCGGCGACGGCGCGGGCGCCGTGGTGATCGAGCCCTGCGCCGACGGCGAGGAGCCCGGCATCGGCCCCGTCCTGTGGGGCTCGGTCCCGGAGATGGGCAACGCCGTACGGATCGAGGGCGAGCCCGCGCGCTTCGCCCAGGAGGGCCAGTCCGTCTACCGCTGGGCGACGCGGCAGTTGCCGCCGCTCGCCCGGGAGGCCTGCGAGAAGGCGGGGCTCGCCCCGGCCGACCTGGCCGCGGTCGTCCTGCACCAGGCCAACCTGCGCATCATCGAACCCCTCGCCGAGAAGATCGGGGCGGTGAACGCGGTCGTCGCCCGGGACGTCGTCGAGTCCGGCAACACCTCCGCCGCGAGCGTGCCGATGGCGCTCTCCAAGCTGATCGAGCGCGGCGAGCTGCCCAGCGGGGTGCCGGCGCTCCTCTTCGGCTTCGGCGGCAACCTCTCGTACGCGGGGCAGGTCGTGCGCTGCCCCTGAGGCCGTCAGGCGCGCTGCCTCGGGATGTGACGAGGCCAACGGCCCCTGGTGGTGGTGATTGTGCTCGGTAAACTGTATTCCAAAGACAATCGCAGCCGCGAGGACCGAAGCCCACGAGGGGGACCGCGATGTTGTCCACAGGACTGCCGCAGGGGGCGGTGCCCAAGCTCGAACGCCCCGGTCCGCTGCGCGAGCGGGTCTACGAGGCGCTGCTCTCGCTGATCACGACCCGCGCCCTCCAGCCGGGCCAGCACCTCGTCGAGAGCGAGCTGGCCGGGCATCTCGGGGTCTCGCGCCAGCCGGTGCGCGAGGCGCTCCAGCGCCTCAACACCGAGGGGTGGGTGGACCTGCGTCCGGCGCAGGGCGCGTTCGTGCACGAGCCGACGGAGGAGGAGGCCGACCAACTCCTCACCGTCCGTACGCTCCTTGAGGCCGAGGCCGCCCGGCTCGCCGCCGCCAACGCGGGCAGGACCGGCATCACCGCCCTGGAGGAGCTCTGCGCCAAGGGTGAGCAGGCCGTCGCCGACGGGGACGTGGACCTGGTCGTCGAGGCCAACGCCGAGTTCCACCGCAAGATCATGGAGCTCGCGGGCAACGTGGTCCTGGCCGAACTCGCCGGGCAGGTCGACGCCCGCGTCCGCTGGTACTACCAGCCGGTCGCCCGCCGGCGCGGCAAGCAGTCCTGGATCGAGCACCGCGCACTCATCGCGGCGATCTCGGACCGCGACGAGGCCCGGGCGACGGCCGTGATGCGGGCCCACACGGAGCACACCCGGGAGACGTACCACCATCGCGATCAGGGCTGAGTGTTCGGCCCCATCTTTGTCCTGTGACTGGAGAAAGTCATGGGTAATTCCTGCGCAACTTCTTCCCACACCCGGCAGGCACTGCTACGTTCCCCATCGAAAGAACGGCGGAAGTACCGGAGCCCGAAGAGGCGGGGAGGGGCACGTGAGACGCATGACGGCTCGACCCGCGAACGCGCATCAGGCGCGCCTGTTGCGACTGCTGCGTGACGGAGGGCCCAACTCCCGCGCTCAGCTCGGCGACCAGATCGACCTGTCCCGCTCCAAGCTGGCGGTCGAGGTGGACCGCCTCCTGGAGACCGGACTCGTGGTCGCCGACGGACTCGCCGCCTCGCGCGGCGGCCGCCGGTCCCACAACATCCGGCTCGCCCCCGAACTCCGCTTCCTCGGCGTCGACATCGGCGCGACCTCGGTCGACGTCGCGGTCACCAACGCCGAGCTGGAAGTGCTCGGGCACATCACCCAGCCCATGGACGTGCGCGAAGGACCGGTCGCGGTCTTCGAGCAAGTGCTCGCCATGGCAGCGAAGCTGAAGGCGTCCGGACTCGCCGAGGGGTTCGACGGAGCGGGCATCGGCGTGCCGGGCCCGGTCCGCTTCCCCGAAGGTGTGCCGGTCGCCCCGCCGATCATGCCGGGCTGGGACGGCTTCCCGGTCCGCGAGGCGCTCAGCCAGGACCTCGGCTGCCCGGTCATGGTCGACAACGACGTGAACCTGATGGCCGTGGGGGAGCAGCACGCGGGCGTCGCCCGTTCCGCGCGCGACTTCCTCTGCGTCAAGATCGGCACCGGTATCGGCTGCGGCATCGTCGTCGGCGGCGAGGTCTACCGGGGCACGACCGGATCGGCCGGCGACATCGGCCACATCCAGGTCGAGCCCGACGGCAGACAGTGCGCCTGCGGCAACAAGGGCTGCCTGGAGGCCTACTTCAGCGGCGCGGCGCTCGCCCGCGACGCCGAGGAGGCCGCCCGGGACGGCCGCTCGCCCGAGCTCGCCGGGCTCCTGGAATCGGCGGGAAAGCTCAGCGCCGCCGACGTCGCGGTGGCCGCCGCGGCCGGGGACGGCACCGCCCTCGACCTCATCCGCGACGGCGGCAACCGCACCGGTCAGGTCATCGCGTCCCTCGTCTCCTTCTTCAACCCGGGCCTGGTCGTCATCGGCGGCGGTGTCACCGGCCTCGGCCACACGCTCCTCGCCGCCCTGCGCACCCAGGTCTACCGCCAGTCGCTGCCCCTCGCGACCGGCAATCTGCCCATCGTCCTGGGTGAGCTGGGCCAGGCCGCCGGAGTCATCGGCGGCGCCCGCCTCATCAGCGACCACCTGTTCTCACCCGCGTAACACCCCGTTAGACACGTCTCACAGGTACTCACACGTACTCACACGTATTCATCAACCACGTCACTCAGCACAGCGCCCTGCTCTGCCCTGCCCTGAAACCGGCCCGCACCCGCTGCTAGGGGAACCGCCATGGCACTTTCGGCACCAGAACCACCGCTGCTCACGATGTCCGGCATCACCAAGTCGTTCCCCGGCGTCCGCGCCCTCGACGGCGTGGACCTAGAGGTCCAGGCGGGTGAGGTGCACTGCCTCCTCGGCCAGAACGGTGCGGGCAAGTCCACGCTCATCAAGGTCCTCGCCGGCGCCCACCAGCCCGACGAGGGCTCCATCACCTGGCGCTCCGAGCACGTCACCCTGCGCTCGCCGATCGCCGCGATGCGCCTCGGCATCGCCACCATCTACCAGGAACTCGACCTCGTGGAAGGCCTGTCGGTGGCCGAGAACGTCTTCCTCGGACACGAACCGACCTCGGCCGGATTCGTCGTACGCGGCAAGGACGCCAAGGCGGCAACAGCCGCACTGCTCAAGCGGCTTGGACACGGGGAGATCGACCCGGGCACCCTCGTGGGCGACCTCTCCGCCGCCGGGCAGCAGATCGTCTCGATGGCCCGCGCCCTCTCCCACGACGTACGCCTCATCGTGATGGACGAGCCGTCCGCCGCGCTCGACCCCGACGAGGTCGACAACCTCTTCCGCATCGTCGCGAGCCTCACCGCCGACGGCGTCGCCGTCGTCTACATCTCGCACCGCCTGGAGGAGATCCGCCGCATCGGCGACCGCGTCACCGTCCTCAAGGACGGCCGCGCCGTGGCCGGCGGACTCCCCGCCAAGGACACCCCGACGCGGGACGTGGTGGCGCTGATGACGGGCCGCAACGTCGAGTACGTCTTCCCGGACCGCCCGTCGTACGGGACCGGTTCCGCCGCTTCTGCAGAACCGGTTCTGCGCGCCGAGAACCTCTCTCGTGAGGGCGAGTTCGAGCCACTCGACCTCACCCTGCGCCCCGGTGAGATCGTCGGCCTCGCGGGACTCGTCGGCTCCGGCCGCTCCGAGATCCTGGAGACGATCTATGGCGCCCGCAAACCGACGACCGGTCAGGTCATGGTCGAGGGCCGCGCCCTGCGGCCGGGAAGTGTGCGGGCGGCGGTCCGCGCGGGCCTCGGCCTCGCCCCCGAGGAGCGCAAGGCGCAGGGCCTCCTGATGCTGGAGTCCGTCACCCGCAACGTCTCCGTCTCCTCCATGTCCCGCTTCTCGTACGGGGGCTGGGTCGACCGGGGCCGTGAGAACGAGGCCGCGCACAAGGTCACCCGTGAACTCTCCCTGCGCCCCGACAACCCGGCCGTCCCCGTCCGCACCCTCTCCGGCGGCAACCAGCAGAAGGCCGTCCTGGCCCGCTGGCTGCTTCGCGGCTGCAAGGTGCTGCTCCTGGACGAGCCGACCCGCGGCGTCGACGTCGGCGCCCGCGCCGAGCTGTACGCGGTCATCCGCCGCCTCGCCGACGAGGGCCTCGCCGTGCTCATGGTCTCCAGCGAGGTCCCCGAGGTGCTCGGCCTCGCCGACCGCGTCCTGGTCCTGCGCGAGGGCCGCGTCGTCCACGAGGCCCCGGCGACGGAACTGACCGAACACCGGGTCCTGGACCTGGTGATGGAAGGCAGCCCGGAAGACAGCGCGGCATGAAGCAGTGCGCCGCCGCAGCCGCCCCGCTGAACAGACGACCCCGACCAGAAGGGACCCCGGCGCCATGACGCAGCCCGCCTCACCCGCCCGCCCGGCGGAGCCCAAGACCGCGCCGGCCTCGCACCCCAGCGCCCTGAAGACCCTGCGCCTCGACGTACGGACGCTGTCCCTGCTCGGCGTCCTCGCCGCGCTGATCATCGTCGGCGGCGTCACCCAGCCCGACTCGTTCCTGGACACCGACAACGTCCAGCTGATCCTCACCCAGGGGTCCGTCATCGGCGTCGTCACCGTCGGCATGACCTTCGTGATCATCTCCGGCGGCATCGACCTCTCCGTGGGCGCGATCGTCGCGCTCGCCAGCTGCTGGGCGACCACGGTCGCCACCCAGGAGTACGGGTTCATCGGCATCCTGTTCACCGCGGTCGTCGTCGGTGTCGGCTGCGGCCTCGTCAACGGTGTCCTGATCGCGTACGGCGGCATGGTCCCCTTCATCGCCACCCTCGCGATGCTCGCCTCCGGGCGCGGCCTCGCCGAGCAGATCACCGACGGCAAGACCCAGGTCGTCACCGTCGACAGCGTGCTGAAGCTCGGTGAGCGCGACGCCTACGTCCTCGGCATCCCACCGCTCGTCCTCGTCTTCGCCGCGGTCACGATCGTCGGCTGGCTGGTGCTCAACCGCACCACCTTCGGCCGCCGCTCGGTCGCCGTCGGCGGCAACGCCGAAGCCGCCCGCCTCGCCGGCATCGACGTACGCCGCCAGCGGCTCTACCTCTACCTGCTCTCCGGCCTGTGCTGCGGCATCGCCGCGTTCCTGCTCATCGTGCTCGCCGGATCCGGCCAGAACACCAACGGCAACCTGTACGAGCTCGACGCCATCGCCGCCGCGATCATCGGCGGCACGCTCCTCACCGGCGGCCGCGGCACCATCGTCGGCTCCGTCCTCGGTGTCCTGATCTTCACCACGATCACCAACATCTTCGCGCTGAACAACCTCCAGAGCGACGTCCAGGAGATCGCCAAGGGCGCGATCATCGTCGCGGCGGTCCTGGTCCAGCGACGTACAGCGAACACGCATTCCTGACGTTCCGCACTTTTCGAAGCCCCGGGAAGGGACGACGCCATGCCAGAGACCACGAGCCGCAGAGGACTCCTGTTCGGCGCGGCAGCAGCCGTCACCGCAGGCGGTCTGCTCACGGCCTGCACCAGCAACGAGCCCAGCGACAAGGGCGACAGCAGCAAGGCCGCCGACCAGCCGGTCGCCGACGACAAGCCCGGCAAGCAGGTCACCATCGGCTTCGCCGGTCCGCAGGCCGACCACGGCTGGCTCAACGCGATCAACGAGAACGCCAAGGAACGGGCGAAGAAGTACTCGGACGTCACCCTCGAAGCCACCGAGGGGTCGAACGACACGGCCGCGCAGATCGGCCAGGTCGAGACGCTCATCAACAAGAAGGTCGACGTCCTCGTCATCCTGCCCGCCGACGGCAAGGCGCTCACCCAGGTCGGGCTCAAGGCGATGCGCGCCGGGATACCCGTCGTCAACCTCGACCGCATCTTCAACACGCCGCAGGCGTACCGCTGCTGGGTCGGCGGCGACAACTACGGCATGGGCCTGAGCGCCGGGAACTACATCGGCGAGAAGCTCAAGGACAAGAAGAACGCCAAGGTCGTCGAGCTCGCGGGCATCGACAACCTCGAACTGACCAAGCAGCGCACGCAGGGCTTCGACGACGCGCTGAAGAACTACCCGAACATCGAGAAGGTCGCACGGCAGGCCGCCGAGTTCACCGTCGAGTCCGGCCAGGCCAAGATGGCCCAGCTCCTCCAGGCGCAGAAGAGCTTCGACGCCATGTGGAACCACGACGACGACCAGGGCGTCGGCGCCCTGCGCGCCATCAAGCAGGCGGGCCGCGACGACTTCCTCATGGTCGGCGGCGCGGGCGCCCTCTCCGCGATGCAGGCCATCGAGGCCGACGACAGCGTCCTGAAGGCCACCGTCCTCTACCCGCCGACCATGGCCGCCTCCGCCATCGACCTGGCCCGCGCGCTCGGCCAGGGCAAGGGCATCAGCGGCATGGCCGAGTTCGAGATCCCCGCCCACGTGACCCTGTTCTCCGCCGTCGTCGACAAGGAGAACGTCGCCAAGTACATGCCCACCGGATTCAAGTGACGGGCGCCGGCACGAGGCATCGGGCGATCACCGCGTGGACCAGGAGGACTTCCGCATGGCAGGCAGCAGCACGGGTACGACGGCTCGGGTTACGGGCGGCGGCGACGACGGCGACGGCGACGGCGAGGTGAAGCCGGTCCTCGGGGTCGGCATGGTCGGCTACGCGTTCATGGGCGCCGCCCACTCCCAGGGGTGGCGCACCGTGGGCCGGGTCTTCGACCTGCCGCTGACCCCGCGGCTCGCCGCGGTCTGCGGCCGTGACGGCGCGGCCGTGCGCGCCGCCGCCGACCGGCTCGGCTGGGCCGCAGCCGAGACCGACTGGCGGGCGCTGATCGAGCGGGACGACGTCGACCTCGTCGACATCTGCACCCCCGGCGACAGCCACGCCGAGATCGCCGTCGCGGCGCTCGAGGCGGGCAAGCACGTGCTGTGCGAGAAGCCCCTCGCCAACTCCGTCGACGAGGCGGAGGCGATGACGGAGGTCGCCGAGCTGGCGGCGTCGCGCGGGCAGGTGGCGATGACCGGCTTCAACTACCGCCGCGTCCCCGCCATCGCCCTCGCCCGCCGCATGGTCGCGGAGGGCCGCGTCGGCACCCTGCGCCACGTCCGCGTCAGCTACCTCCAGGACTGGCTCGTCGACCCGGCGTTCCCGCTGACGTGGCGGCTGCAGAAGCCGTACGCGGGCTCCGGCGCACTCGGCGACCTCGGCGCGCACGCCGTCGACCTCGCCCAGTACGTGGCGGGGGAGCCGGTCGCGGGGGTCTCGGCGCTCACGGAGACGTTCGTACGGGAGCGGCCTTTGGTGGAGGGCTCGTCGTCCGGGCTCTCCGGGACCGGCGGAGGGCGGTTCGGGCAGGTCACCGTCGATGACGCGGCCGTCTTCACCGGCCGCTTCGCCTCCGGCGCCCTCGCCTCCTTCGAGGCCACCCGGTTCGCCACGGGCCGCAAGAACGCGTTGAAGGTCGAGCTGAACGGCGAACGCGGCTCCCTCGCCTTCGACCTGGAGCGCCTGAACGAGCTGTCCTTCCACGACCAGACCGAGCCGAGCGCCAGCGCGGGCTTCCGCCGCATCCTCGTCACCGAACCCGACCACCCCTACCTGGAGGCGTGGTGGCCGCCGGGCCACGGCCTCGGCTACGAGCACACCTTCGTGCACCAGGCCCGCGACCTCGTCCACGCCATCGCGGAGCGCGCCACGCCCGCGCCGTCGTTCGCCGACGGCCTTCAGGTGCAGCGCGTCCTCGCGGCGGTCGAGGAGAGCGCGGCGAAGAACTCCGTCTACACCCTCGTCCAGGCTTGACCTCGTCCCGGCTTGATCTCGCCAGGTTTGACCTCGTCCAGGTTTGACCTCGTCCACGCTCAGGAGGCTTGACGACCGTGCCACGCCAGTTCACCCTGTTCACCGGCCAATGGGCGGATCTCCCGCTCGAAGAGGTCTGCCGCCACGCCCGCGACTTCGGCTACGACGGCCTCGAACTCGCTTGCTGGGGCGACCACTTCGAGGTCGACAAGGCCCTCGCGAACCCCGATTACGTCAAGGGCCGCCACGCGCTGCTCGACCGTTACGGCCTCAAGTGCTTCGCCATCTCCAACCATCTGGTCGGCCAGGCCGTCTGCGACGCCATCATCGACGAGCGCCACGAGGCGATCCTGCCCGCGCGCATCTGGGGCGACGGCGACGGTGAGGGCGTACGGCAGCGCGCCGCCGCCGAGATCAAGGACACGGCCCGCGCGGCGGCGGCCTTCGGCGTCGACACCGTCATCGGCTTCACGGGCTCGTCGATCTGGCACCTCGTCGCCATGTTCCCGCCGGCCCCCGAGTCGATGATCGAGCGCGGCTACGAGGACTTCGCCACGCGCTGGAACCCGATCCTCGACGTGTTCGACGCGGAGGGCGTGCGGTTCGCCCACGAGGTGCACCCGAGCGAGATCGCGTACGACTACTGGACGACGCACAAGGCGTTGGAGGCGGTCGGCCACCGCCCGGCCTTCGGCCTCAACTTCGACCCCTCGCACTTCGTGTGGCAGGACCTCGACCCGGTCGGCTTCCTGTGGGACTTCCGTGACCGGATCTACCACGTCGACTGCAAGGAGGCCCGGCGCCGCCTCGACGGCCGCAACGGGCGCCTCGGCTCCCATCTGCCGTGGGGCGACCCGCGCCGCGGCTGGGACTTCGTCTCCGCCGGGCACGGGGACGTGCCCTGGGAGGACGTCTTCCGGATGCTCCGCTCGATCGACTACCAGGGGCCGATCTCCGTGGAGTGGGAGGACGCGGGCATGGACCGCCTCCAGGGCGCTCCCGAGGCGCTGAGCCACCTGCGCAAGCTCGACTTCGAGCCGCCGAGCGCGTCGTTCGACGCGGCGTTCAACAGCTGATCCGTCGCGCAGGTGTCCGGTGGGCCGAACGCCTTTGTCCTGCACTGGGAAAAAGTTGAACCAGTTGTGGCGCACGGGGTGTTCGGCCCGGACAAACAGAGTTAACGTCCCTGAAGTGTTCAGGTCACACACGTCTCCGGGGTGACGGCGCACCCCGGCGCCCGCACCGCACGTCTCCGCACCCATTCCGTACGGCCCACCCCGTTCCCGGAGGGACCTTCGTGCACAGCAGCAGAAGCAGAAACCGCAACGGCACCACCACCAGGCGCTCCAGACTCCGCACCACCATCGCCCTGCTCACCGGCTCCGTCCTGGTCGGCTCCTCGCTCGCGCTGTCCATGCCGGTGGCGAGCGCCCACCCGGACCACCCGGACGCACCCGCCGCCGACTCCGACTTCCAGCAGGTCACCCTCGCCAAGGGCGCGGACGAGACCGGCGAGCCGATGTCGCTCGCCGTCCTTCCGGACCGCAGCGTCCTGCACACCTCCCGCGACGGCACGCTCCGCCTGACCGACGCGGGCGGCTCCACCTCCGTCGCCGGCAAGCTCGACGTGTACAGCCACGACGAGGAGGGTCTCCAGGGCGTCGGCGTCGACCCCGGCTTCAAGGACAACCGGTTCATCTACCTCTACTACGCGCCGCCGCTGAACACCCCGGCCGGTGACGCCCCGGAGAACGGCACCGCCGCCGACTTCGCCCCGTTCGACGGCGTGAACCGGCTCGCCCGCTTCGTCCTCAAGGAGGACGGCACCCTCGACAAGGCGAGCGAGAAGAACATCCTCGAGGTCAAGACCTCGCGCGGCACCTGCTGCCACGTCGGCGGCGACATCGACTTCGACGCCGACGGCAACCTGTACCTGTCGACCGGCGACGACACCAACCCCTTCGCCTCCGACGGCTACAGCCCCCTCGACGAGCGCGCGGACCGCAACCCGGCCTTCGACGCGCAGCGCAGCTCGGGCAACACCAACGACCTGCGCGGCAAGGTCCTGCGCATCAAGGTCAAGGACGACGGCAGCTACGACATCCCCGAGGGCAACCTCTTCGCGCCGGGCACCGAGAAGACCCGCCCCGAGATCTACGCGATGGGCTTCCGCAACCCGTTCCGCATCAGCGTCGACAAGCCGACCGGCACCGTCTACGTGGGTGACTACGGCCCCGACGCCGGTGCGGCCGACCCCAAGCGGGGCCCGGCCGGACAGGTCGAGTTCGCCAAGATCACCAAAGCGGCCAACTTCGGCTGGCCGTACTGCACCGGCGCGAACGACGCCTACGTCGACTACGACTTCGGCACGAAGGTCTCCGGCGCCGCGTTCGACTGCGACGCGCCGAAGAACACGTCGCCGAACAACACCGGCCTGACCGACCTGCCGCCGGCCCAGCCCGCCTGGATCCCGTACGACAACGCGTCCGTGCCCGAGTTCGGCTCCGGCTCCGAGTCCCCGATGGCGGGCCCGGTCTACCGCTACGACGCCGACCTCGACTCCCCGGTGAAGTTCCCCGAGGAGTACGACGGCGACTTCTTCGCCACCGAGTTCGGCCGCCAGTGGATCAAGCGGATCGAGCAGGACGGCTCCGGGAACGTCTCGAAGATCAACGACTTCCCGTGGTCCGGCACCCAGGTCATGGACAGCGCCTTCGGCCCCGACGGCGCCCTCTACGTCCTCGACTACGGCCTCTCCTGGTTCGGCGGCGACGAGCACTCGGCGCTGTACCGCATCGAGAACGCGACGGGCGGCCACTCGCCGATCGTCGAGGCGAAGGCGTCCAAGACGTCGGGTCAGTCCCCGCTGCGCACGCAGTTCACCGCGACCGGCACCGACGCCGACGACGACCCGATCACCTACACCTGGGACTTCGGCGACGGCACGACGGGCACGGGCCCGAACCCGAGCCACACGTACCGCAAGGACGGCACGTACGTGGTGACGGTGACGGGTGACGACGGCACGGGCCGCACCGGCTCCGCCAACGTCCGCATCGTCGTCGGCAACACGGCGCCCTCGGTGAAGTTCCAGAACCCGCCGAACGGTTCGCTGTTCAAGTTCGGCGACACGATTCCCTTCAAGGTCGCGGTCAGTGACCCCGAGGACGGCACGATCGACTGCTCCAAGGTCACCGTGCGCTACCTCCTCGGCCACGACAACCACGCCCACGCCATCACCTCGGCCAACGGCTGCGAAGGCACCATCACCGCGCCCGCCGACGCCGAGCACGACCCCAACGCCAACATCTACGGCGTGCTCGACGCCGAGTACACCGACGGCGGCGGGGGCGGCCAGGCCGCGCTGACCACGCACGACCAGGTCCAGCTCCAGCCGCGCCACCGCCAGGCCGAGCACTACAGCGCGCAGCAGGGCACCACGCTGCAGAACAAGACCCAGGCCAACGGCGGCCGCACCGTCGGCGACATCAACGACGGCGACTGGATCTCCTTCACCCCCTACAACCTCACCGGGGCCAAGAAGCTCACCGCCCGGATCTCCTCCGGCGGCGCGGGCGGCTTCCTCGAGGTGCGCGCCGGCTCGGCGACCGGCACCCTGCTCGGCTCCACGACGGTCCCCGTCACCGGCGGCTGGGAGACGTTCCAGAACGTCGACGTGCCCCTGCGCAACGTCCCGAAGAAGACCACCGACCTGTACCTGGTCTTCAAGGGCGGCGACGGCGCGCTCTACGACGTCGACGACTTCGAGATCTCCAACGATGCTCCGGTCAAGGGCGCCAAGCGGGTCCTCGTCTTCTCCAAGACGGGCGGCTTCCGCCACGACGCGATCCCCGAGGGCATCGCGGCCCTGAAGGAACTGGGCGCCACCAGCAACATCACGGTCGACGCCACCGAGTCCGCCGCCCAGTTCACCGCCAACAACCTCGCCCGCTACGACGCGGTCGTCTTCATGTCGACCACGGGTGACGTCCTGAACGACGCCCAGCAGAAGGCGTTCGAGGGCTTCATCGCGGGTGGCGGCGGCTACATGGGCGTCCACGCCGCCGCCGACACCGAGTACGACTGGTCGTACTACGGCGGCCTCGTCGGCGCCTACTTCGACTCGCACCCGGCCATCCAGAAGGCCACCGTCCGCGTCGAGGACAGCGCCAACCCGGCCACCGCCCACCTCAGCAAGGCCTGGGAGCGCACCGACGAGCTGTACAACTACCGCACCAACCCGCGCGACAAGGTGCACGTCCTCGCCACCCTCGACGAGACGACGTACCAGGGCGGGAACATGAAGGGCGACCACCCGATCGCCTGGTGCCAGAGCTACGGCGGCGGCCGCTCCTTCTACACCGGCCTCGGCCACACCAAGGAGTCCTACGCGGACGACGCCTTCCGCACCCACCTGCTCGGCGGCCTGAAGTACGCCGCCGGCCAGGCCAAGGCGGACTGCAAGCCGAACAAGGGTTACCGGTCGATCTTCAACGGCCAGTCCCTCGACGGCTGGAAGCAGGCCGGTCCCGGCAAGTTCAGCATCAAGGACGGCACGCTGAACTCCGAGGGCGGCATGGGCCTCCTCTGGTACCAGGCCAAGGAGCTGAAGTCGTACTCCCTCAAGCTCGACTGGAAGATGCAGGGTGACGACAACTCCGGGATCTTCGTGGGCTTCCCCGCCTCCGACGACCCCTGGTCCGCGGTGAACAAGGGCTACGAGGTCCAGATCGACGCCACCGACGCGGTCGACCGCACGACGGGCTCGATCTACACCTTCAAGGCCGCCAACACCAAGGCCCGCGACCAGGTCCTGCGCCCGCCGGGCCAGTGGAACTCCTACGAGATCAAGGTCCAGGGCGAACGCCTCCAGGTGTTCCTCAACGGAGTCAAGATCAACGACTTCACCAACAAGAACCCCGAGCGCTCCCTGACGGACGGCTACATCGGCATCCAGAACCACGGAGACGCCGACCACGTGGCCTTCCGCGACATCCAGCTCAAGGAACTGCCCAGCTCGGAGTGAGCCCCGTCCGCGGCGGGCACGCCCGCCGCGGACGACTGGCCAGGAACCGCCCGCCCCGGGCGACCGATACGACGGTGGGCGGAGGACGCCGGACCTCCGCCCACCGTCCCACCCGACCCGGCCGGGGCCCGAACACCCCGGCCGCCTCCGGCACCACTTGCTCCGCATCACGTACGACCCCTGATCACGTACAAACCTACAACCCCCGTTTCATGTACGACCCCGGTTCGTGTTCGACAAGGAGGCTGCCCATGTCCGCCGAACCGTCCCCCGCCGCTCCTCTCACCTCCCCGACCCCCACCCCTCCCACTCCTCCTCCGCGCCCGTCTCGTCAGAGACTCCGCCGCTACGGTGTCTGGCTCATCGGGGGCCCGCGGCTCCGTCGCCACGACCGCCGTCGCGGGATGCGCCGCCGTCGCCGCGGGTCTGCACCCGCCGACCGGCATGGTCACCGAGACCGCCCCCTTCGCGGACGCCGGTCTGCCAACGTTGTCGTCGCTCGTCTTCGGCGGCCACGACACCGACGACTGCCCGCTGCCCAAACGCGCCGAACACCTCGCCGCGGGCGGCGTCCTGCCCCACGGCCTGCCCTCCGCGATCGCCGCCGAACTGGCTGCAGCGGACCGGGAGATCAGACCCGGTGGTCCGCTGCCCGGCCGCGACGACGACCGCACCCAGGACGACCTGATCACCACCTTCGCCACCGACCTGCGTGACTTCATCCGCACCCAGGACCTGGCGGGCGCCGTCGTCGTGAACGTCGCCTCGACCGAACCCGCACCGGCCGACGGCGACACACTCCCGGCCAGCTCCCTCTACGCCGCCGCCGCCCTTCGCGCGGGCTGCCCCTACGTCAACTTCACCCCTTCCACGGGCCTGCACCACCCGAACTTGGCCGCCGAGGCGTCCGCCGCCTCCGTCCCCTACGCGGGCCGCGACGGCAAGACCGGCCAGACCCTCCTGCGCTCCGTCCTCGGCCCGATGTTCCTGCAACGCGCCCTCACCGTACGCGCCTGGTCCGGCACCAACCTGCTCGGCGGCGGCGACGGCGCCGCCCTCGCCGACCCCGCCGCGGCCGCCGCCAAGAACGCCGGCAAGGAACGCGTCCTCGCCGACACCCTCGGCGGCGCCCCGAGGGCCAGGTCCACATCGACGACGTGCCCGCGCTCGGCGACTGGAAGACCGCCTGGGACCACATCGCCTTCGACGGCTTCCTCGGCGCCCGCATGGTCCTGCAGACCACCTGGCAGGGGTGCGACTCCGCGCTCGCCGCGCCCCTCGTCCTCGACCTGGCCCGCCTCCTCCTGCGCGCCGCCGACCTCGGCTTGACCGGCCCGCGCCCGGAACTCGGCTTCTACTTCAAGGACCCGGACGGCGACGCCTCCTCGGCACTCGGGGAACAGTTCGCCGCGCTGGTGGACTTCGCCCAGCGACTGCGGGACCCACGATGAGCGCGGGACGACGACGTGCCTGGGCCGAACTCCTGCGCCTCCCCGCCCTGTTCACCGTCCCCGGCGACGCCCTCGCGGGCGCGGCGGCGGTCGGCGCCCGCCCCGGCCGCTCCACCTTCCTCGCCATCGGCTCCTCCCTGTGCCTGTACGAGGCGGGCATGGCCCTCAACGACTGGGCCGACCGCGCCGAGGACGCCCGCGACCGCCCCCACCGCCCCATCCCGTCGGGCCGCGTCCACCCCACGGCGGCCCTGACGGCAGCCGGCGCGTTCACGGCAGCGGGCATCGCCCTGGCCTTCCGCGCGGGACGCACCCCGGGAACCCTGAGCGCGGCCCTGGCGGCAACGGTCTGGGCATACGACCTCGGCCTGAAACAAACCCCGGCCGGCCCAGCGGCCATGGGCACGGCCCGAGCCCTGGACGTACTCCTGGGGGCATCGGCCTCCGGCCGCGGGGCCGGGTACAGGTCCGGCTCCGGTTCCGGAGCAGGGTACAGGTCCGGCTCCGGTTCCGGAGCAGGGTCCGGGTCCGGAGTAAGGTCCGGGTCCGGAGCAGGGTCCCTGAACGCGGGGTCGGCCACCAGTGCGGCCAAGCTGCCAAGGCTCGGCGCCGACCGCAATCGGCGCCCCGGCCCTGGCCTCGGGCCCGGCCCCGGCCCGGGCCCCGGGCCCGGCTCTGGCTCTGGCTTCGCTCCCGCCCCGCTGAGCGCAGCGCTCCCGGCCGCTCTGGCCCTGGGCGCCCACACCGCCGCCGTGACCACGGTCTCCCGCAACGAGACGACCGGCGGCGCCCCCGGCGCACCCGCGGCGGCGCTGGCCGCCACCGCGCTTCTGACCAGGCACCTTCTCAAGCTCCCGGCGGGCCGAGGCGACGCAGCCCTCCTCGGCCTGCCGGGTCCCACCGCATACGCGGCGACCACCGCGCGCCCTCTCCTGCACGCCCTCCTCAATCCGTCCCCGCCCCTGACGCAGCGCGCTGTCGGCGCCGGGATCCGGGCCATGATCCCGCTCCAGGCGGCTCTGGCGGCCCGCGCGGGAGCTCCCCGGACGGCTCTGGCCACCGCCGCCCTCGCCCCCTTGGCCCGCCGCTTCGCGAAGAAGGTGAGCGTCACGTGACCACGCACGAACCGAGCCGCCCGCGCTGGGGCTACGGCACCAACGGCCTCACCGACCTCCGCCTCGACGACGCCCTCGCCCTCCTCTCCGACCTCGGCTACGACGGGGTGGGCCTCACCCTCGACCACATGCACCTGGACCCGGTCACCCCGGACCTCGCCGAACGCACCCGGCAGGTCGCCCGGCTCCTGGAGCGGTACCACCTGACGGCCACCGTCGAGACCGGTGCTCGCTATGTCCTCGATCCGCGCCGCAAACACGGCCCCTCCCTCCTCGACCCCGATCCCGACGCCCGGCAGGCGCGTGCCCGGCTGCTGATCCGCGCCGTCCAGGTCGCCGCCGACCTGGGCGCCCACGCGGTGCACTGCTTCAGCGGCATCACCCCCGACGGCACGGACCAGGACACCGCCTGGAAGCTGCTCGCCGACGAACTCGGCCCGGTCCTGGACACCGCCACCGCCGCCGGTGTCCCGCTCGCCATCGAGCCCGAACCCGGCCACCTCCTGGCGACGCTCGCCGACTTCCACCGGCTGCGCCACGCCCTGGGCAGCCCCGACGCGCTCGGCCTCACCCTCGACATCGGCCACTGCCAGTGCCTGGAGCCCGACCCGCCGGCCGACTGCGTCCGCGCGGCGGCGCCCTGGCTGCGGCACGTGCAGATCGAGGACATGCGGCGCGGAGTCCACGAGCACCTCCCCTTCGGCGAGGGCGAGATCGACTTCCCGCCCGTGCTCGACGCCCTCGCCGCCACCGGCTACCAGGGCCTGACCGTGGTCGAACTGCCCCGCCACTCCCACGCGGGCCCCCAGCTCGCGGCGGAAGCCATCCAGTTCCTGCGGGAAGTAAGCCGAGAAGCAGCGCAAGGAGGCCGCGTATGACCGCGCCCGCCACCCTCGCCGCGCTCCGTGCCCACCTCGACGGCGCCCTGACGGGAGCCGCCCGCGCCTGGCTGGACCAGGCACTCGCCGAAGCGGCCGCCCACACCGGGCCCCGCGACGAGAAGGCACCGCCCACCTGGGAGCTGCGCTTCGCGGAAGCGGGCCGCCGCACCGGCCAGGACCACGCTGACGCCACCCGCGTCCTCCTGCTGCACGCGGCCCGCGCCGACGCAGCCACCCTCACCCGCGTGTACGCGCAGGGCACCGCCGCCGAACGCCGCGCCGTCCTGACGGCCCTGCCCCACCTGATCCCGGGCCCTGAAGGGCTGGCGCTGGTCGAGGACGCCCTGCGCACCAACGACACCCGGCTCGTCGCCGCCGCCCTCGGCCCGTACGCCGCCGAGCACCTGCCCGCCCACGACTGGCGCCACGCCGTCCTGAAGTGCCTGTTCACCGGCGTGCCCGTGGACGCCGTCGCCGACCTGCCGCGCCGCGCGGCAGGGGACGCCGAACTGGCGCGCATGCTGGACGACTTCGCCCAGGAGCGCACCGCCGCCGGCCGCCCCGTACCCGAGGACCTGCACCGCGTGCTGAGCCTGACGGCCCCCGCGAAGAACCTGACGGCCCCCGCGAAGAAGGAGTCCTGATGCGCATCTTCGACCCCCACATCCACATGACCTCGCGCACCACCGACGACTACCAGGCGATGTACGCGGCCGGGGTCCGCGCCCTGGTCGAGCCCTCCTTCTGGCTCGGCCAGCCCCGCACCTCGCCCGCCTCCTTCTTCGACTACTTCGACGCCCTGCTCGGCTGGGAGCCCTTCCGCGCCGCCCAGTACGGCATCGCCCACCACTGCACGATCGCCCTCAACCCCAAAGAGGCCAACGACCCGCGCTGCACCCCGGTCCTGGACGCCCTGCCGCGCTACCTCGTCAAGGACAACGTGGTCGCCGTCGGCGAGATCGGCTACGACTCCATGACCCCGGCCGAGGACACCGCGCTCGCCGCCCAGCTGCAGCTCGCCGCCGTCCACGAACTGCCCGCGCTCGTCCACACCCCGCACCGCGACAAACTCGCCGGGCTGCGCCGCACCCTGGACGTGGTCCGCGAGTCCGCGCTCGCCGTCGAACACGTCCTGGTCGACCACCTCAACGAAACCACTGTGAAGGACGCCAAGGACGCGGGCTGCTGGCTCGGCTTCTCCGTCTATCCCGACACCAAGATGGACGAGGACCGCATGGTCGAGATCCTGCGTCTGTACGGAAGCGAGAAGGTCCTCGTCAACTCGGCCGCCGACTGGGGCAAGAGTGATCCGCTCAAGACCCGCAAGGTCGCCGACAAGATGCTCGCCGCCGGGTTCACCGAGGACGACGTCGATCAGGTCCTGTGGCGCAACCCGGTCGCCTTCTACGGCCTGAGCGGCCGCCTCCAGCTCGACGCGGCCGCCCCGCAGGAGGCGACCCACGAGGGGAACTCCATCCTGCGCGGAGGGGCGTGACACATGCGCTTCCGCCACCCCGACGGCTCCACCGTCCACCTCGCGTACTGCACCAACGTCCACCCGGCCGAGACCCTCGACGGCGTCCTCGCCCAGCTCCGCGACCACTGCGAACCCGTCCGCAGGCGCCTCGGCCGCGACCGCCTCGGCATCGGCCTCTGGCTCGCCAAGAACGCCGCCCGCACCCTGATCACCGATCCGGCGGCCTTGCGCGGCCTGCGCGCGGAGCTCGACCGGCGCGGCCTGGAGGTCGTCACCCTCAACGGCTTCCCCTACGAAGGGTTCGGCGCCGAAGAGGTCAAGTACCGCGTCTACACACCGGACTGGGCCGACCCCGAGCGCCTCGCCCACACCAGCGACCTGGCCCGCCTCCTGGCCGCGCTGCTCCCCGCCGACGTCACCGACGGCACCGTCTCCACCCTGCCGCTCGCCTGGCGCACCGCCTACGACGACCAGCGCGCGGTCACGGCGGTCACCGCCCTCGGCACGCTCGCCGAACGCCTCGACGCCCTGGAGGAGCTGACGGGGAAATCGGTCCGCGTCGGCCTGGAACCCGAACCGGGCTGCACCGTCGAGACGACCGCCGACGCCATCGCCCCGCTCACCGCCGTCGCCCGCCCCGACCGCATCGGCATCTGCCTCGACACCTGCCACCTCGCCACCTCCTTCGAGGACCCCGACACCGCGCTCGACGGCCTCGCCGCCGCCCGTGTCCCCGTCGTCAAATCGCAGCTCTCCGCCGCCCTGCATGCCGAACACCCCCATCTCCCCGAAGTCCGCGAGGCCCTCGCCGCCTTCGACGAACCCCGCTTCCTGCACCAGACCCGCACCGTCACCGCCGGCACCCTGCACGGCACCGACGACCTCGGCCCCGCCCTCGACGGCGCCGCCCTGCCGGACGCCACCCCGTGGCGCGCCCACTTCCACGTCCCCCTGCACGCGGCTCCCGCCGCCCCGCTCACCTCCACGCTGCCCGTCCTCAAGGCGACGCTGGCCCGCCTCGTCGGCGGCGCGCGTCCACTCACCCAGCACCTGGAGGTGGAGACGTACACCTGGCAGGCGCTGCCGCCCGAACTGCGCCCACGGGCCCGCACCCAGCTCGCCGACGGCATCGCCGCCGAACTCGCCCTCGCCCGCGACCTGCTGACCGACCTCGGCCTCAAGGAGCTGCCATGACGGAGACCCGCCCCACCCCGCTCCTCGTCCTGGACGTCGTCGGCCTCACCCCCCGTCTCCTCGACCACATGCCGCACCTCAAAGCGCTCGGCCAGTCCGGCTCCCGTGCCCCGCTCGGCACCGTCCTGCCCGCCGTCACCTGCGCCGCCCAGTCCACCTTCCTGACCGGCACCATGCCCTCCGAGCACGGCATCGTCGGCAACGGCTGGTACTTCCGCGAACTCGGCGACGTCCTCCTGTGGCGCCAGCACAACGGCCTGGTCTCCGGCGACAAACTCTGGGACGCCGCCCGCCGCGCCCACCCCGGCTACACCGTCGCCAACATCTGCTGGTGGTACGCCATGGGCGCCGACACCGACATCACCATCACCCCCCGCCCCGTCTACTACGCCGACGGCCGCAAAGAACCCGACTGCTACACCCGGCCCCCGGCCCTGCACGACGAACTCACCGAGAAACTCGGCACGTTCCCCCTCTTCCACTTCTGGGGTCCGGGCGCGGACATCGTCTCCAGCCAGTGGATCATCGACGCCACCCGCCACGTCATGGCCACCCGCCACCCCGACCTGACCCTGTGCTACCTCCCTCACCTCGACTACGACCTGCAGCGCTTCGGCCCCGACGACCCCCGCGCCCACCGCGCCGCCACCGAACTCGACACCGCCCTCGCCCCGCTCCTCGACGACGCCAAGGCCGAGGGACGCACCGTCGTCGCCCTGTCCGAGTACGGCATCACCCGAGCGGACCGCCCCGTCGACATCAACCGCGCCCTGCGCCGCGCCGGCCTCCTCGAAGTGCACACGCAGGACGGCATGGAGTACCTCGACCCGATGGCCTCCCGCGCCTTCGCCGTCGCCGACCACCAGATCGCCCACGTCTACGTGCGCCGCCCCGAGGACCTCGATGCCACCCGCGCCGCCCTCGCCGACCTGCCCGGCATCGAGCAACTCCTCGACGACCAGGGCAAGAAGGACCACCACCTCGACCATCCGCGCGCCGGAGAACTCGTCGCGATCGCGGAGCCCGACGCCTGGTTCACGTACTACTACTGGCTCGACGATGCCCGCGCGCCCGACTTCGCGCAGCTCGTCGAGATCCACCGCAAACCCGGCTACGACCCGGTCGAACTCTTCATGGACCCCCTCGACCCCTACGTCAAGGTCAAGGCCGCGACCGCGCTCGCCCGCAAGAAACTCGGCATGCGCTACCGCATGGCGGTCGTGCCGCTGGACGCCTCACCTATTCGCGGCAGCCACGGCCGCCTCCCCACGAGCGACGACGAAGGTCCGCTCATCATCAGCTCCACCCCCCACGCACTTCCCGGCCGGGTCCCGGCCACCCAAGTGAAATCGCTGCTGCTCGATCTGGCCGGACTGGGCTGAGGCAGAGACAGTCCTCACCCCTGCCCGGCCCTGACCAGGACCAGTTACAGAGAGTGAAGCACGCGCCACGGACAACGCGCCAGTGGCTCCCGCCGTTTTCACCCGCACGACGACCGTCCCCCTGGCCGGCCCCGACGACCGTCACCGCACTTCGAGAAGAGAGAGGCACCCGTGACCGACTTCCAGGACACCCCCACCGACGAGGCCCTCAGACAGCGTCTCGGTGTCAACCGCCGCCGCTTCCTCAGCACCTGCACCGCCGTCGCCGCGGGCGCGATCGCCGCGCCCGTGTTCGGCGCCTCGCCCGCCTTCGCCCAGTCGCACTCCGGCGGCGGTCACGGGCACGACCACGGCCACGGCGGTCACGGCCGCGGCAGCGAGCTGGTGCCCGCGAACAAGCGCGGCATCATCCTCTACACCGTCCGCGACGCGACCGGCCGCGACCCGCTCTCCACCGACCTGCCCTCCGGCTTCCGCGAGGTCTTCAAGGAGCTGGCCCGCTACGGGTACAAGCAGGTCGAGTTCGCGGGTTACGGCCAGCACGCCAACGCCCCCGGCGGCGCCAGCCTGGAATCCGTCGCGGGCGCCAAGCTGCTGCGCCGCTGGCTCGACGAGTACGGACTGCGCGCCCAGGGCAACCACGGCTTCATCCCGTCGTCGTGGCCGCTCAGCACGGCCGACCTCGACACGTTCAAGAAGCACCTGGAGATCGCCAACATCCTCGGCATGGCCCACATGGGCACCGGCGGCGACCCGACCAACAGCTCCTACAAGGCGGACTGGGACGTCGCCGCCGACAAGTGGAACGCGCTCGGCGACATCGCCCGCAAGGCCGGCATCAAGCTCTACACGCACAACCACGACGCGGCCTACGGCTTCCTGCTCGACGGCGGCCCGCTCGACGCCCAGGGCCGCCCGACCCGCAGCTCCGGCATCCGCAAGCTGGAGTACTTCCTCAAGGTCACCGACCCGAGGTCGGTCTGGCTGGAGATGGACGTCTTCTGGGCGCACGTCGCGCAGTACAAGTTCCACACCTACACCGCCCACGACGGCTCCCAGCGGGAGAAGGTCTTCGACCCGGCCGGGCTCGTCGTCCGCCACAACAAGCGCTACCCGCTGTTCCACGCCAAGGACGGCACGCGCAACGAGACGAGCGGCGAAGGCTACGACATGGGCGTCTTCGGTGAGGGCGTCATCGACTACCGCACCTTCTTCAGCCGGGTCGGCGAGAAGAACTACCGCAACCCCATGGTCGAACAGGACAACGCGCCCAGCTCCACGGATCTCGGCCAGTCCCTGAGGTATGCCAAGATCGGGTACGACAACCTGGCGGCCCTGCGCAAGAAGCGCTGACCGCGCCCACGCACGAGAGGGGCCCGGCCGCCGAGCCGGGCCCCTCTCGATGTGCGGCAGTACTTACTGTGCGGCGGCACCCCGCTCCCGCCCTGGCTGGCGCAGCAGCAGCGCGACCGCCGCCGCCACCATGGAGACGCCCCCGGCCAGCGCGTACGCCCCGTTGTAGCCCCACGCGGCGACCACCATCGAGCCGAGCCCGCCGCCGAAGAGGCCGCTGACGAGTTTGCCGCTGTAGACGAGCCCGTAGTTGGTGGCGTTGTAGTTCTCGCCGAAGTAGTCCGGGGTCAGCGCCGCGAACATCGGGTAGAAGGCGCCCCCGCCGAAGCCCGACAGGAAGGCGAAGAACAGGAACAGCCATTCGCTGCGGACGTCGCCCGCCCAGATCACGCCGAACTGCGCGAGGCCGAGGACGACGATGACGAAGACGAGGCTGGACTTGCGGCCCAGGATGTCCGACAGCCAGCCGACGACCGCCCGTCCGACGCCGTTGATGACGGCCATGACGCCCATCGAGGACGCCGCGACCAGAGGGCCGAAACCGACCTCCTTGGCGAAGTCCACCTGGAAGGAGATGCCGAAGATGGACACCCCGGCCGTAAGGACCAGGCTCAGCCACATCAGCGGCAGCATCCCGGTTCGTATGGCCTCTTTCGGGGTGAACTGCTTTACGGCGGGCGGATTCTTCGCCAGGCTCCGCGCGCTCTTCCCGGAGCCCGACTTCACCAGCGGATCGACCTCCGCGGGCCACCAGTTCTTCGGCGGGTCCCGGAAGAAGAAGGCGCAGACCAGCACCACGACCAGGACATACGCGCCGATCATGTCGAGCACCCGGTGGTAGTTCGAGGTGTCGAAGCCGTAGTTGAAGAGGAAGATGAACGGCAGCGACCCGTAGGCGAATCCGCCGTTGACGAATCCGGTCCTGCCGCCCTTACGTTCCGGGAACCATTTGCCGACCATGTTGATGCAGGTCGCGTAGACCAGGCCGGAGCCCAGGCCGCCGACGACACCGAACCCGAGGATCGCCAGCCACACACTGCCGAAATGGCTGAGCGCGAGAAATCCCAGCAAGCACATGAAGGCGCCGGTCATGGTCGCCCTCTTCGCCGTCAGGATCCCCTTCTCCCGCAGCCAGCCGCCCGGGAAGGCGATGCCCGCCTGGAAGAACACCCAGACGCTCAGGATCCAGAAGGTGTTCGACTGCGTCCAGCCGTGGGCGCTGGACAGGGTGTCCTCCGCCGAACCGTACGCGTACTCCGAGACGCTGATGGCCATCATCGCGACCCATGGCAGATACACCATGAGTTTGCGCGAATGACCGAGGATGTCGCGGTCCGTCTCGCCGACGCGGTAGACGCGGCCGTTCTCGTCGGTGATCTCTCGGTATCTCGTTCCGGGGGCCGGTGCAGTATTGCCTGCGGCGATGGGCTCCGCCGTCATATCAAGCCATCTCCTCACCGAGCGGTTGCGGGTTGGGTTCGATGCCACGGGTCTTGCGCCTGCCGGGCGGGGACAGGAAGAGCGCGACGAAACCGGCGAAGAACGAGATGCAGCCCGCCAGGATGAAGGCGCCGGAGTGCCCCCACGCGCTGACGACGAGGGCGCCCATGCCCGCGCCGAGTCCGGAGACGAGCTTGGAGCTGTAGACCATCCCGTAATTGGTGGCGTTGTTGTTCTCGCCGAAATAGTCGGCGGTCAGGGCCGCGAACATCGGGAAGATGGCGCCGCCGCCGAAGCCCGATATCGCCGAGAACGTCAGGAACAGCGGAAGGTTCTTCGCCTCGGCCGAGAAGAGGATGCCGAACTGCGCCGCGCCCAGAATGGCGCAGACGGCGAGGAGGCACTGTTTGCGGCCGTAGCGGTCGGAGAGCCAGCCGATGACGCCGCGCCCGGTGCCGTTGACGATCGCCTTGAGCGACATCGCCGTGGCGACGATGCCGCCCGCGAAGCCCGCCTCCTCACCGATGTCGACCTGGAAGGCGATGCCGAAGATGTTCACGCCGGAGGTGCACGCGAGACAGAACCACATCAGCGCCACCCGGCCGGTCTTCCACGCCTCCATGGGGGTGTACTGCTTGACCGCCGGCGGGTTCTTCGCGAGCGACCTACGCGCGCGTGGGTCGCTCGGCGGGTTCAGCGGGTCGATGTGCGCGGGCCACCAGTTCTTCGGCGGGTCCTTGAAGAAGTAACCGGCGCACGCCACCATCGCGGCGAGCAGCACACCCACCGACAGCAGCACCCAGCGGAAGTTCGTCAGATCCATGTAGCCGGTGAACAGGAAGACGAACGGCACGGACCCGTAGGCGAAGCCGCCGTTCACGAAGCCGGTCTTGCCGCCCCTGCGCTCCGGATACCACTTGCCCACCATGTTGACGCAGGTGGCGTACACCATGCCCGCGCCCATGCCGCTGAGGACGCTGAAGCCGATGTAGGCGACGACGACGTGCGGTGCCAGGGCCAGCGACAGGTACCCCATGAAGGTGCCCGAAGCGCCGATCATCATCGCCCAGCGGGCCGGAAGCCGGCCGCTCTCGCGCAGCCTGCCCGCGGGGAAGGCCACGGCCGCCTGGAAGAACACCCAGACGGTCATCATCCAGAAGATGTGCAGGCTGTTCCAGTGGTGCGCGGTGTGCAGCGTGTCCTCGGCGGACGCGAACGCGTACTCGGCGGAGGAGATCCCCATCATGCCCACCCAGGGCAGGATCACCATCCACCTGCGCTTGCGCCCCATGATGTCGATGTCGCTCTCGCCAACGCGGTACACCCGGCCGTTGACGTCCGCCACCTCCCGGTAGGGAACGGCGGCGGGCAGCTCGGTGGTCGTCATGACGGTCGCACCCCTTGCGTCGAAAGACTTGGCCAGCGCCCCCTGTCCAATTGCTTTCGTGTGCGCACGGGACCTGGGTCCGGCCGACGCGCACCGCCGGCCGGACCCGCCGGAGGTCACCTCATCGACCGCCCCCCAACAGACCGGCCGCGCGCGCCCACCGGTACTTGGCGCCCAGGACCGCCACCGGCTTCTCGGTCGTGTACGGGTACGCGACCACGCCGCGCTCGAACAGGTACTGGCACGCTTCCTCGACCTCGACGTCCCCGGCCAGCGACGCGACCACCGGCTTCTCGACGCCGCGCTCGCGGAACTCCCGTACCACGCGGGCCGTTACCTCTGCGAAGACCATGGGAGGGGTGACGATGGTGTGCCAGTAGCCGAGCACGAGCGCGTGGATGCGCGGGTCCTCCAGGCCGAGGCGAATCGTCGCCTCGTACGTCGACGGCGGCTCGCCGCCTGTGATGTCGACGGGGTTGCCCGCGGCCCCGAACGGCGGGATGAACCGCCGGAAGGCCGCGTCCAGGTCGGCCGGGATCTCCATGAGGCGCAGCCCGTTGTCCGTGACCGCGTCGGAGAGCAGCACACCGGAGCCGCCCGCGCCGGTGATGATCACGACGTTGTCGCCCTGCGGGGCGGGCAGCACGGGCAGCGCCCGCGCGTACTCCAGCATGTCGTTCAGGCCCGGGGCCCTGATGACCCCGGCCTGCCGCAGGATGTCGTCGTAGACGGCGTCGTCGCCCGCGAGCGCGCCCGTGTGCGACCCGGCGGCCCGCGCGCCCGCGGCCGTCCGCCCCGCCTTCAGGACGACGACCGGCTTCTTCGGCACGGTCGCGCGCGCCGCCTCCACGAAGGCACGCCCGTCCTTGAGGTCCTCCAGGTGCATGGCGATGCACTGGGTGTGCGGGTCCTCGCCGAACCAGGTCAGCAGGTCGTCCTCGTCCAGGTCCGACTTGTTGCCGAGTCCCACGATCGCCGAGACGCCGGTCCTGGTGGTGCGCGCGAAGCCCAGGACGGCCATGCCGATGCCGCCGGACTGCGAGGTGAGGGCCACGCCGCCCTTCACGTCGTAGGGCGTGCAGAACGTGGCGCACAGGTCGTGCCACGTCGCGTAGTAGCCGTAGATGTTCGGCCCGAGGAGCCGTACCCCGTGCCGCTCGCCGACGGCCACGATCTCGTCCTGGAGCGCCTGTTCCCCGGTCTCCGCGAAGCCCGATGGGATGAGGACCGCGTTCGGGATGCCCTTGCGCCCCACCTCCTCCAGGGCCGCCGCGACGAACTTGGCGGGGATGGCGAAGACCGCCACGTCCACGTCGCCGGGCACGTCCGTGACGCTCTTGTACGCCTTGCGGCCGAGGATGTCGTCGGCCTTGGGGTTGACCGGATGGATCTCCCCGGAGAAGCCGCCGTCGATCAGGTTGCGCATCACGGAGTTGCCGATCTTGCCCGCCTCGTTGGAGGCGCCGATCACGGCGACCGAGCGCGGCTGCATGAGCCGCCGCATCGTCGTGAGGATCTCCTCGCGCGTGTACGTGCGCCGCGGCTTCGGCGCCCCCTCGGCGAGGATGACCCGGATGTCGGCGGCGACCGCGCCCTCCGGCGTGGCGATGACCGGGTTGAGGTCGACCTCCGCGATCTCGGGGAAGTCCGTGACCAGCTGCGACACCCGGCGGATCTGTTCGGCGAGCGCCCACCGGTCGACTCCGCGCGCGCCCCGCACCCCGCGCAGCACCTCGGCCGCCCGGAGGGAGTCGAGCATGCCGGCGGCCTCGTCGGCGTCGATCGGTGCGAGCCGGAAGGTGACGTCTTTCAGGACCTCCACCAGGACACCGCCGAGCCCGAAGGCGACGACCTTGCCGAACGTCGGATCGGTGACCGCCCCGACGATGACCTCCTGCGACTCCGCGCCCGTCGGCAGCAGCTCCTGCACCTGTACGCCCTCGATGCGCGCATCGGGCGCGTACGCGCGCGCGTTGTCGATGATCCGGTGGAACGCCGCGCGCACGTCGGCCGCGCCCTCCACCCCGACGACGACCCCGCCCGCGTCGGTCTTGTGCAGGATGTCCGGGGAGACGATCTTCAGGACGACGGGCTTGCCGAAGCGCGCCGCAGTGGCTACCGCCTCGTCGACATCCGTGGCCAGGGCCTCACCGGGGACGGCGATCCCGTACGCGTCCGCGATCACCTTGCCCTCCGGGGCGGTGAGTGCCGTGCGCCCCTCCGCCCGTACGGCGTCGAGCAGCGCGCGCACCGTCGGCCTGCGGTCCTCGGCCAGCAATCAGATCACTCCGTTCGACTTGAGCAGGTGCAGTTCCTCGTCGCCGAGGCCGAGTTCACCGACGAAGACTTCCTCGTTGTGCTCGCCGAGGAGCGGGGAAGCGGTCACGTCGACGGGGGAGTCGGAGAGTTTGAGCGGGGAGCCGACGGTGGTGAAGGAGCCCCGCTGCGGGTGCGCCACCTCGACGACCATCTCGTTCGCGACGAGCGAGGCGTCCTCGATGATCTCCTTGGTGGAGAGGATCGGGCCGCACGGGATGTTGTGCGCGTTGAGCCTTTCCAGGACTTCCCACTTGGGCAGCGTCGAGGACCACTCCTCGATCAGCTGGAACATCTTGTTGAGCTGGGGCAGGCGCGCCTCCGGGGTCGCCCACTCGGGGTCGGCCGCCAGCTCGGGCCGTCCGATCAGCTCGGTCAGCGGCTGCCAGCCCACCGGCTGCACGATCACGTACACGTAATCGTTGGGCCCGCCCGGCGCGCATTTCACGGCCCAGCCGGGCTGTCCGCCGCCGGACGCGTTCCCCGAGCGCGGCACCTCGTCGCCGAAGTCCTCGTTCGGGTACTCCGCGAGCGGGCCGTGCGCCAGGCGCTGCTGGTCGCGGAGTTTGACGCGGCACAGGTTGAGCACGGCGTGCTGCATGGCCACGTTCACGCGCTGCCCGCGCCCGGTGCGCTCACGCTGCAGCAGGGCGGCGAGGATGCCGGCCACCGCGTGGACACCGGTCCCGGAGTCGCCGATCTGCGCGCCCGTGGCGAGCGGCGGCCCGTCCTCGAAGCCGGTGGTCGCCATGGAGCCGCCCATCGCCTGGGCGACGACCTCGTACGCCTTGAAGCCGGTGTACGGGCCCTCGCCGAAGCCCTTGATGGACGCGTACACGATGCGCGGATTGATCTCCTGGATGCGGTCCCAGGTGAAGCCCATGCGGTCCACGGCGCCGGGGCCGAAGTTCTCGACCATGACGTCGGAGCGGCGGATCAGTTCGGTGAGCAGCTCCTTGCCGCGCTCCGTCTTGGTGTTGAGGGTGATGCTCCGCTTGTTGCAGTTGAGCATCGTGAAGTACAGGGAGTCGACATCCGGGAGGTCGCGCAGCTGCTTGCGCGTGATGTCGCCGGTCGGCGCCTCCAGTTTGACGACGTCCGCGCCGAGCCAGGCGAGGAGCTGGGTGGCGGAGGGCCCCGACTGGACGTGGGTCATGTCGAGGACGCGGATGCCTTCGAGAGCCTTGGTCACGAGGGACTCCCCTCTCTACTTGTACATGGTCTGGTTCATGGTTCCGGGGGCGTAGGCGTCCGGATCGACCCATACGTTGATCAGGGACGGCTTGCCGGACTCACGCGCGCGGCGCAGTGCCGGACCGATGTCGGCGGGGTCGCGGACTTCCTCGCCGTGGCCGCCGAGGATCCGGGCGAACTGGTCGTAGGGCACGTCGCCGAGGGTGTTGCCCACGCGCTCGCGCGCGGCGCCGTACTTCGCCTTCTGGCCGTAGCGGATCTGGTTCATCGAGGAGTTGTTGCCGATGATCCCGACGAAGGGCAGGTCGTAGCGGACCAGCGTCTCGAAGTCCCAGCCGGTCAGGGAGAACGCGCCGTCGCCGAAGAGCGCCACCACCTCCTTGTCGGGCCGCGCCTTCTTGGCGGCCAGGACGAAGGGGATGCCGACGCCGAGCGTGCCGAGCGGCCCCGGGTCCATCCAGTGGCCGGGCGCCTTGGGCTGCACGACCTGTCCGGAGAAGGTGACGATGTCGCCGCCGTCGCCGATGTAGAGCGAGTCCTCGGTCAGGAAGTCGTTGATCTCGCTGACGAGCCGGTAGGGGTGGATCGGGGAGGCGTCGGAGCGCAGGTTCGGCAGCCGCTTCCCGATCGCCGTCTGCTCGGCGGCGCGCAGCTCGTCGAGCCACTCCTTGCGCTTGGCGGCGCCCCCGTTGAGCCGCCCCGAGGCGGCCTCCGTGACCGACTTCAGGATGAGTCCCGCGTCGCCGACGATGCCGAGGTCGATGTCGCGGTTCTTGCCGACGGTGCGGTAGTCGAGGTCGATCTGCACGACGGTCGCGTCGGGGGAGAGCCGCTTCCCGTAGCCCATGCGGAAGTCGAAGGGCGTGCCGACGATCACGATGAGGTCGGCGTGGGAGAAGGCGTAGCGGCGCGACAGCTGGAAGTGGTGCGGGTCGCCGGGCGGCAGCGTGCCGCGTCCCGCGCCGTTCATGTAGGCGGGCACGTTCAGGGTGCGGACGAGGTCGATGGCGGCGGCGGTGCCGCGCGTCGTCCACACCTGGCTGCCGAGCAGGATCGCGGGCTTCTCCGCGTGCACGAGCAGGTCGGCCAGCTTTTCCACCGACTCCGGGTCGCCTGCGGACCGGGTGGAGGCGCGGTAGTGGCCTGCCTTCGGCACGCGCGCCTTGTCCACCGGGACCTTCGCGTCGAGCACGTCGCGCGGTATCTCCAGGAAGGAGGGGCCCGGCGCCCCGTGGTAGCACTCGCGGAACGCCATGGAGACCATGTCGGCCGCGCGCGCGGTGTCCGGCACCGTCGCGGCGAACTTGGTGATCGGGGCCATCATGTCCACGTGCGGCAGGTCCTGGAGAGACCCCATCTTGTGCTGGGTGTGGGCCCCTTGGCCGCCGATGAGCAGCATCGGTGACTCGGCGCGCAGCGCGTTGGCGACACCGGTGACGGCGTCGGTCGTGCCGGGTCCGGCCGTCACGACGGCGCAGCCGGGTTTGCCGGTCACGCGCGCGTGGCCGTCCGCCGCGTGCGCGGCGACCTGTTCGTGGCGTACGTCGACGACTTCGATGCCTTCGTCGACGCAGCCGTCGTAGATGTCGATGATGTGGCCGCCGCACAGGGTGTAGATGACCTCCACCCCCTCGGCCTTGAGCGCCTTGGCGACCAGATGCCCGCCGGAGATCTGTTCCTGGCCGTTGTCCTTGTCCGCATCGGACTGGGGCATGACGAAGTCCCGTCCCTTCCTCAGGGGCTCGCGCACAACCGGTTCGTACATTGCATACAGTCGACGAATACTGTATGAACCTTGTTATCCCGCATCCGATGAACGGTGTCCAGGGGGCGTGCGGCACTTTCGAGTCAGGAGCCGGAATGGACCTGTACGAACATCAGGCGAGGGAACTCTTCGCGGAACATGGCGTCTTGGTACCGCGAGCTGAGGTCACCGACTCCGCCGAGGAGGCGCGGCGGATCGCGCGCCGGCTGGGCGGCCGCGTCGTCGTCAAGGCGCAGGTGAAGACGGGCGGCCGCGGCAAGGCGGGCGGCGTCAGGATCGCCGCCGACCCGGCCGCCGCCGAGGAGGCGGCGCGCCGGATCCTCGGCATGGACATCAAGGGCCACACCGTCCGCGCGGTGATGCTGGCCCAACCTGTGAAGATCGAGACCGAGTTCTACGTCTCCTACGTCCTCGACCGCGCGGCCGGCACCTTCCTCGCCATCGCCTCCGCCGAGGGAGGCATGGACATCGAGGAGGTCGCGGCGGCCCGGCCCGAAGCGGTCGCGCGGATCCCCGTGGACCCGGCCGAGGGCGTCACCACGGCGGTGGCCGCCCGCATCGCCGAGGCGGCGGGGCTGCCCGCACAGTGCGTCGACACCCTGGTCCGTCTCTGGGCCGTCCTGGTCCGGGAGGACGCCGTCCTCGTCGAGGTGAACCCCCTCGCCCGCACCGCGCGAGGGCAGATCATCGCCCTCGACGGCAAGGTCACCCTCGACGACAACGCCCGCTTCCGGCGCGCACGTTGGGGCGCACAGGAGGAGACGCACGACGACCCGCTGGAGGCGCGAGCAGCGGCCAAGGGGCTCACCTACGTGAAGCTGGACGGCGAGGTCGGCGTCATCGGGAACGGTGCGGGGCTCGTCATGTCGACCCTCGACGTCGTCGCCGACCGGGGCGCCCGCCCCGCCAACTTCCTCGACATCGGCGGCGGCGCCTCCGCCCGCACCATGGCCGACGGGCTGAACGTCGTCCTCGCCGACCCGGCCGTGAAGTCCGTACTCGTCAATGTCTTCGGCGGCCTCACCGCCTGCGACGCCGTCGCCGACGGCATCGTACGGGCGCTCGACAGCGTCCGGCCGACCAGGCCGATCGTCGTCCGCCTCGACGGCAACAACGCCGCCCGGGGCCGCGCCCTCCTCGACGAACGGGCCCATCCGCTGGTCCGGCAGGCCACCACGATGGACGACGCCGCAGGCCAAGCCGCACACCTCGCCCGCACCGCCCACGCGCACGCGCACGCCAGTTAGGGGACCGGGACATGGCCATCTACCTCACCAAGGAGAGCAAGGTCCTCGTCCAGGGCATGACCGGCGCCGAGGGCATGAAGCACACCCGTCGCATGATCGACGCGGGCACGGACGTGGTCGGCGGCGTCAACCCCCGCAAGGCGGGGCGCAGCGTCGACTTCGACGACCGCGCCGTCCCTGTCTTCGGCACCGTCCGCGACGCCGTCGAGGCCACGGGCGCCGACACCACCGTCGTCTTCGTCCCGCCCGCCTTCGCCAAGGCAGCCGTGGTCGAGGCCGCCGACGCGCGCGTGCCGCTCGCCGTCGTCATCACGGAAGGCATCCCGGTGCACGACGCGGTCGCCTTCCACGCCCACGCCCGCCGCACGGGGACACGGGTCATCGGGCCCAACTGCCCGGGACTGATCACACCGGGCCAGTCCAACGCGGGCATCATCCCCGCCGACATCGCCAAGCCCGGCCGGATCGGACTCGTCTCCAAGTCCGGCACGCTCACCTACCAGCTCATGCACGAACTGCGCGACACCGGCTTCTCCACCTGCGTCGGCATCGGCGGCGACCCGGTCATCGGCACCACCCACATCGACTGCCTCGCCGCCTTCGAGGCCGACCCGGACACCGACCTCGTCGTCCTCATCGGCGAGATCGGCGGCGACGCGGAGGAGCGGGCCGCCGCCTACATCCGCGACCACCTCACGAAACCGGTCGTCGCCTACGTCGCCGGGTTCACCGCCCCCGAGGGCCGCACCATGGGCCACGCGGGCGCCATCGTCTCCGGCTCGTCCGGCACGGCGCGGGCGAAGAAGGAGGCGCTGGAGGCGGTCGGCGTACGAGTGGGATTGACCCCGACCCGGACGGCATGGCTCGTCCTGGAACGACTCGCCGAGGACAGCGGCAGCGGCACCGGCACGAACAGCACCGCTTGAGCGGCAGCGCCCCAACAACAGCGGCTGAGCGCCGCCAGTGCCCCGACATCAGCGGCTGAGCACCGCCAGTGGCCGGGCAGCAGCGCCCCAACCCGCGCAAACGCCCATGACCCGCACCCGCCCCGACCGTGCACCGTGAGCGGAGACACCATGGCACCCACCCTCAAAGCCGGCACCTCCTGGGACGACGCCTGGCAGCGCTGCCTCGCCGCCGCCCCCGAGGCCTTCCGCGACGACCGCGTCCTCAACCTCTGGGACGCCGGCTGGCGCGCCGACGGCCACCCGCTGCCCGCCACTTCCCCGGTCGACGGCCGCCCCGTCGCCGGGCCGCCGCGCCTGGACGCGGCCACCGCCCACCAGGCCGTACGCGCCTCGCTCGACCAGCACCGCGCCTGGCGCCACATCCCCCTCGCCGAGCGGCGCGCCCGCGTCGCCGCCACCCTCGACGCCCTCGCCCACCACCGCGACCTGCTCGCCCTGCTGCTCATCTGGGAGATCGGCAAGCCGTGGCGGCTCGCCCTGGCCGACGTGGACCGGGCCGTCGACGGCGTGCGCTGGTACGTCGACGGCATCGACGCCATGCTCGGCGAACGCACCGCGCTGACCGGCCCGGTCTCCAACATCGCCAGCTGGAACTATCCGATGAGCGTGCTCGTTCACTCACTGCTGGTCCAAGCACTGGCAGGGAACGCGGTCATCGCCAAGGCCCCGACCGACGGCGGCGTCTCCTGTCTCACCCTGGCCTGCGCCCTCGCCGCCCGCGAAGGCGTTCCGGTCACGCTCGTCAGCGGCGGCGGCGGGCAGCTCTCCCAGGCGCTCGTCCGGGCGCCCGAGATCGGCTGCGTCTCCTTCGTCGGCGGCCGCGACACCGGCGCCCGCGTCGCCACGGACGTAGCCGACCTCGGCAAACGCCACATCCTGGAACAGGAGGGACTCAACACCTGGGGCATCTGGAACTTTACCGACTGGCCGAAGCTGGCCGCGACAATCCCGAAACTCTTCGATTACGGGAAGCAGCGCTGCACCGCCTACCCGCGCTTCGTCGTGCAGCGCGACGCCTTCGACGCGTTCCTCGCCGCGTACCTGCCCGCCGTACGCACCCTGCGCGTCGGACATCCGCTGGCCGTGCCCGACCCGGCGGACCCGTACCCGGAGCTCGACTTCGGCCCGCTCATCAACGCGGCCAAGGCGAAGGAGCTGACCGATCAGGTCGCCGAGGCCGTCGGCCGCGGTGCCGTGCCCGTGTACCGCGCCGCCCCCGACCCCGGCCGCTTCCTGCCCGGCCAGGACATCAGCGCGTACGTCCACCCCGTCACGCTCCTCGACCCGCCCCCGTCGTCGCCGCTGCACCACGCCGAGCCCTTCGGCCCGGTCGACACGATCGTCCTCGTCGACACCGAGGCGGAGCTGCTCGCCGCCATGAACGCCTCGAACGGCGCGCTGGTGGCGACGCTCTCCACCGACGACGAGGCCACGTACGCGCGGCTCGCCCCGCAGATCCGCGCCTTCAAGGTCGGCCACGGCGTGCCACGCTCGCGCGGCGACCGGGACGAGCTGTTCGGCGGGTTCGGTGCGTCCTGGCGCGGCGCCTTCGTCGGCGGCGAGCTGCTCGTGCGGGCGGTCACACAGGGCCCGGCGGGGGAGCGGCTGCCGGGGAACTTCCCCGCGTACCACCTGATGCCCGGGTGACCGCGCCGTCACTCCTCGTACAGCCGTGAACCCGCAGGTCAGGCGGGACGGATACGCAGGTGAAAGGCACTCCGAAACCTTGGTATTGTTGTCCATGTCGCCGCGGGGAACACCCCGCGAACGGCAGACACCTTGTCCGGGTGGCGGAATGGCAGACGCGCTAGCTTGAGGTGCTAGTGCCCTTTATCGGGCGTGGGGGTTCAAGTCCCCCCTCGGACACCACTGGGATCCCCAGGTCGGTTGAAACGGCCTGGGGATCTTTGCGTTGATCGGCATTGTTCGGCGTTGTACGGCGTCGGTCAGCGTTCGTCGGTGCGCGGTTTGCGCAGGCGCAGGTGGAGGACCGTGCCGCCGAGCAGGGCTACCGCGCCGGTGGCCGCGAGGGTGCCCGCCTTGTTGAGGGTGGACGCGGCGTTCTGCTCGGAGGTGTCGGACGGCGTCGCCGCCACCGCCTGCTGAGTGCCGTGGTCCGCGTGTGTCGCATGGCCGGCGTGTGCCGCGTGGTTCGCGTGCGCCGCGGCCGGGACCGCCGCGCTGATCGAGCGCGCGGCGCTGGACAACCCGGTGACCTCGCCGTTGCCTCCGTCGAAGACCAGGTCCGAGCAGGAGAAGAAGTTCTCCTGGCTGTCGGAGCGGACCCACTGGACGAACATCATGTGGCGGCCTGTGCGCTGCGGCAGCTGCAGGTTCCAGTAGTAGTGGCCCGCTTCCGTGCCCGGGCCGCCGCTGTTGGGCGGGTTCGTGATGGTCTGCACCTGTTCCAGGTCCGCCCAGCGCAGCGGCTGCGCCGCGTCGAAGCCCTGCTTGGTGACGTAGACCCTGAACGAGCCCGGGTGGTGCGCCCAGTTGCTGTACTTCACCTGGATCGTGGCGCCGGCGGTCAGGTGGGTCACCGGCCAGTCGGTGCGGGCCGCGTTGTACGGGGAGAAGTTGTACGGGCTGCGGTCGCCCGCGCTGCACAGCTTGCCGTCGGCGACGTAGCCCTGGCCGCGGCCGCCCGCGTTCGAGTCGAGCACCGCGAACCAGTTGTAGAGCGGGGTCGTGCCGGCCGACTGCACCGCCGCCTTGCAGGCGGGGTTGGCCGGCATCTGGGTCGAGGAATGGGCGAGCAGGTCCTTGTAGCAGAGGTAGGTGCGGGAGCCGGGTGTCAGCGCCACGCCGTGCGCGGCGGCCGGGCCGGGGAACGCGAGGACTGCCGCCGCGGCCGTGCCCAGGGCACCGGCCAGGGCCGCGGCTCTCGCGGCGCGGGACGCGCGGGCTGCGCGGGCTGCGCGGGGCGCGCGACGTGTGCCGTCGGGGCGTAATTGGGGGATCGGGCGAGGAACAGTCACGGGACGTCTCCTTCGGGGGGCCTGGAGTTTCCGATGAGTGGCTCGCCCGGTGGTTGCCGCCGACGTCCCGAAGGTTGCCGCCCGTTCCCGTATTTTCTGTTCGGTCAGGCCGGTGCCGGGCGCAGCACGTCCACCACCAGGTCCTGCAACCGGGCTGTCTTCTCCGGGCAGTTGACCACCGTCGTGGAGAGGAAGACCCCGAGGAGCATCAGCGTGATCTCCCCGGCCTCGACGTCCGACCGCAGGGTACCCGCCCGTACCCCGGCGTCGAGGATCAGCGCGATCGCGGCGGTGATCCGTTCCCGGGTGGCCGGAGTCGCGATGGTGCCCGCGGCCCAGCCCGCCCGCAGCGTGTCCGACATGCCGCGCTTGGCCGCGCAGAAGGCGGCGTACCGCTCGACCCAGGCGCGCAGCGCGGCCTCGGGTGGCAGGTCGGCGAGGAGGACGGGCGCGCTGTCGACCACGGCGTCGAGCTCGGCGGAGTACAGGGCCTCGACGAGCGCCTCGCGGGTCGGGAAGTGGCGGTAGAGCGTGCCGATGCCGACGCCTGCCTCGCGGGCGATGGCGTCGAGCGGAGCGGCTCCGCCCGAGGTGGCGAAGGCTGCGCGGGCGGCGTCGAGGAGCTTCTCCCGGTTGCGGCGGGCATCGGCGCGGGGCGCTCGCCGCGCGGAGCCTGTCGGCTCGGCGGACCTGGCGGATTCCGGCGCGGCAGGGCTGGTGGACTTGGCGGATTCCGGCGCATCGGGGTTGGCGGACCCGGTGGTGGGCTCCGGCGCGGCGGGGTCCGCGGCCCCGGCGGATGGCGGCCCAGCGGGAGTGGCGGACTTGGCGGAATCGGGCAGAGCCGGGTCGGCAGGCGCGGCGGGATCAGGAACAGCCGGATCGGTGGGCTCGGTGGGATCTGACGGGGTCAAAACGGAGGCCCTCCGGTTAGTGGTACGGTCGCTATAACGGAGTCCCTCCGTTTACCCCATCGTCTCACGAGGGCGGCATCGTCATGGCTTCCACCAGCTCCCACGTCTCCGCTGACCCTGACCCCACTGGCCGTCCCGGCGGCGCCGGCACGCTCGCCGGCCGCACCGTCTCCCGTATCGGCTTCGGTGCCATGCAGCTCGAACGGCTCCGGGACGACCGCCCCGCCGCCGTCGCGCTCCTGCGCCGCGCCGTCGAGCTCGGCATCGACCACATCGACACCGCCCAGTTCTACGGGCACGGCTTCGTCAACGAGGTCATCGCCGAGGCGCTGCGCCCCGAGGACGACGCCATCGTCGTCAGCAAGGTCGGCGCCGAACCCGCGCACGACGGCCCCCTCCCGCTCCGGCTCGCCCAGCGGCCCGAGCAGCTGCGGGCCCAGATCGACGACAACCTCAAGAGCCTGGGTCTCGACCAGATTCCGCTGGTCAATCTGCGCCGCGCCGACACCGGCCCCGGGCTGCGCGCCGAGGGCGACCAGCTCGTCGACATGGACGATCAGCTCGCCGTGCTGACCGATCTCCGCGACGCGGGCAAGATCGGCGCGATCGGCGTCAGCAATGTCACCGCCGACCAGCTGCGCAGGGCGCTCCCCGTGGGCGTCGCCTGCGTGCAGAACGCCTACAGTCTCGTGGCACGCGGCGACGAGGACATGCTGCGCCTCTGCGTCGACGAGTCCATCGCCTGGGTGCCGTACTTCCCGCTCGGCAGCGCCTTCCCCGGCATGCCGAAGGTGACCGACGAGCCCGCGGTCGTCGAGGCGGCCAGGGCCCTCGGCCACACGCCCGCGCAGGTCGGCCTCGCCTGGCTGCTCCACCACGCGCCGAACGTGCTGCTCATCCCGGGCACCGCCGACCCGGAGCACCTGCGGGCCAACGTCGAGGCGGGCGCGATCGCCTTCGACGAGGCGACCCTGGCCGCGCTCGACGCCGTACCGACGCGCGACGGGGACATCGAGCTGCACTGACGCCCCGTGTCCTGCGCGAGGACGTCTACGGCACCCGCGCCGTCCACTCCGCCGTGCCGAACTTCGTCCGCACCAGTTCCTCCGCGCGGGCCCTCTCCGACTCCGTCACCCGGCCGTCGGAGAGCCCGTAGCGGGCGCGGAAGGAGTCGATCATGCGGGTGATGACCTCCTCGCGCGGCAGACCGGTCTGCCGGCGCAGGGGGTCGACGCGCTTCTTGGCGCTCTTCGTGCCCTTGTCGGAGAGCTTCTCCTTGCCGATGCGGAGCACCTCGACCATCTTGTCCGCGTCGATGTCGTAGGACATGGTCACGTGGTGGAGCACGGCGCCCTGCCCCGCCACGATCCGCTTCTGCGCGGCGCCCGCGACCTTGCCGATGTCCGTGGCGATGTCGTTGAGCGGCTGGTACCACGCCTTGATGCCCATGTCGCCGAGTGCTTCGAGCACCCAGTCGTCGAGGTAGGCGTAGCTGTCCTGGAAGGAGAGGCCCGAGACCAGGGACTCGGGGACGGCGAGCGAGTACGTGATCGTCGACTTCGGCTCGGCGAACATCGCGCCGCCGCCGGAGATCCGCCGCACCACGGTGACGCCGTGGCGGCCTGTGCCCTCGGCGTCCACCTCGTTGCGCAGGGACTGGAAGCTGCCGATGATCACGGCGGGGCGGTCCCACTCCCACACGCGCAGGGTCGGCGGGCGGCGGCCGAGCGCGACCTCCTCCACCATCACCTCGTCGAGCGCCATGTGCAGGACGGGGGACTGCGGGGCGTCGTGGATGAGCTGCCAGTCGTAGTCGCGCCAGTCGGTGGCCTGGGCGAGCGCGCGGCGCACCGCCGTGGCGACGCCCTCGGTGGTCAGGCCGAGCATGACGGTGCCGGGCGGCAGCGCCGCTTCGACGCGGGCGGCCAGCGCCGCGTGGTCGGCGTCGGCCGGGGCGCCCTCCAGGGCGGTGTTGATCGCCACGAGCGCGTCGTCCGGCTCCAGGAAGAAGTCACCGGCCACGCGGACGTCGCGCAGCACGCCGTCCGCCACCTCGACATCCGCGACGACGAGCTTGCCGCCCGGGATCTTGTACTCGCCGTGCACTGTGCGCCACCCTTCCGCTGCCGCGGACGTTCCGGGTCCGCGGCTTGTCGCCACCGCGGGCGTTTCCGGGTCCGCGGCTTGTCCCCACCGCGGACGTACGGGTCCGCAGCTTCTCGCCGCCGCGGGCACCTCGTACTCGCCACGGTTCTCACCTCTGCCAACGCTATCCGCAACCCGGACATTCCGGTTGGCGGCGCCTGTCCCCGGGGGCCGCCGCCGTTCCGGTGGAGCCCGCCGTACGTGACCGGACAGACCCTTGTCGCGGACGGGGCAGCCGGGGTGAAGTACCCGTATCCGACCCCGGGGGTGCGCGATGAGGGAGTACGTGCGCGGCGCCGCCTGGTGGGCGCCGGACGGCAGGCCCGTGCGGGCGGACCCCGCCGACCGGGACCGGCTGCCGGGCGACACCTGGGAGCGGGCCAGGACACCGGCCGGGGTCCGCCTGGAGTTCACGGCGCACGGCGTCACGGCGGTCGAGGTCGCGTACGAGGCGTGCGCACCGGCGGAGGCGGACACGCACCACGCCGTCCCGGCCGTGTTCACGGTGATCGGCGGCGTGGACGTACGGGCGCGCACCACCCCGGGCGCGCACGTCGCCCGGCTTCCGCTGCCGCGCCCCGACGGGACGTACAGCGTGCAACTCCCGCAGAGCATCCGGCCGTTGATCCGGGACGTGCGCCCGCTGGGCGGCGGCACCCTCGTGCCCGCCCCGCGCCGTCCGCGCTGGCTCGTGTACGGCGACTCGCTCGTCGAGGGCCGGGCCGCGACCCGGCCGCACTTCGCCTGGCCGTCCGTCGCCGCGCGGATGCTCGGCGTCGAGGACGTGAACCTCGGGTACGCGGGCGCGGCGCGCGGCGAACTCGCCTCCGCCCAGCAGATCGCCACGCTGGACGCGGATCTGCTGACCCTCGCGTTCGGCACCGACTGCTGGGCGGGTACGCCGCATTCGGCGCCGCTGCTGTACGAGACGGCCCGCGCGTTCCTTGCCGCCGTCCGCGCGGGGCACCCGCAGACCCCGCTGCTCGTGCTCTCCCCGGTGCTCCGGCCGGACGCCGAGGCGGCGCCGAACGCACTCGGCGCCACCCACGCGGCGTTGCGGGACGCGGTCGAGCGGGCCGCCCACGACGCAGCCGAGGGCGGCGACAAGCGGCTCGCGCTGCTGCCCGGCGGTGCGCTGCTCACCGCCGAACACCTGGTGGACGGGGTCCACCCGGGTGATCGCGGCCATCTGCTGCTCGCCCGCGCCGTGGCGAAGAGCCTCGCAGGCGTCGAGGGCGCGGCGACCGTACTTCCTCGAGGACTTTCGTAAGGCCCTTGACTATTGGCTGTTCGGAGACGAAGGATCCCTTCCGCACGCCAGTTGCTTTCTGGTCGAACCTGTTTGAATCCTGTGCGCCCAGACTCTGTGCGCCCAGATTCTGTGCGCCCGGATTCTGTGCGCCCGGACTCTGTTCGCCCGGATCCTGTTCGCTGTCGAGGGGACCCCGCTCATGCCTGTCACCCGTAGAACCGTGCTGGCCGCGAGCGCGGCCACCTCCGTCGCCGGAGCGCTCGCCGTACCCACCGCCGCGCACGCCGCCGACCGCACCGCCGAGCGCACCGGAACGGTCGGGCGCCGCACCGTCGAACTCACCGACGACTGGCGCTTCGCGCTCGTCGACCCGGGCGGCATCACCGACCCGACCGGCGCGTACGACGACGCCGAGCAGCCCGGGTTCGACGACTCGGACTGGCGCACGGTCGCGATCCCGCACGACTGGAGCATCGAGCAGACCCCGACCACCGACCACCACACCACCAGCGGCACCGGCTTCCTGCCGGGCGGACTCGGCTGGTACCGCAGGGCGTTCACCGTGCCGCGCGGCTGGGCGGGCAAGCGGATCTCCGTCGAGTTCGACGGCGTCTACATGGACGCGAACGTCTACCTGAACGGCCGGCTCGTCGGCAACCACCCCTACGGCTACACCGGCTTCGCCCACGACATCACCGACCTCGTGCACACCGACGGCCGCACCCCCGACGTCCTCGCCGTCGAGGTCCGCAACCGGCTGCCCAGCAGCCGCTGGTACTCCGGCAGCGGCATCTACCGCCACGCCCGCCTGGTCGTCACCGAGCCGGTGCACGTCGAGCGCTGGGGCACGTTCGTCACGACCCCCGATCTGGCCGCGACCCTCACCAAGGGGTACGCGACGGTCGACGTACGCACCTCTGTCGTGAGCGAGGCGGAGGAGGCGAACGAGGCGGACGAGGCGGACGCGGCGGACGGGGCGGACGGGGCGGGCAGGGCGCGGGACGTCACCGTCGTCTCCACCGTCCGCGACCCGAAGGGGCGGCGCGTCGCGCGGACCGAGTCCGTGCTCAAGGCGGTCACGGGCGGCGGCGCCACGGCGCACCACGAACTCCGCGTGCGCGCACCGCAGTTGTGGTCCGTCGAGACGCCCTCTCACCGGTACACGCTCGTCACCGATCTCCGCGTGGACGGCCGCACCGTCGACACGTACCGCACCCGCTTCGGCATCCGGCACGCCGTCCTCGACCCGGAGCAGGGGCTGTCCCTCAACGGCACCCACCTGAAGATCAAGGGTGTCGACCTCCACCACGACCTCGGCGCGCTAGGCGCCGCCGTGCAACGCGACGCCGTCCGGCGCCAGTTGAGCATCATGAAGAGCATGGGCGTCAACGCCCTGCGCACCTCTCACAACCCGCCCGCGCCCGAGGTGATCGAGGCCTGTGAAGACCTCGGCCTGATCATGCTGGTGGAGGCGTTCGACTGCTGGCGCACCGGCAAGAACACCTACGATTACGGCCGCTTCTTCGACGCCCACAGCGACGCCGACATCGCCGAGATGGTGCGCGCCGCCCGCAACTCACCGGCCGTCCTCATGTGGTCGATCGGCAATGAGATCCCCGACTCGACGCGCACCGAGGGCATCGCCATGGCCCAGCGCCTCATCGACGACATCAAGGCGCTCGACACGACGCGGCCCGTCGTCATCGGCTCCGACAAGTACCGCTCGCTGCCCGCCGTCGGCTCGCCCGCCGACCTGATCCTCGCCAAGCTGGACGGGCTCGGCCTGAACTACAACACCGCCGCCTCCGTCGACGCGCTGCACGCCCGCTACCCGCACCTGTTCCTCTTCGAGTCCGAGTCGTCCTCGGAGACGTCGAGCCGGGGCACGTACCAGGAGCCGCAGCACCTCAACACCGGCGAGAACCACACGCCGGGCAAGCGCGCCACCTCCAGTTACGACAACAACCTCGCCTCGTGGACGATGAGCGGCGAGTACGGCCTGAAGAAGGACCGCGACCGGCGCTTCTTCGCTGGCGAGTTCCTGTGGTCCGGCATCGACTACATCGGCGAGCCGACCCCGTACGACGTGTTCCCGGTGAAGGCGTCGTTCTTCGGCGCGGTCGACACGGCCGGGTTCCCCAAGGACATGTACCACCTGTTCCGCAGCCAGTGGACCGACGAGCCGATGGTGCACCTGCTGCCGATGGACTGGACGACGTACGAGCCGGGGGAGGAGGTGGAGGTGTGGGCGTACGCGAACGTCGCCGAGGTCGAGCTGTACCTCGACGGGCGCTCGCTGGGCGTGCGCACCTTCGACCGGAAGACGACGCTCGACGGACGGACGTACCTGGAGACCACGGAGGCGACCGGCGACGACAAGACCGTCACCACGGGCCCCTACCCCGGCAGCTACACCAGCCCGAACGGCAGCGCGGGCAAACTGCACCTGACCTGGAAGGTGCCGTTCGCGGCCGGTGAGCTGAAGGCGGTCGCGCGGCGGAACGGGAAGACCGTCGCGACCGACGTCCTGCGCACCGCCGGAAAGCCGCACGCGGTGCGGCTGACGGCCGACCGGAAGACGGTCGCGGCGGACGGGCGTGCGCTGGCCTTCGTCACCGCCGAGATCGTCGACGCGCGCGGGGTGGTCGTGCCCGACGCCGGGCACCTCATCGAGTTCACCGTCGCGGGCGGCTCCCTGGCCGGGGTCGACAACGGGCGGCAGGAGAGCGCCGAGCGCTACCAGGCCAGCACGCGCACCGCCTTCCACGGCCTCGCGCTGGCCATCGTCCGCGCGGGCACGAAGCCGGGCGCGCTCACCGTCACCGCGCGGGCGAAGGGGCTGCGCGCCGGAAAGGTCGCGGTGCGGGTGACCGGCCCGGCCGGCTCGCCCGTCACTCCCGCTACGAGGTTCGAGCCGGATCCGGGGCCCGGAGCGGTCACCTACCCGTGCGCGGACGCCAGTTACTCGGGCGCCACGAGCACCCTGCCCGCCGCCATGCTCGACGGCGACCCGGGCACGCTGTGGTCGAACGCCTTCCAGAAGGCCGCCACCGCCCTGCTGCCCGCCTTCGACGGGGCCCGGCCGCGCGACTGGGTCTCCGTGGCGTGGGGGGAGGAGCGGACCGTCGGCCGGGTCGAGGTGTCCTTCACGGTCGACGCCCGGCACGCGCTGCCCGCGTCGGTCGCGGTGTCGGTGGGCGGCGTCACCGTCCGGGACGCCGACATCGCGTGGGCGTCGGTGTCCGGCGAGCCGACCGTCATCACGTTCGACGCGGTGCGCGGCAGCGACGTCCGGCTCGACCTCGTGAGCGCCGCACCCGGCACGCGGGGAGGGGCGTTCGGAATCGGCGCGCTCGACGTGTCCGCCTCATGACCGCCATGACCTGACGCGGGGGCGGCAACCTTTCGGCGGCCGTACGGCGACTGCATTCCGGCCCGTGCCGCCCGGCACGGGCGCCCCCACACCACGGAGTGCGACCGCAGATGAGTGATCACCACAGCGATCCTCGCAGCAAGGCCGGGCACCGCCGGCGCCGTACCGTCCTCACCGCCGGGGTGCCGCTCGCGGCGGCTGCCGCGCTCGGCCTCACGCTCACCCACGCGGGCGGCGCGGACCGGGCCTCGGCGGCGACCACGACGACGACCGCCGGGGTGACCGCCGGGGCGGCGGCCTGGGCCGACGACGTGGCCGACGGGTTCGCCTCCGTCGACTCGCTCGGTCAGAAGGGCACGTACGGCGGGCGCGACGGCAAGACGGTCACCGTGAAGACACGGGCCGACCTGGAGAAGTACGCGACGGCGAGCGAGCCGTACGTCATCGTCGTCGCGGCCGCCATCACCCTCGACCCCGTCGGAAAGGAGATCAAGGTCGCCTCCGACAAGACGATCGTGGGCTCCGGGACCTCCGGGCAGATCGTCGGCGGCGGCTTCTTCCTCGGCACCGGCGTGCACAACGTCATCATCCGCAACCTCACGATCCGCGACACCTACCAGGGCGTCTGGAACGACAAGGACCACGACTTCGACGCCATCCAGATGGACGGCGCGCACCACGTCTGGATCGACCACAACGACCTGCGGCACATGGCCGACGGCCTCATCGACGTCCGCAAGGACAGCACCAACGTGACCGTCTCCTGGAACCGCCTCAGCAACGACAACAAGGCGTTCGGCATCGGCTGGACCGAGAACGTCGTCACCGACATCACCATCCACCACAACTGGATCCACGAGACCGAGCAGCGCAACCCCTCCACCGACAACTGCGCCCACGCCCACCTCTACAACAACTACCTCCAGGACGACCCGAACACCGCGATCACCTCCTCGTACGGCAACTACTCGCGCGGCAGGACCCGGATGGTCCTGGAGAACAGCTACTTCCAGGGCATCAACAACCCCGTCACGAAGGACGCCACCGCCACCGTCGTGCAGCGCGGCAGCGTCTTCTCCGGGACGAGCGGACGCAACGAGAGCGGGGGCACCGCCTTCGACCCGAAGGCGTTCTACGCGTACACGCTCGACAAGGCGGCGGACGTGCCGTCGGTGGTGAAGTCGGGCGCGGGACCCAAGAGTTCGATCGGTACGGCCTCGGCCTCGTCCACCGCGTCGGCGTCCACCGCGTCGGCGGCCGCCGCCACCACGCTGACCGTCGCCAAGGACGGCAGCGGCCAGTACAAGACGGTGCAGGCCGCCGTCGACGCCGTGCCCGCGAACAATTCCGCGCGCGTGGACATCCTCATCGCCCCCGGCACCTACCGCGAGACGGTCACCATCCCGTCCAACAAGCCGCACGTCACCTTGCGGGGCACGGGCGCCAGCCGCAAGGACACCACCATCGTCGAGGGCCACGCGGCGGGCTCGACCAAGCCGGACGGTTCGACGTACGGCACCTCCGGCAGCGCCACCGTGCACGTCCTCGGCGCCGACAGCCAGCTGCGCAACCTCAGCGTCACCAACGACTTCGACGAGGGCGCCAACCAGTCCATCGCCGGACAGGCCGTGGCCCTGCGCACCAATGCCGACAAGGTGTTCCTCGACAGCGTCATCGTCAGCGGCGACCAGGACACCCTCCTCGTCGACGGCGCCGGCAAGCGCGTCTACATGACCAACTCCTACGTCGTCGGCAATGTCGACTTCATCTTCGGCGGCGCCACCGCCGTCATCGACAAGTCCGTGATCACGCTGAAGAAGCGGTGGAACGGCACGTCCGCCGGGTACGTCGCCGCGCCCAGCACCGCCGCCGCGAACAAGGGCATCCTCATCAACCGCTCCACGATCGACGGTGACGTCTCCGCCAAGAGCTTCTACCTCGGCCGGAACTGGCACGCGGGCGGCAACGCGGCGCTCGACCCGCAGGCCACCGTCCGCAACTCGACGCTCGGCGCGGCGGTCAAGGCGACGCCGTGGACGGACATGGGCGGCTTCTCCTGGAAGGACGACCGGTTCGCCGAGTACAAGAACACGGGGGCCGGCGCGGGCTCGGCCAGTGCCGACCGGCCGCAGCTGAGCGACGCGCAGGCCGCGAACCAGGAGGTCGCGGACTGGCTGGGGGACTGGACGCCGACCGCCGGATGAGCGCGCGGCTCACCCCTCCGCGATGAAGTCCAGCAGGTCCTGATTGAGCTGTGCGGCGTGCGTGACGAAGATGCCGTGCCCCGCGTACGGGTACTCCTTGTACGCGGCGTCCGGCACGGACTTGGCGAGTCGCCGCCCGCACAGGTCGATCGGCGCGGAGGCGTCGGCGTCGCCGTGCACGATGAGCGTCGGCACGCGCAGCGCGGCGGCCTCCTCGCGCAGATCGGTGGAGAACGCGGTCCTGATCACCTCGACGGCGGCCTTGGCGGAGCAGTCGAGGCAGCGCTGCGTCATCCAGTCGAGGAGTTCGGCGGAGACCGCGTTGCCGAGGTGCGTGGCGAAGAACGCCTGCGCGTTCTGGGCCATCCAGCGGGGCCGGTCCCGGGTCCGTTCGGCCATCCCCGCCTCGAAGACGGCCGCGTCGATTCCCTCCGGATGGTCCGGGGTCCTCAGGAGCAGGGGAGCGGTGGTGGAGATCAGCGCGATCCGGCTGACGCGGTCGTGGCCGTGCCGGGACAGATAGCGGATGACCTCGCCGCCGCCCATGGAGTGCGCCACGAGCGTCACCTCGCGCAGGTCCAGGTGGTCGAGGAACGCGGCCAGGTCGTCGGCGAGCGTGTCCAGGTCGTACCCGTGCCCCACCCAGTCCGAGCGGCCATGGCCCCGGCGGTCGAACGAGACGCAGCGCAGGCCCTGTTCGTGTGCGGACAGCGGCAGCATCTGGAACTCCCACGAGCTGCTGCTGAGCCAGGCGCCCGCGACGAACACGACCGGCTTGCCCTGTCCCCAGTCGGTGTAGAAGAGGCTGGTTCCGTCGGAGCCTTCGAAGTACGGCATGAGCGCGTCCCTTTCAGCCGGTGTCGCTTGCGTGTCGCTGTCGCGGGATCACTCTCGTCCGTCGTGTGCGGCGGGTCGATTACGTGGGGGGTAAGGCCCCTGCGCCGGGCGTGGCGTGATCGGCTACGCTGCCGGTCTTCGATGGCATGTACACATGGGGGGAACCATGTCCTGGACGCGGGGACCGGCGCTGGCCGGATCGATAGTGGTGCTCGTGAGCGTGCTCGCGGGGTGCGGGGGCGACAGCGAGCCGCCGACGGTCAGCGGGGTCCGCGACACGGTGCGGCACGTCACGCCGCAGACCGTCCGGGACACCCGGCCGCGCATGGTCAAGAGCTGCGTGAGCGACAGCCGTCAGGTCAAGCACTCCAAGCGCAGCAACGGCAAAACGAAGACCTGGTACACGACCGAGAAGTACCAGAACTGCACGAACGTGCGCCGGGGCACCGAGTCGTACACCCGCGTCGTGCGCGCGGAACGCTGGTGCGTCGAACTCGACGACGTCGGTGGCCGGCCCGACCGGGACGATCTCTGGTACCGCGTCCGCCCCTCCGTCTACGACGAGATCAGAGCGGCGGACGAGCGGGCGGAGGTGACGTTCGAGTACGACGCGCGGGGCTGCTGAGCGCGCGTCGCACGTGGCTTGTCGTGCGTGGCTTGTCGTACATGCCTGTCGTACGTGTCTTGTTCACATGCGGACCGCCCGCTGGACGGCCTCGGCCGCGAGCTGGGCGGCGGCGCGGCGGGTCGTCGCGGCGAGCATGTCCGAGTGGATCGGGCCGCCCGCCGCGAGGTGCCGGTCGTAGGGCAGGTGGACGACGCCGACGCCGGTCTCCCGGATGTGGGCGGTGGCCGCGGTCAGGTCCAGGTTCTGGTCCGGGGCGCCCGAGGTGAGCGCCACGACGGTGGTCGGCAGCGTGGAGTGCGGCAGGTTGCCGAGCCAGTCCAGGACGACGCGGGTGCCGCCGACGCCCTCCGCCGTCATCGGGGCGACGACGATACGGGCGTGCGCCGTGTCCATCGCCGTACGGGCCACATCGCCCGGCAGCGTCTCGCAGTCGACGACCGTCATGGCGAAGTGGCGGCGCAGGGCGAGCGTGACCTCGCGGTAGGTGCGGACGTCGAGCGGGGGGCCCACGCGGCCCTGGCTCGCCGGGAGCAGCCAGCCGCCGTCCGGGAGCGGGACCAAGTAGCCCGTGATGTCCAGGAGATGCATCGACGGGGTCAGGATCCGGGCCAGTTCACCGGCCGACCAGCGCACCGACTGGGCGCCCAGCCGCACGGCCAGTGTGCCGAGTGCGGCGTCCGCCTCCAGGGCCAGAACGGGGTCCTGGCGGACGCGTTGCAGGGTGCGGGCGACCAGCGCGGCGGTCGTCGTCTTGCCGACACCGCCCCGGATGGACGTGACGGCGATGACCCGGCCCTTCGTCACCGGGTGCTGCAACTCCCGTACCCAGGGCCCCTCTTCACCCGCCGCCTGCGCCGATGACCGGGCCATCCGCCGCAACGACTGCCCGGACCGCCGCGCCACGGAGTCCCCGTACTGCGGCTTCCCACTCGCCTGCGCGAGCCGCGGATCGACGGTGAGGACGGGCTCGGGCGCCGGGAAGGCGATGTCCGTGCCGGGGCGCGGGCGGATGACGGGGGCGGCGGGGGCCGCGGGTGGCGCCGGGGGCAGCGGTGGCGGCGCGGGAGCGGTTGTGCCGGGCTGCGGCGCGGGGGGTGCCATGACGCTGGCGCCGGGTTCGTATCCCGGGAGCGGACGGGGGGTCGTGTCGATGACGGGCGGGGGCGCGGACACGGTGGTACGAGGCGTGGGGGCGGCGGCAGGGCCAGGGGACACGGTCACGGTCGGTTCCGGGGATGCGGGGCTGGGCACCGGGGCGGGGGCCTCGGGGGCGGCCGGCGGAGTGGCGTCGGGGGTCGCGGGGGCGAGGGGTGCTGGCGGCGCGGGCGGGGTGTCGGTGGGGTTCGCCGGGGGTGCGGGTGCTGCCGTGGGCGGGGTGTCGGTGGGGTTCGCCGGGGGCGCGGGTGCCAGCGCGTGCGGGGTGGCGCCGGGGTCGCCGGGGGGAGGGTGTGCAGCGGGCGGGGTGTGGCGAGGTTTGCGGGGGTGCGGGTGCTGCGCGGGAGGGGTGGGTGAGGTTTGGGGGGTGCGGGTGCTGCGCGGGGGGGTGTCGGTGAGGTTTGCGGGGTGGGGTGTGCGGGGGGGTGTCGGCGGTTCGTAGGGGGCGGGTGCCGGGGCGGGTGGCGTGGGGGTTGCCGGGGGTGTGGGTGCTGCCGCGGGCGGGGTGTTGGTGGGGTTCGCCGGGGGTGCGGTGCTGCGCGCTGCGCGCGGCGGGGTATCGGCAGGTTTGTCGGGGCGCGGGGGTGAGATCAGGTTGGGCTGCGGGGGGGCTTGCCGGGGTTTGAAAGTGCGGCGCGGTTGAGTCCTGGGCGGCGGAGGGGGCTGCGGAGAGCTGAGGGTTGGCCGGGCTGGGTCGCCGACCTCCGTCGGCGGCGCCAATCGGGTGCCGGGGTTCGGCATCGGGCGGGGGTGCGGCGAAGGGTCGGAGGGGCGCCGGCGCTCGCGCCTGGCGCCTGCGCCGCCTGCCCGTTCGCCGCGGCTGTGCCCTGTGCGGGGGCGGGCGGCGTCGCGGAGCTCGCCTGCTTCGGGCGGCGATCGCGGCGGACCGTACCGGGGTTCGGACGCGCCACGTCCCGACGGCGCACCGGAAGCGGCTCCTTGGTCCGGCCCGGGGCCGGGGCCGTGCCCCCGTCCTCGGGCGCACCTGTCACCGGAGCCATCGCCGAAGGCACAGGCGCGGCGATGTTCTCCGCGGAATCAGCGGCCAGCGCCTCCGTGTTGTTCTCCACCGGGTTCATCGAACGCACCGCACCCCGCGCGTCGTAGCCCGCGACGGTGTCTGCGGACCAGTCATCCGTGCCCCCACGTCGAACATCATCGGCAGACCCCCGGAACTGAGGCGATTCGCCTTCACTCGCGCCTTCTGCGGCCCCTCGTGGACCACCTGCCGCGAAAGCCTATATCCCCGCACCCCCGGCCCCGGGATCGGTTACCGGCCCACCCTCCGGTCACCGGGCCCGACCGGCCCCGACGTCCGCGATGCTCATCGGCTCACCCCTCCAACTGCCGCGCCCGTCCCGCCCCGACACCCGCGATCCCCATCGGCACGCACAACACCGCGAGCAGCGCCAAAGGAACCGTCCAACCCCCGGTCGCATCATGCAGCGCCCCGAGCAGGAACGGCCCCGCCGCCGCCAGCAAGTAGCCGACTCCCTGGGCCATTCCGGACATCTCCGCGGCGCGCGTCGCGTCCGGGGAGCGGAGGACGATCACCGCCAGCGCCGTGCTGATGAGGAGCCCGGAGCCGAAGCCCTGCATGAGCATCCACGCGTACGCCCCGCCGACCGGCGCGACCATCAGCCCGAGCAGCGAGGCGAGGAACAGTGCCGTGCCGGCGAGGGCGAACGCCACCTGGTTCGCGGACCGGCCGACCAGCGCCGTGAAGGCGAGCGAACCGGCGATCCCGACCAGGCTCATCAGGGACAGCATCCAGCCGGCCTGCGTCGACGACATGCCCTCGTCGGTCAGCATCGCGGGGATCCACGCCGCGCACGCGTAGTACTCCAGGGACTGCAGGCCCATGAGGAGCGTGATCTGCCAGGCCAGGCGGGAGCGGCGCAGGGGCGTACGGGGACGGACAACGCCCCCGGCCACCGCACCCGGCGCGTCCGACCGGCGCGACTGCGGCAGCCACACCACGAACGCCAGCGCCGAGAGCACCGCCCACATCCCGATCGCCCCGCGCCAGCCGAGCCCGAGCGCGTCGCCGAGCGGCACCGTCACTCCGGCCGCGAGGGCCGCGCCGCAGAACAGGGCCACGGAGTACAGGCCCATCATCAGACCCGTCCGGTGGTGGAAGTGGCGCTTGATGACGCTGGGTACGAGCACGTTGGACAGCGAGATCGCCGCGCCCAGCAGTACCGTCCCCGCGAAGAGCGCGGGCAGCCCCGGTGCCAGGCGTACCGCGATGCCCGCCGTGAGCAGCGCCATCATCGCGCCGAGCGCCCGCGTCATCCCGATCCGCCGCGACAGCTTCGCCGCGAACGGGGCGAGCAGCCCGAAGCAGAGGATCGGCAGCGTCGTGAGCAGCCCGGCCAGCGAACTGCTCAGGCCCGTCGCCGCGCGGATCGTGTCGAGTTCGGGGGAGACCGACACGACACCCGGCCGCAGGTTCATGGCGATGAGCAGGACGCCCGCCGCGAGCAGCCCGCCCGCCGCGAGAACGGGTGGCGCGGATGCGGTACGGGCGGGCTCGGACGTCGTCGACGGGTCGGCGCTGTGGGACATGCCGCCAACGTAACATCCCATGTTTCGTCCCTGCGGAGGGTGGCCAACCGCTGAATGCGGCCGAGGAGCCGCAGGCGTCCACTCCAGATATGGGATATTTGGAGTGTCGTCCGCACCCATCAGAAGGGCCCCGCCTTGCCCCCGACCCCGACCCCGCCCCCCATCCCGTCCCCCACCCTCGTCCAACAAACCATCCACCGCATCGAGCGGCACATCGAACGCGGCGACTGGCCGGTAGGCCACCGGCTTCCCGCCGAGGGGCAGCTGGTCGAGGCGTTCGGGGTCGGGCGGAACACGGTTCGTGAGGCGGTTCGCGCGCTGTGTCACACGGGGCTGCTCGAGGCGCGGCGCGGCGACGGTACGTACGTCCGGGCCGCCAGCGATCTCAACGCCGCGCTGCAACGACGCCTGCGCCGGGCCGAGTTGCGCCACGTCCTCCAGGTCCGCCTCGCCCTGGAGCGGGAGGCCGCGCCCGCCGCGGCCCTGCACCGCGGTGAGGAGGATCTGGCCCGCATCCTGTCGGCGCTGCTCGCGCGGCGCCGTGCCGACGAGCGCGGGGAGGTGGCCGCCTTCGTCGACCGGGACCTGGAGTTCCACCGGGCGGTCGTCGCCGCGAGCGGGAACCCGCTGATGACGGACCTGTACGAGAGCATCACGGCGTCGGTGCGGCACAGCATCGAGTCGCTCGTCCCCGACTGGACCCCCGAGCTGCCCGGCGCCTCCGCCCACGACGACCTGGCCGACGCGATCGCGCGCCGCGACCCGGACGCGGCCACCAAGGCCGCCTGGGCGCACACGCAGACCGTGGAGGAAGCCATGGAGCGGCTCACGGAACGCGGTGACTCAGGGGAGAAAGGCGAGAAGGAGTGATGCGGCCCGTGCCCGGGGAAGTGCTGGGCTGGACATTCCGGGACGCAGTCACCACCCGCACCCTGCGTTTCAGCGGCATCCGGCTGCATAACGCGACCCCGCGCTGAACCCCTGTCCGCCGCCCCGCCCGCGCTCTACCCTGAGACCCTGTCCGCGCCTCACCGGGCTTCGAGGGGGAGTCGCATGAGCGATGGCAGCGACGGCAGCGATGGCGACGACGGCGACAGGGACGGCGGCCGAGGGCGGCGCGCGAACCCCCCGGGCAAGGGGGAGCGGCTCGCCGACTGGGCCGACGGGCGGCTCGGGCTCTACCAGCTCGCCAAGTCCCAGATGCGCAAGATCTTCCCGGACCACTGGTCCTTCATGTTCGGCGAGATCTGCCTCTACAGCTTCATCATCCTCATCCTCACCGGCACCTATCTGACCCTGTTCTTCGAGCCCAGCAACGCCGAGGTCGTCTACAACGGCTCGTACGAACCGCTCAAGGGCATCCTCATGACCCGGGCGTACGAGTCGACGATCGACATCAGCATGGAGGTGCGCGGCGGTCTGCTGATCCGGCAGATGCACCACTGGGCCGCGCTCGTCTTCGTCGCGGCGATGCTCTGCCACATGATGCGGGTCTTCTTCACGGGCGCGTTCCGCAAACCCCGCGAGGTCAACTGGCTGTTCGGCTGGACCCTGCTGATGCTCGGCATCGTCACGGGGCTCACCGGCTACTCGCTCCCCGACGACCTGCTCTCCGGCACCGGCCTCCGCTTCTCGCAGGGCGCGATCCTGTCGGTGCCGATCGTCGGCACGTATCTCTCGTTCTTCCTCTTCGGCGGGCAGTTCCCCGGCGACGACTTCATCGCCCGCCTCTACCCGGTCCACATCCTGCTGCTGCCCGGCATCATGCTCGCCCTGGTCGCGGCCCATCTGATCCTGGTCTTCTACCACAAGCACACCCAGTTCGCGGGGTCCGGACGCACGGAGAGGAACGTGGTCGGCGCGCCCTTCCTGCCGATCTACGTGGCGAAGGCGGGCGGCTTCTTCTTCCTGGTCTTCGGTGTCCTCGCCGTCATGGGCGCGGTCGCCACCATCAACCCGGTGTGGGCGTTCGGGCCGTACCAGACGCACCTCGTGACCACCGGCGCCCAGCCCGACTGGTACCTCGGCTTCTCCGAGGGCCTGATCCGGGTGATGCCGGGATGGGAGATCAACCTCTGGGGGCACACGTTACAACTCGGCGTCTTCATCCCGTTCGCGCTGTTCCCGCTGGTCATGACCCTGATCGCGGTGTACCCGTTCATCGAGGCGTGGATCACGGGCGACCGGCGCGAGCACCACATCGCCGAGCGTCCGCGCAACCGCCCCGTCCGCACCGGCCTCGGCGTCGCCTGGCTCTCCCTGTACGGCGTGCTCCTGATCGGAGGAGGCAACGACATCGTGGCGCTGCGCTTCCACCTCTCCATCAACGCCATCACGTGGGCCGTGCGGATCGGCTTCTTCGTCGTCCCGGTGCTCGCGTTCTTCGTCACCAAGCGGATCTGCAACGGGCTGCAGCGCCGTGACCGCGAGAAGTCCCTGCACGGCCGCGAGTCCGGCACGATCAAGCGGCTGCCGCACGGCGAGTACATCGAGGTCCACGAACCGCTCAGCCGTGCCGAGCTGTACAAGCTGAACCTGCACGAGCAGCCGGCGCCGTACGAGCTGGGGCCGCGCGTCGACGAGAACGGGGTGGCGCGGAAGTTCACCGTGCGGCAACGGGTGCGTGCACGTCTCGCCAAGGCCATGTACGGGCCCGGTTCGTACGTGCCGAAGGCGACCGTGGAGGAGTACCAGGCGCTGCACGCGGGCTGGCACGAGTCCGAACGGGACCCGTCCGCCCGCTGAGCCCTCCTGTTCCCCGCGCGGCATGACTGCTACCTTCGCACCAACGCACCTAACAAACGTTTGGTGGAAGGTGGCGGTGCCGCCCATGCCCGTCTCTCTCTCGTACGCGGGGCCCGATCCCGCCGAGCGGGCCGTCGCCGTCGTCGACGTCGACTACGCCCCGGTCAACGCCCTGCCCGTACAGGGCTGGTACGACCTCGCCGACGCCGTCCGCGCGGCGGGGCGCGACCCCGATGTGCGCTGCGTCGTGCTCACCGCCACCGGCCGCGGCTTCAACGCCGGGGTCGACATCAAGGAGTTGCAGCGCGACGGCGGCCACACCGCGCTGATCGGCGCCAACCGGGGCTGCGCCGCCGCCTTCGCCGCCGTGTACGAGTGCGAGGTGCCGGTCGTCGCCGCCGTGCAGGGGTTCTGCCTCGGCGGCGGGATCGGGCTCGTCGGGAACGCCGACGCGATCGTGGCCAGCGACGACGCCACCTTCGGCCTGCCCGAACTGGACCGGGGCGCGCTCGGCGCCGCCACCCACCTGTCCCGCCTGGTCCCGCAGCACCTGATGCGCGCCCTCTACTACACCTCGCGCACCGTCACCGCCGTCGAACTGCACGCCCACGGGTCGGTGTGGAAGGTGGTGCCCGGTCCCGACTCCACGCGACCGCCTTCGCGCTGGCGGGGAGATCGCGCGCAAGGACGGATACCTCCTGCGGCTCGCCAAAGCCGCGCTCAACGGCATCGACCCCGTCGACGTACGCCGCAGCTACCGCTACGAGCAGGGGTTCACCTTCGAGGCGAACCTCAGCGGCGTCGCCGACCGGGTCCGCGCCGGTCTCGGCGCCGCCCCGACGAGGAGGCCGAGTGAGCACGAGCGACAAGACCCTCTCCGCCGACGACGTGGCCGGGCGGCTGCGCAGCGGCATGACGCTCGGCATCGGCGGCTGGGGCTCGCGCCGCAAACCCATGGCGCTGGTCCGGGCCCTGCTGCGCAGCGACGTCACCGACCTCACCGTCGTCTCCTACGGCGGCCCCGACGTGGGCCTGCTCGCCGCCGCGGGGAAGATCCGCAGACTGGTCGCACCGTTCGTCACCCTCGACACCATCCCCCTCGAACCGCACTTCCGCGCCGCCCGCGAGCAGGGCCGTATCGAGCTGACGGAGATCGACGAGGCCATGTTCATGTGGGGGCTGCGCGCCGCCGCGAACCGGCTGCCGTTCCTGCCCGTGCGCGCGGGCCTCGGCTCGGACGTCATGCGCGTCAACCCCGGCCTGCGGACCGTCACTTCACCGTACGAGGACGAGGAGACGTTCGTCGCGATGCCCGCCCTGCGCCTGGACGCGGCCCTCGTCCACCTGAACCGCGCGGACCGGCGCGGCAACGGCCAGTACCTGGGCCCGGACCCGTACTTCGACGACCTCTTCTGCTCGGCCGCCGACACCGCGTACCTGTCCTGCGAGCGGATCGTGGACAGCGCCGAACTCGCCAAGGGCGGGCCGCCGCAGTCCCTCCTCGTCAAACGGCACCGCGTCACCGGCGTCGTCGAGGCCCCGAACGGCGCGCACTTCACGTCCTGCGCACCCGACCACGGCCGCGACGAGGCGTTCCAGAAGCTGTACGCGACCACACCGTTCGAGGAGTTCCGGGCGCGGTTCCTGAGCGGGGACGAGCAGGCGTACCAGGCCGCCGTCGAGGCGTGGCGGCAGGAGCGGGGAGAGGAGGCCCGATGAGTGCATCCAGTGCCCTGACGGCCACACGCGCCGATCACTGCGTCATCGCCTGCGCCGAGGCCTGGCGCGACAGCGGCGAACTGCTCGCCGGCCCGATGGGCCTGATCCCCGGTATCGGGGCGCGGCTCGCGCGGCGCACGTTCGCCCCCGACCTGCTCCTCACGGACGGTGAGGCCATGCTGATCGGCCCCGACGGGGAGCGTGAGGGCTGGCTGCCCTACCGTCAGCACCTGGAGCTGGTGGCGAGCGGGCGCCGGCACGTGATGATGGGCGCGAGCCAGCTCGACCGGTTCGGCAACCAGAACATCTCCTGCATCGGTGACTGGCACCGTCCGACGCGGCAGCTGCTCGGGGTGCGCGGCGGCCCCGTCAACACCCTGAACAACCCGACGAGCTACTGGGTGCCCAGGCACTCCCGGCGCGTCTTCGTCGGCAAGGTCGACATGGTGAGCGGTGTCGGCCATGACAGCGCCGCCGCGGCCGGGCCGTCCGCGACCCGCTTCCACCAGTTGCGGCGCGTCGTCACCGACCTCGCCGTGCTCGACTTCGACACCCCGGACCGCACGATGCGGCTCGCGTCCCTGCACCCCGGGGTCACGGTCACGGAGGTGCGCGAGGCGACCGGCTTCGAGCTGGCGCTGCCCGCCGATGTCCCGTACACGCGGGAGCCGACCGACGAGGAGTTGCGGCTGATACGCGAGGAGCTGGACCCGGACGGGCTCCGCCACCGCGAGGTGCCCGCGTGAGCGACGCCGCCTTCCGCACCGCCCTCACCGAGCTGACCGGCGTCCGGTACCCCCTCGTGCAGACCGGCATGGGCTGGGTCGCCGGGCCCCGGCTCGTCTCCGCCGCCGCGAACGCCGGGGCGCTCGGCATCCTCGCCTCCGCGACGATGACGACCGGGCAGCTCCGCGCCGCCGTGCGGGAGGTCAAGGGCCGGACCGCTCAGCCCTTCGGGGTCAATCTGCGGGCCGACGCCGGGGACGCGCGGGAGCGTGTGCGCGTCATCGTCGACGAGGGCGTGAAGGTGGCCTCGTTCGCGCTCGCGCCGTCGCGGGAGCTGATCGCCGAGCTGAAGGACGCGGGTGTCGTCGTCATCCCGTCCGTCGGGGCGCGCAGGCACGCGGAGAAGGTCGCGGCGTGGGGCGCCGACGCCGTCGTCGTACAGGGCGGTGAGGGCGGCGGGCACACCGGGGAGGTGGCGACCACCGTGCTGCTGCCGCAGGTTGTGGACGCCGTCAGCATCCCCGTGATCGCGGCCGGTGGGTTCCGTGACGGGCGCGGGCTCGTCGCGGCGCTCGCGTACGGCGCCGCCGGGATCGCCATGGGCACCCGTTTCCTGCTCACCTCCGACTCGACCGTGCCGGACGCCGTCAAGGCCCGCTACCTCGCGGCCGGCGTCAAGGACATCACCGTCACCACCGCCGTCGACGGCCTGCCGCACCGCATGCTGCGCAGCGAACTCGTCGCCGGGCTCGAACGCGCCGGGAGGCCCGCCGCTCTCGTGCGGGCGGTGCGCCACGCCGCCGCGTTCCGCGAGGTGTCCGGGGTGAGCTGGGCGCGGATGGTCCGCGACGGGCTCGCCCTGCGGCACGGCAAGGAGCTGTCCTGGAGCCAGGTGCTGCTCGCCGCCAACACGCCGATGATGCTCAGGGCCGCGATGGTGGACGGCGATCCGCGCGGCGGCGTCATGGCCTCCGGGCAGGTCGCGGGCGTCATCGACGACCTGCCGTCGTGCCAGGAGCTCGTGGACCGGATCATGGCGGAGGCGGGCCGCACCCTGGAGCGGCTGCGGCCCTCACCCTGAACGGCGGGTCACAGGCGCTCGATGATCGTCACGTTCGCCTGGCCGCCGCCCTCGCACATCGTCTGCAGGCCGAACCGGCCGCCCGTGCGCTCCAGTTCGTGGAGCAGCGTCGTCATCAGCCGCACGCCGGTCGCGCCGAGGGGGTGGCCGAGGGCGATCGCGCCGCCGTTGACGTTGACCTTCGCCGGGTCGGCACCGGTCTCCTTCAGCCAGGCGAGGACGACCGGCGCGAACGCCTCGTTGATCTCCACCAGATCGATGGCGTCGAGCGACAGACCGGTCTTCTTCAGCGCGTACGCGGTCGCCGGGATCGGCGCGGACAGCATCCGGATCGGGTCCTCGCCGCGTACGGAGAGGTGGTGGACGCGGGCCCGGGGCGTCAACCCGTGCTCGCGCACCGCCCGTTCGGAGGCGATCAGCATCGCCGCCGCGCCGTCCGACACCTGCGAGGAGCACGCCGCCGTGATCGTGCCGCCCTCCAGGACGGGGGCGAGCGCCGCCATCTTCTCCAGGGTCGTGTCGCGGCGCGGACCCTCGTCGACGGTGACGCCGCCGTACGGGACCGTCTCGCGATCGAAGCGGCCCTCGTCGATGGCACGGACCGCCCGCTGGTGCGACCGCAGCGACCACTCCTCCATGGCCTGCCGGGAGACGGACCACTTCTCGGCGATGAGCTGCGCGCCGTGGAACTGGTTGACGGGCTGCGTGCCGTAGCGGGCCCGCCAGCCCTCGCTGCCCGCGAACGGGCCCTCCGTCAGGCCGAGCGGCTCGGCCGCGAGCCGCGACGCGAACGCGATCGGCACCATTGACATGTTCTGCGTGCCTCCCGCGACCACCAGGTCCTGCGTGCCGGACAGCACGCCCTGCGCCGCGAAGTGCACCGCCTGCTGCGAGGAGCCGCACTGCCGGTCGATCGTCACGCCCGGCACCTCCTCGGGCAGCCCCGCCGCGAGCCAGGAGGTGCGCGCGATGTCACCGGCCTGCGGGCCGACCGCGTCGAGGCAGCCGAACACGACGTCCTCCACGGCGGCCGGATCGACGCCGGTGCGCCGCATCAGCGCCTTCAGTACGTGCGCGCCCAGGTCGGCGGGGTGCACGGCGGACAGGCCGCCCCTGCGCCGGCCCACCGGGGTGCGCACGGCGTCCACGATGTACGCCTCGGGCATGTTCGACTCCATTCCGGTCCGGTCCTGAGAGGGCGGTTGTGCGTGCTGTGCGTGCTATGCGTGCCGGTCGCTGACGGAGAGCACCTCGCCCGTCAGGTACGAGGAGTAGCCGCTGGCCAGGAACACGATCACGTTGGCCACCTCCCACGGTTCGGCGTACCGGCCGAACGCCTCGCGGGAGGTCAGCTCGTCGAGCAGCTCGGGCGAGACCACCTTGGCCAGGTGCGGGTGCATGGCGAGGCTCGGCGAGACCGCGTTGACGCGGATGCCGTGCTCCGCCGCCTCCACGGAGGCGCAGCGCGTCAGCGCCATCACCCCCGCCTTGGCGGCGGCGTAGTGCGCCTGCCCGGCCTGGGCGCGCCAGCCGAGCACGGAGGCGTTGTTGACGATGACGCCGCCGCGGCCCGCCGCCTTCATCAGCCGCAGGGCGGTGCGGGTGCAGCGGAACGTGCCGGTCAGCGTCGTGTCGATGACCTTCGACCACTGCTCGTCGGTCATCTCGGTCAGTTCGGCGGTGCCGCCGAGCCCCGCGTTGTTCACGACGATGTCGAGCCCGCCGTGGGCCTCGTCGGCCAGGGCGAACAGGGCCCGGACCTGGTCCTCGTCGGTGACGTCGCAGGGCGTGCCGGTCACGCGGCCGGCGCCGAACTCCTCGGCGAGGGCCTCGACGGTCTCCGCCGTCCGCCGCGCGTGCGCGTCCCCGACGACGACGCGCGCGCCCTCCTCCAGGAAGCGGCGCGCGGTCGCGCCGCCGATGCCCGCGCCCGCGGCGGCGGTGATCACGGCGGTGCGGCCGGACAGGAGGCGGTGGCCGGGCTCGTACGGCGGCGGCGGGCTCATACGCGTACCTCCGGTGTCGACGGACGTCGGCGCTGGCAGCTACTCTGCGGACAATCTACCAAACAGTTGTTAGGTAGGAAGGGGTGCGAGTCCGGTGGACCTGACGATCGACGCCGACGACGCGGCGTTCCGGGCACGGGCGCGCGACTGGCTCGCCGCGCACGTGCCGGATCAGCCGCTGCCCTCCCTGGAGACCGAGGAGGGGTTCGCCGCGCACCGCGCCTGGGAGCGCGAACTCGCCGCCGGCCGCTGGTCCGTCGTCTCCTGGCCCGAGCGGTACGGAGGCCAGGACGCGGGGCTCGTACGGTGGCTGCTGTTCGAGGAGGCGTACTACGCGGCCGGGGCGCCGGGCCGGGTCACGCAGAACGGCATCCACCTCCTCGCGCCGACCCTGTTCGACCACGGCACCGAGGAGCAGCGGGACCGGGTCCTGCCGTCCATGGCGAACGGGGAGACGGTCTGGGCGCAGGCCTGGTCCGAACCGGAGGCGGGTTCGGACCTCGCCTCCCTGCGCTCAACCGCCGCGCCTGTGCATGGTGGTTGGGTGCTCAACGGGCAGAAGACGTGGTCCTCGCGCGCCGCCTTCGCGGACCGGGCCTTCGGCCTCTTCCGCAGCGATCCCGCCACGGCGCGAAGCGACAAGCCGCACCGCGGCCTCACCTACCTCATGTTCGACCTGCGCGCGCCCGGCGTCACCGTCCGGCCGATCCCACGCCTCGACGGAAAACCCGCCTTCGCGGAGCTCTTCCTCGACGACGTGTTCGTGCCCGACGTCGACGTCATCGGCGAGCCGGGGCAGGGCTGGCGCATCGCGATGTCCGCGACCGGCAGCGAACGGGGTCTGACGCTGCGCTCGCCGGGCCGGTTCCTCGCGAGCGCGGGCGCCCTCGCCGACCAGTGGCGGGAGACGCCCGACCCCGCGCTCCGCGACCGCGTCGCCGACGCCGTGATCGGCGCCCGCGCCTACGAACTCTTCACCTGGGCGCACGCCACACGCGCCCTGGAGGGGCAGGACATCGGCGCGGAGTCCAGTATGAACAAGGTGTTCTGGTCGGAGCTCGACGTGGCGCTGCACGAGACCGCGCTCGAACTCGGAGCGGACGGGTGCTTGGCGGACGGGCCCTGGTCCGAGGGGTACGTCTTCTCCCTCGCCGGGCCCCTCTACGCCGGCACGAACGAGATCCAGCGCGACATCATCGCCGAGCGCCTGCTCGGCCTGCCGAAAGGGCGGCGCTGATGCGGTTCCTCCTCGAAGCCGAGCAGCGCGAGTTCGCCCGCACGCTCGACGCGCTGCTCACCAAGTCGGACGTTCCGGGCGCGGCCCGCGCCTGGGCCGACGGAGACTTCGCACCGGGCCGCGCCTTGTGGCACCGGGTCGCCGGCCTTGGCGTGTTCGCACTGGCCGGCCCGGACGCGTACCCGGTGGAACTGGCGCTCGCGTGTGAGCAGTTGGGACGGCACGCCGTTCCGGGCCCGTACGTCGAGACGCTGGCGGCCGTCGCCTTGTGCGCCCGCCTCGGTGACGCCCCGAACGGCGACGGGGAGGCCATGGTCACGCTCGGTCTGCCCGGGAGCGGCCCGTACGTCCTGGACGCGGACGCCGCCGACCGGCTCCTTGTCGTGGAGAGCGGCGACCCCTGGACCCTGCGCCTCGCCCCCGGGCACGGCTCCGTCCGGCCGGGGCTCGATCCCGCCCGCCGGTACGCCGAGCCGCTGCCCGGCGGCAACCAGTTGGCCGACGGCCCCGCCGTACGCGACGCCGCCCTGCGTGCCGGGGCGATTGCCCGGCTCGCCTCCGCCGCGCAGGCGCTCGGGGTCGGACGGGCCATGCTCGACCGGACCGTGGCGCATGTGCGGCAGCGGACGCAGTTCGGGGTGCCGATCGGTGCCTTCCAGGCGGTCAAGCACCGGCTGGCCGACACTCTCGTCGCCCTGGAGTTCGCCCGGCCGCTCGTGTTCGGCGCGGCGGTGACCATGCGCCCCGCCGACCTCGCCGCCGCCAAGGTGGCCGCGGGCGAGGCGGCGTACGCGGCGGCCCGTACCGCGCTCCAGCTGCACGGCGCCATCGGGTACACCGCCGAGTTCGATCTCAGCCTGTGGCTGATGAAGGCGCGGGCGCTGCGTGAGGCGTGGGGGACGCCGGGGGAGTGCCGGGCCCAGGTGCTCACCAGTCGTCACCACTGAGCCGCGTACGCCCAGAAGTCCCGCATGACCGGCGGCAGCGGTGACGGGCCGCCGAGGGAGAGCTGCGTCAGCAGGATCGACACCGTGCCGGTCGACGGGGTCAGATGCGCGGCCGTGCCGGTGCCGCCGACCCAGCCGTAGCGGCCCGGCACGTTCCACGGGTCGCGGCGTTCTACGTCGACGGAGCCGCCGTAGCCCCAGCCCGAGCCGAGCGTGAAGAGATCGCTGGCCGCGCGCTGGTCCGCCGTCAGGTGGTCGGTCGTCATCCGGCGTACCGACTCGGGCGAGAGCACCGGGGCGCCGTCCGCGAGGAGCATCCGGGCGAACGCCCAGAGGTCGTCGGCGGTGGAGACGAGCCCGCCCGCGCCGGAGGGGAACGCGGGCGAGCTGCTCCACCTGCCGTCGGGGGTGTCGACGCGCTCGGCGCCCCCGTCGGCCGTGGGTACGTAACAGCTGGTGAAGCGCGACAGCTTCGCGGCCGGGACCGCGAACGCGGTGTCGCGCATGGCGAGCGGCGCGAAGATCCGCTCGGCGAGGAAGTCCGGCAGGCTCTGCCCCGTGACCCGTGAGACCAGGACGCCCTGGAGGTCGGAGCAGGTGTTGTACAGCCACGCCTCGCCGGGCTGGTGGAGGAGCGGGATGCGGGCGAGCGCCGCGAGCCAGGCGTCCGGGCCGGGCGCGTGGTGCGGGTCGTGCGGGTCCGCCAGCGCGAAGACCGGCTGCACGGCGGGCAGGTTGAAGTCGGACGGGAAGCCCCAGCCCGCGCGGGAGGTCAGCACGTCCTCCACCGTGATCGGACGGCGCGCCGGCACGACGTCCTCGGCCGGGCCCGCCGGGTCCCGTACGACGACGGGATCGGCCAGCTCGGGCAGCCAGCGCCGGATCGGCGCGTCGAGGGTGAGACGGCCCTCGTCCACGAGGATCAGGACGGCCGCCGCCGCGATCGGTTTCGTCACGGAGGCGATGCGGAAGAGCGAGTCCCGCGCGAGCGGCGCCGTGCCCTCGGCGTCGACGTGACCGACCGCCGCGACCTCGGCCCGGTCGCCGCGGGCCACCAGACCCACGGCTCCCGGCACCGGCCCCTTCGTGACGTGCGGGGCAAGGACATCGTGCAGAGCGGTCTCGGGCATCGGGGTCACCCTCCTGGGCTGACGGTCGCAGGTGTCGTGAAGGGTGACTCCCGGACCCCTCTCAACTCATCGGTTCCCCGTCCCAGAGCGTGTCGTGCGCCCGGTGCGCGTCGGTGAGCCCATGGGTGAAGAAGCGCTCGTAGTACTCGTCCTCCACATGGTGGGCCTGGAGCCAGATCCCGGGCACGTGGATGGCGTCCGTGTGCGCGGGGAAGCGGCGGTGCGTGGCCAGGATGTACGTACAGACGTCACGGGCGCAGTCGATGACCCGCTCGTCGTACTCGCTGGCCTCGGCGAGGTAGCGCTGGCCGTAGTCCTCCTTGTAGATGCGGGTGAAGACGTCCTTGTCGGCGTAGGTGCCGCCGGTGCCGAACTTCGACTCGACGACCGCGTCCACCGCGTCCGACATCGAGGCGTGCGCGGGCGGGCAGGCCGCCTCGATCAGTGGTGCGCCGGTCGCCGGGTCGGTCAGGCCGACCGGCTGCGAGCGCAGGGTCGCGTACTTGGGCAGCGGCACGTGCCAGCGCCACAGGTCCGCGAGGCGCCAGCGCGGCGTCACGAACGTGAAGCCGAGCATCTTGCCGTAGACCTTGCTGAACTTCGGGTCGCCGAGCGCGATCTGCGGGTTGACCGAGGCGTGGATCCAGGCGCCCAGGCCCATCGCCTCCGCCGTCAGCATCACGTTCTGCAGGAGCAGGTCCGCCTCGATCTGGGTGCGCAGCGGGCCGAGCGCGCCGAGCGGCAGCTTCAGGTCCTTGTTCAGGAACCCGTTCTCCATCCACTTCCTCACGCCCGCCGGACGGTACAGGTTCCGGTCGTCGACGAAGGTCGGCCGCGCCCCGTCCGGCTGCGTGAGCAGGTACATCAGCGCGTTGATGTACTGGTGCGAGAGGTCGACGACCGGGAAGAGGACGGTCGTGCCCGGCAGGTTGGACAGGAAGCGGTTGGAGTCCAGGTAGGCCGGGAAGTCCCGCAGGCCCTCGGCCACGTCGAGCCGGTGGTCGAGGATCTTCACCTTCGCCTGCCGGGCCCGCTCGATCAGCGAGGGTGCGTCGAACGGCTCGTGCGGGGCCGGGTCCAGCTTGCGCAGGAAGTACGTGCCGCTGTCGTTGATCAGGAAGAAGTACGTGCCCTGCGCGTTGTCGGGGCTGCCCGCCGTGCGGCCCGTCATGGTCAGGTTGGGCTTGGCCATGATGGGCTTGCCGTCGCGCGGGTCCTCGAACGGGCGGTCCGGCATCGTCAGGCCCGTGGAGCCGGTGACCGCGATGAGCACCGCCTCCTCCAGCTCGCTCAGCGGCTGGGCCTGGTGCGGCGACCGGTAGCTCATCGATCCGGCCGGCACCGACGCGCCCCGGGAGACCCGGTGGGTGCGCCGCCGCCAGACCGTCTGGAGGAACGGGCGGGCGAGGAGGTCGTCCAGGCCCCGGTTGCCCGTGTTCCCGTCAACCGACGTCATCGGTGCCCCCGTTGTTCCCGTCCGCACCGTTGTCCCCGGTGGCCATCGGCGAGACCGGACGCCACGGCGCGAAGGCGCTGGCGTCGCGCGGCAGCAGCGAGGCGAGGTCCGGGCAGTGCCGCAGCACGACGGACTTCATGCCGCCCTTCTCCACCCAGTCCATGCCGAGCGGCGTGTAGATCTCCGGGCGGTAGTCGACGGTGAGGAACCGGTCGCTCTGCAACCGCCGCGTCGCCATCAGGATGAAGATGCGGAACGCGGTGTCCGAGAAGCCGAAGCCGGTCGGCGGGTTCTCCGCGAACAGGCCGACGACCGTGTCGATCTCGTCGACCGTCCGGTAGACCTCCTTCAGACGGGCGAGGGTCTCCGGCTCGCGCGTGAGGTCCTCGAAGCGGCGGATGCGCTCCTTGTGCAACCCCGCCCGGAAGTCGTTGTAGCGCGGCACCCCGCGCCTGCGGGTGCGCACCAGGTCGACGACCGACAGGTCGATGATCTCGCCCTCGCGCTGGAAGTGCTGGAGCGACTTCGGGTAGTTGTGCAGGGTGATCGCGCCCGGGTGCGCGATGCCGAACGAGTAGAGCGTGTTGGCCAGGCCCGTCTTGCGGATCTGGCTCTCGGCCGCCGCGCCCTGGATGTCGTTGAAGCCGACGGTCTCCAGGCGCTGCCCGAAGTGGAACTCGCGCAGCTCGTAGTCGTCGGGGATCAGCGGGTGCATCCGGTAGACGGTCACGAAGTCCTCGGTGAGCGAGTACGGCGCGCCGTGGTGGTCGGGCAGCGTCTTCGGGATGCCGGTCAGCGAGTGCGCTTCGAGGAGCCACAGGCCCAGCTGGTTCAGCCAGTTCCTCGGCGGGCCCTCCCAGTTGGTGCGCAGGCCGATGTCGATGGCCTTCGTCGCGAGGATCGCCGGGGTCCACTCCACCGTGTGGATCTTCGCGATGAGCGCGGAGACGACGAGCCGGGCCGTGTGGTAGATCCGGTCCTCGCTCATCGACGGGTACTCGGCGCGCAGCGCGTCGCACACCGCGTTGTGCTCGCGGGCGAACAGCGTGTGCATGGCGCTGAGCCCCATCCACCAGTTGTCCTTGAACCCGGTGATCGGGATGCCGCCGCGGTCGATCGGGATGTGCCCGGCGTCGAGCAGCAGCTTCGCGCCGCCGTCGGGCTCGCGCAGCTGCCGGGCCGTCGCCTCGTCGCCGCCGTACACCTCGGACCCGTCCCACCAGTGCGAGGCGGTGTTCCCGAAGAGGACCGGCGGCTTGTCGCCGGGCACCTCGATGCCCTCGTTCTCGGCGAACCGCATCACGCTCTCCTGCGGGCCGCCCGGCGTGTTGGTCCAGGTCCCGCCGCCCGGCGGCAGCGGCACCTCGACGGTCCTGCCGCCCTCGGGGTAGCGCCGGTGGTTGACCCAGTCGTGCACCTGGAACTGGATCCAGGCCGCCGCGAGGACGTTCAGCGACGTCGCGGGCACGAAGCTCTCCCGGGCCAGGAGCTGGCGGCTGACCGTCACCGGGTTCGGGGTGTCGAAGAGGTCGGGCCGGTACTGCGGCTTCAGGTTGCGGCCGAACGCCGCGCCGACCGCGCCCATCTTCGGCGCCGACAGATCGTTGTACGTCCCGTCGTACGAGCGTGAGGTGCGCAGCCGCTCGTCGACGGGGACCGGCACGGGGACGGCCTTCGGCGGCGCCTCGGGCACATCGGTGTCGATGAGGTTGAGGCGGCGAAGGACCTTGCGCAGGAAGACGAGGTTGAGCAGGCTCGCGTCGACCGGCAGCCGGTGCCAGGGCACGGCCCGGTTCAGGACGCGGAAGGCGAACGCGAACGGCACGTCGAGCACCCGGTTCCTGACCGGCTCCGTCGTCGTGAAGCGGGTGTCGTGGCGCTGGGCGCTGCTGGCCTGGTAGGCGGCCTTGCGGGCGCGGTTGATGTTGCCGAGCGGGCGGAACCCGTCCGTCGTGAACCACGGGTTGAACGACAGCTCCTCGACGCGCCGGGCCGCCGAACCGGCCTCGGCCGTCGTGATGTCCTGGCTCGGGATCGTCAGCCTGGCCACCACGATCGGCGGTGTGATGGCGTCCTCCCACTCCACGGCGGCGTCCTCGACGGGCGTGCGCCGCTCGTCCACGTAGCGCTGCACGCACAGGTCGAAGGCGACGTCGTCCCGGGAGAGGCGCTGCCCCAGCTCCTTGCGCAGGAAGTTCGGGTCGCCGCGGTCCGGGTGCGGTGCGCTGCCGCCGGTCGCGGCGGGCCGGAACAGGTAGCGGACCGGGCCCGCCTCCGCCCACAGCAGGGCGCCCCGGCTCCAGTACGTCTCGCGCGCCAGGCTGCTGACCTTCTGCCGGGTCGCCGCCTGGACGTTGCGCCGCATCCGGGTCGCCGTCGAGAGGCCCACCGCGAGCGGCAACTTCACGAACAGGCCGAACGCCTTCTGCAGCGGGGTGCGGGCGCCGGCCATCGCCTTGGCGAACGCCACGAACTCGCGGGCGTTGCTCGCGTGCGAGACGGGGAAGCTCGTCGCCATCAGATCGTGGCTCTCGTCGCCCGTCACCTGGACGCGCACGGCGATCCCGTGCAGGTCGGGCGCGCCGTCGGGGCCGGGCACGCCGCTCGCGTTGGAGAGCCGCACCGTCGCCGGATAGTCGGCGCCGGGCTGGGCGAAGCCGCCGCGCAGCGCGGCCGGGAGGTCGTCGGTGAAGCGCAGGCGGGCGTTCTCCACACCGAGCGCGGCCTTCGCGTGGAAGGTCCGCTCAAAGCGCGGGGCGCCGGCGGCCCGCCGGTTCGCGACCTGCACCTCCATGATCTCGCGGGCGAGGCGTTCGAACACAAGGCGTTCGGCCTCGGGGCTGCCGCCCTCGTACCGCTCGTACTGTGCCGACTCGTACGGTGTGTGACGTTCGGTCTCGGCCATGGGTTGCCGTCCCTGTCGTGTGCTGTACGTCGGGAGGTCGTGCCTGGAGGAGGAAGGGGCCAGTGACGCTATCGGCGCCGTGACAGGGATCGCAGCGCCGCTTCCCGCCATGTACCGGCACCCGCCCCGAGCACGAACTCCCGTACGTATGCGGGGATTTGGGCATGTCAGCGACGACCGCCCCGGCGCACCCCGTCCGTTCCCGGTACCGTGCGCCGCCCGCTCCTCACCCGCCCCACCCGACCGGCGCGGCGGTGGCCGGTCAGCGACGCCTTGACGGCGTGTCGCCCCGGTGGTGTGCTCGGCAGCCCCGTCCTGGGAGGCCCTTCATGCGGGACAAGACCGAGCACGGACCCACCTTCGCCGAGCTGCGCCCCTTCAAGGAACCGACCTTCGTCGAGCCGGGCAGGACCACCTTTCCCGTCTACCCCGACCTGCTGACACGGCTCCTCGACGACAAGGGCCACCCCGACCCGGACGGCGTCCTCCCGCACGCCTTCGCGACGCTGTCGGCCTACGCCTACGCCGGGTTCGACCAGGGCGCCGACCCCCGCACCGTCGCCCTGATGGCGACGCGGCTCGGCCTGGAGGAGAACCGCTGCCGCGTCTTCGTCCAGCGTGTCGACGCGCTCTACATCTCCTCCGCCGCCTACCTGATCCAGGACAAGGACCGCCGCGTCGCGATCCTCTGCTACCGCGGCACCCAGCCCGAGGACATCATCAGCATCCTGACCGACGCCGACGTGCACCCCGACACGCTCCGCGTCGACCTCGACGGTGTCCGCCACCCCGTGCACGCGGGCTTCTACCGCAACATGCGAGCCACCCGGTACCTGGTCCTCGAAGCCCTCGACCGGGCCGTGCGCGGCGAGTCCCTCGACCCGCGCGAGGACGGCACCCGGGGCGGCGGCCTCGAAGCGCTCTACATCACCGGGCACAGCCTCGGCGCGGCCATGGCGGCACTGATGGCGGTCACCCTCGTCCACGAACCGCGCTACGCCCACATCGCCCGCTGTCTGCGCGCCGTCTACACCTTCGGCCAGCCCATGCTCGGCGGCCCCGCACTGGCCCGCGCCTGCGAGAGCGCCACCGACGTGAACGGCACCCACCTGCTGCGCGACCGGCTCCTGCGCTACATCCTCGACCGCGACGTCGTGCCCGCCCTGCCGCCGCGCCCCGTCGGCCCGTACGCCGCGTTCGGCCGCGAGTTCCACTACCGCACCCGCCGTACGGGGATGGACGCCGTGCTCGGGGCGGCGGCCGACGCGGCGGCCGAGGCCGTCTCGGTCCCGGGCGACCTGCTCGCCGGCGTCAGCCCCCTGCACCGGCTGCGCCGCCTCGCGGCGGTCCCGGTGCGCGGCCAGGAGGACGGCTGGGTCGAGCGGCGCGACCCCGCCCCGCCCTATCCGCAGATGGACAGCCTCGCGGGGCTCGCGGTCGTCGCGCCGCTCGCGTTCTTTGCTGCGCGGCTCGCGCTGACCCGCTCCCTCCCGTTCAAGTACTCCTTCGAGGACCACGGCCCGGGGAGGTACGTGAACGCGCTGATGCCCGAGGGGGTGCTCAGCGAGTTCGGTGACGCGCGCTGATCTGTGCTTCCTCTCTGAGGGCTCAGTCCCGGCACAGCTCGGCGAGCGGGAGTTCCGCCGGGGCACCCGGCCGGAACGCGATGGGGCGGTCCGGCACCCACTGGCCGCCCGAGAGCCGGACCGTGCGCACGGCGAGCGTGTGCGCGTCGCCCTCGCGGGCCACGAACACCTCGTTGTACCCGTTGTGCTCGTCCGTCTCGCGGCTGCCGAGCGCGGGCGCCCCGGCGATCCGCGTCGTCCACTCCTGCTCCCCGCCGAGCAGCCGCTCGGCGGCCAGGAACCCCAGGTGCGTATGGCCGTGCAGGACCAGGGACGTCTCGGCGGCGGCCAGCGCCCGCTTGGCCTGGCCCGCGTTGACCACCCCCGAGTACGGGGCGATCTCCACCGCGGGCACCGGGGAGAGCGGGTGGTGCAGGGCGGCGAGCGTGGTCCAGCCCCGGTCGGGGGCGAGCCGGTCGAGGACGGCGCGGGAGACGACCCCGGGGTCGATCCGCTCGAAGTCCAGTATCAGCGAGGAGAGATCGGTCTCGTCGAGCGCGTGGGCGAACTCCTCCTGCGCCGCCTCCAGTTTGTCGCGGTCCTCGTCGCGGGCCGTCTCGCCGCCCGACTCGGCGGAGCCGAGCAGCGCGATCCGCAGCCCCGCCTCCGGGTAGCGCACGTACAGACGCCTGCGGTCGTGGCGGGGCTCGTGCAGGTCGGGGTGGGGGAACTCGGCGAAGGTCCGCGCGAACCACTCGTGGCGCGCGCCGGGCCGGGGGTCGAGCGTCAGGTCCCAGGACACGTCGTGGTTGCCGCCGACGAGGAGGATCCGCGGATCGTCCGGGCGCAGGTCCGGGTGGTCCGCGAGGCTCTTGCCCGCCTTGCGCAGCCAGTTGAGCGCGACGGTGCCGAACGCGTCGTGCGGCCGGTTGACGAGGTCGCCGGTGACGAGCAGCAGGTGCGGGGCGCGGCCGAGTTCCCCGAGGCGGCGCAGGTGCTCCAGGTAGCTGTCCATCGGGGACCCGGCGCCCGCGAGATCGGCCAGCCTGCGGCCCGCCGCGGTGACGTCCTTGGCGTCGACGTTGGAGCGCAGGCTGCCGCCGTGGTGCAGGTCGGAGACGTGGTGGACGCGGAGCACCTCGGGCAGGTGGCGGGCGAGGACGGGGTCGGCGGCCGGATCGGCGGCACCGTTGCGCGGCTGCTCGGCCCGGCCCTCGGTACGACCTTCGGTGCGGCTCTCGGCCCGGCCGTCGGGTTCGGTCACCGTGAGCCCCGAGCCGCGCCAGCGGTGGGCGCGCAGCAGGGCGCGCCCCGCCGCCGAGGTGCCGTCGTGGAACCACTGGTCGATATAGGCGTGCTGCTCCACGGCCGCCTCGCAGGCCGCGCGGTCGAGTGCCTCGGCGTCCGCGCGCAGCTCCGGCTCCAACTCGGCCACGTACAACGCGAGTTCGAGGAGGAACGGGGTCTGGAGCCAGCCGGGGAAGGAGTCGCGCAGCAGCTCCACCACCCCGGGCGCCCACTCCGGGGCGCGCGCCGTCATCCGCGCGCACTCCTCGGCCGACAGCACGGGCGGCCGTACGACGTCCTTGGGGTGGTCGGCGCCCAGATACGGCCCGAGCCGCTCGTGCTCGGCGGGGGTCGCGAGGACGACGGGGACGATGCCCGCCTCCCGCACCTGTTCGAGCCCGGCGGCGAGCACGGCCGGGTCGACGCCGCGGCCCCGGCCGCCCGGCGTGGACAGCGCGGGCTCGTCGACGAACAGCACCGCGCCCGGGGCGGGCGTCGGCGTGGAGCGCCGCCCGAGGAGACAGCCGAGGCCTGCCCTGCGGACCGCCGCCTCACCGGAGCGCAGGTCGATGCGGCGCGCCCCGCCCGGTGCGGCCCGCGCCCGCTCGGCGGCCTGCGCCAGCCAGCTCTTCCCGGCCCGCCGCGCCATCACGGCCACCCATGCGGTGCTGTTCGGCTGCCGGCCCTCCACCAGCGGGCGCGCCCACGCCGGGACGGCGCCGTCGGTGAAGCGGATGTCGAGGTCGTGGCGGTAGGCCTGGCTCGGCCAGAAGTCGCTCATGGTCGTCATTCCCGGGGAGGCTGGTCAGGGCTTGGTCAGGACGGGTCAGGACGGGGTCGGGGCGGGTGTGCGGGTCATGGCCGGGACTCCTCGTCGCGCAGTGAGCTCTCGCTGTGGCCGACCCAGTCGAGGAAGGGCCGGTCGGCCAGCCACTGGTTGTGCCGGAGGAGGCCGACCTCGCGCAGGTCGTTGCGCTGGGCGCGGGCCGGGTCCACCGGGATCGCCCCGGGGTCGGCGAGCAGCGCGGCGCGTCCGGCGGGCCCGATCTCCTCCCAGCGCGCCCGGAAGTGGTGGTCCCACTCCACGATGAGGCGCTGCTCGACGAGGTCGGCGAGGGCCCGGTCGTCGCTGAGCGGGCGGACCTCGTTGTCCTGCGCGGCACGCACCAGGGCGTCGCCGACGACCTGGAGGTAGAACGGCCAGGTGCCGACGAGGTCGAGGACGGCCTGCCCGGTGCGGTCCGGGGCGATGTTGACGCCCAGGTTCTCGGCGGTGCCGGTGAGGAACTTCAGGGCGGCCTGGTCGTCGAGGGGGCCGAGGACGCGCGCGTTCACGTCGTTGCCGAAGCTCGATCCCGGCGCGGTGAGCGCCCAGCGCACCACCCGGTGCCAGTCCTTCTGGGTGCCGGTGTAGACGAACCAGGCCCCGGCCTGCCCGAGGTCGCGCAGCCACGAGACGACGCCGGGGTCGTAGTTGACGAGGCGGCCGATCTCGTCGAGGAGGAACGCCATCCGGTCGGAGCCCGAGCGCCGGCCCACCTTGTTGATGAGCCGCTGGGCGGCGCCGGGCCCGGAGAGCCTGCGGTCCAGGAGGTGGGCGAGGGCGTCCGGCGTCTCGACCTGCCCGCCGGAGGGAAGCACCAGGATCGGCTGCACTGCGGTGGCACCGTCCGCGCGCAGCCGCCGCCACAGCTCCTCCAGGACCCAGGTCTTGCCCGCCCTGCGCGGCCCGAGCAGGGCGACCGAGGCGCCGGTGGCGTGCCGGTCGCGCAGCCACGCCAGCTCCGCCTCGCGCCCCACCGGGCGGCCCTTGCCGGTGCCGACGTGGAACTGGTCGGCCACGAGCGGCAGGTCCTCGATGCGGAACGGGCGCTGGCTGCCCTGGAGTTCGGGGTCGCGGGCGCGCGCGTCGGCCGCGTACCGGGCGAGCGCGTCGGTCTGGCCCTGCCGGGTCGTCGGCCCCGGCAGCGTCGCGATCTGCAGCAGCCGCCCGCTCTCCGCGCTGAGCGCCCGCCCGGCGGGCTGCACCTCGGGGAAGCGCCGTCGCGGCAGCCCGACGTTGGCGTACCAGTCGGGGGCGGGCAGCCGCAGGACGAGGAGCCGCTCGGTCAGCGAGACCAGGCGCCGCGTGTTGAGGATCTGGGCGCCGCCCGCGAGGACCGTGCAGACACCGACCTGCGGGCCGCCGCGCAGGACCGCGTACAGGTCGTCGACGGCGCCGCCCCCGTCGGTGGAGCCCATGCTGGTCAGGAACTCCTCCCAGCCGTCGAGGAGGACGAGGAGGTAGTGCATCCGGCGCGGTGTCGCCACGGACTGGCGCTGCGCGCCGATGTCCGCGAAACCGCCGTGCGAGAGCAGCTCCTGACGCCTGCGGACGGTGGCGGTGAGCATGCCGAGCAGCCGCACCATGTGGTCGGGGCGGCCCAGGTTCACGACGGTGCCGCAGTGCGGGAGTTCGGTGAGCGCCTGCAGCGCGCCGTCGCCGCAGTCGATCCCGTACACGTGGATGTCCGCGGGCTGTGCTGGCGGGCGACGGCGGCGGCGAGGGTGCGCAGGAACTGCGAGCGGCCGGTGCGGGGCGCGCCCACGATCCGCAGGTTGCCGTCGCGCGCGAGGTCGAGGATGGCCGGGCGCTGGGTCTGCTCCTCCGGCGCGTCCTCCAGACCGAACGCGAGCGGCGCGAGACCCCGTCCTCGTGCGGGCGGCCGGATGTCGGTGAGCGGCAGGACCTCCTTGAGGGGCGGCGGCAGCGGCGTCGGCGGCGGCTCGACCGCGAGCAGCTCGGTCGCCTCGCTCAGGGCGTCCACGAGCAGCGCGAGATCCGTCGTGCCGACCGAGTCCGGTTCGTCCCGCACGGTCAGCGGGGTGCGCGGCTGGGACCCGTAGGGCGTGATCTCCCGGACGACGACGGCCTCGCTCCCCGCGGGCCGGTGCAGGCCGCCGACGCGGGCGGTCTGCACGAGCAGCGGGTCGAAGGTGCCGGTCCTGATCAGGGCGACCCCGGGCGAGGAGGTGCTGAGCTGGGCGGCGTCCGGCGCGTCGATGACGTCCATGCTCTCGCCCTCGTCGACCAGGCGCAGGGCGACCCGCAGGTTGGTCAGGGCCCGGATCTCCGCGCTGACCACGCCCGAGGGGCGCTGCGTGGCGCAGACCAGGTGGATGCCGAGGGAGCGGCCGCGCCGGGCGATGTCGATGAGCCCGGACAGGAAGTCGGCGTCCTCGCGGGCGAGCGAGGCGAACTCGTCCATGACGATGACGAGCCGGGGCAGCGGCGGCGGTCCCGGCTCCGCCCCGTCCCTGCCCCGGTCGCGCAGGTCCGCGTACTCGTGGATGTCCTTCACATGGGCCTCGAACAACCGCCGCTCGCGGCGGCGCAGTTCGGCGCCGAGCCCGTCGAGGACCCGGTCGCCGAGGCCCGGCCCCACGTCGTTGACGACGGCCACCGTGTGGGGGAGGCGGGCCAGGTCGCCGAAGGCGGAGCCGCCCTTGTGGTCGACGAGCATGAACGTCATCTCGTCCGGCCGGTTCGCCACCGCGAGCGAGGCGATCCACGTGCACAGGAACTCCGTCTTGCCGGACCCGGCGGTGCCCGCGACCAGGGCGTGCGGCCCGTCCCGCAGCAGGTCGAGCGCGACCGGGGTCGGCGTGGACCGCCCGATCAGCGCCTCCGTGCCGCGCGGCGACGCCTCCCAGCGCGCCACGATCTCGTGCGGATCCGGCGTGCCCATGCCGAGCAGGTCCAGGAGGCGGTGGGGGCGCGGGCGCAGGTCGTCGGCGGTGGCGTCGCGCAGCGGGGCGACGGCGCGGGCCGTCCGGTCGAGCCAGTCGTCGGAGACGGTGTCGGCGATGCCCGTCAGGTCGGTGCCGCCCGACGTGTACAGGGTGAAGGCCGTCGAGTCGGGAGCGCGCGGCGGGAACTGCTCGGCCTCGATCACGGCCGCGCACTGCTGCGGCAGCGACCGCACGTCGGGCGCCAGACAGACGGCGAAGATCCCGGCGGCCGGGCCCTCGCGCAGCAGCTGCGACACCCCGGGCAGCGAGATGAGGGGGCGGGCCCCGTCGAGGACGAGGACCAGGTGGCGCCGGGTGCCGCCGGGCGGCGGCAACGGCCTGCTCTGCCGCTCGCGCAGCGTCGTCAGCGCCTCGGAGACCTGCTTGAGGTGGCCCGCGTAGTCGGTGCTGATCCGCGGCCGGCTCTCCCCGTCGTACGAGCGGACCCCGGGAAGCCAGCGGGCGAACCGCCAGTCGGCCGCCCCGGAGGGCGTCGTGAACACCCGCACCCCGACGTCGGCCGGGCTGTGCAACAACGCCACCTGCGCGATCAGCCAGGCGCCGATGCGCCGGGTCACCGGGGTGGGGCCCGCGACGCCGAGGATGCCCGTGCCCGGCAGGTCCACGACCACCGGGACGGGGTACGCGCCGACGCTGTTGACGCCGATGCGCAGGCGCAGGTGGTCGCCGTCGCTCACCCGGCGCTCCCACAGGCGGGCCGTCTCGCCGTAGGCCCCGGTGAGGATGTCGGCCGGGCCGGGAACCAGGTACGCGGCCTGCGCCCGGAGCTGTTCGCGGGCCCGCTTGGCGGCCCGGCGCAACCGGAACCTGCCGGGCCTGTCCGTCTCGGCCGGCGGCCCCGCCGGGAAGACCCGGGGCGGCCTGCGGAACATCAGCGTGCCGTCGCCGCCCGCGGTGAGCAGCTCCTGCGGCAGGGCCGTGAAGTCGGGCCCGGCGGTGTCGGGCGGCGCGGGCGGCCGGTGCAGCCAGAGCGTGCAGCCGTCCCGCAGCGGCGACTCGTCGAGCGGCGCGTCGAGCGCGACGTTCTCCGCCGTGTCCTGCGCGCCGCGCAGCGCAAGCCGCGTCACCTCCGGCAGCCCGCACACCTGGCCGAGCGCCTCCGCGACGGCCCGGACCGGGGTGTCCCCGGCGGCCGTCACCACCACGTCCCGCTCCACGCCGTCAGGCGCCACCACAGTGAAGATCCGGCCCATGCTCCCCGCCCCCCGTGTTCCGGCCCCGCTTCCCGTGCCTAACGCGGCGCGGGCGCCGGTCCCGGGACCGCCGTCTGGTCCCGCAACTGCTGCTCGCTCGCCGCGAACTCCGTCAGCCAGCCCGCCGTCTCGCCCTCGACCTGGCTGTGCACGGCCGCCACCAGCGCGGTGATCAGGTCCATGCGCCGCTCCAGGCCCTCCGCGGTGATCCCGTCCGCCGCGGGTCCTGCCCGCAGCTCCTCGCGCGACCACGCGAGCCGGAACTCGCTCAGCTTCGTGCGCAGCGCCTGCGCCGCCGCCATGTCCCGCATCCAGGCGGCCGAGAGCCCGAAGAAGTGGTCGAAGCCCTTGCAGCCCGCGGCGAGCGCGAGCAGCACGTACCCGAGCGCCTGCGGCGGGCCCTGGTCGAGGGAGCCCGCCAGGGGGACGGCCGTCCCCGCTATGGCCAGCAGGATCGTCAGGCCGCGGATGAAACGGGAGCCGCGCCGCTTCAGGCGCCGGTCGCGCAGGTACCAGTCGACGGCGTCCTCGGCCTCCTGCTCGGCCCACGCGCGGATCGCGACGAGCGCCTCGCGCCGGGCCTGCGGCGTGCCGCCCGTCACCGCCGGGAACGGCCGACTGCGCAGATCCCGCTTCGGGCCCGTGCGGCCGCCACCCGCCGCGCCACCCGTACTGTCACCGACCGTGTCACCGCTGATCCCCCGACGCAGCATCAACACCACCCGAACGTAGGCGAGTTCACTCATAGTGAGCGTAACCGCTCGGAGTGCTCCCTGTCCCGGCTCCGGCACGCACGCCCTGGACTCACACCCGGCGTGCCCCGCCCCTCACGCCAGCTGCCGCCGCACCAGCTCGTGCAGCCGCCCGCCCGTGTCCGCGAGCAGTTCGGCGGGCGCGCCCTGCTGCACGACGCGCCCCGCCGACATGACGACGACCCGGTCCGCGTCGAGCACCGTGGACAGCCGGTGGGCGATGACGACGCGGGTGGCGCGCAGGGCGCGGGTGCTGTCGATGACGATGCGCTGGGTCTCGTTGTCGAGCGCGCTCGTCGCCTCGTCGAAGAAGAGCAGGCGCGGGCGGCGGATCAGCGCCTGCGCGATCATCAGCCGCTGGCGCTGCCCGCCGGAGATCGCGCCGCCGCCGGAGATCATCGTGTGCAGGCCCATCGGCATCCGCCTGATGTCCTCGGCGAGCCCCGCCATCTCGGCCGCCGCCATCGCCTCCTCGGGCGTGAACGACTCCGCGCCGCAGATGCAGTCGAGGATCGACCCGGTCAGCGGCTGCGCGTTCTGCAGGACGACCCCGCACTGGCGCCGCACCGCCGCCTGGTCGAGCGCGGAGAGGTCCTGGCCGTCGTAGAGCACGCTCCCGGAAGTGGGCGCGTCGAAGCCGATGAGCAGGCGCAGCAACGTGGACTTGCCGCAGCCGCTCTCGCCGACGACGGCCACGAACTCGCCGGGCCGGATCGCCAGCGACACGTCGTCCAGGACGAGCGGCCCGTCGTCGGTGTAGCGGAAGGAGAGGGCGCGGGCCTCCAGGGCGCCGGTCAGCTCGCCGGGCTGCGTCGCCGTGCCGCGCACCTCGGGCTCCGCGTCGAGGACCGGCTTGATCTGCTCGTACATGGGCAGCACGGCGGCGGCCGAGATCAGCGCGCCCGTCAGCTGCGTCACGGAGGTCAGCAGCATCGTCACCGCGGTGTTGAACGTGAGGAAGGACGCCGCCGACATGCTGCCCCGCGCCGGACCCGCGAGCAGCATGAACATCACCAGCGAACACAGCGGCAGGTAGACGGCGTTGAGGACCGTCGTCGCGTTCTTGACGCGGCCCGCGCGGCGGTGCAGGTCGCGGCTGCGCGCGAACTCCTTCGCCCAGGCCGCGTACGCGAAGCTCTCGGCCCCGGCGACCCGCAGCTTCGGCAGCCCGCGCAGGGTCTGGTACGCCCGGTTGTTGAGCTTGTTGCCGAGCTCCACGAGCCGTCGCTGCCAGCGCAGCTCCCACAGCCCGAGGGTGAGGAAGACAGCGGCGACGACCACGAGCATGCCGAGCGCCGCGAGCGCGAGCGGCACGCTGTAGAGGAGGAGCAGGACGAGGTTCATCGCGCCGATGGTCACCGACTGCACGGCGACCGGGCCGACTCCGGAGAGCAGCCTGCGGATCGCGCTGATGCCCATGGCCGCGCTCGCCAGTTCCCCGGTGGAGCGGGACGCGAAGAAGCGGGTCGGCAGCCGCAGCAGCCGGTCCCAGACGGCCGGTTGCAGCACGCTCTCGACGCGGCCCTCGACCCGCAGCACGGTCACGTTCTGCAGCAGCATGAAGACGGCGGACACGAGACTGGTGATCACGACCGCCAAGGACACCTGTGTGATGAGGCTCGTCTGCGCGTTCGGCACGTAGGTGCCGAGCACATGGCCCGTCGCCACGGGCACGAGCGCGCCGAGCCCCACCGTCACCAGGCCCGCGAGCAGCAGCCTGCGCACGTCGGAGGCGGCGGCGCGCAGGCTGAACCGGGCCAGGCGCCAGGGCGTCAGCCTCCCCTCGGGCAGCGGCCGGTACAGCATCACGGCCCGCTCCTCGAAGTCCTCCGCGGTGTCCTCGTCGATCCGGGTGCCGCCGCGCTCGGCGGAGGGGTGCACGGCCTCGTAGCCGCCGCGCCGCCACAGCAGCGCGACCGGTGCCCCGGACGCGGCCCGGAACCCGACGAGGGGCCCCATGTCCTCACGCCACCAGGGACCGGCGAGCCGTACCGGCCGGGTCCGGATGCGGGAGGCGACCGCGATCTGCTCGACCGGGTCGATCCGGTCGCTGACCGCGCCGCTGTGGCCCGGCTCGGCGAGCCGGATCCCGGCCGCGTCCGCCACGACCTTGCACGCCGCGTACGTCGCGTCGACGCCGCCCTGTGTCCCGCGCTCGCGCCGCCCGCGCGTACCGATGGAGGCGAGCAGCGTCCGGTCGGCCTGTTCGCGGACGGCCTCGCCCGCGCGGATGCCCGCCGCCGCCCGGTCCTCGTGCGCGCTCTCCAACCGCTCGATCCACCGGTCGAGCGTGGCGAGGAGCCGGTACTGCTGGTCGACCATGCGCTGCCACAGCGCGCCGTCCATCAGCAGGTCCGCTGCGGCGTCGGCGGCGTACGCGGAGCCGTACTGCACGCTGCCCGGCGCGAGCTGCGGCCAGAGCACGTCGTCGTCGCCGGTGAACGCGTCGTCCGCGCTGTGCCCGGTCCGGTCGCTGAGCGGCGCCTCGAAGAGCACGCGCTGACCGCGCCCGACCCCGAGCGCGAACGCCTCTTCGAGCAGGCTCCACGCCATGTCGTACGTGCCGTCGTGCGCGGCCGGGCTGTACGGCAGCTCACGCAGCGGTATCCGGCGCAGGGCGCAGCCCGCGAGGGGCCGTCCGACGAGGGTGTGCCGGGTGCCCTCGACCGGGCCGAGCAGCAGCGTGCCCGGTTCGAGACGGCCGAGGAAGTGCCAGTGGCCCTGCTCGTACACGTCCACGGCGAACAGGTCGAGCGCGCCCTCCACGACGAGCCACAGAACCTGCGGCCCTTCCAATGACAGGCTGCGCAGGCCCGTGCAGTCGACCGGGGTGCCGAGCCCGCCGAACGCGGCGACCACCTGGTCCGAGGCGGCGTACGGGGCGGACTCCGTCGCGGCGTGCGTCATCTCAGTGCTCCCTGACCAGCTCGGCGTAGGCCCCGCCCGCCCGTACGAGGTGTTCGTGGCGGCCCCGTTCGACGACCTGGCCGTGGTCGAGGACCACGATCTCGTCGCTGTCGCGCACGGTGCTCAGGCGGTGCGCGATGACGACGCAGGCGCAGCCGCGCCGCCGGATGTTGTCCATCACGATCTGTTCGGTCTCGGCGTCGAGCGCGCTCGTCACCTCGTCCAGGACGAGGATGCTGGGGCGGCGCACCAGGGCCCGCGCGATCTCCAGGCGCTGGCGCTGGCCGCCGGAGAAGTTGCGGCCGTCCTGCTCGACGCGGCTGTGCAGGCCGCCGGGGCGCCGCGCCACCACGTCGTACAGGCACGCGTCGCGCAGCGCGTCGGCGACCGCCTCGTCGGGAATCGAGGGGTCCCACAGCGCCACGTTGTCGCGCACGGTGCCCTCGAAGAGGAAGACGTCCTGGTCGACGAAGGACACGGAGGCGGCGAGCGCCCCGCGCGGGATGTCGTCCAGGCGCCGGTCGTCGATCCGGATGACGCCCTCCCAGGGCGCGTACAGACCGGAGATCAGCCGCGAGACCGTCGACTTGCCGCTGCCGGACCCGCCGACGAGCGCCACCTGCTGCCCCGGCCCGACCGTCAGCGAGAACCCGGACAGGAGCGGCTTGTCGAGCGGGCTGTACCCGAAGGTGATGTCGTCCAGCTCGACGTGTCCCTTCAGGCGGCGCGTGCTCCGCACCGCCTCCGGGCGCGCGTACAGGCTGTCGACGGGGAAGTTCTCGACGTCCTTCAGCCGGGCCACGTCGGCGGCGAAGTCCTGGATGCGCCCCGCGACCCCGTTGAGCCGGGTGATCGGCGCGGTGAAGCGGGCGACGAGCGCCTGGAAGGCGACCAGGAGTCCGACGGAGAGGTGCCCCTCCACGGCCCGCAGACCACCGATCCACAGGATCAGCGCACTGTTCAGCGTCGCGAGCGTCGGCGCGACGATGCCGAGCCACGCGCTCGGCACCCCGAGCCGCTGCTGCTCCTCCAGGGTCGTCGCGTGCTGCCCGGCCCAGCGCCGGAAGAACCCGTTCTCGCCGCCGGTCGCCTTCATCGTCTCGATCAGCTGGAGCCCGGTGTACGCGGTGTTGGTCAGCCGCGCCGAGTCCGCCCGCAGCTTCTGCGTACGGGTCGCGCGCAGCCGGACGACGATCCGCATCGCCACCACGTTCAGCAGCGCGATGCCGACACCGACGAGCGTGAGCTGCGGGTCGTAGGTCCACAGCAGCGCCGCGTAGAGCAGCACCACGATGCCGTCGACCCCGGCGGCGGTGAGGTCGCGGGCCAGGGTCTCGGCGACCGCGTCGTTGGACTGGAGCCGCTGCACCAGGTCGGCCGGGCTGCGCTGGGCGAAGAACGTCACCGGCAGGCGCAGCAGGTGGCGGAAGAAGCGGGCGCTGGACAGGGTGGAGGAGATGATGCGGCCGCGCAGCAGGTTCGCCTGTTGCAGCCAGGTCAGGACACCCGTCAGGGCGACCATCGCGGCCATCGACGCGAACAGCGCGCCGAGCAGCGAGGTCTGCTCGCCGATGAGGAAGAGGTCGATGTAGGTCTTGCTGAGCGCGGGCACCGCCGCGCCGACCGCCACCAGGAGCAGGCTCGCGAGGAGCGCGGCGAGCATGGTGCCGGTCGTGCCGCGCAGCCGTCCGGGCAGCGCCTTGAGCACACCGGGCCGGCGCCCGCCCGTACGGAAGCCGTCCCCCGGCTCCATCACGAGCACGACACCCGTGAAGCTGGTGTCGAAGTCCTCCATGGCGACGAACCGGCGGCCCTTGTCCGGGTCGTTGATGTGCACGCCGCGCCGTCCGAAGCGGCGGCCCATGCCGTCGTAGACGACGTAGTGGTTGAACTCCCAGAACAGGATCGCGGGGCCCTGGACGTCGGCGAGGGCCGCCGTCTCCATCTGCATGCCCTTGGCGGTCATGCCGTAACTGCGCGCCGCCTTCAGCAGATTGCTCGCGCGCGAACCGTCCCGCGAGACACCGCACGCGATGCGCAGTTCTTCGAGCGGAATGTGGCGGCCGTGGTGCGCGAGGACCATGCCGAGCGCGGCGGCGCCGCACTCGACGGCCTCCATCTGGAGCACGGTCGGGGTGCGGACGGTCCTGCGGCGCTTGGGCGGCGGGGGAGCGGAGCGGGCGCGGCGCCGGTCGGGGCGGTGGCTCGCGGGCGGCAGCGAGGTGGAGGTCACGGCAGCAGCCAATCGATCGGGCGCTGCTCGGCGAGGTGCACGGCGGCGGAGGCGAGGGTCATGGAGGTGAGCGGGTAGGGCGGCCCGTCCTTGGTCGACCAGGCGTAGCCGGACTTCGTGTGCGTGTCCTTGGTGAGCTGGACGAGCACGGGCACGCGGGCCCCGCCCTGCGTGAACTGCGCGGCCAGTTCGCCGTCGCCGAGGAAGTCGGTGACCTGGCGCCGGGTCTGGGCGGCGCGGCCGACCGCCTTCACCTTGCCGCGCAGCACGCCGTAGCTCTGGGCGGCGGGCACGGTGAGGTCGACGGAGGCGTTCGCGGGTACGTTCGCCGCGCCGGTCGCGGGCACGTACACCATGGCGAGCAGCGGATCGCGCTCCGACGTGGTCTTCTCCAGCGTCGCGACATCGGCGCCCGTGGTGATGACGGCGCCGACGCGGGCGACGAGCGCGGTGACGCGCCCGGCGTCGATGGCGCGCACGACCCGATTGCCCTGCTCCGTGCGGACCTTCAGCAGGGGCGCGTCCTTGCCGACCCGCTGCCCCTCCTTCACGTAGACGCCGGTGACCTGCCCGGTGACCGGGGTCTGGAGGACGTAGCTGCCCTGTCCGTAGGTGAGGATGCCGCTCGCCTTGAGCGTCGAGTCCAGCGAACCGGTGACGGCCCACACACAGGACGCGGCCATGACGACGAGGGTCACGGCGAGGGCGAGCACCCCCTGCGGCCGGGCGAGGCGCACCGGCAGGTCGAGCTGGTCCGGCGACTGCAGTTTGCTGAGCGCCTGCTGACGGAACTGCACGCGATGTTTCCCTTACGTAGCCCAGCGCCGGCCGGGGCGGTGCCCCGCGGCCCTGACGCGCCCGAAAGCCCCGGGACCTTGGAGTCCCGGGGCCTTGGAGCCGCCGCCCGTCAGGTGGCGGCGGCGTGATCCGTACTGGATCCGGCTCAGAGGCCGGCGACCAGACCGGTGGCCAGACCCGTGACGGCGCCGACGTTGACGCCGGTCAGGCCCTCGACCGTGCCGGTGACGCCCGCGACGACGCCCGAGACCGGGGCGATCGAGTCGACGGTGCCGGTCACGTTGGAGGCGAGGCCGCCGACGAGGCCGCCGGAGACGTTGTCCAGCTCGGCGTCGGAGATCTCGAGGGTCTGGACCTGGGGGGTGTTGCTCATGAGGAGAGCCGCCCTTCTCAATGGGTATCTGGGGTATCGGGGTATTGCGAAAAACGCGGGAACGCTGCACGGAATCGGTGGAGGCGAATCCGTGAGGTCCTGCGGTGCGGAGGATCAAAGCACGTTGACGCATCGCACAGCTAATCGGAACGTCCCCGGTGGGAGGGGATGTGCGGGGTCAATTACCGCCCGGTGCAGGACCATTCACGGGCCGGTGCCATTCCCTTCACAACCTTCACGGGAGAAAGGGTGAAAGGGGTGCGGGCACCTTCGGGAAAAGGGACACTCGCGCATCAATGGGTTTCCGTGTCCGAGCCGCGCGGTGGATTTTCGTGTTCCCCCGTGACCGCTCTGCGCACTCGCTGTGCAGGTTTCTGGCACACCACCGCTGCGGCCGCCAGAACGGCCGGTGGCACGAACCCCCACGACGGCGCACGCGCGTGCAGGGTCACCGCGCAGGCGGCCCCGCCGACGACGGCGAAGAGGCGTGCGGCGACCCGGAGTTGCCCGGCCCCGCGCCGCGATCCGTCCGTGAACCCGGTGACGAGGGTCGTGAGGGTTCCGGTGAAGTAGGTCGTCGGCGCGGCACCGGCCGCGACCATCGCCGCCGACTGGCCGCCCATCGCGAGCGCGGCGGCGACGAGCAGCACCGTCCGCCAGGGCGCGTCGGGGTGGCCGCCGCACACCGCGCCGACGACCGCGACGCCGGCGAGCAGCACGGCCTGCCCCGCGAGGCAGGCCACGGCACGGCCCGGCCACTCCTCCCGGCGGGCCGGGCGGCCCCGGCACACGCGCGCGACGAGCGCGGCCCCGACGACGTACCCGGCGAGCGCCCACAACGGCCCGGCCACGCCTTCCCCCTGCCCGGACCCGCCCCCGGCGACCTCCCCGACCGCCACACCGAGCAGCACGAGGTTCCCGGTCATCACCCCGGCGAAGACGGTGCCGAGCGCGGTGAAGGCGAGCGCGTCGACGGCGCCGGACGCCCCGGCGAGGAGGAGAAGGGAGAGCTGGGCGCGAGTCTTCATACGGGGGACGGTAGGCGCGGCGCCGCCCCCGTTCCGGCCCACCGCGCCGTCGCCCGCAACGAACTGTTCATACGGCACCCGGAATCGGGACGGTCAACCCGCTCGTTGTCCTTGTCATGACAGTGGGAGTGATCCTCAACACGACCGGTTCCGACCTCCTCATCGACGACGCCGTTCAGCAGGCGCGCCAGGCCCGCGCGTCCGGCCTCACCTCCCTGTGGTTCGGGCAGACGCTCGGCTACGACGCCCCGACGCTCGCGGCGGTCATCGGCCGCGCCGTCCCCGACCTCCACCTGGGCACCTCCGCGCTCCCGGTGTTCGGCCGCCACCCGCTGCTCGTGGCGAGCCAGGCGCGGACGGTCCAGGCCGCCATCGGCGGGCGCTACCACCTCGGGCTCGCACTCGGCACGAAGCTGATCTCCGAGGGCGCCTTCGGCATTCCCTTCGAGCGCCCGGTCGGCCGGCTGCGTGAATTCCTCACCGTGCTGCGGCAGTTGGTGCACACCGGGGAGGTCGACTTCGAGGGTGAGCACCTCACGGCACGGACCCCACTGCCCGCGTCCGTTCCGGGCGCCGAACCGCCCGTGCCGCTGCTCGTCGCCGCGATGGGCCCGCAGGCCCTGCGCGTCAGCGGGCGGCTGGCCGACGGGATCCTGCCGTACCTCGCGGGCCCGCGCGCCCTGGAGGAGCACATCGTGCCCGAGGTGACCCGGGCCGCCGCCGAGGCGGGACGGCCCGCGCCGCGCGTCGTCGCGTTCGTGCCCGGAGTCGTCACCGACGACGCGGACGCGCTTCGCCCGCGCCTCTACGAGCAGCTCTCGTTCTACGCCCAGATCCCGTCCTACGCCCGCGTCGTCGAGCTGTCCGGCCACCACCACCCCGGCGACCTCGCCGTCGTCGGCGACGAGAAGACCCTGACGGAGGCGGTGCGCCGCTACCGGGACGCGGGCGCCACCGACGTGGTCGTCAGCTCCACGGAGGCCGCCGGTGACGACTCCCGCGTACGGACCTGGGAGGTCCTCGGCGAACTGGCCTGACCTGTCGCCCACCTGTGAGGTGCCGGTGCGGAGGCCGCCACTGTCGAAGCGCTTCGACTGGCTTCTGGACAGGCACCCCCCGCCGCCATAGGGTCGGTAGGCCGAACACCCCACGGCAGCCCGTCCCCGTCGGAGTGGTCCGCACCGGCGCCCCCTCGTCACGGCTCAGGAGAACGACATGGTCACGCTCGCAGAGGTCGCCCGGCACGCCGGAGTCTCCGCCAGCACCGTGAGCTACGTCCTCAGCGGCAAGCGCTCCATCTCCGCCGCCACCCGGGAGCGCGTCGAGACCAGCGTCCGCCAGCTCGGCTACCACCCGAACGCGGGCGCGCGGGCCCTGGCCAGCAGCAAGTCGAACATCATCGCCCTGATGGTCCCGCTGCGCACCGACATGTACGTGCCGGTGATGATGGAGATCGCCATGGCCGTCGCCACGGCCGCCCGCGCCCACGGCTACGACATCCTGCTGCTCACCGGCGAGGAGGGCGCGCAGGCGGTGCGCCGCATAGAGGGCAGCGCCCTCGCCGACGCCATGATCGTCATGGACGTCGAGCTGGACGACGAGCGGCTGCCGCTCCTGCGCTCCGCGCCCCGCCCCGCCGTCCTCATCGGCCTGCCGTCCGACACCACCGGACTGACCTGCGTCGACCTCGACTTCGCCGCCGCGGGCGCCGTCTGCGCCGAGCACCTGGCCGACCTCGGCCACCGCGAGATCGCCGTCATCGGCGAGGCCGCCGCCGTCTACGAGCGGCGCACCGGATTCGCCGAGCGGACCCTGACAGGGCTGCGCGAGCGCAGCCGCGAACTGGGCCTGCGCCTGCTGCACCGCCCGTGCGAAGGCTCGTACGCCGCCGTGTCGGCGACGCTCTCCCGCGTCTTCGACGAGCGCCCGAACACCACCGCCTTCGTCGTGCAGAACGAGGCGGCCACCGACCCGCTGCTCGCGCTCCTGCGCCAGTCGGGCCGCGCCGTCCCCGAGGACGTCTCGGTCGTCGCCGTCTGTCCCGAGCAGGTCGCCGCGCACGCCTCGGTGCCGCTCACCGCGGTCGCCGTCCCCGCGCAGGAGATGGGGCGGCGCGCGGTCGAGCAGGTCATCGCGCGCATTGAGGGGCGCGGCTCGGCCGAGGAAGTCGTGCTCCTGGAACCGGAGTTGACCCTGCGCGAGAGCGCGGCCCAGGCCCCCGTGGGGTCCTGAACCGCGCGCCCGTGAGGAAGGATCAGCTGCTGGAGACCTTGAAGCTGTTGGTCCTGAAGTCCAGGCCGCCGGACGACGAGGTGATCTCGTAGCCGAACTGGACGTCGCCGATCGTCTCGTTGCCCCACCACCCCTTGGTGTCCTTGATCCACTTCAGGATCGGCAGGATGTTCACCGTGCCGGACGACGAGTCCGAGGTGCGCAGGAACGAGAACACCTCGTTGGCCCCGTTGTCGCCCTTGTAGACGGTCCAGGTGTGCCCGCCGAGCGTCACGGTCCCCTGCGAGGTGCCGAGCGGCCCGACGGCCCCGTTGTAGTTGACCCAGAGCATGACCTCGTAGTCGTAGTCGCTGTCCCAGATGTCGTACGAGGTGTTGTACGCGCCCGACGACGGCACCGTCACGTTGTAGCTGCTGGTGAGGGACGACAGGGAGGAGAGCGGCTTGTTCACGATCTTCTTGGCGTTCGGGTAGGACTTGATGCCGCCCGTGTTCGGGTGGTTGGCCCAGACGCCCCAGTTGGACGAGGAGTTGGCCCAGATGGACTGGGCGCCCGCGCCCGAGCCCCAGATGTTGTTGTAGAGGATGTAGCCGTCCGAGGTCGTGTAGTTGCCCCACTGGTCGGACGACGACCAGACGAGCGCCTGCGCGGGAGCGGCGGCGAGGGCGACGGCGGCCGAGGCGGCGAGCGCGGCGCCGAGCAGGGTGCGGCGGCGCGGGGAGCGGTGTGGGGTGGGTGCCATGGTGTTCCTTTCCATGGTGGGGGTGGGGGTGAGGTCGGAACTACCGTGTGCGCAATGCGAGGTGGTGCTCCTCGCCCGCGGTCAGGCGCAGCCGCCCGGTGCCGCCGACGGGGGTCATGAGGGCCACGTCCGCGTCCCGGCCGGGGTGGAACACGGCCGTGCAGGTGCCGCCGCTCCAGGCCAGGTCGACGCGTGCGCCGAACCGGGTGCGCAGGCCGGACACCGATCCGCGCCGCCACCCGTCGGGCAGCGCGGGCAGCAGGACGAGCCGGTCGGGCGTGGACTGGAGCAGTGACTCGGTGAGCAGAGCGGGCAGGGTGTGCGCGGCGTCCGCGTTGTAGACGTCGCGGCGCGGATAGTGCGCGCTCATCAGGGAGCGGTGGAAGTAGTCGCCGGTCAGGACATGGCGCAGGGCGTCACCGACCCGGGCCGGATCGCGCAGCCGGGCCGCGATCAGGGCGTGGTGGAGGTGGCCGTGCGCCGAGTCGTTCTCGGCGCCGCGCAGTTCGAGGGCCCGGTGCGCCGCCTTGGCCCACTCGGGGGTGGAGTACGGGTTGATCTCGTGGTGCGGCCACACCGGATACAGGTGGCTGAGATGGCGGTGGTCGTAGCTGTCGTCGAGGCCGGGCCAGGCCCACTCGGCGAGCGCCCCGTCCGCGTTGACCCGGTAGTCGGGCAGCCGGTCGGCGAGCGCGTTCCAGCGGTCGGCGTCGGGCCCCGGGTGCCAGGCGGCGGCGGTGCGCAGGGCGTGCCGGACCGCCGCGATGTCCATCGTGGCGTTCAGGGTGCCCCAGCTCGCGTTCGCCGGGCGGTTCTCGGGCGAGTACGACGGCACGACGACCACGCGCCCGTCGGGCCCGGTGCGGCTGAGGAAGTCCTCGTAGAAGACGGCGACCTCGGCGAGCGCGGCGGCCAGCCAGGCGGGTCGCTCGCCCGTCGTCTCGGCCTGCTCGACGAGCGGCGTGAGCAGCCAGTCGGCGCCGGCCGTCCACAGGTGCATCGGCCACTCCCGCTGGAAGTGGTAGGCGTGCCCGGACTCACCGTCGGTGTGGGCGGGCGCGACGATGCCGCGGGCGCCGAAGATCTCCCGGGCGTTGTCCCGCCAGTGTGCCAACTGGGCGCGTATCAGCGCCCCTTGCGCGTCGGTGACCTCGGGGAGGGCGCAGGCGGCGGCGGACGCCGTCTGCAGATTCAGGTTGGCGTCCGTGGTGAACGCGCTCGACCACGCCGTGTCCCACTCGCCGGTCCAGAGCCCGGTCAGGCGCGGCGGCAGCGCGCCCGAGGAGCTGAGCAGGTGGTAGCGGCCCGCCGCGAACAGCCGCTCCAGGAGGGCGTGGCTGTCGGGGCGTTCGAGGAGGGCGCTGCCGGGGAGGCCGCGTTCGGCGGGAGGGCCGCTCAGATCGAACGCCACCCGCTCGTACGCGGTGCGGTGCGGCCCCTCGTGGCGGGCGAGGAGGTCCGCGTACGTCGTCGCCGGGTCACCGCTCACCAGCGCCGCGAGGTCGGCGGCCTCGGTGGCGGCGTCCAGCTCGCCGGTGTGCCGGTGCACCCGCGTGAGCAGCAGCAGCCCCGTCGCGCCCTCGACACGCAAGCCCTTGACGCCCACCGCGCAGTGCCCGCCCTGCGCGTGCGCCAGCGTGACCCCCGTGTACGCGAGGTCGCTGCCCGGGTACCGGCAGCGCACCGTCACCTGCGCGCCGTGCGACGTCAGGACGATCGCGCGGCCGACACCGAGCCCGTCCGGCACCCCGGCGAGCCGGTGGTCGAGCCACAGCTCGCCGTCGAGGCCCGGCCCGGTCACGTACCGCACGACCACGTCGTCCGCCCGGGAGACGAAGACCCGGCTGTGCCAGCCGCCGCACCGGGCATCGACGACCCCGGTCGCGAAGTCGACGGAGCGGCGGTAGCCCCGCCACACCACGCTCTCCCGTACGAACCTGACCTGGAACGCCGGATGGAACGGCCGCACCCAGCGCAGCGCACGCCCGTCCGTGAACCGCTCGGCGGCGTCCACGTCGCCGGCGAGCAGGCTGTCCTGGAGCGCGGGCAGCCGGTCGGCGAGGGCGGGCGGGCCCGGCTGCGGCCCTTCGCCGTCCGGGCGGACCAGGGTGTGCTGGGTGACGATCACCCGGTCGTCGTGCGGGTCCCCGAACACAAGGGCGCCGTGCCGGCCGTTGCCGCTGAGGAAGGCGTCCTCCCAGCGTTCGGCCGGCACCGGCTCCCAGGTGCCGTGCGGATGCTCAGGCAGCACCGGACCCCCGCTCCTCGCGCGCGAGCACGGCCACGCCGAACCGGCCGAGCCGTATGCGTCCCGTGTGCCCGGCGCCGCTCAGCACGTCCCGGTACGCCGCGCCGTCCGGCAGCGGCACGACCGTCTCGCCGCGCCCGTGGTGCAGCAGGAACAGCAGCCCACCCCGCCGTACGGCCTCCACCCCTGCGGGGAGGCCGGACAGTGGAGGCCGTACGCCCGCTCCGGCGGCGGCGTCCGCGAGGAGCGAGGACAGCGCCGGAGGTTCGGGGAGGGTGGAGAGGTACCAGACATGGCCTCGGCGCAGGACGGCGGGGAGCCCGTCGAGGTCGCCGCCGCGGTACGAGGCCACCACGTCGGCGTCCGCGGAGGCGGTCAGCTCCTCCGACCACAGCGTGCCGCGGAACTCCCCGCAGTCGACGGTCTCCCCCTCGTCGAGCGGCCACCACTCGTGCAGGGTGCGGATGCCGAACAGGTCGCGCAGGCGGGCGTCGACGCCGCCGGACCGTACGCGGTCGTCGGCGTCGGCGATCCCGGTGAAGAACCCGCACACGAGCGTTCCGCCGCCGCGCACGTACGCTACGAGGTTGTCGATCGCGGCGTCCGTGAGCAGGTACAGCTGCGGCACGACGACCACCTTGTACGCGGACAGGTCGTGCTCGGGGTGCGCGAAGTCGGTGGCGAGGTGCGCCTCCCACAGCGCCCGGTGCCAGGCCCGTACGACACCCTCGTACGTGACGCGCTGGGACGGCCGTCCGTCCTGGTCGGCCGCCCACCAGGCGTGCCAGTCGTGCAGGACGGCGATGCCGGCCCGCTCATGGGTGCCCGCGACGTCGAGACGGGCCAGCTCGGCCCCGATCCGCTTGACCTCGGCGAAGGCCCGGCCCTCCGCGCCCGCGTGGCCGACCATCCCGGAGTGGAACTTCTCCGCGCCCTGCCGGGACTGCCGCCACTGGAAGTAGTGGACGGCGTCCGCGCCGCGCGCCACGGCCTGGAGCGACCAGAGGCGGTTGAGCCCGGCCGGCTTGGGGTGGTTGACCTCGCGCCAGTTCACCGGGCCCGCCGCCTGCTCCATGACCATCCACGGGCCGCGGGCCTGGCCGCGCGTCATGTCGGCGATCATCGCGTTGTACTGCCCGCCCAGCGGGTCGCGCGGATCGGGATAGACATCGACGGAGACGACGTCCTCCTGCTCCGCCCACGCCCAGCCGTCCTGCCCGACCCACAGGGGCATGAAATTGGTCGTGACCGGGATGTGCGCGGGGGAGTGGCGGCGTACGAGGTCGCGCTCGGCCACGTAGCACTCCATGAGCGCGTCCGAGGTGAAGCGGCGGAAGTCGAGGAGCTGCGCCGGGTTGCGGGTGTACTGCGCGCGGCGCGGCGGGATGACGTCCGCCCAGGTGTCGAGGTGCTGGCTCCAGAACGCCGTGCCCCACGCCTCGTTCAGCGCGTCGAGCGTGCGGTACTTGGCGCGCAGCCAGTCGCGGAAGGCGCGGGCGGCTTCATCGCCGTGGTCGAACGTGCAGTACTCGTTGTTGATGTGCCACATGCGCAGGGCCGGGTGGTGGCCGTAGCGGATCGCGAGGTCCTCGGTGATCGCGGCGGCGTAGCGGCGGTAGGCGCTGGAGGAGTGCGAGAACTGCTGGCGCGAGCCCCACCAGATCGTGTGTCCGTCCTCGTCACGCGGCAGTGTCTCGGGGTGGAGCCGGCCGAGCCAGGGTGGCGGGGACGCCGTCGGGGTGGCGAGGACGACGCCGATGCCGTGCGCGTGCAGCAGGTCCATCAGCCGGTCGAGCCAGCCGAACTCCCGCGCGCCGGGGCGTGGTTCGAGCCTGGCCCAGGCGAAGACGCCGACCGTGACCGAGGTGACGCCCGCCTCCTTCATCAGCGTCACGTCCTCGGCCCACACTTCCTCGGGCCACTGCTCGGGGTTGTAGTCGCCGCCGAACAGCGGACGGCCCTCGTGCGCGATGGTCGAAGCAGCGATGCTCACCCCTTCACCGCCCCCGTCAGCATCCCCTTCTTGAAGTGGCGCTGGACGAACGGCGAGGCCACCGCGACCGGGATCAGCGCGAGCACCATGACCGCCATCTGGAGCCCCAGAGTGGACAGTTCACCGGTGCGCACCGCCTGCTGGAGGCCGGTCGGCGCCGCCGTGTTCTTCTGCACGAGCTGGATGAGGACGTTCTGCAGCGGCATCATGTCCTGATCGCTCAGGTAGATCGACGCGTTGAACCAGGCGCTCCAGTACCCGACCGCGTAGAACAGCGAGATGACGGCGAGCACGGCGCGGGACAGCGGCATGATGATCGTCAGCAGGATGCGCAGGTCGCTCGCCCCGTCGATGCGCGCGGACTCGGTCAGCTCGGGCGAGATGCCCATGAAGAAGCCGCGCAGGACGAGGATGTTGAAGACGCTGACCGCGCTCGGCAGGATCAGCGACAGATAGGTGTCGGTGAGGCCGAGCGACTGCACGAGCAGGTACGTCGGGATGAGGCCCGCGCCGAAGAACATGGTCGCCATCAGCGCCATCAGCAGGAACCGGTGGCCCAGGCTGCCGGGGCGCGACAGCCCGTACGCCGCGAGGACCGACACCGCCATGGAGAAGACGGTGCCGACGAGCGTGACGCCGACCGAGACGAGGATCGCCCGGCTGACCTGGCCGCCGCTGAGCAGCTCCGTGTAGTTGACGAAGGTGATGCCCTCGGGGAGGACGACGAGGCCGCCCGCCCGGTCGATCACGGGCTTCGGGGAGAGGCTGGTGACGACGACGATCCACAGGGGTGCGAGGACACCCAGGCAGCACAGGACGAGGAAGCCGCCCTTCGCCGTGAGCCCGGTCCTGCTCGGCGGCTCCTCCCACACGGGGCGGGGCGGCGCCTGGAGGCTGCGGATCAGCTGCGTGTTGAGACTCACTTCTTGTACACCCCCTGCTCACCGAGCAGATGAGCGAACTTGTTCGCGGCGAGCACGAGGCAGACCCCGATCACGCCCTTGACCAGGCCGACCGCCGCCGCGTAGCTGAAGTCGCCGTTCTGGATGCCCATGTTCCAGACATAGGTGTCGAGCACTTCGCTGGCTCCGACGCCGACCGCGTCGCGCTGGAGCAGGAACTGCTCGAAGCCGACGCTGAGCGCGTCGCCGACCCGCAGGACGAGGAGGAGCGCGATGACCGGGCGCAGCGCGGGCAGCGTCACGTGCCACATGCGGCGCCAGCGGCCCGCGCCGTCCATGGCGGCGGCCTCGTACAGGTCGGTGGAGACGGCCGCGAGGGCGGCGAGGAAGACGATGATGCCCCAGCCGGCGTCCTTCCACACGGACTGCGCCGTGACCAGGAACTTGAAGAAGTCGGCGTTCGTCATCAGGTCGAAGCCGCCCCAGCCGTGCTTCTCCATCGTCTGCGCGATGATGCCCGCCCCGCCGAAGACCTGCTGGAAGACGGTGACGACGAGCACCCACGAGAAGAAGTGCGGCAAGTACATGATCGCCTGCGCGACGGCCCGGACCCGGGGCCGGATCACACTGTTGATGAGCAGCGCGAGCGCGATGGGGATCGGGAAGAACAGGACGAGCTGGAGCAGGAAGAGGACGACGGTGTTCTTCGTCGCGTCCCAGAACAGCGGATCGTCCACCAGGCGCGAGAACTGCTCGATCCCGAGCCACGGGCTGTGGAAGATCGCGGTGACGCCGTTGCTCGCGGCGTACGGGTCGTAGTCCTGGAACGCGACGACGTTGCCGAGCAGCGGGACGTAGTTGAAGAGCAGGAGCAGGGCGAGGGCGGGCAGCGTCATCAGGACGAGCGCGCGGTCCCGGCGCAGTCTGACGCGCCACGGGATGCTGCCCGCCTTCCTGCTCGCCCTGGGCGGGACCTCCGCCTTGGCCGCCGTGGCGGCGACCGCGGCCGTCGGTTCCTCGACGGCCGCGGGCGGACGGGTCCCGTCGGGCCTGCTCCCGGCGGTGAGAGACATCAGTTGCCGCTGCCGTTCTTGTCGATGAGCTTCTTGTACCAGTCGCGCAGCTTGTCGCCGCCGGAGGACTTCCAGGTCGAGATGGCCTGCTGCACGTCGGTGAGCTTCTTGTTGCCGCGCACGAAGTCGATCTCCAGCTGCTCGAACTGGCTGGAGAGGTTGGCGTAGCGGGTCGGCTCGACGATGTTCATGCCGTACGTGGACGTCTTCTTCATGAAGGCGCCCATCCGCTGCTCCCACTCGACCTGCTTGCGCGCGATGTCCGGGTAGTCGGGGTGCGCGAAGTAGGGGGCGGGGGCGGCGAGCATCACCCAGGCGTTGATGACCTCCTGGTTGCCCTGGTCGGTCTTGACCGGGACGCCGTCCTTGACCTTGTAGTGCGTGCCCTCCGTGCCGTAGTCGACGAGGATGCGCTCCTTCGTGCCGTACGGGGCGGCGGCGAAGTTGGCGGCGGCGAGCGCGTTCTCGACGGTCTCCTTCGAGGCGCCCTTGCGGATCAGCGACCAGATGCTGGCGGGCTGGCTCGCCCACAGCCGCGGGTCGCCGCCGTCGGGGCCGAAGATGTCCATCGCGTCCATCGTGAAGTCCGGGTTGGACGCGGCCTGTTCGGCGGTCTTGGCGTACCAGTGGGACGTGTCGTTGTTGTACATGAGGATCTGTCCCGCGCCGAAGCGCTGGCCCGCGTCGCCCGAGCGGGCCTTGTCGTCGGGGTGGACGACGCCCGCGTCGAACAGCTTGCGGGTCCATTCCAGGGCTTCGAGGTACTCGGGCTGCTCGATGCGGTACGTCAGCTTGCCGTCGTCCTCGATGTGCCAGCCGAGCGTGCCCGAGGGGCGTACCCCGAAGATGTTGAAGGCGGTCCAGGACATGTCGCCGCAGGCGTACACCTTCGCCTTGGCGCTGGTCGCTTCCTTGGCCCAGCTCAGGAAGGTGTCGGGCGAGGTCGGGACCTCGTAGCCCTCCTTGTCGAAGATGTCCTTGCGGTAGTACGGGATGTTGAAGGTGGCGGCGGCGGTCGGCATCGGGATGCCGCGCAGCGCGCCGCCGAAGATGCCCATGCGCCAGGAGTCGGAGGGGATCGCGGCGAGGTTCGGGTACTTCTTCACCTTGTCGCCCGCGAGGTACGGGCCGAGGTCCATGAACTTCGCGGTGACCGCGTTGGAGATCTTGCCGACCAGCTCCCAGCTCGGCACCACCACCATGTCGGGGATGGAGCTGGAGGCGAGGACCGCGCCGAGTTTCTGCCCGTAGGTGTTGCCGTCCTGGTTCTGCCAGGTGATCTTGGTGCCGGCCGCCGCGTCGAGCGCCTTGTAGTAGGCGCAGTCGCTCTTCGGCGGCGATCCCCAGAACGGGGACATGATCTTGACGGGTGCGCCGGTGCCGAGCTTCTCCGGGACCGAGGCGGCCAGCCCCGCCAGGGTCACCTTGCCGGTGTACCCGGCGGCCGAACCGTTCTTCGACGGCAGGTCCGGGTCGGCGAACTTGCTGGCGACGTAGGTCGGCAGCAGCTTGTCGGCGGCCTTCCCGGAGGTGGTGCCCTCCCGGTCCTTGCTGTCCGTCCCGCCGCAGGCCGTGAGCAGCGGCGCCCCGCCGGCCACGACAGCGGCGGCCAGGGCGCTGGAGGCGAGGAAACTTCTCCGGCTGGGAGCGGAGGCGGCGGAAGGCGAGTTCGGCGTCATTGCGGCAACCCTTCAAGGAACGCGACGACTTTTTGTCGAAGCGCTTCGATTTTGCAGCGAGGCTAAGGGAACGTTTCCGGGGTCACAAGATTGGTGCACGGAATTCCTCAACCGACTTTCGCCGCACCGCTCTTGACACTTGCTGGGGCCAGTGCGGAGCATCGAAGCGCTTCGAAGATGCTGCCGCCACCTTTCCCGCTCCTCTGCCAAGGGACCCGTACGTGACCGACAATCCCCCGCTCCGCCCCGAGACCGCCGCGCCCGTGGACAAGCGCGTCGACGATCTCCTCGCCACGCTGACGCTCGACGAACGCATCGCGCTGCTGCACCAGTTCACCCCCGCCGTCGAACGGGTGGGCCTCGCCGCGTTCCGCACCGGACAGGAAGCGCTGCACGGCGTCGCGTGGATGGGTCCCGCCACCGTCTTCCCGCAGGCCGTCGGGCTCGGCGCGACCTGGAACGACGACCTCGTGCGCCGCGTCGGCGACGCCGTCTCCGCCGAGGTCCGCGCGATGCGCGCCCGCGACGACCGCGTCGGCCTCAACGTCTGGGCGCCCACCGTCAACCTCCTTCGGCACCCGCTGTGGGGCAGGAACGAGGAGGGCTACTCCGAGGACCCGCACCTCACCGCCGCCATCGCCACCGCCTACACGCGCGGCCTGCGCGGCACCCACCCCACCTACTGGCGCACGGCCCCGGTCCTCAAGCACTGGCTGGCCCACAACAACGAGACCCGCCGCGACACGACGAACTCCTCCGTGCGCCCGCGCGTCCTGCACGAGTACGACCTGCGGGCGTTCCGCGCCCCCGTCGAGGCGGGCGCCGTCGCCGGTGTCATGCCCGCCTACAACCTGGTCAACGGCCGCCCGAACCACGTGTCGCCGTACCTGCGCGAGCACCTGCGCACCTGGACCGGCCAGGCTCTCCTCGTCTGCTCCGACGCGGGCGCGCCCAGCAACCTCGTCGACTCCGAGCACTACTTCGACACCCACGAGGAGGCGACCGCCGCCGCGCTCGTCGCGGGCGTCGACAGCTTCACCGACCACGGCACGGACTCCTCGACGATCGTCGGACGCCTGCGCCGCGCCTACGACCAGGGCCTGATCACCGAGTCCGACATCGACACGGCCGTCCGCCGCCAGCTCGACGTACGCGCGCGGCTCGGCGAGTTCGCGGACGTCGGCCCCTTCGCGGACGTCCGGGACTTCGACACCGAGGCCCACCGCGCCCTCGCCCAGGAGGCCGCCGAGCAGGCGATCGTGCTGCTCAAGAACGACGGCCTGCTGCCGCTGCCCGAGGACGCGAAGATCGCGCTCGTCGGCCTCCTCGCCGACGAGTGCAAGCTGGACTGGTACAGCGGCACCCTGATCCACCGCTCCACCCCGCTCGACGGGCTGTACGAGCGGTTCGGCACGGACCGCGTCACGTTCGCGGAGGGCGTCGACCGGGTGCGGCTGCGCTGCGAGGCGGGATGGCTGCGGGTCCCCGACGCGCCGGAGGAGGCCAAGGTGAACGGCGCCGAGGCGGCCCTCGACCCCGCCCTCCTCGCCGGCCGCACGGACCTGCCGCCGCTCACCACCTCCCCGGCGGAGGGCACGGAGTTCGCCCTGATCGACTGGGGCGACGACGTCCTCACTCTGCGCGCCCCGGACGGCCGCTACCTCTCCGTCGCGGAGGACGGCTACGTACGCGCCTCCGCCGAGCAGCCCGGAGGCTGGGTCGTCCAGGAGACGTACGCGCTCGAACCCCATGGAAACGGTCACCTCCTGCGGCACGCGGGAACGGGTCGGTACGTCTCTGTCGCCGCCGACGGCGTGAAGGTTGCCGACGAGGGCACCGCATTCACCCTGGAATTCGTCGAGCGCGGCGAGGAAGCCGTGGCCAGGGCCGCCGCCGAGGCGGATGTGGTGATCGTCGTCGCGGGCAACGACCCGCACCTCAACGGCCGCGAGACCGAGGACCGCACCACTCTCGCCCTGCCCCCGCACCAGGAGCGGCTGTGGCGCACGGCCCGCGCCGCGAACGCGAACACCGCGCTCGCCCTGGTCTCCGCCTACCCCTACGCCGTCCCCGACGCCCACGCCGAACTGCCCGCCCTGCTGTGGACGGCCCACGGCGGGCAGGCGGCGGGCCGCGCCCTCGCCCGGGTCCTCGCGGGCGACGTCAGCCCCGCCGGACGCCTCCCGCAGACCTGGTACGCGGCCGACACCGACCTGCCCGGCCTCCTCGACTACGACGTCATCGGCTCCCGTCAGACCTACCTCTACTTCGAGGGCACCCCGCTCTACCCGTTCGGGCACGGGCTCGGCTACAGCTCGTTCGCCTACGACGCGCCGTTCGTGTCGCGCGGCGACGACACGGTCGAGTTCACCTTCACCGTCACCAACACGGGTGAGCGGGCCGCCGACGAGGTGGCCCAGCTCTACGTCCGCCCGCTCGGCATGCCGGTCCCGCGCCCGCGCCGCCAGCTCCTCGCGCACCGCAGGCTCACGCTCGCCGCGGGCGCGTCCGAGCGCGTCACCTTCACCGTCCCGCTCACCGACCTCGGCCACCACGACGTGGCCCGCGACCGCTGGAGCGTCACGTCCGGCACGTACGAGCTCCTCGTCGGCGCCTCCAGCGAGGACATCCGGCACACGGCACCGCTGACCGTGGAGGGGGACGAACCGGCGCCGCGCCCCGTGCGCGCAGACGGTCTCGACGCGGCGTCCTACGACGAGCAGCGGGGCACCGAGATCGTCGACCGCACGAAGACGTCCGGCGACGCGGTGACGGCCACCGCGGACTCCGTCGGCGAACTCCTCTACCGCGCCTGCGACTTCGGGCCCGACGGGGTGACCGGCGTGCGCGTGGAGGCGGCGGGCGAGGGCGTCGTGGAGCTCCTCGACGGCTGCTCCGTCACCGTCCCGGCGACCGCGGACCCGTACAAGTACGCCACTCTGCACGCCGACTTCACGGCCACCGGCGTGCGCGACCTGCGGGTCCGGCTGCGCGGCGGCGTCCGCCTCGCCCGGCTCGCCTTCATCCCACGGGGGACCACCACATGAAGTTCACCGACGGTTTCTGGCTGATGCGCGAAGGGGTCCGCGCCGCGTACGCCACCGAGGTCCGCGAGGTCAGCGCGGAGGAGGACCGGTTCACCGCGTACGCCGCCGTACGCCACGTGCGCGGCCGGGGCGACACGCTGAACCAGCCGCTGATCACGGTCGACTGCTTCGCACCGGCCGAGGGCGTCATCGGCGTCCGCGTCACCCACCACGCGGGAAGGCGGCACCGCGGCCCCGACTTCGAGCTCCTCGCCGGTGAGGCCGGCGGCAGCGGAGCGCGCGTGACCCGCGACGGCACGGTCACCGAGCTGACCTCGGGCCCGCTGAGCGTGCGCCTGGACACGGCGGAGGGCTGGAGCCTCGCCTTCCACGACACCACCACCGGCCGGCGCCTGACCGCGATCGAGGAGAAGGGCGCCGCCTTCGCGACGACCCCCGACGGCGCGCACCACATGGTCACCCAGCTCGCGCTCGGCATCGGCGAGCAGATCTACGGACTCGGCGAACGCTTCACCCCGTTCGTCAAGAACGGCCAGACCGTCGACATCTGGCAGGCCGACGGCGGCACCAGCAGTGAACTCGCCTACAAGAACGTCCCGTTCCACCTCTCCTCCCTCGGCTACGGCGTCCTCGTGAACCACCCGGGGCGGGTCAGCTACGAGATCGGCTCGGAGTCCGTCGGCCGGCTCCAGTTCAGCGTCGAGGACCAGTCGGTCGAGTTCTATGTGGTCGCGGGCCCGACCCCGAAGGACGTGCTGCGCCGCTACACCGCGCTGACCGGCCGCCCGGCGCTGCCGCCCGCGTGGTCGTTCGGCCTGTGGCTGACGACGTCCTTCTGCACCGAGTACGACGAGGCGACGGTGACCTCCTTCGTCGACGGGATGGCCGAGCGCGACATCCCGCTCAGCGTCTTCCACTTCGACTGCTTCTGGATGCGCGCGTACCAGTGGACCGACTTCGCCTGGGACCCGGAGGTGTTCCCCGACCCGGTCGGCATGCTGTCCCGGCTCAAGGCGCGCGGCCTGCGCATCAGCATGTGGATCAACCCGTACATCGCGCAGAAGTCCCCGCTCTTCGCGGAGGCGGCCGAGCAGGGCTTCCTGGTACGCCGCCCGAACGGCGACATCTGGCAGTGGGACCTGTGGCAGCCCGGCATGGCCCTCGTCGACTTCACCGACCCGGCCGCCCGCGCCTGGTACGCGGGCAAGCTGCGCGTCCTGCTCGACCAGGGCGTCGACACCTTCAAGACGGACTTCGGCGAACGCGTCCCGACGGACGTCGTCTGGCACGACGGCTCCGACCCGGAGCGCATGCACAACTACTACGCGCAGCTCTACAACCGCACCGTCTTCGACCTGCTCCAGAAGGAGCGGGGCACGGGCGAGGCCGTCGTCTTCGCCCGCTCGGCGACCGTCGGCGGCCAGCAGTTCCCGGTGCACTGGGGCGGCGACTGCTTCGCCTCGTTCACGGCGATGGCCGAGTCCCTGCGCGGCGGCCTCTCCCTCTCGCTCTCCGGTTTCGGCTTCTGGTCCCACGACATCGGCGGCTTCGAGGGCACCCCCGACCCGGCCGTCTTCAAGCGCTGGCTCGCCTTCGGGCTCCTCTCCTCCCACAGCCGCCTGCACGGCAACGTCTCGTACCGGGTGCCGTGGGAGTTCGGCGACGAGGCGGTCGACGTGGCCCGCACCTTCACCAAGCTCAAGCACCGCCTCATGCCGTACCTCTACGGTGCCGCGGTCGAGGCGCACCGCACCGGCGTCCCGGTGATGCGCCCGATGCTGCTCGACTTCCCCGACGACCCGACGTGCCGCACCCTCGACCGCCAGTACATGCTCGGCCCGGACCTGCTCGTCGCCCCCGTCTTCACGGCGGAGGGGGAGGTCGAGTACTACCTGCCCGAGGGCGTCTGGACCCATCTCCTGACGGGCGAGCGGGTCGAGGGCCCGGCGTGGCGCCGTGAGACGCACGGCTTCGACAGCCTGCCGCTGTACGTGCGGCCGGGCGCGGTCGTCCCGATGGCCGCGGACGACCGCCGCCCGGACGGCGACTGGCTCGACGGCCTGACGCTGCTCGTCGCCCCCGGGGTGCGGGACGTCACGGTGACGGTGCCGGACCACGGGGCGAACGCCGGGCCCGCCGCCTCGTACCGGGTGCGCAGGGACGAGGACGGCGGGGCGGTGACGGTCGAAGGGTCCGCACACCCGGCTACGGTGCGGGAGTTGTAGGCGTACCCGGTTCGTACGCGAACCAGTCGAAGCGGACGGTGCCGGCCGCGGCGTACAGCCCGATGACGCGGCCGGTGAACCCGCCCGCCACCTCGGTCGACAGATACCGGCCGTCGAGGGCGGCGAGCGCGGTGAAGGCGCCGTCCGCCTCCTCGACCCCGAAGGTGAGCGTGTCGGGGCCGGTACGGGCGTCGTCGAGCGTCCGCGTCTCGGTGATGTCGACGCCGAGGACGTGCGGCTCCCCGGTCGCGGGCCGCACGGCGAGCACGGTGCGCGCCGGGCCGATCCGGACGACGACGCGCACCTCCTCGGCGTCCGCCTCGATCTCGTAGTGGTGCCGCTCGTCGAGGCGCACCGCCAGTCCGCCGCGCCCTTGCGCCGCGTCGACCCGGGTGCGGACGCGGCACGTCAAATGCTCCTGTCGCCGCCCGACGAAGACCGCGTCGGGCTCGTCGAGCGACGCACCGGCGGCGTGCAGCGTCAGCCGTCCGGGCGGCTCCTCCGTGCTGACGTGCGCGGCGGAACGGCTGCGCGGCGAGATCCACTCGGGGGCGAGCCGCGGGCCCTCGAACCCGTCCCGGTACGAGGCCGGGGGCGCCTCCGCGCCACTGCGGATCGGCCCCACCACCGGCCACCCGTCCTCCCACGTCACCGGCGCGAGGAACGTCTCCCGGCCGAGCACGTGCCACCCCGGCGACCCGCCGCGCGGACGCACCCCGAGGAACACCATCCACCAGGTACCGTCCGGCGCCTGGACGAGATCGGCGTGGCCGGTGTTCTGCACGGGGTCGTCGGTGGAGCGGTGGGTGAGGACCGGGTTGGCGGGGCACGGCTCGAACGGGCCCGTCGGCGCCGGACCGCGCGCGATCGACACCCCGTGCCCGCGCTCGGTGCCGCCCTCGGCGATGAGCAGGTACCAGTAAGTGCCTATGTGATAGAGGTGCGGCGCCTCCGGGGCCTTGGCGCCGGGCGTGCCGGACCAGATCCGGCGCGGCTCGCCGAGCGTCTTCCCGGTGGACGGGTCGATGCGGAACTGCGCGACCCCGGCGACGGTGCACCAGCAGGCGCCGTCGTCGTCCCAGGCGAGGTCGGGGTCGATGCCGTGGACGTCGGGCAGCGGGACGGGGTCCGACCAGGGCCCGGCCGGGTCGGTGGCGGTGACCAGGAAGTTGCCGCCGTCGCTGACGTTGGTGACGATCAGCCAGAAGCGGCCGTCGTGGTGGCGCAGGGTGGGCGCGTAGATCCCGCCGGACGACGGCGACTCCACGGGCAGCCGCAATTGCTCAGGCCGGTCGAGGACGTTGCCGATGCGCGTCCAGTTCCGCAGGTCGCGGCTGTGGAAGAGGGGGATGCCGGGGAAGTACTCGAAGCTGGAGCACGCGAGGTAGTAGTCGTCGCCCACGCGGCAGACGGTGGGGTCGGGGTGGAAGCCGGCGATGACGGGAACGGCCGGGGGTCCGCCTGGCATGGGGTGCCTCTCTGTCAGTGCACCGAAACCTTTCGAAGCGCTTCGACTGCTTGGATCACGGGAGAGTAGCCAGACCGGCGAAGCCCCGACAAGGGTCCGGAAGCGGGCTCAGCGCTCCAATGTGCGATGCGCGCTCTCCGGGAGCCGCAGGTACACCACCGACGACACCAGGCACAGCACGGCCACGTACCAGGGGAAGAGCCCGCTGTGCCCCCACTCCTTGAACAGCGTGCCCACGTACGGGGCCGTGCCGCCGAACAGAGCCACCGTCAGCGAGTACGGGAACCCGATCCCGGCCGCCCGCACCCGTGCCGGGAACACCTCGGCGTTGACCGCCGCCGAGATCGACGTGAACCCGGTGAGCAGCACCATGCCCGCGCACTGGGCGAACAGCAGCGAGCCGAACGAGCCGGTCAGCGAGTGCAGCAGCGGCACGCTCAGCAGGGCGAAGCCGACGCCGAAGAACAGCAGCAGCGGCTTGCGGCCGAACCGGTCGGAGACCAGGCCGCCGACGGGCTGGAGCAGCGCGAAGAACGCGAGCGAGACCGTCCCGACGAGCAGGGCATCGGACTTGGTGATGTCCGTGTTGAGCTCCGCGTACGTCGGCAGGTACGAGGTCCACGTGTAGTACGCGAGCGTGCCGCCCGCCGTGATGCCGCAGATCAGCAGCGACTCGCGCGGATGGTGGCGCAGCGCGTCGAAGAGCCCCGGGCGCGCCCCGGGCCCGGCGAGCTCCTCGCTCCGGGTCTCCTGCGCGCCCTGCCGGATCCAGAACCCGACGAGGCTGAGCAGCGCCCCCGCGAGGAACGGCACGCGCCAGCCCCAGCCGTCCATCTGGCCGCCGTCGAGGACGGCCACGAGGAGCGCGGCGATTCCGGATGCCGCGAGCTGCCCGATGGACGTGGACACGTACTGGAAGGAGGAGAACAGCCCGCGGCGCCCCGGCCCGGCCGACTCGACGAGGAAGGTGGTGGACGCGGCGAACTCCCCGCCCACCGAGAGCCCTTGCAGCAGCCGGGCCAGCACCAGCACGACCGGCGCGAGGACGCCCACGGCCGCGTACGTCGGGGTCAGCCCCACCAGCAGGCTGCTGCCGCCCATCGACAGGATCGTCACCGTGAGCGCGGCGCGCCGCCCGTGCCGGTCCGCGACCGCGCCCATCAGCAGCCCGCCCACCGGCCGCATGAAGAACCCGACCGCGAAGACGGCGAACGTCGAAAGGAGCGGTACGAGCGAGTTGTCCGCACTCTTGGGGAAGACCTGGTCGGCGATGTAGGTCGCCAGGAAGGTGTAGGCGTACCAGTCGTACCACTCGACGGCGTTGCCGACGGAGGCGGCGAGGAGCTGGCGGGCGGGGCGGCGCGGGGGAGCGGTGACCGAGGTCATGGAGGGCGGGGTCGGCGGGGTCGTGCGATCTGTCATGATCGCGACCATCCCCCGAACCCCGCCGCCTGACACCTCAGGACTTCTTGTACGAGATCACTGTCGTCGTCACCAGGCACGGCGCGGGCGGCACGATCGTGACGCGCAGGGAGCCGCGCGCGGTGTCGTAGTCGATGCCCTCCGCCTCGAAGGAGCCGGAGCAGATGCTGCGCTGCGGGATGGCGAACACGGTCGAGACGTGACCCGTGACCGGCTTGCCGTCGAGCGGGCGGTCGAGCGCGACCTCCAGGACCTCCTTCGCGGCGTTGTCGGAGGAGCACAGCAGATGCGTGGCGTCGGTGAAGTCGCAGCCCTGGATGTTCTCGACGCCCTTGTCGAGGGTGATCTGCCCGGCCTGCGGGAGGTTGGCGCCCGGCGCGGGGGCCGACGGGTTGAAAACCGGCGTCGGGAAGACCTGGAGCCGCTTCATCGCGCCCCACTCACCGGCCACGAGCCACTGCCCGTCGGGCGCCACCGCCGCGAACGAGTTGTTCAGCAACTCGCCCGCGTCCAGGGCGTGTTCATAGGTCGTGCGCTTCCCGTCGGGGCCGGTCGCGGCGAACATCTTCTTCGTCGCGTCGTCACCGCCCTGGTAGGCGTCGAAGGTGTAGCCGCCCGCCACGTCCGGGTCCCCGACGTGCGACCAGCCGGCTATGCGCAGGGCGAGCGGTATCGAGGCGAGCCCGCGGGTCACGAGGGAGCCGTCGGCGCGGGTGGCGAGGCCCTGGCTGCCGGTGAGGGAGTTGACGGACGACGTGCCGGTCTCGGTCCAGGAGGGCGCGGCCACGGCGGACGCGGCGCTCGCGCCGAGGGTGAGCGCACCGGTCAGCGCGGCCAGGGCGGTGAGTCGGCGTCTCGTGCGCCGCGGCGCGGGGAGCTGCGTGGGGGGTGTCATGGGGGTCCTCCGCCGGTCGAAGATCAGGTCGGGGACAAGGCTGCCCTACGATCGCGCCATGAGGCTGACGATTCTCGGCGGTGGCGGATTCCGGGTGCCCCTCGTGTACGGCGCGCTCCTCGCCGACCACGCGCCAGGCAGGGTCACCCAGGTCACGCTGCACGACGTCGACCAGGACCGGCTGCACGCCATCACCGGAGTACTGCGAGAACAAGCCACCGGCGTGCCGGACGCGCCCGCCGTGCGCGCGAGCACCGACCTCGACGAGGCGCTGCGCGGCGCCGACTTCGTCTTCTCCGCGATCCGCGTCGGGGGCCTCGAAGGCCGCGCCGCCGACGAACGGGTGGCGCTCGCCGAGGGCGTCCTCGGGCAGGAGACGGTCGGCGCGGGCGGCATCGCGTACGGGCTGCGGACAGTGCCGGTGGCGACGCACATCGCGCGCCGCGTGAAGGAAGTGGCCCCCGACGCCTGGGTCATCAACTTCACCAACCCGGCGGGCCTGGTCACCGAGGCCATGTCCCGGATTCTGGGCGACCGCGTCATCGGCATCTGCGACTCGCCCGTCGGCCTCGCCCGCCGCGTCGCCCGCGTGCTCGGCGCCGACCCGGCCGACGCGTGGGCCGACTACGTGGGCCTCAACCACCTCGGCTGGCTGCGCGGCCTGCGCGTCGGCGGCCGGGACCAGCTGTCGCGCCTGCTCGCGGACGAGAAACTGCTCGGCTCGTTCGAGGAGGGCCGCCTCTTCGGCACGGACTGGCTCCGCTCGATCGGCGCGATCCCCAACGAGTACCTGCATTACTACTACTTCAACCGGGAGACGGTCCGCACCTACCGGGAGGCCGAGCGCACGCGCGGCGCGTTCCTCGCCGACCAGCAGTCCGCGTTCTACGCCGATCCGTCCTACGAGGCCTGGGACCGCACCCGCGCCGAGCGCGAAGCCACGTACATGGCGCACAACCGGGAGGCTTCGGGCGCGGGGGAACGGGACGCCGCGGATCTGGAGGAGTCCGGCGGATACGAGAAAGTCGCCCTTGCCCTGATGCGTGCCATCGCCCGCGACGAACGCGCCACGCTCATCCTCAACGTCCGCAACCGCCGCACCCTCGCCGCGCTCGACGCGGACGCCGTCATCGAGGTGCCCTGCCTCGTCGACGCCAACGGCGCCCACCCCGTCGCCGTCGACCCGCTGCCCGCGCACGCCGCAGGCCTGGTCACCACGGTCAAGGCCGTGGAGCGCGAAGTGCTCGCCGCGGCCGAGTCCGGGTCCCGCGCGACGGCCGTCAAGGCGTTCGCCCTGCATCCTCTTGTGGACTCAGTGACAGTGGCGAACCGCCTGGTCGACGGCTACCTCGCGGCCCACACCGGGCTCGCCTACCTCTCTGGTGGAGAACGCCGAAAGGACGTGTAAAGGCTTGTAAAGGCGGTAGTCGGAAGGGGCGGCCTAAAGGCCGCCCCTTTTGCGTGCCCGGGACCGCGCCCCCCTCCCTCTCCGGTGGAAGCAACTCCTCCGCGGGTGTGATGCGTTCTACACAGAGAATCTGAGAAATTGCTCAGGAGTGTGACGCCGGAGAGTCACCATGCGCTTGACTTGGTGCGCCCCCCAACTAGGAGTACTGATGCGACCGTTCGCCCTGAACTACGCTCGCCCCACGCGAGAGACCGAGGTCAGCGCGGTGTACACGTACGACTCCGCACTGCAGTTGAATGTGCTGCCCGACGGCGGAGTGGCCGCACGCGACTACGCAGTGTTGCGAGAATGCGCCGCCACCACCTCCACCGCGGGATCCAAAACCCATTTCGACGACTGAACGGCCGCGCGGAATGACGGTGCTCATCCTGACGAGTGAAGAGGATGTGACGGCCGACCTGGCGGTCGTCGAATTGAACGGACGGGGAATCCCGGTCCTGCGGCTCGACCCCGCCGAACTGTCCGGCGGGGCCGACGTCTCGGGGGAGTACGCGCACGGCGTGTTCCACGGCCACCTGTCCGTCGCCGGACGCGTCGTCAGCATGGGTGGCCTGCGCTCCATCTGGGTGCGCAGACCCGGCGTACCGGCCGCGCGGGCTGCCGCCGCGTCGGCCTGGCTCACCGAGGAGGCGTCCCAGGCGCTGTACGGGATGCTGCGCTGCACCGACGCGCGCTGGATGAACCATCCCGACGCCGCGAGCCAGGCCCGTCACAAGCCCTGGCAGCTGTGGCTCGCGCGGGAGTGCGGACTGCCGGTGCCGGCGACGCTGATCACGACGTTCCCGCGGGTCGCCCGGGAGTTCGCCGAGCGCTTCCCCGACCTCGTCGTGAAGCCGGTCTCCGGCGCGCACCCCGGCGACGGGGCGTTCGCCGTGCCGACGACCCGGGTGCGGCCCGACGAGGACTTCAGCGCCGTGGCGCACGGGCCGACGCTGCTGCAGCGCCGGGTGCGCAAGGTCGCGGACATCCGCCTGACGTGCGTCGGGGACCGGCTGTTCGCGGCGCGGGCGGCGGCGACCGGGGACGCCGGGAACGCCGGGGACGCCGTGGTGGACGTCAGGTTCGACCCCGGCGCCGGGCCGTGGCAGCCGGTGAGCGTGCCGCGACGCGTGGCCGAGGCGGTGCACGCGTACCTCAAGCGCGCCCAACTCGCTTACGGGGCTTTCGACTTCGCTGAGGACGCGGACGGGATCTGGTGGTTCCTGGAGTGCAACCAGTCCGGCCAGTTCGGCTTCGTGGAGATCGAGACGGGCCAGCCCATCGGCCGGGCCGTGGCGGAGTGGCTGGCGGGGGAGCCACTGGGCCGGACAGCGGCGCCGGTGACGGTGGTGGAGACCGGTGCGGGCGACCCGCCGCGGGAGGCGGGCCCGACGCTGCCGTGACCCCGGGCTGCCGGTCCGCCGGGGCGGGGGGCGGTGATCTTCACGCGGCAGGGGGTGGCAAGGTACGGAAGGAGGGCTGCCGTACCCCGCGCCACCCGTAGCCGTCCTTCTGCAATCCGTGCCACCCGTAGCCGTCCTGTTGCAATCCGTGCCACCCGTAGCCGTCCTCCTGTAATCCGTGCCACCCGTAGCCGTCCTCTGTGAGGGAGTCCGCCCATGACCGACGCGTCACCCGAGTGCACCACCCGGCAGGGCACCGTGCGCGGCCGCACCGACGACGGCGTCGCCGCCTTCCTCGGCGTGCCCTACGCCGCCGCGCCGTTCGGCCCGCGCCGCTTCGCCGCGCCCGCGCCCGCCGAGCCCTGGACCGGCGTCCGCGACGCCACCGCGTACGGCCCGACCGCGCCGAAGGCCCCGTACGCGCCGCCCTTCGACGCGCTCATCCCGGACACGTCGATGCCGGGCGAGGAGTGCCTCAACCTCAACATCTGGACCCCGGAGCCGGGCCCCGGCGCGCGGCTGCCCGTCATGGTGTGGCTGCACGGCGGCGCCTTCTCCAACGGCTCGGCGAACGCCTCCGGCTACCGGGGCCACACCTTCGCCCGGGACGGCATCGTCTTCGTGGGCGTCAACTACCGCCTGGGCACGGACGGCTTCCTGCACCTGCCGGGCGCCCCGGACAACCGCGGCCTGCTGGACCAGATCGCGGCGCTCGAGTGGGTCAGGGACAACATCGCGGGGTTCGGCGGCGACCCGGACCGCGTCACCGTCTTCGGCGAGTCGGCGGGCGGCGTGGCGATCGGCCAGCTCCTCGCGGAACCGAGGGCCCGGGGCCTGTTCCGCCGGGCGGCCCTGCAGAGCGGGGCGTGCCACCACTTCATCGGCGAGGACACGGCGCGCCGCATCGGCGAACGCATGGCGTCCCTGCTGGGCGTCCCGCACACGGCGGAGGCGTTCGCGGCGGTGCCGATGCCCGAACTGATCGACACGCAGGCGCGGTTGCGGGCGGAGTTCGCGAGCCGCCCCGACCCGGCGGTGTGGGGCGACGCGGCGCTCAACGGCATGGTCTTCGAGCCGATGGCGCCCGGCCTCCGCCTCCCGGGCCCCGATCTCGGCGTCGACCTCCTGGTCGGCTCCAACCGGGAGGAGAACCGCCTGTACATGGCACCGACAGGCCGCTTCGACACGATCTCGGAGAGCCGGGTCGAACGCTCAGCGGCTGCCTACGACGTGAACCTGGCCGCCTACCGCGAGATCCGCGCCGACGCGACCCCCGGCGAACTCCTCGACGGACTGATCACCGACTGGTTCTGGCGCATCCCGGCGATCCGCCTGGCGGAGTCCGTCCCCGGCACCCACCTCTACGAGTTCGCCTGGCGCTCCCCGCAGTACGACGGCGCCCTGGGCGCCTGCCACGCCCTGGAGCTCCCCTTCGTCTTCGACCTCCCCGACGACCCCGACTACGCGGCGCTGACCGGCGAGAAGGCCCCGCACGACCTGGCCCGCACGATGCACGCGGCATGGGTGTCCTTCGCGGCGACGGGCGACCCGGGCTGGCCCGCGTACGACCCGGAGGGCGACCGCACGACGATGATCTTCGACACGAGTTCCCACCCGGAAGAGGACCCCCGCCGGGCGGAACGGGAACTCTGGAGGAACGTCCGCTGACACGACGCGGGGGCTGCTGCTCGGCTGTCGGGGGTCTACATTTTGCGCGACCGTCACTTCGGCCCCCTTTCCCTCACCCCCGTTCATTGTGAACACTCCCCGTTGCCCCTCATCGCGAACGGACCCCACTTCCGAGGCAACGGAGACCCCCACCCCCATGACCGAACTGAATCGGCGCCGCTTCCTGCAGATCGCCGGCGGCACGGCCGCCTTCACGGCGCTGTCCGGCTCCATCGACCGGGCCGCCGCCATCCCGGCGGCGCGCCGCACCGGCACCGTCGAGGACATCGAGCACATCGTCGTGCTGATGCAGGAGAACCGCTCCTTCGACCACTACTTCGGGACGATGAAGGGCGTCCGCGGCTTCGGCGACCCGCGCCCGGTGACGCTGCCCAGCGGCAAGCCGGTGTGGCACCAGTCGAGCGCGGGCAAGGAGACGCTCCCGTACCACCCGGACGCCGACGACCTGGGCATGCAGTTCATCGCGGGCCTGGACCACGACTGGGCGGGCGGCCACAGCGCCTTCAACAACGGCAAGTACGACAACTGGATAGCGGCCAAGGGCACGGGCACGATGGCCCATCTGACCCGCCAGGACATCCCGTTCCACTACGCCCTCGCCGACAAGTTCACGGTCTGCGACGCCTACCACTGCTCGTTCATGGGCGCGACCGACCCGAACCGCTACTACATGCTCACCGGACACGTCGGCAACGACGGCACTGGCGGCGGCCCGGTCCTCGGCAACGAGGAAGCGGGCTACGGCTGGACCACGTACGCCGAACGCCTGGAGAAGGCAGGCGTCTCCTGGAAGGTGTACCAGGACATCGGCGACGGTCTGGACGCGGCGGGCGGCTGGGGCTGGATCAACGACGCCTACCGCGGCAACTACGGCGACAACTCGCTCCTGTACTTCAACACCTACCGCAACGCCAAGCCCGGCACCCCCCTGTACGAGAAGGCCCGCACCGGCACCGATGCCAAGCGGGGCGACGGCTACTTCGACATCCTCCGCGCCGACGTGAAGTCCGGCAAACTGCCGAAAATCTCCTGGATCGCGGCACCGGAGGCGTTCTCCGAACACCCGAACTGGCCGGCGAACTACGGTGCCTGGTACATCTCCCAGGTCCTGGACGCCCTGACGTCCAACCCGGCGGTGTGGAGCAAGACGGCCCTGTTCATCACGTACGACGAGAACGACGGCTACTTCGACCACGTGGTGCCGCCCTACCCGCCGGCCTCGGCGAACCAGGGCCTGTCGACCGTCGACACGACACTGGACCACTACCCGGGCGGCGGCACCCGCGCCGCGGGCCCGTACGGCCTGGGCCAGCGCGTGCCGATGCTGGTCGTCTCACCGTGGTCGACGGGCGGCTACGTCTGCTCGGAGACGTTCGACCACACGTCGATCATCCGCTTCATGGAGAGGCGCTTCGGGGTACGGGAGACGAACATCTCACCGTGGCGCCGCGCCATCTGCGGCGACCTGACGTCGGCCTTCGACTTCTCCCTCACGGTCACCGACCCGGCGGACCTGCCCGACACGTCCGCCTACGAGCCGCCGGACAGGAACCGCCACAGCAGCTACGTGCCGAAGCCACCGGCGCAGGGCGCGGTCCCCAGGCAGGAGAAGGGTTCGAGGCCGAGCCGCCCCCTCGCGTACGCGCCCTGGGTGGACGGCGCGCAGGACCTGTCGACGGGCAAGTACAAGCTGACGTTCAGCGGCGGCGGCAAGAAGGGCGCGGCGTTCCACGTCCGCTCCCAGAGCCGCGGCGACGGCCCGTGGACGTACACCACGGAGGCCGCGAAGTCGCTCTCGGACAGCTGGAACAGCCTCTACTCGGGCGGCAGGTACGACCTGACGGTGCACGGCCCGAACGGCTTCCTGCGCTCCTTCCAGGGCAACAACAAGGCGGCTGAGCCGGAGATCACAGCACGCCACGAGGACACGACCGGCAACCTCGCACTCACCCTCCGTAACCCGACGACCACCGACGCCCACCTCACGGTGACGAACGCCTACGGCGGCCAGCCGCAGACGTACACGGTGCGGGCGGGCGCGACGGTGCGCCAGACGGTCGACCTGCGAGCGACCAAGCGCTGGTACGACCTGAACATAGTGATCGAGGGCAACGCCGGTTACCTGCGGCGGATGGCCGGACACGTCGAGAACGGCCAGCCGGGCGTGAGCGACCCGCGCATCGCGACGGCCTGAGTACGGGTCTCCCTGTGCCCCTCGTCACCGCGGGGGCACAGGGGCGCGCGATAGTCTGCGCCGGTGACGACGCAATCGAACACCCCTGCAGGCTGGTACCCGGACCCGCAGGGCGCTCCCCAGTCGCTGCGCTGGTGGGACGGTTCCCAGTGGACCGAGCACACGCACGCCCAGCCCCGGACCCAGCAACCGCAGGCGCCCGTGGCGGTGCAGCCCCCGGTCCCGCCGCAGCAGCAGCCCCAGGCGGTCCAGCGCCAGGTGCAGCAGCAGGCCGGGGTGGCACCGACGGCGCAGGGCGGCGGCTCGCTGTTCACGGAGCCGGTCCTGGTCGTGAACCAGAAGGCCAAGCTCATCGAGCTGACCAACGAGTACAGCGTCATGGACCAGAACGGCAACGTCCTCGGCTCCGTCACCGAGATCGGCCAGAGCAGCCTGAAGAAGGCGCTGCGCTTCGTCTCCAGCGTCGACCAGTTCATGACGCACAAGCTGGAGATCCGGGACGCGTACGGCCAGCCGCAGCTTGTGCTGACGCGTCCGGCGAAGTTCATGAAGTCGCGCGTCGTGGTGGAGCGGCCGGACGGTTCGCCCGTGGGCGAGATCGTGCAGCAGAACATGATCGGCAAGATCAACTTCGCGATGAACGTGAACGGGCAGCAAGTCGGCGCGATCAAGGCGGAGAACTGGCGGGCCTGGAACTTCGCGATCGTCGACCACGCGGAGCAGGAGGTCGCCCGCATCACGAAGACGTGGGAGGGCCTGGCCAAGACGATGTTCACGACGGCGGACAACTATGTCCTGCAGATCCACTTCCAGCTTCCCGAGCCTCTGCTCAGCCTTGTAGTGGCGACGGCGCTGACGGTGGACACGGCGCTGAAGCAGGACTCCCGCGGTTTCGGCTGACCCGGTTTTCTTGCGCGGCCTTGCTGGCATGGTGCCCCGGCACTCGGCTGACGCCTCGGGGTTCTTGCTCGGGCCTTCACGCGCGGTGCCCCGGCGCTGGGGTGCCGCCTTGCCCACCCTGCCGCCCCAGGCGGCCGATTGCCCAAGGCGGCGCTTGCTGCGACGGGGCGGGGCGGCGGGGCGTGACCTGGGTCGGGCTGGACGGCGGGGCGCGTCCTGTGCTGGGAGGTGCTGGCAGGGCGCACCCTGCGTTCGGAGGAGCCGACGGGGCGGGGTCTTCGGCAGGAGGGGCCGACGGGTCGCTGTCTGCGTCGGGAGGGGTCGACGGGGCGGGGGGGCTGCGGCGGGAGGGGGTGCCGGGTTGTGGTTGTGGCGGATGGGGCACTGGCGGGATGGTCGCGTTGAGGCGTGAGGGGGTGTGTCGGGGTGCCCCCGCAGGACTCCGCTGGGATTCAGCGCCGGACGACCCGCCTATGGCGGTCAGCGGGGGAGGGGACCGATCCGGCCGAGGAGGCACCCCGGCGCACCCCCGCCCCCCGTCACGGGGAAAGCGCCACGTCAGGATGCCCGCAGACCAAGCGACTCCGGCTCGTGCTGAGCGGGCACACCGGGCAAGGTCACCACGGAAGCACCGCCCCCGCCAACAGAGGGCTCCCGCGCAGGAGTGCGGGTCAGCAACACAACCCCCCGAGCCGCAAGCACCGCCCCGGCCCCCGCCAGCACAAACCCCGCCACCCCACCTTGCAGCCGCTCCCCGAGCAACGAGAGCCCGATGACGGCGGCGGCCACAGGATTCGCCAGCGTCACCATGGCGAGAGGCGCACCGAGACCACCCCGGTAAGCGGTCTGCGACAGCAACAGACCCCAGCGGCAAAGGCCGCGACGAGCAGCGCGACCACGACGACCTGCGGGGCGAGCAACGGCCCGCTACGGTCCGTCGCCGCGACGGTCACGGTCTGGGTCAGCGCGGACGCCACCCCCGAGGCGACCCCGGACGCGGTGGCGTGCCGCAGCCCGGGCTTGGCACCGCGCCGCGAAAGAGCACCGATGAGCGCGGCGGTGGCCCCGGCCACGATAAGCGCCTCGGGCAGCGAGAGCGTGTCGTCGGGCGCGGGCCCGGACGCGGTGACGAGCAGCGCGCCGAGCCCGGCCAGGGTCAGCGCCGTCCCCCGCCACTCGACAGCCGTGACGTGCCGCCCGGCGATCCGCGCCCCCAACGGCACGGCCGCGACGAGCGTGAGCGCGCCGAGCGGCTGCACAAGAGTGAGCGGCCCGTACTTGAGCGCGGCGACGTGCAGCAGCGCGGCCCCGGCGTTGAGAACAACCGTCCACCACCAGGCCCCGCTACGAAGAAGCCGCCACAACCCGCCCCCGACCCCGCGGAAGCGGTACGCGCGGCGAGCCGTTCCTGGGCGACCGCCGCGGCGGCGTAGGCCACGGCGGAGACGAGGGAGAGCGCGACCGCGAGCAGGGTGGCGGTCATCGCCCGGCCCCGATGGCGACGGGCTCCGGGGCGGTGCCCGCCGAGGTCGAACCGGGCGTGGGGGAGACCTTGAGCGGTATCCGGATCGGCATGTGCGCGAGGACGTCGGAGGCGGACAGCGAGTCCGGCGGCGTACGGAAGGCGGCAGAGGCCGCCCACGGAGCGGGCTCGGAAACGCCGCCGGCCCGCACCGGAACCGGCGTCGCGGAGGCGGCGGGCGCGGGCAGCAGGTGGCGCCGGATGGCGGCGGGCCCGCCGACGGTGTGCGGCATGCGGATCACCGCGAGGGCGACGCCGAGCAGCCCGGCGGCGACGACGGCGTCGAGCCAGTAGTGATTGGCGGTGCCGACGACGACGAGCAGCGTCAGCAGCGGATGTGCCAGCCAGAGCCACCGCCACCGCGACCTGGTGGCGACGATCAGGCTGATGGCGACCATGAGCGCCCAGCCGAAGTGCAGCGAGGGCATGGCGGCGAACTGGTTGGCCAGCGTGTCGGTGGACGGCTTGGCGGCGTACACGGAGGGCCCGTAGACCTGGGCGGTGTCGACGAGGTGCGCCGCGTGCAGCATCCGCGGCGGCGCCAGCGGGAAGCCGAGATGCAGGACGAGGGCCGCGGCCGTGAGGGCGGCGAGCACCCGCCGGGTCCACACGTAGTGGCGCGGCCGACGCAGATACAGGAAGACGAGAAGGGCCACGGTGGCCGGAAAGTGCACGGTCGCGTAGTAGGTGTTGGCGACGTGCACAAGAAGATCACCGTGCAGCAGGGCACCCTGCACGGCCCCCTCGCCGGGCAGTCGCACGGCCCGCTCGAAGCTCCACACGTCACCGGCGTTGCGGAACGCCTCGGCGGTGTGACCGTTGGCCAGACCTCGGCCGAACTTGTAGACGAGGAAAAGTCCTACGACGAGTAGGAGCTCGCGGACCAGGGGCGGTCGGGCAGATCGGCTGTCCGGCTCCGGTTCGACAGGCTCGGTAAGGGATTCCATCCCCCGGCCCCTTTGCTGACGACTGCGTGGTGCGGGTGGTGCTTGTGGCTCTCTGGGTGCGCCTGTGACGTACGGGTAAACGCGAAGCGCCGCACCTCATCGATACGCCACTGTACCGATACGCCACTGTACCGAAACGACTTGGTACCGATACGCCAGTGTACCGAAACGCACGCGTACCGGTACACTGGCGTATCGATAGCAAGTGTGATCTCATCGACTTCAGTACCGCAGAGCCAGAGGTGGGGAGCCATGACGGAGCGAGACCCGGCCACCGCGACAGTGCCGACCGCCTCGCGCCGATCGAAGATCACCCCCGAGCGGGCGCAGGAGTTCTACGACGCGGTCCTCGACCAGTTGCGCAGGAACGGCTACGACGCGTTGACGATGGAGGGCGTGGCGGCCCAGGCTTGCTGCAGCAAATCGACGCTGTACCGTCAGTGGAGGACGAAGCCGCAGCTCGTGGCCGCGGCGCTGCGCGCGGGACGCTGTACGAAGTTCTCCGCGTCGGACACGGGCAGCCTCGCGGGCGATTTGGTGTCCGCGGCGCGCAACGCGGCGGCGCAGTCACTGCCGGACACGGCGCTGCTGCAGGCCCTGGGGCACGCGGTGCGCCAGGACGGCGAGCTGAAGGGCGCGCTGCGGGAGGCGCTGGTCGAGCCGGAGCTGGCCTCGATCGACGCGATGGTCGAGCGGGCCGTGGCGCGGGGCGAGATCGCGGCGGACCACCCCGCACTGCCGTACGTGGCGGCGCAGCTCTTCGGGGTCATGCGCAGCCGCCCCTTCCTGGAGGGGCGCGACGCGGACGCCGACTACCTGGTCGGCTTCGTCGAGAACGTGCTGATTCCAGGGCTCGGCCTGACCGCTCCGGCGGATCGGGCCACCTAAGACGGGAGATCGCCGGTCGCAGGGATGACCGACCGGCGGTCTGCCCGCGCCGCACCGTGGGGACGGGGGCGGCGCGCACCCCCGGGCCGGGCGGTTTCCTCCATGAGCGGAGAGGAACCCGCCCGGCCCCAGGTCACACCGGACCTCGACGGGACCGGGGTCTCGACGGGACCGGGGTCTCGACGGGACCGCGGCCCCAACGGGACCGGGGTCTCGACGTGACCGGACTGGATCCTGGGACGGACTCAGACGTCCTCCCCGTTCCCCCCGCCCACCGCGCCCCCGCCGGTGATCTCGCTCTTCTTGATGCCCTTGACGAGCTTGTCGATCGAGGTGTTGTCCGGCCCGGCGGCCTCCTCCTTCTTCGTGCGCGGCATGTCGACACCTATGCGCACGACGAGCAGCGTCCCGGAGTCGGAGGGCGAGGGGAAGACGACCGACTCCACCCAGGCGTCGATGCTCGACTTGGTGTCCACGTTCCAGCGGACCCGGTAGCCCTGCTGCCCGGCGACGGTCACCTTCTCGGAGAGCAGTTCGTCGTGCTGGACGATGCCGCCGTAGACGTCGCCGCCGTAGGACGCCTTGGAGTTCTTGAGGATGTCCTCCTTGGCCGCGGCCTCCGCCGTCGCCCCGTCGAGCTTGAGGCTCTTGGCGGACGAGACGGAGGCGCCGCCCTTCACGCAGGTCTGCTCCACGTCGTCCGGGCACTTGTAGGGGCCGGTCTGCACCCCGGCCGCGCCCGCGCCGTCGCTGCCGGTCCACCCGTCGAGGACCGGCAGCGCGACCCCGTTGAGGACGTCGGTGGCGTAGCCCTTGTCGAGCGGCGGCTGCGTGGAGCCGGGCGCCTCGGGCGACGCGTCGTCACCACCCCCGTTGCCACCACCCGGACCGTCCTCGCGGCCCTTCGGATCGCGCGGCTGCTCGGAGGCGGCGACCGAGCCGCTCTTCCCGCCGCCGTCGTCCGAGGTGAGCGCGTAGACCCCGCCGACGACGCCGGCGAGCACGACGACGGCGACACCGGCCGCGACGGCGACGCGCGCCCGGTTGCGCGGCTTCGGCGGCAACTGCTGCGGATAGCCGGGATAGTTGCCGTACGCCGGAAACGTCCCAGGGCCGGGACCGGGACCGGGAGCCGGAGCAGGACCGGAAGCGGAAGCGGGACCGGCGACGGAAGCGGGACCGGCGACGGGAGCGCCCTGGGGCAGCGGCGGCGGGGCCGTGGCGGGCCGGGTCTGGTCCGTCCAGCGGCCGCCGTCCCACCAGCGTTCGGTGCGCGGGCCGTCCGGGACCTGGCCGGGGTCGGGGTACCAGCCTGCGGGAGTCTGCGACGTCATGAACGGAACAGTATGAGGCGTGCCTGAAAAGGACATGAGAGGGTCCGCGATGCGGTCGGAACTGTTGCCGAATCTGTTACCGACCGAAATCTGTCAACCCCGCGGATGCGCCAGGTCCGGCCAAATCCCGCCGGGCTCCCCGACCCCCCACCACGGCGCGGCGTCGCGCATTACTCTCGTGACCAGCACATCGGTCGATCGACCGGCATGCACGACACCAGGAGGGTGCGGGGATGACTCAGGGACGGCACACCGGCGCCGCCTCCGCCGGCCCGCCGCTGTGGGAGCGGGAGTCCGAACTCGGCGTGGCGCTCGGGGCGTTGGACGACCTGTGCGCGGACGCCGCGTCCTCGGGCAGCCTCGTCGTCTACCGGGGCGAGGCCGGTATCGGAAAGACCGCGCTGCTCGGCCGGGTCCGCGAGATAGCGGAGGGCCGCGCGACCGTCTGGTCCGCCCGGGGCGGCGAGACGGTGACCTCCGTCCCGTTCAACGTCGTACGCCAACTCCTGCAGCCCGCGCTGCTCGCGCTCTCCGACGAGGAGACCCGCGAGTACTTCGGCGACTGGTACGACATCGCGGGCCCCGCCCTCGGCATAGCCGAACCCACCGGCCGCCAGGCCGACCCGCAGGGCGTGCGCGACGGCCTCGTCGCCGCCGTCTCCCGCCTCGCGCGGCTGCACTGGCCGCTGGTCATCCTGATCGACGACGCGCACTGGGCCGACCTGGAGACCCTGGAGTGGCTGGCCGCGTTCGCCGAGCGCCTCGACGACCTGCCGGTCCTCCTCGTCGTCGCCCAGCGCGACCCGGAGAACGACGCCGCGGCCGTCTGCCTGGACGCGGTCGCCGACGCCGCCCGCCCCGGCACCGCCCGGCTGCGCGCCCTCACCCCCGACGCCACCGCGGGCCTCACCCGCGCCACGCTCGGCGACCACGCCGACGACCCGTTCTGCCGCGAGGTGTGGGCCGTCACCGGCGGAAACCCGTACGAGACGGTCGAGTTGCTCGCCAAGGTGCAGGACAGTGATCTGAGCCCCGAGGAGGACTCGGCGGGGCAGCTGCGCGCGCTCAACAAGTCGGCGCGCGGCCGCGGCCTCGTCGCCCGCCTCGAAGGGCTCGGCAGCGAGGCGACCAGGTTCGCCTGGGCCGCCGCCATCCTCGGCACCCGTATCGACCCCGGGCTCGCCGCGCTGCTTGCCGGACTCAACCCCGAGCAGGCCGGCCGCTGCGCCGAGCGGCTGCGCGCCGCCCGCATCCTGACCGACTCGGCCTACGACACCGAGAACGTGCTCGAGTTCGTCCACCCGCTCATCGCCACCGCCGTCTACGACGCGATCCCGCCCGCCACCCGCACCGCCATGCACGGCCAGGCCGCCTGGGCCGTCACCGCGTCCGGGCACGGGCCCGCGGCGGCCTCCCGGCATCTGCTCGAAGTCCACCCGGACGACGACCCGGAGCTCGTCGAGCAGATGCGTGCCGCGGCCCGCGAACACCTCGCGGTCGGCGCGCCCGACGCCGCGCGACGCTGCCTGGAGCGCGCCCTCCTGGAGCCGCCGCTGCCCGAGATCCGCCCGCACCTCCACTACGAGCTGGGCTGCGCCACGCTGCTCACGTCGCCCGTGACCACCATCCGGCACCTGGACGCCGCGCTCGACACGACGCCGGGGCTCGTCGGCGACCAGCGCGTCGACGCGGTCTGCCGCCTCTCCCAGGCCCTGGTCCACAACGACCAGCTGGAAGAGGCGCTGCGCGTCATCGACGCCGAGGCCGACCTCCTCGAACCGGGCCCCGCGCGCCTGCGCCTGCAAGCCGTCCACTTCATGTGGGAAGGCATCCACGCGGGCGAGGAGGACTCCCCGGGCCGCTCCCGCAGCCTGGCCGCGCTCGCGGACCAGCTCCCGGGCCGGGACAACGCGGAGCGCGTCCTGCTCATCCTGCGCGCCTTCGACGCCATGACCCGCGGGGAGAACGCGGAGGAGGTCATCGAGCGCTGCGACCGCGCCCTGGTCAACCGGCGGCTCGCGCCCGGGCTCGGCTGGCTCGACTCCGAGTGGGGCTTCGAGGTCCTCACCATGCTCGGCAGCGCCTACCTCTTCGCGGACCGGCTCGACCGCGCCGAGTCCCTGTTCACCGGCGCCGTCCGCGAGTACGAGTCGGCCGGCTGGAGCGGCGGCCACCTCTCCCTCGCGCACGCCTTCGTCGGCTATGTGCACCGCAGGCGCGGCCGGCTCACCGACGCGGAGGCGTTCCTGCGCGAGTCGCTGCGCCTCGCCGACCGGGTCGGGCGCGGCCTGCCCATGCACTGGGACGCCGCGTGCATGCTCATCGAGACGCTGCTCGCCCGCGGCAAGGCGGACGAGGCGCAGGCGATCGCCGAGCGCTACTCGTTCGGGCCGCCGTACCCGTCCACGATCGTGCTGCCCGACGCGCACTCGGTCCGCGGCCGGCTCCTGCTCGCGACCGGCCGCGTCGAGGAGGGCATCAACGAGCTGGAGGCCGCCGCAAAGGCCGCCATCGCGCGCGGCGGACACAACACGATCATGGCGCCGTGGGCCTGCGACCTGGCCCGCGCCCTCGCCCCCACCGACCCGCACCGCGCCGCCGAACTCGTCAAGGAGGCCCGCGTCCAGGCCGAGCGGTTCGGCACGGACACGGCGATAGGGGAGGCGCTGCGCTGCGCGGCCGCCCTGGAGACGGGCCAGCGCCAGCTCACCCTGTACGCGAAGGCGGTCACCTACCTCGAAGCGTCGCCGTGCGCGTACGAGCACGCCCTCGCCCGGGTCGAGTACCGCATGGCGGCGCGCTCGCTGTCGGAGCTCAACCGCGGCCTGACGCTGGCGCGTTCGTGCGGGGCGGACGGGCTCGCGGCGCGGGCGAGGGAGGTACTGGAGACGGGAAGGGGCCTGCGCTAGCGGCTCGCGTTGTCGTCCTCCTCCAGTACCCGCTGGGCGACGGCGAAGGCGGCGTTGGCGGCGGGCACCCCCACGTACACGGCGCACTGCTGCAGCACGGCGCCGATCTCGTCGGGGGTGAGGCCGTTGCGGCGGGCCGCCCGTACGTGCATGGCCAGTTCGTCGAGGTGCCCGTGGGCGACGAGCGCGGTGAGGGTCACCATGCTGCGCTCGCGCCGCGACAGGGTCGGGTCGGTCCAGATCTCGCCCCACGCGTACCGGGAGATGAAGTCCTGGAACCGCGCGGTGAACGGCGACTGCTTCGCCTGGGCCCGGTCGACGTGCGCGTCCCCGAGCACCTCCCGCCGCACCTCCATCCCGCGCGTGGCGTGCTGCCCGAGGTGGGTGCGGAGCAGCCCCACCACGGCCTCCGGCCGCTCGGCGACGGCCAGGTGCGAGGCCCCGGCCAGCTCGACGAGTCCGGCGCCGGGCACGGCGTCGGCGATCTCGCGGGCGTGCGCGGGCGGGGTCGCGGGGTCCTCCCGCCCGGCGACGACCAGCGTCGGCGCGGAGATGTCCGCGAGCCGGTCCCGCAGATCGAACGCGGCGAGCGCGTCACAGCACGCGGCGTACGCGACCGGCTCGGCCTCCCGGTTGTCCCGCACGAGCCGCTCGACGCGGAACCCGGGCGTGAACCAGCGTGCCGGGGCCGACTCCGCGACCCCGCCGACCCCCTGCTCCCGCACCAGAGCGGCCCGCTCCCGCCACATCCCGGCGCCACCGAAGTGGGCGGAGGAACACAGCACGGCGAGGCTGCCGACCCGCTCCGGGTGGTGCACCGCGAGCCACATCCCGACGGCGCCGCCGAGCGACACCCCCGCGTACGCGAACCGCTCGACGCCGAGCGAATCGGCGAGCGCGAGCACGAGCCCGGCGATGTCCCCGACGGTGGCCCCGGCCCGGATCAGCCCGGGGTCGGACCCGCCGTGCCCCGGCAGATCCCACCGCACGACGCGATACGCACTCGACAGCTCGGGCGCGACTTGGTCCCAGACCGCGAGGGAGGTCCCGAGGGACGGGCCGAGGAGAAGCGGGGGAGCGGAGGGCGAGCCCTCGGCGCGATGGTGGAGGAGGGGGGAGTGGGACATGACGTGGCTCCAGGGTCGAACAGGTTCGGGGTGGGGTTGTGGTGAGCGGGGGCGTGGCGCGGGTCCGTCCGTGGGAGCGGCCGGAGCGAGAAGCGCCCGCGTTCTGCGGGTCCGGCTTCGGGCCGGGCGCGGAGCCCGGCGGGCTCCGACTGAGCGGGGGCGCGGCACGGGTCCATCGGTGGGAGCGCCCGGGGCCGCCGGGTCCGGCTGCCCGCGGGACTGGCGTCTGCCTTCGGGCCGGGCGCGGAGTCCGGCAGGTTCCGGAAGCCCGGTGCCGGTGTCCGGGCCCGGCGCGATGCCCGGCACCAGTGCCGGTGTCCGGGCCCGGCGCGGTGCCCGGCCGACTGCGGGCTCGCCGTCTGCAACCAGCCCCTCGCCGGACCGCTGCCAGACCCTCGCCGGATCCCTGCCGGCCCCTCGCCCGATCCCTGCCGGCCCCTCGCCGGACCCGGCGCCGCAGGCACCCGGCGTCGGTGTTCAGCCGCGTTTCAGCGCCCTGTCCACCAGTTCCGGTGCCGCCCCGGCATAGCGCTCCGGGTCCGTGAGCGCGGCCAGGTCCATCGTCTTCAGGGCCGGGTCCGGGTCCTCGGACAGGAGCTCCGCGAGGGGACGGTTCTCCTTCGTGGCGCGGCGCGTCGCGTCGCCCAGCAACTCCTTGGCGCGGGCCCGGCCCAGTACCGCCGCCAGCTCCGCCGACAAGCGCTCGGAGACGATCGCGCCGCCCGTCAGGGCCAGATGCTCGCGCATCACGTCGGCGCGGACCACCAGACCCGCCGTCAGTTCGGCCGCGTCCCGGGCCGCCCCGCCGACCAGCCGCACGAGGTCCCGCAGGGTCGACCACTCGGCGTGCCAGGCCCCGGCGGGGCGTTCGTCCTCCGCCGCCATCGATCCGTACAGGGTCGCCGCGAGCGCGGGCGCGCGGCGGGCCGCCGCGGTGATCAGCGTGGACCGGACCGGGTTGGCCTTGTGCGGCATGGCGGACGATCCGCCGCCCGCGCCCTCGGCCAGTTCGCCGATCTCGGTGCGGGAGAGGGTCGCGACGTCGACGGCCAGTTTGCCCAGCGCGCCCGCCGTGAACGCCAGCGCGCCCGCAAGGTCCGCCACGGGCGTGCGCAGGACGTGCCACGGCAACGCGGGGGCCGCGAGCCCGAGTTCCGTCGCGTAAGCCGGCACCAGGTCCAGCGGGGCGCTCGCGCCGTACGTCTCGAACGCCGCCAACGTGCCCGCCGCGCCGCCGAGTTGCACCGGCAGCCCCGATTCCACCGTCCGGAGCCTGTCCCGGGCGTCGAGGACCAGGGACCGCCAGCCGGCCGCCTTCAGACCGAACGTCGTCGGCACGGCGTGCTGCGTGAGGGTGCGTCCCGGCATGACGGTGTCCCGGTGCGCGGCGGCGTGGCGGGTCAGCGCGGCGGCGGCGCGGTCGAGCTCGGCCAGGATCTCGCGCAGGCTGCGCGCCGCGACCAGCATCAGCGCCGAGTCGAGGACGTCCTGGCTCGTCGCACCCCGGTGCACGTAAGGACCGTGCTCCGCAGGGACGGCCGCCGTGAGGTCGGCGACCAGCGGGATCACCGGGTTGCCGCCGGTGCGGGCCCGCCGGGCGAGGTCGCGTAGATCGAAGGAGGACGCGACCGCGGCGGCGGTCACCGCCTCGGCCGCCGCGTCCGGCGCGAGCCCGAGCGACGCCTGGGCCCGCGTCAGCCCCGCCTCCGCGTCCAGCAGGGCTTGCAGAAAGGCCGTCTCGGAGGTCGTGCGCTCGGTGGGCGCGTCCTCCGTGCCGGGGTCGAACAGGCTCACGTGAACTCCAGGAAGACCGTCTCGCCCTCGCCCTGAAGGCGGAGGTCGAAACGGTACGTGCCGCCCGGCTCCTCCCGCGCGACCAGCGTGTCGCGCCGCGCGCCGTCAAGCCGCGAGAGCAGCGGATCGGCGGCGAGCGCCGCGTCGTCGCCGGGCAGGTAGATCCGGGTGAAGAGGTGGACGAGCAGGCCGCGCGCGAACACGCAGACGCTCAGGTACGGCGCGCTCGCGCCCCGCGCGCCGGGCCGCAGCGTGTGCGCGTACCAGTGCCCGCCCGCGTCGGTCTGGACGCGGCCCCAGCCGGTGAACTCGACGCCGTTGCGCCCGAGGTGGCCGCCGCTGGCCGGGTCGCGCCGCATCGAACCGTCGGTCCGCGACACCCGCCCCGCCGGGTCCGCGCCCCACACCTCCAGGAACGCGTCCGGCACCGGTTTGCCCGCGCCGTCGTACACGTACCCCTGCACGGTGACCGTGTCCGGGTGCCCGACGGGTGCGATGTCGCCGCCGCCGGGGAACGGCAGCGCGTACCCGTAGAACGGCCCGACGGTGTGCGACGGAGTCGGCGGCACGCCGCCCGACCCGCTCGTGTCGATCTTCGTCATGCCTCGTCAGCGCCCTTCTTCGATCCAGGTGGCGGACGGCCCGTCGAGCACGATGTCCCAGTGGTAGCCCATCGAGAACTCCGGCACGGACAGGTCGTGGTCGTACGTCGCGACGAGGCGCTGCCGCGCGGAGTCGTCGGTGACGGACTGGATGATCGGGTCGTAGGGGAAGAGCGGGTCGGCGGGGAAGTACATCTGCGTCACGAGCCGCTGCGTGAACGCCGAGCCGAAGAGGGAGAAGTGGATGTGGGCCGGGCGCCAGGCGTTGACGTGCTGGCCCCATGGGTACGGGCCCGGCTGGATCGTGGTGAAGCGGTAGCGCCCCTCGGCGTCGGTCAGCGTGCGCCCGACACCGGTGAAGTTCGGGTCGAGCGGCGCGTCGTGCTGCTCGCGCTGATGGGCGTAGCGCCCGGCGGAGTTGGCCTGCCAGATCTCGACGAGCTGGCCGCGCACCGGGCGTCCGGCACGGTCGAGGAGGCGCCCCGAGACGGTGATGCGCTCACCGAGGGGTTCCCCTGTGTGCTGCCGGGTGAGGTCGTTGTCGGTCTCGGTGATGTCCCGTTCGCCGAAGGCGGGGGAGGCCAGCTCCACCAGCTCCGGGTCCTTCGACACATCGATGGCGACGAGCGGCTGCTTGGGGTGGCGCAGGACGGAGGAGCGGTACGGGGCGTAGTCGCGGCGCGGGTGGTGCTCGACGGGCGCGCCCCCGGCGATCCGCTTCTCGTAGGCGGCGTGCGCGGCGGCCATCTCCGCGTCGATGTCGTGCTGGGTGAGAGCCATCGTCCTCTACCGTTCCTGAAGGGTTTCCGGGACGCGGACCGGCGCCGCCGTCTTCGCGAGCAGCTCGGCGGTGCCGACGCCGGGCGCCGACTCGACCAGCTCCAGGCCGTCTTCGGTCACGTCGAGCACCGCGAGGTCGGTGATGATCCGGTCGACGCAGCCCTTGCCGGTCAGCGGCAGCGTGCACTCCTCGACGAGCTTCGGCGAGCCGTCCTTCGCGGTGTGGGTCATGGTGACGAGGACGGTGCGCGCGCCGTGCACGAGGTCCATCGCCCCGCCGATCCCGGTGATCATCTTGCCGGGCACCGCCCAGTTGGCGAGGTCGCCGCGGGCGGAGACCTGCATCGCGCCGAGGACGGCGACGTCGATGTGGCCGCCGCGGATCATCCCGAAGGAGAGCGCCGAGTCGAAGAACGAGGCGCCCGGCAGGACGGTGACCGTCTCCTTGCCCGCGTTGATCAGGTCCGGGTCGACGGCGTCCTCGGCCGGGTAGGGGCCTGTGCCCAGGATGCCGTTCTCCGACTCCAGGACCACCTCGACGTCGCCGGGAAGGTAGTTGGGGATGAGGGTGGGCAGGCCGATGCCCAGGTTCACGTACTGTCCGTCGCGCAGCTCACGCGCCGCGCGCGCGGCCATCTGCTCCCGTGTCCATGGCATGTTCAGGCACTCACCGTTCGCTTCTCGATGCCCTTGTCCGCCGCCTGCTCGGGCGTGAGCGCGACGACCCGCTGCACGAAGATCCCCGGAAGGTGCACCGCGTCCGGCGCGATCTCGCCGGGCTCCACCAGCTCCTCCACCTCCGCGATGGTGACCTTTCCGGCCATCGCCGCGAGGGGGTTGAAGTTCCGGGACGACTTGTTGAAGACGAGGTTCCCGTGCCGGTCGCCCTTGGCGGCCCGGACGAGGGCGAAGTCGGTGCGGATGGCGCGCTCCAGGACGTAGTCGGTGCCGTCGAACTCCCGCACCTCCTTGGGCGGCGACGCCTTCGCGACCCCGCCCGCGCCGTCGTAGCGCCAGGGCAGTCCGCCGTCCGCGACCTGGGTGCCGACCCCGGCCGGGGTGTAGAAGGCGGGGATCCCGGCGCCGCCCGCGCGCAGCCGCTCCGCGAGGGTGCCCTGCGGGATCATCTCGACCTCGATCTCACCGCCCAGGTACTGCCGGGCGAACTCCTTGTTCCCCCCGATGTACGAGCCGGTGACCCGGGCGATGCGGCCGGCCGAGAGCAGGACGGCGAGACCCGACTCCATGGCGCCGCAGTTGTTCGACACGACGGACAGGTCGGTGGTGCCCCGCTCGTGCAGCGCGGAGATCAGTACGTTCGGCACGCCGCTGAGCCCGAAGCCGCCGACGGCCAGGGACGCGCCGTCCCCGACGTCGGCGACCGCCCGCGCGGCGTCGGCCATCACCTTGTCCATACGGGGGTCCGTCTCTCGTCTCTCGAAGAGGTCTCGAAATGCTCAGCGCACTGAGTATTTCGTTGAACGGCCCACACGTTGCCACCGCCGATCTGGCCCGTCAAGGGTCTAAGATCGCTCAGTACACCTACGTACTCGGAGGCTCAGATGGCCGCGGTGGACCTGACCACCCACCCCGGGCACCTCGCCCGGCGACTCCAGCAGGCGCACTATCTGCTGTGGAACACGATGGTCTCGGAGGAGATCACCTCGCCGCAGTTCGCGGTCCTCAACACCCTCGTCGCCGAGCCGGGACTCGACCAGCGCACGGTCGGCGAACGCGTCGGCCTCGACCGGTCCACCATCGCCGAGGTGATCAGCCGCCTCACCCGGCGCGACCTCCTGGAGAAGGAGCGCGACCCGGGCGACGGACGCCGCTGGCTGCTGCGGCTCACCCCGGAGGGCGTGCGCACGCACAAGAGGCTGACCGTGCGCACGGCGCGGATGAACCAGGTGTTCCTCGCCCCGCTCAGCGGCGCCGAACAGGCGATGTTCTTCGATCTGATCCAGCGCGTCTCGGACGCGGCCGAGGGCTTGCGCCATCCGGCCGAGACCCACGCCTAGGCTTCACCTCTTCGCGAACACCACCCACACCGGCCCCGGCGCGAACGCCAGCGGCTGCCCGTCGACGGTGAACGCCGTGCCGTCCGTCGCCGTCGGCCGCTGCCAGCGCGCCTCGTACGCCCGCCCGTCGCGCAGCACGACGGCGCGCCCCGAGCCGACGGTGCGCGACAGCGGGGACGTGGCGCCGAACTTGTCGTGGAAGCGGGAGTCCTGGACGTCGACGTACTGCACGACGGCCGTCGCCGCCGCGAGCCGCGTCCCGCCCGCCGTCACCGCCGCCCGCCCGTCCATGCTCACGAGCCAGCGCCGCTGCGACGCCGACCAGGTGAAGGTGAACCTGGCCGACGGGAAGCGCACCGTCCGCACCGTCTCCGGCCGCCCTCCCCCGGGCACCCGCGCCGCGAACCGGAAGCCCGCCGCGTCCCCCGCGTTCGTCCCCGTCGCGAGCCGGCCGAGCTTCGCCGGGCGCAGGTAGAGATTGTGCGGGGCGGGCTTCCCGCTGCTCCGGAAGTACGCGCCGCCACTCGCGCCCGCCGGCCTCGCCCGCAGCGGTGCCGCGTCGATCAGTGGCTGGAGCCTGCCCTGCGCACCCGAGTAGGCGAGCGTCGGATCGCCGAACTGGCGAAGCAGCTCCAGATCGGTCTCGCGGGCGCTGCGCACTGGCCCGACCACGGCCGGGAGGGTGGAGCCGAACACCGCCATCAGCCGGCTCAGGCCGCCCTCGACCTGCTCGGCGTAGACGATGTCGGCGTCTTCGACGCCCGTCTGCGGGCGGGCCGCGCCCACGTTGTCGATCTTCACCGCGAGCAGCGGGGAGTCGCGCGCCGCGGAGGGTCCGTTCCCGTCGGGCGGCGTCGCGGGCTTGCACGCCGCCACGACCGCCCCGAGCGCACCTGCGACGAAGCCGCGCCTCGCCAGTCTGTTCGCGTCCACGGCCCCTGCATACCCGCCCGGGGGCCGCCGCAAGTCCCCGATCCGGCCAAGGCCGGCGGCCGGGGTCAGCGCAGCACGTCCGCCAGGTCGAACTTCACCGGCTCCTCCAGCTGCGCGTACGTACAGCTCCCGGCGGTCCGGTCCGGGCGCCAGCGCTTGAAGCGGGCGGTGTGCCGGAACCGCGCCCCGTTCTCCATGTGGTCGTACGCCACCTCGGCGACCCGCTCCGGGCGCAGCGCCACCCACGACATGTCCTTCTTGCCGGTCCAGCGGCTCGGCGCGCCCGGCATCCGGGACGCCTCGTGCGCGGCGTCGTCCGTCCACGCGGCCCAGGGGTGGTCCGCGGCGGAGTCCAGGCGCAGCGGCTCCAGCTCGGCGATCAGCTCGGTCCTGCGCTTCATCGTGAACGCCGCGCAGACCCCGACGTGCTGCAGTGTGCCCGCGTCGTCGTACAGGCCGAGGAGCAGGGAGCCGACGACCGGGCCGCTCTTGTGGAAGCGGTACCCGGCGACGACGCAGTCCGCCGTCCGCTCGTGCTTGACCTTGATCATGGCGCGTTCGTCCGGCCGGTAGCGCAGGTCGAGGGGTTTGGCGACGATGCCGTCGAGGCCCGCGCCCTCGAACTGGTCGAACCAGCGCCCCGCAAGCTCGGCGTCGGTCGTCGCGGGCGCGATGTGCAGCGGGGCCGACGCGTCCGCGAGGGCCTCCTCCAGGCGCCGCCTGCGCTCGCTCAGCGGGGCGTCGAGCAGGGACTCCTCGCCGAGGGCGAGGACGTCGAAGGCCACGAAGGACGCCGGGGTGCGCTCCGAGAGGGTCCGCACGCGGGACGCCGCCGGGTGGATCCGCTCGCTGAGCGCGTCGAAGTCGAGCCGCCCGTCCCGCGCGACGACGATCTCCCCGTCGAGCACGCAACGCTCGGGGAGCCGCTCGGCGAGCGCCGCCACCAGCTCGGGAAAGTACCTGGTCAGCGACTTGGTGGAGCGGCTGCCCAGCTCGATCTCCGGGCCGTCGCGGAAGACGATCGCCCGGAACCCGTCCCACTTCGCCTCGTAGTGCATCCCGGCGGGCAGCTTGGCGGCGGACTTGGCGAGCATCGGGCGGACCGGCGGCATGACGGGAAGATCCATGCCGCCGATTCTGTCTTGTACGCACCGGATGCGCCCGGTATGCGGTGTACGTCCCTTCCGCCTAGCGTGGGTCCATGGGCAGCAAGGGCGCGGCAGTGGAGCTGGAAGTGGGCGGGCGGACGGTACGGCTGTCCAGCCCCGACAAGGTGTACTTCCCCGAGGGCGGCTCGTCGGGGTACACGAAGCTGGACGTCGCCCGGTACTTCCTGTCGGTCGGCGACGGCATCCTGCGCGCCCTGCGCGACCGGCCGACCACCCTGGAGCGCTACCCGGAGGGTGTCACCGGCGAGTTCTTCTACCAGAAGCGGGCGCCGAAGAACATGCCCGACTGGACTCCGACCGCCACCATCGCCTTCCCGTCCGGGCGCACCGCCGCCGAGATGTGCCCCACCGAGGTCGGCGCCGTGCTCTGGGCCGCCCAGTACGGCACCCTCACCTTCCATCCCTGGCCGGTGCGGCGCGGCGACCTCGACCACCCGGACGAACTCCGCATCGACCTCGATCCGCAGCCCGGCACCGACTACGGCGACGCCGTCACCGCCGCCCGCGAACTGCGCGCCGTACTCGACGAGTTCGGGGGGCTGCGCGGCTGGCCCAAGACCTCGGGCGGGCGTGGCCTGCACGTCTTCGTGCCGATCGAACCGCGCTGGACCTTCACCCAGGTGCGCCGCGCAGCCATCGCGGTCGGCCGGGAGCTGGAGCGCCGGATGCCGGACGCCGTCACCACCGCCTGGTGGAAGGAGGAGCGGGGCGAGAAGATCTTCGTCGACTACAACCAGACGGCCCGCGACCGCACCATCGCCTCCGCCTACTCGGTCCGCGCCCGCCCGCACGCGCCCGTCTCCGCCCCGCTGACCTGGGACGAACTAGGTGACGCCGAGCCGCGCGACTTCGACATCGTGACCATGCCGAAGCGGTTCGCCGAGGTCGGCGACCTGCACGCGGGCATGGACCACGAGCACCACTCCCTCGAAGCGCTGCTCGAACTCGCCCACCAGGACGAGCGCGACCGCGGCCACGGCGACCTGCCGTACCCGCCCGAGTACCCGAAGATGCCGGGCGAGCCGAAGCGCGTACAGCCGAGCCGGGCCAGACACGAGGACTGACCCGGCTCGACCGAACTCACTTGTCCGTTACGGCAGTTCCTTCACGCGGACGTCCCGGTACGAGACGACGTCCGTCGTGCTGTGCACCTGGAGCCCGATGTAGCCGGAGGAGTAGCGCCGGCCGTCGGTGCCCGGGTCGTCCGAGCGCGGCGGCTCGAAGACCTGGCCGCCGTTGTTGTCGAACTCGTTGATCAGCACACCGTTGCGGTAGATCGAGTAGTGCTGGTCGACCACCTTGACCTCGTAATCGTTCCACGTGCCCTTCTGGGTGACGCCCGCGCCCGCGAGGCCGACCCGGTCGAAGCCGTAGACCGAACCGGTCTTGTACATGTCGCCGTCGGGCCGGTCGAGGACCTGGATCTCATGCCCGTACTTGATGGCGACCCACTCGGGCCGCGACTCCTCCGGGTGGTCGTGGACCCACGGGAAGCGGACGAAGACGCCGCCGTTGGCGTTGCCCGTGCCCGGTGCGTCGTCGCGCCACTGGAGCTTCAGCGAGTAGTTCGCGTACTTGCGCTGCGGGAACCAGAGCATGCCCATGCCGTCCACCGTGGTGCTGCTGGTGATCGACCCGTCGGCGTTGAGGGCGAACTTGCCGCCGCCGACCTGCTCCCACTTGGCGAACTGCTCCTGCGAGCCGTCCAGGATCTTGGTGTAGCCGTCGGTCTGGCCCGGCGTACCGATCGGGGACTGCTTCGCCGCCTTGTTGATCTTGTTGTACTCGCGTTGGTCGATCGCGCCGTCCTTGAGGAGCTTGTCGGTGACCGTCTTCACGTGCTTGACGAACAGCGCGTGCGACGACCAGTCCTTCTCGTCCTCGATCAGCTCACCGATCCGGCACCGGTTGTTCGTGACGCGGTTCGGGATGCCCGTGTCCGTCGTGCCCACGAACACCGTCGTCCGCTCGTCGTACTCCGGGCAGTTGGGCGCGGGGACGCCGCCGCCCGAGGCGACCGCGAAGACGAACAGCTGCGCCTGCGAGACGTTCCCGGCCTTGTCGCTCGCCCGGTAGGAGACGGAGTGCGCGCCGACCCGGTCCACCACCACGGGGGCGGTGTAGGCGAGGTAGGGCCCGCCGTCGAGCGAGTACTCGATCTTCTCCACGCCCGAGTCGTCATCGGTCGCGGTCACGGTCAGCTTGGCGTTGTTGACGTACGCGCCGTCGGAGTTCTTGTCCCCGGCGACCGACAGCGACACCGTCGGCGCCGTCGTGTCCTGGGCGGGCGGCGCCACGACCGTGAAGTCGACGGACTTCTCGGGCGCCTGGTTGCCCGCCTTGTCCGTGGCCCGGTAGCGCACCTTGTAGGTGCCCGGGTCGTGGACCATGACCGGCGCGGTGTACGGCTGCCAGGCGCCGTCGGCGCCGAGCGCGTACTCAACCGTGTTGACCCCGGAGCCGGTGTCCGAGGCGGAGACCGTCACCGTGGCCATGCCGACGTAGGCGCCGGAGGCGTCCTTGTCACCGGTCACGGTCGCCGAGGTCTCCGGCGCGGTCGTGTCGTCGGTGTCCGGGGCGACCACGGTGAAGTCGAGGGACTTCTCCTCGGCGGCGTTGCCCGCCTTGTCGGTCGCCTTGTACGTCAACTTGTGCGCGCCGACCTGGTCGACGACGACGGGCGCCGTGTAGGGCGTGTAGGCGCCGCCGTCGAGCGCGTACTCGATGCGGTCGACGCCCGAGCCCGCGTCGCTCGCGGTCACGGTGACCGAGGCGGATCCGACGAAGGCGCCGTCCGCGTTGGTCTGCCCCTCGGCCTTCGCCGAGGTCTCGGGCGCGGTCGTGTCGTCACCGCCGCCGCCGTCCGTCACCACGAGGACCCCCTGCATGGAGAGGTGGCCCGGGATCGTGCAGTGGTAGCGGTACTTGCCGGGGGAGAGGGTGACCTCGGCGGTGTGCTTGCCGCCCTGGTCGTCGTTGGGGTTGGCGAGGATGTTGAGCGGTACGTCGTTGTTGTACTCGGGGTCCGACACGTCGAAGGTCAGCGTGTGCGGCATGCCCATCGTGTTGCCGGTCGCCGTGCTGTTCTCGAAGACGATCGTCGCCTTGCCGGCGACCGCGGTCTGCGGCGCCGAGGCGTACTTCGTGATGTCGTCCCCGGCGGTCCAGGTCAGCACCTGGTCGGCGGCGGCCTCGGACGCCGGGGCCGCGGTGGCGGCGGGCAGCGCGCCGAGCCCGAGACACATGAGGACGGCGGCGAGCAGAGCGGTCAGCAACCGATGTCTGTGCAGCAGTTGCGGTCGATTTCGCGTCATGAGGATCAGCCCTTCCCGACCAGCTGGCCGGCCGCCGGAGTCGCCTCGCCGCCGGTGTACGTGACCTTCCACAGCGCCGACTTGGAGTCGGAGGTGAAGAAGCCGCGCCCGTAGTCGAGGACGTACAGAGCACCGTCGGGACCGAACTTCCAGTCCATGAGGTTCTTGATGCCGTCGTTGCCGACCGGAATGATCTTCTTCAAGGACTCGGAGTGGATTGGGATCGATCCGTCCCCGTGCGTCCTCGGGTCGGTGAGGACCGCGTTGCGCGGCTGGTCGGCGTCGTAGAAGTCACCGACGAACCACTTGCCGTCCCAGTAGCTCGGCCACTTGTCCGCGTTCGGGATCGACGCGTCGTAGCGGTAGACCGGGCCGTCCATGGCCGCCTGGCCGCCGCCCTTGAGCCACGGCAGCAGGTACTTCGCCTCGGACTGCTTGTACGACGGGACGCCGTTCGCGTCCCGCGGGAAGTCCGGGGCGCCGCCCTGCGGCGAGTACCAGATGTTGTTGCCGGTGACCGGCGGCAGGTTGACGAGGCCGTCGTTGTTCGGCGACTCGTTCTTCGGGTGGTCGCAGTCGTACCAGCCGAGCGGCTTCGTCGGGTCCGGCAGGTTGCGGTCGCGGTAGGGCTGCTTGTTGCCCATGCAGTACGGCCAGCCGCGGTTGGACGCCTTGGTGATGACGGCGAACTGGTCGTACTTGGCCGGACCCCAGGTCGTCGACGGCGCACCGGCGTCCGGCCCGACCCAGCCCGCGTACAGCGTGTCGGTCATCTTGTCGACGGAGATGCGCGCCGGGTTGCGGACACCCATCACATAGATCTCGCCGCGCGTCTTGCCGCCGCCCTCGGCGGTCTCCTTGCCGGTGAAGAGGTTCCCCTCCGGCAGGGTGTACGTACCGTCGGCCGCGGGGTGGATGCGCAGGATCTTGCCGTTGAGGTTGTTGGTGTTGCCGGCGGTGCGGCGCGCGTCGGCGAAGGACACGCCCTTGTAGTTCGGCTGCGGATTGTTGCCCGAGTACCCGTCGCTGAACTGCGAGGAGTTGTTGTCACCGGTCGCGATGTACAGGTTGCCCCTGGAGTCCCAGGCCATCCCGCCGCCCGCGTGGCAGCAACTGTGCACCTGGACCGGCCACTTCAGCAGCACCTTCTCGCTGCCCAGGTCGAGCTTGTTGGTGGCGAGGTCGAGGGTGAACCGCGAGACGCGCCGCTCGGCCATCTGCTTGTCGCGGTCGAGCTGCGAGTGCGGGGTGTAGTGCAGGTACACCCACCCGTTCTGCTCGAACTTAGGATCCAGCTCGATGCCGAGGAGCCCCTCCTCGACCTTGACGAGCTCGTCGCCGCCGCCCTTGTTGCCGAAGACGGTGAGGGCACCCGCGAGGGTCACCTTCTTGGTCTTGGGGTCGTAGACATGAACCTGTCCGATCCCCTTGCCGACATCGGGGTTGTTCCAGTCGGTGATCACCGGCTGGGAGGAGTCGGCGCCGCCGCGGCCGATGTAGAAGATCCGCCCGTCGGGCGCGGTGACAAGACCGTGCGGCTCGCCGATCTGGTCGTTCTGCCCGGCCTGGTTGGGCTGGGTCAGCCGCTCGGCCTTGTAGTTGGCGTCGATCGCGGCCTTGCAGTCGGCCCGCACGATCCGCGACGTCCACAGGAGCGCGCCGCGCAGGTGGTCGCGGAAGTCCGTCTCGTCGTACGAGGCGACGGTGCCGCCCATCCCGGTGTAGAAGGAGCGCCCGCCGTCGTAGTCACGGCACCACGAGACGGGGTGGTCGGCGCCGTTCGCGCTGTCGCCCGGCTTGTACGTGGACTCGTTGACCCGGGCGACCGTGTGCACGTCCCCGGACGGGTTCTCGACCCAGTTCAGCCACTGGTCGGGGCGCTTCCACTGCGTCGGAAGGCTCTTCGTCGCCGGGTTCTGCCGGTCGCCGACCTCGACGGTCGCGCGCTGCACGGCGGTCGGCGAGGAGGCGGCGGGCCGCGCCCCGATCAGGCCGGTGAACCAGTCCGAGTACGGTTCGGCTCGGGCCGCGTCGTGGATGCCGACGAACCCGCCGCCGGCCTCCATGTAGGCCTCGAGGCCGGCTTCCTGATCGGGATCGAGGACATCGCCCCCACCCGTCAGAAAGACGATCGAATTGAACCGCCCCAGCTTCTTCTCGTTCGTGAACACGGAGGCGTCGTCGCTCGCCGTGATCGTGAACTGCTGGCCCGCGGGCCCGGACTGGCCGATCTTCTCGATCGCCTCGATGCCGGCGTTGACCGTGGGCGACTCGTCGCCACCGGCCGCGGACCCGTAGAAGACGAGGACGCGCGGGGTCACGGCGCCGGGCGGCGACTTGATGGACATCGTTGTCACGGACGGGCTCGGGTCCTGGTACGCGCTGGCGGCGGGGCCGCTCAGCAGCCCGGCGCCCAGCGTGCCCGCCGCGATCCCGACCGCCCACAGGCGGCCGCGTCTGCTCCTGCTCGCTCTGAACTCCCGTACGGGCAACGGCTTCTGATGCGGTAACCGCCGCATGTGCTCACCCACTCCTCATAGGACACGGACAGCGCGGTGAAAGCTAGACCTCTTTGCGCGGTTCGCCAATAGGTATGACCGGGATTCCACAAACTTTGTCCTGAGTGTGGATAAACGAAGATCACCTGGCTACGGTGCTCAGCGCGACGCTCACTGCGACAGAAAAGCCCGTACGAGGGTGGGGAGTTGGCTGTGACGATGGACCGCGACGAACTGAACGGCACGAGCGAGCCGGGCCGGGCGGACGAACCGTCCCGGGCGAGCGACCAGGACCGGCGCGCTTTGAGCCGCCGGATGCTGATCGGTGGTGCGGTGGCGGCGACGGCGGGCGTGACATCGTTGTCCATAGCGGCCTCGGCCCCACCGGCGGCGGGCGCGGACACGCCACCCCGCACGGCCCCCGCGGGCGGCGAGGTCCGTCGTCTGACCCTCTACGCGGAGAAGCTCGCGGACGGCCAGCTCGGCTACGGCTTCGAGAAGGGCAAGGCGTCGATCCCCGGCCCGCTGATCGAACTCAACGAGGGCGACACCGCGCACATCGAGTTCCACAACCTCACCGACGTCGACGCGAGCCTGCACGTGCACGGCATGGACTACGAGATCTCCAGCGACGGTACGCGGATGAACCGCAGCCACGTCGAACCCGGCGGCACCCGCACCTACACCTGGCGGACGCACGCGCCGGGCCGCCGCAAGGACGGGACGTGGCGGGCCGGTTCGGCGGGCTACTGGCACTACCACGACCACGTCGTCGGCACGGACCACGGAACGGGCGGCATCCGCAAGGGCCTGTACGGCCCGGTGATCGTGCGCCGCAAGGGCGACATCCTGCCCGACCCGGGCAAGACGTTCACCATCGTCTTCAACGACATGACGATCAACAACAAGGGGATGCACGAGGCCCCCACCTTCGAGGCCACGGTCGGCGACCGCGTCGAGATCGTCATGATCACGCACGGCGAGTACTACCACACGTTCCACATGCACGGTCACCGCTGGGCGGACAACCGCACCGGCATGCTGACGGGCCCCGACGACCCGACCCAGGTCCTCGACAACAAGATCTGCGGCCCGGCGGACTCCTTCGGCTTCCAGATCATCGCGGGCGAGGGCGTCGGCGCGGGCGCCTGGATGTACCACTGCCATGTGCAGAGCCACTCGGACATGGGGATGGCGGGGTTGTTCCTGGTGAAGAAGGCGGACGGGTCGATTCCGGCGTATGACGATCCGCATCACTGATCCTCCGGGCGGCGACGCACCGGTGCGGCAGGGGCGGGTGTGGGTGTAGACCCTCCGTAGCAGCTGTACGGGTCGTTGCGTCGCTGAGGGAGTCGGGTTGAGCAAGGATCGTACGTATGACTATGTCGTCGTCGGGGCCGGGTCCGCGGGGTGTGTGGTGGCCGGGCGGCTGAGTGAGGATCCGGGGGTGCGGGTCGCGCTCGTGGAGGCCGGGCCGCGCGACCGGAAGACGGAGATCAGGATTCCGGCCGCGTTCCCGAAGCTGTTCAGGACGGTGTGCGACTGGGACTACCGGACCAGCAAACAACCCGGCCTGGCAGGGCGGGAGTTGTACTGGCCGCGCGGGCGCATGCTCGGCGGGTCCTCGTCGCTCAACGCCATGATGTGGGTGCGCGGGCACCATGCCGACTACGACGCCTGGGGCGAGGCCGCCGGGCCCGGGTGGGCGTACGACGCGTTCGAGCCGTACTTCCGGCGCGCCGAGCGGTGGAGCGGGCCTCGGGGCGGTGACTCCGTGTACGGCGTCGACGGGCCCCTGCACATCTCGCCTCTGCGGCATCCCCACCCCACCACCGGCGCCTTTCTCGCCGCCTGCCGGGCTCAAGGGCTCAACGAGCTGGGCGAGTTGAACCGTGCGGACAATGCCGGGTTCGCCGCCACGCCCGTCAATCAGCACCGTGGGCGCCGCTGGAGCGCCGCCGACGGGTATCTGAAGCCCGCCGCCCGGCGCCGCAACCTCGACGTCTATACGGATGCCCGGGTCACACGTATCGACTTCGACGGCACGCGGGCCGCCGGGGTCGTCGCCGAGGGTGTCGCCGCGGGGACGTTGCGCGCCACCCGTGAGGTGATCCTCGCCGCCGGGGCCATCGGGTCGCCGCAGTTGCTGCAGCAGGCCGGGATCGGTGATCCGGACGAGCTCGCCGCCGCCGGGATCGACACCCGGGTCGCCTCGCCCGACGTCGGGCGGCACCTCCAGGACCACCTGTCGTACGCGGTCACCGTCCGCTGCCCGCGCCCCGTCTCCCTGACCGGCGCGGACACCCCCGCCAACATCGCCCGTTTCCTGCTCGGCGGGCGCGGACCCCTCACCTCGAACGTCGGGGAGGCCGTCGCCTTCATCAAGACCAGGGAGGAACTCGACGCTCCCGATGTGGAGTTGGTGTACGCGCCCGTCCCGTTCGTGAACCACGGGCTCACGCCGCCGACCGAGCACGGGCTCACCCTCGGCGTCGTCCTGCTCCAGCCGCGCAGCAGCGGCCGCATCACCCCGGCCGGCCGCACCGAGCGGCCCCGCATCGACCCCGGCTACCTCTCCGACGCGGAGGGCGAGGATCTGCGGACGCTCGTCGCGGGCGTACGCGCGGCCGAGGAACTGCTCGCCGACGGCGCGTTGCGGGGCCTCCACTCCGGTCCCATGGCCGCGTACCCGGGCGTCGTCGACGACGAGGCGCTGGCCCGCGCCGTCCGCGGCGGCGCCGAGACCCTCTACCACCCCGTCGGCACCTGCCGGATGGGCGCCGACGCCGGCTCCGTCACCGATCCCCGGCTGCGGGTCCGGGGGACGGAGGCGCTGCGCGTCGTCGACGCCTCCGTCATGCCGCGCATCACGCGCGGGCACACGCACGCGCCGACGGTCGCCCTCGCGGAGAAGGCCGTCGACCTGATCCGCGAGGACGCCAGGAGGTGACCGGGGTCAGGAGCCGACGCTCACCGTGAAGCGGCGCGGGTTCCCGTCGTTCGCCGCGCCCGAGACGTCCGGCTGGCCGTCGGGGCGGACGTCGTCGTACGGGAACGCGTAGCCGATCGGGGAGTTGGCGTGCACGACCCGCGACCAGTGGTTGGTCGTGGCGTCCTGGTAGTAGTCGCCGGAGCCCGCGCCGTTCGGCTGGGTCGGGTGCGTGAGCATGATGCTGCGGTTGAACCCGGCGGCGATCCGCGCGAGCAGCGCCTTCTTGTCGTCGGAGTCGGCCGGGTTGTTGGTGAACGGGCCGTGGTTGCAGGTGAAGATGTCCTTCGAGGACGGCTTGGAGAAGGTGTGGCCGCCGTTGAAGGTGAGGGTGTCGCCGCTGACCCGGCCGGTGAAGACACCGCGGCCGCCCTGGAGGTCGATCTTGAGGTCGGTGGAGCGGTACTTGTCCCAGACCCGGTCGATGTAGCCGTTCCACACGTCGCGGAACGGCATCTGGTCGGGCCGGTCGAAGTAGGGCGCCATCAGGTTCTGCGGCGAGATGACGCGCAGGACCTTGCCGTCGCCGCCCCGGATGACGAGCTTGTCCCAGGGCTGCCCGTCCTTGGCGGCCTGCGCGGTGAGGTCGGCCGCGATCTTGTCCACGGCGCCGTTCGGCAGCGGCGCGACGGTGTGCGTGGCGTCGCCCTCCAGGGTCAGCCCGATGGGCAGGGCCGTCACGAGGTCGACGTAGCTGATGTTGGCGTACAGCTGCTGCGTGTTGAAGGTGAACTCGCAGAACGACCAGGTCTTGTTGTAGTTCTTGTCGGTCGGTGTCGCGAACGCCGGTTCGACGAGGCCCGGGCCCGGGTTCAGGAAGAAGTCCAGCGTGGTGTCGCGGACGAAGTAGATCCGCGCGCCGAACATCTGAGGCAGCGTCAGCACCTTGGGCGCGCCGCCCGCCCCGTTCAGCGGGATGGCGCAGTCCACGGGCAGCGGGGTCTGCGGGGCGCTCGGCGACGCGGGGCGGTAGACGCTGCCGTCGGCGCGCAGCAGCACCCAGTTGCCGGTGGACTGCTCATGGCCGGTGACGTAGGCGCGCACCGTGCCGGGCAACGACTTGTTCACCAGCGCCAGTTCACAGGTGGCGGGCGCGGCGCCCGCGGTCCAGGCGGGGACGGTGAGGGAGGCGGCGGCCGTGGCCACGGTCGCTCCGGCGCCGGCGAGGAACATCCTGCGCGATATCACGATCGCACTCCTGAGATGTGGGGGTCGAATGTGGGGGAGACCCACTGTGGGGGAGGCCCACTGTGGCGAGAGGGGCCGCGGCCGTCAAGACTTATGACAGGGAGCGCTCCCGTCGCATGATCCCGTTCAAGGGTTGAACATGAGGGGGTACCGAAGGCATTGGTCCGTACCTTGCCTGGTCAGCGGCGTGCGCGGAGGATTGTCAGTGGGCGGTGCAAGACTCGGCAGTCCACGAAGAAATCCCTCGACGAGGAGGGCACCACCATGATCACGACGGATTCCGTGAACGGCGCGCCGAACTGGCTGGACCTCGCCACCCCTGATCTGGACGCCTCGGTCGCCTTCTACGGCGGCGTCCTCGGCTGGCGGTTCCGGTCGGGCGGGCCCGAGACCGGCGGGTACGGCATGTTCACGCTCGACGGGAAGGCGGTGGCGGGTGCCATGACCGTCACCGCCGACCAGGGCGCCCCGGGCTGGACGGTCTACTTCCGCGCCGCGGACGTCGACGCGGTGGTCAAGGCCGCCGAGCAGGCGGGCGCGACCGTGTACCTGCAGCCGATGGACGTCCTGGACCAGGGCCGCATGGCGATCCTGGCCGACCCGGCGGGCGGGGCGTTCGGCGTCTGGCAGCCCCGGCAGCACAAGGGCTTCGAGCACGCGACCGAGGACGGTGGGCTGAACTGGGTGGAGCTGCACACCAGCGACGTCCCCGCCGCGAAGGAGTTCTACGGGACGGTCCTCGGCTGGGGCACGTTCGACGTGGAGTTCCCGGGCGGCTCGTACACCACGGTCAACCCGGCCGGCACGGACGAGAACGGGATGTTCGGAGGTATCGCCCCGCTGGACACCGAGCCGGGCGAGGCGGCGCTCGACACGCACTGGACGCCGTACATCCACGTGCCGGACGTCGACGCGGCCGCGGCGGCGGCCCAGAAGCTCGGCGGCGCGGTCCGCTCCGCGCCGGAGAGCGTGGCCGGGGTGGGCCGGATCGCCACGCTCACCGATCCGCACGGGGCCGTGTTCGCGGTGATCAAGGGCGATCCGAACCAGACATAGTCGAACCAGACATAGTCGGGGCGGGCGCCCGGCCGCCCGGCGAGCCGCGTTGATCGTTCGTTGATCCCGCGTTTTTCGCCGGGCGGCACTCTCGTCACCATGCACGCGAACACGACCCTCACCCCCACGGCGCCCGCCTGGCAGGAGCAGGCGCTGTGCGCCCAGACCGGCGGAGACTTCTTCTTCCCCGAGCCGGGCAGCTCCGTCCGCGAGGCCAAGCTGATCTGCCGGATGTGCGAGATCCGCCCCGCCTGTCTGGAGTACGCCCTCAGCCACGACGAGCGCTTCGGCGTCTGGGGCGGCCTCTCCGAGAAGGAGCGCCACCACCTCCGGCGCACGCCGCCGCAGGCGTAGCTCAACTCCGCCTGCGGCAGAGGTCACCTCCGCCTCACGCGTAGGTCACCGTGAACTCCCGGGTGCCCGCGGGTACGTGCACGTCGTCGCCGAAACCGCTGACGTCCAGGTCCCGGCCGTCCGCGACCGCCGTGCGGACCGGGCCGAAGCGGCACGGGTAGACGAACCGCACCCCGGGCGGCGCCGACCCGATCCGCACCCGGACCCGCTTCGCCGCCGCCTCGTGCGTGAGCCGGTAGCCGAAGGGCCGGCCGAACAGGGTGGGCGCGTCCTCGACCGCGACCGGCTGCGCGTCCCGCAGCCAGTGCGGGCGCACACCGGGCGCGATGTAGAGATGCGGGTCGCGGTCCTCGTCCGCCTCGAAGAACAGGATGTCGCGGATCAGCAGCAGGTACTCGGCGGCGGCCCAGCCGTGCGGGATGTCGCCCATGTACCAGTGCCGCCCCGGCACCTCGCGGAAGTCCGAGGCGATCGGGAAGGCGTGCTGCTCGTTCCACGCACCGAGCGCCACGGCACGGTCCTGGATGTGCGGGAACGCCGCGTCGACGACCCAGCCGAGCAGCTCGTCGGCGCGCCCCGGGTTCCCGGCCAGCAGATAGGCGTGCGCGAGCTGCATGGTCAGATACGGCCCGTACGCGTTCCACGCCGCCTCGTGCCGGAAGCCGCCCCGCACGAAGTGCGCGTACATCGTGTCCAGGGTGTGCCGCGCGGCCTGGTCGATGTCGTCGCCGAGCTTGTTGCCCATGTGCAGGCGCAGCGGGTGGAAGTAGGCCGCCGCGCCGATCATCGTCGAGTCCAGCCGGCCCACGTCGCCGGGGCCCGTCGGCAGGTACGTCTCCCAGGCGCCGCGCCGCCGCTGCTCGGCGAGGACCCAGCGCATCGACGCGGCCGTCGCCGCCTTCAGATCGTCGAAGGCGCCCCACAGCTCGGGCACCTCGGGCGCGCCGATCCGCTCCGCGAGCCGCGCCGCCTCGTACAGTCCCGCGCAACCCCACAGATCGTCCCAGTAGTGCGGCTTGTCGCGTTCGCCGAGGTGCTCCGCGCTCCAGCCGCTGTGCAGCAGCCCGTAGCCGTCCCGGTTGTCCCGCAGCCAGCGCGCGCCGTCGAGGACGTACGGGGTGTAGAGCCTGGCGCCGAACGCGGCGGCCCGGCCGGAGGTCCGGTCGAAGCGGCCGAGCGCCCACAGCGCCTGCCCGTTGCTGTCCCACTCGCGGTCGTCCTTCTCGTGCGGGCCGCCGTAGAAGCCGTACTCGGCGCACGGGCCGATCCGCCCGCCGCCCCGGTTGAACCTCAGCGGGTAGTGCGTGCCCAGCTGATGTCCGGCGAGCGCGGAGTCGCCGACGAGCGAGCACGCCGTCGCCTCCACCGACGAGTCCCGGATCCAGAACGAGTCGTACACGGTCGGGCCCGGATGGATCTCGCCGAGGTCGGAGAGGATGAGCAGCTCGGAGCGTGCCTGCCGGAAGAGGTCCGTCAAGTGGGCCACCGGGCGCGGGAGTTCGGGCTGCACGCCCTGGCGCAGGAGTTTCTCCGTCCAGAAGTCCCGGTTGCCGCCCTCCAGTTCGTCGGCCGGGGTCGCGCGCAGCTCGGCCAGGTCGTCGGAGCCGCTGTACAGGTCGACGGGGAGCCGGACGTCCACCTCCATCAGCTCGTCCTCGACCACCCGGTACGGCCAGCTGAACACCGCGCTGCACAACCCGGCCACCTGGTCCTGCGCCTCCACCGCCCCGTTCAGCTTCCCGGCCGTCACCAGGTCGTGGAACGGGCTGTGCCGCACGTACACGTCCGGGTCCGTGCTGAACTCCGGATTCCCGTACACCCCGTAGCCGTCGGGCGCCGTGTCGAAGACCGGGCCCCAGCCGCTGTTCGTCTCCACCCGCCGCTCGCCGGGCAGGTAGCGCAGGAACGTGAGGCGCCGGTCGGTGATGGTCCGCCCGTTGCGGTCGTGGCGCTGGAAGCCGCTCGGCCCGGCCGGCATCACCGCCGCGCACAGCAGGCCCTCGCGCGCCCGTCCCGTCGGTGAGCCCACGGTCAGGCGGGTCACCACCGCGTCCCGCTGCCGCGCCCCGACCGGCACCGCGAACGTGCGCTGCACGAACTCGACCGCGTCCGCCGTACGGAACCGCGTCAGGACGACCGGCAGATGCGGGGCCTCCATGCGCTGCTCCACCGTCCCGCCGTCCGTGAGCTGCGGCAGGTGCAGCGCGCCCGTCGCCGGGTCGAACAGGAAGAACGACAGGCAGTACTTGTCGTAGACCGGTTCGATCTCCCCGGCCTGCCCGATCAGCGACTCCTGCCGGTGGTCCTTCACCCCGACCATGCCCCAGTACCGGTACAGCGCGTTCGAGGCGAACGCCGCCTCCTTGGAGTCGTACGTCCCCGCGTCGAAGTCGTCGCTCCACCGCCGCATCGCTTGCTGTGCCCACCACGGCACCGGGTACGGCACCTGGGCGCGCCCGGCCCAGCTGCGCCACATGACCTCGTAGAACATCCACTCGTGCGTCTGCGCCATGGAGTCCACCTCCTGCCCGCACCGTGGCACCGTCGAGGCAGGGCGGCTAGGGCCTTTCCCGGGCCATCTCCACCCGGGGTTCCACCCCTGGGTCCAGGCGTCGGAGGCCTTGCCGCAGCAGGCTTGAGCACATGACAACGACCGAGTGGATCACCGACATCGCGCTCCTCCTCATCGTCTTCCGCCAGCTCCGCGAGGGCCGCCTCGACCTCAGGTCCTTCCTGCTCCCGCTGGGCATCGTCGCCTTCGTGGCCTGGTCCTACCTCGACACGATCCCGACCGGGGGCAACGACCTCGTCCTGATCGGCGCCCTGGTGGCGGTCGGCGCGGTCCTCGGCATCGCGGGCGGCATCTACACCCGCGTACGGGCCTCGGGCGAGCACCTGCTGATCAAGGCCGGGGCCGTCTCGGCGACCCTGTGGGTGGTCGGCATGGGCGCCCGGATGGCGTTCCAGCTGTGGGTCGAGCACGGCGGCGCCGACGACGTCGGCCGGTTCAGCGTCACCCACCACATCACCAGCGACCAGGCGTGGGTCGCGGCGTTCGTCCTGATGGCGCTCACCGAGGTGGTCACGCGCCTCGCCACGATCTTCCTGCGGAGCCGGGCCGTACGGGGCCGGACCGTGCGGGCCGCCGGAGCGGTCGCGACGCCCGCGCCGGTCCTCGACCACACCCGCTGACCATGCGTTATGGTGCGGCCGTGCCCGCAACCGAGACCGATCCGCCGCCCGGGGCGACCCCGTCCCGGGCGGCGGGCCCGTGGCAGCTCCCCGGCCAGGACCTCCGTACGCAGTGGGTCGCGACCCTCGGCGTCGTCGTCGCCGGGGCCCTCACCATCCGGCCCATGGGGTTCACCGGCCGCGGCCTCGCCGTCACCGCCCTCTTCGCCGTCAACTGCCTGGCCCTGCTCGCCCGCCGCCTGCCCGAGACCAGGGTGTCCCCGCGGCTCGCCCTCATCTGGCTGTCGCTCGGCGTCGTCGCGGCGGCCGCGCTGATCGCCGTCAGCTCCACCGGCACCGCCTATCTCTTCGCCTTCTTCCTCGCGGGGCACGCCGGATACCGCCTGGAGACGCGCCCGGCCCTGCTCCTCGCACTCGGGTGCAGCCTGCTCTGCGGCGGCGTCCTGTTCTTCCGGCTCGGCCCCGGGTACCACGAACTGCCGTACGTCGTCGGGCTCGTGACCGGCGTCCCCGTCGTGATCGGCGTCGTCAACCGCAGCCGCCACCGGGCGATCCGGGCGGCGATCGAGGCGGCGGAGTCCGCCGAACGCGCGGCGCGCGCCGAGGCCCGTACCGCCGTGCTCACCGAGCGCGGCCGGATCGCCCGCGACGTGCACGACGTCCTCGCGCACTCGCTCGCCGGGATCAACATGCAGCTCGAACTCGCCGACGCCCTCCTCGACACCGGCGACCTCGACCGGGTCCGCGAGGCCAACGGCAAGGCGCACAGCATGGTCAAGGAGAGCCTGAAACAGGCCCAGTGGACGGTGCACGCGCTGCGCGAGGACGCCCTGCCGCTCGTCGGGAGCCTGACCGCGATGGCCGAGTCGTCCGGCCACCGTGGCGCGCTCACCGTCACCGGGACCGTCCGCGAGGTGCCCGCGCGCGTGACGCAGAACCTGCTGCGGATCGCCCAGGAGGCGCTGACCAACGCGGCCCGGTACGCGCCGGGCGGCGAGGTCCGGGTGGAGCTGGCGTTCGCCGCCGCGTCGACGACGCTGCGGGTCGTGAACCGCCCCGCGACCCGCGAGGGCGTGGCCGGGGGCGGCAGCGGCATGGGGCTGATCGGTATGCGCGAGCGCGTCGCCCTGTTGGGTGGCACCATCACGGCGGGGCCCGTCGTCGAGGGGCCGGACCAGGGCGGGTGGCAGGTGGAGGCGGTGATCCCGGAATGAGTGGAACCGGCATGGGGGAACAGGCGGCGCGGAGTGAGCGGTTGAGGGTGGTCGTCGCCGACGACCAGGCCGCCGTGCGGGAGCCGCTCGCCGCGGTGCTCGGCCTGACCGACGGCATCGAGGTGGTCGCCGCCGCGGCCGACGGCACCGAGGTGCTCGCCGCGGTCGCCGGCGCGGGGCCGGTGGACGTCGTCCTCATGGATCTGCGGATGCCGGTCATGGACGGCACCGAGGCGACCCGGCGGCTGAGCGAGGAGCACCCGGAGGTCGCGGTGGTGGTGCTGACCACCTTCGCCGACGACGACTCGATCCTGGCCGCGCTGAGCGCGGGCGCCCGCGGCTACCTCACGAAGAACGCCGGACGGCAGGACATCGTCCGGGCGATCCGGGCGGCGGCCGCGGGGCAGTCCGTGCTCGACCGCGAGGTCCAGGACCGGCTCCTCGCCACGGTCAGGACGGGCCGCCCGCCCGCGCCGGACCCCGGAGCGCTGCCCGCCGATCTCACACCCCGCGAGCGCGAGGTCCTCGGTCTGATCGGCCAGGGCCTGCCGAACCGGGCCATCGCCGAGAAGCTGTTCATCAGCGAGGCGACGGTGAAGACGCACATCAACAACCTGTTCGCCAAGGCGGACATCCGGGACCGGGCGGACGCCGTGCGCCGGGCGATCGCGGCGGGGCTCGCCTGAGCCCCTTCCGGACAGGCGTCAGAGCAGGCTGTCCAGCTCGGCCTCGAAGAGCTGCCCGGGGTCGAACCCCATGCCCGTGAAGTGCCCCGCGGCCTCCAGGGACAGGACACCGTGCAGCCGCGTCCACACGGACAGCGCCCGGTGCAGGGCCGCGGGCGGGGCGGAATGGCCCTTCGCCCATGGCCGGTGGGCGTCGATGTGGCGGTCGAACGGCGCCGCCCCGTTCTCGTGGGTCAGCGCCGCGCAGGCGTCGAGCAGCGGGGCCATGATCTCGGACGCGATGACGGTGATGTCGTCGGGCGCGTGATACCCCGGTACGGGGGTGCCGTAGACCAGGAAGTAGCGGTGCGGGTCGGCGAGGGCCCAGCCGCGCAGCGCCCGCGCGAGGGCGGCGACATCCGTCTCGGTCGCCCGGAAGGTGTCGGCGAGGCTCCGGTACGCGTCCCTGATCAGCTCGGTGATCAGCTCGTCGCGGCCCGCGAAGTAGCGGTAGAGCGCGGGGCCGCTCATGCCCATCCGCTTGGCGATGGCGTTGAGCGAGAGCGCGGAGGCACCTGCCGTGGCGATCTGCTCCCAGGCGTGCTGCTTGATCTCCGCGCGCACTTGGGCGCGGTACCGCTCGCGCGGGGTCTTCGTCTCCGCCATGAGTGAGAAGCTATCACTGAAGTTAATGCTGCCCATAGGGATGCAGGCAGTGACGCCCGCAGGGACGCCCACAAGGACGCCCGCAAGGCCGCCGCGGACGGATCCGCGGCGGCCGGTGTTCCAGGGTCAGGGGTTCAGGGGTCAGGCCTTGGCGGCCCGGGCCGCGAGGCGGGCCTTGCGCGCCGCCAGCTTCTCGTCGAACTTGGCGGCCTCGCTGTCGAGCCCGTTCATGAAGAGGCCCAGCTCCTCCTGGGCCTGGAGGCCCTCGGGGCCGAGCCCGTCGATCTCCATGACCTTGAGGAAGCGGAGCACGGGCTGGATGACGTCGTCGTGGTGGATGCGCAGGTTGTAGACCTCGCCGATCGCCATCTGCGCCGCCGCCCGCTCGAAGCCGGGGATGCCGTGCCCCGGCATACGGAAGTTCACGACGACGTCGCGCACGGCGCGCATCGTCAGGTCGGGGGCGATCTCGAACGCGGCCTTCAGCAGGTTCCGGTAGAAGACCATGTGCAGGTTCTCGTCCGTCGCGATGCGCGCCAGCATGCGGTCGCAGACCGGGTCGCCGGACTGGTGCCCGGTGTTGCGGTGCGAGATGCGGGTCGCCAGCTCCTGGAACGCGACGTAGGCGACCGAGTGCAGCATCGAGTGCCGGTTGTCCGACTCGAACCCCTCGCTCATGTGCGCCATGCGGAAGTTCTCGAGCTTGTCCGGGTCGACGGCGCGCGACGCGAGCAGGTAGTCGCGCATGACGATGCCGTGCCGGCCCTCCTCCGCCGTCCAGCGGTGCACCCAGGTGCCCCAGGCGCCGTCGCGGCCGAACAGCGAGGCGATCTCGTGGTGGTAGCTGGGCAGGTTGTCCTCGGTCAGCAGGTTCACGATCAGTGCGGTCCGGCCGATCTCCGTGACCTGCGACTGCTCCTTCTCCCAGGCCTGGCCGTCCTCGAAGAAGCCGGGGAAGTTACGGGCGTCGGACCAGGGCACGTACTCGTGCGGCATCCAGTCCTTGGCGACCTTCAGATGCCGGTTCAGCTCCTGTTCGACCACTTCCTCCAGCGCGTGCAGAAGGCGTGCGTCGGTCCATGAGGTCGACGAGCCGAGGCGGGGAGAGATGACGGTCACGAGGGCTCCTGGGGGACGGAGGTACAGCGAGCGGTATTACTTACGGTGTCGTAGGTTACGTTGCCGTAGGTTAAGCGCTCGATAAAGGGTCGATGTCACATCCGGTGCCCCGTAAACCGGAGTGAGAGACACGTCACACGGCGCGCCGCGCGCTGTTTCCCTCCGTGCCCCCGTTCCCCGCGCCCCCCTTACGGGGCCTCGGTGTCCTGGAGTGTTCCGTCGAGCAGGAGCCAGCGGGTCACCCCGATCGAATGGAGGAAGGGCAGGTCGTGGCTGGCCACGATGAGCGCGCCCTCGTACGACTCCAGGGCCGAGGTGAGCTGGCGGACGCTCGCCATGTCCAGGTTGTTGGTCGGTTCGTCGAGCATGAGGAGCTGGGGCGCCGGTTCGGAGAGCATCAGCGCGGCCAGGGTCGCGCGGAACCGTTCGCCGCCGGACAGGGTCGCGGCGAGCTGGTCGGCCCGCGCGCCCTTGAACAGGAAGCGGGCGAGACGGGCCCGGATCCGGTTGTTGGTGGCGTCCGGCGCGAACCGTGCCACGTTCTCCGCGACGCTCAGCCCGTCGTCGAGCACGTCGAGCCGCTGCGGCAGGAGACGGAGCGGCACATGGGCCGTCGCCTCGCCCTCCACCGCCGCCAGCTCACCGGCGATGGTGCGCAGCAGTGTCGACTTGCCCGCGCCGTTGCGCCCGACGAGGGCGATCCGCTCGGGCCCGCGCAGCTCGAACCCGCCCCGCACCCGCGCCCCGTGAGCCAGCCGCAGATCGCTCAGGGTGAGCACGGAACGGCCGGGCGGGACGGCGGTGAAGGGCATGTCGACACGGATCTCGTCATCGTCGCGCACCGCCTCGAGCGCCTCGTCGAGACGGTCCTTCGCCTCGCTCAGCTTCTCTTCGTGCAGGATGCGGTGCTTGCCGGCGGAGACCTGGGCGGCCCGCTTGCGCGCGCCCATGATGATCTTCGGCTCGCGCTTGCTGTCCCACATCTTCTGCCCGTACCGCTTGCGCCGGGCCAGTTTCATGTGGGCGTCGGACAGTTCCCGCTTCTGCTTCTTCAGATCGGACTCGGCGGCCCGCACCATGCGCTCGGCCGCGTCCTGCTCGACGGCGAGCGCCTCCTCGTAGGCGGAGAAGTTCCCGCCGTACCAGGTGACTTCGCCGCCGCGCAGATCGGCGATCTGGTCGACGCGGTCCAGGAGTTCACGGTCATGGCTGACGAGGATGAGCACCCCGGGCCACCGTTCGACGGCGGCGTGGAGCCGTCGCCGCGCGAACAGGTCCAGGTTGTTGGTCGGCTCGTCGAGAAGCAGGACATCGGGCCGGCGCAGGAGCAGCGCGGCGAGCCGCAGCAGCACCGACTCGCCGCCGGACACCTCGCCGATGGTGCGGTCCAGACCGATGTGGCCGAGCCCGAGTTCGCCGAGCGTGGCGAGCGCGCGCTCCTCGACGTCCCAGTCGTCGCCGACGACGGTGAAGTGCTCCTCGCGGACGTCACCGGCCTCGATGGCGTGCAACGCGGCCCGGGTCGCCGCGATGCCGAGCGCCTCGTCGACCCGGACCGTGGTGTCCAGGGCGACGTTCTGCGGCAGGTGACCGATCTCGCCGGACACGCGCACGGTCCCGTCGAGCGGGGTGAGTTCACCGGCGATGAGCTTCAACAGAGTCGACTTCCCCGACCCGTTGACGCCGATGAGCCCGGTGCGGCCCGGCCCGAAGGAAGCCTGCAGCCCGTCGAAGACACCGGTGCCGTCGGGCCAGGCGTACGAGAGCCCGGTGACGGCGACGGACGTGGGGCCGTGCGGGTGGGTGTGGCCGGGGGAGGACGATGAGGACGATGAGGACGATGAGGACATGGACATACGGACCTCGCGGTTGCTCGGTGCGAACGATGACGGGTGCAACGCGTTCGAGACACCGCGGGCGGCCATGCCCATGAAAAAGGGCCTGCGGCGGCGCGGGGAGGACGGCTCGGGCCCGGAAGGCCGAGGTCTCGCACGACGACATGAACGCGGCGGCGGCACGTCGGAACAACGACGTGCGCGGCGTGACATGCGCGGTGTCTCAGACCTCAGACGAGCAACGTCCTACTCCGATCGACGACAACAGAACCGCTGTAAACGATAAGAACCGCCTCGACCCCGGTCAACCGATTAACGGTCCGTAGCTGAAACGCAGGGAGCGACCGCCCCGCCAGGGGCGCGGGGAACTGCGCGCCCGGCCACAGCCCACCCGCACCCGCCAACGGCGACCGCCCCGCCAGGGGCGCGGGGAACTGCGCGCCCAGCCACAAACCACCCGCACCCGCCGACGGCGATCTCCCGGCACCTCGAGCCGCGCTCACCGCCCCCGCCGCGCCCCGGCCACCATCCACCAGCCTCCACCCAGCACCACAACGAGCCCCACCACCAAAACCCCCACCGCGCCAACCCGCCCATCCCCCACCCGCCCGGCGGAAACGGTCGCCGCCCAGAACACGAGCCCGGCCCCCAAGACAGCCGCACCCGCCTCGCCCCAGACCCGCCACAACCCTCGCCGAGCCGTACCCCCGACGGACCACGAGTCGCTCAGCACCAGATACCCGACCAGAAGCACCGCCGCGCACACCCCCTGCCACCCGGACACCCCGCCCCCGACCGAGGCGAGCGCCACGCCACCCCCCGCGAGGACCGTCGTCCGATGCCGCACGACCTGGTCGAGCCACCGCGGGGACGCCGCGGTCGGCCGCCGGTCCACCCCGGGCGCCGCCCACACCGCGAACAGCACCGCACCGGCGAACAGCACGGCCCGCACCAGCCCGTGCACCGTCTCCCAGGGCCGCCCCGCGACCACCACGAGGCCGGCACCGAGCACCCGTACAGGCAACGTCCGCACCCCGTACGCGACCAGGGGCCGCCAGGACATCGCCATCACCGCCCTCCCACTCGCCCCGCGAGCAACGGCGCCAGCGCCAGATCCAGCGGCTCCCCGGCGACGTGCCGCAGCACAGGAATCCCGCTGTCCCGCAGAGCGAACCGCATCGCGTCCCGTTCCGCCCGCCAGAGCCGCACCCCCAGCTCGGCCGCCACCTCACCGTCCCGTACCGGAGGATCCCCGCACGGGATCTCGACGACGACAGGCCGCCGCCCCCGGGCCTCCAGATCCCGCAACACCTTGAGCACCCGGGCATCGCTCAGCGGCGTGAACACGTACACGAGCGCGCCTTCGGGCAGCGCCGGGGGCGGTACGCGTTCCAGTCCCGGCGCGTCGAACCGCCGGTCCTTGCGCACGTCGAGGACGCTCTCGACGATGCGGTAGAACGCCGCGTCCCCGGTCGCGGGCCGCAGCCACCGCGTCGTACCGCCGGTCGAGACGACGCCGACGCGGTCGTGGGTGCGCAGATAGGCGCGGGCGAGACCCGCGGCGGCCCTGACCGTCTCGTCGAGGGACGAGACGCCGGTCACCGGGTCGACGACGTCGCCGAACGCGTCGAGGAGCAGCACGGTGTCGGCGGCCCGTTCCGCCGCGAACCGGTGCAGGTGGACGGCGCCCCGCCGGGTCGTGGACGGCCAGTGGATGCGCCGCTGCCGCTCACCCGGCTCCCAGGCGCGTACGCCGATGACCTCGACGCCCTCCCCGGTCTGCGCCGACGTGTGCTCGCCGAGCCGCTGCGGAAGCCGCACCGGGATCGGCGTGAACCGGGACTGCCCGGCGTGCGGGAACACCGAGACCTCCGGCACGTCGACCCGCACGCTGCGGCGCACGGTGCCCCCGGCGTCGTACACGTCGAGGTCGACGGGGCCGAGCGACCAGCGGCCCCAGCGCACGGCCGCGTACCGCAGGACGACGGCGGATCGGCCGCTCGCCACCTCGTCGAGCCGCAGGCCGGGGCCGAGCGTGACGCCGGGGTCGAGGCGGACGGCGCCGCCGTCGTGGGCGACCGCGATCCGGACGGTGACGGTGTCGCCCTCGAAACAGCGCCGGGGCTCGACCGTCACCGCCGTCTCGATCCGGCGCGCGTACGCCGTCGGCAGTGACAGCGCGAGGAGCACCAGCGGCGCGGCGGCGAACGCGAGCAGCACCGGCTTCCCGGTGAGCAGCGCCGCGCCCAGTGCGACGACGGCGACGGTGAGCAGGCGCAGCGCCCGCTCGCCGAGGCGCGGCCCCGGGGACGGCGGCGCGGGCGGCTGCGCCGCCCCGGTGCGCCCGTCGAGGGCGCGCAGCACGGAGGCGGTGGGCCGGGGCGCGGCCGGGGGTGGAGTCGGCGCCGATGTCATGACGGGACGGCGGCCGTGCGCCGGGTGGAGGGCGTCCCGACGGTGTCGACGATCTCGCGCAGCACCTCGTCCGTGGACACCTCGCGCACCCACAGCTCGGGCCGCAACGACACCCGGTGCGCGAGCGCGGGCACCGCCAGCGCCTTCACGTCCTCCGGGACGACGAAGTCCCGCCCCTCAAGGACGGCCCGCGCCCGCGCGAGCTGGATGAGCGCGAGCCCGCCACGAGGCGACGCGCCGATGCTGATCTGCGGGTGCTCGCGGGTGGCACCGACGAGCGCGACGGCGTACGCGAGAAGGTCGTCGTCGATCTCGACGCGCTCCACGACGGACCGCCACGCCACGACGTCGGCGGGGGAGGCGAGGCGGTCCAGGACGGCCTCGGGCGCCGCCCGGTCGACCCGCGCCCGCAGCATGGACAGTTCGTCGTGCGCAGTCAAGTACCCCATGCGCACGCGGAGTTGGAAGCGGTCGAGCTGCGCCTCGGGCAGCGAGTACGTCCCCTCGTACTCCACGGGGTTGGCGGTGGCGATGACCAGGAAGGGGTCGGCCAGCGGGCGCGTCGCCCCGTCCACCGTCACCTGGGTCTCGGCCATCGCCTCCAGGAGGGCTGCCTGTGTCTTGGGCGGCGTCCGGTTGATCTCGTCGGCGAGCAGGAGGTGGGTGAAGACGGGTCCTGGGTGGAAGACCATCTCGCCGGTCCGCTGGTCGTACAGGGAGGCTCCGGTGACGTCCGACGGCAGCAGGTCGGGCGTGAACTGGATCCGCCGGAAGTCCAGGCCGAGCGTGGTCGCGAACGAGCGGGCGAGCAGTGTCTTGCCGAGCCCCGGCAGGTCCTCGACGAGCACGTGGCCACCCGCGAGGACGCCGAGCATCACGAGTTCGAGGGCGTCCGCCTTGCCGACGACGGCGCGGCCGACCTCGCGCAGCACGGCGGCCGCCTGCTCACCGGCCTGCCGGGACGTCAGGGAGGGGGGTGTCGAAGGTGGTGTCACGTCGTTCTTCCGTTCTTCCTCAGGCGACGATCAGGAGGCGATCAGCCGGCGATCGGGCGGCGCTCACGAGACGGTCGGGCGGCTGTCAGGCGGTGGGGCGAGGGCGGGGGGTGTTCAGCGCTTCGAGGCGGTCCACCAGGCGGCGCAGCACCTCGACCGGCACGTCGCCGTCGGGCCCGGTCGCGGGCGTCGCCGCCCCGAGCCACGGCCACAGCTCCGCGCCGATCAGTTCGGCGGCGCGCCCCGGCTGGTGGTCGAGCGAGACGTGGTGGTGCTCGGCGAGCGCGGCGGCGAACAGGCGGCGCAGTTCGGGCCGGAGCACGGCGCGGTAGTAGAGGGCGCCGTCGGGGCCGGTGGCCGTGCGGACGTTGCTCCGCCACTCGCCCATGCCGGGCTCCCGCGCCTGGAGCAGCCGTACGTCGTGGCGGTGCCCGGAGTCGAGGGAGTCCGCCCCGGCGACGTACCGGGCGACGGCGAGCCCGGCGACGACGAGCACGGTCACGACGGCACCGGCCGCGACCGGCCCGTCGACGAGCCACACCAGGAGCACGGCGGAGGCGGCCACGACCCCGAGCAGCGCGAGCAGCCGCCCCATGGACAGAGGGGAGCGCGGGGTCAGGGGGGTCAGGTGGGGCGGGGGCGCGGTCATCCCGTCACCTCCCGGTCGCGGAGCTGCCCGGCGATCTCCTCCAGGGCGTTGGCGGCGGCCGTGCGCTGGGTGTCGTCCATGGGGTGCGAGGAGAAGCGAGCCTCGCGGAACAGGGCGGTGAGCCGCGGCGCCGCCGAGCCCGTCGCACGTCCCGCATGGATGGCGCGGGCGAGTAGATCGGCGGGGCTGTCGGAGGCGTGCCGGGCGACACCGGAGGCGGCGAGCGCCTCCTCCATCGCGGCGTAGCAGGCGATGACGGCGGCCCGCGCGTCCTCGCCCCCGGCCAGCGCCCGGTGCCCGGACCGCACGGCGGAGAGGAGCGCCTGCCGGTCCTGGTCGGCGTCGTCGACCTCGTCGAGTGCGGCGTCGGGCCGCGTCAGGGTCGGGTGCCAGCCGCGCAGCCGCCGTACGAGGACGATCACAAGCACCGTCAGCACGGCGAGGGCGGCCAGGCCGAGCAGGACGTACAGCGGCCAGGAAGGGTCGGAGTTCCGGCCGCTCTCCGGGGGCCGGCCCATGATGCCGGTCGAGACCGGCGGGGCGGTCGGCACGGGAGCCGGAGGTGCGTCGGACGCGCTGTCGCGGGTGAAGCGGTGCAGTACCAGGGCGAGGATCCCGAGCGCCAGTGGCCCCGCGAGCAGGAGCGGGAGCGCCGCCTGGCGGAGCCGTTCCGCGGCCGGGTGGGTCGCCCTGTCGTCCGTGCGGATCCGGCCGCGCAGCCGCTTCGTCCAGGAGGTGATTCCGAGCGCCCAGACGGCGACGAGGCCGACCACGAGGACGCCCCGGCCGCCGAGCGGTCCGGTCCCGGGGGCGAGGAGGCGGTCCTCCGGCCGCAGCAGCAGCGCGGTGACGGCAAGCAGCAGGACGGTTCCGGCCGCGATCAGCGCACCGGGTGGCACAGTCCGTGCCCCGCGCCCGTCCTGCCCCCCGCGCACCATGCAGCCCCCGCCGAACGCCCGCGCGTCCCCCCGGACGCCTGTTTCACCGCATCCTTACATCCGCCGCCGCGCCTGTCACCACATCTGCCTGCACGATGCACGCGGTTCACCCGGGGTTCTGCCGGGCGTCCGCGCTGTGTTCCGTGCTGTGTTCCGCGCTGTGTTCACGCCTGGCGCAGCAGCTCCGCCAGGTCGCTGTCCACGTCCACGTGGAGGGACTCCTCGCCGACCGGGACCAGCGCCTTCGTGCTGGCGAGGAAGCGCTCAAGCTCGCCGGTGCGGATGTGCACGATCGCCGTGCCCTCCATGGCGTGGAACTCCAGGACCGTGCGGTCGTACCCGTACGGCCGCACCCGGACGTCGCCGAGGCCCGCGGGCTCGCGGACGCCGGTCGCGAGCAGTTCACGGGCGAACGTCCAGCAGACGTCGACGCCTTCGAGGGTGGCGGCGGCCGGGAACGACATGCGCACGGCGAACGGGTCGCGCGCGTCGTAGCCGAGGGTCGCGGGGATGCTGGCCATGCGGGGTGCGGCGGCGACGATTCGGGCCTCTACGGCCTGCTCGATGAGGGTGGACAACGCCTGCTCCTAGGGACGACTGCACGGACTACGACGGACGGACGGCCTCACTTGAAGAGACGGCGGAACGGGTAACTCCGTGCACCTGAAGCCGGACGAAAGACGAGTGACCTCTGTCACCGATTTCAATCAGAGTGATCTGGACGCCACCCGGATGGTGGACTACGCTCCCCGCGCCATGACGGATCTGAGGCGTACGGGCATACGGAGAGTCACGGGAATCACGGGGCTCGTGGGGCGTTTGGGGAGGTCGACGGCTGTCGCGGGGGTGGCCGCGACCCTCGCGCTCGGCGCCGCTCCGGGCCCCGCCGCGGCCCACGCGCCCAAGGCGGGCTGGCAGCTGACGGACACGCACACCGACGCCCGCTTCCGCGGCCTCGCCGCCGTCGACCGGCGCACCGCATGGGTCGCCGGATCGAAGGGCACGGTGCTGCGGACCGCGGACGGCGGAGCGCACTGGAAGCAGGTGGCACCGCCCGGCGCGGCCGCGGAGGCCCTGGAGTTCCGCGACATCGAGGCGTTCGACGCCCGCCGCGCCGTGGTCCTCGCCATCGGCGAGGGCGAGGCGTCCCGCATCTACCGGACCGACGACGGCGGCGCAAGCTGGACGGAGTCGTTCCGCAACCCCGACCCGAAGGCGTTCTACGACTGCGTCACCTTCTTCGACTCCCGCAACGGGCTTGCGATGAGCGACCCGGTGGACGGCAAGTTCCGCATCCTGTCGACGCGCGACGGCGGCCGGAACTGGCGCGTCCTGCCCAGCGCCGGGATGGTGTCCGCGCAGGCCGGTGAGGCCGGGTTCGCCGCGTCCGGCCAGTGCCTCGTGGCGTCGGGCCCGAAGGACGTCTGGCTCGCCACCGGAGGCGGCGCGAGCGCCCGGGTCCTGCACTCCCGCGATCGTGGCCTGAACTGGACGGCGACCGACACTCCGATCCCGGCGGGCGACCCGGCCCGCGGCGTCTTCGGCCTCGCCTTCCGCGACCGCGACCGCGCCCACGGCATCGCGGTCGGCGGCGACTACACCGCGGGCAACCCCTCGCCGCAAGCCGCCGCGGTCACCGGCGACGCGGGCCGCACCTGGACCCCGTCGGACCGGCCGCCGCCCGCCTACCGCTCCGGCGTCGCCTGGCTCCCGCACAGCCGCACCGCCGCGCTCGCCGTCGGCCCGACCGGCACCGACCTCACCACGGACGCGGGCCGCACCTGGCGCACCGTGGACCCCGGCTCGTACGACACCGTCGACTGCGTGCGCGACGGCGCCTGCTGGGCGGCGGGGGAGAAGGGGCGCGTGGCACGCCTGGGGCACCGGCGTTCGTAACAGGGCCGTCGGCGGTCTTGTGGGCGTCATTGAAGTGTGCATGATCTACGCGTATGGCCCTGCCCGCGATCGCGCTGCGCGATGTGCACAAGTCCTTCGGTGACGTGCGCGCCGTCGCCGGTGTCGGGCTCGACGTGGCCGAGGGCGAGTTCTTCTCGCTGCTCGGCCCGTCGGGATCCGGCAAGACGACCGTGCTGCGCCTGATCGCCGGGTTCGAGACACCGACGCGCGGCACCGTCGCCCTCGACGGCGCCGACGTCACCCGGCGCGCCCCCTTCGAGCGCGACGTCACGACCGTCTTCCAGGACTACGCCCTCTTCCCGCACATGAGCGTCGAGCGGAACGTGGCGTACGGGCTGAAGGTGCGCGGCGCCGGCCGCCGGGAGCAGGCCGAACGGGCCCGCGCCGCGCTCGCCTCCGTCCGCCTCGAAGGGTTCGGCGGGCGCAGCCCCGCGCAGCTCTCCGGCGGTCAGCGCCAACGCGTCGCGCTCGCCCGCGCCCTGGTCGTCCGCCCCCGCGTCCTGCTCCTGGACGAACCGCTCGGCGCCCTCGACCTGAAGCTGCGCGAGCAGATGCAGGGCGAGCTGAAGGAGTTGCAGCGCGAGGTCGGGATCACTTTCGTGCTCGTCACCCACGACCAGTCCGAGGCGCTCGCGCTCAGCGACCGGATCGCCGTCATGAACGCCGGACGTGTCGAACAGGTCGGCACGCCGGGCGAGCTGTACGAGGCGCCCGCCTCCGCGTTCGTCGCGTCCTTCGTCGGCACCTCCAACACCCTCACCGGCGCCGCCGCCGAACTGATCGCGGGCGAGCCCGGCACGTTCGGCGTACGGCCCGAGAAGATCCGGCTCCTGCCCGACGACGCCGGGGAGGGCGTCGCGGAGACCGGCCACAGCCAGGTGCGCGGCACCGTCGTCGACGCCGTCTACCTCGGCGACACCACCCGTGTCGTCGTCGACACCGACGCCGACACCCGCTTCGTCGTCGTACGGCAGAACCTCGACACGACCGCCTCCGACGCCCTCGCCCTGCCCGGCAGCCGCGTCCTGCTGCGCTGGCACCGACGGCACAACGTCCCACTGCACCACAGGACTTGAGACCGAGCGACCCACGCGATCCGACCGACAGGGAGACCTCGTGCGCGCACACCGAACCCTCATGGCCGCCGCCGCACTCGGCGGACTGCTGCTCGCCACCGCCTGCGGGTCCTCCGGGGACGACGGCAAGGGCGAGCCGGGGGAGCAGGGCTTCACCCCGCCGAAACTGTCCGCGCCCACCTCCCTCGGCACGTCCGAGGGCACGGTCAACCTCATCGCCTGGGCCGGGTACGCCGAGGACGGCTCGAACGACCCGGAGGCCGACTGGGTCACCCCGTTCGAGAAGGAGACGGGCTGCCAGGTCAGCACCAAGGTCGCCGGAACCTCCGACGAGATGGTCAACCTGATGAAGACCGGCCAGTACGACGCCGTCTCCGCGTCCGGCGACGCCTCCCTGCGCCTCATCGCCTCCGGTGACGCGGCCCCGGTCAACACCGACCTCGTACCGCACTACAAGGACGTCTTCCCGGGCCTGAAGATGCAGCCCTGGAACTCCGTCGAGAAGGTGGCCTACGGCATCCCGCACGGCCGGGGCGCCAACCTCCTCATGTACCGCACCGACAAGGTCACCCCGGCCCCCGACTCATGGAGGGCGGTCTTCGACGACGCGCCCGCGCACAAGGGCAGGGTCACCGCCTACGACTCGCCGATCTACCTCGCCGACGCCGCGCTCTACCTGATGAAGACCGAGCCCGGCCTCGGCATCAAGGACCCGTACGCGCTCGACCAGAAGCAGTTCGACGCCGCCGTGAGCCTGCTGAAGAAACAGAACGACAGCATCGGCGAGTACTGGAGCGACTACCTCAAGGAGATCTCCGCCTTCAAGAGCGGCGACTCCGTCATCGGCACGAGCTGGCAGGTCATCGTCAACACCGCGCAGGCGGAGAAAGCCCCGGTCAAGGCCGTTCTGCCGAAGGAGGGCGCCACCGGCTGGTCCGACACCTGGATGGTCTCCGCGAAGGCGAAACACCCCAACTGCGCTTACAAGTGGCTCGACTGGATCGTCTCGCCGAAGGTCAACGCCCAGGTCGCCGAGTACTTCGGCGAGGCTCCGTCGAACAGGAAGGCGTGCGACGAGACCGCCGACGAGCGGCACTGCGCCACCTACCACGCCGACGACGCCGCCTACTGGAAGCAGGTCCACTTCTGGACCACACCCATCCCGCAGTGCCTCGACGGCCGCACCGACGTCAGGTGCGTGCCCTACGCGAAATGGGTGCAGGCGTGGACCGAGATCAAGGGCTGAGGCGGGCGTGAGGAAAATCGGCGGGGCGCTGCACCGCAGCCCGCGGCTGCGGCTCGCCCTGCTCCTCGCCGCGCCCCTGACCTGGCTCGTCGTCGCCTACCTCGGCTCGCTCGCGGTGCTGTTCCTGTCCGGCCTGTGGACCACCGACCCGTTCACCTCCGACATCGTGCGGACCTGGAACCTCGACAACTTCCGCACCCTGTTCACGACGGACGTGTACCGGCAGGTCGTGCTCCGCAGCGTCGGCGTCGCGCTCGCCGTCACCGCGCTGTGCGTCGTGCTCGCGTTCCCGATCGCCTTCTGCACCGCGCGCGTCGCCCGCCCCCGGTGGCGCCCGCTGCTCGTCGTCGCGATCCTCACCCCGCTGTGGGCGAGCTACCTGGTCAAGGCGTACGCGTGGCGCGTCATGCTCGCCGAAGGGGGCTTCCTGGACTGGCTGCTGTCCCCGCTCGGCCTCGACGGGCCCGGCTACGGACTGACCGCCGCCGTCCTCGTCCTGACCTACCTCTGGCTGCCGTACATGATCCTGCCGATCCACGCGGGGCTCGAACGCGTCCCCGACGCCCTGCTCGACGCCTCCGCCGACCTCGGCGCCCGCACCTGGCGGACCTTCCGCACCGTGCTGCTCCCGCTCGCCCTGCCGTCCGTCGCGGCCGGCTCCGTCTTCACGTTCTCGCTCAGCCTCGGCGACTACATCGCCGTACAGATCGTCGGCGGCAAGACCCAGTTCATCGGCAACGTCGTCTACGCCAACATCACGCTCGACCTGCCGCTGGCCGCCGCGCTCGGGACCGTGCCGGTCGTCGTGATCGTCCTGTATCTGCTCGCCGTGCGCCGCACCGGCGCGCTCGGCAGCCTCTGATCCGTCGGGAGTCCGTGGTGCACCTGTCCCGCCGCGCGCGCATCGCACTCCGCGCCGCCGCCTGCGCCGGTTTCGCCGTCCTCTACGTGCCGCTGTTCCTGGTAGTCGTCAACTCCCTAAACCGGGACCGGAGTTCGGGCTGGCCGCCGGACGGGCTCACGCTGCGCTGGTGGCGCGCCGCCTGGCACAGCGCGGGCGCCAGGGACGCGCTGTGGACCTCGGTCAAGGCGGGTCTCGGCGCCACGCTGATCGCGCTCGTCCTCGGCACGCTCATCGCCTTCGCGGTCGCCCGGTACCGGTTCTTCGGCCGGGAGGCGGTCTCGTTCGCCGTCGTCCTGCCGATCGCGCTGCCGGGCATCATCACGGGCGTCGCGCTGAACACCGCGTTCCGTACGGTCCTGGAGCCGATCGGGGTCGGGCTCGGCCTGTTCACGGTCGTCGTCGGACACGCCACGTTCTGCGTGGTCATCGTCTTCAACAACATGGCCGCCCGGCTGCGGCGGCTGCGGAGCTCGTACGAGGAAGCGGCGATGGACCTGGGCGCGGGGCCCTTCCGGACGTTCCGCGACATCACGTTCCCGCTGACCCGCTCGGCGCTCGCGGCCGGCGGCCTGCTCGCGTTCGCGCTGTCCTTCGACGAGATCGTGGTGACGACGTTCACGGCAGGGCCCGGAGTCCGGACCCTGCCGCTGTGGATCTTCTCCAACATGGCGCGACCGCAGCAGGCCCCCGTGGTCAACGTCGTCGCCGTCGTCCTCGTCCTGCTGTCGGTCGTGCCCGTGTACGTGGCCCAGCGGCTGTCCTCCGACACGGCGGCGGGCAGCCGGATCTAGGGCCAATGCCGTTGTTTTAACTGTTCGGCGTAGGCTGCTGCGTACTGCTCCCGGGGGTGGTGCCAGTGTCTGTGAGTGTGTCTGATTTATCGGGTCTGGGGCTGTTGACCTGGGTGTATCCGCCGGGTCTGGTGGATCGTGTGGTGGCTGCCTGCGGGCGGGTGGAGCAACGCAGACGGCTGCTGCCGGCCCGGCTGGTGGTGTACTTCGTGCTCGGCCTGGCGCTCTTCTCGCCCGCTCCCTATCTGGAGGTTATGCGGCACCTGGTCGAGGGCCTGCGGGGTCTGGGACTGCTGGGTGACTGGCGCATTCCGGCGAAGTCCTCGCTGTTTCGGGCCCGGCAGCGGCTGGGGAGTGAGCCGCTGCGGGTGCTGTTCACCGCGACGGCGAAACCGCTGGGCACCGAGAGCACGCCGGGGGTGTTCTGGCGGGGCCTGCGGCTGCTGGCGGTGGACGGCACCTGCTGGGACGTCGCCGACACGGTGGCCAATGAGGCCGCCTTCGGCCGCCCGGGCAACGCCCGCGGCCCGGAGAAGAGTTCTTTCCCGCAGGTGCGGATGGCCTGCCTGGTGGAGACTGGCACGCATCTGGTGCTGGACGCGGAGCTGGCCGGCTGCCGCACCGGTGAGGTCACCCTGGTCCGGCGCCTGCCCCGCTCCTGCGGGCCGGGCCAGCTGGTGCTGGCCGACCGCGAGTTCCTCGGCATGTCGTTGTGGCGGGCCTTCACCGACAGCGGCGCCGATCTGTTGTGGCGGGTGCCCGCCAATCGCGTCCTGCCAGTCGAGCGGGTGCTGCGGGACGGCTCCTGGATCTCCCGCATCCACGCCAGCACCGACTCCGCGAAGCGGGATCCGGTCACCGTGAGGGTCCTGGCCTACCGGCTCGACCACGCCGGCCCGGCGGCCGGCGACTACCGGCTGGTGACCAGCCTGCTCGATGCCCGCCGCTTCCCGGCGCGTCAACTGGCCGCGCTCTACCAAGAGCGCTGGGAAGTCGAGTCGGTCCTGGCCGAGCTCAAGACCCGCCAGCGCGGCGCGCACACCGTGCTGAGCAGCAAGACCCCGGACGGGGTGCTGCAGCAGATCTGGGCCCACCTGCTGGTCCACCGGGCCCTGCGTGAGCTGATGTTTCGCACCGCCGCCTCCGGCGGCCTGGATCCGGACCGGATCTCCTTCACCGAGACCCTGCGCTCGGCCCGGCGCAGCGTGACCGTCACGCCGGGCCGTTTTTCCCCCTGACCTCCTGGTCCAGGCGCTGGTCCTGCTCGAGCACGACCTGTTGGAGCGGCTCCTGCCGGTCAGACGCCTGCGCAGCCAGCCCCGTGTAGTCAAACGCAAGATGTCCAACTACAGGCTCAAACGGACCGAACACCGGACCTGCCCCCAGCCCGCCCGCGGCGGTGTCCAGGCCGTCCGCATCCAACGACCCCAACCCGCGAATCCGTAAAGCAACGGCATTGGATCTAGGGCGCGTTCCGAGTGAGTGCGGGCGCTACTTCTTGATGGCGTCCGCGAACAGCGGTACCACGTTCTTGAGCGCGTACCGGACCGAGAGCACCGAGTCGGTGGCAAACGCCGAGCTGATGTTCTTGTCGTCGAAGACCACCGCGTGGCCCTTCTCCGCGGCCGGGATCGACGCGAACAGCGGGTCCGAGGTGATCTTCTTCGCGGTCGTGCCGATCGGCGCCATCACCATCAGGTCGGCGTCGAGCATCTGGAGGTTCTCCTCCGACACCGGCACGGAGAACGCCGCGCCCGCCTTCTTCTCCACGGCCGGGTTGTTGGTGAAGCCGAGCCGTTCGACGAAGTCGAGCCGCCCGGTGCCGTGCACGTACGCGCCCCAGGTCGACGCCGTACGGGAGCCGACGGTGATGGTCTTCCCCTTGAACTCGGGGTGCGCGGCGGCGGCCTCGGCGAACTGCTTCTCCGTGTCCGCGATCAGCTTCTCGCCCTTCTCGGGCACGCCGAGCGCCTGCGCGACCATCGTGGTCTGCTTCTCCCAGGAGATCTTGTACTGGTCGCCGCCCTTCGGTACCCCGACGGTCGGCGCGATCTTGCTGAGCGTGTCGTAGCGGGTCTGGTCGCCGCTCGCCTTGGTGTCGAGGATGAGGTCGGGCTTGAGCGCCGCGATCTTCTCGTACTCGGGCTCCAGAGTGCCGATCTTCTGCGGCGCCTTGTCGTACGTCCCCTTCGCCCAGGGGCCGACGCCCTCGCCGCCGAACGCCAGCCAGTCGCTCGCGGCGACGGGCTGCACGCCGAGGGCGAGAGCGGTCTCGGCGTCGCCCCAGCCGAGCGCGACGACCCGCTTCGGCTGCTCGTTCACCGTGACGGTGCCGAACTTGGTGGACACCTTCGCGGGGAACGCGCCGGACGCCTTCTGCCCGGCGCTGTCGGCCTTGGCGTCGTCCGAGTCCGAGCCGCAGGCCGCGAGCGAACCGGCGAGCGCGAGGGCGACGGCGCCGACGAGGAAGCGGAGGCGGCCGGAGCGGGGGGTGGTGGGGGAGGACATGAGGGGCTCTCTCTTCTTGCTAGTGGTGCGGGGAGGCGGCGCGGATGTGGTGGCGCCCCATGGGGACGATGAGCGGGGTGCCGGACGCCGGGTCGGGGACGACGGCGCTGCGCAGCCCGAAGACCTTCTCGACGAGGGACTCGGTGACGATGTCCGAGGGCGCGCCCTCGGCGACGATCCGGCCGTCCTTCATCGCGACGAGGTGATCGGCGTAGCGGCAGGCGAGGTTGAGGTCGTGCAGGACCACGACGAGGGTGACGCCGCGCTCCCGGTTGAGGTCGGTCAGGAGGTCGAGGACGTCCAGCTGGTGGCTGATGTCGAGGTAGGTCGTCGGCTCGTCGAGCAGGAGGACGTCCGTCTCCTGGGCCAGGGCCATGGCGATCCAGACGCGCTGGCGCTGGCCGCCGGAGAGTTCGTCGAGGGAGCGTTCGGCGAGGTCGAGGACGTCGGTGGCGTGCAGCGCGGTGGCCACGGCCTCGTCGTCGGCGGGCGTCCACCGCCGGAACCAGCCCTGGTGCGGATAGCGGCCCCGGCCCACCAGGTCGGCGACGGTGATCGACTCGGGGGCGACCGGTGTCTGCGGCAGCACGCCGAGTACCGCCGCCACCTCCTTGGTGGACATCTCGTGCACGCTGCGCCCGTCGAGCAGGACCGTGCCCGCGGTCGGGGCGAGCAGCCGGGCCATCGAGCGCAGCAGCGTCGACTTGCCGCAGGCGTTCGGGCCGACCACGACGGTGATCCGGCCGGCCGGGATGTCGACATCGAGGTCGCGGACGATCCGGCGCTCGCCGTATCCGAGTTCGAGCCCACAGGCTTGCAGGGTGTGCGCGGAAGCCACGGAGGTCTCCTGGTGTGTGCGTGCGGGGGACGGTTGCGATGCGGGCACGGTCAGCCGCCCTGGCCCGCGCGGTTGGAGCGGGCGAGGAGCCACAGCAGGTACGGGGCGCCGATCACGCTCGTCACGATGCCGACCGGCAGCTGCGTGCCGGGGATCAGGTGCTGCCCGGCGAAGTCGGCGACGATGACGAGCAGTGCGCCCGTGGCGGCCGACGGCAGCAGCGCCGCGCCCTGGCCGGGGACCAGGCGGCGCGCGATGGGCGGCGACACGAAGGCGACGAACCCGACGGGCCCGGCGGCGGCCGTCGCCACGCCCGCGAGCGCGGTGGCGCAGGCGAGGAGGGCGAGCCGGTCCCGTTCGACGCGCGAGCCGAGCCCGCCCGCCGTGTCGTCGCCGAGCTGGAGCGCGGGCAGCGCCCGCGAAACCAGGACGGTCAGCGGCACGAGCAGCGCGGCGCCGACGAGCAGCGGCCAGAAGTGCGGCCAGGACCGCCCGTTGAGACTGCCCGCCAGCCACAGGAACGCGGTCTGCGCCTCGGTGACGTCGGAGCGGGTCATCTGGTACGAGATGACGCTCGACAGGCCCGTGCCGATGCCCAGGCCGACGAGGACGAGCCGGTACCCGCTCACGCCCTTGCGCCAGGCGAGCAGATAGACCGCCGCGCCGGTGGCCAGGGACCCGGCGAGCGCCACGAACGACAGCGGCGTCCCGCTCAGCCCGGCGAGCCCGCCCGCCAGGACGACGGCGGCGCCCGCGCCCGAGCTCACCCCGATCACGTCGGGGCTCGCCAGCGGATTGCGCAGCAGGGTCTGGAACACCGCGCCCGACAGGCCGAAGCAACAGCCGACGAGCAGCGCGAGCAGGGCGCGCGGCAGGCGCAGTTCGAGGACGACGAACCGCGTTCCGCTGTCGCCGCCGCCGAGCAGGGTGGTGAGGACATCCGGGACGGGGACCGTGTAGTCGCCGAAGCCGAGCGTCACGCACAGGGCGGCGAACGCGGCCAGGAGAAGACCCCCGCTGACGGCGGCGAACCGGACGCGTCCACGACGGCGCGCGGCGGACACCCGGGCCACGGCCCCCACGGGCATTGCGCTGCTCACAGCTCCACCGTCTTTCTGCGCCGCACGAGCAGGACGAACGGGATCGCGCCGAGCGCGGCCGTCATGACGCCGACCTGGACCTCGCCGGGCCGGGCGATCAGCCGTCCGACGACATCGGCGAGGAGCAGCGCGGCGGGCGCGAGCAGGGCGCTGTACGGCAGGATCCAGCGGTAGTCGGGGCCGGTGATCAGCCGCGCCGCGTGCGGAACGGCCAGGCCCACGAAGGCGATCGGGCCCGCGACGACCGTGGCGGCCCCGCACAGCAGGACGACGCACGCCGCGGCGCCGAGCCGCGCCAGGGCGATCCGCTGGCCGAGCCCGCGCGCGGTGTCGTCGCCGAGGGCCAGGGTGTTGAGCTGCGGGCCGAGCGCGAGCGCCAGGACCGCGCCGACCGCGATGAAGGGCAGCGCCTGCCACAGGACGCCGCCCTCGCGGCCGGTGAGCGAGCCGACCTGCCAGAACCGGAACTGGTCGAAGGTCCTGCTGTCGGTGAGCAGCATCGCGCTGGTCAGGGCGGAGAGCGCGGCGGCGACGGCGGCCCCGGACAGGGCCAGCTTCACCGGGGTCGCGCCTTCGCGGCCGAGGCTGCCGATCCCGTAGACGAGGACGGCGGCGAGGCACGCGCCGAGGAAGCCGAACCAGATGTACTGCCGCGGCTCGGTCAGGGCGAGCACGCTGATGGCGAAGACGACGAAGACGGAGGCCCCGGCGTTGACGCCCAACAGGCCGGGGTCGGCGAGGGGGTTGCGGGCCACGCCCTGCATGACGGTGCCCGCGAGGCCGAGCGCGAGGCCCGCGAGGAGCCCGGCCGCCGTGCGGGGCATCCGGACCTCGCGCACGACGAGCTGCGCGCGGACGCCGCGGTCGGGGCGGAAGAGGCCGTCGACGACATCGGGGAGCGGCACATGCCCCGAGCCGACGCCGAGGCTGAGCGCCACGGCGGCCCCAAGGACGAGGGCGACCCCGCCAAGGCCGAGGAGCAACCGCCCCGTTCTTCGTCCTGCCACGCTGACCTGCACTGGTTCCGTTCCCGTGATCGCTGTTCGGCCGCGCAACGGCCGACACCGGAACGAAGAGTTCCAGGCGTAAGGTGAGGCTAACCTAACACCCGATAATGTTTACACGGCAACTACCCTGACGATCACCCCGCGCCGCCGTCGGGGGCCCGTACGAAACATGGAGTCGGCTTGCTGCACACCACGGACACCGCGGACACCACGGACACCGGCTACGTGGAACTGGGCTCCGCGGAACAGCTGCGCGAGATGCTCGGCGAGCCGCACCCCATCGTCATCGACAAGGTCCACCCGCGCCTGGAGGAGCTGGACCGCGACATCATCGCCCGCTCCCCGTTCTGCCTGCTCTCCACCGCCGACGCCCACGGCAACTGCGACGTGTCGCCGCGCGGGGACGGCCCCGGCTTCGTCCACATCGTCGACGACACCACGCTCGCCCTCCCCGACCGGCCCGGCAACCGGCGCGGCGACAGCTTCCACAACATCCTGGAGAACCCGCACGCGGGCCTGCTGTTCCTGATACCCGGCGCGACCCAGGTCCTCCGCGTCAACGGCCGGGCCCGCATCCTCACCGACGCGCCCTTCTTCGACGCCATGACGGTCAAGGACCAGCGCCCCGCCCTCGCGCTGCTCCTCGACATCGACGACATCTACCTGCACTGCCCGCAGTCGCTGCGCCGCTCGGGCCTGTGGAAGCCGCAGACGTGGGAGCGGCTCGCCGGCTCGTAGGCTTGCCGGATGCGGATGAGCACGGGGTGCTGGAGGCATTGAGGACCGACCCCGGTCTCGTCGTCCGCGACGGCTACGGGCTCGCCCACCCGCGCCGCTTCGGCCTGGCGAGCCGTCTGGGCGTCGTCACCGGGCTGCCGACGATCGGCGTCGCCAAGAACCCGTTCGCCTTCACGCACGGCGCCCTGGGGTGCGGGCGGGGGGAGCGCCGCCGCGCTGCTCGACGGCGACTCCGGAGGCGAGGAGGTCGGCCGCGCCCTGCGCACCCGCGACGGCGTGAAGCCCGTGTACGTCTCCGTGGGCCACCGCGTCTCCCTGGCGAACGCCTGCGCGCACACGCTCGCCCTCACCCCCGCCTACCGCCTCCCGGAGACAACCCGCAGGGCCGACCGGCTGTGCCGGGACGCGCTGCTCGCCCACGCGCGCGCGTGAGCGCCGTGCGGTGGCCATGAGCGCCGTCTACCGCCGCGCGGCGACCCGGAAGGTGATGCCCGCCTTCTGCAGACGGTCGATCAGGGCGTCCCCCATCGCCGCCGCCGTGGTCACCTGCCCGGCGCTGTACGGGAGTTCGTCCTGCGCCAGGCACATCGCGGACTCCGCCAGCATCTTCGCCGTCTCGCCGTACCCGGGGTCGCCGCCGGACACCTCCGTGTAGACCCGGCGCCCGCCGCCCTCGCCGACGAACCGCACCGAGAACCAGCTCTTGGCGCGGCGCGCCTCGTCGGGCCCGTCGCCGGGTTGCAGCCGCCCGCCCAGCCAGCGCCGTACGGGCGGCACCTGCGCGGCGGCGAACAGCGCCCCGGCGACCGCGACGCCGCCCACCGCGAACGGCAGCGTGCGCATCGCCGCGTAGTGCCGGTAGCGGAAGTCGGGGCCGTAGCGCTCCAGGGCCCGCGCCGAGCGCTGCACCACCTGCGGGTCGATCGTCGGCAGCGGCACCGCCCACGCCCCGACCTCCTTGGCGAAGCGCGGCCCGGCCGTCGGCGCGTACGCGGCGCGGCCCACGAGACGCGGCTCGTGGCGGCGGCGCTCCTGGTGCGCGGCGAGCATCTGCCGGGCGCGCCCGAACTGGTTGAGGGCGGTGGCGAACGTGCCGCCCGAGACCGTCGCGTTCGTCCGTACGAAACCGTCGACCCGCAGCGGCACGCCCTCCGGCAACTGCCGTACCGTGAAGTACGCGCCGAGGTCGTGCGGGATCGAGTCGAAGCCGCACGCGTGCACCAGGCGGGCGCCCGTCTCCCGCGCGCGTGCGTCGTGCCGCACGTACATGAGGTCGACGAACTCGGGCTCGCCGGTGAGGTCCACGTAGTCGGTGCCCGCCTCGGCGCACGCCGCCACCAGCGCCTCCCCGTACCGCAGGTACGGGCCGACGGTCGTGGCGACGACCCGCGTACGGGAGGCGAGTTCGCGCAGCGACACCGCGTCGGCCACGTCCGCGCGTTCCAGCGGGAGCACCGCGCACGCCGGATCGATGCCGGTGAGCCGCTCGCGCAGCCGCTCCAGCCTGCTCATGTCGCGCCCGGCGACCGCCCAGCGCAGCCCCTCCGGGGCGTGCGCCGCGAGGTACTCGGCGGTGAGCATCCCGACGAAGCCGGTCGCGCCGAACAGGACCACGTCGTACGCCCTGTCCGCGCCCTTGTCCGCGCCCTTGTTCGTGCGGCGTCCGGAGTCGTCCGCGCTGCCAGACCTGTTCATGACACCCCTTACGTCGGTGGGGGCGAGGCTAGCGCGCGGGGGCGCCGGGGTCAGCGCCGGGCCTTCGCGCGTCGCAAATTGACTGAGCGCTTGCTCGCTGGGGGGTTGTGCTGACCGGGGCGGCTTCATAGCATCACTGGTGTTACATCAGTTGTGTCACAGACTGGGGGCGTGGCGGGATGGCAGTGGCAGCCACGGAAGCCGGCGGCGGCCCGCTCGCCGGGGTGCGCGTGGTCGAGCTGGCCGGGATCGGCCCGGGACCGTTCGCCGCGATGCTCCTGGCCGACCTCGGCGCCGACGTCGTACGGGTGGACAGACCCGGCGGCGCGGGGCTCGCGATCGACCCCGCGTACGACGTCACCAACCGCAACAAGCGGTCCGTGATCGTCGACCTGAAGAGCGCGGACGGCGCCGAGGCGGTGCTGCGCCTCGCCGAGCGCGCCGACGTCCTGATCGAGGGCTACCGGCCCGGCGTCACCGAGCGGCTCGGTGTCGGCCCGGACGCCTGCCACGCCCGCAACCCGAAGCTGGTCTACGGCCGGATGACCGGCTGGGGCCAGGACGGGCCGCTCGCCCAGCGCGCCGGGCACGACATCGGGTACATCGCGGTCACCGGCGCCCTTTCCATGATCGGCAAGCCCGACGAGCCGCCGACCGTCCCCGCCAACCTCGTCGGCGACTACGCGGGCGGCGCCCTCTACCTCGTCGTCGGCGTCCTCGCGGCCCTCCATCACGCGCGCGCGACCGGCGCAGGACAAGTCGTCGACGCCGCGATCGTCGACGGCACATCGCACCTCGCCGCGATGATCCACGGCATGCTCGCGGCTGGCGGCTGGCAGGACCGGCGCGGCGCCAACCTCCTCGACGGCGGCTGCCCCTTTTACGGCACCTACGAGACCGCCGACGGCCGGTACATGGCGGTCGGCGCCCTCGAGCAGCGGTTCTACGACGAGTTCATGGCGCTCATGGGCCTCACCGAGACCGCGCCCGCCCGCGGCGACCTGGCCCGCTGGGGCGAGCTGCGCGACGCCGTCGCCGCCCGCTTCAAGCAGCGTACGCGGGACGAATGGACCGAGGTCTTCGCGGGCTCCGACGCCTGCGCCGCGCCCGTCCTCTCCCTGCGCGAGGCCCCGGACCACCCGCACCTCGCCGCCCGCGCCACCTTCGTCGGCCACGACGGCATCACGCAGCCCGCGCCCGCGCCGCGCTTCTCCGACACGCCGACCGCCGTGCGCTCCGGCCCGGCCCAGCCGGGTGCCCACACGGCGGAGGTGGCCCGCGACTGGGACGTACCGGACCTGATGACCGACACCTCCAGCACCTCTGGCACCCCTACGAAAGGCAGTTGATCGCGAGCATGGAGCGACGCCTGTTCAGCGCCGAGCACGAGGCGTTCCGCGAGACCGTCCGCACCTTCCTCGCCAAGGAGGTGACCCCGCACTACGAGCAGTGGGAGAAGGACGGCATCGTCGCGCGCGAGGCCTGGCTCGCCGCCGGACGCCAGGGCCTGCTCGGCCTCGCCGTCCCCGAGGAGTACGGGGGCGGCGGCAACGACGACTTCCGCTACAGCGCCGTCCTCGCCGAGGAGTTCACGCGCGCGGGCGCCGCGGGCCTCGCCGTCGGCCTGCACAACGACATCATCGGCCCGTACCTGACCTCCCTTGCCACCGAGGAGCAGAAGCGGCGCTGGCTGCCCGGCTTCTGCGACGGTTCCACGATCACCGCCATCGCGATGACCGAACCCGGCGCCGGCTCCGACCTCCAGGGCATCCGCACGACGGCGGACGACAAGGGCGACCACTGGCTGCTCAACGGCTCCAAGACCTTCATCTCCAACGGCATCCTCGCCGACCTAGTCGTCGTCGTCGCCAAGACCACGCAGGACGGCGGCGCGCACGGCCTCTCCCTCCTCGTCGTCGAGCGCGGCATGGACGGCTTCACGCGCGGCCGCAACCTCGACAAGATCGGCCAGAAGGCGCAGGACACGGCCGAGCTCTTCTTCGACGACGTACGCGTCCCCAAGGAGAATCTGCTCGGTGAGCTCAACGGCGCCTTCATCCACCTCATGACCAACCTCGCCCAGGAGCGCATGGGCATCGCCGTCGCCGCCATCGCCGCCGCCGAGCACCTCCTGGAGATCACCACGACGTACGTCAAGGAGCGCGAGGCGTTCGGGCGGCCGCTCGCCAAGCTGCAGCACATCCGGTTCGAGATCGCCGAGATGGCCACCGAGTGCGCCGTCACCCGTACGTTCCTCGACCGCTGCATCGAGGACCACGCGGCCGGCACGCTCGACGCCGTGCACGCCTCCATGGCGAAGTGGTGGGCGACCGAGCTGCAGAAGCGCGTCGCCGACCGCTGCCTCCAACTCCACGGCGGATACGGGTACATGACCGAGTACCGCGTCGCGAAGGCGTTCACCGACGGGCGCATCCAGACCATCTACGGCGGCACCACCGAGATCATGAAGGAGATCATCGGCCGCTCGCTGCTGTCCTGATCACACCTCGTTGAAAGGCACTTCCGTGACCACTGACGCGTACGTCTACGACGCGATCCGCACCCCGCGCGGGCGGGGCAAGGCCACCGGCTCCCTGCACGGCACCAAGCCGATCGACCTCGTCGTCGGCCTCATCCACGAGATCCGGGCCCGCTTCCCCGGCCTGGACCCCGCCGCGATCGACGACATCGTGCTCGGCGTCGTCGGCCCCGTCGGCGACCAGGGCTCCGACATCGCCCGTATCGCCGCGATCGCGGCCGGACTGCCCGACACGGTCGCCGGGGTGCAGGAGAACCGCTTCTGTGCGTCGGGCCTGGAGGCCGTCAACCTCGCCGCCATGAAGGTCCGTTCCGGCTGGGAGGACCTCGTCCTCGCCGGTGGCGTCGAGTCGATGTCGCGGGTGCCGATGGCGTCCGACGGCGGGGCCTGGTTCGCCGACCCCATGACCAACTACGACACCGGGTTCGTGCCGCAGGGCATCGGCGCCGACCTCATCGCGACGATCGAGGGGTTCTCGCGGCGCGACGTGGACGAGTACGCGGCGCTCTCCCAGGAGCGGGCCGCCGCCGCGGTGAAGGACGGGCGGTTCGACCGGTCGGTGGTCCCGGTCAAGGACCGCAGCGGGCTGACGGTGCTCGACCGGGATGAGTTCCTGCGGCCGGGGACGACGGCCGACTCGCTCGCCAAGCTGAAGCCGTCCTTCGCCGACATCGGTGAACTCGGCGGGTTCGACGCGGTCGCGCTGCAGAAGTACCACTGGGTCGAGAAGATCGACCACGTCCATCACGCGGGCAACTCCTCCGGCATCGTCGACGGGGCCTCCCTCGTCGCCATCGGGTCCCGGGAGGTCGGCGAGCGGTACGGGCTCGCGCCGCGCGCGCGGGTCGTCTCCGTCGCGGTCTCCGGTTCCGAGCCGACCATCATGCTGACCGGGCCGGCGCCCGCGACCCGCAAGGCGCTCGCCAAGGCGGGCCTGACGATCGACGACATCGATCTGGTCGAGATCAACGAGGCCTTCGCGGCGGTGGTGCTCCGCTTCGTCCGGGACATGGGTCTGTCGCTCGACAAGGTCAATGTGAACGGCGGGGCGATCGCGCTCGGGCATCCGCTCGGTGCGACCGGGGCGATGATCCTGGGCACGCTCGTCGACGAGCTGGAGCGGCGGGACCTCCGGTACGGGCTGGCGACGTTGTGCGTCGGGGGTGGGATGGGGATCGCGACGATCGTGGAGCGGGTGTAGCGCCGTAGGGGTGGGCGTGCGTTGCCGGGTGCGGCGTACGTCGTGGCTGGTCGCGCAGTTCCCCGCGCCCCTGGAGCATGCGGCTTCGCCGCCATGCCCGGACGGGCGTCTGCCATGTCGTGCCGCGTCGCCGGCTGCCCCGCCCTCGTGGCTGGTCGCGCAGTTCCCCGCGCCCCTGAGATGCGCACTCCGTGCGCCATCCCAGGAGACGCGGCGGCGCGTCACCGGGGAAGGCCCGGCGAAGCCGCAAGCCTTCAGGGGCGCGGCTAACTGCGCGCCGAGCCACGGCGGCGCCGCAGTCGATCAACCGCCCAGGGGCGCGGGAGCCGCAGTCGGACAACCGCCCAGGGGCGCGGGGAACTGCGCGCCAAGCCACGGCGGTGCCGCAGTCGAACGACCGCCCAGGGGCGCGGGGAACTGCGCGACCAGCCACGACGCACCCGCACTCGGCGACGAGACACCACCACCCCTCCCCGACCCCAACAGAAAACTTCCCGCACGAGAGCACACGGAGAACTCACATGACCGCCAGCACAACCATCCGCTGGGAACAGGACGACACCGGCATCGTCACCCTCGTCCTGGACGACCCCAACCAGTCCGCGAACACCATGAACCAGGCGTTCAAGGACTCCATCGCCGCGATCGCGGACCGCGCGGAGGCCGAGCGGGACTCCATCCGCGGCATCATCTACACCTCCGCCAAGAAGACCTTCTTCGCGGGCGGCGACCTGAAGGACATGATGAAGGCGGGCCCGCAGGACGCGCAGGCCGTCTTCGAGACCGGACTCGGCATCAAGAACTCCCTGCGCCGCATCGAGACCCTCGGCAAGCCGGTCGTCGCGGCGATCAACGGCGCGGCCCTGGGCGGCGGCTACGAGATCGCCCTGGCCAGCCACCACCGGGTGGCGCTGGACGCACCCGGGTCGAAGATCGGCCTCCCCGAGGTCACCCTGGGCCTCCTTCCGGCCGGCGGCGGAGTCACCCGTACCGTCCGCCTCATGGGCATCGCCGACGCCCTCCTGAAGGTCCTCCTCCAGGGCACCCAGTACACCCCGCAGCGTGCCCTGGACAACGGCCTGGTCCACGAGATCGCCGCGACCCCGGACGAGATGATCGACAAGGCCCGCGCCTTCATCGACGCCAACCCCGAGTCGCAGCAGCCCTGGGACAGGCCGGGCTACCGCATCCCGGGCGGCACCCCGGCCAACCCCAAGTTCGCCGCGAACCTCCCCGCGTTCCCGGCCAACCTGAAGAAGCAGCTGAACGGCGCCCCCTACCCGGCCCCGCGCAACATCCTCGCGGCCGCCGTCGAGGGCTCCCAGGTGGACTTCGAGACGGCCCTGACCATCGAGGCCCGCTACTTCACCGAGCTGGTCACGGGGCAGACCGCGAAGAACATGATCCAGGCGTTCTTCTTCGACCTCCAGGCCGTCAACAGCGGAGCCAACCGCCCGAAGGGCATCGAGCCCCGCAAGGTCCGGAAGGTGGCCGTCCTCGGCGCCGGGATGATGGGCGCGGGCATCGCCTACTCCTGCGCCCGCGCGGGCATCGAGGTCGTCCTCAAGGACGTCTCCGACGAGGCCGCCGCCAAGGGCAAGGGCTACTCCGAGAAGCTGTGCGAGAAGGCGGTGAAGCGCGGCCGCACCACCCAGGAGAAGGCGGACGCGCTGCTCGCCCGCATCACCCCGACCGCCGAGCCGCAGGCGCTCGCCGGCTGCGACGCGGTCATCGAGGCCGTCTTCGAGGACCCGTCCCTCAAGCACAAGGTGTTCCAGGAGATCCAGCACGTCGTCGCCGCCGACGCCCTGCTCTGCTCCAACACCTCGACCCTCCCGATCAGCCTCCTCGCCGAAGGCGTCGAGCGCCGCTCGGACTTCATCGGCCTGCACTTCTTCTCGCCGGTCGACAAGATGCCGCTCGTCGAGATCATCAAGGGCGAGCAGACCGGGGACGAGGCGCTCGCCCGCGCCTTCGACCTCGTACGGCAGATCAACAAGACGCCGATCGTCGTCAACGACTCGCGCGGCTTCTTCACGTCCCGGGTCATCGGCCACTTCATCAACGAGGGCGTCGCCATGGTCGGCGAGGGCATCGAGCCCGCCTCCGTCGAGCAGGCCGCGGGCCAGGCGGGCTACCCGGCCAAGGTCCTCTCCCTCATGGACGAGCTGACCCTCACCCTGCCCCGCAAGATCCGCAACGAGACCAAGGCGGCGATCCTCGAAGCGGGCGGCGAGTGGACCCCGCACCCCGCCGAGGGCGTCATCGACCGCATGGTCGACGAGTTCGGCCGTCCCGGACGCAGCGGCGGCGCGGGCTTCTACGAGTACGGCGAGGACGGCAAGCGCGCCGGGCTCTGGCCGGGCCTGCGCGAGCACTTCACCAAGGCGGGGTTCGAGATCCCCTTCGAGGACATGCAGGAGCGCATGCTCTTCTCGGAGGCGCTCGACACCGTACGCCTCCTGGAGGAGGGCGTCCTGACCTCCGTCGCCGACGCCAACATCGGCTCCATCTTCGGTATCGGCTTCCCCGGCTGGACCGGCGGTGTCCTGCAGTACATCAACGGCTACGAGGGCGGCCTCACCGGCTTCGTCGCCCGCGCGCGCGAGCTGGCCGAGCGCTACGGCGACCGGTTCCTGCCGCCCGCGCTGCTCGTGGAGAAGGCCGAGCGCGGGGAGACCTTCAAGGACTGACCGGCCGTCGGCATGGGGGAGGCGTTTCAGCCCTCGGCGCGGAACGCCTCCCGCAGCTCCTCCTTCAGCGACCGCTGGAACGCGGTGACCAGCGCCTGCACCACCATCGGCTGCATATGGGCCGAGAGCGACTTCATCGCCGCCAGGTGCTCGGGGTCGGACTCCTGCTCCCGGTAGGGGCCCCACACCTCGTCGCGGAACAGCCGCGACAGCTCGTGCGCCGCCTGCCGGGTGTGCTCCATGAGGACGGTGCGCGCGGCGAGGATCGTCTCGTGCTCGATGGGCACGCCGAGCAACTGCACGCCGAGGCGGAGCAGGCCGATGTCCACGCGGTAGGTGTCGGCGTCCTCCTCGTACGCGATGACGCCCATGGCGGAGAGCCGGTCGAGGTCGGTCCCGGTGAGGGCGCGGCCCGCCCTGCGCTCCAGCTCGGCGAGGTCCATGTCCTCCGCCGCGTCCGGCGCCCAGCTCGCCACCACCGCGCGGTGGATGGCCAGGTCGTGGGCGCTCAGGTCGGGCGGCAGCTGCTCCAGGTACCGCTCGATCGCGGCGAGCGTCATGCCCTGGTGCTGCAACTCCTCGATCAGCGCGAGCCGCGACAGATGGTCCTGCCCGTAGTGGCCGACCCGGCGCGGGCCGATCACCGGCGGCGGCAGCAGCCCGCGCGTGCTGTAGAAGCGGATCGTGCGGACGGTGACGCCCGCGTGGGCGGCCAGTTCGTCGACGGTCAGCGTGGGGGAGGAGGCCGCCTCGGCGCCCTCGCCGTCCTCGCCGTCCGTCGTGCGGTCCGTCGTGATGTCGATGGTCATGTCCGCCTCGGGCTCGATCGGGTTCAACAGTATTGCTGACACACCGATGTTGTGAAAGTGCCCGGCGCGACCCCTTACCTCTTTGTGAGAAGAACCGCTATGTGATCTGTGCCACCGCATCCATGGTGATCTCTGGGGGAAGGTGCACCGTCGGTCCGCGCACTGTCAGGGGTGCGACGGGCCGCTCTCAGTACATCCGGACCCCGCGCGGCTTCCTGTCGCCGGGCACCACAGAGTGGACACCCCCACGTGAGCAAGGACGCCGTGAACACGGCCGTGGACGCATCCCCCACTGATGCGTCCCGGACGCCCGCCGACGCGGGCGACGCCGGTTACAGCAAGGACCTCAAGGCCCGCCACGTCAACATGATCGCGATCGGTGGCGCGATCGGCACCGGACTCTTCCTGGGTGCGGGCGGCCGCCTCCACTCGGCGGGCCCCGCCCTCGTCTTCGCGTACCTGGTCTGCGGGATCTTCGCGTACCTGGTGGTGCGCGCCCTCGGCGAGATGGTCGTCTACCGGCCCTCGTCCGGGTCCTTCGTGTCGTACGCGCGTGAGTTCCTCGGCGAGAAGGGCGCCTACGTCGCCGGCTGGATGTACTTCCTGAACTGGTCGATGACCGGTATCGCGGACATCACGGCGATCGCGCTCTACACGCAGTACTGGAGCTTCTTCACCTCGATCCCGCAGTGGGTGCTCGCCCTGATCGCCCTCGCGGTCGTGCTCAGCGTGAACCTCGTCTCGGTGAAGTACTTCGGCGAGATGGAGTTCTGGTTCGCGATCGTCAAGGTGGCCACGCTCGTCGCCTTCCTCCTTGTCGGCGTCTTCCTGCTCGCCACGCAGCACCCGGTCGACGGCCGGACACCCGGGCTCAGCATGATCACCGACCACGGCGGGTTCATGCCGAGCGGCTTCATGTCGGTGGTGCTCGTCATGCAAGGCGTCGTGTTCGCGTACGCGGCCCTGGAGCTGGTCGGCGTCGCCGCCGGCGAGACGGCCGAGCCGCAGAAGGTCGTCCCGCGCGCGGTGAACTCGATCATGTGGCGTGTCGCCCTGTTCTACTGCGGCTCGGTCCTCGTGCTCGCCCTGCTGCTGCCCTCGACGTCGTACTCCTCGAACGAGAGCCCCTTTGTCACCCTCTTCAGCAAGCTGGGCGTCGGCGGCATCGGCGACATCATGAACCTCGTCGTGCTGACCGCGGCCATGTCCTCGCTCAACTCCGGCCTGTACTCCACCGGCCGCATCCTGCGCTCCATGGCGATGTCCGGTTCCGCGCCCAGCTTCACCGCCCGCATGAACCGCAGCCAGGTGCCCTACGGCGGCATCCTGCTCACCGCGGGCGTCGGCGTCCTCGGCGTCGGCCTCAACTACCTGCTGCCGCACGACGCCTTCGAGATCGTCATCGAGGTCTCCTCCATCGGCATCATCGGCACCTGGGTCATGATCATGGTCGCGCACCTGGCGTTCGTCCGCCGGGCCAAGCAGGGCCTGGTCGAGCGCCCGAAGTTCCGCCTGCCGTGGTCGCCGGTGACCGAGATCGTCACCATCGCCTTCCTGCTCCTCGTCCTCGGCCTCATGTGGAACGACGCGGAGACCGGCCGCAAGACGCTCTCCCTCGTCCCGATCGTGGCGCTGCTGCTCGTCGTCGGCTGGTTCGGCGCGCGCCGCCGCATCGCCCGCGAGGCGACGCGTGAGACGCCCGGGAAGCAGTGACGGCGCCTGGCGTCGCCGGTGTGCCGATCGGGTAGGACACAGGCATGGCGCTGGTTCCGTGGGACGTTCACCTCAAGGCGGGTCACCTGGCGGTCTTCGCGGCCACGGCGGCATCGGCGCTCCTCACGTCGATCCGCCGCCGTCCTCGCCTCCCAGCGCCTGAGCCCCCGGCCGCGCCGCCGCCCCCGCCCCACCTGCGGGCCCACGTGGTGCCGCCGCACCCCGGCCCGTCCGGCACCAGCCACAACGCGGCGGTGACGGACCTGTGCACCTGCGTGGCCGAGCTCGCCTCCGATCTGGCGAAGCGGTACGGCGGGGAGATCTGACCCGCGCCGGGGGCGGCGTCCGGCGCGTTCCGGCGGGGGGCGCACACTGGTAGGGCCACGCACCACCATCCCCGTACGCCCCGCAGGACATTCCATGAAGCAGCACGACCCGGACCCGGCCCCGCCGCCCGTCGGCGGGATCCTCTGGGAGACCGCCGGTGAGATACGCGCGCTGCTCGCCCTGCCGGCCGCGTTCGTGCTCCAGGTCGCGCACCCCGCCGTCGGTGCCGGGGTCGACGAGCACTCGGTGTTCCGGACCGATCCCTGGGGGCGTGGGCAGCGCTCCCTCGCCTCTGTGCTGCTGTGGGTCTACGGGGGTGAGGAGGCCGCCGCGGAGGGGCGCCGGCTGCGGCGCCTGCACCGGGCCGTACAGGGCACCGACCCGCACGGTCGCCGGTACCACGCGCTGACGCCGGCGTACTACGCCTGGGTCCACGCGACGGGCTATCCCGTGGCCCGGTACGCGCGCCGCTACTTCGCGCGGCTCTTCACGCCGGAGGAGGACGAGCGGTTCTTCGCGGAGTGGCTTCAGGTCGGCCGGATACTCGGCATCCATGACCGGGACATGCCGCAGTCGACGGCGGAGTTCTGGCCGTACTACCGCAAGGTGCTCCATGAGGAGGTCGGGCGGAACGCGGTGGTCGACGAGCTGACGGCCCGGGACCGCGCGGTTCCGCCTCCGCGGGGGCATCCTGTTCTGCGCCTGTTGTGGCCGGCCCTGCGTCCTCTGCTCACGCGGGTGATGGCGTTCCTGGCGGTGGGGCTGTTGCCGCCGGAGGCGCGCGCGGCGGTCGGGCTGGGGTGGACCCCGCGTCAGGAGCGCCGCCTGCGCCGGTTCGCGGTGCTGGTGCGCGGGATCGCTCCGCTTCTTCCCGAGCGCCTCCGGTACCTCCCGCTCGCCCACCGGGCGAGGACGGCCACCCGCCTGCCATGACCGGCCCGCCCACCGGGTGCGCCTCGCGTCGTGGCTGGTCGCGCCGTTCCCCGCGCCCCTGGGGCATGCGGCTGCGCCGCAGCCCCGTGGGCCCCTGAGATGGCGCACGCAGTGCGCATCTCAGGGGCGCGGGGAACGGCGCGAGCGACCACGACGAGAGCCGTACCCGAAAGACGGGCGGAAGAATGCCGCACGCAGTGCGCATTCCAGGGGCGCGGGAACGGCGCGACCAGCCACGACGCACCCGCACCCCACCCGCACGCGCTCAGCGCTCCGTATGCACCCCGTTCGTGGCGGCGATCTTCCTCCAGGACTTGGGCTGCGCAGGCGCCGGCGAGGCGTTCAGCGCGGACGCGGCCGGCTTCACCGGCTGGTACAGCCACGTGTCGAACAACCCGGCCAGCGGCTTCCCGGAAACCTTCTCCGCGTACCGCACGAAGTCGGAGACACTCGCGTTGCCGTACGCGTGCACCGTCGGCCAGCCCTTCAGGATCTTGAAGAACTTCTTCTCCCCGACCGCGTTGCGCAGCGCCTGTATCGCCACCGCCCCCGGTCGTACACCGCGGCGGCGAACTGGTTCTCGGCCCCCGGATCCCCCGGCTTGACCTGCCAGAACGGGTCGTCCGCCGGGTGCTGCGCGTACACGTAGTCGGCCAGCTCCTGGGCCGTGCCCTCGCCCTCCTTCTCACTCCACAGCCACTGGCTGTAGCGGGCGAACCCCTCGTTGATCCAGATGTCCTTCCAGTCGTCGACGGAGACGCTGTCCCCGTACCACTGGTGCGCCAGCTCATGGACGACGACCGAGACGTTCGAGCCGTTGGCGAACTGCTTCGGCGAGTAGAACGGCCGCGTCTGCGTCTCCAGAGCGAAGGAGGAGGGGACGTTCGGGACGTAGCCGCCGAGCGCCTCGAAGGGGTACTTCCCGAACACGGTCTCCAGCCACTCGGCGACCTCGGCGGTCCGCTCCACGCTGGCCTTCGCGGCACCCTCGTTCGCGCCGAGGTCCTTGCTGTACGCGTTGACGACCGGCAGACCGCCCGCCGTCGTGTCCGTCGTGATGTCGAACCTGCCGACCGCGAGCGTCGCGAGATACGTGGCCTGCGGCTTGCTGGAGCGCCAGTTGAACCGGGTCCAGCCGAGCTTCGAGCTCTGCGACTGCAGCGTGCCGTTGGAGATGGCCTGCGTACCGTCCGGCACGGCGACCGACACGTCGTACGTCGCCTTGTCGCGCGGATGGTCGTTCGACGGGAACCACCAGGCGGCCGCCTCCGGCTCGTTCGCGGCGACGCCGCCGTCCGGCGTGCGCTGCCAGGACGTGAAGCCCCACAGCTGCACCTCGGACGGTTTGCCCGCGTACTTCACGACGACCGTGAACGGGGTGCCCTTGGGCAGCCCGGCGGCGGGCGTCACCTCCAGCTCCTGCACACCCGCCTTGGCGAACTTCGCCTGTCTGCCGTTGACCCGGACCTCGCTCGCGGTGAGCCCGAAGTCGAGGTCGAACCGGGAGAGGTCCTGCGTGGAGGAGGCGAGGATCGTCGCCGTGCCCTCCAGGAGGTCCGTCCTCGGCTGGTACTTGAGCCGCAGGTCGTAGTGGGAGACGTCGTAGCCGCCGTTGCCGTACGTCGGGTAGTAGGGGTCGCCGATACCCGCGGCGCCCGGCGTGAAGTCGGCGGCCGATGCCGGGATCGCCAGCACGAGGGAGGCCGCGAGCGCGCCGGGGGCGATGAGTCTGCGGTACACGAAAGCTCCAAGTCGTCGGGGCAGGACAAGACTTGATCTCCTCGGGCCAGGTCGTGCCGGGCCAATGTCGATCTCGTCCGCGAGCCTATTCAGCACCTTGCGCCCCGGTCATGTCCATGGCCCCCACTGTCACACGATCGCCATTCGGCCGACATGTGCCTTTGTGTCCCACACGCCTGTCACCGATCGTCACCGCCCTCTGTCGCACAGGAGTTGACCCGTGTAGCTTCCGCGCCATGCCGATACCTGCCAGACGCACCCGCCAGCTCTGGAGAACGTACGCAGCGGCGGCCGTCGCCGCGCTGCTCGCCGTTCTCGTCGTCCCCGGCGCCGCCAGGGCGGCCGCACCCGCTCCCCGCGAGTCGCAGCCGGTCTACTCGTACGAGAACGCGATCCGTGAGTCCGTCTGGGTCGACACCCGCGTCGACGGCGACGACGACGGGAGGACCGACCGGGTCGCCGTCGACATCGTGCGCCCGCGCGAGGCCGCCGCGCAGGGCCGCAAGGTGCCCGTGATCATGGACGCCAGCCCGTACTACTCCTGCTGCGGGCGCGGCAACGAGTCGCAGCTGAAGACGTACGACGCGCAGGGCAACGTCGTTCAGATGCCGCTCTACTACGACAACTACTTCGTGCCGCGCGGTTACGCCTTCGTCGCCGTCGACCTCGCCGGGACCAACCGCTCCGACGGCTGCGTCGACGTGGGCGGGCGCTCCGACGTGCAGTCCGCCAAGGCCGTCGTCGACTGGCTGAACGGCCGCGCCAAGGGGTACGCGAGCCGTACGGGTTCCGAGCGCGCCACGGCGTCCTGGACCAACGGCCGCACCGGCATGATCGGCAAGAGCTACGACGGCACCATCGCCAACGGCGTCGCCGCGACCGGCGTCAAGGGCCTGGAGACGATCGTCCCGATCAGCGCGATCTCGTCCTGGTACGACTACTACTTCCAGCAGGGCGCCCCGCTCTACGACTCGGGCCCCGAGTGGCTGTCCGACTACGTCGAGAGCGAGGAGGCGCGCGCCCGCTGCGCCGCCGTGCAGCAGCGCCTCGTCGACGAAGCGCCCCGCAGCGGCGACTGGACGGAGCTGTGGGAGGAGCGCGACTACGTCAAGGACGCGCACAAGGTGAGGGCCAGCGTCTTCGTCGTCCACGGCATGCAGGACCTCAACGTCCGCGCCAAGCACTTCGGCCAGTGGTGGGACGCCCTCGCGAGATACGGCGTCGACCGCAAGATCTGGCTCTCGCAGACCGGCCACGTCGACCCGTTCGACTTCCGCCGCGACGTCTGGGTCGACACGCTGCACCGCTGGTTCGACCACGAACTCCTCGGCTACGACAACGGCGTCGACCGCGAGCCCATGGCCGACATCGAGCGCGCCCCGGACCGCTGGAGCACCGACAAGGTGTGGCCCGCGCGCGGGGCGACCACGACCGCCCTGCGGCCGGCCGGGGGCAGCGCGCCCGGCGTCGGCACCCTCGGCCTCAAGGCAGGCCGCGGCACCGAGACCTTCACTGACGACCCGGCGCTGAGCGAGACCGACTGGGCCGCCCGCATCGACACCTCGACACCCGAGAAGGCCGGGTTCATCAGCCGCCCCCTCGGCAAGGACCTGCGCCTGTCCGGCTCCTCGAAGGTGACGGTCACCGCGACCCCGACCACCACCAGCGCCCATCTGAGCGCCGTCCTGGTCGACCTCGGCCCGGCCACCATCCGCGACTACGCGGGCGCCGGCGAGGGCATCACGACGCTCACCGACCGCAGCTGCTGGGGCGCGAGCACCACCGGTGACAGCTCCTGCTTCAAGAACACGCGGGCCAAGACCGCCGACGTCGACTCGACGGTCTTCAGCCGCGGCTGGGCCGACCTCGGCACCTACGCCGACCCCGGCAAGGGCCGCCCGCTGACCCCCGGCAAGAAGTACACGATCACGCTCCAGCTCGCCGCGAGCGACCACATCGTGCCCAAGGGCCACCGGCTCGCGCTGATCGTCGCCGGGACCGACAAAGACCTCATCGACCCCCCGTCGACCAAGCCGACGCTCACCGTCGACCTGGCGCGCACCGCGGCCCGCGTCCCCGTCGTCGGCGGCGCCAAGGCGTTCGCGGCGGCCACCGCCGGGTCGCGGCACGCCGCTCCGCACGCGACCGGCGCCGCGGGCCTCAGCCCGTTCCGGCAGGACAGCCCCGTCCCGGGAGGCGGCGAGCGATGACGTCCCACAAGCGCACCCTGGCCCTCGCCACCGCCGTCGCGGCGCTCGCCGCGCCCCTCGTGGCGTCCGCCCCCGCGCAGGCCACCGGCACCCCGCCGCGCACCGGCTTCGAACAGACGCACGGTGCCCGCTGGACCAGCCAGCCCGAGGAGCAGCGCCTGCTCGCCGAGGTCGACAGGGCGTCCGCCAGGGTCTCCGTCTCGCGCATCGGCACGACGAAGCAGGGCCGGCCGCTGCAACTCGTCCAGGTCGGTGCCCGGCACGCCGCCACCACCGTGCTGCTGATCTGCAGCCAGCACGGCGACGAACCGTCGGGCCGCGAGGCGTGTCTCACCCAGATCCGCAACCTCGCGTACGCCAAGGACAAGGCGACCCAGCGCTTCCTGGCCCGCACGACGCTCCTGGTCGTGCCCACCGCCAACCCGGACGGGCGCGCCGCCGACACCCGCGGCAACTCCGACGGCGTCGACATCAACCGCGACCACATCGCGCTCCGGACGGCCGAGGCGCGGGCGATGGCGGCCGTCGTCCGCGACCGCGAGCCGAACGTCATCTACGACCTGCACGAGTACGGGGCCACCCCCGAGTTCTACGACAAGGACCTCTTCGACCTCTGGCCGCGCAACCTCAACACGAACGCCCGCGTCCACGACGAGGCCGAGACGCTCTCCCTGGACTACGTCCGGCCCGCCGCGAACGCCGCCGGGCACTCCACGGGCACGTACGGCATCTGGACCGACCCGGTCACCGGGGAGCCGGTCAAGCAGACCGCGGGCGACGGACAGGAGCGCATCCTGCGCAACATGTCCGGCATCAAGCACGCGATCGGCCTGCTCATCGAGAGCCGCGTCGACCCCGGCACACCCGCCGAGGAGGCCGACGAGTCGCTGAACAACCGGCGCCGCCGCGACTCGCAACTGCACGCCCTGCGCGGTCTGTTCCGCTTCACGGGGGAGCGGGCCGTGCGGATCGCGGCCGCGACGGACGCCGCCCGCCTCGCCGGGTTCCGCGACACCAGGCCCGTCTACGTGGGCGGCGCCGACAACGACCCGGCCGAACCCGCCGAGATCATCCAGGACCCGCCCTGCGGCTACCGGCTCACCCAGGGCCAGTACGCCGAGTACAAGGACGAGTTGGCCCTGCACGGCATCACCGTACGGCGCACGGGCGACGGGGCGTACGTGCCGCTGCGCCAGTCCCAACGGGCCCTCGCCGTGCTGTTCCTCGACGCGCGGGCGCCCTACCACGTGACCGAGGGGGCGCCCGACACGAGTTGCTGAACAGCCGGGGCGCCCGACACCAACGGTTGAACAGCTGATGAACGGGTGTGGGACGCGTCCGGTGTGGTAGGTCCTGAAGAGTGTCAACTCCGCAGAAACCCCCCACCGACGCGTCCGCCCCCGACGAGGACGCGACAGGCGGCCGGAGCCCCGCCACCGACCGCATCGTGTTCGGCGTCACCGCCGTGCTCACCCTGGCCTTCGTGGTCTGGGGCTCCGTCGCGACCGACAACCTGGAGTCCGTCTCCACCAGCGCGCTGAACGGCCTCATCCACAACGGCGGCTGGGCGTTCATGCTCGCCGCCACCGGCTTCGTCGTCTTCGCGCTGTGGCTGGCGATCAGCCGCTACGGGAAGATCACGCTGGGCAAGGAGGGCGAGGAGCCGGAGTTCCGCACCGTCTCCTGGGTCGCCATGATGTTCAGCGCCGGCATGGGCATCGGCCTCATGTTCTACGGCGTGAGCGAGCCGCTCGCGCACTTCACGACGCCGCCGCCGGGCACCGATCCGGCGGACGCGGCGAACGCCATGGAGACCGCCATGGCGACGACCCTCTTCCACTGGACGCTGCACCCCTGGGCGATCTACGCGGTCGTCGGACTCGCCATCGCCTACAGCACGTTCCGGCGGCGCAGGCGGCAGACCATCTCCTCCGTCTTCGTGCCGCTCATCGGCGAGAAGCACGCGCACGGGGCGTGGGGCCGCGTCATCGACATCATCGCTATCTTCGCCACGCTCTTCGGCTCGGCGGCGTCGCTCGGGCTCGGCGCGCTGCAGATCGGCTCCGGGTTCGAGGAGCTGGACTGGATGGACAAGGCGGGCACCGGCCTGCTCGTCTCCATCATCGCCGTCCTGACCGTGGCGTTCGTGGCCTCCGCCGTCTCCGGGGTGGAGAAGGGCATCCAGTGGCTGTCGAACATCAACATGGTGCTCGCGCTCATCCTGGCCGTCTTCGTCTTCGTCGCGGGCCCCACGATCATCGTCCTCGACCTCCTCCCCACCTCGATCGGCGCCTACCTCGGCGACCTGCCCCAGCTCATCGGCCGCACCGAGGCCTCCAGCGGCAAGGGCGTCGCCGACTGGCTCGGCAGCTGGACGGTCTTCTACTGGGCCTGGTGGATCTCCTGGACGCCCTTCGTCGGCATGTTCATCGCCCGCATCAGCCGGGGCCGCACCATCCGCCAGTTCGTCGGCGGCGTCATCCTCGTCCCCTCCACCGTCAGCCTGCTCTGGTTCGCGATCTTCGGCGGTACGGCGATGAAGATGCAGGAGCGCGGGCAGCTCACCGGGGCCACCACCCAGGAGGCGCAACTCTTCGGCGTCCTGAACGAGTTCCCCCTCGCCACGGCCACCAGCCTCCTGGTCATGATCCTGGTCGGCATCTTCTTCGTCTCCGGCGCCGACGCCGCCTCCATCGTCATGGGCACGCTCTCCCAGAAGGGCGCGCTGGAACCCGGCCGGTTCGTCGTCATCTTCTGGGGCGTGGTCACCGGCGCGGTCGCCGCCGTCATGCTCCTCATCGGCGACGGCTCCGGCAACGCGCTGACGGGGCTGCAGAACCTCACGATCCTCGTCGCCGCGCCGTTCACCCTCGTGATGATCGGCATGTGCGTCTCCCTCATGCGGGACCTGCGCCACGACCCGCTCATCGTCCGCGGGGACATGGGCCTGGAGGTCGTCGAGGCGGCGGTCGTCGCGGGCCACGAGAAGTACGGCGGCGACTTCGAGATCACGATCGGCCCGGGCGACGGCCCGGAGAGGGAGGGCGACCCGATCGGCAAACACTGAGCCCGGCGGGGCGGTCCCGGTTTCCCGCCCGGGGTGCGGGCCCGGGCCGCCCGGTGTCCCGATTAGGATCACAGCCCTGATGACTGCCACCCTCGTAGCCAAGAACCTCGCCGCCGGACACGGGGACCGCGCCCTGTTCGCCGGGCTCGATCTCGTCGTCGCGCCCGGCGACGTGATCGGGCTCGTCGGTGCCAACGGCGCCGGCAAGTCCACGCTCCTGCGGATCCTCGCCGGGCTCGCCGCCCCGAGGAGGGCGAGCTGCGCCTGTCCCCGCCGACCGCCACCGTGGGCCACCTCCCGCAGGAACCGGAGCGCAGGCCCGGCGAGACCGTGCGCCAGTTCCTCGCCCGCCGCACCGGCGTCGACGAGGCCCAGCGCGCCATGGACGAGGCCACCCAGGCGCTCGTCGAGGAGGCCCCGGGCGCCGACGACGCCTACGCCACCAGCCTGGAGCGCTGGCTGAACCTCGGCGGCGCCGACCTCGACGAGCGCGCCGAGGAGGTCGTCGAGCAGCTCGGCCTGACCGTCGGCCTCGACCAGCCGATGACCTCGCTCTCGGGCGGTCAGGCCGCCCGCGCGGGCCTCGCCTCGCTCCTCCTCTCCCGCTACGACGTCTTCCTCCTGGACGAGCCGACCAACGACCTCGACCTCGCGGGCCTGGAGCGCCTGGAGACGTTCGTGCGCGGCCTGCGCGCCGGCACCGTCGTCGTCAGCCACGACCGCGAGTTCCTCACCCGCACGGTCACCAAGGTCCTGGAGCTCGACCTCGCCCAGCAGCAGATCAACCTCTACGGCGGCGGCTACGACGCCTACCTGGAGGAGCGCGACGTCGCCCGCCGCCACGCGCGCGAGGAGTACGAGGAGTACGCCGACAAGCGCTCCGCGCTGGAGGGCCGCGCCCAGATGCAGCGCTCCTGGATGGACAAGGGCGTCAAGAACGCCCGCCGCAAGGCGAGCGACAACGACAAGATCGGCCGCAAGTTCCGCAGCGAGGCCAGCGAGAAGCAGGCCGCGAAGGCCCGCCAGACCCAGCGCATGATCGAACGGCTCGACGTCGTCGACGAACCCCGCAAGGAATGGGAGCTGCGCATGGAGATCGCGGCGGCCCCGCGCTCGGGCTCGGTCGTCGCCTCGCTCAGGGACGCGGAGCTGCGGCGCGGCGACTTCCGCTTCGGCCCGGTGACGCTCCAGGTCGACTGGGCCGACCGCATCGCGATCACCGGCGTCAACGGCTCGGGCAAGTCGACCCTGCTCGGCGCCCTCCTCGGCCGCATCCCGCTCGACGCGGGACACGCGACGCTCGGCTCCGGCGTCGTCGTCGGCGAGGTCGACCAGGCCCGCGCCCTGTTCCACGGTCCGGAGGCGCTGCTCGACGCGTTCTGCGCGGCCGTCCCCGAGACGGAACCGGCCGAGGTCCGCACCCTGCTCGCCAAGTTCGGCCTGAAAGCGGACCACGTCCTGCGCCCGGCCGCGACCCTCTCACCCGGCGAACGCACCCGCGCCGCCCTCGCCCTCCTCCAGGGCAAGGGCGTCAACCTCTTGGTCCTGGACGAGCCGACCAACCACCTGGACCTGCCCGCCATCGAACAACTGGAGTCGGCCCTGGACTCGTACAAGGGCACGCTCCTCCTGGTCACGCACGACCGCAGAATGCTGAACGCGGTCCACACGACGAGGCGCATCGAAGTGGACGCGGGGAAGGTGAGGGAGGCCTAGGGGCGCGGGGAACTGCGCGCCCAGCCACGAACCGGCGCACAGTCTCCCACTTTCCGTCACAACGACGGCGCCTAGGCCAGCCCCGCCTTGCGCAGAGCATCGAGCATCGCCGAGTTGGCCGGCGCGGGAGCGGGCCGCCCCTTGCTCCCACCCTGGCCGCCGCCCGAGCCGCCCCGATTCTGCCGCGACTTCTGCTGAGGCGGCCGCTGCCGACCGCCTCGCTCACCCCGCTCCGCACCGGCCCCCTTCTCATCGTCAAGACGAAGCGTCAGCGAGATCCGCTTGCGCGGCACATCGACATCCAGCACCTTCACCTTGACGATGTCCCCGGGCTTCACGACATCGCGCGGGTCCTTCACGAACGTCCGGGACAGGGCGGACACATGCGCGAGGCCGTCCTGGTGCACGCCGATGTCGATGAACGCCCCGAACGCGGCGACGTTCGTCACGACGCCCTCCAGGACCATCCCCGGCTCCAGGTCGCCGATCTTCTCGACGCCCTCCTTGAAGGTGGCCGTCTTGAAGGCGGGCCGCGGGTCGCGCCCCGGCTTCTCCAGCTCCTTCAGGATGTCGGTCACGGTCGGCAGACCGAACGTGTCGTCCACGTAGTCCGCCGGCCTGAGCGAGCGCAGCGTCCCCGTGTCGCCGATCAGCGAGCCGACCTGGCCGCCCGTCGACTTCGCCATGCGCCGCACCAGCGGGTACGCCTCGGGGTGCACGGCGGAGGCGTCCAGCGGGTCGTCGCCGCCGCGGATGCGCAGGAAGCCCGCGCACTGCTCGTACGCCTTCGGGCCGAGCCGGGCCACGTCCTTGAGGCCCTTGCGGTTGCCGAAGGGGCCGTGGGCGTCGCGGTGCGCCACGATGTTCTCGGCGAGCCCGGCGCCGATGCCGGACACGCGCGCGAGCAGCGGGGCGGAGGCGGTGTTCACGTCCACGCCGACGCCGTTCACACAGTCCTCGACGACGGCGTCCAGGGAGCGCGAGAGCTTCACCTCGGACAGGTCGTGCTGGTACTGGCCGACGCCGATCGACTTCGGGTCGATCTTCACCAGCTCGGCGAGCGGGTCCTGCAGGCGCCGGGCGATGGAGACGGCGCCGCGCAGCGACACGTCCATGTCGGGCAGCTCCTGCGAGGCGAACGCCGACGCCGAGTACACCGAGGCGCCCGCCTCGCTCACCATCACCTTGGTGAGGTTCAACTCCGGGTGCTTGGTGATGAGTTCACCGGCGAGCTTGTCGGTCTCGCGGGACGCCGTGCCGTTGCCGATGGCGATCAGGTCGACCGCGTGCTCCTTGGAGAGCCGCGCCAGCTTGGCGATCGCCTCGTCCCAGCGGTTGGCCGGGACGTGCGGGTGGATGACGTCCGTCGCCACGACCTTGCCGGTCGCGTCGACCACGGCGACCTTCACGCCCGTACGGAAACCGGGGTCGAGGCCGAGCGTCGCGCGCGTGCCCGCGGGGGCGGCGAGCAGCAGGTCGCGCAGGTTCGCCGCGAAGACTTTGACGGCCTCGTCCTCGGCGGCCGTACGCAGACGGAGGCGCAGGTCGATGCCGAGGTGCACCAGGATGCGAGTGCGCCAGGCCCAGCGGACGGTGTCCGCGAGCCACTTGTCGGCGGGGCGCCCCTGGTTCCGGATGCCGAACCGGTCGGCGATGATCGGCTCGTACGAGGACGAGGCCGAGCCCGAGGGGCCTTCCTGGGCGGGCTCCTCGGGCTCCAGGACGAGTTCGAGCACGTCCTCCTTCTCGCCGCGCAGCATCGCGAGGACGCGGTGCGAGGGCAGCTCCTTGAAGGGCTCGGCGAAGTCGAAGTAGTCGGCGAACTTGGCGCCCGCCTCCTCCTTGCCGGACTTCACCTTCGCGGCGAGGCGCCCGCGCGTCCACATGCGCTCGCGCAGTTCGCCGATGAGGTCGGCGTCCTCGGAGAAGCGCTCGGTGAGGATCGCGCGGGCCCCGTCGAGCGCGGCCTGCGGGTCGGCGACGCCCTTGTCGGCGTCGACGAACGCCGCGGCGGCGGCGAGCGGCTCCACCGACGGGTCGTTGAACAGGCCGTCCGCCAGCGGCTCCAGGCCCGCCTCGCGCGCGATCTGCGCCTTCGTCCGCCGCTTCGGCTTGAACGGCAGGTAGATGTCCTCCAGGCGCGCCTTGGTGTCGGCGGCGCGGATCTGCGCCTCCAGTTCCTCGGTGAGCTTGCCCTGCTCGCGCACGGACTCCAGGATCGACGCGCGCCGGTCCTCCAGCTCGCGCAGGTACCGCAGGCGCTCCTCCAGGGTGCGCAGCTGGGCGTCGTCGAGGGACTCCGTCGCCTCCTTGCGGTAGCGGGCGATGAAGGGCACCGTCGAGCCGCCGTCAAGCAGCTCGACGGCGGCCTTCACCTGCCGCTCCCGTACGCCGAGTTCCCCGGCAATCCTGCCTTCGATGGACCCAACAGTGGGTGTCGCCACGATCCCGTACCGCCTATGTCGACTGAGGTTGCGCGGCAATTGTGGCAGGTGACGCCGACAACGGGGGATCAAGGGCGAGCCCGGCGCGCTCCGGGCCGTCCCTCAGGCCGACTTGCCGATGAGGTCGGCCGGGAACGCGCCGTTGCCGAGCGCGGCACCGGCGAACACGGTGGCCAGCTCGGTCAGGCGGGCCACGCCCTCGTCGCCGAGGTGCTCGTACGGGGCCCGGTCGAGGAGGTCCGTGCGCGCCTCGACGGCCTTGCGCAGCTCCGCGCCCTCCTCGGTCAGCGTCAGCTCCTCGTCCTGGGTGAGCACGCCCCGCGCGCGCAGCCGCTCGGCGCCCTGGTCGAACTCGTCCGGGGTCCAGCCGCGCGTGGCGAGCAGCCACTTCGGTGCCATGCCCTTGCCGGTCGCGACATGGCTGACCAGCGCCTCCACCGGGTCGAGTTCGGCGGCGAGCAGCGCGGCGAGGTGGCCGTCGCCGCGGTGCTCGCGCAGCAGCGTCGTCGCGTGCCAGTACGCGAGGTGCGGCTCCTCGGGGACCGGCAGGTCGGCGTGGGCGGCGTACAGCGGGCGGGCGTGGCGGGTGCAGGCCTCGGCGGCGCGCAGGGCGAGCGTGGCGGCCTCGGCCATCTCGGCGGAGGCGAGCGCCTCCTCGCCGAGCAGGCGGCGCAGGGTGGAGTCGACGGCACGCGCGCGTGCCGCGAGGACCGTCTCGGGGGACGCGACCTGCCAGACGGCGGGCACGTGCCGGGCGACCAGCTCGTGCTTGAAGTTGTAGAAGGTGGCGGTCACCGTTCCGGCGCCGACGGCGCCCATGGCGGCGGAGCGGGCCGCGAAATAAGCGGCATTGCGGTCCTCGACGCCCACCTTGGCCAGCTCGATGCCCAGGTCGGGCGAGAAGTAGAGCGTCGAGTGCAGCGGGTTGAGGACGTTGTGGCAGCGACGGGCGGCGCGCAGGCGCGGGTCAGGGCTCATGCCCGCATGTTACTGACCGGTTGGTACGCGGAGGGAGTCCGATGGTACGCCGATGGCAGGAAAGGAGGGCTGTTCGTCATTGCGGCCATCCGCGCGGGCGCCGAAGAATGAGGCACATGCCGCCCCGCACCGTCCTCGTCCTCCTCTATGACGGCGTCCAGAGCCTGGACGTCACGGGCCCCGTCGAGGTCTTCGCCGGTGCCACGCTCGCCGCGCGCCCCGGCCCCGCCGGGTACCGCGTCGTCACGGCCTCGCTCGACGGCGCCGCCGTGCGGACGTCGAGCGGGCTGACGCTGGTCCCCGACCACGCCCTCGCCGACGCCCCGGCCCCGCACACCGTCCTCGTCCCCGGCGGCGAAGGCACACGGCAGCCCGATCCACGGCTGACCGACTGGCTGCGGGCACACGCGCCGGAGGCCGCGCGGATCGTCTCGGTGTGCACGGGCGCGCTCCTCCTCGCGCGGGCGGGCCTGCTCGACGGGCGCAGGGCCACGACGCACTGGGCGTTCTGCGCGCTCCTCGCCCGCGATCACCCCGAGGTCGACGTCGACCCGGACCCCATCTACATACGCGACGGCAATGTGGCCACCTCGGCCGGGGTCACCGCGGGCATCGACCTGGCGCTCGCGCTCGTCGAGGAGGACCACGGCCGGGACATCGCGCTGACCATCGCCCGCCACCTCGTGGTCTTTCTGCGGCGACCGGGCAACCAGGCCCAGTTCAGCGCCCAGCTCGCCGCCCAGACCGCCCGGCGCGAACCGCTCCGCGACGTCCAGCGGTGGATCACCGAGCACCCCGCCGACGACCTGTCCGTCGAGTCGATGGCGGCCCGCGCCCGCCTCTCGCCGCGCCACTTCGCCCGCGCCTTCCGCGCGGAGACGGGCCTCACCCCCGGTACGTACGTGGAGCGCGTCCGCGTCGAGCACGCCCGGCGCCTCCTGGAGGACACGTCGGACGGCGTCGAGGAGGTCTCCCGCGCCAGCGGCTACCGCACGCCCGAGGCGATGCGCCGCGCCTTCCTCAAGACCCTCGGCACCCCACCGGCGGAGTACCGCCGCCGCTTCCACGCCCCTGTATGACATGCCCGCGCGTATGACATGCCCGCCCGTATGCGGCGCCCGCCGTATGTGACGACCCGCCCGTGGGACACGCCCGCCCGTCTGCGGCGCCCGCCCGTATGAGACGACCGCCCGTAGGAGACGACCCGCCCGTTGAGACGACCCGCCCGTAGGACATGCCCGCCCGTATGCGGCGCCCGCCGTATGTGACGACCCGCCCGTGGGACACGCCCGCCCGTCTGCGGCGCCCGCCCGAAGGACACGCCCGCCCGTATGAGACGCCCGCCCATCTGCGGCGCCCGCCCCTATGAGATGACCCGCCCGTGTGACACGCCCCGCCCCCATGACTCGCCCCGAGAGGAACACCGTGCAGATCGCCGTTGTCCTGTTCGACCGGTTCACCGCGCTCGACGCCGTCGGGCCCTACGAGACGCTCGGCCGTCTCCCGGACGCGGAGCTCGTCTTCGTCGCCGAGGAGGCCGGGCCCGTCCGCAGCGACACGGGCGCCCTCGCCCTCGTCGCGGACAAGACGCTCGCCGAGGTGGAGCGCCCCGACATCGTCGTGGTCCCGGGCGGCCCCGGGCAGAGCGACCAGATGGCGAACGCCACCCTGCTCGACTGGCTGCGCACCGCCGACGCCACCAGCGCGTGGACCACCTCGGTCTGCACGGGCTCCCTGCTGCTGGCCGCCGCCGGGCTGCTCGACGGGCGCCGCGCCACCTCGCACTGGCTCGCCCTGGACGTGCTGAAGCAGTTCGGCGCGCGGCCGACGGGGGAGCGCGTCGTCCTCGACGGCAAGTACGTCACCGCGGCCGGGGTGTCGTCCGGCATCGACATGGGCCTGACCCTGCTCGGCAGGATCGCGGGCGACGAGCACGCCCAGGCCGTGCAGCTGCTGACCGAGTACGACCCGCAGCCGCCCTATGACGCGGGCTCACCGCTGAAGGCGCCCGCGCACCTCGTCGAGGAGTTCCGCACGAAGAGCCGCTTCATCCTGACGTGACAGCGGTGACTGCCGTGCCCGGTGTGCCGGATGCGACCGGCACCGTCCACTCGAAGCGCGGCGCCCGGCGCTCCAGGAACGCGGCGACCCCCTCCGCGGTGTCGCCGCTGCCGCGCGCCTGCCCGGCCCAGTACGCGTCCCGGTCGGTGCGGCCCGCAGTGAACTCCTTGGCCGCCGCCTGGGTGAGCTGCGAGCGCCCGGCGAGCACGCGCGTGAACTCCGCGACGCGCTCGTCGAGCCCCGCCGCGGGCAGGACCTCGTCGACCAGACCGGTGCGCAGCGCCCGCTCCGTGCCGATCAACTCGCCCGAGAACAGCAGGTACTTGGCGGTCGCCGGGCCGACGAGCGCGGCCAGGCGCCGGGTCGAGGACGCCGGGTAGACGATGCCGAGCTTCGCCGGGGTCACCCCGAACCGGGCGTCCTCGGCGGCGAACCGCAGATCGCACGCCGCCGCGAGCTGGCAGCCGCCGCCCACGCAGAAGCCGCGGATCACGGCGAGCGTCGGCTTGGGGAACGCGGCGAGCGCCTCCTCCGCCGCGCCGGCCAGGTGCTGCGCCGCGCCCGCGCCCGAGGCGAGCGTGGAGATGTCGGCCCCGGCGCAGAAGGTGTCACCGGCACCGGTCAGGACCAGGACCCGGACGGCGGGGTCGGCCGCGAGAGAGGTGAGCAGCGGCGGCAGGGCGGCCCACATCGGGTCGGTCATCGCGTTCCGCTTGGCCGGGTGATCGATGACGACGGTGGCGACCCCGTCGGTGACGCCGTGCGTGAGCTGAGCCATGCGCCGGATGCTATCCGGCGCCCCCATCGGACGATGAGGCAGCGCGATCACACACCGTGAACCTCGTACAACAAGCTGAAGAAGTCCTCAAAGTCGAACAACAGGGACAAGATCAGTCGCTGAATCGACCTGGCGACACGCCAGCAGTCAGATTCCGCCGATAATCGCCCAGTTCTGGTCAGTTCTCCGGTCCGGACCTGTCCGTTGCCAACACTCGAAGCGTGGTGACAATCGAGCGCAGAGGCGGCGACCGGACGATGAGTGACGACGGGTCGGGGGCCCGCGCACTCCCTCAGGACAGTGACGGAGCACCTCCCGGGTACGCGGCGCACGCGCCGCTGCCGTACGAGGGGGTCTGGCGGTTCACCGCCCAGGCGGTCGACGCCTCGGTGCGCAGGCCCGGCGGGCGGTGCGGGAACTGCTCGCGCGGCAGGGCGTGCCCGCGAGCGACGATCTGGTGCACGGCTGCTCGTGATCGTCTCCGAGCTCGTCACCAACGCGGTGAAGCACGCCGCCCTGCTCTCGCCCATGCTGGCGGTGGAGGTCGCCGTCGGCGCGGAGTGGGTCCGGGTCTCCGTGGAGGACGACCACCCCTACCGCCCGACGGCGCTGGAGGCGACCAGCGGGCAGACCGGCGGCGCGGCTGCTGCTCGTCCGGGAGATCACGGCGGAGGCGGCGGCGTCTGCGACGTCGAGCCGCAGCCACCAGCGGAGCGGGGGCAAGGTCATCTGGGCCGCCCTGCCCCTCAAGCCCGCCGACCCGCGCTGAGCGCTCCTACCAGCCCGCCGACGGGCCCGTCAGTTCGCGGACGGCGGGGCGCGCCGCGTCGAGCACGGTCATGAACCACGCGGAGAACGGGTCGGCGGCGTGCCGCGCGGCCAGCTCCTCGGCGGTCACGAACGCCGTCGCCCCGACCTCCTCCGCGTCCGGGGCGAGCGGGGCCTGCACCATGCCGACGAACAGGTGGTTGAACTCCTGCTCGACGAGGCCGGACTCGGGGTCCGGGTGGTTGTAGCGCACCGTGCCGGCCTCCGCCATCAGCGACGGCGAGACACCCAGCTCCTCGAAGGTGCGCCGGGCGGCCGCCGCGAACGGGGCCTCGCCCGGGTACGGGTGCCCGCAGCAGGTGTTCGACCAGACACCGGGGGAGTGGTACTTGCCGAGCGCCCGCTGCTGCAGCAGCAGCCGCCCCTGCTCGTCGAAGAGGAACACCGAGAACGCCCGGTGCAGCCGGCCGGGCGGCTGGTGCGCCGCCAGCTTCTCCGCGGTGCCGATCGTCCTGCCGTCCTCGTCGACGAGTTCCAGCAAGATCTCTTCTCCGGTGCCGTTCGACGAGCTCTTCGCCGCGGTGGCAGGTGTGATCGGCATACGCATCCTTCGCTTCGGTCCTCGGGTCCCAAGTCTGCCGTACGCGGCGGACAGTCCCCGACTCCACCACGTCCCGCATGTTCCGCCCGGCGGCGCGGCCCGGCAATACGAGGTCGCACGAGGAATCCGTACGAGGGAGTTCGCGCCGCCCGCGTTGACGTCAGGGCGGCTCGCCCGTCAGTGGCAGAGGCGCGCCTCGTGCTCCGCGTGCCCGCTGGGCTCCAGCTGGAAGGTGCAGTGCTCGACGTCGAAGTGGTCGCCGAGGCAGCCCTGCAGCTCGTGCAGCATCTTCTCGTTGCCGATGGTGGAGAGCACGTCCTGGCTGACGACCACGTGCGCGGAGAGCACCGGCATACCCGAGGTGATCGTCCACGCGTGCAGGTCGTGCACGTCCTCGACACCGGGCAGCGCCAGGACGTGGCGGCGCACCTGCGCCATGTCGACCCCCTTGGGGGCCGCTTCGAGCAGCACGTTCAGCGTCTCGCGAAGGAGCTTCACCGTCCGCGGGACGATCATGAGGCCGATGACGAGCGACGCGATGGGGTCGGCGGCCTGCCAGCCCGTGGTCAGGATGACGGCGGCCGAGATCAGCACCGCGAGCGAGCCGAGCGCGTCGGCCGCCACCTCCAGGAAGGCGCCGCGCACGTTCAGGCTCTCCTGCTGGCCCTTGACCAGCAAGGACAGCGAGATCATGTTCGCGACCAGGCCGATGAGGCCGTAGACGATCGTCAGGCCGCCCGCCGTCTCGGCCGGCTCCATGAACCGCTGGATCGCCTCGTACAGGACGTAGCCGCCGACGCCGAGCAGCAGCAGGCAGTTGGCGAGCGCGGCGAGGATCTCGGCGCGCGCGTAGCCGAAGGTCCGCTGCTCGCTGGCCGGCCGGTTGGCGAAGTGGATGGCGAGCAGGGCCATCGCCAGGCCGAGCGCGTCCGTCGCCATGTGCGCGGCGTCGGCGATCAGGGCGAGCGAGTCGGCGAGGACGCCACCGACGATCTCCACCACCATCACGGTCAGCGTGATGGAGAGCGCGATGCGCAGCCTGCCCCGGTGGGCGGCGGCGGCCGTTCCGGTCGTCGGCCCGTGGCTGTGCCCGTGGTCGTGTCCGGCCCCCATGGATCCGCCTTCCGTCTCGGTGCGCCCCGCCGTCCCGGTACGGGGCGGCGATCACAGTGAACTACGGGAGGGGGGTATCTGCAAACACTGCAGTGAACACCGTTGTCATTGGCCTCAGCACTGCCCTGACCTGCGCAAACGCCTCAATGGATGCAAGAGGCAGCTACGCAGGTCAGGTCGCCGGCGCGGGGTCACGCGCCGGACGCCTCCGGGTGGCGCAGGCACCAGCCGGCCCAGGCCGACTCGACCATCTCGCGCACGGTGCGCGTGGCCGTCCAGCCCAGCTCCTCCCCGGCCAGCGCCGAGGAGCCGACGGCGCGCGGCGCGTCCCCCGGGCGGCGCGGCTCGACGAGCGCGGGCCTGCGGTCCCCGGTGACGTCCGCGATCACGTCGATCAGCTCCCGCACCGAGACGCCGTGGCCCGTGCCGATGTTCAGCGTGAGGTCGCCGCCCGCGTCCGGCCGCGCCAGCCTGCGGGCCGCCGCCAGGTGCGCCTCGGCGAGATCGGCGACGTGGATGTAGTCGCGTACGCACGTGCCGTCCTGTGTCGGATAGTCATCGCCGAAGATCCGCGGGGCCTCGCCCCGGGTGAGCCGGTCGAAGACCATCGGGATCACGTTGAAGACGCCGATGTCGGCGAGGTGCGGCTCGCTCGCGCCCGCCACGTTGAAGTAGCGCAGGCAGACCGTAGCCATCCCGTGCGCGTGCCCGGCGGCCCGCACCAGCCACTCGCCCGCGAGCTTCGTCTCGCCGTACGGGTTCACGGGCACGCACGGCGTCGACTCGGTGATGAGATCGGTCACCGGGATGTCCGGATTGCCGTAGACGGCGGCGGACGAGGAGAAGACGAAGCGGCGCACGCCCGCCTCCGCGACCGTCTCCAGGAGCGTGGCGAGCCCGCCCACGTTGTCCCGGTAGTACGGCTCGGGCTTCTCGACCGATTCGCCGACCTGCTTGTGCGCGGCGAGGTGGACGACCCCGCTCACCCCGTGCTCGGCGCAGACCCGCCGCAGCAGGCCGGCGTCGTGGGCCGAGCCCCGTACGAGCGGGATCTCGGCGGGCAGCCGGTCGGGCACCCCCGACGTCACATTGTCGAGGACGACGACGCGCTCCCCGGCGTCCGTCATGGCCCGCGCCACATGTGCCCCGATGTATCCGGCTCCGCCGGTGATCAGCCATGTCATGACGCACCACCCTAAGCCGGGCGCCGCCCGGCGCTGGTTTGTGGCGCGGGCCCTTGATCGTCAATGATGCACGGGCGGCCTGGACCCAGCAGTCCGCGTGGGACAGGGGCGGATCGGGGCGTGAACGGGCGGTGAACGTCCGCTTGCCCGCATCCGATAGCCTCTGCCGACATGCCGCCCGGCCACCCCCAGGTGTGGAGCTTTGGGCGCCTCCACCGTGCATGAGCCCGGCGCGCTCGCGTCGGCACCCAAGGAGTGAGTTCGTCTGTCGACCGCCATTGTCACCGGTCAGCCGGTTCCCGGGTCGTCCCTGGAGGGCGATCTGCGGGCACTGGGCTTCGACGTTCGACTCGCCCCGGACGCGGCCGACGCCGAAGCGGCGCTCGCCGGCGTCCCCGGCGACCAGCGGGTCGCGGTCGTCGACGCGGGCTTCGTGGGCCACGTCCACGCCCTGCGCCTCGGCCTCACCGACCCCCGCTTCACCGCGTCCGCGATCCCCGGCGCCGTCACCACGAAGCCGGACGGCCGCGAGGCCCTCCGGCGCGCGGTCGCGGACACCGGGATCGCGCCCGACGCCGTCGCCAAGAGCCTGGAGGCGGCCGGCACCGACGTGCACCGCCCCGAGCTGGGCGAACTCGTCGCCGCCGTGCCCGCCGACCCGCAGGCCCGCAACGAGGCCCGCCAGTCCGTCGCCGCCGTCGACGACGAGGCGATCCGGCTGCGGACGGCGGTCAAGGCGCGGGACGGCTTCTTCACCACGTACTGCATCAGCCCCTACTCGCGCTACATCGCGCGCTGGTGCGCCCGGCGCGGCCTGACCCCGAACCAGGTCACCACCGCCTCGCTGCTCGTCGCCCTGATCGCGGCGGGCTGCGCGGCCACGGGGACCCGGCCCGGCTTCGTCGCCGCCGGTGTGCTGCTGCTCTTCTCCTTCGTCCTGGACTGCACCGACGGGCAGCTCGCCCGCTACTCGCTGCAGTACTCGACGCTCGGCGCCTGGCTGGACGCGACCTTCGACCGCGCGAAGGAGTACGCGTACTACGCGGGCCTCGCGCTCGGCGCGGCGAACGCGACGGGCGACAGTGACGATGTATGGGCCCTGGCGCTCGGCGCGATGGTGCTCCAGACCTGCCGCCATGTCGTCGACTTCTCCTTCAACGAGGCGAACCACGACGCGACCGCGAACACCAGCCCCACCGCCGCGCTCTCCGACAAGCTCGACAGCGTCGGGTGGACGGTCTGGGTGCGCCGGATGATAGTCCTGCCGATCGGCGAACGCTGGGCGCTGATCGCGGTCCTCACAGCGGTGACCACGCCGCGCATCACCTTCTACGTCCTGCTGATCGGCTGCGCGCTCGCCGCCTGCTACACCACCGCCGGACGCCTCCTGCGCTCGCTGACCCGCAAGGCGCAGCGCACCCCGCGCGCCGCCCAGGCCCTCGCCGACCTGGCCGACACGGGCCTCCTCGAAGGCGGCACCATCCGCAAGCTGCGCGGCGGCGGCTACGCGGCCCCGCTGTTCGCCGCCGTGGCCGCCGCCCTCCTCGTCATCGACGTGGCCGTCTCCGACTACGGGAACTGGGACTACTTCGGAGCCGCCTGCGTCTACGCGCTCCTCTCCTCCCTCGCCGTCTCCGGGCCCCTCACCGGCCCCCTCGACTGGCTGGTCCCGCCGCTCTTCCGCGCCGCCGAGTACGGCACCGTCCTCCTGATCGCCGCCAAGGCGGACGTCCAAGGAGCGCTTCCCGCGGCATTCGGGCTGGTCGCGGCCGTCGCCTACCATCACTACGACACGGTGTACCGCATCCGCGGCGGTACGGGAGCGCCCCCGCGCTGGCTGGTGCACGCCATCGGCGGGCACGACGGCAGGACCCTCCTGGTCACCTTGCTGGCCGCGCTGCTCACACCGACAGATTTCACGCTCGCGCTCACGGTGCTCGCCGTGGTCGTGGCACTCGTGGTGCTCGCCGAGAGCATCCGCTTCTGGGTCGCCTCCGCCCGTCGTGGGGCGCCCGCCGTACACGATGAAGGAGAACCCGCATGATCGGCCTCGTCCTGGCCGCCGGCGCCGGCAGCCGGCTCCGCCCCTACACCGAGACGCTCCCCAAGGCGCTCGTGCCCGTCGCGGGCGAGGGAACCGAGAACGAGCTCTCCGTCCTCGACCTCACCCTCAAGAACTTCGCCGAGATCGGCCTCGAGGAAGTCGGCATCATCGTCGGCTACCGCAAGGAGGTCGTCGCCGAGCGTAAGGCCGCCCTCGAGGAGAAGTACGGCCTGAAGCTGACGCTCATCGAGAACGACATCGCCGAGAAGTGGAACAACGCCTACTCGCTGTGGTGCGGCCGTGACGCCATCAAGCACTCGGTGATCCTCGCCAACGGCGACACCGTGCACCCCGTCTCCGTCGAGAAGACGCTGCTCGCCGCCCGCGGCGACGGCAAGAAGATCATCCTCGCCCTCGACACGGTCAAGGACCTCGGCGAGGAGGAGATGAAGGTCGTCGTCGACCCCGCCAAGGGCGTCCAGAAGATCACGAAGCTGATGGACCCGGCCGAGGCCACCGGCGAGTACATCGGTGTCACCCTCATCGAGGGCGAGGCCGCCGACGAGCTGGCCGACGCCCTCAAGGCCACCTACGAGCGCGACCCGCAGCTGTACTACGAGGACGGCTACCAGGAGCTCGTCAACCGCGGCTTCAAGGTCGACGTCGCCCCCATCGGCGACGTGAAGTGGGTCGAGATCGACAACCACGACGACCTCGCCAAGGCCAGGGAGATCGCGTGCCAGTACTGACGAGGCTGATTCCCTCGCCGGTCGTCGTCGACATCCGGCCGGGGGCGCTCAACGACCTGGCCGGGGTCCTCGCCGACCAGAGGATCTCGTCGTCCACGGGGCGCCTGGCCATCGCGATCAGCGGTGGCTCGGGCGCCGCCCTGCGCGCCCGCCTGGAGCCCTCGCTGCCCCGCGCCGACTGGTTCGAGGTCGGCGGCGGCACCCTCGACGACGCCGTGCAGCTCGCCGACGACGTCAAGAAGGCCGGCCGCTACGACGCCATCGTCGGCCTCGGCGGCGGCAAGATCGTGGACTGCGGCAAGTTCGCCGCCGCGCGCGTGGGCCTGCCCCTGGTCGCCGTCGCGACGAACCTGTCGCACGACGGCCTGTGCTCGCCCGTGGCGACCCTCGACAACGACGCGGGCCGCGGCTCGTACGGCGTGCCGAACCCCATCGCCGTCGTCATCGACCTCGACGTGATCCGGGAGGCGCCGGTCCGCTTCGTGCGCTCCGGCATCGGTGACGCGCTGTCGAACATCTCCGCGGTCGCGGACTGGGAGCTGGCCGCGCGTGAGCGCGGCGAGGACATCGACGGCCTTGCCGCCGCCATGGCCCGCCAGGCCGGCGAGGCCGTCCTGCGCCACCCCGGCGGCGTCGGCGACGACGCCTTCCTCCAGGTCCTCGCCGAAGGGCTGGTCCTGACCGGTATCGCCATGTCGGTCTCCGGCGACTCGCGGCCCGCCTCCGGCGCCTGCCACGAGATCAACCACGCCTTCGACCTCCTCTACCCCAAGCGCGCCGCCAGCCACGGCGAGCAGTGCGGCCTCGGCGCGGCCTTCGCGATGCACCTGCGCGGCGCCCACGAGGAGTCCCGCCACATGGCTGCCGTGCTGCGCCGCCACGGCCTTCCCGTGCTGCCCGAGGAGATCGGCTTCAGCGTGGAGGAGTTCGTCAAGGTCGTGGAGTTCGCTCCGCAGACCCGCCCCGGCCGCTACACGATCCTCGAACACCTGAACCTCACCACCGACCAGATCAGGGACGCATACGCCGACTATGCACAAGCCATCGGTAGCTGAGCTCCGCCCGGTCGTCCACCCCGCCGGGGTGAAGGACCGACGCAGCGGCGAGCACTGGGGCGGACGGCTCTACATGCGCGAGATCTCGCTGCGCATAGACCGCCACCTGGTGAACACCAAGGTCACGCCCAACCAGCTGACCTACCTGATGACCGTCTGCGGCGTCCTCGCCGCCCCCGCCCTGCTCGTGCCGGGCATCTGGGGCGCCGTCCTCGGCGTCGTCGCGGTCCAGCTGTACCTGCTGCTCGACTGCGTCGACGGCGAGATCGCCCGCTGGCGCAAGCAGTACTCCCTCGCCGGGGTCTGGATGGACCGCGTCGGCGCGTACCTCACCGACGCCGCCGTCCTGGTCGGCTTCGGGCTGCGCGCCGCCGATCTCTTCGGCACGGGCCGGATCGACTGGCTGTGGGCCTTCCTCGGCACGCTCGCCGCGCTCGGCGCCATCCTCATCAAGGCCGAGACCGACCTCGTCGGCGTGGCCCGCGCGCAGAGCGGCAAGGAGCAGGTCAAGGAGTCCGCCTCCGAGATCCGCGCCTCCGGCATGGCGCTCGCCCGCAAGGCCGCCTCCGCGCTCAAGTTCCACCGGCTGATCCTCGGCATCGAGGCCAGCCTGCTGATCCTGGTCCTCGCGATCGTGGACCAGATCCGGGGCGACCTGTTCTTCACCCGCCTCGGCGTGGCCGTCCTCGCGGGCATCGCGCTGCTCCAGACGCTGCTGCACCTGGTGTCCATCCTCGCGTCGAGCAGGCTGAAGTGAGCAGCCCGGCACGGGGCGCCAAGGTCGGCGCGGTGATCATCACCATGGGCAACCGCCCCGCCGAGCTGCGCGCCCTCCTCGACTCGGTCGCCAAGCAGGACGGCGACCCCGTCGAGGTGGTCGTGGTCGGCAACGGCTCCCCGGTGCCGGACGTCCCCGAGGGCGTACGGACCGTGGAGCTGCCCGAGAACCTCGGCATCCCGGGCGGGCGCAATGTCGGCATCGAGGCGTTCGGCCCCTCGGGGTCGGACGTCGACATCCTGCTCTTCCTCGACGACGACGGCCTGCTGCCGCTGACCGACACGGCCGAGCTGTGCCGCGAGGCGTTCGCCGCCGACCCGAAGCTCGGCATCATCAGCTTCCGCATCGCCGACCCGGACACCGGCGAGACCCAGCGCCGCCACGTGCCCAGGCTGCGCGCCGCCGACCCGATGCGCTCCTCGCGCGTGACCACGTTCCTGGGCGGCGCCAACGCCGTCCGTACGCGCGTGATCGCCGAGGTCGGCCCGCTGCCCGAGTCCTTCTTCTACGCCCATGAGGAGACCGACCTCGCCTGGCGGGCCCTCGACGCGGGCTGGATGATCGACTACCGCGCGGACATGGTCCTGAACCACCCGACGACGGCGCCCTCCCGGCACGCGGTCTACCACCGCATGGTGGCCCGCAACCGGGTCTGGCTCGCCCGCCGCAACCTGCCCGCGCCGCTGGTCCCCGTGTACCTCGGCGTGTGGCTGCTCCTCACCCTCGCCCGCCGCCCCTCGGGCCCCGCCCTCAAGGCGTGGTTCGGCGGCTTCAAGGAGGGCTGGACCGCGCCCTGCGGCCCCAGGCGACCCATGAAGTGGCGTACGGTGTGGCGGCTGACCCGACTGGGCCGGCCACCTGTCATCTGACAAGCTCACGTCTGAGAGCATGCGGCCCAACGCGGGCCGTGGCTCTTCCCCCCGCCCGACCAGGCTGTGCTTTTGAAGACGAAAGTTCCCCTTGTGAGTGAGACAACGCATGACGGACCGGTCGCGGTGACCGCGGCCCCGTCGCCCGACGACGGGCTCTCCCCGGCCGAGCTCGCCGCCAAGTACGGCTTGTCCGTCAGCGGAGCCCGCCCCGGCCTGTTCGAGTACGTACGACAGCTGTGGAGCAGGCGCCACTTCATCGTCGCCTTCTCCCAGGCGAAGCTGACCGCCCAGTACAGCCAGGCCAAGCTCGGCCAGGTCTGGCAGGTGGCGACGCCCCTGCTGAACGCCGCGGTCTACTTCTTCATCTTCGGCCTGCTGCTCGGCGCCAGGAAGGGCATCCCGCACGACATCTACGTGCCCTTCCTCGTGACCGGCGTCTTCGTCTTCACCTTCACGCAGAGTTCGGTCATGGCCGGTGTCCGGGCGATCTCAGGCAACCTGGGCCTGGTGCGGGCGCTGCACTTCCCGCGGGCCTCGCTGCCGATCTCGTTCGCGCTGCAACAGCTCCAGCAGCTGCTCTTCTCGATGATCGTGCTCGTCCTGGTCATGGTGGGCTTCGGGATCTACCCGGCGCTCTCCTGGCTGCTCGTGCTGCCCGCGCTGCTCCTGCAGTTCGTCTTCAACACGGGCCTCGCGCTGATCTTCGCCAGGGCCGGCAGCAAGACGCCCGACCTGGCGCAGCTGATGCCCTTCGTCATGCGGACCTGGATGTACGCCTCCGGCGTCATGTTCAGCATCCCCGCGATGCTGGCGGACAAGAACGCGCCGACCTGGCTCGCGGACGTCCTCCAGTGGAACCCCGCCTCGCTCTACATGGACCTGATCAGGTTCGCCATGATCGACGACTACGGGTCCTCGTACCTGCCGCCGCACGTCTGGGCCTTCGCGGCCGGCTGGGCGGTCGTCATCGGGGCCGTGGGCTTCATCTACTTCTGGAAGTCTGAGGAGCGGTACGGCCGTGGCTGAACTCGACAAGGCGGCCGGGGCCCGGGTGCCCACGGTCATCGCGGACGACCTGCACATCGTGTACCGGGTCAACGGCACACGGACCGGCAAGGGCAGCGCCACCTCGGCGCTGAGCCGCATACTCAAGCGCGGCGACGAGCGGGGCGTGCGCAAGGTGCACGCCGTGCGCGGCGTCTCCTTCACCTCCTACCGGGGCGAGGCCGTCGGCCTCATCGGCTCCAACGGCTCGGGCAAGTCGACGCTGCTGCGCGCCATCGCCGGTCTGCTGCCCGCCGAGAAGGGCAAGGTCTACACCGACGGCCAGCCCTCGCTGCTCGGCGTGAACGCGGCGCTGATGAACGACCTGACGGGCGAGCGCAACGTCATCCTCGGCGGCCTGGCGATGGGCATGTCCCGCGAGGAGATCAAGGAGCGCTACCAGCAGATCGTCGACTTCTCGGGCATCAACGAGAAGGGCGACTTCATCACCCTGCCGATGCGCACCTACTCCTCCGGCATGGCGGCCCGCCTGCGCTTCTCCATCGCGGCCGCCAAGGACCACGACGTCCTGATGATCGACGAGGCCCTGGCCACGGGTGACCGCTCCTTCCAGAAGCGCTCCGAGGAGCGCATCCGCGAGCTGCGCAAGCACGCGGGCACGGTCTTCCTGGTCAGCCACAACAACAAGTCGATCCGCGACACCTGCGACCGCGTCCTCTGGCTGGAGCGCGGAGAGCTGCGTATGGACGGTCCGACGGCGGAGGTACTGAAGGAGTACGAGAAGTTCACGGGCAGGTAACCGCCCGCCTTCCCGGCCGCGTCTCATGAGGCCCCACCGGATCCCTCCGGGCGGGGCCTCCAATATGTCTGTAAGTACCAATTAATTGACCGGAACAGCGACGATCACGGTCAACGATCGGTCAACTTCCTTGTACGCGAGGAATCTTGGCGTCAATCGGTGTGTTCTTGTGATGCGCGGAACACCCCGCGGTGGCGGCCATCGTTGTACAACGTAAGCTGTACCGGGTCTTATTGGGCGGCGTGTCCGAAATAGGATGTAATAGGTCCGCAGTGTAGAACGGGAGACGTGACGGCAATGGCTACGGAAACTCTCCAGGTCCACGAGGCTTTCGCCGTCGTTCCGGAGACGGACCGCGCCCGGTGAGCGCAGCCCCCCGTGTGCGCCCGGAGCCCTTGGACGGCCCGGCGGGCGCCACCCTCGACAAGGCCGCCCACGAGAACTTCCCCGTGGCCCCCTTCTTCCTGCCGCGCGCCTGGCGCGACGACCTGATGGCCGTCTATGGATTCGCACGCCTGGTCGACGACATCGGCGACGGCGACCTCGCCCCGGGCGGCGCGGACGCCCGTCTGCTCGGCGTGTCACCCGAACGGGCGGACGACCGCCTCGCGATGCTCGACGCCTTCGAGGCCGACCTGCACCGCGTGTTCGAGTCGACGCCCCGTCACCCGCTCCTCGCCGCCCTGCAGCCCACGGTCCGGCGCCGCTCGCTCACCCCCGAGCCGTTCGTCCGGCTCATCGAGGCCAACCGCCAGGACCAGATCGTCAGCCGCTACGAGACCTACGACGACCTCGTCGCGTACTGCGAGCTGTCCGCCAACCCGGTCGGCCGCCTCGTCCTCGCCATCACCGGCACCGCGACCCCCGAGCGGATCCGCCGCTCGGACGCGGTCTGCACCGGTCTGCAGATCGTCGAGCATCTGCAGGACGTCGCCGAGGACCTGGGGCGTGACCGCATCTACCTCCCCGCCGAAGACATGAAAGAGTTCCACGTCCAGGAGTCGGATCTGGCCGCCGCGACCGCGGGCGCATCGGTGCGCGCGCTGGTCGCGTTCGAAGCGGAACGCGCCCTCCGGCTCCTGAATGAAGGCACCCCCCTGGTGGGTAGCGTCCACGGCAGGCTGAAGCTGCTGCTTGCCGGGTTCGCGGGTGGGGGGAAGGCGGCGATCCACGCGATCACCGCCGTTTCGTACGACGTCCTTAACGGACCGCCCAAGCCCACCAAGCTCCAGCTGCTGCGCGAGGTGGGAGCGACTCTGCGAGGAGAGGGGTGAGCAGAACCGTGGAGTCTGACCAGAACGTGTCGGCACCGGTGCTCGCCGCATACAGCTACTGCGAGACCGTCACAGGCCAACAGGCCCGCAACTTCGCCTACGGCATCCGGTTGCTCCCGACCGCCAAGCGACGTGCCATGTCGGCGGTGTACGCGTTCTCGCGCCGCGTCGACGACATCGGCGACGGCACCCTCGCGCCCGACGTGAAGGCGTCCCGCCTGGAGGAGACCCGGGCGCTGCTCGGCCGGGTGCGGGACGGCAAGGTCGAGGAGGACGGCACCGACCCGGTGGCCGTCGCGCTCGCGCACGCCGCGGGCCGCTTCCCGATCCCGCTCGGCGGGCTCGACGAGCTGATCGACGGCGTCCTGATGGACCTGCGCGGCGAGACCTACGAGACCTGGGACGACCTGAAGGTGTACTGCCGGTGCGTCGCCGGCGCCATCGGCCGGGTCTCCCTCGGCGTCTTCGGCACCGAACCCGGGGCGCGCGAGGCCGAGCGGGCGTCCGAGTACGCCGACACGCTCGGGCTCGCCCTCCAGCTCACCAACATCCTGCGTGACCTGCGCGAGGACGCCGGTGACGGGCGCACCTACCTGCCCGCCGAGGACCTCGCCAAGTTCGGCTGCTCGGCCGGGTTCGACGGACCCCTCCCGCCCGCCGGTTCGGACTTCACCGGGCTCGTGCACTTCGAGGTCCGCCGGGCCCGCGCGCTCTTCGCTGAGGGGTACCGCCTCCTGCCCATGCTGGACCGGCGCTCCGGTGCCTGCGTCGCCGCCATGGCCGGGATCTACCGGCGCCTGCTCGACCGCATCGAGCGCGAGCCGGAGGCGGTGCTCCGCGGACGGGTCTCGCTGCCCGGCCACGAGAAGGCGTACGTCGCCGTGCGCGGCCTGTCCGGGCTCGACGCGCGCACCATCTCGCGCGCCACGGTCAGGAGGCGCGCCTGATGGGCATTCCGGTGTCCTCTGCCGGCTCCGCGGCCAAGTGGCGGGCAACCCTCCACACCGGCGCGGCGTCCCTGCATGCAACGGCCGGCCCGGCGTTCGTCACACCCGTCGAACCCCGCCGCACACAGGCCGTACGCACCATCGACAGCATCGAGGGAGAGGGCGCATGAGCACCGCCGACACGGCGCCGCAAGCGCGCGACGCGGACCAGGCCGGGTCCCGAGGCCGGCCCGCCGCGGTGGTGATCGGCGGCGGGCTCGCAGGGGTCACCGCCGCGCTCTCGCTCGCCGACGGCGGCATGGACGTCACGCTCCTCGAAGGGCGGCCCCGCCTCGGCGGTCTCGCCTTCTCCTTCAAGCGCGGCGACCTCACCGTCGACAACGGACAGCACGTGTACCTGCGCTGCTGCACCGCCTACCGCTGGTTCCTTGACCGCATCTCCGCCACGTCGCTCGCGCCCCTGCAGGAACGTCTCGACGTCCCCGTGCTCGACGCCGACACGAACCGGCTCGGCCGTCTGCGCCGCACCGCGCTGCCCGTACCGCTCCACCTGGCCAAGAGCCTGGCCCTGTACCCGCACCTGTCCCTGGCCGAGCGCGCGGGCGTCGGCCGCGCGGCCCTCGCCCTCAAGAGCCTCGACCCCGCCGACCCGGCACTCGACGACCAGGACTTCGGCTCCTGGCTGGCCCGGCACGGTCAGTCGCCGCGCGCCGTCGAGGCGCTGTGGGACCTCATCGGCGTAGCGACCCTGAACGCGGTGGCGGGCGAGTCCTCCCTCGGTCTGGCCGCCATGGTGTTCAAGACCGGGCTGCTCTCCGATCCTGGCGCCTCCGACATCGGCTGGGCCCGGGTACCCCTCGGTGAACTCCACGACACCCTGGCCCGCAAGGCGCTCGACTCCGCCGGGGTACGCACCGCACTCCGTACACGCGCCACCTCCATCTCCCGTACGGAGAACGGGCGTTGGCGCGTGGAAGTTCCCGAAGGGGTCGGGAGCGCGGACGGATCCGGCCAGGTTCTCACCGCCGACACCGTCGTGCTCGCCGTACCGCAGCGCGAGGCGTACGACCTGCTGCCCGAGGGCGCGCTCGACGACGCGGGGCGCCTGTTGAAGATCGGCACCGCTCCCATCCTCAACCTGCACGTCGTCTACGACCGCAAGGTGCTCAAGCAGCCGTTCTTCACCGCGCTCGGCTCCCCGGTCCAGTGGGTCTTCGACCGCACCGAGGCGTCCGGGGTGACCGAAGGGCAGTACCTGGCCGTGTCGCAGTCGGCCGCGCAGGACGACATCGACGAGCCCGTCGCCGTACTGCGCGAGCGCTACCTGCCCGAGCTGGAGCGCCTGCTTCCCGCCGCGCGCGGCGCCAAGGTGCACGACTTCTTCGTCACCCGGGAGCGGACGGCGACCTTCGCGCCGACCCCCGGCGTCGGCGCCCTGCGGCCCTCGGCCCGCACCAATGCCCCCGGCCTCTACCTGGCCGGCGCGTGGACCGCCACCGGGTGGCCCGCGACCATGGAAGGCGCCGTCCGCAGCGGCAGCAGCGCCGCCGACGCGGCCCTCGCCGCGCTCGACCGCCCCCGCGGCCATCTGTTCCGGGAGGCGGCGTGAGCACCGAACCCGCCCCGGCAGCACCTGCCCCGGCTCCCACGCCGACATCGGTTAACCAAGGAGAAACTGTGCCACCTGTGCCCTCGGCCGGAACGGCTGCCGACGCGGTGGACGTGACCGCCCTTCTGGAGCGCGGCCGCACCCTGGCCACGCCGGTGCTCAAGAAGGCCGTGGACCGCCTCGCGCCGCCCATGGACACCGTCGCCGCGTACCACTTCGGCTGGATCGACGCGGCCGGCAACCCCGCCGACGGCGACGGCGGCAAGGCCGTGCGCCCCGCGCTCGCCGTGCTCTCCGCGCAGGCCGCGGGCGCCGCCCCCGAGGTCGGCGTGCCCGGCGCCGTGGCCGTTGAGCTCGTGCACAACTTCTCGCTGCTCCACGACGACCTGATGGACGGCGACGAGCAGCGCCGCCACCGCGACACGGTGTGGAAGGTGCACGGCCCCGCCCAGGCCATCCTGGTCGGCGACGCCCTGTTCGCGCTGGCCAACGAGGTGCTCCTGGAGCTGGCCTCCGTCGACGCGGGGCGCGCCACGCGCCGCCTCACCGCCGCGAGCCGCGCCCTGATCGACGGCCAGGCGCAGGACATCTCCTACGAGCACCGCGAGCGCGTCACCGTCGAGGAGTGCCTGGAGATGGAGGGCAACAAGACGGGCGCCCTGCTCGCCTGCGCCTCCTCCATCGGCGCCGTCCTCGGCGGCGCGAACGACAGCGACGCCGACGCGCTGGAGAAGTACGGCTACCACCTGGGCCTCGCCTTCCAGGCCGTCGACGACCTGCTCGGCATCTGGGGCGACCCCGAGTCCACCGGCAAGCAGACCTGGAGCGACCTGCGCCAGCGCAAGAAGTCGCTGCCGGTCGTCGCCGCGCTCGCCGCGGGCGGCCCGGCCTCCGAGCGGCTCGGCGAACTCCTCGCCGCCGACGCCAAGAACAGCGACTTCGACACCTTCTCCGAGGCGGAGTTCGCCGCCCGCGCCGCCCTCATCGAGGAGGCCGGCGGGCGCGAGTGGACCACCGAGGAGGCGCGGCGCCAGCACACCGTCGCCCTGGAAGCCCTGGACTCCGTCCAGATGCCCGACCCGGTGCGCGCCCAGTTCGCGGCGCTCGCCGACTTCGTCGTCGTACGGAAGAGATGATCATTATCGGCCGCATATGACGCGCGTCGCCGGCCGGTGCCTCTCCAGGGCATCGGCCGACGGTTACCCAGCAGAGATGAACCACTGCACGAAGGGATAGCCATGACAGCGACGACCGACGGAAGCACCGGAGCCGTAGCTCCCGCGCCGACCTCGGCCACCACTGCCCACCTGACCGGCACCACCCCCGAGGCGACCGGGGCACCAAGCGCCGCCGACCGAGCCATACAGCGCGCCACGGACTTCCTGCTCGCCCGGCAGGACGCCCAGGGCTGGTGGAAGGGCGACCTCGACACCAACGTGACGATGGACGCCGAGGACCTGCTGCTTCGCCAGTTCCTGGGGATCAGGGACAAGGCCACCACCGACGCCGCCGCCCTCTTCATCCGCGGGGAGCAGCGCGAGGACGGCACGTGGGCCAGCTTCTACGGCGGACCGGGTGAGCTCTCCGTCACCATCGAGGCCTACGTCGCCCTGCGGCTCGCCGGGGACGCCCCGGACGCCCCGCACATGGCGCGGGCCTCCGCGTGGGTCCGCGAGCGCGGCGGCATCGCCGAGAGCCGCGTCTTCACCCGGATCTGGCTCGCACTCTTCGGCTGGTGGAAGTGGGAGGACCTCCCCGAACTGCCGCCGGAGCTCATCTACTTCCCGAAGTGGATGCCGCTCAACATCTACGACTTCGGATGCTGGGCGCGGCAGACCATCGTGCCGCTCACCATCGTGTCCGCGAAGCGCCCGGTGCGGCCCGCGCCGTTCCCCCTCGACGAGCTGCACACCGACGCGGGCGACCCGAACCCGGCCAAGCCCCTTGCCCGCGTGGCGAGTTGGGACGGCGCGTTCCAGCGGCTCGACAAGGTCATGCACGGCTACCGCAAGGTCGCCCTCAAGCGGCTGCGCAAGGCCGCGGTCAACACCGCCGCCCGCTGGATCATCGAGCGCCAGGAGAACGACGGCTGCTGGGGCGGGATCCAGCCGCCCGCGGTCTACTCCGTGATCGCCCTGCACCTGCTCGGCTACGACCTCGAACACCCCGTGCTGAAGGCCGGGCTGGCCTCCCTCGACCGGTTCGCCGTGTGGCGCGAGGACGGGGCCCGGATGATCGAGGCGTGCCAGTCCCCGGTGTGGGACACCTGCCTCGCCACCATCGCCCTGGCCGACGCCGGACTCCCCGCCGACCACCCGAGCCTGGTCAGGGCCGCCACGTGGATGCTGGACGAGCAGATCGACCGCCCCGGCGACTGGTCGGTGCGCAGGCCGCGCCTGGAGTCCGGCGGCTGGGCCTTCGAGTTCGAGAACGACAACTACCCCGACATCGACGACACCGCCGAGGTCGTCCTCGCCCTGCGCCGCGTGGACCACCCGGACAAGGCGCGCGTCGAGAAGGCCATCCGGCGCGGCGTGCGCTGGAACCTGGGGATGCAGTCGAGGAACGGGGCGTGGGCCGCGTTCGACGTCGACAACACCAGCCCGTTCCCCAACCGGCTGCCGTTCTGCGACTTCGGCGAGGTCATCGACCCGCCCTCGGCGGACGTCACCGGGCACGTCGTGGAGATGCTCGCCATCGAGGGCGAGACCAACGACCCGCGCACCCGCCGCGGCATCGAGTGGCTCCTCGCCGACCAGGAGGAGAACGGCGCCTGGTTCGGCCGCTGGGGCGTCAACTACGTGTACGGCACCGGATCGGTGGTCCCCGCGCTCACCGCGGCCGGGCTGCCCACCACGCACCCCGCGATCCGCCGCGCCGTCACCTGGCTGGAATCCGTGCAGAACGACGACGGCGGCTGGGGCGAGGACCTGCGCTCCTACCGCTACGAGGACTGGAAGGGGCGGGGCGCCTCCACCGCCTCGCAGACCGCCTGGGCGCTGCTCGCGCTGCTCGCGGCGGGGGAGCGGGAGTCCAGGGCCGTCGAGCGGGGCATCGCGTTCCTCACCGCCACCCAGACCGAGGACGGCACCTGGGACGAGCCGTACTTCACGGGGACCGGCTTTCCCTGGGACTTCTCCATCAACTACCACCTGTACCGGCACGTCTTCCCGCTCACCGCGCTCGGCCGCTACGTCCACGGCGAGCCGTTCGCCGACCTGGCCGCACGCCCGGTCAAGGGAAGCGGATGACCAGGGACGCGGCGGCCGCCCCGCTGCTCGTCGCGTGCGCGCTCGGCATCGAGCGCGTCGCCCTGCGCACCGGGGGCCGCGGCGGGGCCGGCGCGCCCATGACCCTGCTCCGTACGGGCATGGGGCCGAAGGCCGCCGAACGGGCCATGACCCGCGCCCTCGAAGGTGCCGCCCTGCGCGACGCCGCCGTGGTCGCCACCGGTTTCTGCGCCGGGCTCGCGCCCGGCATGCACCCCGGTGACCTGGTCGTGGCCGAGGAGACCCGCGACGCCCACGGGAGCACCCCGTGCGTGTCCCCGGATCTCCTGGTGAAAGAGCTGGTCAGAGCGGTGCCGGGGCGCACCGTGCACACCGGTCCGCTCACCGGCTCCGACCATGTGATCCGCGGTCACGAGCGCGGCGAGCTGCTCGCCACCGGCGCGATCGCCGTCGACATGGAGTCCGCGGCGACCCTGCGCGCGGCCACGGCTGCCCCCGGCGGCGACGGACGTCCGGTTGCGGCCGTCCGGGTGGTCGTCGACGCTCCAGAACATGAACTCGTCCGGATCGGCACGCTGCGCGGTGGTCTGTCGGCCTTCCGTGTGCTTCGTTCCGTCCTTCCTGCTTTTTTCGAATGGCACCGTTCTTTGCTGCTCCCTCGGAGGTGAGCCAGATGGCCATGCCGCTTCGCCAGTCCATCAAGGTTGCGACGTATCTCGCTGAACAGAAGATCCGCAGGCGGGACAAGTTCCCGCTCATTGTCGAGCTGGAGCCGCTCTACGCCTGCAACCTCGCGTGCGAGGGGTGCGGAAAGATCCAGCACCCGGCGGGCGTGCTCAAACAGCGCATGCCCGTCGCCCAGGCGGTGGGTGCCGTCCTGGAGTCCGGTGCGCCGATGGTGTCCATCGCGGGCGGCGAGCCGCTGATGCACCCGCAGATCGACGAGATCGTGCGCCAGCTGGTGGCGAAGAAGAAGTACGTCTTCCTGTGCACCAACGCGATGCTGCTGCGCAAGAAGATCGACAAGTTCAAGCCCTCGCCGTTCTTCGCGTTCACCGTGCACATCGACGGCATGCGCGAGCGCCACGACGAGTCGGTCGCCAAGGAAGGCGTCTTCGACGAGGCGGTGGAGGCGATCAAGGAGGCCAAGAAGCGCGGCTTCCGGGTCACCACCAACTCGACCTTCTTCAACAACGACACCCCGCAGAACATCATCGAGGTGATGAACTACCTCAACGACGACCTCGCCGTCGACGAGATGATGATCTCGCCCGCCTACGCCTACGAGAAGGCCCCCGACCAGGAGCACTTCCTCGGCGTCACGCAGACCCGCGAGCTGTTCAAGAAGGCGTTCGCGGGCGGCAACCGGCGGCGCTGGCGGCTCAACCACTCGCCTTTGTTCCTCGACTTCCTTGAGGGCAAGGTCGACTTCCCGTGCACCGCGTGGGCGATCCCGAACTACTCCCTCTTCGGCTGGCAGCGGCCCTGCTACCTGATGAGCGACGGCTACGTGCCCACGTACCGGGAGCTGATCGAGAAGACCGACTGGGAGGCGTACGGGCGCGGCAAGGACCCGCGCTGCGCCAACTGCATGGCGCACTGCGGCTACGAGCCGACGGCCGTGCTCGCCACCATGGGCTCCCTGAAGGAGTCCCTGCGGGCGATGACCGAGACCGTCGCCGGGAACCGTGGGTGACGACGCCGTGAATGCCGGAGAGCCTGTCTCACTGGGCCTCCCCGAGGTACCGGTCCGGCCCCTGGCCGAGCGGCGCGCGAGCCGCCGGATCCAGGTCGGACCGGTGGCCGTGGGAGGCGGCGCGCCGGTGTCCGTGCAGTCGATGACGACGACACGGACCTCGGACATCGGGGCCACGCTCCAGCAGATCGCCGAGCTGACCGCGTCAGGCTGTCAGATCGTGCGGGTGGCGTGCCCCACGCAGGACGACGCGGACGCGCTCGCGACGATCGCGCGCAAGTCGCAGATCCCGGTGGTCGCGGACATCCACTTCCAGCCGAAGTACGTGTTCGCGGCGATCGAGGCGGGGTGTGCGGCGGTCCGGGTGAACCCGGGCAACATCAAGCAGTTCGACGACAAGGTCAAGGAGATCGCCAAGGCGGCCCGTGACCACGGCACCCCGATCCGCATCGGCGTCAACGCGGGCTCGCTCGACCGCCGGCTGCTCGCGAAGTACGGCAGGGCGACCCCGGAGGCGCTCGTCGAGTCGGCGCTGTGGGAGGCGTCCCTCTTCGAGGAGCACGGCTTCCGCGACATCAAGATCTCCGTCAAGCACAACGACCCGGTCGTCATGGTCAACGCCTACCGGCAGCTCGCCGCCGCCTCCGACTACCCGCTCCACCTCGGCGTCACGGAGGCGGGCCCCGCGTTCCAGGGCACCATCAAGTCGGCTGTCGCGTTCGGGGCGTTGCTCTCCGAGGGCATCGGTGACACCATCCGCGTCTCCCTGTCCGCGCCGCCCGCCGAGGAGGTGAAGGTCGGCATCCAGATCCTGGAGTCGCTCGGCCTGCGGCAGCGGCGCCTGGAGATCGTCTCCTGCCCCTCCTGCGGACGGGCGCAGGTGGACGTCTACAAGCTGGCCGACGAGGTCACCGCGGGGCTCGACGGCATGGAGGTGCCGCTGCGCGTCGCCGTCATGGGATGCGTGGTGAACGGTCCCGGCGAAGCCCGCGAGGCCGACCTCGGCGTCGCCTCCGGCAACGGCAAGGGCCAGATCTTCGTCAAGGGCGAGGTCATCAAGGTCGTCCCCGAGTCGAAGATCGTCGAGACGCTGATCGAGGAGGCGATGAAGATCGCCGAGCAGATGGAGAAGGACGGCGTCGCGTCGGGTACGCCCGGCGTCACCGTGAGCTGAGTCCGTGCATGCGGAATCCGTGCATTCGGAACGGGAAGGGGGCTCGAACGTGACGATTCTGGAGACGATCCGGGGGCCGCGCGACCTGAAGGCGCTGAGCGAGGAAGAGCTCGGCGAACTGGCTGCCGAGATCAGGGAGTTCCTGGTCCACGCGGTCGCCAGGACCGGCGGCCACCTCGGACCCAACCTGGGCGTGGTGGAGCTGACCATCGCACTGCACCGGGTCTTCGAGTCGCCCGTCGACAAGCTGGTCTGGGACACCGGCCACCAGAGCTACGTGCACAAACTCCTGACAGGACGGCAGGACTTCTCCAAGCTGCGCGGCAAGGGCGGCCTCTCCGGCTACCCCTCGCGCGAGGAGTCCGAGCACGACATCGTCGAGAACAGCCACGCCTCCACCGCCCTCGGCTGGGCCGACGGCCTCGCCAAGGCGCGCCAGGTCCAGGGGGAGCGCGGCCACGTCGTCGCCGTCATCGGCGACGGCGCGCTCACCGGCGGCATGGCCTGGGAGGCGCTCAACAACATCGCCGCCGCCAAGGACCGCCCGCTGATCATTGTCGTCAACGACAACGAGCGCAGTTACGCGCCCACCATCGGCGGCCTCGCCAACCACCTGGCCACCCTGCGCACCACCGACGGCTACGAGAGGGTCCTCGCCTGGGGCAAGGACGTCCTCCTGCGCACGCCCGTGGTCGGCCCCACGGTGTACGAGTCCCTGCACGGCGCGAAGAAGGGGTTCAAGGACGCGTTCAACCCGCAGGGCATGTTCGAGGACCTCGGCCTGAAGTACGTGGGGCCGATCGACGGGCACGACGTGGGCGCCATGGAGTCCGCGCTGCGCCGTGCCAAGCGCTTCCACGGCCCCGTCCTCGTGCACTGCCTGACCGAGAAGGGCCGCGGCTACGAGCCCGCGCTCGCCGACGACGCCGACCGCTTCCACACCGTCGGCGTCATGGACCCGCTGACCTGCGAACCGCTCGCCCCCTCCAACGGTCCGTCCTGGACCTCGGTCTTCGGCGAGGAGATCGCGAGGATCGGCCGGGAGCGCGAGGACGTCGTCGCGATCACCGCGGCCATGCTGCACCCGGTGGGCCTGACGAAGTTCGCGCAGGAGTTCCCGGGCCGCGTCTGGGACGTCGGGATCGCCGAGCAGCACGCCGCCGTCTCCGCCGCGGGGCTCGCGACGGGCGGCCTGCACCCGGTGGTCGCCGTCTACGCGACCTTCCTCAACCGCGCCTTCGACCAGCTCCTCATGGACGTCGCCCTGCACCGCTGCGGCGTCACCTTCGTGCTCGACCGGGCCGGGGTGACCGGCGTCGACGGCGCCTCGCACAACGGCATGTGGGACATGTCCGTCCTCCAGGTCGTCCCCGGCCTGCGGATCGCCGCGCCGCGCGACGCCGACCAGCTCCGCGCGCAGCTGCGCGAGGCCGTCGCCGTCGACGACGCCCCGACCCTGCTGCGCTTCCCCAAGGAGTCCGTGGGGGCGCCGGTGCCCGCCGTCGACCGGGTCGGCGGCATCGACGTCCTGCACCGGGCCGAGCACGCGCGCGTGCTGCTCGTCTCCGTCGGCGTGATGGCCCCGGTCAGCCTCCGGGCCGCCGAACTCCTCGAAGCGCGCGGCATCGCCTGCACGGTCGTGGACCCCCGGTGGGTCAAGCCGGTCGACCCGGACCTCGCGCCGCTCGCCGCCGCGCACGACCTCGTCGCCGTCGTCGAGGACAACTCCCGTGCGGCGGGCGTCGGTTCGGCCGTCGCGCTCGCTCTCGGCGACGCCGACGTCGACGTGCCCGTACGGCGGTTCGGCATACCCGAGCAGTTCCTGGGCCACGCGAAACGGGGCGAGGTGCTCGCGGACATCGGCCTGACCCCGGTCGAGATCGCCGGTCGCATCAGTACGAGCTTGAACCCGAAGGCCAGCACGTCAGCACAGGCCGGCAAGGAGAACCACGTATGACCAAGGAGTTCGACCTCGGCAAGCTCCTCGCCGAGCGCGGCGGCGAACGGTACGAGCTGCACACCAGGCACCTCAACCACCAGCTGCCGAAGATGCTCCACACCATCGGCTTCGACAAGGTGTACGAGCGGGCCGAAGGCGCGCACTTCTGGGACGCGGACGGCAACGACTACCTGGACATGCTCGCCGGGTTCGGCGTCATGGGCCTCGGCCGCCACCACCCGGTCGTGCGCAAGGCGCTGCACGACGTGCTCGACGCCTCGCTCGCCGACCTCACCCGGTTCGACTGCCAGCCGCTGCCCGGCCTGCTCGCCGAGAAGCTGCTCACCCACAGCCCGCACCTGGACCGCGTCTTCTTCGGCAACAGCGGCACCGAGGCGGTCGAGACCGCGCTCAAGTTCGCCCGCTACGCCACCGGCAAGCCGCGCGTCCTGTACTGCGCGCACGCCTTCCACGGCCTGACCACGGGATCGCTCTCGGTCAACGGCGAGGACGGCTTCCGCGACGGGTTCGCGCCGCTGCTGCCCGACACGGCCGTGCCGCTCGGCGACCTCGACGCCCTGGCGAAGGAGCTGAAGAAGGGCGATGTCGCCGGGCTCATCGTCGAGCCGATCCAGGGCAAGGGCGTGCACGAGGCACCGCCCGGCTACCTGCGCGCCGCACAGGAGCTGCTCCACAAGCACAAGGCGCTGCTCATCGCCGACGAGGTGCAGACCGGGCTCGGCCGCACCGGCGACTTCTACGCCTACCAGCACGAGGACGGCGTCGAGCCCGACCTCGTCTGCGTGGCGAAGGCGCTCTCCGGCGGCTATGTGCCCGTCGGCGCGACCATCGGCAAGGACTGGATCTTCAAGAAGGTCTACTCGTCCATGGACCGCGTCCTGGTCCACTCCGCGAGCTTCGGCGCCAACGCGCAGGCCATGGCGGCGGGCCTCGCCGTCCTCTCCGTCATGGAGGACGAGGAGACGGTGGCCCACGCGCGCGTGATGGGCGAACTGCTCGCCGCCAAGCTCACCGCGCTGATCGACCGGTACGAGCTGCTGAGCGACGTGCGCGGGCGCGGCCTCATGATCGGCATCGAGTTCGGCCGGCCCAAGTCGCTCAAGCTGCGCAGCCGCTGGGCCATGCTCCAGGCCGCGCGCAAGGGCCTGTTCGCGCAGATGGTGGTCGTGCCGCTGCTCCAGAAGCACCGCATCCTGACGCAGGTCTCCGGCGACCACCTCGAAGTGATCAAGCTGATCCCGCCACTGGTGATCGACGAGGCCGACGTCGACCGCTTCGTGGAGGCGTTCACGGCTGTGATGGACGACGCGCACAGCGGCGGTGGCCTGATGTGGGACTTCGGCAGGACACTGATCAAGCAGGCGGTCGCCAACAGGTAGCCGGTGCCCTGCACGGTCTGTTTCAAAGGCGAGTTTGTCTCTGAGGCAAGAAATTTGCCTCTCGGGCAGGGCTCTGGCTCAATCGGAGTATGAGCCCTGCCCTGCCGGAGGAGGCTCCGGCCCCCGCCGAGCTGCCCGCCGTCGCACCCCAGCTGCGCGCCCTGCGCCGCCGCGCGGCCCTCACCCTGGAGGCCGCCGCCCGCTCCGCGGGGCTCTCACCCGCGCATCTGTCCCGCCTGGAGACGGGCCGGCGCCAGCCGTCGCTGCCGATGCTGCTCGCGCTCGCCCGCATCTACGGTACGACGGTCTCCGAACTCCTGGGCGAGACCCCCGCCGACCGTGACGCCGTGGTCCGTGCCGACGCCATGGAGGCCACCGAGGCCGGCGGCTGGACCTACTTCCAGGCCGGTTCCCCGGGGCGCGGCATGCAGGCCCTGCGGGTCCACGTGCCGTACGGCTCGCAGGGCGACATCGTCCGCGTCCACCCCGGCGAGGAGTGGCTCTACGCCCTCGAAGGCCGGCTCGACCTGCGCCTCGGCGACACGTCCTACCGGCTGGAACCCGGTGACAGCGCCCACTTCGACTCGCTCACCCCGCACCGGATCGCCGCCGCGGACCGGGGCGGGGCCGAGCTCCTCTTCGTCCACACCCTGTTGCAGAGCCCCACCGCCGCGCTGTGCCTCGGCCCGGCGGCCGGCCCGACCCGAGAGGCCCGAGAGGTCTGACATGGCTGAGAACCGGAACATCGAGGACAAGCTGCCCCGCGGCATCTGGGTGCGGGTCCTCGTCTACGTCTTCGCGGGCCACGCCCTGGCCGCCTTCATCTACATGCTCTTCACGCTGGGCGCGAACCAGTAGGGGCTCTTCTCAGTCGAGGAGGCGCTCGCGCAGCCGGTCGCGGTCGGCCGCGCCGAACCCGAGCCCCTCCTCGAAGTAGCGGTCCGTCGTGCCCCAGGTCTCCTCGATGGTCTCGAACGCCGCGCGCAGATAGTCGGCGCGGGCGTCGAAGAGCGGGCCGAGCAGCTCCATGACCTCGGGGGAGTAGGTGTCGGCCGTGGTGCCGCTGCGCCGCACCTTGTAGCGGCGGTGCTTGGCGTTCGACTCCAGGTAGTCCGCCTCGATGGCGTCCCGCTCGACGCCGACCGCGAGCAGTGTCACGGCGATCGACAGACCCGCGCGGTCCTTGCCCGCCGCGCAGTGCATGAGCGCGGGCACGCTGTCCTCGGCGAGCGCGTGCAGGACGCGGCTGTGCTCGGCGGTGCGCCCGGAGATGATCGCGCGGTACGAGGTGATCATGCGATTGGCCGCGCGGCCCTCGGAGAGCAGGGAACGCAGCTGGTCTATGTTCCCGTCGCGCACCATCTTCCAGAACTCGGCGCCGTCCGCCGGGTCGGTCAGCGGCAGGTTCACATTGCGCACGCCGGGCAGTTCGACGTCGGCGCCGTCGAGGCGCCGGTCCGCGTCGTTGCGGAAGTCGAAGATTGTGTGCAGGTTCAGCCCGGCGAGGAACGCGGCGTCCTCGGCGGTGGCGTGGGCGAGGTGGCCGCTGCGGTAGAGCACACCCGGACGCACGCGCCGGCCGTCCACGGTCGGAAGGCCGCCCACGTCACGGAAGTTGCGCACTCCGGTCAGCTCGGGCTCGGTGGACGGGACGTGCTGCGTCACGGGGGCTCCTCCCGGGTCGAATGCGCCCGCGTTGCTCGTGTCAGCGGGCGCCGGTCAGACGATACGACACGGCCCGCGAGGCACACCCCGACGGGAAGGGTGAGCAGGCTCATAACCGTGACCGTCCGTGGCGATCAACCGGCATTGCATTCTGCGGAATTCCTAAGCGGCGCAACGGCGGAAAAGGTCCCCCATTGACGCTGGGTGACACAGGAAACCCTTAGACGATCAAGAAATCGGGCCCTCCGGCGAATTCGCTGTTTGTCGCCGCCTTTGCCACTGCATTACGGTCACCATTCACTCCGGACGGAACGCCTAATCCTGCCGCCGCCCGGATTCCCGTACAACGACCCGTGACGGCAGGAGCGGGGGACCCACAGGCAGAACGCCGCCAGGGAATTCCCCCATGCGGCTAGGGGTGAAGCCGTGTCCCGTGCACCGGGGCGCGGCCGGGCAGCTCCAGCCCGAACCCGACAGCTCACCTCGTAGGCGACGGAGAGGAAGACCGGCATGCCCGCTCAGGGAAAGCACCGTCGCTCGAAGACCCAGCGCATCACCCGCGCCGCCGCCGTCGTCTCGGCCGGCGGGGCCGCGCTCGCCCTGCCGCTGATCGGCGCCGCCGGCGCCCACGCGGCGACCGGCGACACCACCGCGCAGACCTACACGGTCAAGTCCGGTGACACGCTCTCCAAGATCGCCGACGTGCAGAAGGTCGACGGCGGCTGGAAGAAGCTGTACGAGGCCAACAAGAGCGTCGTCGGCTCGGACGCGAACCGCATCAAGCCCGGCATGAAGCTCACGCTGAACGGCGCCGGGCAGAAGGCCTCCACCACGACCGCCACGAGCACGACCACGAACAGCTCCGGCTGGGTCAAGCCCGTCGACGGCTCGACCGGCACGGCCTACCACGCCTCCGGCTCGATGTGGTCCAGCGGCTACCACACCGGCACCGACTTCGTCGTGCCCACCGGCACCGCCATCAAGGCCGTCGGCCCGGGCACCGTCGTCTCGGCCGGCTGGGACGGCGCGTACGGCAACGAGGTCGTCATCCAGCACGCCGACGGCCACTACTCGCAGTACGCCCACATGTCGTCCCTCGGCGTCTCCGCCGGCAGACCGTGACCGCCGGCCAGCAGATCGGCCTGTCCGGCTCGACCGGCAACGTCACCGGGCCGCACCTGCACTTCGAGATCCGCACGTCCCCGAACTACGGCTCCGACGTGGACCCGGTCGCCTACCTGCGCGGCCACGGCGTCAGCATCTGACACCACCGCACCTGCGTGTTCTTCGGCGCCCGGGGTTATTCCCCGGGCGCCGAGTGTGTTTTCTCACCCCTCGTCAACCCCTGGTTACGATCGCGTAGGTCACACCCGAAGGTGAAAGATGTGTGGTCGTGGCAAACGAATCGAGAGCACTCAGCGGCGGAACGGTCAGCGCGACGATCAGCGGAGCGGCCGGCGGAACGATTCGGTCCTTCGCGGCCGTGGGGGACAGCTTCACCGAGGGCGTCGGCGACCCCGGCCCCGACGGGTCCTTCGTCGGGTGGGCCGACCGGCTCGCCGTCCTCCTCGACGACCGCGTTCCCGAGGACACCTTCAGTTACGCGAACCTCGCCGTACGCGGCAAACTCATCGACCAGATCGTCGCCGACCAGGTCCCGAAGGCCGTCGAGCTCGCCCCGGACCTCGTCACGATCGTCGCGGGCGGCAACGACATCATCCGGCCCGGCACCGACCCGGACGACGTGGCCGAGCGGTTCGAGAAGGCCGTCGCCCGGCTCGCCGACGCCGCCGGGACCGTCATGGTCGCCACCGGCTTCGACACCCGCGACGTGGCCGTCCTCAAGCACCTGCGCGGCAAGATCGCCACGTACAACATGCACGTACGCGCCATCGCCGACCGCTACGGCTGCCCCGTGCTCGACCTGTGGTCCCTCAAGTCCGTGCAGGACCGCAGGGCCTGGGACGAGGACCGTCTGCACCTCTCCGCCGAGGGCCACACCCGCGTCGCCCTGCGCGCCGCCCAGGCGCTCGGCCTCGACGTGCCCGCCGACCCCGAGCAGGCGTGGCCGCTCCTCCCGCCGCGCGGCACGTTCGCGGTGCGCCGCGACGACATCCACTGGGCCCGCGAGTTCCTGGTGCCGTGGATCGGGCGCAGGCTGCGCGGCGAGTCCTCCGGGGACCGCGTGACGGCCAAGGGCTTCCTGGACCCGCACCTCATCAAGGCGCATCTGGAGTCCGCCTCCTGACCTCCGTGCCCGCGGCACATAATGGAACACCCTGATCGATCAACGGGAGGCGCTGTGCCACGTTCCCTGACTCCCGGGCTGCGCTCCCTGCAGCCCGCAGCCTTCGGCGCCGAGGCCACGGGCGCCCGCCTTGCACGGATCCGCAGGTCGCCGAATTTCGCCGACGGGCAGTTCCAGAACCCGGAGGGCACCCGCACCAAGCCCGACGGTTCGATGCTCGACTTCGCGAAGCTCTACTTCCAGAAGGAGGAGCGGGCCAGGCGCGCCCCGACGGGCACCGTCCCCGTCCACGCCACCACCCTCGCCGACCTGGCGAAACCCGCCGCGAGCGGGCTGCGCGTCACCTGGATGGGCCACTCCAGCGTCCTCGTGGAGATCGACGGCGTACGGGTGCTCTTCGACCCGGTGTGGGGCGAGCGCTGCTCCCCGTTCGCCTTCGCGGGGCCCAAGCGGCTGCACCCGGCGCCGCTGCCCC
>NZ_JAOCNE010000012.1:0-68470 GCF_056172735.1 Streptomyces sp. R818
GCCCCCTCCTCCTGGGCTCGCCCACCGACCGCCACCCCACGCCATACAGGCCATCCGTGACGCCGAGGGCCCGGTCCTCGTCATCACCTCGGCCGCGAAGGTCTGGGAGGAGACCAAGGACGCCCGGGCCAAACTGGGCCCGGTCCTCCTGTACGACCCGACGCACCGGTGCGACACCCCGGCCCGCATGCACTGGAACCCCGCAGCGGGCTGCACGGACCGAGCCACGGCCACCACCCGCGCGGCAGCGCTGCTCGCCCCGACGAGGCCCCAGGCCCGGCTGGACTCCGCGCTCGCCGAAACCGCAGAAACGCTGCTGCGCAGCTACTTGCACGCGGCGGCCGTCGACGGCAAACCGTTCCGCCACGTCCACCGCTGGGCGCAGGGCAACCAGGTCCAAGACGCCGTACGCATCCTGCGGACGAACCCGAAGGCGGCAGGCGGCTCCGCCGGCGAACTGGAGGCCGCCCTCACCTCGCACCCGGAACGCCGCGACATGGCCCAGGAACTGACGGCCCGCGCCCTCTCCGCACTCTTCACGATCCACATCCGCGAGTCCTGCACCCCGAACCGAACTGATGCGCTGACCCTGGATTCTTTCGTGGACGAAGGGGGCACGCTTTATGTGGTGGGTGAACCCATCGAGGACCCCAAGGCGAACCCGGGCGCGATGCCCCTGCTGACGGCGCTCGCCTCAAGCGTGGTCGAGCACGGCCGCCGGATGGCCGACAGGTCACCCGCCGGTCGGCTCGACCCACCAATGACGCTCGTCCTGGACGACGTAGCGGCGGTGGCCCCCCTCCCCCAGCTGCCCGAGCTGCTCACCACCGGCCCGTCCCGCGGCCTGCCGACACTGGCCCTGCTCCGCTCCAGGAACAGGCCCGCAGCCGCTGGCCGAACGCGGAACTCCCAGCGCCCTAACTCCAGCACGCACGAACCCAAACCGCTCATAGAACCGCGCGGCCCGCCCGTTGTCCTCATGCACGTGCAACCGCACCCGGGCCACATCGTCCATCCCCAGCGCCCAAATTGCGCCTGAACGCAGAAAAGCCCCGTGCCGATGGCACGGGGCTTTCCCTTAACAAATAGTTCGGCGGCGTCCTACTCTCCCACAGGGTCCCCCCTGCAGTACCATCGGCGCTGTGAGGCTTAGCTTCCGGGTTCGGAATGTAACCGGGCGTTTCCCTCACGCTATGACCACCGAAACACTATGAAACTGTCAACCGGAGCCGTGACCATGGCTACGACGGTTGTTCGTGGTTTCAGAACCAACACAGTGGACGCGAGCAACTGAGGACAAGCCCTCGGCCTATTAGTACCAGTCACCTCCACCCGTTACCGGGCTTCCAGATCTGGCCTATCAACCCAGTCGTCTACTGGGAGCCTTAACCCCTCAAAGGGGGTGGGAGTCCTCATCTCGAAGCAGGCTTCCCGCTTAGATGCTTTCAGCGGTTATCCTTTCCGAACGTAGCCAACCAGCCATGCCCTTGGCAGGACAACTGGCACACCAGAGGTTCGTCCGTCCCGGTCCTCTCGTACTAGGGACAGCCCTTCTCAAGACTCCTACGCGCACAGCGGATAGGGACCGAACTGTCTCACGACGTTCTAAACCCAGCTCGCGTACCGCTTTAATGGGCGAACAGCCCAACCCTTGGGACCGACTCCAGCCCCAGGATGCGACGAGCCGACATCGAGGTGCCAAACCATCCCGTCGATATGGACTCTTGGGGAAGATCAGCCTGTTATCCCCGGGGTACCTTTTATCCGTTGAGCGACGGCGCTTCCACAAGCCACCGCCGGATCACTAGTCCCGACTTTCGTCCCTGCTCGACCCGTCGGTCTCACAGTCAAGCTCCCTTGTGCACTTACACTCAACACCTGATTACCAACCAGGCTGAGGGAACCTTTGGGCGCCTCCGTTACTCTTTAGGAGGCAACCGCCCCAGTTAAACTACCCATCAGACACTGTCCCTGATCCGGATCACGGACCCAGGTTAGACATCCAGCACGACCAGAGTGGTATTTCAACGACGACTCCCCCTGAACTGGCGTCCAGAGTTCACAGTCTCCCACCTATCCTACACAAGCCGAACCGAACACCAATATCAAACTGTAGTAAAGGTCCCGGGGTCTTTCCGTCCTGCTGCGCGAAACGAGCATCTTTACTCGTAGTGCAATTTCACCGGGCCTATGGTTGAGACAGTCGAGAAGTCGTTACGCCATTCGTGCAGGTCGGAACTTACCCGACAAGGAATTTCGCTACCTTAGGATGGTTATAGTTACCACCGCCGTTTACTGGCGCTTAAGTTCTCAGCTTCGCACACCCGAAAGTGCACTAACCGGTCCCCTTAACGTTCCAGCACCGGGCAGGCGTCAGTCCGTATACATCGCCTTACGGCTTCGCACGGACCTGTGTTTTTAGTAAACAGTCGCTTCTCGCTGGTCTCTGCGGCCACCCCCAGCTCAGAGTGCAAGACTCATCACCGGTGATGGCCCCCCTTCTCCCGAAGTTACGGGGGCATTTTGCCGAGTTCCTTAACCATAGTTCACCCGAACGCCTCGGTATTCTCTACCTGACCACCTGAGTCGGTTTAGGGTACGGGCCGCCATGAAACTCGCTAGAGGCTTTTCTCGACAGCATAGGATCATCCACTTCACCACAATCGGCTCGGCATCAGGTCTCAGCCTTGATGTGCGACGGATTTACCTACCGCACGGCCTACACCCTTACCCCGGGACAACCACCGCCCGGGCTGGACTACCTTCCTGCGTCACCCCATCACTCACCTACTACCAGATCGGGCCGGCGGCTCCACCACTTTCCTTTCCCCGAAGGGTCCGGAACGGCTTCACGGCCTTAGCATCACTGGATTCGATGTTTGACGCTTCACAGCGGGTACCGGAATATCAACCGGTTATCCATCGACTACGCCTGTCGGCCTCGCCTTAGGTCCCGACTTACCCTGGGCAGATCAGCTTGACCCAGGAACCCTTAGTCAATCGGCGCACACGTTTCTCACGTGTGTATCGCTACTCATGCCTGCATTCTCACTCGTGAACCGTCCACCACTAGCTTCCGCTGCGGCTTCACCCGGCACACGACGCTCCCCTACCCATCCATACACCCGTTGGGGCTGTTGCATGAATGACACGACTTCGGCGGTACGCTTGAGCCCCGCTACATTGTCGGCGCGGAATCACTAGACCAGTGAGCTATTACGCACTCTTTCAAGGGTGGCTGCTTCTAAGCCAACCTCCTGGTTGTCTGTGCGACTCCACATCCTTTCCCACTTAGCGTACGCTTAGGGGCCTTAGTCGATGCTCTGGGCTGTTTCCCTCTCGACCATGGAGCTTATCCCCCACAGTCTCACTGCCGCGCTCTCACTTACCGGCATTCGGAGTTTGGCTAAGGTCAGTAACCCGGTAGGGCCCATCGCCTATCCAGTGCTCTACCTCCGGCAAGAAACACACGACGCTGCACCTAAATGCATTTCGGGGAGAACCAGCTATCACGGAGTTTGATTGGCCTTTCACCCCTAACCACAGGTCATCCCCCAGGTTTTCAACCCTGGTGGGTTCGGTCCTCCACGAAGTCTTACCTCCGCTTCAACCTGCCCATGGCTAGATCACTCCGCTTCGGGTCTTGAGCGCGCTACTATGTCGCCCTATTCGGACTCGCTTTCGCTACGGCTTCCCCACACGGGTTAACCTCGCAACACACCGCAAACTCGCAGGCTCATTCTTCAAAAGGCACGCAGTCACGACGCAAGGAACAAGTTCCTTGCGCGACGCTCCCACGGCTTGTAGGCACACGGTTTCAGGTACTATTTCACTCCGCTCCCGCGGTACTTTTCACCATTCCCTCACGGTACTATCCGCTATCGGTCACCAGGGAATATTTAGGCTTAACGGGTGGTCCCGCCAGATTCACACGGGATTTCTCGGGCCCCGTGCTACTTGGGTGTCTCTCAAACGAGCCGCTGACGTTTCGACTACGGGGGTCTTACCCTCTACGCCGGACCTTTCGCATGTCCTTCGCCTACATCAACGGTTTCTGACTCGTCCTGTCGCCGGCAGACGACAGAAGAGAGATCCCACAACCCCCACGACGCAACCCCTGCCGGGTCTCACACGTCGTAGGTTTGGCCTCATCCAGTTTCGCTCGCCACTACTCCCGGAATCACGGTTGTTTTCTCTTCCTGCGGGTACTGAGATGTTTCACTTCCCCGCGTTCCCTCCACACTGCCTATGTGTTCAGCAGCGGGTGACAGCCCATGACGACTGCCGGGTTTCCCCATTCGGAAACCCCCGGATCAAAGCCTGGTTGACGACTCCCCGGGGACTATCGTGGCCTCCCACGTCCTTCATCGGTTCCTGGTGCCAAGGCATCCACCGTGCGCCCTTAAAAACTTGGCCACAGATGCTCGCGTCCACTGTGCAGTTCTCAAACAACGACCAACCACCCATCACCCCGAACCAGTAGATTCGAGTGCACTGGGGCCGGCACTGAAGGCAGCCGTACTCGGCCGTACCTTCAGATACCCAACAGCGTGCCCGACCCGGTCCCGTCCGGAGATCATGCTTTCCACGCCCCGAGGGGCAGTACTCACAGCCTCCGACCCGACAACCAGATCGAATAGTCAACGTTCCACCCATGAGCAACCAGCATCGAACGTGCGCCGATGTACTGGCCTCTGACCCGGACAAGTCCGAGTAAGAAGTGCTCCTTAGAAAGGAGGTGATCCAGCCGCACCTTCCGGTACGGCTACCTTGTTACGACTTCGTCCCAATCGCCAGTCCCACCTTCGACAGCTCCCTCCCACAAAGGGTTGGGCCACCGGCTTCGGGTGTTACCGACTTTCGTGACGTGACGGGCGGTGTGTACAAGGCCCGGGAACGTATTCACCGCAGCAATGCTGATCTGCGATTACTAGCAACTCCAACTTCATGGGGTCGAGTTGCAGACCCCAATCCGAACTGAGACCGACTTTTTGAGATTCGCTCCACCTTGCGGTATCGCAGCTCATTGTATCGGCCATTGTAGCACGTGTGCAGCCCAAGACATAAGGGGCATGATGACTTGACGTCGTCCCCACCTTCCTCCGAGTTGACCCCGGCGGTCTCCTGTGAGTCCCCATCACCCCGAAGGGCATGCTGGCAACACAGAACAAGGGTTGCGCTCGTTGCGGGACTTAACCCAACATCTCACGACACGAGCTGACGACAGCCATGCACCACCTGTACACCGACCACAAGGGGGACCCTGTCTCCAGGGTTTTCCGGTGTATGTCAAGCCTTGGTAAGGTTCTTCGCGTTGCGTCGAATTAAGCCACATGCTCCGCTGCTTGTGCGGGCCCCCGTCAATTCCTTTGAGTTTTAGCCTTGCGGCCGTACTCCCCAGGCGGGGAACTTAATGCGTTAGCTGCGGCACCGACGACGTGGAATGTCGCCAACACCTAGTTCCCACCGTTTACGGCGTGGACTACCAGGGTATCTAATCCTGTTCGCTCCCCACGCTTTCGCTCCTCAGCGTCAGTAATGGCCCAGAGATCCGCCTTCGCCACCGGTGTTCCTCCTGATATCTGCGCATTTCACCGCTACACCAGGAATTCCGATCTCCCCTACCACACTCTAGCCTGCCCGTATCGACTGCAGACCCGGGGTTAAGCCCCGGGCTTTCACAACCGACGTGACAAGCCGCCTACGAGCTCTTTACGCCCAATAATTCCGGACAACGCTTGCGCCCTACGTATTACCGCGGCTGCTGGCACGTAGTTAGCCGGCGCTTCTTCTGCAGGTACCGTCACTTTCGCTTCTTCCCTGCTGAAAGAGGTTTACAACCCGAAGGCCGTCATCCCTCACGCGGCGTCGCTGCATCAGGCTTTCGCCCATTGTGCAATATTCCCCACTGCTGCCTCCCGTAGGAGTCTGGGCCGTGTCTCAGTCCCAGTGTGGCCGGTCGCCCTCTCAGGCCGGCTACCCGTCGTCGCCTTGGTGAGCCATTACCTCACCAACAAGCTGATAGGCCGCGGGCTCATCCTTCACCGCCGGAGCTTTTAACCACCGTCCAGGAGGACGGAAGTGTTATCCGGTATTAGACCCCGTTTCCAGGGCTTGTCCCAGAGTGAAGGGCAGATTGCCCACGTGTTACTCACCCGTTCGCCACTAATCCCCACCGAAGTGGTTCATCGTTCGACTTGCATGTGTTAAGCACGCCGCCAGCGTTCGTCCTGAGCCAGGATCAAACTCTCCGTGAATGTTTCCGGGATATCCCGGTGACACCACGAGAGCGGACCGGGCGGGAGGAATAGTCCCGTCCGGTCACAGCGTCCTCGCTGTGTTTTGTTTCAAAGGAACCTCGCCCCAACCATCAGATGACGGCCGGAGACGGGGTAATCAACATATCTGGCGTTGACTTTTGGCACGCTGTTGAGTTCTCAAGGAACGGACGCTTCCTTTGTACTCACCCTCTCGGGCTTTCCTCCGGGCGCTTCCCTTCGGTCTTGCTGTTTTGCTATCTTGCGTTTCCGACTCTATCAGATCTTTCCGATCCGATTTCCTCGGGGTCTTGTTCGGTACTTCTTTCGCTTTCCGGCCTTTCGGCCTTCCTGCGGTGTCGACTCTATCAGATCCTTTCGGGCCTGATTCCCTGTCAACCGGGTTTGCCTTCCGGGCTGTTGGGCCGTTCCGACGTCCCAGACATTAGCTGATTCCCGCTCTCGTTCCTAATCGGGCCGAGGCGAATTGAATTCGGGCACGCCGAAAACAATCCCAGGGGGAGATCGTGCTGATGTGTGGGTGCCGCTTCGAGCGGCGGGAGGTGCTGTCGCAGAACCGTTACGGCTCCGTGGCAACCCGAAGAACCTTACGGATCCACCGGGGCAGTGTCAACCCCCGCACGCCGCAAAGGCGCTGAGTTCTCAGTCGAGGTCCGTGAGACGGCCGCCCGCGTCCGGCTGGGCCTCCTCGACGCGGCGCAGGAGGCGGATGAGGACCTCTCCCAGCAGGCCCCGCTCGACCGGCGTCAGGTCCTGGAGGAGGTCCTCCTCGAAGACGGAGGCGAGACGCATCGCCGCCAGCCACTTCTCCCGGCCCTGCGGGGTGAGCTCCACGATGACGCGGACCCGGTTGTTCTCGTCGCGGTCGCGGGTGACCAGGCCCTCCTGGACCATGCGGTCGATGCGGTGGGTCATCGCGGCGGGCGTCAGGCCGAGCCGTCTCGCGAGCTCCCCCGGGCCGAGGCGATAGGGCGAGCCGGAGAGGACGAGGGCCTTGAGGACCTCCCACTCCGTGTTGCTGATGCCGATCTCGGCGGTCTGGCGGCCGTACGCCACGTTCATCCGGCGGTTGAGTCTGCCGAGCGCCGAGACGATCGCCTCGACCTGCGGGTCGAGGTCCTGGAACTCGCGCTGGTAGGCGGCGATCTGCTCGTCGAGCGTCGGCTCGGCTGGCGGCCCGCCGGGGGTGTCGGCCATGCCCGGCAGTCTGGCACAGAAGTGGTTGGCGTTGAAGTCCTTCTCTGTGTATTGTTTAGCTTCTAACTTTAGCTTCGAAGTCTTGACTGCGAAAGGGCAGGTGAAAGTGACCAGGGCGATGGGCGCTGCGATGCGCCGGGTTCAGGTGGGAAGCGCGCTGAGCGCGTTCGGCATCGGCTTCACGGTTCCGTTCCTCTATGTCTACGTGGCGGAGGTCCGGGATCTTGGTGCTGGTGCGGCCGGCATCGTGCTGGCCGCCTTCGCCATGGCCGCTCTCGTCGTCCTGCCCTTCACCGGCCGCGCGATCGACCGGCGCGGCCCGCTCCCCGTCCTCCTCGTGGCGTCGGTCGTGGCGGCCGTGGGCGCGATCGGCCTCGGGCTCGCGAGCAGTGAGCCGGCCGCCATCGGCGCCGCCGCCGTGCTCGGTGCCGGCACCGCCGTCCTGCAGCCCGCGCTCGCGACGATGATCGTGTGGTGCTCCGCGCCGGAGACGCGGACGCGCTCGTTCGCCATGCAGTTCTTCCTGCAGAACCTGGGGCTCGGCATAGGCGGCCTCATCGGCGGCCAGATCGTGGACGAGAGCCGGCCGGACAGCTTCCTGCTGCTCTTCTCCATCGAGGCCGTGATGTTCCTGGTGCTCGCCGCGATCGTGCTGAGCGTGCGGATGCCGCACTCCCCGGCGTTCGGTGAGTCCATACCGAAGGACGGGGCCAAGGGCGGCCTGCGGGCGCTGCTCGGGCACCGGGCGATGGTGCAGCTGTGCGGTCTCGGGTTCGTGGTGTTCTTCGCCTGCTACGGACAGTTCGAGTCCGGCCTGAGCGCCTACGGCGTCGAGGCCGCCGGTATCTCGGCGTCGACGCTCGGGATCGCGCTGGCCGCCAACACGGCGATGATCGTCGTCGCGCAGTTCGCCGTACTGAAGTTCGTGGAGCGTCGCAAGCGCACGCGGGTGATCGCCGCCGTCGGGCTCATCTGGGCCGTCGCGTGGATCGCCGCCGGGTACGCGGGCCTCGGGCACGGCAGCCAGGCCATGGCGACCGCCGCGTTCATCTCCACGTACGCGCTGTTCGGGCTCGGTGAGGCGATGCTGTCGCCGACCGTGGCGCCGCTGGTCGCCGATCTCGCCCCGGCCGGGTCGGTCGGCTCGTACAACTCGGCGTTCGCGCTGGTCAAGCAGCTCGCGCTGGCCGTCGGTCCCGCGGTGGGCGGGCCCATGGGGGCCTCGCTGCACGGACCGTACATCGTGACGTTCCTGCTGTTCTCGCTCGGCATCACCGCCCTGGCCCTGCGGCTGGGGAAGCGGCTCACGCCGCTACAGGACCAGCCGTCGCTGGCCGGGAGCCGTGTGGTGGCGCAGGGTTCACCGGCGCACGCCACCGCGGAGGCCTGAGCGCCGGGCGGGCCCGCGTTCACTCCTGGGCCGAGTCCTTCGGCAGGACGAACTCGCACCACACCGCCTTGCCGCCGCCCGGCGTGCGGCGCGCGCCCCAGTTCGAGGCGATCGTGGCGACGATGGCGATGCCGCGGCCCGTCTCGTCGGCGGGTTCGGCGCGGCGGCGGCGCGGGAGGTGGTCGTCGCCGTCGGTCACCTCGATGATCAGGCGGCGGTCGGTGCGGCGCAGACGCAGGCGCATGGGCGGGGTGCCGTGCTGGAGCGAGTTCGCGACGAGTTCGCTGGCCGCCAGGACGCCCAGGTCGTGCAGGTCGGTGGGGAAGCGCCAGCTGGTCAGGACGCCGGAGGCGAAGGCGCGGGCGCGGGGCGCGGCCTCGACCCCACCGAGCAGTTCCAGGGCCGCGTTGCGGAAACGCTCGCCGTCGGCGCCCTTGCGGGCCGGGTGCTGGAGGACCAGGACCGCCACGTCGTCGTCGTGGTCGGCGGTGACGCCCGCCGCGCGGATCAGGCGGTCGCAGATCACCTGGGGCGTGCCGGTCGCGCCAGACAGGGCGCGTTCGAGTGCGGCGATCCCCTCGTCGATGTCCTCGTCCCTGCGCTCGACCAGGCCGTCGGTGTACAGGACCGCGGTCGATCCCGGACCGAGCGGCACGGAGCCCGAGGTGTGCAGCCAGCCGCCCGTGCCGAGCGGCGGCCCCGTCGGTTCCTCGGCGCGGTGGATCGTGCCGTTCTCGTCGCGTACGAGGATGGGGAGGTGGCCCGCGGACGCGTAGACGAGGCGGCCCTCGTTCGGGTCGTGGACGGCGTAGACGCAGGTGGCGATCTGTTGCGGGTCGATTTCGATGGCCAGACCGTCGAGCAGTTGCAGTACCTCGTGCGGAGGCAGGTCCAGGCGGGCGTAGGCGCGTACGGCCGTGCGGAGCTGGCCCATGACGGCGGCGGCGCGCACGCCCCGGCCCATCACGTCGCCGATGACCAGGGCCGTGCGGCCGCCGCCGAGGGTGATGACGTCGTACCAGTCGCCGCCGACCGCGGCCTCGGTGCCGCCGGGCTGGTAGGTGGCGGCGATGCGCAGGTCGTCGGGTTCCTCCAGCTCCTGCGGGAGCAGGGAGCGTTGCAGGGTGACGGCCGTGCGGCGCTGCTCGCGCTCGCTCGTGCGCAGCCGCTCGGCCGCCTCCGCGTGGTCGGTGACGTCGGCGGCGAAGACCAGGACGCCGGGTCCTTCGGCGGTCTCCAGCGGGGTGCAGGTGACGGTGTAGGAGCGGCCCGCGGCGGTTCTGCGGGACTTGACCGTGCGGGGTTTCGCGCTGCGCAGCACCTGGTCGAGCAGGGGCAGCAGGCTCAGCTCGTCGAGTTCGGGCAGGGCGTCGCGGGCGGGCTCGCCGGCGGGGCGGTCGCCGAAGGCGGCCACGTACGCGTCGTTGACGTACGCGATGCGGTGGTCGGGGCCGTGCACCAGGGCGACCAGGCCGGGGATGCGGTCGAGGACGTCGCGGACGGGCAGCTCGTCCACGCCGCCGCCGGTGCCGTCCTGTCCGGGGTCGTCGGGCAGGTGCTCGGCGCGGGCCGCGGGCACGGCGCTCTCGCCTCGCGGGGACAGGCCGTGTTCGGCCCGCGCTGCGGCGCGGCGCTGCGTTCCGGGGAGCCGGGCGCTCCAGCGCGTGAAGTTCACTGTGGGGCAAGCCTCGTGGGGTCGAGGGCGGGCGGCGGTGCCCGCCCGGGTACGTGGACCAGTCTGGCCGACCGTACTGACAAACGTCAGATGCCGGTCCGATGGCGGGAGTTGTGGTGTCGGCCGTCGGTCGTCGGTGCCGGTGGGCGTCGTGGGGGGAGGGGAGCTGACGACCGGGCAGGTCAAGAAGTGTTCTTCGGGCCTTCGTTCGACGGGGGAGGAGGGTCCTCAGGGGGGACGGTTCCGGCCGCGAGTTCGAACTCGGCGCGCGGCCGCTCCAGCGAGCCCAGCGAGACGATCTCCCGTTTGAACAGGCCGGAGAGGGTCCATTCGGTCAGGACGCGGGCCTTCCGGTTGACGGTGGGCACCCTGCTGAGGTGGTAGACGCGGTGCATGAACCAGGCAGGGTAGCCCTTCAGCTTGCGTCCGTAGACGTGTGCGACACCCTTGTGCAGCCCCAGTGAGGCGACGGATCCCGCGTACGCGTGTTCGTAGTCGGTCAGCGGCCGGCCGGCCAGGGACGCCGCGACGTTGTCGGCGAGCACCCTGGCCTGGCGCACCGCGTGCTGGGCGTTGGGCGCGCACACGGCGCCGGGTTCGGCCGAGGTGAGGTCGGGGACGGCCGCCGCGTCGCCCGCGCCCCAGGCGTGCGGCGCGCCGTCGACGGCCAGGGCGGCGGTGCACTTCAGCCGGCCCCGGTCGGTCAGCGGCAGGTCCGTGGCGGCGAGCAGCGGACTCGGTTTGACGCCGGCCGTCCACACGACCGTACGGGTGGGGAAGCGGGAGCCGTCGCTGAGGACCGCGGTGCGGTGCTCGCAGGATTCCAGGCGGGTGCCGAGGCGTACGTCGACGTTGCGGCCGCGCAGTTCGCGGATCGTGTACTGGCCCATCTCCGGGCCGACCTCCGGCAGGATCCGGTCGGACGCCTCCACGAGGATCCATTTCAGGTCCTCGGCCTTGACGTTGTGGTAGTACTTCGCCGCGTACCGGGCCATGTCCTCCAGTTCGCCGAGCGCCTCCACGCCCGCGTAGCCGCCGCCGACGAAGACGAAGGTGAGGGCGGCGTCGCGGACCGCCGGGTCGCGCGTGGAGGAGGCGATGTCGAGCTGCTCGATGACGTGGTTGCGCAGGCCGATGGCCTCCTCGACCGTCTTGAACCCGATGCCGTGCTCGGCGAGGCCGGGGACCGGGAGCGTACGGGAGACGGAGCCGGGGGCCAGGACCAGTTCGTCGTAGGTGAGCGTGGCCGCGCCCGTGCCCTCGTCCTTGCTGGCCAGCGTGGTGTAGGCGGCCGTGCGCTTGGTGTGGTCGACGGAGAGGACCTCGCCGACGATCACGTGGCAGTGCGCCAGGACACTGCGCAGCGACACGACGACGTGGCGCGGGGAGATGGAACCGGCGGCGGCCTCGGGCAGGAACGGCTGGTAGGTCATGTACGGGTCGGGCGTGACGACGACGATCTCCACGGCGCCGCTTCTGAGCTCCGCCTTGAGCTTCTTCTGGAGGCGAAGGGCGGTGTACATCCCGACGTAACCGCCGCCGACAACGAGAATGCGCGCAGGTTCCCTCACCCTCCCATGACGCACCGCCCTCAGGCGTTTGTCCACAGCCCCGGCAATTTGTGTGACAGGGCGGCTGCGCGCACACTCCGGGCGTGTCGCCGGGGTGCCGGACAGGTGCGCAGGTCAGCGCGTGGGGCGGGCGCGCACGCGCGGGGGACGATAGGGGCGGATTCGCCGCGTACCCCGTTCGAGGGACACTCCGTGCGGAACCTAACCCTTCTGAATTGACCCCCGCTCAACTATGTTCGTGTGCTGTCGGGGTGTCGGGGGGATGCGCTGTCCGGCCGCAGGGGCGGCCCGGAAGTCGCTGTTCTGTTCCCCACGTTCCGGCTGACAATGACGGGGAGTGTCTCCGGGGGGAGACGTCATTACCGGGGGAACACATATGCACATTCAGGAACAGCAATGGTCCTCAGCGTCCGCCGTCGCGCCCACGGGCGTCACCGGGGGCGCGGGCGGGCGAGGGGCGGGCGACGGTCCGCGCTCCACGCCGCTGCGGGTGGACGCCCAGCGCAACCTTGAGCACGTGCTGCGCGCTGCCCGCGAGGTCTTCGGCGAGCTGGGGTACGGGGCGCCCATGGAGGACGTGGCGCGCCGCGCCCGCGTCGGTGTGGGCACGGTCTACCGGCGCTTCCCCAGCAAGGACGTACTGGTGCGACGGATAGCCGAGGAGGAGACGTCCCGGCTGACGGACCAGGCGCGTACCGCGCTCGGTCAGGAGGACGAACCGTGGTCGGCGCTCTCGCGCTTCCTGCGGACCTCGGTCGCCTCGGGCGCGGGCCGGCTGCTCCCTCCGCAGGTGCTGCGGGTGGGCGTCGCCGACGAGCGGTCCGAGGGCGTACGGGACGAGACGCGCGTCCCCGAGCAGCGCAGCGGGGCGCCCGAACTGCGCCTCGTCGAGCAGCGGTCCAGTGTGCTCGACGCGGAGGTGAGCGCGGACGACACCGGGGCCGCGGCGCTGCTGGAGGTCGTCGGGCGGCTCGTGGACCGGGCCCGCGCGGCCGGTGAGCTGCGTCCCGACGTGACGGTGTCCGACGTTCTGCTGGTCATCGCCACGGCGGCGCCCTCGCTGCCGGACGCGGCGCAGCAGGCGGCGGCGTCGGCGCGGTTGCTCGACATCCTGCTCGAGGGGCTGCGGTCTCGGCCGTAGGGCATTTTCGGCCTTCCGGCCTTGTGTGCGGGTGGTGGCCGCGGGTGCGGGCGGGGAGTTCTCCCGTCGTTTCCGCGGCCAACTTCCGCTCGGGGTGCGTCGGTTCCGACCGATGCATGTACCCCGAATGAGTGAACGGTAGTGCTCAGGTACGGCGGATCTCCACGGATGAGTGGTTGCTGTGCAGGGGCCGGGCCCGTGAGCCCCCGGCGTGTCACTCTTTCCCGGTGTTCGGGTCGGAGTGTGCGGGCGGGGGCTTTGCGCGATGAGCGGTGACGGGCGGGGCGAAGAGGGCCCGGGGCAGCGGACGGGTCAGCGCGCGGGCCAGCGAGCGGGGCAGCGAGCAGGTCAGCGAGTGGGTGTGGCCGACGAGGCCGACGCCTCCGTGCCCGCTCAGCGCGGCGGTGGAGCGCCGGCCGACGCCTACCTCATCGAGCGAATGCGCGCCGGGGACGACAGCGCCTACGAGGAGCTGTACCGCCGTCACGCGGGCGCCGTGCGCCGGTACGCCCGTACGTGCTGCCGCGACGCCCACACCGCCGACGACCTCACCGCCGAGGTGTTCGCACGCATGCTCGGTGCCGTGCGCGGGGGCGGTGGGCCCGAGCACGCGGTGCGCGCCTATCTGCTCACCACCGTGCGCCGTGTCGCCGCGAACTGGACCAAGACCGCCCGGCGGGAGCAGCTCGTCGACGACTTCGCCGTGTTCGCCACACAGGCCGCCCGGTCCAGCGAGGTCTCCGACGACGACACCCTCGACCTCGGCGCCGACGTCCTCGCCATGCACGAGGCCGAGCAGTCCATGGCCATGCGGGCCTTCCGCTCGCTGCCCGAACGCTGGCAGGCCGTGCTCTGGCACACCGAGGTCGAGGACGAGTCGCCCAGCGAGGTCGCCCCCCTCTTCGGCCTCGACGCCAACGGCACGCGCGTCCTCGCCAAACGCGCCCGCGAAGGGCTCAAGGAGGCCTACCTCCAGGCGCACGTCTCCGCGACCCTCACCGAGTCCGAGGAGTGCGCCCGCTACGCCGACCGGCTCGGCGCCTACGCGCGCGGCAGCCTCCGTACGCGCGCCGAGCGCGGGCTGCGCAAGCACATGGAGGAGTGCGCCAAGTGCCGCCTCGCGGCCGGCCAGATCAAGGAGGTCGCCAGCGGTATCCCGGGCGTCGTGCCGGTCGCCGTCATCGGCTGGTTCGGCGCCGCCGGGTACGCGAAGGTGGCCGCGCTCATCGGTGGCGGCGGCGCGAGCGCGGCCGGCGCGGGTGCCGGGGCCGCCGCGGCGGCCGGTGGGTCGTCGTCCGGTGGTGGTGCGGCCGGCGGGGCCGCGGCCGAAGGGCTCGGCGGGCCCGCCAAGGCCGGGATCGCGGCGGGTGTCGTGGCCGCCGGGGTCGCGGTCGCCGTGGCCATCGCGCTCGCCGGTGATCCGCGGCCGAAGGAGGAGGCGAAGGCCGTGAAGCCGCCGGTTTCTCAGCCGGTGCCTCCGGCGGAGCCGTCCGTGGCTGATCCCGCGCCCACTCCTCCGCCGGCTCCGGCACCCTCTCCGCCGACTCCGGCTTCGGCTCCGCCGTCCCGTTCGGCACCGCCGTCGCCGTCAACGTCGCCGTCCTCCGAGCCGTCGGTCCCGTCCTCGCCCGACGCGCCGGTGCCGCCTGCGCCCACGTCGGCGCCCGCGTCCAAGGCTCCGGCCCCTGCGCCGACCACGCCCCGTCCCGCGCCCACCCCGCCCGCGCCGCCCGCCGTCTACCAGTGGAACGAGCTGAAGTACGGCCTCACCGGCGACGGCACCGCACCCGAGATGCGGCTCGGCGAGAGCAGCTGGGTGTGGCAGCGGTACGGCATGTCGATCGGCGGCAAGCGGTACGCGAACGGGGTCTCCGTGCACGCCCGGTCCTCCGTCACCATCGACCTCAACCGCGCGTGCACCGCGTACGACGCCTCCGCCGGTGTCGACGACATGACGCTCGGGCTCGGCGCCGTCCGGTTCTCCGTCTACGTGGACGGGGTGCGGGCCTGGGGTTCACCGGTCGTCCGGGGTCGTGCCGCGGCCGTGCCCGTGCATATCGGTCTCGCCGGGCACAAGACGATCCGGCTGGTCGCCGAGCCGCATACGGCGTTCGGGGCGGTGGGGCTCGCGAACTGGGCGGAGTCCCGGTTCACGTGCGGGTGAGCTCCGCCAGGATCTGGTCCTGGGTCAGCGTCGCGCCCGCCCTCTCCTCCGCCTCGTAGCGCTCCGCGCCCAGCTCCGCCCGGGCCCTGGACGCCAGTGCCTCGCGCTCGCCCCGCTCCGGCATCGGGCGGGGCGTGCCGCTGCGCAGCACGTCCGACGCCGCGAACAGGCGGACCGCGCCCGGCACGTCGCCGCTGCGGGACAGCAGTTCCGCGCCGATGTCGATCAGGCCCGCGATGACCGTCTCCGCGCAACGCTCCAGGGCCGCGTCCGTCAACACGTCGACGAGCAGCTCCAGCGCTGCCCCTGGGCCCTTCTCCGCCGCCGTGATACGCGTGTCGGCCAGGCCGAGCGCCGCCGTGAACTGGGGCGGCGGCGTGCCCGCCCGCGCCGCCGCGCGGGCCCGCTCGCACAGCTCACGCGCGCGGGGCAGCTCCCCGTCCGCCAGCGCCAGCAGCGCCCGCAGCAGAGCGACGAACGCCGTCGTGTCCATCGTCCCGTGCTGTTCCGCCTCCTCGCTCGCCACGTCGAGCGCCTTCACCGCCACGTCCCGGTCGCCCTCGCGGTACGCGATCTCCGCCAGCCGCGCCCGCAGGAACGGCGTCTCCGCGTACGCCCCCACCTCGTAGGCGAGGCGCAGCGCCTCCTCGTACTCGCCCTTCGCCTCCGCCAGGCGGCCGCGGCCGATCGCGGCCTCCCCCGCCGCGCTGCACACCTGCGCCCGCATCCAGCGGTCGCCCACCCGGCGGCTGATCTCGCGCAGCTCAAGCAGGTCGCCGTCGACCCCCTCCATGTTGCCCGGCATGTCCACGGCCGCGTGCGTACGGAACATCAGCGTCACGCCCAGCTCCCAGTCGCCCCCGTGGCGGCGGCAGTTCTCGACCGCCGCGTCCAGCGCGCCGCGCACGTCCGCCCATTTGGCGCTGCCCAGCAAGTACAGGGAGAACGGCCAGATCAGGCCCGGGAAGCGGGCGCCCTGCGGGTTCGGCGGCTCGAACGCCGACCGCACCCGTTCCACGTACTCCGCGTCCTCCTCGCTGGTCAGCGCCTCCTGGGGGCGGGAGTCCGCGATCAGGAACAGGGAGAGCAGGCGGAGGTTCAGCCTCGGCCAGTACAGCGCGTCGTCCGGGTCGTCCGGGGCCATGCGGTCCGGCATGATCCGCTCGATGGCCTCGACCCACGCGCTGCCCTCCGTGCGGTAGTTGCGCAGCCACCAGAACCAGCCCATGTCCAGCGCCACGGCGATCGCGCTTTCCTCGTCGAGCAGCGCGGAGTCGCTCGTGGCGCGCGCCAGTGCGACCCGGATGTTGTCCAGCTCCGTCTCCAACCGGTCGATCCACGGGAGTTGGTCGGCCGAGCGCAGCTTTGGTGCGGCCCGGGCTGCCAGGTCTCGTACGTGGGCCATGTGGCGGCGTTGGGCTGCCAGGCGGCGGGCTGGGGTTTCCGCTGCGCGTTCTGATGCGTATTCGTGGATCGTTTCCAGCATGCGGTAGCGCATGGTGGGAGGTGGGGTTGGGGTGAGCGTTGTGGGGGGTGGGGTTTCGGGGGTTGCCACTACGAGGCTTTTGTCCACCAGCGCGCCCATGGTGTCCGCGGCCGTGTTCCCCTCTGCGCACACCGCCTCCGCCGCCTCCAGGTCCCAGCTGCCCGCGAACACCGACAGCTCGCGCAGCGCCGTGCGCTCCCTCTCCTCCAGCAAGTCCCACGACCAGTCCACCACCGCCCGCAAGGTCTGCTGGCGCGGCAACACCGTGCGGCTTCCGCTCGTCAGAAGGCGGAACCTGTCGTCCAGGCGGTCCGCGATCTGGCGCGGCGTGAGCAGCCTCAACCGCGCCGCCGCCAGCTCGATGGCCAGCGGCAGTCCGTCCAGGCGGCGGCAGATCTCGGCCACCGCCTCCCGGTCGCCCGCCAGGTCGAAGGCCGGGCTCACCGCCCTCGCCCGCTCCGTGAACAGGCGGTGCGCCGGGTCCGGGGGCAGCGGTTCCACCGGGCGCACCGACTCGCCCGGTACGCCCAGGGGTTCGCGGCTCGTCGCCAGGATCGTCACGTTCGGGCAGTGCGTGAGGAGGGTCTCCGCCAGGCGCGCCGCCGCGTCGATCACGTGCTCGCAGTTGTCGAGCAGCAGGAGCAGGGTGCGGGTCGCGCAGTGCTCGATCAGGAGCGCCGTCGGGTCGTCCTGCGGGGGCGCCGACATCTCGCTCGTCATCAGGACCGTTTCGCGCAGGCGCAGCGCGCTGACCACCGCGCCCGGGACGGCCCTCGGGTCGTCGAGCGGGGCCAGCTCCACCAGCCAGGCGTTTTCCAGCGGGGCCGCGGTTTCCTCTGCCAAGCGGGTTTTGCCTGAGCCGCCCGGGCCCGTGAGGGTGACCAGGCGGGCGGCCTGTAGGTCTGCGCGGAGGGCGGTCAGTTCGGGTTCCCGGCCTACGAAGGAGGTCAGGCGGGGGCGGAGGTTGCCCGTCTGGGAGGTGGAGGTGGGGGTTGGTTTTGTGTTGGGTGGGGGTGGTGTCTCTGTCTCCGTCTCTGTCAGCAGCTCTGCGTGCTGTGCTTTCAGTTCTGGGGTGGGGTCCGCGCTCAGGCTTTCCGCCAGCGTGGTGCGGATCTGTTCGTAGGTTTGCAGGGCGTCCGCTGTTCGGCCCGCTGCGTGCAACGCCTTGATCAGGAGTACGTGCAAGGGCTCGTCGTACGGGTGTGCCGTCGTCAGTTCCCTCAGCTCCGGTACGAGGTCCGCTGCGCGGCCCAGGCGGAGGTCCGCCGTTACCCGCGCGCGGGTCGCTTCCAGGCGCTGGGCCTCCGGGCGGGTGGCCGCCGTGTGGTCGGGGAGGTCGGCTAGGGCGGGGCCGCGCCACAGGGCGAGTGCTTCGCGCAGGATGCGGGCGGCTGACGCCGGGTCGTCTCTCGTCAGGGCGTCCGTGCCCTCGCGGACCAGTCCCTCGAAGACGTACAGGTCGATGTCGGCGCGGGTCGCTGTGAGGCGGTAGCCGCCCGTTTCCGAGGTGATCGCGTCTCTGCCGAGGGCTCTGCGCAGGCGGCCTACGAGGGCCTGGAGGGCGGCCGGGGCGTCGGCGGGTGGGGTGTCGGCCCAGACGTCGTCGATGAGGGCGTTGGTGGGGGCCGGGTGGGGGGTGTGCAGGGCCAGGGAGGCGAGCAGGGCGCGGAGACGGGGGCCGCCCACGGGTATGGGTGCCCCTGCGTCGTCGTGGGCCTGGGTCGTGCCCAGGATCGAGAACTGCACGCAGGCATTGTCACTGGTTTGGGCGGGTGGGGCGGGGCGTTGCGGTGGGCGTTCCGTCGCGTGGTGGGGCGGGGCCGCGCCGGGGCGCCTCCTCGGCCGGATAGGCCTCATCCCCCTCGGTCCGCCATAGGCGAGTCATCCTGGACTGCATTCCAGCGGAGTCCTGCGGGGGCACCCCGACGCGTCCCCTCCGGCCGAATCGCGGGTGCGGACCGGTGCCCCGTCCTGAGGCGGCACCCCGGGCGCCATGCACCCCGCCTCGGACAACCTGCCACCCCGAGTGCCACGCACCCCGCCTCGGGCAACCTGCCGCTCCCCGCACCTCCCCGCCCCGCCCCGCCTTGGGCAACCTGCCGCTCCCCGCACCTTCCCACCCCGGGCGCCCGCGCCCGCCTTGGGCAATCTGCCGCCTGGGGCGGCAGGGTGGGCAAGGCGGCAGCCCAGCGCCGGGGCAGCGTGTGAAGAGGCTCTCGCGAGAATTCCGTGGGCTGTCGGGGTGCCGGGGCAGTGTTCGGGCCGGGCCGTGCGAGGGCTCGGCCGGGTTGATCGAGCGCCGGGGCAGCGTTCGGAACCGTCCGTGCGAGGGCTCGGCCGGGTGGCCCAGGCGCCGGGGCAGCGTTCGAACAGGCCCGCATCCGGACCCGGTGCCTAGCGGAGCGGGCCCGCTCCCAGAGCTCTGTCCGGGACGACACTGCCGGTAGGCACCGCACGGGCCCGCGCAGGCGTCCCCGTCCAGCACGTGCCCCGGCGCGACAGCAGGCGGCGCAGCCAGAGTTCCAGGGCGACGAGGTCCGCGAGGCCGTCCAGGGGCAACGGTTCGCCGTCCGCCGCCGCGCGGAGCGCCTTGCGGACCGTGCGGGCCTCGATCAATCCCGTTTGGGCCAGGAGCGGCGTGTCGAAGAGAGCTATCAGGCGGTCCGCCGATGCCCTCAGGCCCGTGCGCGCCGCCGCCGCCGAGGACGCGTGCGACGGCGCCCCCCAGCCCGGCGGCAGGTCCGCGACCCCGGCCCCCTCCAGAACCGTACGGAGGATGGACGCCCGGGCCCCGGGCTGGACACGCAGCGCCTCCGGAAGGAGCCTGCTCGCGCGTACCACCTGGTTGTCCAGGAACGGCGCGTGCAGGCGCTGGAAGCGGATCTCCGCGGCCTGTTCGAGGATGCGGAGGTCCGCGGCATGGCGGGCCAGGGCCGCCCGGGCCCGGAACTCGCCGGGGCGCTGGGCGTGGCCGGTGCCGGGTCGCGTCGTCCCCACTTGGAGGCGAACCGATACTTCAGCGAGCGCCTCACCGGTCAGCCAGCGCGCGGCGGGGCCCGGCCTGGCCCAGTTCAGCGCGGCCAGGGATGCCCCCACCGGGCCGCCCGGCTCGTCGAAGCTGCGGTGGAGGAGGCGGTCCGCTAGATGGGCGAGGCCGACTTTGTACGGCGTTCGGGCCAGCTTGCGCGCCGCGCCGTACACGCGCGCGGGCACCGCGAGAGAGCCGCCGTCCGCCTTGGTGAGCGCCGCCATGGGGCGGACCATGTGGCGGCGGCGACGGTCCATCAGGAGGTCGGTGAGGCGGGCCGGGTGCGCGTCCAGGACCTGGCGGGCTCCGTAGCCCGTGAAGTGGTCGGCGCTGCCGGAGGCCAGGCGTGCGCGGTGCCGGGCGGCCGTGACCAGGACCGCGCTCGGTTCGTCCGTCAGCGGGCCTTCCAGGTCCGCGTAGGGCAGCGCTTCCTCGCCCGCCGCCACTACGACGTGGTGCAGGCGCGGGTTCGCCGCGATCGCTCCCGCTCGTTCCAGTTCCGCCTCGCGCGTGGCCGTCGCCGTTGTCGAGGAGATGTCGTTGAAGGTGACCGCGAGGAGGCGTTCGCCCGCTCCTGTGCCGTGGCCCAGGACCGTGCCGGGCATGCCGGGCAGGCCCGCCGCCAGGAGCGCCAGCGTGCCGGACGCCGGGCCGCCCGAGAGGTCCGCCCCGATGCCGGGTACGGGCATCCCGCGCGCGGCACGGCGTTCGGCCGGGCCCATGCCCGGTACCGGGCCGGGGTCCAGGTCGGTGCCGGGTACGTGGCGGGGCGCCGACAGCCGGGCCCGTACCGCGTCCACCAGGGCGTCACGGACGCCTGCCACCGCCGTGTCCGGGTCCACGGGGGCCGCGCCCACCGCCAGGGACGCCACGGCCTCGTAGCCGGCGATCTCGCGGGCGCCGGCGCGCAGGATCAGCGCGTGGCCCGGCGGGATGCGGCGTACGCCCTCGTACGGTGTCGAGTCCTGCAGCGCCTCGGGGACGTCCGGGGTGGCCAGGAGCGCGGCAAGGTGGCCTACGTCCAGGTGCGCCTCGATGAGGTCGGCCAGGGGCAGCGCCGCGGTCGCGTAGGCCGTGCCGCCCGCCCAGGGCGTGTAGAAGACGGGCCGCGCGCCCGCCACGTCGCCGATGACCATGACGCGGCGGCCTACCTGGACGACGGCCGTGTAACTGCCGGGCCAGTTGGTGAGATGGCGCAGTGCGCCCCCGCGCGCCGTGAGCAGGCCGATGCGGAGTTGCTCGTCGGTCGCTCCGCAGACGCCGAGGACGGCGATGCGCGTCTGGTCGTCGACCTTCAGCGTGCGGACCTCGTCGGGGCGCCAGTCACCCACCGCCCAGAGCGGATCCGGGTCACCCCACAGGAGGTGCGAGCCGACCGGATGTACCGTTTCGCCGTCCGCTCCGTAGGCTCCCGCGGACTCGAAGGCAAGGGGCCCCGCGGTGGTACTGCTCCACCCCACCAACCACCGCATCGCCGCCTCCACACGCTGTGGACAACCCAAGGGCTCTACATGCTGCCACGAAGGAGGCGGGACAGAGGGGGCAAGTAGGGAGCGAGCCATGGTTCGCGCTCCCCCCAATGCGCCCCTTTCGAGCCGTGGTTGAACCGCCGCACCACCAAGGAGGGCAAGGAATACGGGGTCGAGTTTCGGCCAAATCGGCTGCCGGTGGCCGGAGGCAAACACCCCGCTTCGGCCACAGCGCGCAACGCACGGTCCGGGAGGCATCCATCGCCTCCCGGACCGGTCCGCCGCCCGCGGGGATGTAGGCGGCGGTGTCCCCCAGCCCACTGGATCCAGTACAGCGGGCCGACCCACGCAGTTCTCATCGAAGCGCTCCGCATGTGCACAAGTAAGAGCGCACACGCAGGCGCACGGCGCCACAGCCGGAGCACACGGTCACAGGGCGTGGCGTGCGCCGTCCTCCGGCCCGAACAAGAATCCCGCCATCCGGATCTGCGCCACTTAACGCTTGGGATTCGGCGAACTACGCTGGGTGTACGAATGCCGCGCGGTTATGCCAGTCCACAGGGCCGGCGAGGTGTTGCGGCGGCAGCCGTCTGTGTCGAGGGGTGGCGCATGTCCAGGGAGCTACGCGGACCGAACGAGAAGCTCGGCGCCGTCCTCGCCCTCGCGGGAATCAGCAACGCGGGACTGGCGCGACGCGTCAACGACCTAGGTGCGCAGCGCGGGTTGACCCTTCGCTACGACAAGACCTCCGTGGCGCGATGGGTGTCGAAGGGCATGGTGCCGCAGGGCGCCGCCCCGCACCTCATCGCCGCCGCCATAGGGCAGAAGCTCGGCCGGCCCGTGCCGCTGCACGAGATCGGCCTCGCCGACGCCGACCCCGCGCCCGAGGTCGGCCTCGCCTTCCCGCGCGACGTCCGCGCGGCGGTGAAGGCCGCCACCGAGCTGTACCGGCTCGACCTCGCCGGGCGCAGAGCGGGCAGCGGCGGCATCTGGCAGTCCCTGGCCGGATCCTTCGCGGTGAGCGCTTACGCGACGCCCGCCTCCCGATGGCTGATAACCCCGGCCGACTCGTCGGTCGCGCGCGAGGCGCATCTCAGTGAGGAGGGCTCACCGCAGAAGGTGGGCCACAGTGACGTGGTGAAGCTGCGGGAGGCCGCGCAGGACGCGCGGCGCTGGGACTCCAAGTACGGCGGCGGGGACTGGCGTTCGTCGATGGTTCCCGAGTGCCTGCGGGTCGAGGCGGCACCGCTGCTGCTCGGTTCCTACTCCGATGACGTGGGGCGCTCCCTGTTCGGCGCCTCGGCCGAACTGACGCGGCTCGCCGGGTGGATGGCCTTCGACACCGGGCAACAGGAGGCGGCGCAGCGGTACTACATCCAGGCGCTGCGGCTCGCGCGGGCCGCGGCGGACGTGCCGCTCGGCGGTTACGTGCTCGCCTCCATGTCGCTTCAAGCCACGTATCGCGGGTTCGGGGACGAGGGCGTCGACCTCGCGCAGGCCGCCGTCGAGCGCAACCGGGGGCTGGCCACCGCCCGCACCATGAGCTTCTTCCGGCTCGTCGAGGCACGCGCGCACGCACGCGCAGGGGACGCGCAGGCGGCAGGCGCCGCCTTACGGGCCGCCGAAGGGTGGCTCGAGCGCTCGCGCGAGGGCGACAGCGACCCCTCCTGGCTGGGCTTCTACTCCTACGACCGGTTCGCCGCCGACGCCGCCGAGTGCTACCGGGACCTGAAGGCGCCGCGCCAGGTGCGCAGGTTCACCGAGCAGGCGCTGTCGCGGCCCACCGAGGAGTTCGTGCGCTCGCACGGACTGCGCCTCGTGGTCTCCGCCGTCGCCGAGCTGGAGTCGGGGAACCTGGACGCCGCCTGCGAGCAGGGCACCCGCGCCCTGGAGGTCGCGGGCCGGATCTCCTCCGCGCGGACCACCGAGTACGTGAAGGACCTGCTGCACCGCCTCGAACCGTACGGCGACGAGCCCCGGGTGGTCGAGCTGCGGGAGCGGGCCCGTCCGCTGCTCATGGCACCGGCGTGATCCGGACGCTCGCAGGGCTCCGGGCCCCAGGTCCCGCATGGATTGTCAGTGCTGTCGGGCAAGATGCAGGACATGGAGGTGAGGCCCGGTGAGCGCGGTCGCGTATGACGGGGATGTGCTGGTGGTCGGTGGCGGCATCGTCGGGCTCGCCACGGCCTATGCCGTCTCCCGCGCCGCTCCGGGCACGCGCGTCGTCGTCCTGGAGAAGGAGGCGGGCCCGGCCCGGCACCAGACGGGGCGCAACAGCGGTGTGATCCACAGCGGGATCTACTACCGACCGGACTCGCTGAAGGCCCGCTTCGCGGTGCGCGGAGCCGCCGAGATGGTCAAGTTCTGCGCGGAGTACGGGATCGCGCACGCGGTCACCGGAAAGCTCATCGTCGCCACCGGGCGGGACGAGCTGCCGCGCCTGCACGCCCTGGCCCAGCGCGGCCGGGAGAACGGGATCGCGGTACGGGAGCTGGGCCCCGCCCAGATCCAGGAGTACGAGCCGGAGGTGCGCGGCCTCGCCGCCATCCACGTCGCCAGCACCGGGATCGCCGACTACCGCGCGGTCGCGCGCCACCTCGCCGAGGCGTCCGGCGCCGAGATCCGGTACGGGGCGGACATCGTCCGGATCGACCGGCGGCCCTCGCTGGGCGTCGCCGTGCGGACCGCCGCCGGGGACGTCGTGCGCGGCCAGGTCCTGGTGAACTGCGCGGGGCTCCAGTGCGACCAGGTCGCCCGGCTGACCGGGGACGATCCCGGGATGCGCATCGTGCCCTTCCGCGGGGAGTACTTCGACCTGGCCAGACCCGAGCTGGTGCGCGGCCTCGTCTACCCGGTGCCCGACCCGGCGTTCCCCTTCCTCGGGGTCCATCTGACGCGCGGCATCGAGGGCTCCGTCCACGTCGGGCCGAACGCGGTACCGGCGCTGGCCCGCGAGGGCTACGACTGGACCACCGTCCGCCCCCGCGAGCTGGCGGGGACGCTCGCCTGGCCCGGCTCGTGGCGGATCGCGCGGCGCCACTGGCGGTACGGGGCGGGCGAGCTGCGGCGCTCGGCGTCCAAGCGGGCCTTCACCGACGCGGTGCGGCGCCTCGTGCCCGCCGTCACCCCTGAGGACCTGGTGGCCTCGCCCGCCGGGGTGCGCGCGCAGGCGGTCCTGCGGGACGGCACGCTCGTCGACGACTTCCTGATACGCGAAGGCGCCCGCACGGTCCATGTGCTGAACGCACCGTCGCCCGCCGCGACCGCGTCCCTGCCCATCGGCAGAGAGGTGGCCCGGCGAGCGCTCGCCGCACTGAGCGCCGCCTAGGTCCGGTCACGGACGTGCCCCCAGGCGGGGCCGGCCGCCGAAGACTCCGACCAAGCCTGGGGCCGGTCACAGGGGCGGTCCGGCCCCAGGCGCCGGTCGCAGGGCGGACCGGCCCCAAGCGCCGGTCACAGAGGTGGACCGGGCGGAGCCGCCGGGGCATCGAGCGCACCTGGCGCCGGTCGTGGCGGGTGCACCGGGTGGGCCCCCGAGGACACCGACCACACCTGGGGCCGGCCGCAGGGGCGAACCGCACGGGGCCTCCGAGCGCGCCGACCACGTAAAATCGCCCCACTGTGTCTGAGTCCGAGAACCCCCAGAACCCCGCCCCGCCCGCGCGCCCGAACGAGCCGCGGTTTCCGGACGGGCCCAAGCCCGACCCCGCCGGGTCGCACTTCGAGCGGCGCATCCGCAGCTTTCAGCCGCGCCGCAGCCGGGTCACCACCGCGCAGGCCGACGCGTTGCAGCGGCTGTGGCCGAAGTGGGGCCTCGACATCGACGGACAGCGGGTGCTCGACCTGGCGGAGATGTTCCCGGGCGTCGACCGCGTCGTCCTGGAGATCGGCTTCGGCATGGGTGAGGCGACCGCGCAGATGGCCGCCGACGACCCGACGACCGGCATCCTCGCCGTGGACGTCCACACCCCGGGCCAGGGCAACCTCCTCGGCCTCGCCGACCGCGGCGGCATGACCAACGTACGGGTGGCCAACGGCGACGCGATCATCCTGCTGCGCGCGATGCTGCCCGACGCGAGCCTCGACGGGCTGCGCGTCTTCTTCCCCGACCCGTGGCCGAAGAAGCGGCACAACAAGCGGCGCCTCATCCAGCCCGAGTTCCTCACCCAGGTCGCGGCCCCGCTCAAGCCCGGCGCCCTCGTGCACTGCGCGACGGACTGGGAGGAGTACGCAGAGCAGATGCTGGACGTGCTCACCGCCCACCCCGACTACGAGAACACGCAGGCGGACGGCGGGTACGCGCCGCGGCCCGGCTTCCGGCCGCTGACCCGGTTCGAGGGTCAGGGCCTGAAGAAGGGGCATGTGGTGCACGACCTGCTGTTCAGGCGGCGCTGAACACAGGCCCCGTCGCGGCGCCGCGCATCCCTCGTTAGGGTCAATGAGTGGCCTCGTACCCCAGCAGTCCGCCGCACCAGGACCACGCCCACGGCCCCCGGCCGCACGGCGCGGTCCCGCATCCGCGCTGGTGGGAACGGAAAGGTGTACGGGCCACGGCACTGGCCACGCTGCTCGCGGTCTCCGGCGCCGTCATCGCGGCGCTCGTCCGCGAGCAGACCGGCACCGAAGGGTTCCTGGTCGGGCTCGGTCTGGCCCTGGTCCCCGTACCGCTGCTGATAGCCGCGTTCCGCTGGCTGGACCGGGTGCAGCCCGGGCCCTGGCGGAACCTGGTCTTCTCCTTCGCCTGGGGGGCCTGCGCGGCGGCCCTGATAGCGATCGTGGCGAACAGTTTCGCGACCCGGTGGATAGAGACCGCCACCGCCGACCCGACCGGCGCCGACACCCTCGGCGCCACCGTCATAGCGCCCATAGTCGAGGAGAGCGCCAAGGCCGCCGCCGTGCTGCTCGTCTTCCTCTTCCGCAGACGGGACTTCACCGGCGTCGTCGACGGCGTCGTCATCGCCGGGGTCACCGCGACCGGCTTCGCCTTCACCGAGAACATCCTCTACCTGGGCAACGCCTTCGGCACCGACCAGCTCACCGGCACGGGCCCCGGCCTCAGCTCCGTCACGGCGGCGACCTTCTTCGTCCGCGTCGTGATGTCACCCTTCGCGCATCCGCTCTTCACCGTGCTGACCGGCATCGGCTTCGGGATCGCCGCCGTCCTCGCACCCGAGCGCGGCAAGGTCCGCCGCATCCTGCTGCCGCTCGCCGGACTGCTCGTCGCCATGGCCATGCACGCCTTCTGGAACGGCTCGTCGTCCTTCGGCGAGTACGGCTTCTTCGCTGTGTACGCGGCTTTCATGGTTCCGGTCTTCGGCCTGGTCACCTGGCTCGCGATCTACCTGCGCCACCGCGAACTGCGCACCATGCGGACCGAACTCGTGCTCTACGTGGGCGCGGGGTGGCTGGCCCCGCCCGAGCCCTTCGCCCTCGGCTCGCTCAAGGCGCGCCGCCTGGCCAGGGAGTTCGCCGCGCACTACGGCGGCAAGGAGGCGGAGCGCGCGGTCACCGAGTACGAGGCGTACGCGACCTCGCTCGCGCTCCTGCGCCACCGCGCCCGCAAGGGCGGGGCCGGCGCCGACTTCGCCGTACGGGAGCGGGAGCTGCTCGACGCGCTGTGGGAGCGGCGCGGCTACGCGCGCGCGGCACTGGCGTACGCCTCCCAGGTCGCCGCCCCCATGTGGCGCCCGCCGGTGTACGCGGCCCCGATGGCATCCGGCGCCGCGTATCCCCCGTACCGCCACTGAGGTCCGTACCGCCACTGAGGCATCCGGGGCGGAGGCCGACGTCTCAGGCCGACGCGTCCGTGAGGCGGGCAATCTCCTCGTCCGTGAGGGTCAGGTCCGCCACCGCGAGCAGCGCGGGCAGCTGCTCGACCGTGCGCGCGGACGCGATCGGCGCGGCCACGGTGGGCCGCGCGGCGAGCCAGGCCAGGGCGACGGTGGCGATCTCGGCGCCGTGCTCCTGCGCGATCTCGTCGAGGGCGGTGAGGACCTTCTGGCCGCGCTCGGTCTCCAGGTGCTTGGCGGCGCCGCCCGCGCGCTGGCTGTCCACCTGGACGCCGGGCCGGTACTTGCCGGTCAGGAAGCCGGAGGCGAGCGCGTAGTACGGGACGGCGGCGAGCCCGGCGCGCGAAGCGATGTCCTGGCGGCGGCCCTCGTAGGTGTCGCGGGAGACGAGGTTGTAGTGCGGCTGGATGGCGACGTAGCGGGCGACGCCCTCGCGGTCGGAGAAGTCGAGGGACTCCTGGAGGCGGTCCGGCGAGATGTTCGAGACGGCGATCTCGCGCACCTTGCCCGCCGTCACCAGCTCGTCGAGCGCGCCGATGATCTCCTCGACGGGGATCGACTCGTCGTCGTCGAAGTGCGTGTAGTACAGGTCGATGTGGTCGGTGCCGAGGCGGCCGAGGGAGGCGTCGGCGGCGGCCTTGATGTTGGCGGCGTGCAGGCCCTTGAAGTCGGGGTGGCGGGCGACCTTGGTGGCGATGACGACGTCGTCGCGGTTGCCCCGCGCCCTGAGCCACTTGCCGATGATCGTCTCCGACTCGCCGCCGTGGTTGCCCTCGATCCAGGCGGAGTACGAGTCGGCCGTGTCGATGAAGTTGCCGCCGCCGGCGGTGTAGGCGTCGAGCACCTCGAAGGAGGTGGCCTCGTCGGCGGTCCAGCCGAACACGTTGCCGCCGAGGGCGAGCGGGAAGACCTCCAGGTCGGAGGCGCCGAGCTTGCGCAGGGGAGAAGAAGTCATGCCGTCATTCAACGCCCCTGCGGAAGCGGGTGTTCCGTCAGGCGCGCATCAGAGTGCCAGACCCTTGCCGCGCAGCCAGGCCGCCGGGTCGACGCCGGTCGCGTCCCCGCCGGGGTGGACCTCCAGGTGGAGGTGGTCGCCGGTGACGTTGCCGGTGGCGCCGACGCGGCCGATGACGTCGCCGGTGGAGACCTTCTGGCCGACGCTGACGTTGAGCGAGGACTGGTGGCAGAACCACAGCTCGGTGCCGTCGTCGAGGGTGAGGATCGTGCGGTAGCCGTACGCGCCCGCCCAGCCGGCCTCGGTGATGGTGCCGCCGTGGATGGCGTAGATCGGCGTGCCGGTGGGGGCGGCGAAGTCCAGGCCCGTGTGGTAGCCGGAGGACCAGAGCGAGCCGGGCTGTCCGAAGGTGCCGGTCAGCGTGTAGGAGGCGACGGGGAGCTTGTAGCTCTTGGCCAGCTTGGCGAGGCGCTCGGCCTCGGCCTTCTTCTTGGCCTCCTCCTCCGCCTTCTTCTTCTCGGCGGCGGCCTTGGCCTCGGCCTTCTCCCGCTTCGCTGCGGCTTCCTCGGCGGCCTTCTTCGCGGCGGCCTCCTCGGCGGCGGCCTGCGCCTTGGCGTCGGCGGCGTCCTGCTGCGTCTCGGCCTGCTGCATGATGCGGGCGCGCAGCGCCTCGCCGGCGTCCGACTGCCCGCCGCTCATGGCGGTGAGGGGCGCGGCCTCCGCGGCTTCGGCAGGGGCGTCGTCGGCCATCAGCGCGCTCACGCCGGGCAGCGACTTCGCCTCCGGCAGGGCGTCCGTGACCGCCGAGAGGTCGGGCATGGATATCTGGACGGCGGGCTTGCCGCCCTGCGCGGTGGCGATGCCGCCCGCGCCGACGGCGGCGATCACGCCGACGCCGAGGACCGTGGAGCTGCGCGCGAGGCCGCCGCGCTGCCGGGCCACGCGGTGCTTGCCGCGGACGGGGCGGACGGACTCCTCGGTGGGGTTCCACTCCTCGAAGCTCGTGCGCGGGGCGGCGTAGTCGCCGTCGGCCGGCTGGGCGGGGTACCCGGAGAGTTCGGGGGCAGGACGGTTCGACGCCACGGGGGCGCTCTCCTTTCCTTCCTTCTCGCCTACCGGGTTAGCTGACGGGTTCGGAGCAGGAAGGTCTCCTACGAGCACGGTCCGGCGCCCGGAAAGCGTCGGAACGATGCCTGATTCACCCCAAGTTGGTGGTTCCCCGGCTCCCTTGCGGGATTAGGCGCGTGCGCACGGAGCCGTCGCTTGTGACGGCTGGGACGACCGCGCTGCGTTATCGAACGTTAATAGACAGCGGACAGTAATTCCAAGCCGTTCTAGCCCCGTTAAACCTGACAGTTTCTGACGTAGTGTCAATTGTTATGCGCAGCGACGCCGTTCGGTCACCCCTGGTGATGTCGATCAAGAACAGCGGTCAGGGACGGCGTACGGCGAGCAGCGCCATGTCGTCGCTGGCGCCGCCCCCGGTGTGCAGGCGCACCTCGTCGGCGAGCGTCACGAGGAGCTCGTCGGGCCCCGGGAAGACGCGTCCGGCGAGCCGGGCCGCCGGATCGTAGAAGACCCCCTTCGTGTCGCGCGCCTCGGAGAGCCCGTCCGTGTAGAGCAGCAGCGTCGCCGCGGGCGGGAACTCCGCCTCGGTCGCCCGGTCCGGCCAGGAGCCGAGCTCGCCGAGGCCGAGCGGGAGCGCCGCCTCGGCGGGGCTGATCACCCGGACCTGCCCGTCGCCGTGCAGCACGATCGGCTCGGGGTGGCCGCGGTTGAGGACGCGCAGGAGGTCGCCGCCGTGCGGGATCTCCGCGAGCACGGCGGTGGTGAACCCCTCGAAGTCGTCGATGCCGCGCCGCCGCGACCCCTCCCGGGCCAGCGCCCGCTCCAGGCGCTGGGCGACCGCCTCCAGGCTGTCCTCCTGCTCGGCGGCCTCCCGGAACGCCCCGATGACGACGGCGACGGCGGCGACCGCGCCCATGCCCTTGCCGCGGACGTCGCCCACGACTATCCGTACGCCGTGCGGGGTGTCCTGCACCGCGTACAGATCGCCGCCGATGAACGCGTCGGCCTGCGCCGCCTCGTACCGCGCCGCGATGGCGAGGCCGCCGATCCGTCCGGCCGGCCGCGGCAGCACCGCGGACTGGGCCGCCGCCGCGATCTGCCGCGCGGACGCCAGCTCCTCGTCGCTGCGCCGCTTGATCCGGTTGAGGAAACAGGCCAGGACGCAGACGGTGGCGACGGTCGCCATCTCCGTCCAGACGCCGCTGTGGAACGCCGTGTATCGGAGGTGTACGGCGACGATGGCGCCGATCGAGGCGACCCCGGCCGCGATGGTGCTGCCCAGCGAAAAGAACGGCGCGGCGACCAGCGGCGCCGCGCTGAAGAGGGGCGAGCCCGCGAACCCGGACGGCGTGCAGTACTCGTAGACCGCGCCGCCGATGATCAGCAGCAGGGGCAGGATGCGCAGGAAGAAGGGCGTGCCGGGGGCGTCCGCCGGATGCCTGTGCCGCCCTCCTCGCTGCCCCACCACGTGTCTCCTGCCGTCCGCGCCCGCTGTCCGGCGTCTCACCAAAGGGTTCCCGGGGAGGGGGCCGGGGGGCGACCGGTACTGCTCCGTCCGGGTCAGCCGCGGAATCGGGGCGGGACGCGCCGGGAAACGGAACGAGGCCGGAATCTCGGAAGATTCCGGCCTCGGCCTTCAGTAGCGGGGACAGGATTTGAACCTGCGACCTCTGGGTTATGAGCCCAGCGAGCTACCGAGCTGCTCCACCCCGCGTCGGTGAACACCACACTACGCCATCAGGGACGACGAATGCCAATCGCACCCGTGTCCGGCGCCTCGGGAGTGGCGTTAAGAGGACATGACCTCAACTCGACGAGTCCTCACCGCTGCCCTCCTCGCCGTCGGTGCCACGGCGATCGTGGCCCCTGCGGCGCAGGCCGACACCACGCCCCAGGCGGCGGGCAACATGATCTCCCCGACCGCGATGCTGGACGCGGTCACCACCATGGCCATCCCGGCCGAGCACCGCCGCGAGGTGCCGCGCACCGCCGAGCAGCTCCAGGGCATCCACCAGCTGAACAAGCTGAACGAGCTGCACCAGATCACGGACCTGGTGGCGCCGGTCACCGGCCTGCTCAGCGCGTAGCGGCACCCGCACCAGATATCCGGAAACGCCTGAGGGGCGGTTGCCTGACGCAGCCGCCCCTCAGGTGTGTCCGCGCCACAACAAAGTTGGGCCGCCCAAGTGGGCGGCCCAACGCGTGCGGCGTGCGGATCAGCCGTTGCCGTTTCCGTTGCTGGAGAGGATCGGAATGTCCTCCAGGATGTGCGACAGCGCCTCGTCGCCCTTGCGCTGCGACGAGTTCTCGACGCACTGCTGGTTCTGCGGGGACGTCAGGATGTCCTGGACACCGACGTTGACCAGACCCACGACGTTCTGGATGTCCGCCTTGGCGGGCAGACCGATGCAGGGCTTGTTGAGGGAACCCTGGATGAGCGCCATCTGCGGGCTCATGTTGCCGTACGTCGCCGAGTTTCCGTACGACTGCGACGCGTGGTTACCGCTGAACGCGGTGGTGCCGTTGTCGTCGCCGTTCGCCAGCGCCTGGGGGGCCGCCGCCGCGGAGATGCCGACGAGAGACGCGGTGACGGCTGCGGCCGCCACGGCCTTTTTCAACATGAGAGATTCCCCTTCAGTTGTTTCAGAGAGCATCCGTACCAACTACGCGCGAGCCGGTTTGGTTGTCCGCATTCACTCGGATGGCGGTACGTATGCCGTACGAACAGCCAGACTCTCGGCACAACGGGTGAACCTGCGAAACCATCCGGAGCCCGGGGAGTTGTTCCTTTCGCAGTAACCGGTGCCTGTCAGAAAAGGAACTGAAAAAAATGCTCAAGAAGGCAATGGCCGCAGCCGCGGTCGCCGTGTCCGTGGTCGGCATGTCCGTGGCGGCTGCGCCCTCGGCGCTCGCGAACGGCGACGACAACGGCACCGCCGCGGCCAGCGGCAACGGCGCCCAGCAGGCATTCGGCAACTCCTCGACCGACGGCGACATGAGCCCGCAGCTCAGCCTGGTCCAGGGTTCGCTGAACAAGCCCTGTGTCGGCCTGCCGGTCAAGGCGGACGTCCAGAATGTCGTGGGCCTGGTCAACGTCGGCGTCCAGGACATCCTGACGTCTCCGCAGAACCAGCAGTGTGTCGAGAACTCGACGCAGAGGAAGGGCGACGAGCCGCTGTCGCACATCCTGGACGACATCCCGGTCCTCTCCTCGAACGGCACGCAGAACCACTGAGTCTCTGCGCACCCTGCCCGGGCCGTCCGCGTCGTATCGCACGCGGGCGGTTCGGGCCTTTTTTACCGGGCGCCGTTCCGCTTCGTCGCCCGGTCGGCACAGTTTCCTCAGCCGGTGCCGGCTCGTTTGCTTCGCGGAGTCCCAGAAACTTCCTCGGTAAAAGGAGAAAAGCATGTCCTTGAAGAAGAGCGTCACGATCGTCGCCGGTGCCGTCATGGCCTTCGGTATCGCCGCCCCGGCGTTCGCCGACGCCGGTGCGCAGGGTGCGGCCGTGAACTCCCCGGGTGTCATCTCGGGCAACAACGTGCAGGCCCCCATCCACATCCCGGTCAACGTCTGCGGCAACACCGTCGACGTCATCGGTCTGCTGAACCCCGCTTTCGGCAACCCCTGCGCCAACGACTGACGCTCGACCGCGCGGTGTGTGACCCGGCCGACCCCGGTGCCTTCCGGCACCGGGGTCGGCTTCGAATTGAAGCGGGAGAGGAAGAACAGTGAGGCAGGCACTGAGAATCGGGGCCGTGACGGTCGTCGCGGCGACCGGCATTCTGTCCGTGCCGGCGACGGGCGCTCTCGCCCAGTCGGGCGATCAGGGACGAGCGAGCGGTTCTCCCGGTGTGCTGTCGGGCAATTCGGTGCAGATTCCGATCACCATCGGCGCCAACGCGTGCGGCAATGCGGCCGACGCGGTGGGCGGACTGAACCCGGCGACGGGTGACGCGTGCGGGAACGGTGCGCGCCCGGGCCTGCCGTCCCCGCCCGGCCAGGAACGAAGCCAGGAACGCAGCCAGGAGCAGAGCCAAGGTCAGGGGCAGGGCCAGGGCCAGGAGCGGCAGCGGCCGGACGAGCCGCCCCGCGAGCCGCAGGAGGCTCCGGGCGCGCCGCCGTCGCGGCCCAGGTCGGTGCCGGGGGCACAGGACGTACGCGAGGAGCCAGGGACGGCGGTCCGTGCGGAGGCGGACGGGGAGCGGCTCGCCGAGTCGGGGTCCATGGAGGGCCTGACGGCCGCCGCGGGCGCCGGGGCCGGGCTCGTGCTCGCCGGTGCTGTCCTCTACCGCAGGACCCGGAGCGGTGCGCTGCGGCGGTGAGGCCGGGCCGGGAAGAGCAGCCTGAGCGCTCTTCCCGGCCCACAGAGGAGGCCGTGGTGAAAGCTGCCTACCAACGGCGTGACGCCGACGGCTGGGAGGAAGGCAGCGCGGCCCTTCTCATGACAGCCGACAGTCGACCACCGAACCGGGGCCTTGGATGCACCGGTTCACCCGTTTGCCAGGCACTTCACCCCAATGGGGCCGGAAGCGGCATATGCGCGACCCTGCCCCGACTGCCGCGCCAGGTACCGCTCGACCCCGGTGACCAGGGCGGGCGCGGTGTACGTCGCCCCGTGCACGAACCGCATCGCGGGGCCGTAGTCCGGGGTCGTGACGAGGCCCGCGAGGAAGAGCCCCGGGTAGGCGGAGGCGAAGCCGCGGCCGACGCGCGGGGTGTGGGCGAGGCTCGGGGCCAGCATGTGGCGGACCCGGGGCGCGAGGACCGTCATCCGGGCGCAGGTCGCCCGGAACCCGGTCGCCGCGATGACGTGGTCGGTCTCGAACTCCTCCAGGCCCTGCGTCGTACCGACGGTGCGCAGCCGCAGCCGCCCCGCCGACGGCAGCGCGTCCACGATGGTGCGGCCCATGCGGAGGTCGACGGCGGCCGCGTGGACGCGGTCCCTGACCCACCAGGCGCCCGCCGGGCCGAGGGCGGACTCGGCGATGGCGGCCCGGGTGCGCTCCGGCAGCCGTCGGAAGGCGCCGGGCCGCTCCGAGTAGAACCAGTTGCGCCAGCCGCTGCCGAGGCCGCTGTGCGGGGCGCGCAGGCTCTGGTGCCAGGGGCGCGTCCAGGGCGGCGGGACCGTGTTCCAGTCGAGCCCGGCGGCGCGCGCGACGATCCGTACGCGGGTCCCCTGCTCGGCGAGGAGCGCGGCGAGCTCCAGGGCGGCCTGGCCCGCGCCGACCACGGTCACGTCCGCGTCGCGGAACCGGCCGAGGTCGCTGTGGTGGCTGCTGTGCGACACGTGCTGGTCCGACAGCTTCCGCAGCGCTTCCGGGAGGTGTGTGTACGGGAGCAGTCCGGTGGCCAGGGCGACCGCGCGGGCGCGCAGGACCTCGCCGTCCCGGGCGCGCACGTCGAAGCCGTCGGGCGCCGCGTCGACGCTCTCGATCATCCGCTCGTCCAGGTGCGACACGGCCTCGCGCGCGAACCACAGGCCGTAGTCGGCGAACGTCCGTACGGGGAGCGGGCGGCCGTGCTCGGCGGGGACCCCGACGCGGGCGCAGTACGCGTCGAGCCCGAACCGGCCGCCCGGCGCGGAGAGGTGGGACGCCCAGGGCTCCGACTTGAGGAACATGCCGCGGGGCATGTGGTCGCGCCAGGACGCCATCGGGCGGCCGAGGACCCGGGTGTCGAGTCCGCGCGCCTGCGCGTGCGCGGCGATGGACAGGCCGTAGGGTCCCGCGCCCACAACCAGCAGATCGTGCATCAGCAGCTCGCCTTTCGTTCAGCCGTCGCGGCCGGGACGGCGGCCGCCTGTTCGGTCGGGTCGCCCGACGCCTGGGCGGGCACCGCGACCGGGGCGGGCCGCGCCCGGCGCAGCAGCCGCCCCGCCACGTGCCGGGACCAGGCGGCGGCCATGGCGCGGCCGGGCGCGGGGTCGTCCTGGGCGTGCCAGGCGAACTCCGGGGCGGCGGACGGGCGCAGCAACGCGCGCAGCGCGGCCAGCGGCGCGTAGTTCTCGACGACGAAGGTGCGGCCCGGCAGGGCGCGTCCCTCAGGCAGCGGCTGGTGGGTGAGGTCGAGGTACTGGGCGCGTACGACGTCCAGGCCCGCGCCGTCCGCGAAGAGCCGGAACTGCGCTCCCGGCCGGGGGTTGAAGTCCAGCAGGTGGTGGCTGCCGGTCGTGGCGTCCACCCTGAAGTCGATGTCGAAGATGCCCCGGTAGCCGAGGGCGTCGACGAGCGCCTCGACGGCGGTGCGCAGCTCCGGGGCCGGGGCCCAGCGGCCGACGGCGGTGAGGCCCGCGCCGCGCGGCCAGGCCCGCCGCTTGGTCCCGGCGCCGCCGCCGTGCAGGGCGCCGTCGCGGTCCGCGTAGCCGTGGAAGAACCAGTCGCCGCCCGGCCGTGCGGGCAGGTACTCCTGGAGCAGGAGTTCGGCGCCGGTGGCGGCGCCCTTCTCGTAGAGGCTCATCGCCTCCTCGGGGGAGCGGAGGAGGCAGGTGCTGCGCAGCCCCGCGTCGCGCGGGAGGAGCCAGGGGTGGCTCCACTTCGCGACCACGGGGGTGCCCAGCTCCTCGGCCGCCGTGCAGGCGTCGTGGGCGTCGCGCGGCAGCAGGGTGCGGGGGTGGTCGATGCCGACGGCGCGGCAGAGTTCGGGCAGGCGCGCCTTGTCCGCGACGTACTCGGCCAGGTGTTCGGGCTGCTCGGGCAGGAGGTACGACGCGGTCAGCGGTTCGCGCAGCCGGCTCACCGCGATGGCCCCCGCGTCGTCCACCGGGATGAGGACCGCGGGCCTGCCGACGCGGGCCGCCGTCCGGCGCAGCTCGGCGGCGATCTCGTGCAGCGGCGCCCCCGGGCGCGGCGCCGGGTGCGTCCGGGTGACGTAGCGCGAGCGGGTCACCGGGGAGCCGTCCGGCGCGGCCGCCACGTGGACCTCCACCCCGCAGCGCCCCAGGGAGCGGACCGCCCCCAGCGTCCCGTGGTGGAAGGGGTTGGGGTCGATCCGCAGCAGCACGACCGGGACACAGGGATCGAGCATGTGCCGATTCCTTTCGAAGGAACTAACCCGTGAGGGTGAGGAGGGCGGCCATCGGCTGTTCCACGATTGGCGCCGCGACCGTTCGTGTGACTGAGTGTCAGGAATGGTGCGAGCGCGGGACGAGGAGCAGAGATGGTCTTAGAACGCCGGAGCGGGAAACGCGGACGCCTGACACTGGTCGCGGTGGGGGCCTTGGTCTCGGCGGTGGTCGCGGGCGGCTCCGTGTCCATCGAGCACGCGGACGCGACACCGCGCGCCGAACGGATCCCGGCCGCCGCGAACGTGCCCGACCCGACGCCGGCCGGCACTCCGACCGACCCGGCCGTCCCGACAGGCCCGACAGCCCCGGCCGTCCCGGCACCGTCCGCCACTCCGCCGGTCGCGTCCCCGAGTCCGCTCCCGGAGGTGGAGGCGGCCAGGTTCCCCTCGTTCGGGGCCTACCTGGACTTCGGGCCGCGCGGGGTGGCGCGGATGACGCGGCTGTCGGACTGGCTCGGCGGCGCCGATCTGCGCGTAGGGCACACCTATCTTCCCGGTGACCGGTGGAGCAACATCGAGGGCGCCCCGACGTTCCTCGACAGTTGGGCCAAGTGGCGTCGTGGCCGCGATGACCGGCTCTTCGTACTGAACGTACCGATGATGGAGCGCAACGAGGGCCGGGTGCCGGACGCCGAGGTGCGCACCCTCCTCCACAAGGGCGCGGCCGGCGACTTCGACGAGCACTTCCGCACCCTGGCGAAGCGCCTGGTCGCCCTGAAGGTGCCGGACACCGTCCTCGTCCTCGGCTGGGAGATGAACGGGATCACCTACACGCACCGGTGCGGACCCGACCCCGAGGCGTGGAAGACGTACTGGAAGCGGATCGTGACGGCGATGCGGTCGGTGGAGGGGCAGAGGTTCCGCTTCGACTTCGCGCCGAACCGGGGCCGGGACGCCGTGCCCTGGACCGACTGCTACCCCGGTGACGACGTGGTCGACATCATCGGCATGGACGCCTACGACCAGCCCGAGGGGCTCACCTTCGACCAGCAGGTGTCCGAGCCGTACGGGCTGCAGAAGCACGTCGACTTCGCCAAGGAGCACGGCAAGCCGGTCTCGTACCCGGAGTGGGGGCTGTTCCGCAACGGGGACAACCCGGAGTACATGCGGCGCATGCTCGCCTGGATGGACGAGCACAAGGCGCTCTACAACACGCTCACCGACTACTGCCCGCACGGTGTGTGGCAGTGCCGGCAGAACCCGCGGGCGGCGAAGGTCTACCGGGCCGTGCTGACCGGACGCGACAAGGCGGACACGCCCGTGCTGCCGACCCCGCCCGCGCAGCCGACGCCACCGACCGCGCCCACACAGCCCGCTCAGCCGACGCGGCCTCCGAGGTGCTCCACCGTCGAGCTCGGGGCGTGGGTGGAGCGCTGGATCGGCGGCAAGGTGTGCGTGCGGCTCAGGGACTGGGTGCACCGCGCCTGAGGCGGCGCGCTCAGGGGTGCGGTGCACCGCGCCTGACGCGGCGCGCGCTCTAGCCGGGACCCGCACCGCGCTCCTTCCACGCCGTGCGGGCCCGCTTCGCCCAGGAGCGGGCCCGTACGTCGGCGAGGACCGCGCCGAGCAGCGGCGCGGTGGTGTGCCGGGCGAGGAGGTAGCGCTGGTTGACGCGCTGCTCGGGGCCCCAGTGCAGCTTGTAGGGCTCGGTGCCGCGCAACAGGCTCAGGACGCTGTCCCGCGAGCCGCCCTGCAGATGTTCCGCGCAGGAGCGGAGCAGCATCGTGGCGACGTCGACCTTGCGCTCCCTGAGCCGCGGGTGGGCGCCGTAGAGGTAGCCGCCCGCGAGGCGCGGGGAGAGGAACGTCAGGTCGGCGGCGACCACCGAGCCGTCCAGGGCGAACTCGGTGACGACGGCGTCGCCCGTGCACGCCATCTCGGCGACCGCGCGCGTGAGGTGCTCGGCGAAGCGCGGCTTGACGTGCTCGGTCGTCACTTTGCGGCCCTGCCACTGCAGTTGATGCAGGTCGAGCAGGCGCCGCACCGAGGGGCCGACCTCGGCGGCGGGCACGACGCGGCGCTCGATGCCGAGCGCGTCCAGCTTGCGGAGCTTGGCGCGGGCGCGCTGGGCGCGGGGCCGCGGCAGCCGTCCCACCAGCTCGTCCATGGGCAGCGCGGGCAGCTCCAGGCAGGGCGAGTCGTCGAGGCGGCGGCGCGGGCCCGGCCAGCGGGCGTGCAGGGCCTCCACCGCGGAGCCCGGCCGCACCTCGCGGAAGTCGATGGCCGCGGTCCCGGCGAGGCGCCACAGGCCGGCGCGGAGCGCGTCGACCGCCCGCGACGGCGAGGCCGCCGGGGCGTCCTCGACGAGGACGTCGCTGAAGTCGGAGATGGCCGTGCCGAGCGGCGTCAGCGTGGGGAAGGGCAGCGGGCGCAGCATGAGCGGCGCCGCCGCCACGAGGCGCCCCTCCTGGCGTACGAGCACGACGCGCAGCCGCCCCGGGCGGCCGTAGGAGAGCCACCAGGAGTGCAGCCAGGCGTGGCTCTGGAACGGGGTCGCGGTCGCGCACGCGCGGTGCAGGCGGTTCCACTCCTCGCGCAGCCGCCCGAACTCGGCGGTGTCCGTGCAGACGGTGAAGGACGGGGCGGGCGGGGCGGTGTCCGGGCGCGCCAGGACGGCCGCACCGGATGTGAGGCTCACCATCAGGCACCACCCCGCTGGGCGGCGGCGGGCGCGGGCACGGTCGGCGTCGTGTGCGCGGCCTCCCTGCGGGGGCGGAGCAGCAGCGCCAGGCCGCCGAGCAGGCCGCCCGCGCAGGCGCCGACCAGGGTCGTCAGGCCCGCGGAGGGCGAGGAGGGCTCCGTGGGCCGCACCGCGCGCGTGAAGCGCAGAAGCTCCACGTGGGTGTCCTTCTTCACGTGGGCGGCGTTGGCGGTCAGCGCGCGGGCGACGGCGTTGGCCATCTCCATCGCGGTGTCCGGCTTCTCCGACGAGGCGGAGATCGCGACCATGGGCGCGTCCGGCGACGTCTCCGCGCGGATGCTCGCACGCAGCGTCTCGACCGGGACGCCCGCCGCGACCTGCGCGTCGCTCAACACGGCGACCTGCGTGGCCACCCGGCTGTAGGCCTGGGCGAAGCCCGCCGCCGACGTGGGGTCGGTCTGCGAGGTCGGTACGGCGATCACGTAACTGGTCGCCGTGTACTCGGGGGTGCTCGCCGCGCCGTACACCCCGCCGGCGAGCGCGCCGAGCAGGAGGGCCGCGGGCAGGGGCCACCAGTGCGGCACGCGCCTCGCGCGGGTGCCGATGCGGGTGGCCGACGGTCGGGGGGCGGTGGCCCTCTCCTGGGCGGCTTCGGTCATCGCGTACTCACTCCTGGGGGTTCCGGGCGCCCATGGCCGCCGCGTACACCTCTAGGTGGCGTGCGGCGCTGCGGGCGATGTCGTAGTGCAGGGCGGCCCGCGACGGCGGCCGGTCGCGGGCTTCTCGTGCTGTGCCGCGTTCTCGAAGGTCTCGGATCTCGCGCGCGAAGGGGGCGGCCCGGCACGGGACGCGGACCGCGCCGCCGGTCAGCTCCGCGGGCAGGTCGTCGACGGCCGGGCAGGCGACGTACAGGACGGGAAGACCGGCGGCGAGCGCCTCCACGACCGCGAGGCCGAAGGCTTCGTCGACGGACGGGGAGGCGAGCACGTCCATGGCCGAGAGCAGCGCGGGCAGGTCCACGGCGTGCGCGCCCTCGGCCGTGTGCGGGCGCTCACCGGCGAGGACGACCCGGTCGGCGACGCCCGCCTCCTGTGCCGCCCGGCGCAGGGCGGCCTCCTCCGGGCCGGTGCCGACCAACAGGAGGCGTACGTCCGCCGGGAGGTCGCGCAGGGCGGCGGTCAGGACGTCGAACCGCTTGCCGGGGACCAGGCGGCCCACGCCACCCACGACGAAGGCGTCGGCGGGCAGGCCGAGGGACTTGCGCGCCCTGGCGCGGGCCGCCTCGTCGAAGGCGAACCGGTGCACGTCCACGCCGTTGGGGACGGTGTGGACGCGGTGCGGGGCGACGCCCCAGCCGCGCAGCCGCTCGGCCACGGCCGGGGAGACCGCGATGGTGGCGCGGCCGAGCCGCTCCCCCGCCAGGTACAGGGCACGCACCCCGCGCGTGAGCGGACGGCCCTCGATCTGCGCGTCGCCGAGCGAGTGCTCGGTGGCGACGACGGTCCGGACACCGGCGAGCCGCGCCGCGAGGCGCCCGTACAGGCAGGCCCGGTACAGGTGTGTGTGGACGATGTCGTAGTGGCCGCCGCGGATGGTGCGCGCGAGGCGGGGCAGCGCGCCGGCGTCCCTGTTGCCCGCCATGCCGAGGTGCGTGACGTGCACGCCGTCGCGGACCAGTCCCTCGGCGACCTGCCCGGGGTTGGTCAGGGTCACGACGTCGTGGCCCGGCGGCAGATGGCGCAGCAGCAGGCGCAGTTGCTGTTCGGCGCCGCCCGCGCCGAGGCCCGTGATGACGTGGAGGACCTTCACCGCGCGTCCTCCCCGGGCTGCCAGTCCCGTCTTCGCACCCGGTGCAGGCGGCGCTTCAGTTCGAGCCGCAAGGGCGTGTCCCGCTGGCCGACGAAGACGCGCGGCATGGCGTGCACGCCGGTCAGCGGGCCCGGGGAGATGGCGCAGCCGTAGCGGTAGCCCGCGTCGCGCACGGCCCGCACGGTCCGCTGGTCCACAGAGCCGTACGGGTAGCAGAAGCCCTGCGCCTCGCGGCCGGTCAGCTCCTCGACGCGCGCCTTGCTGTCCTCGACCTCGGCGCGCAGTTCGTGCTCGCTCACGCGCGTGAGGTCGACGTGCATCAGGCCGTGCGAGCCGATCTCCATGCCCGCGGCGGCGGCCGTGCGGATGCCCCGAGCGGTGAGGAGCGGCTTGCGGGGGCCCTCGACGTCCCAGGCGTTGTCGCCGCCGACCCTGCCGGGCAGGACGAAGACGGTCGCCGTGCAGCCGTGGTGGCGCAGGATCGGCAGGGCGTTGTCGACGAAGTCGCCGTAGCCGTCGTCGAAGGTGAGGGCGACCAGGCCGCGACCGGCTCCACGCGCACGTGCGTGGAGGAGTTCGGCGACGCTGACGCCGCGCAGGCCGCGGGCGCGCAGCCAGCCGAGCTGCTGGCCGAGGCGTTCGGGCGTGACGGTCACGTTGTAGGGGTCGTCGGGGCAGTCGTCCACGGAGTGGTACATCGCCACCCACGGGGACGCCCCCGACAGCCGGCCCCGTGCGGCGGGGCCGGGGAACTCCTGGACCGCTGTTTCAGCTGACATTGCGGAGCTTTCTGGTCGCGATGCGGACGGCGGGCAGAAAGGCCCGGACGTTCAGGGCCCACAGGGAGAGGAGGAAGACGGCCGCGATGGCCGGTGCGGCCACGCCGAGTGCGGCCAGGGGGTGCGTGAACGGCAGCGCCGCCGCGAGCCCCGCGCCCGTGGCGGCCACGGCGGCGAGCAGCGTCTTGCCGAGTTCGGGAAGGACCACGGCGAGGCGGACGGGGACGCTGCGCCGGTCCATGCCCGCGAGGAGCAGGACGGCGGTGAAGGTGATGCCGAGCGCGTTGGCGGCGGCGATGCCGCCGACGCCCCAGAACGCGACGGCCCAGGTGCCGAGCCCCGCGGTGAGCACCATGCCCGCGGCCATCGTGACGACCGGGTACCAGGTGGGGCGGCCGGCGGAGAAGTAGGAGCGGACCAGGGCGCCGACGAGGCAGTGTCCGAGGAGCCCGAGCGAGTAGACCCGCATGATCGAGGCGGTGGCGGCGGTGTCCCGGCCGGTGAAGGCGCCGCGCTGGAAGAGCAGTTCGATGATCTGCGGGGCGCAGGCGAAGACGAGGGCCGCGCCGGACAGGACGATGCAGGCGGCGAGCGCGACGTCGCGCTCCACGCGGTCGCGGGCCCGCTCGGTGTCGCCGCGTGCCAGCGCCTTGGCCACGACCGGGAACGTGACGGTGCACAGCATCAGGGACAGCACCATCGGCAACTGCGCGACCTTCTGCGCGTAGTTCAGGTGCGAGATCGCGCCGGACGGCAGGGAGGAGGCGAGGAAGCGCTCGACGAAGACCTGCGACTGGCGGCAGAGCGCGAAGAGCAGGACGGTCGCGATCAGCGCCATGTTCATGGACTGCCGCTTGGCCGCCTTGGCGTCCGCCGCGCGGTCGGCGGGGGCCGCACCCTTGAGCCTGCGGCGCAGCACCGGCGCCTGCACGAGCACCATCAGACAGCCGCCGACGGCCACGCCCGCGGCGGCGGCGCGCACCCCCCACCGGTCGGCGAGGAGCAGCAGCGTGGCGATGATCCCGGTGTTGTACGCGACGTAGATCGCGGCCGGTGCGAGGTAGCTGCTGTGGGCGCGCAGGGCCGCGCTGCAGTATCCGGTGAGCCCGAAGGTCAGCAGGCAGGTCGCGGTGAGCCGGGTGCAGTCGACGGCGAGCTGCGGGTCGGGCAGGCCGGGTGCGAGCAGGGTGACGAGCTGGGGCGCGCCGATCATCAGCAGCACGGCGGAGGCCAGGAAGGCGAGGGTCAGCCGGGGCAGCGAGCCCGCGACCAGGGCCCGTACCGGGTCGTGGGCCAGGTCCGGCGCGGCCGAGCGGGCGGCGATCGCGGCGCTGAAGGCGGGGACGAGCATGAACGCGAGCCCGTCCTCGATGAGCAGTGTCGTCGCCACCTCGGGCACGGTCCAGGCCACCAGGAAGGCGTCCGTCTCGCTGCCCGCGCCGAAGAGGTGGGCGAGCGCCTGGTCCCGGCCGAGGCCGAGGAGGGACCCCGCGGCGGAGAGCACGGCGGTGAGCAGGGCGGCGCGGGCCAGGAAGCTGTTGGACGCGCCTTCGTGGCCCGGCTTGCGGACGGGCGCCTGCTGGGCCGGTACGGCGGAGGGCCGTACGGTCTCGTCCCCGTCGACGGGCGGGCTGGCCGTCATCGCCCGGCCTCCGGCTCGCCGTCGAGCGCGGCGGGGGCCAGCGCCCACCAGGCGACCAGGCCGAACACCACGGCAGTAAGTACGGTCGAGGGCCCGCCGATGTCCGCGTACGCGAAGTCGATGAGCTGCCAGGTCAGCAGCCCGCAGGCGAGCAGCGCGCAGTCGAGGCCGCGCCGCGTCCGGTGGGCTGCTCCGAGCCGCCTTGCGCCGCGTACGAGGAGCGCGGCCCAGGCGCCCACGAAGGCGACCAGGCCGAGCAGCCCCTGTTCGCTGAGGATCAGCAGGTACATGTTGTGCGGGGAGAGGAGCGGCTGCCGGTGGAAGGCGGCGCCCGCGCCCGCGACATCGCTCCCGGCGGACAGCGCGATCGAGGCGTGGCTGTCGCGGTAGGCGGGGAAGTTCTTCAGCCCGACGCCGGTCGCGGGGTGCTCGCGCCACATGTCGGCCGCCGCCGCCCACATCGTGTACCGGTCCGTCACCGACTGGTCCGGGGTGGCGGTGACCTGCGTGATGCTGCTCAGCCGCTCCTGGAGCATCGACGTGCCCACACCGAACCCGCCGACCAGGACGACGGCCGCCGCGGCGCCCACCAGGAGCAGCCGCACCGCGCGCCGCAGCCCGGCGAGCACGATCTGCAGCAGGACGGCGACCGCCGTGGCGATCCAGGCGCCCCGGCTGAAGGACAGCGCGAGCGGCACGAGCAGCCCGAGCGCGCAGGCCAGGGCGGTGAGCCGGACGCGCCGCGCGCCGTCGCCGAGGGCGAGCGCCACGGCGCAGATGAGCCCGTACGAGACGACCGTGGACATGCCCATCACATCGGTGGCCCCGAACGTGCCGACGGCCCGCACGTCCTCCCCGGCGTACGAGGCGCCGGTCCCGGTCAGGTACTGGTAGACGCCGATCGACCCCTGGTAGAGGCCGAGCGCGACCAGGGCCCAACCGACCAGGCGGACGTCGCGGCGGTCCCGGACGAGCAGCAGGACGGCGGCCGGGACGAGCACGAAGATCTGGCAGTACCGCACCATCCCTTGCAGCGAGTCCGACGCCGAGCCCGCGCCGAGAGCGGCCACGGAGACCGCGAGCACGGGCAGACCGAGGACCACGTACGCGGTCCGGGTGAGCGGCCGCTGACCGCCGCGCACCGCCCGCACGGCGCAGACGACGACCACGAGCCCGGACACCGCGTCGGCCGGGGTGAGGCCGCCCCCGTCCTGGCCGCCGGACCCGAGCGGCAGGGCCAGCAGGGCGATCAGGGCCAGGAGAGGGAGGACGGGGCCCGCCCGGCGCACGGCCCGTGGCAGCGGCGCCGCCGCCCAGGGGGTGCGCGCGCCGGTGAAGGCGGGTACTGCGGTCACTGCGTCAACTTCCCGTAGGGCGGAAGAACTCGGTCGCCGTGCGCGCCAAGATGGTGAGGTCGCCCCAGAGCGACCAGCTGTCGATGTAGGCGTTGTCGTAGCGGCAGCGGTCCTCGATGGAGGTGTCGCCGCGCAGGCCGTTGATCTGGGCGAGCCCGGTGATGCCGGTCGGGACGCGGTGGCGGTCGCCGTAGCCGGGGTAGGTCTCGCTGAACTTCATGACGAAGTACGGGCGTTCCGGGCGGGGTCCGACGAGGCTCATGTCGCCTCGGAAGACGTTCCACAGCTGGAGCAGTTCGTCGAGCGAGGTGCGGCGCAGGAACCGGCAGAACCACGGCATGTGGTGCTCCCCCGCGACGCTCCAGCGCGTCGCCGACTCCAGCGGGTCGGCCGGGCGGTGCGTACGGAACTTCAGGAGCGTGAAGGGCCGCCCGTCCTTGCCGACACGTTCCTGCCGGAACACGACGCCGGGCCCCTCGCTGACCCGCAGCCAGACCGCGCACACCGCGAGGACGGGCGCGACGAGGACGAGCAGGACCGCGGAGACGGCCAGGTCCAGGGCGCGCTTGCCGGGGTGCAGGCGGTGGGCGGCCCCGGTCAGCGGGCGGCAGCGGAAGCCGGCCAGGTGCGTCTCGGCGCCGCGGTGCTCGGGCACGTAGAGCGACGGGTCGGGGTCCAGTTCCCAGAACTCGCAGCGCAGTTCGGCGAGGGGGTGCAGCCAGGGCCGGTGCTCCGGCGCTCCGGCGCTGCCGAGCAGGATCGCGCGCCGCACCCCGTTCTGGATCACCGCGCGCCGTACGTCGGCGGCGCTCGTCAGCACCGGCACGGGCGGTTCCCCGGTGTCGGGGCGCCGGTCGGCGGTGTCGCCGCTGACGATGCCGACGAGGCGGATGCCGCTCGGCCGGTGGCGCTGGAGGGCCGCGGCGACCCGGGCCGCCGTCGCCTCGGGCCCGACGAGGAGCGTCGCGCAGGGCCTGCGGACCAGGGCCGTCCGGTGGCGCCGCAGGATCAGCGCGCGGGCCACGACGGTGAGCGCGCCCTGCGCGGCGCAGCCGGTCAGCACCGCGCGCGGCGGGATCTCCGTCAGGCCGGGCAGGCTCGCGGCGACCGCCGTGAGGACGCACCAGGCGAGCACCACGCGCGCGACGAGGGCCGGGCAGTCGTCGAGGAGGTGCCGCCCGTCCGGTCGCCGGTAGAGCCCCCCGGCCCGGTGCAGGGCGAGGACGAGGGCGACGAAAGCGGCCACGAGCAGCGGCTGGCGCTGCGGCGAGCTGAGCGCGACCGTGCCGAGCAGGGCCGCCGTGGCGTCGGCCGCCAGCAGCAGGGTGCGCGGCGAGTGGTCCCGGGCGGCGCCGCCGACCAGGGTGAGCTGATCGCTCTCGGTCGTCCGCCGGGGGATGACCACGGCGGCGGAGGCAACGGTCTGGTCCTGGGTCACGTCGTGATCGGCTCTCTGTCTGCGGTGGTCGCCGGGCCCGGGACCGCGGACGCGGTGCCTCCCGGGCCCAGAAGTTCGCCGTACACCTCCGCGACCGCCGCGGCGGCGCGCCGTACGTCGTGGTGCGCGTGCACGTGGCGGTAGCCGTCGCGGCCGCGCACGCGCAGCCCCTCGGGGTCGCGCAGCAGGCGGACGAGGGAGCGGCCGAGCGCCGCCGGGTCCCTCGGCTCCACCACGCACGCGGCGGTGAAGTGCGGCGGCAGGCTCTCGCGGGCCCCGGCGACGTCGGTGACGAGCACCGGGCTTCCGCAGGCCATGGCTTCGAGGGGGGCGAGCGCCATCCCCTCCCACCGCGAGGGCATGACGACGAGGTCCGCCGCGCGGTACCAGGGCGTCGGGTCGTCGACGGCCCCCGCGAAGGTGACCGAGCCGGGCGCCACGTCCCGCAGCCGCTCCGCGTCAGGACCGTCGCCGACGAGGACGAGCCGTGCCTTCGGCACCGCGCGCACCACCTCCCGCCACGCCTGGAGCAGCACGTCCTGCCCCTTCTGACGGCACAGCCTGCCGACGCAGACGACGAGCGGCCCGTCGCCGTACGGGGTCGAGCCCGCATCCGCCGGACGGAACCGCTCCAGATCGACCCCGTTCGGGACGAGCCGCCACTGCGCCTTGATGCCGAGGCTCTGCCCCGCGCGCTGCTCGGCCCGCGAGACACAGACGATGCGTGAGGCCCAGCGGGCGCCGAACCGCTCCCAGTGGAGAGCGGCCCGCGCGCTCGCCCCGCGCACGGCCTCGAAGGACCAGGCGTGCGGCTGGAACACGGTGGGGACGCGGCCCCGTACGACGAGCCGGGTGATCAGGCCCGCCTTGGCGCTGTGGGCGTGGACGACGTCGGGCCGCGCCGCCGCCACCACGCGGGCGAGCCGGCGCCCTTCGCCGAGAAGCCCCTTGGCCGGGGACCGCACGGACTGCCACGGCAGGACGTCGCAGTCCGTGGCGGCGAGCAGGCGTGGCAGGTCACCGGTGGCGGGGCAGGCCACCGAGACCCGCATCCCGGCCGCCAGTTGCCCGCGCACGAGGTCGGCCACCACGCGCGCGACTCCGCCGTCGACCGGCTGCGTCACATGCAGAACGTGCGGCGGCAAGGGTGCAGACGTCACAGGCATCGCCTTATTCCTTGGCAGAGGAGCGTCCTTGGGCTGGGATCGGGCGGGGCGGTTCAGGAGCGGGTGACGTCCACGGCGCCGAAGAACACCCCGGTCCAGGCCGCGTCCTTCCGGGAGACGAGGCGGACGTCCAGCGCCTTGGCGCCCCGGGTGACGGCGCGGCCCAGCGGGAACACGTCGGAGTCGTAGCCGAGGGTGTTGCCGTGCGCGGGGACGCGCTGGGCGGGCCGCCCGCCGGGCTCGCTGATGGTCGAGTTGAGGACGTCCCGGGCGGGGTTGTTCCGGTCGGTCAGCGCCACCGGCCTGTTCCGGCCGGTCGCGACGGTCAGCGAGTCGCCGGCCTTGCCGCGGTCGCCGTTGTAGGCGACGAGCCCGAGGTAGCCGCCCGTGCCGGTGGCCGGCGCCGTCCGCACCCGGAAGGACCGGCTGGGGTGCTTCTTGTCGAAGAGGTCGAAGCCGTCCCGCACGAACACGTGCCGCAGCGGCGCGGACTCCTTCTCGTACGCGGCCACGAGCGTCCAGCCGCCCCAGGCCCCGGCGTCCGAACGCCCCTTCGCGATGTTGATCTGCGCGACGGTGTAGAGGCCCGATCCGGCGTTCCGTACCAGGTCGGTGACGTCGGCGGAGGCCTGGAACGCGTCCGCGCCGCCCGCCGCCCGGTGCCCGATCCGCCGGTCGGCCAGGACCTCCTTGTACTGCCCGCCCGGCTCGGCCACGAGCACCCGCCCGTTGTCGCGCGGCGGCTTCTGCTCCCCGACGCGCAGGTTCCCGCCCCAGTACAGCCGGGCCCAGGTGACCCGGGCGCCGCCGGGGACGCGGACCTCGGCCCGGGACGAGTTGTAGGTGTTCGGGTCGCGGTCGACGTCCGTGTACTCCATGGCGAACTGGCCGTTGTGCGCGGCCGCGCCCGCACGCGCCCCGGTGCAGCCGGTCTTCGGCCCGGCGGCCTTCACCGCCGCCGCGTCGCCGCAGGTGATGGAGGCGTTGGCGGCGCGCACGATCCCGCCGTGCAGGACGGCCTCGTAGCGCGTGGTGAGCGGGGCCCGGGGCACCTCGCCCACCGGCGCCGTCGCGGTCGCGGTCGCCTGGCAGGGCAGGGCCACGGCCGCGAGGGACAGCAGGCCCACGACCGTCCGACGCGGGAACGAGCCTTTGAGAATTCGCACGAGATTTCGCACGGCCGACTTCCCTTTCAGGGAGCACATAAGAAAGTCATATTTATCCGTCAAGCCGTACGGGAACGGGGCCCTCGAACGAGGGCAGTCACGGCGCGACGGGAATGCGGATTTCACTTGATACACGATGTGTGTTGGAGTTGTGAAATTACTGCCCGACTCACGGGGACGCTCCGTGACGCACTTCAATGCCCTAACGCTTATTCACCCGTTCGGAGCCGCAACCCCGACCATCGTCGCTCCGTTGCACCACAAGCCGGGCACCTGCCCCGGCCGAACAGAACGACCCCCAAGGAGCATGTTCATGTCGCGTACCGCCAAGGCAGTCGTCTTCTCCGCGGTGGCCGCCGCCGCCATGGCCGGCAGCGCCGGAATCGCCACCGCCGACGCCGGCGCCCAGGGTGCCGCCAGCAACTCCCCGGGTGTCATCTCGGGCAACGCCGTCCAGGTCCCGATCCACATCCCGGTCAACCTGTGCGGCAACACCGTCGACGTCATCGGCCTGCTGAACCCGGCGTTCGGCAACAGCTGCGTCAACGACTGACGACCAGTCGGCGCTTTCGCGACGGCCGCTCCCCGTTCGGGGGGCGGCCGTCGCCGTTTGGCCCGTATGAGGGCGGTTCGGTTGCAGGGCGGTGTGGGGCGTCCCACGGTGATCTCAAGCGACACCTTCCTCGAAAGGCGAAAACATGTCCGCTCTGCCCGTACGGCGTCTCGCGACCACCGCTCTCTGCGCGTCCCTCCTGATCGGTGCCGCGGCGCCCGCGTTCGCGGCGGACACCGTCGTCGCGCCCGCCCGCTCCGCCTTCGTCACCTCCGGCCTGGCCGCCGCCGACCCGGCGCCCCCGGCGGGTGGCCTGCTCAGCATCCTCGCGCCGGTCACCGGCCTGCTCGGCGGCCTGCTCGGCGGCCAGCCCGCGCCCCAGGCGGCCGAACCCGCCGCGCCCGCGCCGCAGGCGGCGGAGCCCGCGCCCCTCGCCGCCGAGCCCGCGCCGCTCGCCGAGGAGCCGGCCGAGCAGAACGCCCAACTGAAGCCGCTGGACGCGGAGAAGCAGGCCGACGCGATCGAGAAGGCCCTCCCGAAGGACGCGACCAAGGACCAGTCGGAGGCCATGGCCGAGCTGCGCGACGCGATCAACGCCTACGTGAAGGCGGCTGTGGGCGGCGACACCGCCGACGCCTCCTCCGACCTGCGGACGGCCGTCTCCGGGCTGGTCGAGTCCATCACCTCGCAGTGGCTCGGCGGCGCCCAGAAGCCCTGATCCGCGTTTCCGCCGGCGGAGCCGCTCGTTGAAGCGGGTGAAGATCCAGTTCCGTCGAAAGAAGGAAAAAGATGAAGGCTCTGAAGGCCGCCGCTGTCGTGGCCGGCTCCCTGGTGATCGCCGGTGCCGCCGCTCCCGCGTTCGCCGCGGACACGTCGGACCTCCCTCCCATGAGCCTGAACGGCGGCCTGAGCGACGCGCTGACGCAGATCTCCAACACGCCGTCGCTCAGCTCACCGGTGGACACCAACCTGCTCGACCCGAAGCACAAGAAGGGCTTGGTCGGCACCCTCACCGGCGCCGCCAAGGGCCCGAAGGCGGGCAGCGCTCACGGCGCCCCGTCCGGGCTGCTCGGCGGTCTCCCGCTCGGTAAGTGACGGGCGGCGCGAAAAACACCGGACACATCACACTTCGAAAGCCGGTTCGAGAATTCCCTTTCTCGAACCGGCTTTCGCTTTCGACCGTACGAGTGAGATATTGGCCGGGGCCCGAAAGCGAATGGCTAGGGTTGCCCGGTGACTTCTACGCCGACTGATGCCGCCCCGTTCCGCGCGGCAGATCTGGGAACCGTGGCCGTGCTCGCCTGGAGCGGTGAAAGCGCCGAGGGCGAGGGCGACACGCCTTTCCTCCTCGCCTATTCCACGGGTGATTCCCCGGCGGGACCCGAGGCCGCCGAGACGGCCCTGCGCGCGCTCCTCGACAACAACGGGCTGACCGTGGGCGACACCGTCCACAGCGGTGTGCGCCGGCCGAGCTTCCCCGTGACCCTGCTCGTCGAGGCGGGCCAGGCCGTCCTCTCCATCCCGCCGCTGAAGGCCCAGTGCCCGGCGCCGCCCGAGTGGCTCGCGGCCGCGGAGGAGAAGGGCGTCGCCTACTTCGTCTGCACCACGCGCCCCTGGCCCGCCGCCGTGCCCGGCCAGGCCGTCTCCGAGGAGGAGCTGACGGCGTTCGCCGGTGCCGAGGAGACCCTCACGGCCGCCGCGCACTGCCTGCTCCCCGTCCGCCGGATCCGTGCCTAGCGCCGGGTCGCCCCACGCCGAGGAGGCCGAGTGAGCACCCACGTCCAGCGGGCCGCCGCGCCCGTACCGTCCCAGGCCGGGCCCGGTGGCGGCAGCGGCCCGTCGCCCGCGCCGGGCCGCAGGCGGAGTCCGGCCCTCGCGCTGGTCCTCGTCCTCACCGGGGCCGCGGGCCTGCTGGCGTCCTGGGTCATCACGCTCGACAAGTTCAAGCTGCTGGAGGACCCGGCCTTCCAGCCCGGGTGCAGCCTGAACCCGGTGGTGTCCTGCGGCAACATCATGAAGAGCGAGCAGGCCGCGGTCTTCGGCTTCCCCAACCCGATGCTCGGGCTCGCCGCCTACGCGGTCGTGCTCTGCGTCGGCACGGGCCTGCTGACCGGCGCCCGCTTCCCCCGCTGGTACTGGCTGACGCTGAACGCGGGCTGTGCCTTCGGGGTCTCCTTCGTGACCTGGCTGCAGTTCGAGTCGCTGTACCGGATCAACTCGCTGTGCCTGTGGTGCTGTCTGGCCTGGGCCGCGACGATCACCCTGTTCTGGTCGGTGACCGCCTCCAACGTCCGCGAGGGCCGGCTCCCGGCCCCGTCCTGGGCCCGCGCCTTCTGCGCCGAGTTCCCGTGGGTGCTGCCCGTCGTGCACATCGGCGCCGTGGGGATGCTGGTCCTCACGCGCTGGTGGGACTTCTGGACGAGCTGACGGGCGGGCCGACGATGAACCCCGAGACGTACCTCACCCGGCGCAGCGCGGCCCTGATCCTGCTCGGCACCGCGGCCGCCGCCACCGCCGTACCGCGGCTCCTCTCGCCGTCCGCCGCGTCAACGCGCCCCGAGGCCGACTCGTCCGACTCGTCCGACTCATCCGACTCGTTCGACGAGGTGTATCTGGGCCGCCGGCTCTCCGGCGTACGGCTGCCCGGTGCGGACGGCGCGGACGGCGCGGACGGCGCCTGGCAGGTCACCGTCGACGGCCGCCCGCTGCACCTCATGCGGCGCGCCGACGGCTCGTACCTGTCGATGGTCGACCACTACGACGCGTACGACGGCCCGCTGGCCGCCGCGCGCGGCGCGGTCGCGGAGCTCGGCGGCCAGGCCCTGCGCCCGCACACCGGGGAGGCGTGATCCGATGACGCACCTCCGCCAGAACCAGCGCACGCTGGACAAGGGCCAAAAGAAGCGTTTCGTGGACGCGGTGCTCACGCTCAAGCGCAGCGGCCGCTACGACGACTTCGTGGGCACGCACATCGACTTCTACCGGGGCGACGGCGACGGCGGTCTGCGCGTGGCGCACATGACCCCGTCCTTCTTCCCCTGGCACCGCAAGTTCCTGCTCGAGTTCGAGACGGCGCTGCAGAAGGTGGATTCCGGGGTGACGGTGCCGTACTGGGACTGGACCGTGGACCGTACGCCGGGCGCCTCCCTGTGGGGCGCCGACTTCCTCGGCGGCAACGGCCGCCGCTCGGACCACCAGGTCACCACCGGCCCCTTCGCCCACAAGCACGGCCGCTGGGACATCAAGGTGGCCGTGACCGACGGCGACTTCCTCATGCGCGACTTCGGCCGCCCGAAGGACCCGGTGGACCTGCCGGGGAAGGCGGAGCTGGAGGGCGCGATGCGGGAGCCCGTGTACGACGCTCGCCCGTGGAACTCGCTCGCCTCCTCCGGGTTCCGCAACAAGTTCGAGGGCTGGCCCACCCGGCGCGGCGACCGCACCTGGTACAACCACAACCGGGTGCACCGCTGGGTCAGCGGCCACATGCTGGGCGCCGGTTCCGTGAACGACCCGGTGTTCTGGCTGCACCACGCCTTCGTCGACCTGTGCTGGGTGCGGTGGCGCGCGCGTCATCCGGAGGCCGATCCGTACCTGCCCGGCGAGCACCACCGGCACGTCCTCGCCGTCGGCGACACCATGCCGCCGTGGGACACGCCGCTGCGGGACATGGTGGAGCACCGGTCCCGGTACGCGGACGAGTGAGCGGGCCCGTGGGGCCATGCGGGCGGTACGGCGAACGGCCCCCGGCACCGCCGTGCCGAGGGCCGTCGGGACCGCTTCGGGCTCAGTCGCCGTAGCCGCCGTTCTCGCCGTCGCCGTTGCCACCGTCGTCGTGGCCGCCGCCGTGGTGGCCGCCGTGGTGGTGGCCGTGGTCGTCGTCCTGGCCGTCGTCGGCGCAGCTGTTGCCGAACGCCGGGTTCAGCAGGCCGATCACGTCCACGGTGTTGCCGCAGACGTTGAGCGGGATGTTGACCGGGACCTGGAGCAGGTTGCCCGAGAGGACACCGGGCGAGTTGGCGGTGGCGCCCGCGGCGTCCGCGTCGGCCATGGCCAGACCGGCTCCGCTGAGCACGACGGCGCCCGTGCCGACAGCGACAGCCGCGGCCTTCGCGATGCGAGACATCACGTTCTCCTTCTGCTTGGCAGGTGCGGCCGCGTGGTCGCAGCCGTCACCTGTTCAACGGCGCGGCGCGACACCGGTAACGGCCCAAACCGGGATACATCCTGCAAAGGAGAAGAAATGTGCGCCCTCCGACACGGGCGCGCGACACGGCGCAGGCGCGCCCGACGAGAGGACGCGCCCGACGGAAGGAACCGCATGAAGGTGGTCTGCGTGGGCGGAGGACCCGCGTCCCTGTACCTGTCCATCCTCCTCAAGGCCCAGGACCCGGCCCGCGACGTCAGCGTCCACGAGAAGAACCCGGCGGGTTCGACGTACGGCTGGGGCGTCACCTACTGGCCCGACATGCTCGACGCCCTCAGGGCGCACGACGCGCCGTCGGCCCGCGCGATCGCCGAGCGCTCGGCGCGCTGGCGGGACGGCGTCGCGCACGTCCGCGACCTCGTCACCGTCCACCGCGGCGACGAGGGCTTCGCCGTCGGCCGCCACGAACTCCTCCGCATCCTGACCGAACGCGCCACCGACCTGGGCGTCTCCGTCCACCACGGCAGCACGGTCGCCCCCGGCGACCCGCTGCTCGACGCCGACCTCGTCGTGGCCGGGGACGGCGCCCGCAGCGCCCTGCGCGACCAGCACGCGGACCACTTCGGCACCCGGATCGCGGCGGGCCGCAACCGGTTCATCTGGCTCGGCACCACCAAGGTCTTCCGCTCCTTCACCTTCGCCTTCGTCGAGACCGCGCACGGCTGGCTCTGGTCGTACGGGTACGGCTTCGACGGCGAGCACAGCACCTGCATCGTCGAGTGCGCCCCGGACACGTGGTCCGGGCTCGGCCTCGACGCCATGGAGCGCGGCGAGGCGCTGCGCCTTCTGGAGGGACTGCTCGCCGCGCCGCTGGAGGGGCATCCGCTCATCGGCCGTACGGACGTGGCGGGACCGGCGCAGTGGCAGACCTTCCCCACCGTCACCAACCGCGTCTGGTCCCGCGACAACCTCGTCCTCATCGGCGACGCCGCCCACACCACCCACTACTCCATCGGCGCGGGCACCACCCTGGCGATGCAGGACGCCATGTCCCTGGCGGCCGCCCTGCGCACCCCGGGCGACCTCCCCGCCGCCCTGCGGAGCTACGAGCGCGAGCGCAAGCGCGCCCTGCTCCCGCAGCAGAGCGCGGCCCGGCACAGCGCCGGCTGGTACGAGAACCTGCCGCGCTACGTGGGCCTGGCACCGCACCAGATGTTCGCCCTGCTCGGCCAGCGCCACTCGCCGCTGCTCCCGTACGTGCCGCCGCAGTTGTACTACCGCGTCGACCGGGCGATCGAGCGGACGCAGGCGCTGCGCTCGCTGAAGCGCTGGCTGGGGCCGCGGCTCGCGCGCGTGCTGCAGAAGGACTGAGAAGGACCGCCGACCGGGAGCTCCCTGATGACATATCCACGTATGGACCAATTCAAGAGGCTAGGTACCTGAAACCGGTGTGATAGTCGAGTCATCCCCTTTTCCCCATCTCTCAGGGAGATTCGATGCGACTCCGCGTATTCGCCGCCGCAGCTGTCCTGGCCGGCACCACGGTTCTGGGCTCCGCCGCCATGGCCTCCGCGCACGGGAGCGACGGCCCCGACGGCGCCACTGCCGTGGGCAACGCCCAGAACAGCCCGGGTGTGCTGTCCGGGAACAACATCCAGGTTCCCCTGAACCTGCAGGCCAACGTCTGCGGCGTCGGCGTCGACGTCCTCGCGCTGCTCAACCCGGCGTCGGCCGAGTGCGCGAACGACTGAGCTAGGCAGACAGCGGAATCGCCCCCGCCCGCGGCTCGTGCCGCAGGCGGGGGCGATTCACATGCGTAGACCCTGTGGGACTCGAACCCACAACCAATGGATTAAAAGTCCACTGCTCTGCCAATTGAGCTAAGGGTCCACCCGCCGGCCGTGGCCGACGCACCCCTGAGCATAGCCGGACGACGCCCGGACTCCGATCGGGTATCCGCAACCCGGGGTGTCCCGGCCTCAGCGCAGGAACCAGTGGCGGGCCGACGCCAGCCACCACACCCCGGCGAACCCGAGCACGACGAGGACGGCGACCGGCGCGTAATTGAAGGTCTCCCAGGTCACGGGCGACACCTGCGGCAGCATGAAGAGCACGGTGATCACCCCGACCCAGACCACCGCCACCACGCCCACCACGGTCGACCAGCGGCCCAGGTGCCACGGGCCCCGCTCGAAGGAGGCCCCCTTGCGCAGCCGCAGCAGGGTCGGGACGGCGTAAGCGATGTAGAGCCCGATGACGGCGATCGAGGTCACCGCCGTGTACGCCGTCCGGTTGATGAGGTAGGGCAGGCCGAGGACGAGGGCACCGGCCGCCGCGAGCCAGACCGCCGCCACCGGGGTCCGTGTGCGGGGGCTGACCGTGTGCCAGAGCCGGGAGAACGGGAGCGCCCCGTCGCGCGAGAACGCGTAGATCATGCGGCTGTTGGCGGTGACCGAGGCCATCCCGCAGAACAGCTGGGCGCCGATCACGACGAGCAGGAGCAGCTTGCCCGCCGTCGCGCCGAGGGCGTCGAGCAGGATCTGCGCCGGCGGCGCGCCGGTCGCCGACTCGCGGGCGCCGTCGTAGGACTGGATGGCGAACGTGAAGCCGAGCAGCAGCACGAACCCGGCGATCCACGACGTCCAGATGGACCGCACGATCCCCTTGGGCCCGGCCGTGGAGGCGTCGTGCGTCTCCTCGGTCATATGGGCCGAGGCGTCGTAGCCGGTGAAGGTGTACTGGGCCATGAGCAGCCCGATGAGCACGACGTACGCGCTGCTGCCCCACCCGGTGTTGTTGACGAACTCGCCGAAGACGAACGAGGCCGACTGATGCCGGTCGGGCACGAAGGCGAGGGCGGCGACGATCACCACGACCCCGCCCACGTGCCACCACACACTCACGCTGTTGAGGACGGCGACAATGCGGACGCCGAAGGTGTTGAGGAGCCCGTGCAGCAGCAGAATGGCGCCGAACAGCAGCATGGTCCGCCCCGGGGTCACCTCGAACCCGAACTGCAGGTTCAGATACGCCCCGAGGAAGGACGCCGCGCCGAAGTCGATACCGGCGGTCACGGCGACCTGCCCGAGCACGTTGAACCAGCCGGTGAACCAGGCCCAGGCGGCGGCGGACCGCGCGGGGGCGAGCTGCCGCGCCCAGAAGTAGAGCCCGGCCGAGGTCGGGTACGCCGAGCAGATCTCGGCCATCGACAGCCCGACGAACAGCGTCATGAGCCCGACGGCGACCCAGCCCCACGTGATGAGGACCGGGCCGCCGGTGTCCATGCCGAACTGGTACATCGTCAGGCAGCCGGACAGGACCGAGATGATCGTGAAGGAGACGGCGTAGTTGGAGAACGCCGACATGCGCCGGGCCAGCACTTGCGTGTACCCGAGCTGAGCGAGCCGCTCCTCGTCCGTACCGGGCGCGCTGGACGCAGTCCCCCGGCCGGCGAGGCCATCCGCTTCTCTTGTCATGCCCCCAGCGATTCCCTCGCCGGGGGCGCGCCATGCGGCTAGAAGACGCCCTTGTAGACGTTCCACCCACTGGCGATCTTCACCCGGGGGCTGAAGGAGCCGCCCGCGATGCCGTCGTAGCGGTAGAGGTTGCCGGAGGTGTCCCGGGCGACGATGTCACCGCGCGAGTCCCCCGTGAGGTCACCGGCGCCCACGATCACGTTGTACGAGTTGCCCCAGTTCTGGAACATCTGGGCCCGCGGCTTCCACGCACCGTCCCCCGCACCCTCGTACCGGAACAGCGTCCCGTCCTTGCGGCGCGCGAAGACGTCCCCGATACCGTCGCCGTCCACGTCCCCGGCGGGGATGATCGTGTAGCCGCCCCATCCGGGCCCGATCAGCTTGCGGGTCCCGAGCGTTCCGTCGGTCCTGCCCGGGTACATGTACAGGTCACCGGTCGAGATCCTGCGCGCGAGCAGATCCGGCAGGCCGTCCCCCGTGAGGTCACCGGGGGAGACGAGGCTGTCGTAGTTGTTCCAGCCGGGGCCGATCTTGGTGTACGGGGTGGTCGGCTTGAGGGCGCCGCCCTGGGTGCGGTAGGAGCGCAGCTCGCCGGTGGTGGTTCTGACCAGGGTCTCGTTGTCGCCGTCGGAGTCCGCGTCCCCGAACGGCACCGCGACCGTCGCTGTCGGCCAGCCGCTCGCCGCGGTCTTCCCGGAGAAGGTGCCGCTGCCGGTGCCGTGCTGGTAGGTGAAGGCGCCGGAGGAGTTCATGGTGAGGAGGTCACCGTGGCCGTCCCGGCCGACCATGTCGCGCGACGCGGGGCCGGCGGCTCCGGAGACCGCCACGGTGCCGGTCGAGGTGAGGGCGGCGCCGACTCCGTCAGCGGGTTCGGCGGTCAATGTCCAGGAGTACGCGCCGTTGGTGACGAGCGTGCCCGCGGCCGTCGTACCGTTCCACGCGGCAGTGATCACGCCACGCGTCTCACCACCGGTGAGCGTACGGACCGTCACTCCGGTCGCCTTGTTCTTCAGCGTGAGCGACCAGGAGGCGGCGGGCCTGGACAGACTCCAGGACGCCTTCCACGATTCCGACGCTTTGAAGGACGCCGGGGTGACAGCCGTGGTCTGAGCCAGCGGCGAAGGAGTCACTCCACTGGGGACGACGTGGACGATGTTCTCGCGGTCGACGTAGGCGATGCCGCCGCCGAAGCGGTCCACGGCCCAGGTCCGGTGGCGCGTGCCACTGCCGTCGACGGACATGGGGATGCCCAGGTCCCGTGTGGTGGCCGTCCCGCTCTGAAACTCCGTCAGACGCAGAGCGGAGCCCGTGTAGCGCTGGTTGACGAAGTAGCCGTCCCCGAGCAGACCGCCCCGGCCGGCGGGCAGAGCGATCTTCGCCCCTGTCCGCACGTTCACCACACCGTGCTGCTGGAACTGCTCGCAGGTCCAGTAGAGCCACGGTCCTGCGCTCTGCAGCTCGACCGGGCCGCAGGGGGCGCCCGTGTCGAGGGTGCCCGCGTCCTGGCCGGTGCGGAGATCCTTCAGGGCGACCGTTCCCGCTGTCGCCGTACCGGTGTAGAGGGTGCTGCCCCAGACCGTCGCGCCCACCTGGTCCCGCTGGTCGACGACCTTGCCGCTGTCCAGGTCGACGACGATTGTCTTCCCGTCCTCCACGAGCAGCCCGGCCACGGTCGGATGGCCGCTCTGGTAGACGGCGTAACGGCCCGAGGAGTCCACGAGGCGCCCGTCGAAATCGCCGGTCAGCGCCCGGTCCGCCTGATCGGGGCCGCGCCGGCCGACTATCTCGACCTGGGGGCTCGACTGGTAGTTGCGCACTTGGTAGACGCTGCGTCCGTCGCCGCTGTTGAAGAGCTGCTTGCACAGGCTCTGACCACAGACGGTGTAGTCGTACGACCGTCCACTCTCGCGCCCCGCCCACATGGGGTCCGAGGCGGAGGCGGGCACCCCGGCGGGGCTGAGGGTGCGGTGGTAGAAACCGGCGCCCTGCGGGCCCTCCTTCTCCACGGTGGAGAGGGTGCCCGCGCTCAGCGCGAGGGCATCGATGCCCGCCGCGACCGGCTCGATGCGGCGCAGCTTCGTCAGGCGCGGCAGACCGTCCGCGTCGAGCGTGACCTTCTGCAGGTGCCAGTCGGTGGACGAGGTGCCGCCCACCACCGCGACTCCGCCGCCCGCGATCTGGACGGCCTCCTTGTCGGCCTTCTCCAGCAAGGTGCGCCGCTGTCCGTCCGCGTCCGCCAGGGCGACCAGGCTGCGCTTCAGTGGCGCGTCCGTGCCGTCGGTGTCCGTGAAGGCCAGCACCCAGCCGTCCAGGAGCCCGATCTTGGAGAGGTCCAGATCGGCCGGGGCGGTGAGTATGCGCTCGGCCGCGTCGGGGTGGCTGCGCGAAGCGATGTGGATCTTCCGGTCACTGCTCCGCCAGGCGATGTCGTCCCCCGCGACGGCGAAGGACGCGCCATAGGTGGTGTTCGCTGCGAAGCTGCTCAGCCGGCCGGTCTCCAGGTCGATCAGACCGAGCCGGTCGAAACTGCCCGACTCCGCTCCGTCAGCAGATGTCGAGAACTTCACGAGCGCGTCCCGGGCGTCGCCCGCGACCAGTCGCACACTTCCGAGATCGGTGCCGTCGGTCCAGCCCGTGACGGGGACTTTGGCATCGCTCACCGGGTTGCCGGCAGGCAGGAGATACCAGCCCTCCGCCGTGCGGGAGTCGTCCGCCGTGTTGTCACGCACCAGGACCGAGGGGCCCATGATGCCCTCGAAGAAGTCCTCGTGCGGGACGGTCAACTCGTGTGTCGATCCGTCCGCCATGTTCCGGATGTCGATCCACCCGAGGTAGTGGTGGGCCACGTAGTCCGACTCGGCGCCGAACTCACCGAAGGCGGCGTCCTCGTTGTTGCCGTAGCCGAGCGGCGTCGTCTCCCCGGTGTCGAACCGGGTCCAGACGAATTCCTCTGAGAAGGTCGGGTCCGCGTCCTCGGTCGAGTGCACGTACCCCGTCGCACCGAACGAGCCCAGCGACTCCCCGCGCGGCACCCCACGCCAGTTGGGCGTGATGTCCAGCCGCGCCGACGGGCCGTCCGCGGCGGTCGGCGCGGCGAGCGCCGGAGCGGGCGCGAGGCCCGCGCCCAGGGCCAGCACCACCACGGTGGTCGCGGCCCACCGCACGCGTCTGTATCTCTGCCCGTCACCCATCAGAAGACCCCCTTGTAGCCGTTCCAGCCCGTCGCGATCTTCGTCCGGCCCGTGAACGATCCGTTGCCCTTGCCGTTGTTGCGGTAGAGATTGCCGGACGCGTCCCGCTCCACCAGGTCGTTCTTGCCGTCCCCGGTGATGTCGCCGACGCCGACGATCGTGTTGTACGAGGCCCCCCAGTCGCTGAACACGGTCACCCGGTCCTTCAGCGTCCCGTCGCCGTTGCCCGCATAGCGGTACAGCGTCCCGTCCTTGGTCCGGGCCAGGACGTCCCCGATCCCGTCACCGTTCAGATCGCCTGCTCCGACCATGTGCGTCGCCGTCCAGCCCGACCGGATCTTCTTGCCCGGCAGCAGCTTGCCGTGACCGTCGTTGGCGAAGACGTAGATGTCACCGGTGGAGGCCTTGCGGGCGAGCAGGTCCGTGCGGCCGTCGCCGGTCAGGTCACCGGGGGCCGTCAGCACGTTGTAGGCCTTCCAGCCGGTGCCCAGCGAGGTGTGACTGCTGTTCGGGACGTAGCCGCCACTGCCGCACTTGCCCGTGTACCGGCGCAGCTCACCGGTCGGTGTGCGTACCAGCAGCTCGGCACAGCGGTCGCTGCCCATGTCACCGAACGGCACGGCGAGCGTCCCGGCCGGCCAGCCGGAACCGGACTGCTTCCAGTCGAACGTGCCCTTGCCTTCGGTGTAGTGCAGCGTCAGGCCGCCGGAGGAGTTGAGGGTGACCAGTTCACCGAAGCGGTAACCGCCCAGATCGTGGTGGCCCTGGAGCCCGCCGGTGAGGGAGAGGGTGCCCGTGGTGGTGGAGGTGCCATGGCCGTCGGCGGCGGTCGCGGTCAGGGCCCAGGAGTAGCTGCCGTTGTAGGCGTATGTGCCCGCGTCCGTCCTGCCGTCCCACTCGACCCGCGCCGAGGCACCGTCCTCGCCGCGCAGGGTGCGGATCACCTTGCCGAGGCTGTCCTTGACGGTGAACGTCCAGGCGGCGGTCTTGTTGAACTGCCAGGTGCTGTCCCAGGTGGTGGACGCGCCGTAGCTGCCCTTGACATCCAGGATGTCGCCGTCGAGATCCGACTCGATCTTCGCGAGGCCCTGCGCCGGTACACCGCTTTGCACGATGTGGACGGCGTCGTCCTGGCCCAGGTACGCGATGTCGCCGCCGAACCGGTCCACGGCCCACGTCAGCCGCCGCTGGTCCGCGGTGCTGCCAGCCGGCAGGTCCGCGACGACCCGGGCTGCCTGCGCGGTGCCGGTGTGGAAGTCGGTCAGCTTCAGTTTGCCCGCGGTCCTGTCGTGCTGGACGAGGTAGCCGTCGCCGACCAGCGCTGGCCCGGACGGCACGGTGATCTTCTTCTTCGCGGTGAGGTCGTAGACGCCCGCCGCGCCGGTGGGGCCGCAGTTCCAGTACAGCCAACGTCCCGTGACCCGAAGCTCCTTGACCGTGCACGGCGCCCCGGTGGACACCGTCGCGACGGTCTTCTTCGTCTTCAGGTCGTACGAGGTCACGACGCCCGCCCCGGACCCCGGCGTCCACAGCCGCGTTCCCCACACGGACGCGGCGCTCGTGGTGCGGGTCAGCCGGACGTCCTCCAACCGGTACGGCTGCGTCGCGTCGACGTACTGCTTCCCGGTCGAGTCCGCGGAGTAGGCGAAAAAGCGACCGCTGGCATCGGTGAACCGGCCACCGGTGACGGGGGGTTCGTCGGCGGAGTGATACGTGTTCGGACTCAGCCAGATCTGTGCCCACTGGGTGCCGTCGTTCCTGACGGTGAAGTAGCCGACGCTGCCGTCACCGGTCGCCCGCAGCGGCACGCAGCCGCCCGCGTCACACGGAACGCGCTCGGCATGGTCCCCGCCCGCGTATGTCCCCGCGAACCCGCGCCGCGACACGGCACCGACCGTGGCTCCGTCCGCCGAGACCGTGCGGTTGTTGACGTACTGCAGCCCGTTGGCCGCCTTCTCGACGGTACTGAGGGAGCCGCCGGCGATATCGAGCCCCCAGACACCATCTGTCGGTATGACCGTTTCGGCATCGGCGGCCCGTGCGGGCTCCGCGAAGGTGAGTGACATGGTGCCGAGCGCCATGAGCGCAGCCAACGGCACCGACAAAAGACCCCGACGAGGCAAATGCCCCTCCTTGAACCATGAACCTTGAACCAGGTTGCGCCATGGAGGGTGTGGGGCCCCTCGGCAAAAAGTGAGTGCCCGTTGCACGGGCCCCCGGAGCCTAGCAGCGCGGACACGACAAAAGCGGGCCCACCCCGCGATGGGGTGGACCCGCCTCAGTGGATCAGTGGATCAGTGGGTCTCAGCCGTTGCGCTTCCAGCGCGGCTTCTCGTCACGGCGGCCGAAGGACGAGCCGGAGCCCGCGCCCCGGTGGTCGTCGCGGCGGCCGTAGGGGCGGTGGCCCGTCGAGGGGCGGTCGCCCTGGCGGTCGCGGTTGAAGGGGCGGTCGCTGCCGCGGTGGCCGCCGGACGGGCGGTCGTCGCGGCGGAAGCCGCCGCCACGGTTGTCGTCACGGCGCTCGAAGGAACGCCCGCCACGGTCGTCACGACGGTCGTCGCGGTTGAAGCCGCCACGGTCGTTGTCACGGCGCTCGAAGGAGCGGCCACCGGACGCCGGGCGGTCGTCGCGGCGGAAGCCGCCACCGCGGTTGTCGTCACGGCGCTCGAAGGAACGCCCGCCACGGTCGTCACGACGGTCGTTGTCGCGGCGGAAGCCGCCACCACGGTTGTCGTCGCGGCGGAAGCCGCCACCGCGGTTGTCGTCACGGCGCTCGAAGGAACGGCCGCCACGGTCGTCACGGCGGTCGTTGTCGCGGCGGAACCCGCCACGGTCGTTGTCACGGCGCTCGAAGCCGCCCCGGGCACCGCGGTCGTCACGACGGTCGCGGCGCTCGTAGTTGCCCCGGTCGTCACGACGCTGACGCGGCTGCTCGTACGAGGACGACGACGAAGGCTGCTGCGGCACCTCGGCGGCGACGGCCTCGGCGACCTGCGCGGCGGCGGCCTCCGCGGCGGCGGCGACGGCCGCGGCCACGCCCTCCTCGTCCTCGCCGCGGTCACGGGCGGCGCGGGCGGTGAGCCGGTCGGCCTGCTCGCGCAGCTCGGCGGCGCGACGGGTGGCGCGCTCCAGCTGCTTGGTCAGCTGGGTGACCTCACGCTCGGCCTGCTGCGCGGCGTTGCCCGCGGACTCGGCCTCGACCTCGGTCATGGACCGGGCACCGGTGATCTCCGCGACCTCCGGGTCGAAGGCGGCGCCGCCCTGGATGATGTGGCGGCCGGCGTCGACGCCCGCGTCCTCCATCAGGCGGAAGATCTGGCGGCGCTGGTGCGGCAGGGAGAGCGAGACGACCGTGCCGGTGCGGCCGGCGCGCGCGGTGCGGCCCGCGCGGTGCAGGTAGTCCTTGTGGTCGCCGGCCGGGTCCACGTTCAGGACGAGGTCGATGCCGTCGACGTGGATGCCGCGGGCGGCGACATCGGTGGCGACCAGCGCGTTGACGTAGCCGTCCTTGAAGTCGGCGAGGGTGCGGGTGCGCGCGCCCTGCGTCATGCCGCCGTGCAGCGCGTCGGCCTTCACGCCCGCGTCACGGAGCTGCTCGGCGATGCGGTCGGCACCGAGCTGGGTGCGGACGAAGATGATCGTGCGGCCCTTGCGGGAGGCGATGGCCGCGGTGACCGGCGCCTTGTCCTTGGGCTTCACGATGAGGATGTGGTGGGACATCGTCGTGACGTTGCCCTGGGCGCTGTCGACCTCGTGGCTGACCGGGTCGTTCAGGTAGCGGGTGACGAGCGTCTTGATCTCGTTCTCCATGGTGGCGGAGAAGAGCATGCGCTGGCCGCCGGCCGGCACCTGGTCGAGGATCTCGGTGACCTCGGGCAGGAAGCCCAGGTCGGACATCTGGTCGGCCTCGTCGAGGACGGCGACCTCGATGTTGCCCAGGTCGCAGGCGCCGCGGTTGATGAGGTCGCGCAGGCGGCCCGGGGTGGCGACGAGGATGTCGACGCCGCGCTCCAGGGCGTAGATCTGGTTGCCCATCGACGTACCGCCGCAGACGACCTTCATCTTCAGGCCGACCTGGTCGCCGTAGGGCTGGAGCGCGTCCGCGACCTGCATGGCCAGCTCACGCGTCGGCGTGAGGATGACGGCGCGCGGCTTGTGCTTCTCGCTGCGGCCGCCGGCGAGGCGGGCCAGCGTCGGCAGGCCGAAGGAGAGCGTCTTGCCGGAGCCGGTGCGGCCGCGGCCGAGGATGTCCTTGCCGGCCAGGGCGTCCGGGATGGTCGCCGCCTGGATCGGGAAGGGGCTGGTCACACCGTTCTGCGCGAGCTTGCGCACGACCGGCTCGGGCAGGCCGAGGTCGGCGAAGGTGAGGGTGGGCTCGTCGTTCTCGACGGCGGTGTCGCCGGCGGCGTCAGCGGTCTCGGTGGCAGCGACGGCGGTGTCGACAGCCTCCACGAGCTCGGCGTCGGCGGCGGTGTCGACCGTGTTGTTCTCGATGGTGTTCTGGTCAGCAGAAATGGACATGCGAAATGCGAAACCTTCCGGAGTCTCGGCACGCGCCCGTCAACTCCGTGTACTTGCGGTTTCGCAAATCGACCGCCTCAATGCGGTCCAGCCACGGCAAGGGAGAGTACGCGCCACGCGGCGCTCCTGTGCGGCGCCGGGCAAATGGGATCAAACGATCTACCACCATACGCACCCCCTCCCCCTGAAGGCAAACCACCCCGCTGAGACTCGGGTCACACCCGCCTCAGCCGCACCGTCCTACGCCGCGCTCCCGGCCTGCGGCTCCGGCTCCCCCATCGGCTGCGGCGCCGCCCGCTGCTCGTGCGCGGACGACGACGGCTCCGCGGTCGTCTGGGACGGCGTGGGCGTCGGGGTCGGCGTCTCCCGCGTCGGCGTCGGCGTGGGCGTCGACGGCGTGGCGCGCGGCGTGCTCGGCCGCGTGGACGGGGTGTGCCGGACGGGCGGCGCCTGCTCCGACGGGGTCCGCTCCCCGCCGCGCGTCGCGGAGGCGGCGGGCGAGGCGTCCCCCTCCGGCGCGGACTCCGTGGCGGACCCCTCCGGGCTCGCGGGCCGCTCCCCGGCCCGCGCACCGGCCGGGCCGACGCCGTCGGTGACCATCGTGCCGCCGTCGGGCGCGGTGCCCTCGCCCCGGTGGGTCGCGGAGTGCGAGGGCGCGGGTGGTCGGCCGTCGTCGTCATCGGCGACGCTCATGCATCCGGCGGCAGCGGCGACGGCCACCGTGGTCACGGCCAGGCGGCCGAGGCGAAGGGCGCAAAGCGGTACGGGCAGCCGGCTCACGGGCGAGCACCTCCGGGCATGTGACGGGGACACCCGTCCCAACTCCCGTGCCCCGCAAGAGGACACGCGCGGCGCACGCACCGCACGAAGCCCGCACAAAGAAGCGCCCCCCGGCCCCCGGCCCCCGCCCCTGCCCCTGCCCCTGCCCCTGCCCCGTACCGGAAGTCTCAGCCGTACCCGAGCGCGTGCAGTCGCGCGTCGTCGATCCCGAAGTGGTGCGCGATCTCGTGCACCACGGTGATCTCCGTCTCGGCGACGACGTCCTCCCGGTTGTCGCACATCCGCAGCGTCGGCCCCCGGTAGATCGTGATCCGGTCCGGCAGGACACCCGCGTACCACTCGCCGCGGTCGGTGAGCGGCGTCCCCTCGTAGAGCCCGAGCAGCTCGGGATCGTCGGACGGCGGTTCGTCCTCGACGAACACCGCGACGTTGTCCATGAGCCGCGTCAACTCGGGCGGAATCCGGTCGAGCGCCTCGGCCACCAGTTCCTCGAACTCCTCGCGCGTCATCTCCAGCACACGGCCATTGTCGGGCACGGCCTCGCATATCCACCCGTCCACGTGGGCATACGGGAGCAATGGCCCGACCGCCCGCTGTCGCCATGCGCCGAGCCCTGCACCGGATCCGGGGCGTCCGCACCGCCTCGTCGGCCGTCCTCCGCCGCCACCGCTCCCGCCACCACAGGCCCGTGACCCTGTCGGCGGACCACGCGCCCCACCCGTACATGCGTGCCCTCGGCCTGATCGCGGTCGTCCTGCTCGGCGCCTGGCTCGGCCTCCTGGTCGTCGGCAGCGTCCGTACGCCCGTCGGGCCGATGGACACCCGGATGACGCTGCGCCCGTCCCTGTCCGGCGGTACGAAGATCAACGTGTCGCCGCTGGGCGCCCTGGAGCTGGACTCGCACACGGCCCCGATCCGCCTCGACGTCGACGTGGACCGGCTCGACCCGGTCCGCTCCCGCGCCCTCGTCGACCACCCCGAGCGGATCTCCGGGCTCCAGGACGAGGTGGCCCGCGACGTCGAGCACGGCACCCTCGACCTGGCCGTCCGCTCCTGCGTGGCGGTCGTCTCCGGGGCCACCGCGCTCGGCCTCGCCGTCTACCGGCGCCCGCGCCGCGCCCTCGCCGCCGGAGGGCTCGCCCTCACCCTCCTCGCGGCGTCCGGCGGCACCGCGTACGCCACCTGGAACCCGAACTCGGTCCTGGAGCCCCGGTTCTCCGGGCTGCTCTCCTCGGCGCCCTCGGTGGTCGGCAACGCGCGCTCGATCGTCACCGAGTTCGACGTCTACCAGCGGGAGTTGGCCCGCCTGGTCACCAACGTCACCAAGCTCTACGACGTGACGTCCACGCTGCCCACGTACCGGCCCGACCCGTCCACGATCCGTGTCCTGCACGTCTCCGACATCCATCTGAACCCGGCCTCGTGGAAGATCATCGGCTCGCTCGTCGAGCAGTACCGGATCTCGGTGATCATCGACACGGGCGACACCATGGACCACGGCTCGGCCGCCGAGAACGCCTTCCTGGACCCGATCAAGGACCTGGGCGCGCCCTACGTGTGGGTCCGCGGCAACCACGACTCGAAGACGACACAGAAGTACCTGTCGTCCCGCAAGCGGTTCCCGAACGTGCGCGTGCTGGACGACGGCAGGGCCGTCACGGTCGCGGGGCTGCGCATCGCGGGCACCGGCGACCCGCAGTACACCCCCGACCGCTCGGCCGAGGCGCTGGGCAACGCGGCCGAGCGCCTGGCGGGCATCCGGCTCGCCTCGGCCGTCCGGGACCAGCGGGCCGCGGGCACCCCGGTCGACATCGCCCTCGCGCACGAACCGGCTGCCGCCCGCGAGACGGACGGCGCCGTGCCGCTGGCGCTGGCCGGGCACATCCACCACCAGAGGATGGAGGTGCTCCCGCTCGGCACCCGGCTGCGCACCGAGGGCTCGACCGGCGGCAGCGGCCTGCGCGCGGTCGAGGGCGAGCACCCCGACCCGGTAGAGGCGTCCGTGCTCTACCTGGACAGCGCGACCAAGCGGCTGCAGGCCTGGGACGAGATCAGGCTCGGCGGTCTGGGCCTGACGACGGCCGAGGTCAGCCGCCATCTGCCGAAGGAGAACCAGCCCGGGGCGACCCCGTCCGCTCCCGCCTCACCGGAGTCGCCGTAAACCGTTTTGGCGATAGCTCCCCGCATCCCATATGCTTCTCACGTCCCCGACGCGCTGCGAAGCGCCCAGGCGGGCCGATAGCCCTCATCGTCTAGCGGCCTAGGACGCCGCCCTTTCAAGGCGGTAGCACGGGTTCGAATCCCGTTGGGGGCACGCAAGATCGTGTGCGACACTGTTGCACACAACGCTTGGTCCTGTGGAGCAGTTTGGAGTGCTCGCCACCCTGTCAAGGTGGAGGCCGCGGGTTCAAATCCCGTCAGGACCGCTGAAGTTCCTCGTGGACTTCGTGGCTGGGTAGCTCAGTTGGTACGAGCGATCGCCTGAAAAGCGATAGGTCGCCGGTTCGATCCCGGCCCCAGCCACAGGAATTAGGCCCCGTCCTCGGACGGGGCCTAACGCGTTCTCCGGGCTCATACGGGCGCCGCGTGCAGCGGCTGCGTCCCGCGTCCGCCCGGGTGCTTGTGGCGCCAGAACCAGAACAGGCCGCTCGACACCACCGCCCACCCGGCGAGCACCAGGAACGGGAAGGCGTGCTGGTGGCCCTGGAAGTAGACGGCCGTGTGCTGCGCGTTCACCGACGCCCCCGGCGGCAGCCACTGCCCCAGACGGCCGATCACGGTGGGCAGCAGCGGCGGCGCGACCGCACCACCCGACGCCGGGTTGCCCACCAGGACGAGCAGCCCCCAGGTCGGGATCATCGCCCAGCGGTGGAAGAACGTGTTGAACATCGTGAAGACCATTCCGCAGCTGAACATCGTCAGCGCGAGGATCAGCCAGGACTCGACGAACGGCAGATCCAGCGCGCCGAGCCCCCAGTCCACGACCGCCGCCACGGCGAAGCCGCCGAACAGCGCGTAGGCGATCGTGAAGGCGATCCGTTCGGCCGGGTTGAGCCCGCGCGCGTGGACGCTCAGCTGGATCGCCCCGACGAAGCCGATGATCACGGCCGCGAGGGAGATGTAGAAGATGGCGAGCCCGCGCGGATCGCCCTTCTGCAGCGGGTTCAGGTCCTTCACGGTCACCGGGATGCCGGTCTTCTGGCTGACCACCGGCCCCGCCTGCTGGAACACCTGGGCCACCGAGACCCCGGACGCGCTGGAGACGTCCAGGTCGACGCGGGCCCCCTTGTCGCGCACGTCGAGGATCGCGAAGACCCGCTGCTCCTCGATCGCCCGGAGGGCCTCCGCCCGGGTGGCGTAGCGCTTCAGGTCGAGCTGCGCGTCGAGCGCCTTCTCCATCGCGCCGACGAAGGTCTTGCCGCGCGCGTCCGGCTCCCCGGTGACCGCCGTCGGAATGTCGTGCGGCGTCGGATTGGCCATGGAGTACGTGTACGAGGCCGCGAACAGCGCCGCCGCCGCGGCCAGGATGACGACG
>NZ_JAOCNE010000012.1:69034-72432 GCF_056172735.1 Streptomyces sp. R818
GTCAGCCAGAAGAAGGACGAGATCGCCGACGCGATCCGCGACCACCAGGTCGTGATCGTCGCGGGCGAGACCGGCTCCGGCAAGACGACGCAGATCCCGAAGATCTGCCTCGACCTCGGCCGCGGCGTGCGCGGCATGATCGGGCACACCCAGCCCCGCCGGATCGCGGCCCGCACGGTCGCCGAGCGCGTCGCCGACGAGCTGCACACGCCGCTGGGCGAGGCCGTCGGCTGGAAGGTGCGCTTCACCGATCAGGTCGACCAGGACGCCACCTTCGTCAAGCTGATGACGGACGGCATCCTGCTCGCCGAGATCCAGACCGACCGCGAGCTGCGCGCCTACGACACGATCATCATCGACGAGGCCCACGAGCGGTCCCTCAACATCGACTTCCTGCTCGGCTACCTGGCCCAGCTGCTGCCGAAGCGCCCGGACCTCAAGGTCGTCATCACCTCGGCGACGATCGACCCGGAGCGGTTCGCGCGGCACTTCGGGGACGCGCCGATCGTCGAGGTCAGCGGGCGTACGTACCCGGTCGAGGTGCGGTACCGCCCGCTCCTCGAAGAGGACTCCGACGACTCCGACCGGGACCAGATCACCGCGATCACGGACGCCGTCGAGGAGCTCCAGCGCGAGGGCGACAGCGGCGACATTCTGGTCTTCCTGTCCGGCGAGCGCGAGATCCGCGACACGGCGGACGCTCTGGAGAAGAAGAAGTATCGCTTCACCGAGGTGCTTCCGCTGTACGCGCGCCTCTCGCACGCCGAGCAGCACCGCGTCTTCCAGCAGCACACGGGCAGACGCATCGTCCTCGCGACGAACGTCGCCGAGACCTCGCTGACCGTCCCGGGCATCAAGTACGTCATCGACCCGGGCACGGCCCGCATCTCCCGCTACAGCCACCGTACGAAGGTGCAGCGCCTGCCCATCGAATCGATCAGCCAGGCCAGCGCCAACCAGCGCAAGGGCCGCTGCGGCCGTACCTCCGACGGCATCTGCATCCGCCTCTACTCCGAGGACGACTTCCTCGCGCGCCCCGAGTTCACGGACGCCGAGATCCTGCGCACGAACCTCGCCTCGGTCATCCTCCAGATGACGGCGGCCGGCCTCGGCGACATCGAGAAGTTCCCCTTCATCGACCCGCCGGACCACCGCAACATCCGCGACGGTGTCCAACTCCTCCAGGAACTGGGCGCGTTGGACCCGAGCGAGAAGGAAGTACGGAAACGGCTCACGCAGCAAGGGCGCAAGCTCGCCCAGCTGCCCGTCGACCCGCGCCTGGCCCGGATGGTCCTGGAGGCCGACAAGAACGGCTGCGTCCGCGAGGTCATGGTCATCGCGGCGGCCCTCTCCATCCAGGACCCGCGCGAGCGCCCCTCCGACAAGCAGCAGCAGGCGGACCAGCAGCACGCCCGCTTCAAGGACGAGACCAGCGACTTCCTGGCCTTCCTGAACCTGTGGCGGTACGTGCGCGAGCAGCAGAAGGAGCTGGGCTCCTCCGCCTTCCGCCGCATGTGCAAGCGCGAGTTCCTGAACTTCCTGCGCATCCGCGAGTGGCAGGACATCTATACGCAGCTGCGCACCGTCGCCAAGCAGATGGGCATCCATCTGAACGACGAGGACGCCCCCGGCGACTCCGTGCACATCTCCCTCCTCTCCGGCCTCCTCTCCCACATCGGGATGAAGGACGTGAAGGAGACCAAGGAGTCCGCCCAGAAGGACCCGAAGCAGCGCGAGCGCGGCGGCGGGCGCAACGAGTACATCGGCGCCCGCAACGCCAAGTTCGCGATCTTCCCCGGCTCGGCCCTCTTCAAGAAGCCGCCGCGCTTCGTGATGTCGGCGGAGCTGGTGGAGACCTCGCGGCTCTGGGCGCGGGTCAACGCGAAGATCGAGCCCGAGTGGGTCGAGCCCCTCGCCGAGCATCTGCTGAAGCGCACGTACAGCGAGCCGCACTGGGAGAAGGACCAGGCGGCCGTGATGGCGTACGAGAAGGTGACGCTGTACGGCGTCCCGCTCGTCGCCCAGCGGAAGATCAACTACGGGCGGATCGATCCCGAGGTCTCCCGCGAGCTGTTCATCCGCAACGCCCTGGTCGAGGGCGACTGGCGCACGCACCACAAGTTCTTCGCCGCCAACCGCGCGCTGCTCACCGAGGTCGAGGAGCTGGAGCACCGGGCGCGCCGCCGCGACATCGTGGTCGACGACGACACGCTCTACGACTTCTACGAGCAGCGGGTGCCCGCCGAGGTCGTCTCCGGCGCGCACTTCGACTCCTGGTGGAAGAAGAAGCAGCGCGAGGAGCCGGAGCTGCTCGACTTCGAGCGCTCCATGCTCATCCGCGAGTCCGCGGAGGCGGTCACCAAGGATGACTACCCGGACGTCTGGCGCCAGCGGAACCTGAAGTTCCGGGTGACGTACCAGTTCGAGCCGGGCGCGGACGCGGACGGCGTGACCGTGCACATCCCGCTCCAGGTCCTCAACCAGGTCACGGACGAGGGCTTCGACTGGCAGATCCCGGGCCTGCGCGAGGACGTGGTGGTCGAGCTGATCCGCTCGCTGCCGAAGCCGATCCGGCGCAACTACGTGCCCGCGCCGAACTTCGCCAAGGCGTTCCTGGACCGGGCCGTGCCGCTGCAGGAGCCGCTGCCGACGACGCTCGCGCGTGAGCTGCAGCGGATGGTCGGTGTCCCGGTCTCCGCGGACGACTTCGACCTGAGCCGCGTACCGGACCACCTGAAGATCACGTTCCGGATCGTCGACGAGCGGCGCCGCAAGCTCGCCGAGGACAAGGACCTGGAAGCGCTCAAGCTGAAGCTGCGGCCCAAGGCGCGCCAGGCCATCTCCAAGGCGGCCGCGGCGACGGCCGAGCGCTCGGGCGGCGAGTCCGTCGAGCGCAAGGGCCTGACGGACTGGACGATCGGCACGCTGTCCCGGGTCTTCGAGACGCGGCGGGCCGGCCAGCCGGTCAAGGCGTACCCGGCTTTGGTCGACGACGGCGACACCGTCTCCGTACGCCTCTTCGACACCGAGGCCGAGCAGGCCCAGGCCATGTGGAAGGGCACGCGGCGGCTCATCCTGCGCAACATCCCGGTCAATCCGGGCAAGTTCGCCTCGGACAAGCTGACCAACGCCCAGAAGCTCGCCCTGTCCGCGAACCCGCACGGCACCGTGCAGGCCCTCTTCGACGACTGTGCGATGGCGGCGGCGGACAAGCTGATCGCGGACTTCGGCGGCCCGGCGTGGGACGAGGAGTCGTACCGCAAGCTCTACGACAAGGTGCGCGCGGAGATCGTCGACACGACCGTGCGCACGGTCGGGCAGGTGCAGCAGGTCCTCGCGGCCTGGCAGGCGTGCGAGCGGCGCCTGAAGGCCACGACGAGCCCGACCCTGCTGCCCAA
>NZ_JAOCNE010000012.1:73209-113917 GCF_056172735.1 Streptomyces sp. R818
TTCAAATCCCGTCAGGACCGCAGTGAAGTAGAGGCCCGCACCGGAAGGTGCGGGCCTCTACGCGTGTGCCCCGGGTTCTTGACTCCGGCACGGGCTCTGGGTACGCCGGAACGAGAGGCACGTCCGGCAGGAGACCAGGGCGGGAGGCGGACCCCATGGCGGCACCCGTACAACGTCACGAAGTGCGGGCGCTCCTGCGCGCCCACCTCTCCGCCGCCTCCGGCCACCGCCACCTGACCCGGCACTGCCCGATCTGCCACCGCCTGCTCCGTCTCGCCCTGGACCCCGCCACGGAGGCCCAGGACGGGCCCGAGAGCGTCCGGGAGGAGGGCGGGGACGAAAGTCCCCGGAAGCAGTGACCAAAGCCGTCCCACGCGCCCCTCAGGAAGTGGCACCCTGAGGACAGGTTCCGGGCAGATACCCCTTTAGCGCACAGGCGTCATCAGCAACAAGCTCCCCGGGGTGTGACGGTGTCACCGAACTAGTTTTGGAAACACCGTTTCTTACACCCTCCCTACAACTGCTCAATTTAATATGTGCAATTGCACTGCCCTCACAGCTGACCGCCAGGTACCCACCAGGGACCGATCAAGCACCCACAAGGGCGCCCACAGATCACCGTCCCGGCACGCCGGCCGCCTCCTCGGGCGCACAAAAAAGATCGCGCTGGACCCGGCGGAGTCCAGCGCGATCGACGACGCACCCGTGATGCAGTTGAGATGACGCTTCAGTGGGCGTGGGTCCTGTTGGGGCAGAACCCGCGTCGTGTGGAGCTAGGGGTGGGCGCGGTACGGGTTGGGGGGCCCGAAACGCCCGGTAATGCTGCGTTCTGCGGTGTCTCAGGCCTCGCTGCGCTGCTGCGGGATGCCCGCAAGCAGGGCGCGGACCTCGGCCTCGCGGTAACGGCGGTGCCCGCCGAGCGTGCGGATCGACGTGAGCTTGCCAGCCTTGGCCCAGCGCGTGACGGTCTTCGGGTCCACGCGGAACATCGTGGCGACCTCGGCGGGGGTCAGCAGCGGCTCGGCATCAGGGGTGCGAGCGGTCATGAGCGGCCTCCTCGGGAGAACCGAACCTTCTCGGTTCTTTCCTTTAAATTCTGCACCTTGACCCGCGTTGCCCGAAATGGCGGACACGGGTCGAGTCGGTTATAGGACGAACGGCTTGTCCTCGGCACTACAACTACACCATCCGTCCAGCCTCGTCGGCCAAACCGATGGAATTGCCCTCCCAGGTGTTCATCAGCGACGGAAGCCGATGGACCATGCCATAGCGGACAGTCACGCCACAGTGACGATCAGTCACAGAGCGATCAGGAGTCGTCAGACCCCCCAACGGCAGTGCAATGCTGAGCAATCCGTCCATGGCTGCCTATGGATGGACATAGATGGACGGATGGCGCCCTCCCCGGGCTCCTTGTCCTATTTTGGCACGAGGAGGGGCGATGGGCGCAAGGGTGAAGTTAGTGCAGTCCGTCACGCTTGAGTCAAACGCCCGGATCGGGACGTAGGTCCCGAAGAGACCCGCGCGCCCCGCCAGTTGACGCGCCCTCTGACGCGCCGCCGGTGTCTCAGTTGGCCTGGCGCCTGTCCCGCACCGCGCGCCACCGCTCCACGAGCCGGGCGTACGCCTCGCTCGCTCCGTCCGCGTCGCCGCGACGGAGTGCTTCGATTCCCTCGGCGACATCGGCAGCCGAGTGATCCTCGTCGAGCAGGTCCGGAGGGAGAACGTACACAAGTCCGCCGTAGTCGAGTTCGACGTACGAGCGCGGGTGGAACTCCTCGAGCCAGCGCCCCACGTCCACCAGGCCGTCGATCAACGGCCCCTCGTCGACCGCGTCCCGCAGCGCCTTGAGGCCGCGCGCCACCCGGCGCCGGGCCTGCACCATGGGGGTGCGGTAGCGCAGCGAGGGCCCACCGGCCGCGTCCCCGGCAGCCTTCGCCTCGTACACCCGCTCCTCGTCCGAGACCAGCACGAACCAGTTGATCGGCACCTGCCACGTCTCCGTGCGGATCCACGGCCGGGCGTCCGGATTGCGCTCCAGCCAGCGCTCGTAGTCCCCGGCCGCTTGGCGGCGCACCACCGGCGGGAGCACCGCGTCCAGGAGCGGGGCCGGCAACTGGCCCGGCAGCTCGTCCAGGGCCTGCCAGCCGCGCAGCCGCGTGCGCCACGGGCACACGCACAGGACGCCCTCGATCTCGGCCACGAACGCGTCGTCGCTCTCGTGCACCGGCACCGGGACCGGCGGCACAGGCAGCAAGTCGGCCAGAGAACGGCGGAGTTCGTCCTGGTAGGAGGGGTGGTGCTCGCGCTTCGCGTACCGCTCCCAGTGGTCCCGCTCGGGTTGCGGGAACGCCGCGAGCGGCTCGTACACACGCAAGTACGCCGCATACGGAACGGTCACCGGCGACACCTCGGGCACGGCTGCTCCCTCCCCCGCCCATCGGTTGGAAATCACTGCAAATCGTCCCACGACGGGCTACCGCGGGACGCGGCGGGATTCGACCGTACTTCCGCCGCCGCCCCACGCGAGAGAGTGATCCTCGGCACTGCGGCCGTGGCGGGCCCCCACACGTTCTAATCTCTTGCCCACGAACGGTGGAGAGCCCGCCACCCGCACGGGATTCCGCCCAACCGCCGCTATGTACTTGGGAGTCACCACAGTGACCGATGTGACCGGCGACCCTGTCACCACCTCCGGCACCACCAGCGCCCCGGACGTCCTGAACACCCTCTTCCACTCGGACCAGGGCGGGCACGAGCAGGTCGTGCTCTGCCAGGACCGCGCGAGCGGCCTGAAGGCCGTCATCGCCCTGCACAACACCGCCCTCGGCCCGGCCCTCGGCGGCACCCGCTTCTACCCGTACGCCACCGAGGCCGAAGCCGTCGCCGACGCGCTGAACCTGGCCCGCGGCATGTCGTACAAGAACGCCCTGGCGGGGCTCGACCACGGCGGCGGCAAGGCCGTCATCATCGGCGACCCCGCCGTGATCAAGAGCGAGGCGCTGCTGCTCGCCTACGGCCGCTTCGTCGCCTCGCTCGGCGGGCGCTACGTGACGGCCTGCGACGTCGGCACGTACGTCGCCGACATGGACGTGGTCGCGCGCGAGTGCCGCTGGACCACCGGGCGCTCCCCCGAGAACGGCGGCGCGGGCGACTCCTCCGTGCTCACCGCCTTCGGCGTCTTCCAGGGCATGCGCGCCAGCGCCCAGCACCTGTGGGGCGACCCGACGCTGCGCGGCCGCAAGGTGGGCGTCGCGGGCGTCGGCAAGGTCGGGTACCACCTGGTCGGGCACCTGCTCGCGGACGGTGCCGAGGTCGTGGTGACGGACGTGCGCGCGGAGTCCGTGCGCCGGATCACCGACCAGTACCCGTCCGTCTCGGTCGTCGCCGACACGGAGGCGCTGATCCGCGTCGAGGACCTCGACATCTACGCGCCCTGCGCGCTCGGCGGCGCCCTGAACGACGACTCCGTGCCGGTGCTCACGGCGAAGGTGGTGTGCGGCGCGGCCAACAACCAGCTCGCGCACCCGGGTGTGGAGAAGGACCTCGCCGACCGCGGGATCCTGTACGCCCCGGACTACGTGGTGAACGCGGGCGGTGTCATCCAGGTCGCCGACGAGCTGCACGGGTTCGACTTCGACCGGTGCAAGGCCAAGGCCGCGAAGATCTTCGACACCACGCTTTCCATCTTCGCTCGCGCAAAGGCGGATGGTATTCCGCCGGCCGCCGCGGCCGACCGGATCGCCGAGCAGCGGATGGCGGAGGCGCGCTCGTCCCGCTGAGCGCGGCGCGGACATGACCAGAGTCACGCTCTTCGGCGGGTCGCGGGTCCAGAAGAGGTTAAAATCGCAGCTGACCAGCGAGGACAGGGCTCCTTGCTGGTCCTGTGGGCAGGCGCGTCCTGCGGGCGACGTACCGTATGGGCGTGGGCTCAGGTACCGTGGAAGCCCTACGGACCGGTCTCCTCACGGGGAGCCCGTTCTAGATCATGAACGCGTGTCAAGACTCTGGGGCCGTCGAGCCCCGTATCCGAGGGGGTCGAGCCATGGGGCGCGGCCGGGCAAAGGCCAAGCAGACGAAGGTCGCCCGCCAGCTGAAGTACAGCAGCGGCGGGACTGACCTGTCGCGTCTGGCCAATGAGCTGGGCGCATCGACGTCGAACCCAGTATCGAATCAGCCGCCGAACGGCGAGCCTTTCGATGACGACGACGAGGAAGACGACCCGTACGCCCGCTATGCGGATCTGTACAACGAGGGCGAGGACGAGGACTCCGACGAGTCCGGTCCGTCGTCTCAGCGCCGCGGCGCTTGACCTCGTGACAGCTGCCGGCACGTAATCGATCTCAGCTGACGCTGTTCTCAGCCGACTGATTTCCGCTTACTGCTGCACTCTCACCCGGTCCGGAGTGGTCCACCACGCCGGACCGGGTTTTGTGCTGTCCACGGCCGTGACGGCAGGGGGAGCCGCTGCCCGCCTTGCGACGGGCAGCGGGTCCGTCTACTTGGCGTAGTCGCCGGTCAGCTCGGCGCCCGTCGGGTGTGCGCCGCGGGCGGTGATCTCGCCGGCCACCCACGACTCCACGCCGCGGTCCTCGAGCGTGGCGAGCGCGACGTCGACCGATTCCTGCGGCACGACCGCCATCATGCCGACGCCCATGTTCAGCGTCTTCTCCAGCTCCAGACGCTCCACCCGACCGGCCTTGCCGACGAGGTCGAAGATCGCGCCCGGCGCCCACGTGGAGCGGTCCACGGTGGCGTGCAGGCCGTCCGGGATCACCCGGGCGAGGTTGGCCGCGAGGCCGCCGCCCGTGATGTGGCTGTAGGCGTGCACCTCGGTGGTGCTGGTGAGGGAGAGGCAGTCCAGGGAGTAGATCTTCGTCGGCTCCAGGAGCTCCTCGCCGAGCGTCCGGCCCAGCTCGTCGACCTGCTGCTCCAGGGCCATCCCGGCGCGCTCCAGGAGGACGTGGCGGACCAGCGAGTACCCGTTCGAGTGAAGCCCGGAGGACTCCATGGCGATGACCGCGTCACCCTCGCGGATGCGGTCGGGGCCGAGCAGGTTCTCGTACTCCACGACGCCGGTGCCGGCGCCCGCGACGTCGAAGTCGTCCGGGCCGAGGAGGCCCGGGTGCTCCGCCGTCTCGCCGCCGACCAGGGCGCAGCCCGCGAGGACGCAGCCCTCCGCGATGCCCTTCACGATGGCCGCGACCCGCTCGGGGTGGACCTTGCCGACACAGATGTAGTCGGTCATGAACAGCGGCTCGGCGCCGCACACCACGATGTCGTCCATGACCATCGCGACGAGGTCGTGGCCGATCGTGTCGTACACGCCGAGGCGGCGGGCGATGTCGACCTTGGTGCCGACGCCGTCCGTGGCGGAGGCCAGGAGCGGACGCTCGTACTTCTTGAGGGCGGAGGCGTCGAAGAGGCCGGCGAAGCCGCCGAGGCCGCCGAGGACCTCGGGCCGCTGCGTCTTCTTCACCCACTCCTTCATCAGCTCGACGGCGCGGTCGCCCGCCTCGATGTCCACGCCAGCGGAGGCGTAGCTGGCACCGGAAGAGTCAGAAGACATGGGTGAGAGAGCTTTCGTGTCGAGGCTGCGGAGGTCGGGTCGCGGAGGGGGTTACGGACGACGGATCGCGTCGTTCGCCGCCATGGCCGCCGGGCCCGCCGCCAGCTCCGTCTCCAGGAGCTGCTTGCCGAGCAGCTCGGGGTCGGGGAGGTCCATCGGGTACTCGCCGTCGAAGCAGGCGCGGCAGAGGTTCGGCTTGGCGATGGTGGTCGCCTCGATCATGCCGTCGATGGAGATGTACGAGAGCGAGTCGGCGCCGAGCGAGGTGCCGATCTCGTCGACCGACATGCCGTTGGCGATCAGCTCCGCGCGGGTCGCGAAGTCGATGCCGAAGAAGCACGGCCACTTCACGGGCGGGGACGAGATCCGGATGTGGACCTCGGCCGCGCCGGCCTCGCGGAGCATACGGACCAGGGCGCGCTGCGTGTTGCCGCGGACGATCGAGTCGTCGACGACCACGAGCTTCTTGCCCTTGATCACTTCCTTGAGGGGGTTCAGCTTGAGCCGGATGCCGAGCTGGCGGATCGTCTGGCTGGGCTGGATGAAGGTACGGCCCACATAGGCGTTCTTCACCAGACCGGCACCGAACGGGATCCCGCTGGCCTCGGCGTAGCCGATCGCGGCCGGCGTGCCGGACTCCGGGGTCGCTATGACGAGGTCGGCCTCGACCGGGGCCTCGGCGGCGAGGCGGCGGCCCATCTCCACGCGGGAGAGGTACACGTTCCGCCCGGCGATGTCGGTGTCGGGGCGGGCCAGATAGACGTACTCGAAGACACAGCCCTTCGGCTTTGCTTCGGCGAAGCGGGACGTTCGCAGACCGTTCTCGTCGATTGCCACGAACTCGCCCGGCTCGATCTCGCGGACGAACGAGGCGCCGCAGATGTCGAGCGCGGCGGACTCCGAGGCGACGACCCAGCCGCGCTCCAGGCGGCCGAGGACCAGCGGGCGGATGCCCTGCGGGTCGCGGGCCGCGTACAGGGTGTTCTCGTTCATGAAGACGAGCGAGAACGCGCCCTGGACCTGGGGCAGCACCCTGGGCGCCGCCTCTTCTATGGTCAGCGGCTTGCCGTCGTCGTCGACCTGCCCTGCGAGCAGCGCGGTGACGAGATCGGTGTCGTTGGTGGCGGCGACCTGCGTCGCACGCCCGTTCTCCTTGGGGAGGTCGGCGACCATCTCGGCGAGCTGCGCCGTGTTGACCAGGTTGCCGTTGTGGCCGAGCGCGATCGAACCGTGCGCGGTGGCGCGGAACGTCGGCTGGGCGTTCTCCCATACGGAGGCCCCGGTGGTCGAGTAGCGGGCGTGACCGACCGCGATATGACCTTGGAGGGAGCCTAGGGAAGTCTCGTCGAAGACCTGGGACACGAGGCCCATGTCCTTGAAGACGAGGATCTGGGAGCCGTTGCTGACCGCGATTCCCGCGGATTCCTGGCCCCGATGCTGGAGGGCGTAGAGCCCGAAGTACGTGAGCTTTGCGACCTCTTCGCCCGGAGCCCAGACACCGAAGACGCCACACGCGTCCTGGGGGCCTTTCTCGCCGGGGAGCAGATCGTGATTGAGTCGACCGTCACCACGTGGCACGTTTCCGAGTGTAGGCGAGATCGACCACTGGTCCGAATTGGGGATAGGCGGTTCCTACGTCGTGGAGGGGCTCGCGCGGTTGGTGGAACGCACTGGACGCGCGTAGCGCGGGGTGGGTCCGAGGGGCGTTCGGGCCTGTGATTCCAGGGCTGCAGCGCCGTTCACCGGGGTAAACAGAGGGGCGGCCGGGGGTGGGGGCGCGTGCGCGGCCGAGTGTGACGGGACGCACTCCGGGCGTCCGCACTACGGACCCTCGTTGACAGGTGTAGGTCACGCTCGGCATGGTCCTGGATCATGCAGCCCCTCCTCCGTGACCGCACGGTCACCCTCGTGGAGCGCCGGCACGTCGACCTCGTCCGTGTCGCCAGCGCGATCTGTCGCCGCGGCTGAGCCGTAACACCGCCTGATCTGTCACGGGTTCCGCTCCTTTGCGCCGGAGGAGCGTGACGCCGTCCTGCCCTGCGCTCTTCCCCCTCTCCTTTCCTCGGAGCCCTTTCATGCCTTCGCATGCCTCGAAACTGTCCCGGCGCGCTTTCGGCGGGGTGGTCGGCGCCTCCGCGACCGCCGCCGCGCTCGGTGCGGCGGCCACGCCCGCCGATGCCGCCTCCGGTGCTGAGGAGCGGCTGTTTCGCGCCTCCCCGGGGCGGCCCGCCAAGCGGCCGAACATCCTCTTCATCCTGGGCGACGACCTGGGCTGGGCCGACCTGTCCTCGTACGGCGCCCCGCACATCAAGACCCCGAACCTGGACAGGCTGGCGCGGCAGGGCGTCCGGTTCACCGACGCGTACAGCGGCTCCGCCACCTGCTCGCCGACCCGGTTCAGCCTCTACACAGGCCGCTATCCGGGCCGTACGAAGGGCGGGCTCGCCGAGCCGATCGCCGACCGGTCCGTCGGGCTCGACCCGAACCATCCGACGCTCGCCTCGCTGCTGCGCGGCGCCGGGTACGCGACCGCGCTGATCGGCAAGTGGCACTGCGGCTACCTGCCGGACTACTCGCCGACCAAGTCCGGCTGGGACGAGTTCTTCGGCAACTTCGGCGGGGCCCTGGAGTACTACTCCAAGCTCGGGCTCGGCGGCGAGTACGACCTGTACGAGGGCGACGTGCGCGAGGGTGACGCCGAATACAAGGACCTGCGGTACTACACGCGGATCCTGACGGAGCGGGCGAGCGAGTACGTGCGTCGGGACCATGGCGGCAAGCCGTGGCTGCTCAACCTGAACTTCACCACTCCGCACTGGCCCTGGATCGCCGACGGGGACGAGGAGGAGAGCGCCGAGGTCGTCCGGCGGATCAAGGCCGGGGACGGCCGGGCGCTGTTCCACACCGACGGCGGCTCCGTCGAGAAGTACACGGAGATGGTGCAGGACCTGGACCGGTCCGTCGGCCAGGTGCTGAAGGCGCTCAAGGAGTCCGGGCAGGAGAAGGACACGCTCGTCTTCTTCGCCTCGGACAACGGCGGCGAGCGGTTCTCCTACAACTGGCCGCTCTCCGGCAACAAGGCGTCCCTCCAGGAGGGCGGCATCCGCGTGCCGACGATTCTGCGCTGGCCCGCGCGGCTCGACGGCGGGCAGGTCAGCCACGAGCCGGTCTTCACGCCCGACTGGACGGCGACGCTCCTGGAGATCGGCGGCGCCCGGCCCGACCGCGCCCACCCGCTCGACGGGACCAGCCTCGCCGGGTACCTGCTGCGCGGCGAGAAGCTGCCCGAGCGCGATCTGTTCTGGCGGGTGCGCGGGGAGCGGGCCGTGCGGCGCGGGAACTGGAAGTACTACCGCGGCAAGGGCGGCGCGGACCAGCTGTTCGATCTCTCCGCCGACCGGCGCGAGCAGGCCGACCGGGCCGCCGACGAGCCGGAGGTGCTGGCCGAGCTGAAGGCGGCGTGGGAGAGGACGGACAAGGAGCTGCTGCCGTACGCCTGATACCCCGGCTGATCCACTCGCCCGCTACTTCTTCACCGCGGTGAGGCCGATGCCCGTGCCGTCGGGGGCGGTCAGGGTGAGGGTGTCGCCCTTGATCTCGTACGCCACGGTCGCGTCACCGGTCGCCTTGTCGGTCGCGTCGCCGCCGAGGACCTTCTTCATCGTCTTCTCCACCTCGGCGGCGTCACCGACGCAGCCCATCTTGGTGCTGGTCAGGGTGGAGAAGGCGATGCGGCCGTCCCTGACGGCGGCCTTGGCGCTGCCGCTGTTGCAGCCGAGTCGGGCGTCGACGTGGCCGTCCTTGCCGAAGACGAGCCGGGCCCGGTCCCGTACCGCCTTCGGCAGGGACTCGGCGACGTCGTCGTGGTGCAGGGTGTCGACGGTCCAGCGGGTGCCGGTGAGCGCGGCGTCGTCCTGCGCGGGCCTGCTGGTCAGGGTGACGGTGTCGCCGTTGGCCCGGGTCAGGGTCAGCCGGTCGTCGCCGTCGGCCTCGACGGTGTTCTTGTCGGCGAGCGCGCGGGCGAGGCTCTTCTCGAACGCGCCCTCCTTCTTGTCGGCGCAGGCCATGAGGGTGGTGCGCACCTTGCCCAGGTCGACGCTGTCACCGTCGACCTGGGCCTGCGCGTCGAAGTCGTTGCAGCCGTAGTTGCCGCGCACCCGCTTGTCCGAGACGAACTGCAGATGTGCGGTGTCCGGTGCCTTGGTCGTCGTCCCGTCCACCGTCATGCTCCGCACGTGCCAGGTGACACCGGTGACCGGGGCGCCGCCGACCTCCACCGTGCCGGGGGCCTTCGCGCCGGACGCGTTGTCGTCGGACGCCTTCTCGTTCCCGCAGGCCGCGACAGTGGTGAGCGCGACCAGGGGCAGAGCGGCGGTGAGCAGGGCGCGGGTACTGCGTTGCGTGAACATGCCGATGTGACGGGACGACCCCCGTGTTCGGTTCCGTCCCTTCGCCCCCGCCCGGCAGGACCGTCAGGCCATGATCGGCAGAACCGTCCGTCGGTCATGATCGGCAGGACGATCCGTCAGGCCATGATCGGCAACACGCCCGTCAGATCGGCCCGTTCACCGCTGGCGCTGACGAGCGCGTCGTCGATCGCCACCGACCAGCGCGTACGCCCCGTGGCCAGGCGGACCCAGGTGAGCGGGTCCGTCTCGACGACGTTCGGCGGGGTGCCGCGCGTGTGCCGGGGCCCCTCGACGCACTGGACGACGGCGAACGGCGGGATCCGCACCTCCGTCGAGGCGCCCGGCGCTTTCACGGCGAGCGCGTCGGCGAGCAGCCGCGTACAGGCGGCCAGCGCCTGCCGGTCGACGGGGACGTCGAGCCCCGGCACCGCGTCGTTCAGGTCGTCGGTGTGCACGACGAGTTCGACGGTACGGGTGACCAGGTAGTCGGCGAAGGTCATGGCACCGGCGCCCACCGCGAGCACCCGGCTGTCGGCGGTCTCGTCCAGGTTCGCCGCGAAACGCTCCTCGGTCCGGGCCAGGAGCGCCGGGAGGTCGGGGTTCTCGGCGGCGATGGTCCGGCTGCGGTCGGCGATGCCCCCGGCGTTCGCCGCCGTGGCGAACGGCCAGTCGAGCGCGGCGACCTCGGCCTTGCCCGGCTCCGGCTGCTCCAGGGCCCGGTCGATCGCGCCGAGCGCCATCGACAGATGCGCGAGCAACTCCCGCACGGTCCAGTCCCCGAGCCGCGTCGGCGCCGCGAGCTGCTCGGGCGTGAGGGTCCCGGCCGCCTTCCGTACGTTCCCGAACTGGGCGAGCACGGCATCGCGGATCTTGGCGGGGGCGTAGGAACGGGTGCGCTTCTTGCCAGGGGCGCCCGCGCCCCTGCCGGCCGGCGGAGGAGTCATGACGGCGACCCTACGCCCGTACGGTTCAGGCCGGTCTCGCCGCGGTCAGGGCCACCAGGAGCGGCACGACCCGGCCCGCCGGCACCTCGTAGCGCCCCCGGCCCGCGGAGCGCAGCCAGCCGGCGGCGGTCAACTGGCGCAGGTGGTGGTAGATCTGGCCGCTCGTCCCCACGTCGTCGAGGTCGGCCAGCTCGGTCGCGGAGGTACGGCCGCCCAGGACCTCGCGGAGCAGTCTGAGCCGCAGGCCGTGGCCCAGCGCCGCGAACGCCTCCGCCACGTCCGTCCAGTCGGACGCCAGCAGCTCGTCGGTGACGGCGCCGTACTGCCACTCGTATCCCCCGCTCTCCTCCCCGCCCGGCAGCCGCACCGCCCCGGTGAACAGCACCCCTCCGCTCGCGACATCCGCCAGCTGCTCCTTCAGCCCGTCGAGCGCCCAGAACGTGCCCGGGGCTGCTGCCGCCGGGCCGCTCGCGCGCCCGCTCTCCATGGCGTCGAGCCTCCGCTCCAGCTCGGCGACCCGCTGCTCCAGATCCGTCATGTGTCGAGATTACGTAATTACGTAGGACCGAACAATCCCTCGTTCGGGCGATCCCGAACACGACGGAGTCCCCTGCCCGACCCGGGCAGGGGACTCCGAAACGGAGGAAACGCAGGAACGCTTACGCCAGCAGCGCCGGGATCGTCCCCTCGTGCGCCTCGCGCAGCTCGCTCAGCGGCAGAGCGAACTCGCCCTGCACGTCGACGGTCGCCTCCGCGCCCGAACCGTCCACGACGCCGATGCGCGTGACCGGCAGACCCCGCGCCCCGCACATGTCGGTGAAGCGGAGCTCCTCGCTGCGCGGGACGGCGACGACCGCGCGGCCCGCCGACTCGGAGAAGAGGAACGTGAACGCGTCGAGGCCGTCCGGGACGACCAGGCGCGCGCCCTTGTCGCCGAGGAGCGCCGACTCGACCACGGCCTGGATCAGACCGCCGTCGGAGAGGTCGTGCGCGGCGTCGATCATGCCGTCGCGCGAGGCCGAGATGAGGATGTCGCCGAGCAGCCGCTCGCGCTCCAGGTCCACGGCCGGCGGGAGACCGCCGAGGTGGTCGTGGACCACCTGCGACCAGGCCGAACCGCCGAACTCCTCGCGGGTGTCACCGAGGAGGTAGAGCAGCTGGCCCTCCTCCTTGAACGCGACCGGCGTGCGCCGCGCCACGTCGTCGATGACACCGAGGACCGCGACGACCGGCGTCGGGTGGATGGCCGCCTCGCCCGTCTGGTTGTACAGCGAGACGTTGCCGCCGGTCACCGGGGTGCCGAGCTGCTGGCAGCCGTCGGCCAGACCGCGGATGGCCTCGGCGAACTGCCACATGACGGCCGGGTCCTCGGGCGAGCCGAAGTTCAGGCAGTCGGAGACGGCGAGCGGCTTGGCGCCCGTCGTCGCGACATTGCGGTACGCCTCCGCGAGGGCGAGCTGCGCGCCCGTGTACGGGTCGAGCTTCGCGTACCGGCCGTTGCCGTCCGTCGCGATGGCGACGCCGAGGCCGGTCTCCTCGTCGATGCGGATCATGCCCGAGTCCTCGGGCTGCGCGAGGACGGTGTTGCCCTGCACGAAGTGGTCGTACTGCGAGGTGATCCACTTCTTGGACGCCTGGTTCGGCGAGGAGACCAGCGCCAGGACCTGCGCCTTCAGCTCATCGCTCGAAGAAGGGCGCGGCAGCTTGCCCGCGTCGTCGGCCTGGAGCGCGTCCTGCCACTCGGGGCGCGCGTAGGGGCGCTCGTAGACCGGGCCGTCGTGCGCGACCGTGCGCGGGTCGACGTCGACGATCTTCTCGCCGTGCCAGAAGATCTCCAGGCGGTCGCCGTCGGTCACCTCGCCGATGACGGTGGCGATGACGTCCCACTTCTCGCAGATCTCCAGGAAGCGGTCGACCTTCGAGGGCTCGACCACGGCGCACATGCGTTCCTGCGACTCGCTCATGAGGATCTCCTCAGGAGAGAGCGTGGAGTCGCGCAGCGGTACGTCGTCAAGGTCGACGCGCATACCGCCCGAGCCGTTGGACGCCAGCTCGCTCGTCGCACAGGAGATACCCGCCGCGCCGAGGTCCTGGATGCCGACGACGAGCTTCTCGGCGAACGCCTCCAGGGTGCACTCGATGAGCAGCTTCTCCTGGAACGGGTCACCGACCTGCACCGCGGGACGCTTCGACGGCTTGGCGTCGTCGAAGGTCTCGCTCGCCAGGATGGAGGCGCCGCCGATGCCGTCGCCGCCCGTCCTGGCCCCGTACATGATGACCTTGTTGCCCGCGCCGGACGCCTTCGCGAGGTGGATGTCCTCGTGTCGCATGACGCCGATGGCACCGGCGTTGACCAGCGGGTTCCCCTGGTAGCAGGAGTCGAAGACGACCTCGCCGCCGATGTTCGGCAGGCCCAGGCAGTTGCCGTAGCCGCCGATGCCGGCGACGACGCCGGGCAGCACGCGCTTGGTGTCGGGGTGGTCGGCGGCGCCGAAGCGCAGCGGGTCCACCACGGCGACCGGACGCGCGCCCATGGCGATGATGTCGCGCACGATGCCGCCCACGCCCGTGGCCGCGCCCTGGTAGGGCTCGACGTAGGACGGGTGGTTGTGCGACTCCACCTTGAAGGTGACGGCGTAGCCCTGGCCGACGTCCACCACACCGGCGTTCTCACCGATGCCGACGAGCATGGCGTCCGACTGCGGCGCCTTCTCGCCGAACTGGCGCAGGTGGGCCTTGGAGGACTTGTACGAGCAGTGCTCGGACCACATGACGGAGTACATGGCGAGCTCGGCGCCGGTCGGGCGGCGGCCGAGAATCTCGACCACGCGCGCGTACTCGTCCTTCTTGAGGCCGAGTTCGGCCCAGGGGAGCTCGACGTCGGGGGTCTTGCTCGCGTTGTCTACGGTGTCGAGGCTCATGAGGCGGCGACCAGCTTCTTGAGGATCGAGGTGAAGAAGGGGAGGCCGTCGGTGCGGCCGGAGCCGACGAGGGGCTCCACGGCGTGCTCCGGGTGCGGCATCAGACCGACGACGTTGCCCGCCTCGTTCGTGATGCCGGCGATGTCGCGCAGCGAGCCGTTCGGGTTGACGTCGAGGTAGCGGAAGACGACGCGGCCCTCCGCCTCCAGCATGTCGAGCGTGCGCTCGTCGGCGACGTACCGCCCGTCCATGTTCTTCAGCGGGATGTGGATCTCCTGGCCCGCCTCGTAGTCGACGGTCCAGGCGGTGTCCGCACTCTCCACGCGCAGCTTCTGGTCGCGGCAGATGAAGTGCAGGTGGTCGTTGCCGAGCATGCCGCCGGGGAGCAGGTGGGCCTCGGTGAGGACCTGGAACCCGTTGCAGATGCCGAGGACGGGCAGGCCCGCCTTCGCCTGGTCGATCAGCGTCTCCATGACCGGCGAGAAACGCGAGATGGCGCCCGCCCGCAGGTAATCGCCGTAACTGAATCCGCCCGGCAGGACGACCGCGTCGACCTGCTTCAGATCCTTGTCCTTGTGCCACAGCGCCACCGGCTCGGCACCGGCCAGGCGGATCGCGCGCTGGGTGTCGCGGTCGTCGAGGGAGCCCGGAAAGGTGACGACGCCAATACGAGCGGTCACTTTTCGGCCCCTGCCGCGGAGGAAACGGGCTCTTCCGCGCCCGCGGCGTCTTCCACCTTCACGATGAAGTTCTCGATCACCGTGTTGGCGAGGAAGCTTTCCGCGAGCTCATGGATACGGGCGAGGGTGGCGTCATCCACCGGCCCGTCCACTTCGAGCTCGAATCGCTTTCCCTGGCGAACGTCGGAGATGCCGTCGAAACCGAGGCGCGGCAGCGCACGCTGCACCGCCTGGCCCTGGGGGTCGAGGATCTCCGGCTTGAGCATGACGTCGACTACGACGCGTGCCACTGGCACTCCCGGTGTGTGGTGCTGAGCAGGTCCGTTCAGCGTACCTGCCCAAATCTTCTACTCGCGTAGACGGTAGGAAGCTACGAGAGCCGCGTCACGTTACGGCAACAAGCGGAGATCCGCACGGAAAATCAAGGGAAAGACTCCGGATAACTCGCCCCGGGGACACGCGCAGGTTATTAACTGGTCTTCCCAGCACAATGCCGGGCAGGGTAAAAAGGAAATGGCGCATACAGGCAACCTGCCTGCACTCGGGCGCGCGTTTAGCCCGAACATTGCTCATACAGAGCTGGACAGTCGACATCACCGCACGTCAAAGCGGGGGTGCCGGACGAAGGGACCGATATTCGTGGCGCAGCGTGTCGTGGTCACTCTCTTTGACGACATCGACGGCGGAGAAGCGGCGGAAACGGTCGTCTTCGGTCTCGACGGCAGGTCGTACGAGATCGACCTCAATCAAGCCAATGCCGAAAAACTCCGCTCGACCCTGGCCCCGTACCTGGAGGCGGGCCGCAAGCGCTCCAGCCGGACCGGCAAGGCGTTCACGCACACCGACCTCAGCCCGGACCCGGCCGCCGTGCGCGCCTGGGCCCGCTCCAACCGGTTCGAGGTGCCGCCGCGCGGCCGGATCCCGAAGCGCGTCTACGAGGCGTTCGCCGAGGCCAACTGAGGGACGCGGATCGCTGTCGGGGCTCCGTCAGGAGCCCCTCGGCAGAACCGACTTGCGCTGCACCCCCGGCGGTCGGCTAAAGTCTGGAGCACGCCGAGGGGCGAGGCCGACAAAGCCGAAGCCCACAAGGTCGTGCGGGTGTAGTTCAGTAGTAGAACATCCCCCTTCCAGGGGGAAGGCGCAGTGTGCAATTCCTGTCACCCGCTCCGCATCGCGTACCAGGCACTCTTTCGAGTGCGGTAGGCTGATGCTCGCGCCGGTCAGTGAGAGCTGGTCGGAGGCAATGCGAACGTAGCTCAGTTGGTAGAGCGCAACCTTGCCAAGGTTGAGGTCGCCGGTTCGAACCCGGTCGTTCGCTCCAGAAAAGAAGGCCCCGGATCCCAGGATCCGGGGCCTTCTTCATGCCCGCGCGGGACACCTGACATTTGTCATGCGGGCCGATGACAGCGCGCACTGCCGACCGGCCCCGGCCGCAGCGAGGCTGGATCCATGACCAGCAACGAGCGCGTGATCGATGTCACTGATCTGCGCCGCGTGTACGGGGACGGCAAGCGGGGCTCCTACGAGGCGGTGCGCGGAGTCTCCTTCTCCGTGGGCCGCGGCGAGCTCTTCGCCCTCCTCGGCACCAACGGCGCGGGCAAGACCTCCACCGTCGAACTCCTCGAAGGACTCGCGGCGCCCGCCGGCGGCCGGGTGCGGGTGCTCGGCCACGACCCGCACCGGGAGCGCGACCACGTACGGCCGCGGATCGGCGTCATGCTCCAGGAGGGCGGATTCCCCGCCGAACTGACCGTCGCCGAGACCGTACGGATGTGGGCGGGCTGCACCAGCGGGGCGCGGCCCGTCGGGGAGGCCCTGGAGATGGTGGGGCTGACCGGCCGGGGGAACGTCCGGGTCAAGCAGCTGTCCGGCGGCGAGAAGCGGCGGCTCGACCTCGCGCTCGCGCTGCTCGGCCGGCCCGAGGTCCTCTTCCTCGACGAACCCACGACCGGGCTCGACGCCGAAGGGCGCCGCGAGACCTGGGAACTGGTGCGCCGCCTGCGCACCGACGGCACGACCGTGCTGCTCACCACCCACTACCTCGAAGAGGCGGAGTCGCTCGCCGACCGGCTCGCGATCCTGCACGAGGGGCGGATCGCCGCCGAGGGGCGCGTCGACGAGGTCGTCGCCGCCCAGCCCTCGCACATCTCGTTCGAGCTGCCCGACGGGTACCACGTGGGCGATCTTCCGCCGCTCGGCTCGCTCGGCGTCGGCGACCACGAGACCGACGGGCGTCTCGTCCGGCTCCGTACGGACGAACTCCAGCGCGCCGCCACCGGGCTGCTCGTCTGGGCCAGGGACGCGGGCGTGGAGCTGCGCCGCCTCGACGTGCGCGGGGCCTCGCTCGAAGAGGCGTTCCTGCGGATCGCGCGGGAGGCGAAGGACGGAACCGGGGAGCCGGGAGACGAGCGGGCGAAGGAGATGGCGGCATGAGCACAGCGACGATGACGACCACCCCGGCGGGGCGGCTCCGGTCCCTCGCGCGGGCCGAGCTGACGCTCATCGGACGGAGCAAGGGCGTGCTGTTCAGCGCCGTGTTCGTACCCCTGGTGCTGCCGTTCAGCGCCAGTGCGGCCCTCGACGAGAAGGCGCTGAAGGGCACCGGGCTCAGCGTCGGCGTCGTCGTGCTGTCCGGAGCGATCGGGTACTCCCTGCTCTTCGCCGTCTACGGCTCGCTCGTCAGCGTCTACGCGGCGCGGCGCGAGGAGCTGGTCCTCAAGCGGCTGCGCACCGGTGAGCTGCGCGACGGTGAGATCCTGACCGGGGCCGCGCTGCCGTCCGTCGCGATCGGGCTCGTCCAGTGCGTCGTCCTGGCCGTCGCGTGCAGCGTGGCGCTCGACGTGGGCGCCCCCGGCGCACCCCAATACGCCGTACTGGGACTGCTGTTGGGGTTCCCGCTGTGCGTCGCGCTCGCCGCGATCACCACCGTGTTCAGCCGCAGCGTGGAGAGCGCGCAGGTCGCCTCCATGCCGATGCTGCTCGTGTCGATGTTCGGCTCGGGCACGATCGTGCCGCTGGAGGTCATGCCGGACAAGCTCGCCGCCGTCTGCGAACTGCTGCCGCTCACCGGGCCGCTCACGCTCGTCCGGGGCGGCTGGAGCGGGGAGCTGACCACGCACGACGCGCTCGGCGCGCTCCTCACCACGGTGGCCTGGATCATCGTCGCGGTGTTTGCTGTACGACGGTGGTTCCGCTGGGAGCCGCGACGGTGAAGCGGGCGGGAGCGTAGCGGTGCGGATGCCGGGCCGGCGGTGGCGGGAGCGCAGCAAGATCGAGCGGGTGGAGTGGCAGAGCCGGCTCGTGCTGCGCGCGGTGAACTGGTTCTACGTCGCGGCGTGGAGCGTTCCGGCGCTCGTTGGATCGCTGCGTCCCGGCGGCACCGCGATCGCCTTGGGCGTCGCGCTGGCCGTGGTGAACGTCGCCCAGTGCGCCGTCGCCCACGTCCATGTGCGCGCCGCCCTCGACCAGTACCTCGGGCGCGGTCCCGTACCGCCCGTGCAGACACGCGTGGCGGCGGGGCTCACCGTGGTGGCGCTCGGCCTGATCGCCGCTCTCCTCGCGACCGACAGCGTGCAGCACGGCATGGTCGCCCTGCCCCTGCTGTTCGTGCCGATGCCGTTCGCCTGCGCCTACGTGCTCACCGTGCCGATCCGTACGTTCCTGAGGCGGAGCGGCGTGGCCATCGCGGCGGCGCTGGCCCTGTTCGCCGCTGTGGGCGCGGGCCTCGGCACGATCGTCGGGCTGGCCATCGTGCTGGCCATCACCGTCCCCCTCGAACTGCTGACCGCGCGGTGCAGCGCCTGGAGCCTCGCCGTCATGTGGGAGTCCGAGCACGCCCGCGAGGTCGAGGCGCGGCTCGCCGTCGCCGAGGAGCGGTTGCGGTTCGGCCGCGACCTGCACGACGTCATGGGCCGCAACCTCGCCGTGGTCGCCCTCAAGAGCGAACTGGCGGTGCAGCTCGCCCGGCGCGGCCGGACCGAGGACGCCGTGTCCCAGATGATCGAGGTGCAGCGCATCGCCCAGGACTCGCAGAAGGAGGTCCGCGAGGTCGTACGGGGTTATCGCGAGGCCGATCTGAGCGCGGAACTGGCGGGGGCACAGGGCGTGTTGAGCGCGGCGGGAATCGACTGCACGGTGACCGGTTCCGCCGCGGGGCTCCCGTCCGAGGTGCAGTCCGCGCTCGGCTGGGTCGTCCGGGAGGCCACGACGAACGTGCTGCGGCACGGCGACGCGAGCACCTGCCGGGTGGAACTGGCGAAGGGGCCGCGGGAAGTCGTGCTGACGGTGGAGAACGACGGGGCAGCCGCCCCCGGCACCCCCGGCCGCGGCTCGGGCCTCACCGGCCTCCGCGAGCGCCTCGCCGTGCTGGAGGGGACGCTGGAGGCGGCTGTGGTGCGGGACGGGGTGTTCCGGTTGACGGCGACGGTGCCGGTGCCAGCGCCTGCGGCGGAGGCGGAGGCGGAGGCGGCGATGACTACGGCGCGCCGCGAGCGGCAGGGCGCGGGGGCGGCGACCAGGTCCGGCGGGCGGCGTGAGGAGGGGGAGGGGTGAGGGCGGTGACGGTTGCTGCGGTGCGGCTTCAGCGGGAGGGGTGCGAGGGGGAGTCCCCGTCCGCGGTGCGGCTTCAGCGGGAAGGGTGCGAGGGGGAGTCCCCGTCCGGGATGCGCCTTCAGCGGGAAGGGTGCGAGGGGGAGTCCCAGTCCGCGATGCGGCTTCAGCGGGAAGGACGTGAGGGGGCGTCCCCGTCCGCGATGCGGCTTCGGCGGGAGGGGGCGTTCCTCTCTGGGCGAGGCGTTCGCGTGCGCGGTGTGTCGCGCGCGGGAGGGCGGCTTGGCGGCAGCGGGGCATGTCAGGGCTGTGGGGGGAGTCGGCCGGTCGGTGCGGATGGAGAGCGTGTGATGGTGGGTACCGCGGCGCGGCCCAGGTGGGAGGGCGTGTGATGGCGTTGCGTGTGCTGCTCGCCGATGACGAGCACCTGATTCGCGGCGCGCTCGCCGCGTTGCTGGCGCTCGAGGAGGATCTGGTCGTGGTCGCGGAGGCGGCCAGTGGACCCGAGGCGCTCGCCATGGCGCGGGCCCACGCACCGGACGTGGCCGTGCTCGATCTGCAGATGCCGGGCGCCGACGGTGTGAGTGTGGCCACAACGCTGCGAGCCGAGCTGCCCGGCTGCCGGACCATGATCGTGACCAGTCACGGCCGCCCGGGGCATCTGAAGCGGGCGCTCGCGGCAGGGGTGCGCGGCTTCGTGCCGAAGACGGTCAGCGCACAACGGCTCGCCGAGATCATCCGCACCGTGCACGCGGGGAACCGTTACGTGGACCCGGAGTTGGCGGCCGACGCGATCTCCGCCGGGGACTCACCGCTGACCGCGCGCGAGGCCGAGGTGCTCGAACTGGCGGCCGACGGCGCCCCCGTCACGGAGATCGCCGAGCGCGCCGCGCTGTCGCAGGGCACCGTACGGAACTACCTGTCGTCGGCCGTCTCGAAGCTCGGCGCCGAGAACCGGCACGCGGCGGTGCGGATCGCCCGCGAGCGAGGTTGGGTATAGTAGGCGTCGCGCTTCGGCGCACGGAGCACCGCGCAAGCGGAGCTTGCGAACGTAGCTCAGTTGGTAGAGCGCAACCTTGCCAAGGTTGAGGTCGCCGGTTCGAACCCGGTCGTTCGCTCCAGTTCGAGCCGAGAGCCCCGGTCCGCGAGGACCGGGGCTCTCGTCGTTCCCGAGGGCTACGACCAGGGCGTCCCGGTCAGCAGCTCGAACGCCTCGATGTACTTGCCGCGCGTCGCCGCGACGACCTCCTCGGGCAGCGGCGGCGGAGGCTGCTCGCTCTTGCGGTCCCAGCCGGACGCGTCCGAGGTCAGCCAGTCGCGCACGAACTGCTTGTCGTAGCTGGGCTGCGCGCGGCCCGGCTGCCACTCGCCGGCCGGCCAGAAGCGCGAGGAGTCCGGGGTGAGCACCTCGTCGGCGAGGACGAGCGCGCCCTCCTTGTCGAAGCCGAACTCGAACTTCGTGTCGGCCAGGATGATGCCGCGCTCACGCGCGATGTCCCGGGCCTTGCTGTAGACGGCGAGGGTCGACTGGCGCAGCTGCGCGGCGGTCTCCGCGCCGACCTGCCGGGCGACCTCCTCGTAGGAGACGTTCTCGTCGTGCTCGCCGACCTCGGCCTTGGTGGCGGGGGTGAAGATCGGCGCGGGCAGCTCCGAGCCGTCCTCCAGGCCGTGGGGCAGGGCGAGCCCGCAGACCGTACGCGTCTCGTTGTACTCCACCAGGCCGGAACCGGTGAGGTAGCCGCGGGCGACGCACTCGACCGGGACCATCTCCAGGGACTTGCAGACGAGCGTGCGGCCCGCCCAGTCGGCGGGAGCGCCGTTCGGCAGCTCCGTGGAGATCACGTGGTTCGGCATCAGGTCCTGGAGCTGCTCGAACCACCACAGCGAGAGCTGCGTCAGGACGCGGCCCTTGTCCGGGATCAGCGAGGGCAGCACCCAGTCGTAGGCGGACAGGCGGTCACTGGCGACCATGATCAGGTCGCCCGCGTCGTTCTGGTACAGCTCCCGCACCTTGCCGGTGTGGAGGTGCGTCAGGCCCGGCACCTGAACTGGCTCGGGCTTTTCGACGAATCCGGACACGGTTCCTCCCCGTGGTTCTGTACGAGTGCCTTCTGATTCTCCCGTACGGGGGGACGAGTTCTGGCCAGGGGTGGCGCGGGGCGCCGCGCGTTCAGTCCCGTTTGCAGATGCGGTCGAGCAGGTTCGCCGTCGCACGCTGGATACGGGGGTCGACGTGGCCGGGCCGGTCGAGCGCCGGGGACCAGGCGAACGTCCCGGACGCGAAGACCAGCGCGCCCGACGGCGCCCGGTACAGGGACGTCTCCTGATGGCGGCGGATCTTGTCGCCGTCCCGGTACGGGGAGTGGGCGAGCAGGATGCGGTCCTCGTGCTCGGGCAGGGCCGTGCGCGGGAAGTACCGATCCGCCTCACCGGCGACCAGGCCGTCGATCTCGTCGCCCTCGTGCGCGCCCGTCGCCTCCCACAGCCAGTGGTCCGCGTTCCGTACGACCAAGGGGTGCGGCTCGGGGACACGGCCCGCGTACTGGATGCCGAGGAGTTGCTGCTCGGGCCGGTCGATCTCGCGCCAGAGCGACGCCTTCCCCGGCCCGCGCCGCTTGCGGCAGGTCAGCAGCCGGTCCGGCACACCCGACGCCGACGGGCCCAGCTCGACCTGCCAGTACATGGTGTTGGCGGAGAGGAAGACGAGGGAGGTGCCGGACTCGCGGGCCAGCTCGGTGGTGCGGCGCATGTTCGCCGACCAGTACTCGTCGTGCCCGGGGAAGACCAGGCCCCGGTAGCGGGTCGGGTCGACGCGGCCCGCGTGCAGGTCACGGGTGTCGGCGTAGGCCAGGTCGTAGCCGTACCGCTCGCCCCAGCGGATGAAGTCGTAGGCGTGGCCGACGTGCAGGGGCAGGCCCGCGCCCGCGTACGGCCGGTCGAAGGAGACCGTGACCGCGGCCTCGCTCTCGCCGAGCAGCCGGCCCTCGTCGTCCCACGCGTGGTAGAGGCTGGCGCCCGTCCGGCCGTCCTCCGGGTACAGGTTGTACGCCTGCCAGGTGATGTCCGGGAGCAGCAGGAGCAGGTCGGCGGGCTGGGAGTCGCGGATGGTGAACGGGACGTGCGAGCGGTGGCCGTCGGCGGTGGTGAGGACGGCGACGTACGCCCCCACGTTCCAGTACGAGGGGATCTGCAGGCGCCAGGAGAGCCACCAGTGGTGGCAGGAGACGGTGCGGTCGGCGGTCAGCGGGGCGGGCTGGACGATGCCGGACAGGCGCGGGCTCGTGGTGATCTTGCGGGCGCCGTCGCCGCCGTAGTGGCCGATGCGGTAGATGTCGACGCTGAACTGCTGCGGCGGGTCGACCGTGATGTGGAAGTCGATCGCCTCGCCGGGAGCGGCGGCGCCGGTGGAGGTGAATCCTTTGATCTGCCGGTGCACGTCGTCGGCGGTGCGCGGGCCGTTGGTGCTGCGCGGCGCCGGGATCGGGACCCCGCCGGACTGCGCGACCGTGTCCACGTACCAGGGCACGACCTGGCCGGTGTCGTCGAAGTAGTTCTCGCTGCCGCGCAGCCAGGGCAGCGGGCCCTGCCCGAACGGGTCGCTGACCGCGTGCGCCATCGCGCCGGACTCCCAGCGGCGCGTCCGCGCGCGAGGTGGCGGCGCGGCGCCGTCTGCCGCCGCGTCCTCCGGGTGCCCCACGCTGTCCGGCCCCATGGCTGCTCCCCTCCCTCGCGCCCCCGAGCCCTGATGCGCGGTGTTGTTCCGCGACCGGTCCCCAGCACATCACATTACGCACGCACAACGTCACCGTTCGTCGTGAATTGACGAGAGTGGAACGTTTACCTCCGGGTAAGGCGGGGCGGCTGCTCCCTGGCCCTCAGCGGAGGCAGAACCGGCGCCGAGGTGGAGGTCAGACCAGCCTGACGGGCTTCTCCGGGCGGATGCCGAGCCGGGCCAGCCAGCCCTTCAGCGGCTCCGGATCGCCGTCCTCCACCAGGCTCAGGACACGGGGCGCGAGGTCGCCCGCGCGCTCCCCGTCGACGAGCAGCGCGGGGCCGTCGAGCCAGTCGAGACCCGGGACCGCACCGGCCGTGTCCACCGCCGCGCAGCAGACCATAGCCGTGACATGATCAGCCAGCAACTCCCGCCCGCCGCGCGGAGGTTGGAGCGGGAAGAGCGGCAATGCGCCCTCGTCCCAGAGCGCGTCGTCCGGGCTCTTGCTCGTCGGCGTGGACGCGGCGGGGCGGGCGCTCTCCTCACGGGCCAGCTCGGCGCTGAGCCCCGCGGAGAGGGAGTCGGCCTCGGGGCGGGGGGCCGGGGCGAGCAGCGCTTCCAGTTCGGCGTCGGTATAGGTCTCCGGGGCCGCGTCACCGGGCGGGTTCCTGTGCCCGGGCTCCGGATGGTTCCCGTCTTCCGAGCGGATCCCGGGCCCCGGGCGGGCCCCTGGCTCCGTCGCCAGGTGGTCGAGGACGCGGGCCAGGGTCGGGCCCTCGGGGGCGCTCGCCGCGTCGGTCCGGGTGCTGCGCACGCCCAGGGTGTCCAGGACGCGGTGGAGCCGGGCGGCGTCCGCGCGCCAGGTGCGGTCCACGACCTCGTCCGGATACTCCTGCCAGTCCACGGGCGCCCAGTCCGGGCCGGGCTCGGCGGGGCCGCCGTGGAAGAGGCGGGCGGCCAGCAGCGAGGCGGCCTCGTCCACGGCGCCGGGCTCTTCGAGGAGGTCGCAGGCGGGGCGCTCGCCGAGCCGGGAGGCGAACCCTTCCGCCAGCCGGTCGCGCCGGGACAGCTCGGTGAGGGCGGCGACCACGCCCACGTCGAGCCGGGACGGCCAGCGGCCCATGCGCCAGGCGGGCAGCGCGACCCGGGTGAGCAGCCGGTCCCAGCCCGCGTACGCGAGCCCGACCTGCTCCTGCGCGACGATCCGCAGCCCGTAGTCCACCGCCTGTGCGCGCTCGGCACCGGCGGCGGCGACCCCGCGCTCCATCTCGGCCGCGTGCACCCGGCAGCCCCGCAGCATCAGGCGCGCGATCCGGCCGATGCCGCCGAGCAGGAGCCGGGCGACGGGGCCGCGCCCGGGTGAGGTGGCGATCGCGACGGCCGCGTCCAGACCGCGCACGAAGCGCCGGGCCGCCGCTATGTCGGGGTGCGCCGAGGGGCCCGTACCGGCGACGACCGGGGCGAGGACGGCGCGCAGCTCGGCGACGCGCATCCACCACAGGAAGGGGGAGCCGATGACGAGGACGGGCGCGGTCGGGGCCTTGGGGCGGTCGCCGTGCGCGTCGAGCCCTTCTTGGGAACCTCCCGCGGCGGGCCTGGGCGGGCCGTGGGCCGGATGGGTGCGGTCCTCCAGCCAGCTGTCGCAGTCCGGGGTGAGCGCTATGGCCGAGGGCGCCGGGACGTCGAGCCGGTCCGCCAGGTCCCGCACCAATCGGTACAGGTCGGGGGCGGTCTCCTCGGCGATCGGGACGGTCGGGCTGAGGGCGGGCCTGGCCCGCGCCACGACCAGCGCGACGGCCGCCGCGACGAGGAGCACGAGCACCGCGAGGACGGTCACCACGAGGCGCGCCGCGTCCCAGCCGCCGCCCGTGAGATGCCCGGTGGCGCCGCCCGCGAGGAGGATCACCGACGCGGCCGCGGGCAGCAGCGCGAGCGCCGTGGCCCTGCCGCGGATGCGCAGCACGGCGACGGCCCGGGAGCGCGCTGCCTGCGCACCCGCTTCCGCACCCATACCGGAACCCATACCGGACACGATCGATGTCACCCCCTGCTGCCTGTGCTCCTTGTCCGGCCGCGGACCGAGGCCCGTGGCGGGACGCTGGTGGCGTTGCTCACTCCCCCACTGTGGCACCCGCCACCGACATCGCAATGCCGGTGGTCCGTCCGGATCTGTCCGTTCACCGGACCGTTCCCGACGCGTAAGGGTGCACTTCGCGGGGTGTCTGAACGCCGTGCGCCGCACCCTAGTTGGGGCTCGGGCCACCGTCAGCAGGATGGGCCATCGGTCACTCGATGGAATGGCTTTGGGCAAAGGTGGCTGACATCAGGGGGCCGGACGGGAGAGGGTGACACCCCGCCCGACGCCATGAAATGTCTTCGGCCGTATGCGAAGAGGCCGAATTCGGTCGATCGCGGTCAGCTGTGTGCGGACCGAGTCGTTCAAGCCAGGTCGTCCGGGTGGTCCGGGGCGGTCCCCCGGCCGCCCTCAGCTCTCCGAGGCGGCCTTGGCGGCGATGTCCGTACGGTGCTGCGATCCGTCGAGGCCGATGCGGGCCACCGCGGTGTACGCGCGCTCGCGGGCCTGCGTGAGGTCGGCGCCCGTCGCCGTGACGGACAGGACCCGGCCACCGGCGCTCAGCACCGGCCCGTTCCCGCTGTCGGTCCTCGTTCCCGCGTGCAGGACGTACGCGTGCGGGGCGTCCTGCGCGGCCACCGCGTCGAGGCCGGTGATCGGGTCGCCGGTGCGCGGGGTGTCCGGATAGTTGTGCGAGGCGATGACGACGGTGACGGCCGCGTCGTCGCTCCACCGCAGCGGCTCCAGGTCGGCCAGCGTGCCGTTCGCGGCGGCGAGCAGGACACCGGCCAGCGGGGTCCGCAGCCGGGCGAGCACGACCTGCGTCTCGGGGTCGCCGAAGCGGGCGTTGAACTCGATGACGCGCACGCCGCGGCTCGTGATGGCCAGACCGGCGTAGAGCAGCCCCGAGAAGGTGGTGCCGCGCTTGCGCATCTCGTCGACCGTCGGCTGCAGGACGGTGTCCATGACCTCCTGCACCAGCTTCGGGTCGGCCCACGGGAGCGGCGAGTAGGCGCCCATACCGCCCGTGTTCGGGCCCTCGTCGTTGTCGAGCGCGCGCTTGAAGTCCTGCGCGGGCTGCAGCGGGACGACCGTCGTGCCGTCGGTGATCGCGAAGAGCGAGACCTCGGGCCCGTCGAGGAACTCCTCGATGACGACGCGCTCGCAGGCGTTCGCGTGGGCGCGGGCCTTCTCGACGTCCTCGGTGACGACGACGCCCTTGCCGGCGGCGAGCCCGTCGTCCTTCACGACGTACGGGGCGCCGAACGCGTCGAGCGCCTCGTCGACCTCGGCCGGGTTCGTGCAGACGTAGGAGCGGGCCGTCGGCACACCGGCGCCCGCCATGACGTCCTTCGCGAACGCCTTCGAGCCCTCCAGCTGCGCGGCCTCGGCGGACGGGCCGAAGACGGGGATGCCGACCGCCCGGACGGCGTCGGCGACGCCCGCCACCAGGGGGGCCTCGGGGCCCACGACGACGAGCCCGGCCTCCAGCTCCTGGGCGAGGGCCGCGACCGCGGCGCCGTCGAGCGCGTCGACGGGGTGCAGCTCGGCGACCTCGGCGATGCCTGCGTTGCCAGGGGCGCAGTGCAGGGCGGAGACGGCGGGGTCGAGGGACAGAGAGCGGCACAGGGCGTGTTCGCGGGCGCCGCCGCCGATGACGAGGACCTTCACGCCGGTCAGCCTATCCGTACGGGTGGGGTGGTCTTGTACGGGCTTCCGAAGGCGGGGCGGGGCTGTGGCTGTGGGTTCCTACAGGGAACTGGTGCAGACGTGCGGCGCGGGACAGCCGTGCGGGCTACTCGTTGGTGAACTCCTCGACCACCGTCGCGCCGAGTTCGCGGACGATCAGCTCGTGGCCGGACAGCGCGTTCTCGTCCAGGTCGGGGTCGTCGTCCTCCGGGATGTCGTCCTCGACCGAGACCGGCGGGCGGGGCGGGGCGGGGGCCGGGGTCGGTGCGGGGGCGGACGGGGCGGGGGCCGCGGCGGGCGCGGAGGCTGCTGCTGTCGGCGGGGCGGGGGCTGCGGACGGGGACGGGGCCGGGGCGGGGGGCTGCGGGTAGCCGCCACCGAAGTTGCCACCTCCACCGCTGCCGTAGCCACCGCCGCTGCTGTAGCCGCCGCTGTTGCCCTGGCCGCCGCCTCCATTGCCGTAGCCGCCGGGAGCGGGGGGCGCCGGAGGGCCGCCGCCGCTGTCGACGACCGCTTCGACCTTCCAGTTCACGTGGAACTGCTCGGTCAGGGCGGCGCGCAGAACGTCCTCGCTGCCGCTGCTCACGAAGTTGTCCCGGGCGCCGGCATTGACGAAGCCGAGCTGGAGCGTGACCCCGTCGAACCCGCTGACCTGCGCGTTCTGGCTCAGCAGGATCCAGGTGAAGCGGCGCTTGTTCTTCACCGCCTCCAGGATGTTCGGCCAGAGGGTACGGGGGTCGAGGCCGCCGGCCGGGGCGGCCGCCGCCGGGGCGGGCTGCTGCGGTGCGGCGGGCGCCGCGGGGGCGGGTGCCGCCGGGGTGGGCGTCTGGCCGGACGGCTGGGCGGATCCGGCGGACGCCGCCGTGGGCCAGCCGCCGGGTCGGCGGGCGCCGCCTCCTGCTCCGCCGCCGCCTGCCGGGGTGGCGGTGGGCCAGGCGCCGGGGGCGGTGGGCGGGGCGGGGGCCGGTTCCTGGGCGGGAGCGGGGGCCTGCACGGGGGCCGGAGCCGGAGCCGGGGGCTGAGCCGCGACGGGAGCCGGTGCGTGGGCCTGGGCCGGGGCCTGGGCGGGGGCCGGAGCCTGCGCCTGGGCCTGGGCCTGGGCCTGGGTCTGGGCCTCCGGAGCGGTGCCGCGTACGGCGGCGCGGGCCGCGGCCGGCCCACCGCCCGGCGCGACGGGAGCGTGCGCATCCGGCCCGGGAACGTACGCCATGGCCGGACCTGGCCCCTGCCCGCCCGGGGTGAAGACGCCGCCGCGCTCGATGCGGTCGAGGCGGGCCATGACGGAGCGGGCGTCGTCGTACGCGGCGGGCAGCAGCACGCGCGCGCAGATCAGCTCCAGCTGGAGGCGCGGGGAATTGGCACCGCGCATCTCGGTCAGCCCCTCGTTGACCAGGTCGGCGGCGCGGCTGAGCTCTGCGGCGCCGAACGTGGAGGCCTGTGCCTGCATCCGCTCGACGACATCGGCGGGCGCGTCGATGAGCCCCTTCTCGGCGGCGTCCGGAACGGCGGCGAGGATGACGAGATCCCGCAGTCGCTCGAGCAGATCGGTGACGAACCGACGCGGGTCATTACCGCCCTCGATGACCCGGTCGACGACCTCGAAGGCCGCAGCCCCGTCCCCGGTGGCGAAGGCCTCGACGACGGAGTCGAGCAGCGAGCCGTCCGTGTACCCCAGCAGGGCCGTCGCCATGGCATACGTCACACCGTCCTCACCGGCACCGGCGAGCAGCTGGTCCATGACGGACATCGAGTCACGCACGGACCCGGCCCCGGCGCGCACGACGAGCGGCAGCACGCCCTCCTCGACGCGGCTGTCCTCCTTGGCGCACACCTCGCCCAGGTACTCGCGGAGCGTCCCCGGCGGCACGAGCCGGAAGGGGTAGTGATGCGTACGCGACCGGATCGTCCCGATGACCTTCTCGGGCTCGGTCGTGGCGAAGATGAACTTGAGGTGCTCCGGGGGCTCCTCGACGACCTTGAGCAGGGCGTTGAAACCCGCCGACGTGACCATGTGGGCCTCGTCGATGATGTAGATCTTGTAACGACTGGAGGCCGGCCCGAAGAACGCCTTCTCGCGCAGGTCACGGGCGTCGTCCACACCACCGTGCGACGCGGCGTCGATCTCGATGACGTCGATCGAACCCGGCCCGTTGCGCGCGAGGTCCTGGCAGGACTGGCACTCGCCGCACGGCGTGGGCGTAGGACCCTGCTCACAGTTCAGGCAGCGGGCCAGGATGCGCGCACTGGTCGTCTTGCCGCAGCCGCGCGGACCACTGAACAGGTACGCGTGATTGACCCGGTTGTTCCGCAGCGCCTGCTGCAACGGGTCGGTTACATGTTCCTGCCCGATGACCTCGGCGAACGACTCCGGGCGATAACGGCGGTACAGCGCGAGAGACGACACACCTACGAGGTTATAGGCGCCCACTGACAACAGGCCCCGCCCGACCCGGGCCCCGGAAGACGCGGGCCGCCCCGTGCTCCGGAAACGCAGACGCCCCCCACGCACCCGCCAGAGCCAACCTACCCTTGCTGCCTTCCGGCCCTGGGGGAGTTCAGTCAGATAGCGCCACGTGAGGGGCTGCGCCAAGAGTACATGCTCCGGGCCCGGGGGAACGAGTTCGCGAGCACTCCTCAACGTCTTGTATTGTTTGCCGCGGAGGATTCGCCTAGAGGCCTAGGGCGCACGCTTGGAAAGCGTGTTGGGGGCAACCCCTCACGAGTTCGAATCTCGTATCCTCCGCCAGTGCCTCACCGGGCACGATGTCGAAGGGCCCCCTGGAAACAGGGGGCCCTTCGTCGTTGTCCCTACGCCTCGTTGTCCTGGTCTTTGTCCACAGCGAGGTTTTCGGGCGCTCCCCAGATGGCGCGCTCGATCTTCCGCGCCGCCTCCTTCAGCATGGGGTCGGTCACGTGCAGATACCGCGCCCGCATCCGAGCAGCGCCGCCCGGCTCCCACCCCATGATCTGATCGATGACCCTGTCCGGGACTCCGAGCAGCATCAGCACAGTGCCGGCGGTGTGGCGGGCGTCGTGCAACCGGCCGTCACGGACCCCGGCGTCCTCCAGCAGCCGCTTCCAGTCGTGGTAGTCCGTGTTCGGGCTGAGCGGCCCGCCCAACGGCTTGGTGAACACGTAGTCGGACTCGACCCAGAGGTTCCCGGCGGTCGCGCGCTCCTTCGCCTGCGCCTCCCTGTGGAGGCGCAGCATCGCGACCAGAGGGCCCGGAAGCGGTACGGCGCGACGTCCGGCCCGGGACTTCGTGTTCTTCGTCTCGCGCCGCACCTGCACCCGTGCCGGGCAGTAGCCAGCCTTCCGCCCGCAGGGAGCTTCCTCACCGCATCCGTGCTCGTACTTCGGCCGCAGCCGATTCCGGCGCAGCTTGAGGTACTCGTTCTCCAGGTCCACGTCGGACCACCGCAGCCCGAGCGTCTCCCCCTGCCGCAGCCCGAGTGCCAGGGCCAGCATCCAGCGGGCACTGTTCCTGCGCTTGTTCACTTGGAGCAAGAGGCGCTGCACCTCATCCACCGAGTAGGGCTCGACTTCCGTCTCTTCCTCTTCCATCCGGGGCGGCTTGGCGAGCGCGGCGGCGTTCTTGGCCGTGTGGCCGCGCCGCACCGCCTCCCCCAGAGCCGTACGGGCCGTTCGGTGCGCCTGGTGGGCTGTGGCCGCCTTGCTTCCCGCGCTCTGCATTCGGCGGTAGAGGCTCTCCAGATGTTCCGGTTCAAGGCGGTCGATGCGGTGGCGTCCGATGCCGGGCACCAGGTGCACCCGGACCGCCACCTCGTAGCCGTCGTACGTGTTCTCGCTCACGACGGGCTTGGCGATGTTCTCGACCCAGTGCTCGAGCCATTTCCCCACTGTCCAGGGCTTGCCCGGCTGCCGCGCCGATCCCTCGTCGCGCTGCTTTTCCAGGCGCCGTACTTCGTCCACGAGATCCTTGCGCGTGGGACGTGTCAGGTGCCGCCGGTAGGGCGTTCCGTCGTCCTTGTAGCCCATGGGAACGCGCGCGTGCCAGCGTCCGTCTGCGCCCAGGTAGATAGCCGATTCGCCGTTCGCTCGGCGAGTGCGCTTCTTCTCTTCTGCCACTGGCAGTCCCTCCGGTTGATGCGAGGTAGACAGACCGGAGCGCCCCCAACAGTTGGGCGGCGCTCCGGAACGGTGATGTCAGGCGGCGTGCTGCTCGGCGCGGCGCCGCGCGAGGTAAGCAGCCGGAGCGTCAGCGGGGACGCGCCGGAGGCCGCCGATGGTCAGGGACTCCAGTTGTCCGGTGCGGATCAGGGCGTAGCAGGTCGTGCGCCCGATACGGAGACAGCGGGCAGCCTCTTCGACGGTCAGCAAGACGGGTGCCAGGCGGTCAGCCTCGGGGGGCAGTGCGATGTCCACGGTGGTGATGCTCATGGAACGGTCTCCTGTGGGTCTGTCCGTCGCGGGCGTAGCGACGGTCGGGAGTTCGCTTGTGTCCGAGGTTCGGATTTCTGCGTCACCGCGTCACCTGCGTCATTCAGGCTGCTGACCTGCGGTTATTGGTGACGGAGCGCGGTGGGGGTGCGTCACCGCCGCGTCACCTGTGTCACCGGGGGGTGACGCAGGTGACGCAGGATGACGCAGAGGGTCGGGCTCTGCGTCACCGCTTTCTCTGCTGGTCATGGGCCGTTTTCCGGCGTGGGTGACGCAGGTGACGCAGCGTTTCCCTACTTAGGAAAGAGAGGGGGTGGTGTCTGTTGTTGTGCGCGGCTCAGAGCGGGAAGAAGGAGCCGCTGCGCGGCACGTCCTTCGGGCGGCGCGCTGCGCCGAACAGCAAGAGGAGCACGCAGCGCCGCGTCGTACCGGGTGCTCTTCTTGCTGTTTCGCGGTGACCTCGCGGTTCAGAACGCGGCTTCCTGCTGCGCTTCGGGTGCGGGTGCCGGGGTGGACAGCTCGATGTAGCGGGCCGTTTTGGTGCGGCCCCAGTCCACGAGGAGGCCGCGGGCGGCAAGGGTGGGTTGTAGCCGCTTGAGCCGGTCGGAGAGCACCTTGCCGGTGGTCGGCCACCCCTTGGGCAGCGGCCGGCAGTCCTCGCCGCTGTAGAGGGCGGTGAGGCGGTGCAGCCACTCCGCCGAGGTCATCCGCTCCTGCGTCCCGGCGGGCATGGTGGCCGCGAATTGCAGCACGGTCTGCGCGAGCAGGTCCCCCTCGATCACGTCGTCGTTGAGGTCGTCCAGCCCGGCCCGGTAGGCGGGCAGCGCCCCGAGCCCGGTGGCTGCATCGAGCTGGGCGCACAGGTGGGCGAAGTCCGCCATGCGCAGATCGGTCGGTGTCTCGGCGGTGGCGGCGCGGACCTTGACGGTGAGGTCGAGCAGGGAGCCGAGGATGACGGGCAGGGCTTCGGCGTACTCCGCCCACAGCTCCGCTTCGGTGCGCCGTACCTTCGGGCGTTCCAGGCGCAGCGGCAGCAACCGCTCAGCAAGGTCCGGACGGATGACGCCCACGTCGATGCCGGTCAGCAGCAGGGGGCGGCGGTAGCGGGCGCGGAAGACGTCCCCGTCGGTGAACAGGGCCCGCTTGACGCTCTCGGCTCCGGTGACGATGCAGCACATCGCGTCGGACAGGTCCGGGGTCATGTGGGAGAGGTTGTCCAGCGCGGTCACCCACCCCGCCGCGACCGCGGCAATCAGGTTGTCCTCGTCCTTCGGGGCGCGGCGCAGGTCCCCGCTCATTCCCTCGATGATCCGGATGAGCATGCGCCCGCCGGTGGACTTGCCCGCGCCTTGGGGGCCGGTGAGGAAGGGGGCGGGGACGGGGACGGAGGGTTCCAGGCAGCCGATGAGCCAGGCCATGGCCAGGCACTCGGTTTCGGCGTTGGCGAAGTTGCACAGCCGGAACAGCAGGTCGATGCCCTTGCCGTTGGTGTCCTTGGTGGGCAGGGGCAGTTCCCCGGTGAGCTGGGTGCGCCGCCAGCACACCTCGCTCGGGTCGGGGACAGCGATGTCCCAGCCGGTGGGATGGATGCGCACCGACTGTCCGTCGGTGCGGCCCAGATCGAGCCAGGTGGCGCCGTCGAAGCCGGGGGCGACGCGGATGTGCACGGGCTGGACCTGTTCGGTGAGGGCGAGTGCTTCGATCAAGTCGAGTGCCTCCTTCATCGCGGTGCCGTTGAACGTGCCGAGCCCGTCCTTGAACAGCCCGACCATGAGTTCTTGGCGGTGGCTGCCGGTGGTGCCCTGGGAGCGGATCGGGCGGGCCACGGGGTGGCCCTTCTTCTGGGCGTAGACGGTGCCGTCGGCGGTGCGGAAGTAGCGGAAGCGCTCTTGCGCGTAGTCCGCGATCACCTTCCTCGCCGGATTCTTGTCGTCGTCTTCCATGCTCAAAGCCCCAACGTCGTGCGGGCGTTGGTCCACGCGTCCGTGCAGTGCCGGGCGGTCTCGCCCTTGGTCTGCGCGGCGGTGAACAGGCGCGTGATGTGGTCCTCGGTGAGGCAGCCGCACCGCCCGTGGGTGGAGAGCACGGCTAGGAAGGTGGCGTAGACGGTGTGGTGCACGCCGCTGGTGGCGGCGGTGATGCGCTGCTCTGCCATGGTGATGCCGCGTTCCAGGTAGGCGGGGCTGCGGTGGCGGCACGGCCCGCCCCCGGCCGGCGCGGGCACCGGGACGGTGACCGATGCGGGCGCGATGGGCCGGGCCGCAATGAGCGCCCGCACGACATCAGGCAGGGCGGCCAGGGTGCCGGTGCCGGGGCCGAGATAACGGGCGTAGGCCATGGTGGACTTGATGTCCACGCCGGGCCGCACGCCGTTGGCGGAGGCCATGGCGCCGCAGTAGAGCCAGTGCTCACCGCGAGTGGTGGGCACGGTCCGGGTGGCGGGCAGGTGCTCGCGGGCCCACGCGATGGCGGCGGCGTCATCGAGATCGACGACCGTGAGGCCGGCGCCGCCGGGGTGGTAGGCGACCGCCGCCGCACTACGCCAGGCCGCGGCCCACTCCTTCGATGTGAGGATGCTCGGGTCCGTGGTGGCGGCGGCCCACCCGTGGCACGGGGCGGGGCAGGTGCAGGGGCCGGGGGTCTTCATGTTCGGGCGCCCGCCGCACGCGTTGGGGGCGCAGGCGGGGCAGTTGGCGAAGGGCACCTTGCCCTTCCGCAGCGGCAGGACGGGCAGGCCGTCGGTCGCGAGCCGCAGGGCGGTGCGCAGGTGCTCGTTCATGCCGCCACCCCCCACGCGTCCTGCGTCCCGGCCACGGGCGTGCCGAGCAACAGGCCGTAGGCGTGACGGGCTTGGCGGGGGATGACGCCGTTGCCGATGATGCGGAGCTGTTCCTTGCGCGGGGTGTTGGGCACGGCGGTGACCCAGCCGACGGGCAGGCCCATCATCCACTCGGCGAACGCGGGCGACAGCCGGCGGTTGCCGCGCGTTCCGGGCTCGGTCGGGCAGGGCGCGGCCTGGCCCGTGACGTGCTCCCACCGGCGGATCGCGGGCCCGTAGTCGATGCCATCGGTGGAGATCCACGCACCGCTGTAGGGGAGGCGGTTGACGACGAACTCGTTGAGCGGGCGGGCGTTGCGGTCCATGAGATTGGAGGCGCCGGACTTCCAGTCCCGGGCCGCCGGGGTGGGCAGCAGGATCACGTTTCCGGTGGTGCCGGCAGACGGGTCACTGCGGTGCGCAGGTTCAGTCCGCCCTTGCGCTTCGGCGACGTTCCGGGGCCGCCAGTGCCGTCCGAGGTGGTGGGGGTCGGCATCAGCGGGATGGGCAACTGCGAACCAGCGGTCGCGCTCGTGCGGGGCGCCGACTTCGGGGTCACCAGCTCGTAGACATGTCCACCGGACGTCATACCCGTGCGCGGCCAGGTCTTGGGCGACGACGTCCAGCCCCCGCGAGCGGAGCGCCGCCACGTTCTCCAGGAAGACGAGGCGCGGTCGAAGGTGGCCCACAGCCTCAGCGACGTTCTTCCAGACCCGCGACCACTGGCCATTGATCCCATCCCTTCGTCCGGCGTTGGAGGTGTTGCGGCAGGGGAAACCGGCGCTGAGCACGGTGGGCCGGTACAGGTCGCGCACCTTGTGCCAGTCGGCGCGGGTGATGTCCCCGAGGTTGGGCAGGCCGGGGTGGTGGTGGGCGTGGACGGCGGCGGCGTAGGGGTCGTTCTCCGCGACGGCGACGACCTGGCCGCCGATCTGCGCCCGCACGGCGGCCTCCAAGCCGCCGTAGCCGGCGCACAGGCCGACGATGCGGGGCGGCGAGGTGGGGGCTCGCCGGATGTCCGTGCGTTGCGTCATGCTGGATGTCTCCAGTTCTGTTGGAAGTGCTGGATGACAAGGGCGGCCCCGGAATCATTGGCGTGAGGCGGGGGCCGCCCTTGGCGTCGCTAGGAGTCGGCGTCGTCGGGGGCGCGGATGCCGAGTACGCCCACGGCGCTGTGGGCGCATTCCAGGACGGTGGCGAGCCTGCGGGCCAGGTCGTCCGCCTCGTTCAGCGCGTCGATGGCGGCGGCGACGTGATACTCGACGTCGCCGTGGGTGGCGGTCAGGTTCCCGTCGTCGGCCAGGGTCTCCAGGGCGTTGCCGGTGTGCTCGAACGCCTGCGGCAGCCGCTCGGCCAGGGCCTTGAACGCGGCGACGGCCCGGTAGACGTCGCCCGGGGTGGGGAGCGGGAAAGGGTTGGTGGTGGTGGCGTAAGTGGCGTGGTTGTACTTACGGATCGCTTCGGCCGCGTCCTGCGGCTGGACGACCGGATCGGGTGTGCTGGTCATGGCGGTGGCCTCCCCGTTCAGGAGTAGAAGCGGTTGCGCTTGATGACGGCCTTGCCGATGTTCACGACCGTGCCGCCGCCCCGGGCGGGCCCGAACACGACCGCGGCGACGTAGCCGCCGAAGATGACCGCGGCCAAGACCATGAGCTGATGCACGAGCGCGGCCAGCGCGGCAATGAAGGTGGCGGCGAGGGCGAGCCCGCCGCACACGCCGGCGAACCCGACCCCGGTGAGCGCGATGTTCACCGCGGCCCGCGAGACCGGGCGCGGGGCGGGCGCGGCGGGCACCGGCAGCGTGGCCGGGGCGGGCGCGGGGGCGAGGGGGTAGCCGGTGACGACCCGTCCGTCCGGCAGCACGATCGATTGCACCGGGGGTGCGGCCGGCGCGAGCGGGGCGGGCACCGGAGGGGTGAGGGGGATGGGGTGGTGGACTTCGACGGCCGGGGCGGGCCGCTCGGGGTACTCCATGCAGGGCTCCCGGTTCCGGGCGCGTGGGCCCGCACCCACGGGGGTACGGGCGGGCGCGCGTGGGTGTCAGCGGGTGTCAGGAGGCGGTGTCACGCGTTGCTGACAGCGCGTGTGCCTAGGGTTTTGGGTGTCAGACCGGTCTGACGGTGTCAGGCGGTGTCAGGTGTCAGGCGGCCGTCAGGAGCGGCTCGGGGTCGGGGACGATGCGCCACCGGCCGGTGGTGTTCGTCGCCTCCAACCGGCCCTCCAAGGCGGCTTCCTTGAGGCGGGCGGAGACCCACGGACGGGAGAGGCTGTTGCGGTCGCACCAGTCCATGAAGTCCTTCGGGCCCACGATCATCTGCCCGCGCTGCTCGAACTCATCGAGCGCGGCGGCGAACAGCCGGCGGGCCTCCTCCGGGGACGGCTTGTGCCCGCTCTCCATCCCGAAGAACGGCTGATCGTCGCCCTCCTCCGTCGGCGGCAACTCGCGCTCGGGGTCGATGTCGAGGTCCTCGTCGTCCACGAGCGGCTCGTAGTCGGCGGCGTCCATGTCGTCCTCCTGCGTGCCCCATCGATCCGGCTGAACGGTGGCGGCGTGGCGGCCCCGCCCGGACGCCGTGGCGTCCGGGTCGGTGCCGGGGCGGCCGGTGTAGTGCGCGCCCGCGACCGCGGTGGCGGCGCCCGCGGTGACCGGGCCCGCGGCGGCGCCGTGGGCCTGCGTCCAGGTGGCGAGTTCCTCCATGGCGGGGGTGGCGCGGTGGGTGAACTGCTGCGTGCGCCCCGGCGAGGGATAACGCGCCTCGTCGATGCCGGGGGAGACGACGTAGCAGTAGCCGGGCTTGCGGTTGGCCCAGGCGCCCGGGTGGGCGCCCTGGTCGATGACCGCGTCCGGCAGCGAGAACCCCTCGTCGCGCGGGTCGCAGCCCAGCGCCACCACCGACGGGAGGGAAGCCCGGGTGCTGGTGGACATCTGGTCGTACGACGGGCGCTGCAGGGAGACGACCAGGGAGATGCCCGCGGAGCGGGCCTCCTGCGCGATCCCGGTGAACGCGTCGTCCCCGAGCGCACGCAGGGTGTTGGCGGCTTCCTCCATCCACGCGACCAGGAACGGCAGTCCCGGGCAGCCGCAGGCGCCGCCGGGGCGGCAGGAGTGGTCGGGGTCGTTCTGGACGCCGGCGGCGGCCGGGGACCACTGCCGGTAGCCGTGCTGCCCCAGCCACTTGGTGCGGGCCGGGATGGCGTGCTCGACGGCCTTGACCATGATTTCGGTGCCGGTGCCGCCCTCGACGGCCCAGTCCAGGGCCGGGCGCAGGGCGCCGAAGTCCTGGAACATCTTCGGGTCCGACATCCACACGATGACATCGCGGCGGGACAGGATCTCGGTCAGCAGGTTCAGGGCGGCATCGCCCTTGCCCGAGCCGGACTGCCCGGCCACCAGCACGTGCGTGCTGTTCCGCCCGGCGTCGGGGTCGCCGGGCAGCCACAGCATGAGCGGGGCGCCGTCGTCGTAGCGGCCGATGATGAGCGGGTCGGCAATCGAGCCGCCCAGGTTCGACGGCCCCGCCCACGCCACCGTCTCGGCGAGCATGTCCTCGGGGACGATGACCAGCTCCCCGCGCCGCTCGGAGTCCGGATCGGGCACGTAGCGCACCGCGCGGGACGGCAGATCGGCGGCGGAGGCCAGGAGCTTGAGGGCCTTGGCCACGTCGTCGTTGGTCTGCTCACCGGGCGCGAGGGCGAGCGGGGCGGTGACCCGGTTGGGCTCCACCTTCGCCGCCCCGATCTGCGCCCGCGCGAGCCCGATCTTCTCCAGCAGCCCCGCATCCCCACCGGCCCCGCCGCCGGCACCATCGGGGTTGTGCCGCATGAGCTGGCGCACGTTCCACGACAGCGCGACCGCGGGCCCGCCCATCAGATACAGGTCGTCCATCGGCCCCGCAGTCGGGCCGGCCAGGCAGGCCGCGGTCAGCCACGCGGAGCCGAAGGCGGTGGTGATGGCGGAGTGGATGCGGCGCTGCTTGCTGGTGGTCTTGCCGATCAGGTAGGCCCCGCCGGTCACCGCCACCGAGGTGAGGGTGAGGCCGGTGGCGGCGGCGGGGCTGTCGGCCCACTTCAGGTGACCGAGGGTGCCGGCCAGGCCGATGCCGGCCATGCCCAGCCACGGCGGGATGTGCGGCTTGGCCCGGTGCAGCAGGTACTTGCCCACCCCGCCCCCGTCCGAGCCGCCCCGCAACTGGTTCTCCAGCAGCTCGGCAAGCTGCTGCTGCGCATCGCGCTCCACCATCACACTGCCTCCTTTACTGCTGGGCCCAGTTCATCTGCGGCTGCTGCGGGCGCCGGGCGCGGTGCCGGACGCGGTTGATCTCTTCCTCGTACTGCTGCTGGAACATCGCGTAGGTCGCGGCGGCGTTCTTCGCGGCGTCCCGGGCGGCGTCCGCGGACTTGCGGAGCTTGCGCGAGACCCGGTTGGCCCGCATCCGCGAACCCCCGAGTCGGCCCTCGGGGTCGGGGACGGTGGAGAGCACGCCCTTGAGGATCTCGGCGCCCATGGCGACCTCGATGGACAGCGTCACGCACACCGCCCGCAGGTGGTTGCAGTAGTTGCGGACCTGCGCCGGGGAGGTGAACTCCGGCGCGGGCAGCAGGGCCTGCGAGTGCGGGCCCCCGGTGCCGCCGGCGCTGGCGGCGCGGATGCCATGGCCCCCGCCGCCTCCCCCGCCGTTGGCGTTGTAGGTGATGTTGATGGGCGGGGCGAACGAGCCGCCCATGGCGCCCAGGAAGCCGCCCGCGGCGGCGCCGGCGTTGGCGAACTTGTTGGACTTGGCCGAACCGTTAGAGCCGCCGGCCGGGCGCGCTCCGGTACGCGGAGGGGTACTCATGGTTGCTTCTCCTCAGGTCAGCGGGCGTGGTGGCGGACGATGAGCCAGCCGGTCTGCGCGAGCGTCCACAGCAGCAGCCACAGCACCCCCAGCGGGCCCGCGAGCGGGCCGAAGGCGGCGGCGAGCGCGGTCCAGGCGAGGGCGGCGGTACTCAGCAGCGCGAGGGCGAGGCGCCAGGCGAGCACGGTGCGTTCACCGGCCGGGCGGCGGCGCTGCATGGTCAGCAGCCACACCAGCGGGCCCGCCGCGAGCGGGGCCAGGACCAGGCCGGTCCACCAGGCCAGCGCGTGCAGCAGCGCGGTCAGCGGCAGCACGGCCAGCGCCCCGAAGGTGGGGATCAGGGCGCGGCGCTGGTTCCAGATCGCGCGGCCGGCCGCGGCGGCGAGGCGCTGCTTCCAGGAGTGGTGGGTGGGCACGACCACGATGAACGGCTGTCCGCCGCGGCCGGTGCGGCGCTGGCGGGGCAGGTTGATGACGGTGGCGCCGGCGGGCACCTTCGCGGTGCGCCGGCGCGATGAGGTTCGGGAAGGCACGACGGAAACTCCCAGCTCAGGTGAGGGATGCTCAGGCGGCGCGCTGTTCGTTGGGGGTGGCGTCGTGGCACAGCAGGCACATGCCGAGCGAGGTCGGCAGGCAGTAGCTGTAGGTCACGCCGCACACGGGGCAGGTGCAACGGGCGTGCATCGCCAGCGCGAGCGCGCCCCACTTGCGCGAGGTCATCGGACGGACCGGCTTCGCGAGGTCGATCCGGTACAGGTAGGCCACCAGCGCGCCGGACTTCCGGCCGCGGTGACGCAGCATCAACTGCGCGCAGACCGGCTGCCCGCCGGGCCGCAGCCCGCGGGCCCGCAGCTGGCGCCGGGTGGCCAGGCCGTCCGGCGCGTACTTCCACGGGTAGGTCGGTATCCCGTAGCGGGCCCCGGTGGGGTCGTAGCACTTGCTGTAGGCCGTCGGCATCACGCACTCGCAATCGCGAGACCGCCGGCGTCCGGGCCGCGGTGCTCGGCGTAGCGGGAGGACACCCAGCCCACCGACCAGCCGCACACCTCGGCCGCCTGCCGCACCGACAAGCCCGCCTGGAACGCTGCGGCGACCGTCCGGCGCGCTTCGTCCTCGGCCAGCTTCACCTCAGCCGGCCCCGAGCGAGCAGCGCGGCGCGTTCACGCTCGATGCGCTCCGCGCGTTCACGGCGTTCACGCTCAACCGCCGCAGCGTGCTCACGGGCCTGCGCTTCGGCGCGCTCCCGCTCCTGGCGTTCACGAAGTTGCCGTTCGTGTTCACGCTGTTCACGCTCGCGTTCACGGCGTTCACGGACCTCCCGCTCGGCCGCCTCCGCCCGCTCCCGGGCCTCCCGCTCCTCACGGGCCCGCCGCTCCTCCCGCTCAGCCTGTTCACGGGCCAAGGCGGCCTCATGCTCACGCTGTTCACGGGCCAGCGCGGCGGCGTGCTCGCGCTCCTCCCGCGCGGCAGCACGGGCCCGCTCCGCACGCTGTTCGGCCCTGCGCTCGGCCTCCTCGCGCTGCGCCTTCCGCTCCGCCTCCAGGGCGGCTTGCGCGGCGGCGAGCGCACGCCGGTAGGCGAGGCTGGTCTCCGCGGTGACGATCAAAAGCAGCGGCGCCACCGAGTGCACCGCCACTCCGACCAGGTCTTTTCCAAGGGCGGAGTCCCCGACGTTCAGCGCCCAGGTCATCAGTCCGGTCATCCACCGCAGGGCCAGCGGCCAGCGACCACTGTCCCCGCCCAGGCGGGCCAGCACGTCATCGAGCTTGACCACGATGACCACTGCGGCATCCACCACCAGCGGCAGGATCGGCGCCGTCCAACGCCAGTCGGGCGCGGTGTGGGCGGCCATGAGCGGGGTGACGGTGAGGATCGAATAGAGCATCGCCCCGCACACGATCAACCACGTGCCGCCGGACAGGGCGCGCTCGGCTGAACGCGTCTGAACACTGTTCATGCCGCACCCCCCACCGGCTCCGCAGCGGGCATGTAGACGCGGCGGAACCCGTTCGAGGTGGCGTCGTAGAGGAACGGCTCGCAGCGCCACGTGAACGCCGACGCGGGCCGTTCATCACCGGCCTGCCATGCGTCCTCGGGGACTCCGTGCG
>NZ_JAOCNE010000012.1:114422-686770 GCF_056172735.1 Streptomyces sp. R818
GGTAGATCGTGTGCGGGGCGCCGTAGTGCAGCAGCACCGTCAGCGAATCGCCCTCGGACGGGCCGACGGCCTCCAGCTCCTCACGGAGTCGGCGGATCTCGATGTCCTTCAGGAGCAGGGCCTCCTGCGCGGCGGCCAGCTCCTCGACCGCAGCGGCCAGGAGCCCGCTCACCTCGGCCGTGGCCGCCTCCGCGTCCTGCGCGCGGCTGGTGGCGGCATGCAGCTCCCGCGCGTGCCGGGCGAACTCCACGTTGGCCGCGCCGTTGGTCTGCCGGGCGTGCTCGTACGCGGCCTTGGCGTCGGCCCCGAGTCGTTCGAGGCGGGATGCGGTGACCAGGCGGATCATGCGGCCTCACCCCGAGTGCCAGCGTCGCGGTTGGCGAGCGCGGCGCGCTCGGCCAACACCTTGTGCGCGGCCCGGCGCCGCCGACGCTCGTCCAGCGGCGTCACCGGCCGGTCCAGCAGCGCGATCTGCACGTCCAGCAACTCCAGCTCCGCCGCGATCAGCGGCGCCTCACGCTCGATGGCGTCCAGCTCCGCCGCCGTGGGCTCCAGATCCGCAGCGAACCCGGTAACAGCATCCTGAACAGGAACGATGTGCCTCATGGGTCGTGTCTCCCTAGCAGTAGGTACGGCCCCAACAGCGGCTCCCGGGTGGCACCCCGGGAGCCGCGCGCCGTAAGAGAAGTGACCGCGCTCAGGCGGCGATGCCCGCGGGCAGAGGCCCGCGGGAGGGTTCAGAGCTTCTGCAACTCGCCCGCGCTGCACAGCACCGGGGCGTTCAGCAGCCCGATGTGGCCGACGGTCCACCGGCCACCCGTCAGCGGACCGGGCGGAACCTCGTCCACGATCCGGCCGGTCTTGCCGGCCGCACGCGGGTCATCCGCGCAAGCCACGATGCGCACCTTGTCGCCAGCCTTGAACGACATGACGTGCTCCCCTCCGGGCCGGACGTTCCGGCTCCCCGCCGCCCCGCCCGTACACCAGTCCCCGAAGGGCTCGCGCACGGGCGGAGGAGGCAACCGGCCGCCGCCATCAGACAGCGGGACCAGGAGGAATGGACCGAGGTGGGTGCGGCGCCGCCGACCGGTCCGAAACGGCGGCGCCCAGGTACGTCGTCGGTTCACACCGACCCCCTCACAGACGAAGGGACACGGCTTTCACCAGCACCCCGTTGCCACGGCGTACCAGTCCCAAGCCGGATAGATCGGGTGCGTCATCGTCACTGCTCTGACGCCAGCAGGGCGGCGCGTACCAGGTGGCGCCCAGGGGGTTGTCCATCGGTGACGAAGGCATGATCCCCAGGGGCGTTTCTCCAGAGCTGACACGCAGGGCAGGACAGGTTCGCCCGCCACGAAGTGGCCGCCGGCGGCCATCACCCGGGCCGTTGCGGGGACGGAGCCCAAGCCCCGTCGACAGTCCACTCTTCAGTTCTCAAGGAACGACTGGTCACGGGCGTAACCGCGACGAAGACTCCGTCTGCGCGGGGCGGCCCGACCAACGAGTCTGTTCTAGCACAACTGATACAACCAGTACAAGGAGGTGTTCTGTTCGTGCCAGTTGAACTAGTGCGATAGCGGCTAGCATCGACTGCATGGCGGCTACTGCGGACAACGCGCGACGAGTGAACGAGCAGATCGCGGAGGCTCTTGGGAGGGACATCAAGAGCGGCAAGTTGAAGGCGGGAGACAAGCTGCCTTCAGTCCGGGCCATCGCGGAACGCTTCGACGTTGCCGTTGGTACAGCAACGAAGGCCGTCCAGCTCCTGACGAAGCAGGGACGGGTCAGACCGGACTCGACTCGGGGCTACCGCGTGGCTGCTCAGCCTGCGGCGAGTGTGCAGGAAGAGCCAAGCCCAGAGTTCGTAGCGATCATGCGCGAGATCGAGTCGATGCGGGAGAGCCTGAGTCGCCTCGACGAGCGACTCCGCGAGTTGGAGCAACGGGAGCAGCCAGGGTGAGCGGCTGAGCCAAACGTTGTGCTCGTTGTGCCAGTTGAGCCACTTCCGTAGAGAGCCCTTCGAGCGCCATCATCAACTGGTGCCGCTCATCCGCTGTCAGAGGCATAGCCGTACTCCTTCGTCATCGCTGCGGGCGTCTCCCTCCCGACAACCACGACGCTATGAGCGGCCCATGACGCGACCCCGGAAAATCTTTCCGGGGTCTATCTGCGAACCGAGGTGACGCTGAAGTCATGCGAGGAATGACGCAGCAACTGACGATCGGCGAGCGGGTCGCGTGGTACCGCCATCGCCGCGGAATCTCACAGGACGTGCTGGCCGGGCTGGTCGGCCGGACCGCTGACTGGCTCGGCAAGGCGGAGAACAACCGCATCGAGCTGGACCGACTGTCTGTCATCCGCGCGTTGGCTCACGCGCTGGATGTGTCCATCGGTGACCTCATCGGTGAGCCGACACTGTTGGAGTGGTCGGCAGACAGTGGGCGGCGTACAGTCCCTGCGCTGCGCGAGGCGCTTATGGACTACCGGCAGTTGACCCCGCTCCTCGGGGCGCCGGCGGATGGCGAACCCCCGACCCTGGCTGCATTGCGTTCCGACGTGGGCGAGGTGTGGGACGCCTACCAGGCGTCGCGATACGGGTTCGCGACGCGACAACTGCCCCTGATCCTCGCAGATGCCCTGCTCGCAGTGCGTGCGTACGCTGGCGACGAACGGGAGGAGGCGAACGCGCTACTCGCCCTGACCTACCAGGGAGCCGCGATGGTGCTGGGCAAACTGGGGGAGAGCGAGCTCGCTTGGATGGCGGCGGACCGCGGACTGGCCGCGGCACAGCAGAGCGGAAACAACGTCGTCATCGGATCGCTTTTCCGGTCGGTGACGCACTGCCTTCTGTCTACGGGGCGCTTTGAGACTGCGGTGCAGCTCGTGAGCGACGCGGCAGGCTTCCTTGAGGCGGGTCTACAGGACGCAACCCCCGCGTACCTGTCCGTCTACGGAACTCTCTTCCTGACTGGCTCAATGGCCGCAGCTCGTGCGGAGGACCGAGCGACGACACGGACCTTTCTGCGGGAAGCCGACGCGATGGCGTCATGGCTTGGGGCCGACGGGAACCACATGTGGACGGCCTTCGGGCCTACGAACGTCGCTATTCACAAAGTGGCAACCGCCGGCGAGTTGGGGGACTTCCAGATCGCGGCAGAGCTTGGGCCGCAGGTCGACACGAGCGGGCTCCCAGTCGAACGCCGGGTGCGGCACAACCTTGAGGTAGCGCGGGCGCTTACAGCCTGGAATCGCACGGATGATGCGCTCAGCATGGTTCTGGACGCCGAGGAGATGGCACCGGAGCAGGTCAGGCACCACTACATGAGCCGAGAGATCGTGCTCGGCTGGGTGCGCGGGACCCGTGGGCGGCCGACTCGCCCCGTAGCCGACTTGGCCGAGAGGCTTCGAGTGGTCTGATCTGGTTAGGCTCGGTCGCGTGAGCCAGACCGAGAACGAACACGAAGCCAAGATGGCGCGCCCGCGGATGGCCTCGGGCGCGCTCTTCTTTGATGCCCTAGGCCGCGTCATGCTCGTTGAGCTGACATACAAGGACTACCGGGACATCCCCGGCGGCTACGTCGATGTAGGCGAGTCACCGCGGCAGGCTTGCATACGCGAGGTGCGTGAGGAACTCGGTATTGAACCAGATATCGGTCGCCTTCTTGCCGTCGATTGGGCACCGAGCCCGGCGGAGGGCGACAAGCTGCTCTTCCTCTTCGACGGCAGTGTGCTCTCCGAGGAGCTCAAAGCCGAAATCAGTTTGCAGCAATCAGAGATCAGGTCGTATGCCTTCCATCCAGTAGCCGCTGTCGGTGAACTCACTATTCCGCGCCTCGCGCGACGGATCCGAGCGGCGGAAGCTGCTCGGCATGACGGCTCTGTGGCGTACTTGGAGCATGGTCGACGGCCTGAATGAAGCCCAGAGTGGCGCATCTAGCCGGCATGCACTAGGCACCGGATTGACCTACTTCTTCTCTCGCTTGAAAGTCATCTGTATGCGAGCAAGCGTAGGAGTTGATCCAAGCATTCTGACACGCTTACTGAAGCTTCGTAGATTCACCTTACTGAACGTTGGCAGATCTTCAGGCATGCGCTGCTGACCGTCGAAAGCCACGGCGTACGTGACGAACTTGGGCGGCACGTGCGAAGCAGCTCCAATAAGACCGGGATTCAGCGACCGTACCGCTTCGATCATGTCTCGCCGGTAGCCAGCATCCATAATTATGGTTTGCGCCGAAACAAAGCCCTGCGAGAACAGATGGCTTAGCGTTTGACTGCCCGAATATGGTTTCACATGAATGAAATACCCGTCGACATGCAACAAGTCACACGCTTCGATTTCATCGCCATCTTCGCCGTATAGCTTGTTCCTGTCCAGACATATTAGATCCGAGCGGCCATCTTTCGCCTTATCATTGTAGTGCTTCTCCCAGTTTTGCCCGACACCCCAGTCGTCCCAGGGGATCAACCGCAGAACATCTGTGACGTCTTCCAGTCGAGACAGATCTTGATCAAGTTTTTCCGTGTACTTCTCCGCAAGGGCGTACCACTTGCCAAGCGTCAACAGATAGCGCCGCGTCTGATCGCCAGACTCAAAAACGAGCCAATGTTTCAGCGGCCTCGCCGGACTAGCGGAATCACCGTTCGCATCACGAGCGATTACCTTGATGTCGTTGAGACAGGTAACGCCAAATTTTCCCGGCAGGGAAAACAAAGCAGCTCGAAGCGCATCCAGGTTCATCGCCTCGAAGCTAACCTCCCAGCCATTCTTGTAGGCGAGAAAGTCATGCACGTTTTCCACCGAGACGTCATCCGGCGGAGCGCACGACAGAACGTGCACAGTGAGATCACTCACTCCGAGCTGTTCCAGCGGTTTCCCCTGCGGCTTCCGGCTCCGTTCGCCGAAGAGCTCATCAACGAGCAGCTTTTCTAGATCTTTGACTATTTCGCTTTTTATGCGCAAGGGCTCAAGCGAGTCAATGAAAGCTAGATCTCGATTCGCACTGGCACTTTCTGTAGTCTCAAGCATTTTGGCCAGGATATCCTGCAGTTTGTGCAGGTCTGTGTCAATCTTGAACGAGACCGAGTCCGTTGCCACGACGGCTCCGATGTCGGGAAAATCCATACCCGCATCCAGCCTACCAACGAGCTTTCTAGTGAACTCACCATCCAGCTCGATCTCAAAGTCGCTAATGCGCGTGTTAGCCGGTATCTGCACCCATTGTGACCGCGCAGAGGCATCAATCCTTCGACTGCCCACTCCGTTCATAGCTTGGCTGTCGAATCGGCGAGCAGCAAATTTCAGACCGAAGTTCGCCTCAACCCAGGACCATTCGAGCGTTGAGCTTCCGTATCCGAAGCAGACAGCGAAAACCCGTTCGTCCACCGGAAGAAAAATGACGAAGCGATTCGAATAGTTGAGCACCGCTTCAAGCTCGCTAAACACACCAGCGAGCATCTTTGCCCAGGGGGGCTGTTTCTCAGACATGTCCCTGAGGTAAGCCACGCACCCTTGCGGAGCCAGTGGCGCATCGGCCAGTCGCCTCATACCCCTAGGCTTACCTGGTCGATATTGTGGTCGGAACGCCTTCTCGTAAGACTCCAGCCCCTCTCGCAAGAGGAAGCAATTGAAACGAAGCGTCGGTGCCGTACTGGTCATAACCACACCACCCCCCAGCGACGTGGAGGTTGTTGTATCACACAGTGTTCAACAAAGGAACCGCTTCGACCACAACACGTCTTTATGCGAACAAAGATTCGCATAGCGTGAGGCCGACCCGTTGCGTCACCGGGATGCTTGTGAACGGTGTAAAGCACACGCGGCACGAGCACTCGGCGACGCTGATCCAGTACGACCACTGAACCTGTGCTGCCGGTCGTGCGGTTGCTCCCCATCCGGCGTAGTGGCGAGCGTCGTCCTCAAGACTCGCGCCCCGTGCCCCCATCCGGCATACCCCTACGGACGCCTCTGTATGGCAACGGGGACGCACCAGACCCATGCCACCGATCGGCTCGGATGGACTACCCAACGGGGTGGCGCTCATCAGCCGGCCGCCAAGCACCACCCCGTTCAAGGCGTTAAATCATCGAGAAGCGGGTGTCGTATTCATGAGCCATGCGCTGCACCATCGAGTCGTAATGTAGGACGTCGTCCTCTGCAGGGGCCGGAGCAGACGTAACCAGCGTGCAAGGGCTTACCCCGTCGTTGATCATGTCAACTACCACGATCCCCAGTCCATCGAAGCCCTGAGAGCTGTGGTGGCTACGTCGGGGAAGATCGGCGACCTGTGCAACAGCTCTCTGCAACGCGTGGGGCTGCCTGTGTTTGTTCGGGCCTGGATCGTTAGTCGGGCTGTAGAACTCTTCTGCGGCGTTGACCATGAAGAAACCGATCGAAAGAGCCTGGCTTGAGTGGCCGTGCACAATTTGATGGCTGGAGTTCAGCTCGTCGTACAACCTCGGAAGGGCTTTGATGTGCTCGGTCATGCACGCCTTGGCCTCAAGCGCCACAAGGACACTGCCAACCGGGCCTTCGGTAATGACAGGCAGACTCTCCAGCAGGCTCCGCTGCCTCGGGGTGAGCTCAATGCCGTGCTTGTCCACAAGTGTGCCCAGCGTATGAGGCTTCTTACGGACAGCGGCTCCGGCCTTCGGACGGCACAGCACTAGGTCGAGTCGCTTCTTCTTCTCAGGTGAGAAGCTCCTCAGCGTGTGATTGATGCCGAAGACCACCTTGCCTGACTCCACGTGCCAGCGCAGCAAGTCGCTCGTCAGCATGAGATCGAAGAGGATTCCCCAGCAGATGAGCTGGCCGTGCCGGTCGCTACGACCGTGATACTGCAGCATTCGGCCTTTGATCGGAACGGCCCTGCTGAGGCTCCGAGTGAGAATGTCAACGGCTTCCAAGATCCACCCCTTTCGGGGGGCACCCTACCGCTCCTTCAGCCCGTTCCTCCCGGCTACCAACAACCCTGCCTGCGACCAGGCTTGACGTTGGCAGCGCCCGCCCCACGGTCCACGCCGCAGGACGGCAGGGTCAGCTTCGAGCTGTCGTCTGGGTGCGCTTCGCTAAGCGGGCACGAGACTGGACATCTGCTCAGCATGCAGCTTGAGCGCATCCGAAAATGCCTGCGGATAGCGGAGCCGACTCCTGAGCAGACGGCCGTGAAACCCTACTGTCGCGCGGAGACTCAGCGGGGCGGCCTCGTCTACGTTGATCACATCCAAGAGATGCTGGTAAGTGTGCGCCTCGGGCCACAAACTCACTGGGACAGACCAGCGCTGGCTCGCGCTGCCCCACGCGGCTGACGGCCAGCGCGTTCCCCTAGCGAGTGTTTGGTGGTTCGCCCCGTCATACGTGCCGGGGGTGACTAGCCGACGGCCCAGCCACTCCGAGACGCCAACGGTTACGGCGTTACCCACTAGCTTCCACCTGACGCCAGGCTTTGCCTTCTCAAGCGCAGGTTCAGTCCAACCGCGGGGGAAGCCTTGCAGAGCTTCGGCGTCCTCAATTCGTGGCGTCACAATAGCGCGCCCTGGTTGGCCTTCGCGTACCCACATGGCCGGCGCAGAAGGGATACCAAGCCCCGACCCGCCCTTGAGGGTCGGTAGAGCGTCCTGAGCCCAGCCCAAGCCGGTGTTGCCTTCTGTCCAGTAGAAGCCGAACGCATCGTCTCGATAGTCATCGTCAGAGCGCTCGCCCGCGTCGTCCCCGAAGAGCACTGAGCAGGGGTCCTCGGTACGTGAGGCGACGAAGATAACTCTCTGTCGTCGCTGCGGCACGCCCGTGAAGCGCGAGTCCACGAGCCGGTATGCCCACGTGTAGCCGAGCCGCTCAAATTCGCCCACCAAGTACTCCATGGCCGTGCCACGGTCCAGCGCGAGCATGTTGCGTACATTCTCGATGACTACCCACTTCGGGGAAGCATCGCCCAGAAGCTTGATGAGGTGCTTGACCATCCCGGATGCTTCCCCGTGAATGCCAGCAGTTCGCCCCGCTTGGGACAGGTCTGTGCAGGGGAAGCCGGCTGTCACAACATCAACGTCCGGCAGGGCTGGCAGGGTTTGGATGTCATCGTGCAGCGGGATATCTGGGAATCGCTTCTGGAGTACGGCCTGTGCTGGCTCCCACCACTCGCAGAGCAGCTTGGTGCGCATACCTGCGGCTTCAAGCCCGCGCTCGACTCCGCCGATGCCGGCGAACAGTCCAGCAACGGTCAGTGTCTGAGTAGTGGCATCCGGGTCTGGCATGGTGACGATGATCCTACGTCCCTTCTTGTGCGAGCACAGTTTCTCCTGCGTACCAAGTGATGAGCCGAGGGGGTGCGAGTACGACACCGTTCCTTGTCCTGGTCTTTGTCCAGTGCACTGGCAGCCGTCACAGTTCAACACCGTCCATGCACCCCGTCTGACCTGCTGGGCGAACCCCTGCGGACGCCTCCGTACGACCACGCGGACAGTTGGAAAGCGTGTTGGGGGCAACCCCTCACGAGTTCGAATCTCGTATCCTCCGCCAGTGCCTCACCGGGCACGATGTCGAAGGCCCCGCTGCTTGCAGCGGGGCCTTCGACGTTGGCGGGGTCATGTCGCCGGTGTCGGCGTCGTCGTCGTCGCGAGGGGTGGGTAGTCCGTGTAGCCCTCCGCGCCGCCCACGTACATCAGGAACTTGTCGCGGATCGGGTTCAGGGGTGCTGCCGTGCGGAGGCGGGCCGGCAGGTCCGGGGTGGTGAGGAAAGGGCGGCCCAGAGAGATCAGGTCCGCCCCCGCGGTGAGGAGGGCCTCGCCCGCTGCTCGGCCGCCGTCGGGCGGGGAGGTGTCGGAGGGGTTGAGCGGGTTCGCGATGAGCGGACCCGGCCAGGCCGCGCGGATCTGCCGGTACGTGGGAGAAGTCGGGTCGGCGTGGACCAGGTGCAGGTAGGCCAGGGGGCCTACGGACTCCAAGGACCGTACGAGGGTCTCGTAGAGGGCGTTCGTGTCGCCCTCCTCCATGCCGTTGACCGTCAGGCCCGGGGAGAGGCGGACGCCCACCCGTTCCGGGCCGATCGCCTCGGCCACCGCGCGGACCACCTCGACCGTGAGACGGACGCGGTGTGCGACCGGGCCGCCGTACGCGTCCGTGCGCCGGTTCGTGTTGGCCGCCAGGAACTGGTGGAGCAGGTAGCCGTTCGCCGAGTGCACCTCTACTCCCTCGAAGCCCGCGTCGATCGCGCGGCGGGCAGCGGCTGCGAAGTCCGCGATCGTCCGCCTTATGTCCTCGTGCGTCATCTCGCGCGGGACAGCCGACTCCTCGTGGCCGTTCGGGGTGTGGATGCCGCCCGGGAGCGGGATGGGGGACGGCGCCAGCGGGGTCAGGCCGCTCGTCGCCGGGTGGCCCACGCGGCCACCGTGCTGCAACTGCAGGAACATCCGGCCGCCCGCCGCGCGCACCGCCCGCGTCACCTGCTGCCAGCCGGCCTGGTGCGCGTCGGTGTGCAGGGCGGTGATGTTCGGGTACGTCCGGCCGACCGCGTTCGGGGTCGTCGCCTCCGCGATGATCAGGCCCGCGGTGGCGCGCTGGGCGTAGTACGTCGCCATGAGGGGCGTCGGGGTGCCGTCCGGGAGTGCTCTGTTGCGGGTCATCGGGGCCATGACCAGGTGGTTGGGGAGGGGGAGAGCGCCCAGGTGGGTGGGGGGGAGAGGGGGGAGAGGGGGGAGAGGGGGGAGAGGGATGAGCGGGGTGAGGTTGTGGTGGCGTGTGGCCCGGTGGGTGTGGACGTGGACGTGGACGCGGACGTGGTCATCGGATCGCTCCCTGCGGTGTGCTGGTGTCGGGCGGCCGTGACAGCACTGTGCGCGCGGGCGGTTCGGGTTCGCTGATGGGCTGCTGCGGATCCGCTGACGGTTCGCTTGGGGTTCGCTTGCGCGGGGTGCCAACCGTGCGCCGCGCTCAGCGCCCAGGTGCCGACCGTGCGCCGCGCTCAGCGCCCAGGCGCCCACCACCCCGTAGAACAGCTCCCGGAGGGGCCCGAGTCCGGGGGGTTAGCCCCACCCCCAAGACCCCAAGCTCCCCCATGTCCCCGCCCCTCCCCGGACGGGACGCTGTACGCATGACCTCGACCATGACCTCGGCCGTCACCTCGCCGACGCTCTCCGCCCCGCGGCGCACCCCCGCCCCCGCCCCCTTCTGGCGCGCCCCCTTCGCCCGTTCCACGTACCGCGAGATCGGGCACACGCTGACCTCGTTGCCGGTGGCGATCGCCGGGTTCGTGTTCTCCGTGACGATGGTCGTGCTCGGGGTGGGCACCCTGGTGGTCTGGGCCGGGCTGCCGGTGCTCGCGGCGGCGTCGGCCGGGGCGCGGGGGCTCGGCGGGGCCGAACGGAACCGGGCCCGCGCCCTCCTCGGCCTGGACGTCCCCGGCCCGCACGGCGAGCCCGCGCCCGGTCTGCGCGGCCGGCTCGCCGACGCCGCCGGGTGGAAGGCGCTGCTGTTCCAGACGGTGATGTTCCCGTGGCGGGTGCTGTCGTTCGTCGTGTCGGTGACGTTCCTGGTCACCGGGTGGGCCGTGGCGCTGTTCCCGGCGTACTCCTGGGTGTTCCACCGCTACCTGGACTGGCCCGGCTACCGGGTCTACGACTTCACGACCGACGCGGGCGTGCACCACGCCTATTACATCGAGTCGCCCGCGCAGATCGCCGGCGTCTCGGCGCTCGGGTTCGTGCTCGTGTTCCTGACGCCGCTGCTGGTGCGCGGGCTCACCCATGTCGACCGGGTCGCGATCCGGTCACTGCTGTCCCGTTGAGCGGCTCCGCGTGAGGACCGGGCGCAGTGCGTCCAACACGGTCGCGTCGTCGACCGTCGACGGCACCGGTTCCTCCCGGCCGTCCGCGATGCCCCGCATCGTCCTGCGCAGGATCTTCCCGGACCTCGTCTTCGGGAGCGCGGCGACCACCGCCACGTCCTTGAGCGAGGCGACGGCGCCGATCCGGTCCCGTACGAGCGCGATCAGCTCCGCCTCCACGGCGCCCGGGTCCGCTTCCGCGCCCGCCTTGAGGACCACGAGCCCCCTCGGCACCTGCCCCTTCAGCGGGTCCGCGACGCCGATCACCGCGCACTCGGCGACGGCGGGGTGGGCGGCCAGGACCTCCTCCATGGCGCCGGTGGACAGGCGGTGGCCCGCGACGTTGATGACGTCGTCCGTGCGGCCCATGACGAAGACGTAGCCGTCCTCGTCGATGTGGCCGCCGTCGCCGGTCAGGTAGTACCCGTCGTACGCGGAGAGGTAGGAGGCGACGAAACGGTCGTCGTCGTTCCAGAGGGTGGGGAGCGAGCCCGGGGGCATCGGGAGCTTCACCACGATCGCCCCGTCCTCGCCCGCCGGGGCCTCCTTGCCGGACGCGTCCAGGACTCGTACGTCCCAGCCGGGGAGCGGGTACGTGGCCGAGCCCGGTTTCACGGGAGCCACTCCGAGCCCCACCGGGTTGGCGACGATCGGCCAGCCCGTCTCGGTCTGCCACCAGTGGTCGACGACCGGGACGCCGAGGAGGTCGCTCGCCCAGTGGTAGGTCTCCGGGTCGAGGCGCTCCCCGGCCAGGAAGAGGTGGGTGAGGCGGCTGAGGTCGTAGCGGCGCGCGAGCTCGCCCTGCGGGTCCACCTTCTTGATCGCCCGGAACGCGGTCGGCGCCGTGAACAGCGCCTTCACCCCGTGCTCCGCGGCCACCCGCCAGAACTGGCCCGCGTCCGGCGTCCCGACCGGCTTCCCCTCGTACAGGACGGTCGTGGCGCCCGCGAGGAGCGGCCCGTAGACGATGTAGGAGTGGCCGACGACCCAGCCCACGTCCGACGCCGTGAACATCACCTCGCCGGGACCGACGCCGTACACGGCCTCCATGGACCAGCGCAGCGCGACCGCGTAGCCGCCGCAGTCGCGGACGACGCCCTTCGGTTTTCCGGTGGTCCCGGACGTGTAGAGGATGTAGAGCGGGTCGGTGGCGGCCATGGGGACGGGTGGCGCCGGGGTGTCCGCCGCCGCGCGCATCGCCTCCTGCCAGTCGAGGTCACGCGTCCCCATCTCCCCCTCCTGCTGCGGCCGTTGGAGGATCACGCACGCGTCGGGCTTGTGGGCCGCCAGCTCCACCGCCCGGTCCAGGAGCGGCTTGTACGGGACGACCCGCGACCCCTCGATCCCGCAGGACGCGGAGACGACGACCTTCGGCGCCGCGTCGTCGATGCGCACGGCCAGCTCGGGCGCCGCGAACCCGCCGAACACCACGGAGTGCACCGCCCCGATCCGCGCGCACGCGAGCATCGCGACGACCGCCTCCGGCACCATCGGCATGTAGACGACGACGCGGTCCCCGCGCCCGACCCCGAGCCGGACGAGCGCCCCGGCGAACGTGGCGACCTCCGCCGTCAACTCCGCGTAGGTGTACGTGCGTCGGGTGCCCGTCACCGGCGAGTCGTGGATCAGCGCCGCTTGTTCCCCGCGGCCCGCCGCCACGTGCCGGTCGAGGGCGTTGTGGCAGACGTTCAGCCGCCCGTCCGGGAACCAGCCGTAGAACGGCGCCCGCCCGGCGTCCAGCGCCCGCGCGGGCGCGACGTCCCAGTCGATCGCCCCGGCGGCGGCCAGCCAGAACCCCTCGGGGTCCTCCGTACTCGCGCGGAAGACTTCCTCGTACGACGTCATCGGCCCGCCCTTCGTCCAGTGTCGTTCAGCGCCTGGAGAGACGGGAACACGATCCGGTCAGGCCATCACCGCGGTCAACAGCACCACCGCATCCGTCAGTGCGAGCAGCCCGTGGCGTTCCTGGGGGATCGCGCGGAGTTCGTTCTGGCCCAGTTCCGCGTCGCCGGAGACCGTGGTCAGGCGGACGCGGCCGCGCAGGACGAGGAGGGTGGCGGCCTGGGGGGTGTTGTGCTCCTCCAGGGCGCTGCCCTCGGTCAGTGCGATGACGCTCTGGCGCAGGGGGTCCTCACGGACGAGGACCTCCGCGCTGCGGCCGTGCGCGTCGCGGTGGGCGGCGGCCAGGTGCTCGTCGGCCAGGGCGGGTAGGTCGTACGTCGTCGTCATGGGGCAAGCGTGGACCGGACGGGCGCGGAGCGCGACGTGGCGTCAGCCGATCGGTTCAGGCCACCCGGGCCGTGCCCCGGCCGGGCGCCGCCCCGGGCAGTTCTCGTTCACCGTGTCCGCGAACGCCCTGGCCAGCGGGGAGAGGGCGGACCAGCGGCGGACCGCCCAGCCGACCTGGAGCGGCGGGAGGATGGGGACCGGGAGCAGGGTGAGGGACGGGGACGAGGACGGGTGAGGCGGGGTGCGCAGGCCCGGGAGGTCGGGGACCAGGGCGTGGCCCAGGCCCAGTTCGGCCAGGTGGACCGCGGTGTCCCAGTCGGCGATTCCCGTGCCGGAGGTGGCGCTCTTCCCGGGGCCGGGGCCGGGTCCGAGGCCCAGTTCCGCGAAGTGCGTGTCCAGATGGGCGCGGGACGTCGCGTGCGCGGGCGGGAGGATCAGCTGGGTGGAGGCGCCCAGGTCATCGGGGGTGGCCGTCGCCTTCGTCGCCAGGGGGTCGTCCGCGCTCACCGCGAGGACCCAGGGCAGCTCCACCACAGGGCGCAGTTCGATGCCGCGTTCCGGCGGGCCCATGGTGATCCAGGCCAGGTCGAGGTCGTGCGCGGCGAGCGCCTCGAAGCAGCCGCGGCTGGAGCTGACCGTCTGGAATTCCAGGCTGACCTGGGGGTGCGTCCGGCGGAACGCGACGATCGCCGCCGCCATGAAGTGCCGTACGGACGTCGCGCCGGTCGCCACCCGCACCGAGCCGCTCTCGCCGCGCGCCAGATCGTCGAGGCGGCGCAGCGCCTGGTCGAGGGCGCCGAGGCCGTCGGTGGCGGCGGCGCGCAGGATGCGGCCCGCGGGGGTGGGCACGACCCCGCGCGCGTGCCGCTCGACCAGGCCGATGCCGACCTCCTTCTCCAGCCGTTTGACGTGCTGGCTGACCGCGGACTGCGTACAGGACAGCTCGCGCGCGACGGCGCTGAGACTGCCCGCGCGGCACACGGCGACGAAGACGCGGAGGTCGTCGAGGGTCATGGAAGCCAAGGTATCCCTTGGGTGTGTGCAAGACGACCCTAGGATTGACTTGGGGTGCGGGGCGGAGCACGATCGTTTCGGGTCGATCCAAGGGCGGCAACCCGTCGCGGAGGTCGCGAACTCCCGCCGGGTGCCGACCCGTCGCGGGCCGATGCACAGTGCCGGAGGGCTCGTGGACATCATGCAGGCCGTGGCCATCGGCGGGGCCGGGATCGCCGCGGGCGGCATGAACGCCGTCGTGGGGTCCGGGACCCTGATCACCTTTCCCACGCTGCTGGCCTTCGGCTATCCGCCGGTCCTCGCCAACGTCTCCAACAACGTCGGGCTGGTGCCGGGCGTGCTCAGCGCCGCGTACGGCTATCGGCGCGAACTGCGCGGCCAGCGCCGCCGGCTCGTGCGGTTCGGCGCCGCCTCGCTGCTCGGCGGGCTGGCGGGCGCCCTGCTTCTGCTGCGCCTCCCGGACGCCGCCTTCCGCGCGATCGTGCCCGTGCTGATCCTGACGGCCTGCGTCCTCGTCCTGCTCCAGCCGCGCCTGAACCGCTGGACGAAGAACCGGCGGCAGGCGGACGCGCGGGCCGACGGCGGTGTCCCCATGTGGCTCGGCGTCCTCGGCACCGGCGTCTACGGCGGCTACTTCGGCGCGGCCCAGGGCGTCCTGCTCATGGGCATGTTCGGCGCGGTGCTCCGCGACGACCTGCAGCGCCTGAACGCCGCCAAGAACGTTCTCGCGTCGCTGGTCAACGGCGTCGCCGCGATCGTCTTCGTCATCGCCGCCGACATCGACTGGACGGTCGCCGCGCTGATCGCCGCCGGGTCCACGGTGGGCGGCCTGCTCGGCGCCCGGCTCGGGCGCCGGTTGCCGCCGGTGGCGATGCGCGCGGTCATCGTCACGGTCGGAGTGACGGCGTCGGTGCTCCTGATCGCGCGCTCATGAAAGCGCCGCCGGACTCCGCCCCTGGCACCTACCGGCTGTAGAAGCCCAGCTGCGCCCGCTTCTCCGGCAACCGCACGTCCGGCAGGTCGATCTCCGGGAGCACGATCTCCCCGCCGAACTCGAAGCCCGCGCGCCGCAGCAGCGCGATCGCCTTGCCGTTGCGCGCGTCCGGCTCCACCACGAGGCGCTTGCGGCCCAGGCCGTCGAGCCCGTACGAGATGAACACGCGCGTCAGCGCCTCGGTGAACCCGTGCACGGCGCCCTCCTTCCCGGCCGGGCCGACGAGCAGGTGCACGCCGAGGTCGCCGTCGCGCACCTCGTAGCACTCGCTGACCCGGTCGGCCTCGGGCTCGTACGTCTGGAACAGGGCGACGGGCGTGCCGTCGAGCCGGACGAGCCAGGCGTGGTGCGTGTCGAGGGAGTCCAGGTGCGCGTAGATCTCGCGCACCTCCTCAAGACCGAGGCCGGTCATGCCCCAGAAGCGGGCGCGCTCCTCGGTCACCCATGCGTGCAGTACGTCGATGTCGGCGCCGGCCGGGTCGAGGCGCGCGATCCGGAACGTGCCGAACCCCTCGACGGTCTCCTCGTACGCGACGCTCGTCGCGGGCAGTGCTTCGGTCACGGGGCGCGGCTCCTTGATCAGACGGTCGAAATCGGTGACGACGGGCGCCAGTTCGCCGCGCAGCCACAGCGGCAACTGGTCCCGGTGGTGTGCGGAGCCGGGTGTCCCGGACGCGCCGAGCGGCACGATCCAGCGGCTGTCGTCGCGGCGTGCGAGGTCCCACACGTAGCGGGCGGCGGGTCCGCGCGCGCTGAGGTCGGTCACTCCGGGCACGCTCGACGTCGACAGGACGCAGTCGTGGTCGCCGTCGAGGCCCGGCCACAGCGTGCCGGGGTCCGGCAGCGCCTGCCAGGGCGCGAGCCGGTGCAGCTCGCCCCAGGTGGTGTCCGGGTCGTCCGCGGCCTCCTCGACCGCCGCGCGGACAGCGGCGAGACGGTCCTCGTACGGGAGCCAGTCCTCGGCCAGCAGGTGTTCCAGGGCGAACGCGATCCGCGGCACGAGGGCCAGCCAGGGCCGGAACACCTCCGGGTAGCCGGGCATGAGGCCCGTGAGCGGGGCGAACCGTTCGTGCTCGGCGAGACGCCGCACCACGCGCGAGCGCACGCGCGCGTAGGCGGCTGCCCGCACACTGCCCGCCACCATGCGGCGGTCCCAGTTGATCAGGCGCTCGCGCAGTCCGGCCGCCGCCGGGGAGAGGCCGTCGAGCCGCTCCACCAGTTCGAGCAGGGGCTTGCAGGAGGCCAGCTCGGTGTCGGTGTGCACGTGGCTCATGTCCTCGGCCCGCCAGGACTCCCGCCCGTCGAGCAGCTCGCGGATGCGGCGTGCGCGGTGGGGCGGGGCGAACTCGATGCCGAGCGGGGCGGCGAGCGAGCGCTCGTTGGCCATGACGGCGACGCCGTCGACCTCAGCGCGCGGCAAGGGCTCGTGCCGTCCTTGCCACGCGTACCGCTCCTCCCAGGCGGGCACCACGCGGAGCATGTTCTCCGGGTCGCGCACGGGGACGGTGCCCGCGACGCGGTGGAGCAGGCCGCCCTCGGTGTCGGCGGCGAGGACGACGTTGACGGGTTCGGCCCAGCGGTCGAAGGCGCGGTCGACGTCGGCGACGGTGCGGGCGCGGAGCAGGGCGGGCAGCGCGGAGAACCCGAGGTCCTCGTGGACGCGCGCGGGCTGGCGCAGGCTGATGCCCTCGCCCCAGCCCTCGCCGCTGTCGTGGTCGGGGCCGCCGATGACGACGACGCCGCGCTCGGTCTCGACGACCTCGACGCCGTCCTCCGTGTGCGCGTGGGCGGCCTGCCAGCCGTCGGGGCCGTACGCCTCCACGCCGCCGTCAGCGGTGCGCCGCAGCCGCTCGCGGTAAAGGTCCTGGTAGTCGGCCATGGCATTGGTGATGGCCCAAGCGACCGCGCCCGCGTGGCCGAAGTGCCCGATGCCGGGGACGCCGGGGACGGCGAGGCCGACCACGTCGAACTCGGGGCAGGCGAGCCGGATCTGCTGGTAGACGCCCGGGTCCTCGATGAAGCGGTGCGGGTCCCCGGCGATCAGCGCGCCGCCGCCGGTGGCGCGGGCCGCGTCGACGAGCCAGCCGTTGCTGCCCACGGTGGTGGGCCCGTCGGTGGCGAACAGGGCGACGGTGTCCGCGCCGAGCCGCCGCGCGACCTCGTCCCGCCACAGCTTCGCGGGGAACCCGGCGAACAGCACGTGCGTCGACAGCCACACCCCGAGCGGGGTCCACGGCTCCCAGTGGCCGGGCGCGGTTCCGGCGCGCGCGAACTCCGGTGCGGCGGCGCCGCGTTCGCGCAGGCCGTGGTTGACGCCGTCGACGTAGGCGACGACCCACGCGCGCGTGGCCTCGTCGAGAGCGTCGTAGCAGCGCCGCGCGGTGTCGGCGAGGCGGGCCTGGCGCGCGAACACGTCCCAGGCACGGGCGTCGGGGCCGAGCGGCCGGGCCGAGGTGCCGAGCAGGCGGTGCCGCTCGACCTCCAGCTGCCAGGCGCGGTCGACGGCGGTCACGTATCCCTGGGCGTACGCGAGCGCCGAGGCGTCGTCCGCCCGCAGGTGCGGGATCCCCCACGTATCCCGGAAGACCTCGAAGTCCGCCATGCCCGTAGCGCCGATGACGGCCACGCGTCCTCCACTCGCTCTCCACAATTCGTTAGGGGACCCTAACCTAATTCGCACTGGAGTCGGAGAAGCGGACCGATGAGGACCGGCCAATTCCGGGCCACCGTCAAAGCGGCGCGCCGGGCTTAGCCCAAGAGGACGGATCTGCCGGCCCCGACGCAGGTCACGGCCGGTCCCGGGGGACAAGACCCCGTATGAGCGCCGCCACGTCCGCCCCGAACGCCGGGACGACCGCGGGCCCGTGCCCCCGGCGGGAACGGGCCGGGACCGACGCGCCGCTCCCCCGCCACCGACTCGTACGGGTGCTCGTACGGACACTCGCCCCGCTGCTCGGGCGCCCACTGGTCCGGCTGCTCGCCCCGCTGCTCGTCCTCGTGCTCGCCGTGCTGGTCGCGCCGCTCGCCGCGACACCCGCGCAGGCCGCGGCCCCGCTCCCGGCCGCCGCGTCCTCTCTCGAACCCGGCGAGCTCCACCAGGACGTTCCCGAGGTGACCCTGCGCCGCCCGGCGGGCGCGCCGACGCCCCTGACCCGGGACCGGAGTCCGCGCCCGTACGCACGGCCGCTCGCGCCCACCGGCCCGGCCGAACGCCTCACGCCCCCGTCCCACCGCGCCCTGCGCACGGTCATCCTGCGCTGCTGACGGCCCCCGGCCATGGGCGGCCCGGGTCCGAGTCACGGGCCCACGGCGGCCCCGGCCCACATCACCGGCCCCGGCCGCCCGGCCCGACCGCACCGCAAGACCTCCGCAGGACTCGGAAGGACACCCCCATGCCCAAGGACCCGTACGCACTGCTGCGCGCCCTCGTACGCGCGGAAGCGGCGCGCGACAGCCGCGCCCGCAAGGCGTCGCCGCGTGAGAAGGCCGCCCCGCCCCCGATGACCCCGCGCCAGGCGCACACCGCCCCGCTGGACGAGAACGACCGCTGAGGAACGGCGGGGGAGGCGGGAGAGAACGGCGGGGGAGGCGGGAGGACAAGAAGGGGGAGATCCCCTCCCGCCTCCACCCGTCAACCCCGCGCCCACCGCTCCCCCGGATGAGCCCTCACCGCGCGACTCGGGGCGCCGACAACCCCGGTGTGCGCGGCGCCGGCCCCCATGGCGCCCGCTTCCGGCCCCCGCCCAGGGCACCGGCCTCCCGGTTCGCACCGTTTGCCGCGGGTATGTACCGGACTCGTCCTGCGTCTCCATGGCTGCGCCCGGCGAGCCCGGCCCGGTAGGCTTTCCGTGTGATCTTCAAGCGCATCGGAAACGGCCGGCCGTACCCCGACCACGGCCGGGAAAGCACCCGGCAGTGGGCGGATGTCGCGCCGCGCCCGGTCCGCCTCGATCAGCTGGTGACGACCAAGGGCCAGCTCGACCTCGAAACGCTGCTCGCCGAGGACTCCACGTTCTACGGCGACCTCTTCGCGCACGTCGTGAAGTGGCAGGGCGACCTCTACCTGGAGGACGGCCTGCACCGCGCGGTCCGCGCCGCGCTCCAGCAGCGCCAGGTGCTGCACGCCCGCGTGCTCGAACTCGGCTGAGAACGGGCCCGGAAGCCGATCTGCGAGCTGGGCCGACGCGCCTCGCCTGTCCAGCCCTGAGGCGCACATTGGCCCTTTTGGGTTGGCCTGCCCCCCGAGCGGTGATCATTTAATAGGCATCACCGCCGCACGGCATTACGCTGCGCTCATGAGCATGCTCACTCCCCCCGGCATGGGCGGTAAGTACCGCATCACGGGGGACAAGTACCCCCGGATGCGCCGCGGTCGCCCGCGCGGCAGGATCGTGCTCGCCGTCGTCGCGTCCGTCGCCGTGCTCGGTCTGATCGGCTGGGGATCGCTCCAGCTGGTGGACGTCTTCACCGGCGGCGGCAAGGCCAAGGCCGCGGGCGCCGCTCCCGCCGACTGCGCGAAACGGCCGGAAGCGTCCGCCTCCCCCGCCGCGTCCGCGGGCAAGAAGCTGCCCACGCCCCAGCAGATCAAGGTGAACGTCCTGAACGCCACGCCGCGCGGCGGCCTGGCGAAGAAGACCGCCGACGAGCTGAAGAAGCGCGGCTTCGCCATCGGGGACGTGGGCAACGCGACGAAGGAGTACGACAAGAAGGTCAAGGGCGTCGGCCTGCTCCTCGGCGCCAAGGCGGCGACCGGCGCGGCGCTCCCGGTGCTCGGCACGCAGCTGACCGGCGCCGAGCAGAAGACCGACACCCGCGCCAAGCCCACCGAGGTCGACCTGATCATCGGCACCGCCTTCAAGTCCCTGGCGACGAAGCCGGCGGCGGACAAGGCCCTGAAGGCCCTGAACGCCCCCAAGCCCGCACCGTCGTCGTCGCCGACCTGCTCATAAGGGGCGCGGGGAACGGCGCGAGCAACCACAAAAAAGCCGCGGACGCGGCACACCGGCAACCCGGCGGACGCGTCTGCGGCTTCTGTCTTCGGGACGGGCCCGCTATTCAGCGGCCCCGTACATACGGTCACCCGCGTCGCCGAGACCCGGCACGATGTACCCGCTCTCGTTGAGCCGCTCGTCGACCGACGCGGTCACCACGGTCACCGGCGTCCCCGCCAGCTCCCGCTCCATGATCTCCACGCCCTCCGGCGCGGCGAGCAGCACCACGGCGGTGACGTCGTCCGCACCGCGCTTGATGAGCTCCTGGATCGCCGCGACGAGCGTGCCGCCCGTGGCGAGCATCGGGTCCAGGACGTAGACCTGGCGGCCGGAGAGGTCGTCCGGCATCCGGGTGGCGTACGTGGAGGCCTGCAGCGTCTCCTCGTTGCGCACCATGCCGAGGAAACCGACCTCGGCGGTCGGCAGCAGCCGGACCATACCGTCCAGCATGCCGAGACCGGCGCGCAGGATCGGCACCACCAGCGGGCGCGGGTACGACAGCTTCACGCCGGTCGTCCGCGCGACGGGGGTGTCGATGTCGACCTGCTCGGTGCGCACGTCCCGGGTGGCCTCGTACGCGAGCAGGGTGACCAGCTCGTCGGCGAGGCGCCGGAAGGTCGGGGAGTCGGTGCGCTTGTCGCGCAGCGTGGTGAGTTTGTGCGCCACCAGCGGGTGGTCGACGACGTGGATCCGCATGTCCTCAACAGTAACCGGGGCCCAGGACCCGGGCTCCCCCGCGCGGTGGCATCAACCGCCGTGACCGGGGGAAAGTGGAGAGGACGCGAGGGACTGGGGTGGTGGTGCGGCGATGCCCGACGAGGAACGGCAGGGGCGGCCCGGGGCCCAGGCGGCCCCCGGAGAGCCCGTGGAGTCGGACGCCGAACGCAGGCGCAGGCGCGCCGTGTTCCTGCGCGAGCTGACCGAGGCGCGTGAGCTGCGCGCCCGTGTCCAGCCGCGACGCGCGCGGGCCGCGCGGATGCGCCGCCAGATGAGGATGCGCACGTTTCGGTGGTGAGGACCCCGTTTCGCCGGTGACACACAGGTGACGTACAGGTGACGGGCCTCACACCGGACGCTCCCGATCGGGGCTCGACGCCAACACAGCGCGCGGAAGACCTCTCTTGGAGCCCGACTTTCTGCCACGATTCCGAGTGGGCGGGGCTTGAACTGCACTCCCCGCCTCCAAGACTCCGCCGGGGGGACCCCCGACCGGCACCTGAGACCAGTGGGAGAGTCACGGTGTACTTCGCCGCACTGCTCGCGCGCACCGAAGACGGGTGGGAAGCGAGCGACACAGAGCTCGACGACGTGGAGACCTTGTCGGACCTGTCCGATCTGGCCCGCGAGGCGTTGGCAGCGGCCGACGCCGAGGACGACACCGTCCTCGTCTTCATCGAACAGGAGGACGCGTGGTTCGGCGTCGTCCGGGTGGACGGCGAGGACGACCCTCGCATCTTCATCTCGGACGCGGCGGCCGCCGCCCGCAGCAGCTATGGCGAGATCCTGCTCACCGACGAGCTGCTCGGCAAGGATCCGGACGCCGCCGACGACGATCTGGACTCCCTCGACCTGGACGGCACGGAGGACGGCGAGTCCAGGACGGACGACGACGACGGCGAGGACGCGGACGAGGGGAGCGGCGGCGCGGGCGACGAGACCGTGCCCGCCGGGCCGCTCGGCGACACCGGCATCCTCGCCGACCTGGGCTTCTCCGAGAAGGAGCTGCTCGGCCTCGACGGGACGGACGCGCTCAGCGAGATCGCGGACGCGCTCGGGGCGGCGGAGGTGCTCGAAACGGTGCGCTGAGCGCGGGGGTCGGCGGGCGGGGTTAGATTCCTGCCCGTGACACCCCCCGAGTCCGCAGAGTTCCCGAAGTCCCCCGAGATTCCCGACCCCCCCGAGTCCGATCCCGTACGAGATCCCTGGCGGCCCGTGATGCGGCAGGCCCTGGCCGAGGCCGGGCTCGCCGCGGCGGCCGGTGACGTACCGGTCGGCGCCGTACTGCTCGCGCCGGACGGAACGACCGTGCTCGCCACCGCGCACAACGAGCGCGAGCTGACCGGCGACCCCACCGCCCACGCCGAGGTCCTCGCGGTCCGGCGGGCGGCGCGGGTGCTCGGCGAGTGGCGGCTGACCGGCTGCACGCTCGTCGTCACCCTGGAGCCGTGCACCATGTGCGCGGGCGCCATCGTCCAGTCCCGGCTCGACCGCGTCGTCTACGGAGCCCGCGACGAGAAGGCCGGAGCGGCCGGTTCGCTGTGGGACGTGATCCGCGACCGGCGCCTCAACCACCGCCCCGAAGTCGTCTCCGACGTGCTCGCCGAGGAGTGCGCGGAGCCCCTCACGCGCTTCTTCCGGGATACCGATTTCAAACCACGGCCCACCTTGGGCTAGAGTTCCTCTCGGTAGCGTGTCCGAGCGGCCGAAGGAGCTCGCCTCGAAAGCGAGTGTGGGGAAACTCACCGAGGGTTCAAATCCCTCCGCTACCGCTGACAACGCCCCTCTTCCACGGGTTTCCCGAGGAAGAGGGGCGTTCTGCGTGTCCGGCTCCTGCGCAGGTTCTGTGGACGTGGTTCTCCTGGTGCACATGTTCCTCGGTGTGAACAAGTGACCGAGATAGACTCGCGCCCGGCCACAGGAGCAACAGACGTGGCACAGGCGCGGGCATGGGGAGGCCGAACGTAGTGCAGCCGAAGAAGATAGGTCTGTTCGTCGTGGTCGTCTTCGTGCTCTACGTGATCATCACCGACCCCGCCAAGGCCGCCGACTACGTGCAGATAGGGTTCGAGGGCGTCTCGACCGCCGCGCAGTCCGTCGGCGACTTCATGACCTGGGTCGCCAACGGCGGCAAGTAGGCGAAGCAGCCCCGAGCCCTACAGGGAGAGCACAGCCGTGATCCGCCACCTGGTCCTCTTCAAGCTCAACGACGGCGTGAGCCGTGACGAGCCGCGTGTCGTCGAGGGCGTCGAAGCCTTCCGCGCGCTCGGCGGCCAGATCCCCGAGCTGACGTTCTGGGAGTGCGCCTGGAACATCACCGACCGCCCCATCGCGTACGACTTCGCGATCAACTCGGCGGTCGAGGACACCGAGGCCCTGAAGCGGTACCTCGAACACCCCGCGCACCAGGCGGGCGTGGCCCTCTGGCGCGAGTTCGCCACCTGGGTGATCGCCGACTACGAGATCTGAGCCGGGCCCGGCAGACGGCCCCGTACGGCCAAACGGCCCCTCGCTGGAGCAGCGGGGGGCTTTTTCGCGCCCTGAACCGGAACTGTCCTAACTTGCCCTGCAACACGTAGTTATAAGGTGCTTGCACACAGTGCACATGTCTTGTGATGCTATGACCGCTTTTGAGCAATGAGTAACGAAGATGAACTGACGAAGATGAACTGACGAATACAGAGGTGGGGTTGACCGTGCCGGCCAGTACTGCGCCTCAGGCGCCGCCCGCGAAGTCCACGCGCGGTGCCGACACACGGGCCCTCACGCAGGTCCTCTTCGCGCAGCTCAAGAACCTCCCGCCGGGCAGCCCCGAGCACTCCCGGGTGCGCGGCGCGCTCATCGAGGCCAACCTGCCGCTCGTGCGGTACGCGGCGGCCCGCTTCCGCAGCCGCAACGAGCCGATGGAGGACGTCGTCCAGGTCGGCACGATCGGGCTGATCAACGCCATCGACCGGTTCGACCCCGAGCGCGGCGTGCAGTTCCCGACCTTCGCCATGCCCACCGTCGTCGGCGAGATCAAGCGGTACTTCCGCGACAACGTACGGACCGTGCACGTGCCGCGCCGCCTGCACGAGCTGTGGGTCCAGGTGAACGCCGCGAGCGAGGACCTGACCACCGCCTTCGGCCGCTCCCCCACCACCGGCGAGATCGCCGAGCGCCTGCGCATCCCCGAGGAGGAGGTGCTGGCCTGCATCGAGGCCGGGCGCTCCTACCACGCGACGTCCCTGGAGGCCGCGCAGGAAGGGGACGGCATGCCCGGTCTCCTCGACCGGCTCGGCTACGAGGACCCCGAGCTCGACGGCGTCGAACACCGCGACCTCGTCCGGCACCTGCTCGTCCAGCTCCCCGAGCGCGAGCAGCGGATCCTGCTCCTGCGCTACTACAACAACCTGACGCAGTCGCAGATCAGCGCCGAACTGGGCGTCTCCCAAATGCATGTGTCAAGGCTCCTCGCCCGCAGTTTCGCCCGACTCCGATCCGCAAACAGGATCGACGCGTAGCTGGAACGGGTAGACCGTCCCAGCGGGGTTTTTCCGACAGAAACCCCGTCCACTTTGGCCACACCCCCTGCGTCCTGCGGCGATTCGTCCCTTCCATGTCGACATGTCACTACAGCGTGTTGCCGACATGTGACATTCTGCTGGAACGGCGTTTGGCGCGGCTCCACGTCCGGTATTCAGGTGGAGGCTGCGCTCTTACCTGACGGGAGCGTCCGCCGCGACCGTCCGCGACCTCAAGGGGGTGGCATGTCCGCAGACCAGGGCAGCTCGAAGGTGCTCACGCTCCCGCCCGGTGTGTCCGATGACGCGAGCGCGTCCACGACCACCGCGCCGATCGACTCCCCGCCCGCCGAGGTGGCGGAGGCGGCGGTGGTGACCGAGGCATCGGTCCCGGCCCCGTCATCGGCGTCCATCGACACCCGCACCCTGTCCCGCTCCCTGTTCCTGCGCCTCGCCGCGCTCGACGAGCACAGCCCCGAGCGGGCCTACGTCCGCGACACCCTGATCGAGCTGAACCTCCCGCTCGTGCGGTACGCGGCGGCCCGCTTCCGCAGCCGCAACGAGCCGATGGAGGACATCGTCCAGGTCGGCACGATCGGCCTGATCAAGGCGATCGACCGGTTCGACTGCGAGCGCGGCGTCGAGTTCCCGACGTTCGCGATGCCGACCGTCGTCGGCGAGATCAAGCGCTTCTTCCGGGACACGTCCTGGTCGGTGCGCGTCCCCCGGCGCCTCCAGGAGCTGCGGCTCGCGCTCACCAAGGCGTCCGACGAGCTCGCGCAGAAGCTGGACCGCTCGCCGACCGTCCCCGAGCTCGCCGCGGTGCTCGGCGTCTCGGAGGAGGACGTGGTCGACGGCCTCGCGGTGGGGAACGCCTACACGGCCTCCTCCCTCGACTCCCCGGCCCCCGAGGACGACGGCGGCGAGGGCTCCCTCGCGGACCGGCTCGGCTACGAGGACACGGCGCTCGAAGGCGTCGAGTACCGGGAGTCGCTCAAGCCGCTCCTGGCCAAGCTGCCGCCGCGCGAGCGCCGGATCATCATGCTGCGGTTCTTCGCGAACATGACGCAGTCGCAGATCGGCGAGGAGGTCGGCATCTCGCAGATGCACGTCTCCCGGCTGCTCACGCGGACCCTCGCACAGCTGCGTGACGGTCTGATCGCGGATTGAGCACCGTCCGCCGCACCCTTCCCAATTGACGGGGCGTCAGACACACTGGCGCGATGGTGCGGACGTGGATGCGCGGGCGTCGTGGGGCCGCGGTAGGTGCCGGGTGCGCCGCCGTGGCCTGTCTCGGCGCTGTCGCCGCGTTCGGCGGGGGCGCCGGTCCCGACGGCTACGTCGCCGTGGGCACGGCCGGCGGCACGCAGTCGCCGAGCACCGCGCCCAGCGGCGAGGTCCGGCTCGTACCGCTGGACCCGGACGAGACCGACCCGCCCCGGCAGACACCCACCGGTTCACCGGACACGGAGCGGTCCGGCGCGAGCGAGGACGGGGCTACGGGGGCCGGGTCGCCCGGCGCCGATTCAGCGGGCGGGGGCCAGGGCGCGGACGGCGGCCCGAGCACCGCGCGGGGCGGCGATGGTGACGGCTCCGACAGCTCCCCCCGTACGGGGACCGGCGGGACGGCCGGCACGGGCGCCAGTGCCGGCGGCGGCCCCGGACCGACCCGGGGCGGCGCCACCCCTGCCCCACCCGTCACGTCAGCCCCGGGCACCCCCTCCGCACCGAGCCCCGCCGGGCCCGCCGCGCTCAAGGTCGGCGAGCCCGTCCTCCAGGGCGCCGACAAGCGCTGGTGCCAGAAGGTGACGCTCGCGCTGCACAACTCCGGGGGCAGCGCGGTGCGTTCGGGCACGGTGACGTTCAGGACGCACATCATCGGCTCGCTCGGCGTCGACTGGGCGACGATCACGTCCACAGAGAAACTCCCCGTGCCCATCGGCGCCGGGGAGGAGAAGAAGAAGACGTGGACGGTGTGCGTCGCGTCCTGGCGGGTCCCGCTGGGGATGCACGTCGAGACCCGCGACGTCACCGTCGACTGGAAGTAGGGGCGTTACCCGGACAGCGGGCGGGGACGTTACTTCAGCGCCAGCCACGCCACCGCCGCGACCACGACGACCGCGACGACGATGCCGATGATCACGCCGACGCTCGGGCCGGACTTCACCGGGGCCGCCTGCGCGCGCACGGTGGGGGTGCCGCCCTCGTCGACGAAGGCGCGGAACATCTGGGTGGAGCCCGCGGGGTCGTAGTTGCCTTCGGGGTTCGGGCCCTGGGGGTTGTGTGCCATGGGCCAGGACCCTAGCGAATCGGCGCGACGGGCGCCACAGTCCGCTGTCGGCCCACGTGAGCTGGGCCTTTACACGAGCAAGCGCTCCTCTTTGCCGTCATTTTATCTTCGTACGTCCCTTTTAGTTTGCCTGCGGCAACCAACTGGTTCTATGGTTGCCCTAAGCAACGAATAAAATATTGGTCAGGAGGTGCTGTGGCCGCACAGCGTCATTACGACGAGCTGGCCCGTCAGCTCAGTGCCTTCGGCGCCGTCAAAAGGGATATGGCACGCATCCTGCCGCCCGAGTGCCCGGCCGGTTCGGCCGCGGTCCTCACCCTGCTCAAGCGCTATGGCGACATGCGGATGAGCAGGCTGGCCGAGCTCCTGGCGGTGGACATGTCCGTGGCGAGCCGCCACGTGGCCCACACCGCCGACCGCGGCTGGATCGAGCGTCGCCCCGACCCCGCCGACAAACGCTCGCGCATCCTCACCCTCACCGCCGAGGGGAACGCGCAGATGGACGACCTGAACGTCCGGACGACCGAGCTGCTCGCCGACCGGCTGAGCGACTGGTCGGACGACGAGGTCAACCAGTTGATCACCCTCATGACGCGCCTGCGCGACAGCTTCGGGGACTGCCGGACGACGGCGTCCCGCACCCAGCTCCCCGTCGCCGCGCAGAGTCCGGCGTCGACGCAGACCACCCGTACACCCGCGTAAACGTAAGAAAAGGAATCCCATGGCAACATCCACACCGTCCGGTGTGCGGGGCAGCCATGCCGCCAAGCACGGAGGCGCGCCTTCCGACGGCGGCGCTCCGATGACGCACCGGCAGATCATGGAGGCGCTGTCCGGGCTGCTGCTCGGCATGTTCGCCGCGATCATCTCCTCGACGGTCGTCACCAACGCCCTCCCGGAGATCATCGGCGACCTGGGCGGCGGCCAGTCCGCCTACACCTGGGTCGTCACCGCCTCGCTGCTCGCGATGACGGCCACCACGCCCCTGTGGGGCAAGATGGCCGACCTCTTCAGCAAGAAGGCGCTCGTCCAGATAGCCCTGATCGTCTACGTGGCGGGCTCCGTCATCGCCGGTCTCGCGCAGAACCCGGCGATGCTGATCTCCGCGCGTGCCATCCAGGGCATCGGTGCCGGTGGTCTCTCGGCCCTGGCGCAGATCGTCATGGCGGCGATGATCTCGCCGCGTGAGCGTGGCCGGTACTCCGGTTACCTCGGTGCGACGTTCGCCGTCGCGACCGTCGGCGGCCCGCTGATCGGTGGTGTCATCACCGACACCAGCTTCCTCGGCTGGCGCTACTGCCTCTACGTCGGTGTGCCGTTCGCGGTCATCGCCCTGATCGTGCTGCAGAAGACGCTGCACCTGCCGGTCGTGAAGCGGAAGGTCAAGGTCGACTGGGCCGGCGCCTTCTTCATCACCGCCGCGGCCTGCCTGCTGCTCCTGTGGGTCACCTTCGCCGACGACAAGTACGACTGGCTGTCGTGGCAGACCTACACGATGGTCGGCGGCGCGATCGTCCTCGCGCTCCTCTTCGTCCTGGCCGAGTCCAAGGCGTCCGAGCCGATCATCCCGCTGCGTCTCTTCAGGAACCGCACCATCACGCTCGCCTCGATCGCCTCGCTGTTCGTCGGTGTCGCGATGTTCGCGGGCACCGTGTACTTCTCGCAGTACTTCCAGCTGGCGCGCGACAAGTCGCCGACCATGTCGGGCGTCATGACGATCCCGATGATCGGTGGTCTGTTCATCTCGTCCACCGTGTCGGGCCAGGTCATCACCAAGACCGGCAAGTGGAAGGCGTGGCTGGTCTCCGGCGGCGCCCTGCTGACCGCGGGCCTCGGCCTGCTCGGCACCATGCGCTACGACACCCCGTACTGGCACATCGCGATCTTCATGGCGCTGATGGGCCTCGGCGTCGGCATGATGATGCAGAACCTCGTGCTGAGCACGCAGAACCAGGTCGCGCCGAAGGACCTCGGTTCCGCCTCCTCCACGGTGACGTTCTTCCGTTCCCTCGGTGGTGCCATCGGCGTCTCGGCGCTCGGCTCCGTGATGACCACGCGCATCGCCCACTACGCGAAGGACTCCATCGGCACGCTCGACCCGCAGGAGCAGGCGGCGGCCGGCAAGGCGATGGCCGGCAGCTCGATCCCGAACATGGATCTGCTGCCCCCGCACATCCGCACCTGGCTGGAGAGCGCCTACGGGCACGGCATCGCCGACATCTTCCTGTACGTCGCGCCGATCGCGTTCCTGGCGTTCCTCGTCACCATCTTCATCAAGGAGGTTCCGCTGCGTACGTCCGGAGCCCTCGAGCAGGCCGCGAGCGAGGCGCAGGGCGCCGGTGCCCCGGCCCCCGCCGCCGCCCAGCCCGTCCAGGCCCAGGCCCAGGACGAGCGGGTGCCGAGCCTGGTCGGCGCGGGTGAGCCCGCCGCCGACACCCAGACGCAGCCGCTGGCCGCGACCGCGTCCGTCGCCTCCGGTGACGCCCCGGCGCAGACCGTCGGCGGCGGCATCCCGGTCCGCGGCTTCGTCCGCGGCAACGAGTCCGCCCCGGTCGCCCGGGCCGCGGTCACGCTGATCTCCCTCGGGGGACGGCAGCTCGGCCGCGCGGTCGCCCAGGGCGACGGCCAGTACGGGATCGACGCCCCCGGCGCCGGCTCCTACGTGCTGATCGCCTCGGCCGACGGCTACCAGCCGCAGGCCTCCACCGTCGTCGTCGGCGAGGAGCCTGTCGCGTACGACATCCTGCTCAGCGGCACCAGCGGCCTGAGCGGTGTGGTCAAGGCCGCGGAGACCAAGGCCGCCGTCGTCGGCGCCATGGTCATCGTGACCGACGTGCGCGGTGACGTCCTCGCCACCGGGCTCTCCGGTGAGGACGGCGAGTTCACCTTCGCCGAGCTGGTGCCCGGCGCCGTGACCGTCGCGGTGAACGCCGCGGGCCACCGTCCGCTGGCGCTGCCCGTCGAGGTCGGCGGCACGGGTGTCACCCGCGTCGAGATCGAGCTGAACGCCGGTTCGCAGGTGCAGGGCACCGTGCGCGCCGGGGGCCGCTCGCTGAACGACGCCCGGGTCACGCTCATCGACGCCGCGGGCAACGTCGTGGCGACGTCCACCACCGGTGAGGACGGCGCGTACGCCTTCACCGACCTGGACGGCGGCGAGTACACCGTCATCGCGACCGGCTACCCGCCGGTGGCCACGCACCTCAGCGTGCAGGGCAGTGGCGTCGACGGCCACGACATCGAACTCTCGCACCCCGGCGAGTAGTTCGGAGCAGTTCCGACTGAGTCCCTTATGGACCCCGGACCGGGCGGCCCGCGCTTCGAGCGGAGACGCGGGCCGCCCGGACCGGTTGTGGGAAATGGGCCCCGGACCCGGTGGCGTCGTTAACGGCAGGGGACGGCCGAGACGTCACGGGCCGGGGCCCGTTCACGTCCGGGACCACCTTGATTTCCTTACGTGTGTGAGAACTTGAGCTAGGAGTTGTGACTGATGGGACTGAGTGCGCGGATCCGTACGCGGGACGGCTGGGCCCTGCCGCACGCCGTCGTCACGGTGACCGACATGACCGGCGCGCAGGTGCTGCGCGCCGAGGCCGACGACGAGGGGGCCGTGCACGACGCGTCGGTCCTCACCCCCGGCCCCTACACCGTGATCGTGACCGCTGTCGGGTACGCCCCCGCGGCCTCCACCGCCCTGGTGACGGCGACCGGCCGCGCCGAGGTGGGCACCGTCGTGCTCGCGCGGCAGGGCGGCGCGGAGCTGCCGCCGCCCGGACCGTGGACCGTCGACCCGGCCCACTCCGCCGTCGCGGCGACCGCGCAGCACCTGGGCATCACCAGCGTGCACGGCCGGTTCACCGACTTCACCGCCCGCGTCGACATCGCGCAGGACGTGGAGAAGTCCCGCGTCGAGGCCGTGATCAAGGCCGCGTCCATCGACACCGGCAACGGCATGCGCGACGGCCACCTGAAGTCGCCGGACTTCCTGGACGTCGAGACGTACCCCGAGATCACCTACCGGTCCACCGCGCTGACCCCGGCAGGTCCTGACCGCTGGACCGTCCACGGCGAGCTGAGCCTGCACGGCGTCGTCCGCCAGGTCGACCTCGACCTCAGCTACATGGGCACCGGCGCCGACCCGTGGGGCGGCACCCGCGCCGCGTTCAGGGCGACGGCCGAGCTGAAGCGCGAGGACTTCGCGATGAACTACAACCAGGTCGTCCAGGCCGGCATCGCGGCGATCGGCGCGACGCTCAAGGTCGAGCTGGACATCCAGGCGGTCCAGGGCGACGCGCTGCCGCAGGTCTGAACCGTTGCGACCAGGGGGATTCAGCCGGGGAGGCGGGCGGTGAAGTCGCCCCGGCGCGGCGGTACGCCGCCCACCTGCGTCACGATCCGGGCGCACAGCTCCCGCAGCTTGACGTTCTCGTCCTGGGAGCGGCGGCGCAGCAGCCCGAGCGCGGCGTCCGCGTCGCACCGGCGCCGGGCCATCACGATGCCGATGGCCTGGTCGATGACGCCGCGCGAGAGCATCGCCGTGCGCAGGTCGAGGCCGACCTCGCGCTCGTGCTCGATCCGCAGCGCCACCGCCACGGCGCCGGACGCCTGCGCGGCGAGCTTGCGGGCGGTCTCGCGCCGCTCGCGGAACGCGTCGCGGGTGCGCGCGTAGAAGTTGAGGGCGCCGTAGACGCCGTGGTTCAGGGTGAGCGGCAGTGCCAGCATCGAGCGGATGCCGCACTGCCACGCCTCGGCGGGGAATGGGCCCCAGCGCTTCTCGACCGCCAGGTCCGGCGTGTGCTGCTCGATGCATTCGCGCGCGGCGGTCACGCACGGCCCGGTGTCGGCCTCGTACTGGAGCTGGTCGAGCCCGCTCACCACGCCCTCGCTGGCGGCGACGGTGCGCAGCCGGTGGGCGCGGTGCAGCGTGACGCTGCATCCGCCGGGCCGCACGACGTGCGCCGCCCGCACGGTCAGCTCTTGCAGAAAACCGTCGAGACCGTCGCACTCGGCCAGGGCCCGGTAGAGGGCGCCGGTGTCCAGCGTCCGCGCGTCGGGCCGACCGTCTTCCGAATCAGGGACAGGGAATTCGGCAGGATTGGTCATTTCCTACAAGTAACCCGCGATCCGGCCTTCACGCGTCCCGGGACCGCGCCGCGGTCTCCACGTAGCGCTGCGCCAGCTCCCTCAGCTTTATGTTCTGCTGCTGCGAGGCCCGTACGAGGTGGTCGAAGGCCTCGGCCGCGTCGACCCCCTCGCGCGCCATGAGCAGACCGGTGGCCTGGCCGATGAGGTCCCGGGTGCGCATCGCCTCCGTGAGCTGCTCCTGCACGGTGGCGGAGTCGTGCGCCAGGGAGACGTGCGCGGCGAGCATCCGGCCGACGCGCAGGCTGCGCTCGTCGTGGCCGCCCGCCTTGCGCCCGTAGAGCACGAGCGCCGTCAGCTGCCGCCGCTCGGCGCGCAGCCGCAGCGCGAGCACGCAGCTCACACCGAGGACGGGCAGGGACTGCCCCGCCCCGTTGACCTCGGCGGTGTCCTCCAGGACCGCGACGGGCGCCTCCCACAGCCGCTCCCAGAACGCGCGGTGGCCCGGCATCCCCGTCACCGCCTGGGCGCTGCGCGCCGTGTCGTCGCTCCAGGCCACCGACTCGGGTACGAGGTCGCGGCCGACGGTGACGATGCCGGCGTGGTCCGCCCCCGGCACCAGGTGCACGGCGAGGCGCACGGCGGTGCGCAGGGTGGCCTGGGGGCCGGTCTGCTCGTGCAGCTGACGTGCTGCCACGGTGAACGCCTCGGCCAGCCGGAAATCGGCAGCAGAAGACGGCGGAACTTCGGGAAAACTGGGCGCAACCACCACGAACCTCTTCAGCGAGCATGACCGTATGGCCATGCGCGGGGAGAGCTCCGCAGCACATTCCCGACTGCGAGCGCAGGACGGACAGAACTCTAGCCGTTTCCTTAAGAAGAAGTGGATTTGGCAAGGAGAGCGACGCGGGGCCTTCGTGGGTGGTGCAATGGAAGCCGGGTCAGGAAGCGGCTCGTGTCCACCGACCGACCACGATCCCCGGTCTGGCAGGTGTGCCCTGTGGCCACTCCCCTTCATCTCGCGCCCGTCGACATCGCCGAGCGCACCGTCGTCACGTTCCCGCCGGAGATCGATCTCGGCAACGCGCCGGTCCTGCTCACGGAGGCCTGCACCCTGGCCGACGAGCGCGCCGAGCGCGTCGGCCACTTCGTCCTCGATCTGACCCGCACCACGTTCCTCGACTCCCAGGGCGTACGCCTCCTGCTCGACCTGCGCAGCTACCTGCGGCTCTACGGCACCTCCATGCGGGTGGCCGTCGCGCCGACCGGGGCGGTGCGGCGCGTCCTCACCCTGTCCCAGGTGCGGCGGGACGTGCCGATGCACGACAGCGTGGAGGAGGCGTTACGGGCGTGCGAGACGTAGGCGCCCCGCGCCTTCAGGGGGTCCCGCGCTGTGCGGGGGCGCCGCATAGGGGGTCCCGCGCTGTGCGGGGGTGCCGCATAGGCTGGGCTCATGGCTCCGAACATCGCGACCAACACCCGCGTCTCCCTCGACGAGTTGCTCGACTTCGTACGCCCCCGCCACCGCGCCCTGCTGATCACGGCCCGCGCCGACGGCACCCCGCAGGCGTCCCCGCTGACCTGCGGCGTCGACGACTCCGGGCGCATCGTCATGTCCACCTACCCCGAGCGCGCCAAGACCCGCAACGCCAAGCGGGACCCGCGCGTGAGCGTCCTCGTCCTCAGTGACGAGTGGAACGGCCCGTGGGTCCAGATCGACGGCGCCGCCGAGGTCATCGACGCGCCCGACTCGGTCGAGCCGCTCGTGGAGTACTTCCGGAACATCTCGGGCGAGCACCCGGACTGGGACGAGTACCGCGCGGCGATGGTCAAGCAGGGCAAGTCGATCATCCGCGTGACGCCGGAGCGGTGGGGCCCGGTGGCGACGGGCGGATTCCCGGCGCGGCTCGCGCAGGACAGCTGACGTCACCGGCTCCGCAGAGAGCCGGCCCGGCTCAGGCCCGGTCGGACGGCTGGGCGGCGACCAGCGCCTCGATGCCCGCGACGAGCAGGTCGAGCGCGACCTGGAAGTCCGCGTCGCGCAGCTCCTCGACCGTCCGGCTGCCCGCCTCCGCCGCCATGTGCTCCGCGTGCCGGAAGTCCTCGGCCATCTCCTCCGGCACCCGGAACGCCGCCATCGCCTCGTGGAAGTAGTCGTCCTGGGACATGCCGGCATCGGCGCACCGCTGCCGGAAGTGGCCCTCGATCGTGCCGTAGCCGTAGACGAACTGGAAGACGGAGGCGATGGCGCCGCGCTGCGCGGACATCGGGAGTCCGGTGGCGCCGATGACGCGCTGGACGGCGCGCGCGAAGCGCAGCGAGTTCGGCCCGATGTTCAGGTAGTTGCCGATCTGCGGTGAGACCCAGGGATGGCGCACCATCAGGGCCCGGTACCCGGCCGCCAGCTCCCGTACGTGGACCCGCCAGTCCCCGGCGTCCACCTCCTGCGGCCCCGGCACCTCCAGCTCGCCGAAGACCCGGTCGAGGGCGAGTTCGAGCAGGTCGTCCTTGGTGTCGACGTACCAGTACACGGACATCGCGGTGACCCCGAGTTCGCCCGCGAGGCGCCGCATGGAGAACTTGGCGAGCCCCTCCGCGTCGAGCAGCCGCACGCTGGCCTCGGTGATGCGGTCCCGGTCCAGGCCGCTCGGCTGCTCACTGCGCCGGGTGCGCGGCGTTCTGGCCGCCGGGGTCTCCAGCCAGATACTCATCCGCGCTGCCTTGGCCATGGCGCACCCTCCCAGAAGTCGCTCGTGAGCGGGCGGACCCTGGACCCCCGAGGGAATCCGCCCGTCCGCCCGCTCCGATGCTATGCGGAAGCCACCACCCGCTATACGGAAGCGGCGGCCACCACTGAATCCCGCTCCGCGGAGGCGGCGGCCTCCACTGAGTCCCGCTGTACGAAGGCAGCGGGACTCAGCTGCATTTCGTTATGCAGGAGTGGTGCCCACCGCTGAGTCTGCCCTCTCCGCGCGCCGCAGCAACGCGGCGGCGAGCAGCCCGCCGACGAGCACGGCGACGGCCCCGACCAGCTGACTGGTCTCCAGGCCCGAGGAGAACGCGTCGGCGATCCGGACCCGCTCCGCGTCCGATGTCGCCGCCGCGAGCGCCGCGGGCAGCGAGGCGGCGGAGACCGAGACGAGCGCCGCGAACCGGGCGTTGAGGACCGCGCCGAGCACGGCGACCCCGAGACCGTTGCCGAACTCCGCGAGCGTGCCGTTGACGCCCGCGCCGACGCCCGCCTTCTCCGGCGGGATCGCGCTCATGATGGCGTTGGCCATGGCCGGCATCGCGAAGGCGATCCCGGCGCCCATGACGATCAGGCCCACCAGCATGCCGCCGTAACGGTCCCCGCCGAGCAGCGCGATCGCCACGAGCCCGGCCGCCAGGCACGTCATCCCGGCCGCGATGGTCAGCGGCGTACCGAGCTTCGGCAGCAGCCGCGCGCCGACCCCGGTGAGGTTGAGCGCGACGACGGTGAGCGCGAGCGGCGCGGTCCGCAGCCCCGCCTCGAGGGGCCCGTACCCGAGCACGAACTGGAGGTGCTGCGTGAGCAGGAACAACGACCCGCCCATGCCGAACGCGACGAGGATCGCCCCGGCCACCGCGCCCGTGAACTTCTGGTTCTTGAAGAAGTGCATGTCGAGCATCGGATACGGGATGCGCAGCTCCCACACCACGAAGGCGCCCATGACGACGACACCGACGGCGGCGGAGGTGAGCGTGGTGGCGGAGGTCCACCCCTCGTCGGGCCCGGAGATGATCGCGTACACGACCCCGGTCATGCCGATCGTGGACAGCACGGCGCCGAGCAGGTCCGGCTGGTCCCCGCGCGGATTCTTCGACTCCGGTACGAGGACGAGCGTGGCGACCAGCCCGACGACCGCGACCGGGATGTTGATCAGGAAGATCGCGCCCCACCAGAAGTGGTCGAGCATGAACCCGCCGAGCAGCGGCCCGACGGCGAACCCCAGCGAGTTGACGGTCGCCCACAGCCCGATCGCCTTCACGCGCTCGGCGTCGTCGAAGACCTGCACGATGACGGCGAGCGTCGTGGTCATCAGGAGCGCGCCACCGACGCCCATGCCCGCGCGGGCGGCGATCAGCTGCCCGGTGGACTGGGCGAGCCCGGCCACCAGCGACCCCGCCCCGAACAGGACGAGCCCCGCCGCGAGCATCTTCTTGCGCCCGTACCGGTCGGCGGTGCTGCCCGCGGTGAGCAGCAGCCCCGACTGCACGAGCGAGTACGCGCTGATAACCCACTGGATGTCGGCGGTCGACGCGTCCAGCTCCCTGGTCAGGGAGGGGATCGCGACGTTCAGGACGGTGTTGTCGAGCAGCACGGTCAGCTGGGCGAGACAGATGACGCCGAGGATGATCCAGCGCTGCGGGTGGCGTTCGGGGGCGGTGGGTGAGTCGTTCGCGGTGGTGGTTTCCGTCATGGTTCCCCCTGCGTGCTGCTCCGTGGTCCGCGCGCCTGTGCGCGCCTTACCTATACACCGTAAGGGCACAGCTATACGCCGTACAACTCATTAATGGGCGTACGTTTCCGCCATGCCGACGCGTACTGGAGCACTGCCTCGACTGGCCCTGTCCGCAGCCCTGCTGGGCATCGCGGCGACCGCCGCGCCGCCCGCCTCGGCCGCGGCCCGCCACCACCGCCCCGTCCCCCTCCGCATCGCCACGTACAACATCCACGCGGGTTCCGGCATGGACGAGGTCTTCGACCTGGACCGGCAGGCGGCGGCCCTGCGGGAGCTGCGCGCCGACGTGATCGGCCTCCAGGAGGTCGACGTCCACTGGGGCGCGCGCAGCCAGAACCTGGACGTGGCCCGCGAGTTGGCGGACCGGCTCGGGATGCGGGTGTCGTTCGCCCCGATATACAGCCTCGACCCGGCGACGCCCGGCGGGCCCCGCCGCGAGTTCGGGGTGGCGGTGCTGTCCCGGTATCCGATCCGCGCCGCCGCGAACCACGAGATCACCCGCCTGTCCACACAGGACCCGAACCCCGTCCCGGCCCCGGCACCCGGCTTCGGCGAGGTCACCCTCAAGGTCCGCGGCGTACCGGTCCAGGTCTTCGTGACCCACCTGGACTACCGGGCGGACCCCGCCGTACGGGCGGCCCAGATCGCGGACACCCGCCGCATCATGACGGCCGAACGAGCCGCCGCCCCCGGGGCACGCCAGGTCCTCCTCGGCGACTTCAACGCGGCCCCCTCCGCCCCGGAACTCGCCCCCCTGTGGACGGAACTGACGGACGCGGGCCCGCCCGAAGCCGGCACATATCCGGCGAGCACTCCGACGCGCCGGATCGATTACGTGGCGGTGGGCCGAGGAGTACGCATCAAAACGACCTCAATCCCAAACGAGCCGACAGCATCGGACCACCGCCCCGTACTCGCCGAGGCACTAATGCCCCGCTAGGGGCGCGGGGAACGGCGCGCCCAGCCACGACGGCGGGCGCGCCGACGAAAACGAGACGCCCCCTCAGGGGCGCAAGGAACGGCGCGCCCAACCACAACGGCGAGCACGCCGACCGAAACGAGACGCCCCCTCAGGGGCGCAAGGAACGGCGCGCCCAACCACAACGGCGAGCACGCCGACCGAAACGAGACACCCCCCCAGGGGCGCGAGGAACTGCGCGCCCAGCCACAACGGCGAGCACCCCGAAGACAAGACCCCGCCCCTCCCCCTGACGCGAAGCGCCAATTCCGGGAAGGGGCGGGTTGGGGAGAATCTCAGCTCTCCCCCTGAGTCAGGTCATAGAACGTGACACTCCCGACCGTCACCTTGACGAAGTTCTCCTCCACCCAGGAGGCAATCTCCGCCGAGGCCCCGGACCCGGCCCCGGCCCCGGACCCCCCGGACTCTCCACCCGCGATGAAGTAGTGGATCCGACCGTCCTCGACGTACTGCTTGAACTGGGCAAGCGTAGGAGCCGGATCCGTCCCGTTGAACCCACCGACGGCCATGACGGGATCCCCGGTGGCGAGCTGATAGCTGGCCTGATTCTGCGACCCGACAGTGGCGGCGACCCAGGTGTAGTCCCCGGCGCCCTTCTGAAGCAGCTTCTTGGCAGCGGCGCTGACATCGGCCCCGTTGAGCAGCCCACCCATGCCACCCCCACCCTGTCCCTGCGACATCTCCGCGCCGGGCCTCTGGCTCCGGCCCTGACCAGGCATGCCCCCACCGGGGAAGCCACCCTGCCCCTGCCCCTGCCCCTGCCCCTGCCCCTGCTCCTGCCCCTGACCCTGCCCCTGTGCCGGGCCCTGTGCCTGACCTGGCTGCCCACCAGGCGGCTGCATACCGCCACCACCCCCGGGCCCACCCCCAGGCCCACCCCCAGCCATACCCATCGCACTGGCCCCCGAAGGCCCAGCCGTGACGATCGACCCGGTATGCCCGGTCCCCAACGTACTGACGGTGTAGGCAACCGGCGCCGCAAGCGAAACAACAACCCCGAGCCCGGCGGCCGAGAGCGCGACAGACCGCCCGACCCGCCCCACAAGGGCAAGCCCACCCCCCGCCGCCAGCCCCCCGACAAGCACGCCCCACCGCAACCAGGGCAGATAATCCGGCACCCGCCCAAGCAGCACATACGCCCACACCCCACTGACGACAACAACCGCCCCGAGCGTCACGGACGCCCCCACCCGGGCCCGCTCCTCCCAGAGCACCGTGACGCCCATACCGACCAGCGCCGCGATATAGGGAGCGAGAGCCACCGTGTAGTACTGGTGGAAAATCCCGGCCATGAAACTGAAGACGAGCCCGGTCACAAGAAGCGACCCACCCCACGCGATGAACGCGGCCCGAGCCGTATCCCCCCGCTTGGCCCTCCACGTGAGCACGACCCCGGCGACCAGCAGAATCAACGCGGCAGGGATCAGCCAGGAGATCTGACTGCCGATCTCTGAGTTGAACATCCGCCCGAGCCCGGTCTCCCCCCACTGCCCGGTCCCCCCACCCGCACCACCGGCACCGCCGCCACCCCCACCGACGGACCCGGTCTCCTCACCGTTGATCCGCCCGAGCCCGTTGTAGCCAAAGGTCAGTTCGAGGAACGAGTTGTTCTGGGAGCCGCCGATGTACGGCCGCGAGGACGCGGGCCACAGCTCCACGACCGCCACCCACCAGCCGCCCGCGACGACCATCGCGAGCCCGGCGAGAGCGAGCTGCCCGAGCCGCCTGCGCAGCCGGGCCGGTGCGAAGACCCCGTAGAGGAGGGCGAGCGGCGGCAGGATCAGGAAGGCCTGCAGCGTCTTGGTCAGGAACCCGAGCCCGACGGCGACCCCGGCGAGGACCAGCCACTTCGTACGGGCGTGCTCCATGGCCCGCAGTACGCAGTACACCGTGACGGTCATGAGCAGGGCGAGCAGGGCGTCCGGGTTGTTGAACCGGAACATGAGCGCGGCGACGGGAGTCGTGGCGAACACCGCGACGGTGATCAGACCCGCGGCGGCACTGAACCGCCGGCGCACGGCCCCGTACAGGACGCCCGCCGTGGCGAGCGCCATCAGGACTTCGGGGACGAGGATCGCCCAGGAGCTGAGCCCGAAGAGACGGACGGACAGCACCATGGGCCAGAGTGCGGCCGGCGGCTTGTCGACGGTGATGGCGTTGGCCGCGTCGGACGAGCCGAAGAACATCGCCTTCCAGCTCTCGCTGCCGGCCTGGACGGCGGCGGAGTAGAAGGAGTTGGCGTAGCCGGAGGCCGACAGGTTCCAGAGGTAGGCGAGGCCGACGACGAGGAGCAGGGCGAGGAAGGCGGGCCGCACCCAGCGCGCGTCCTCGGCCCGCCCGCGCCACACGCGGCGGGGGAAGGAGGCCCTCGGGCGCCCGTGCCCCGGCGCCGACCGGACCGGAGCCACGTCATACGGACGGATGTCTGTGGTGTCTGTGGTGTCTGTGGTCATCGGAGATCCCTGGGTCCGGGTTCGGGCGTCCACGAGGGCGGCGGGTCGGCTTGCTCGTTGAAGACCCACGCCCGGAACAGCAGGAAGCGCAGCACGGTCGCCGCGAGGTTGGCCGCGATGAGCACGGCGAGCTCGGTGGAGTGCGCGGGGGCGCCGGACGCCGCGTTGAGGGCGGCGAGCGACCCGCTGGTCAGGGCCAGGCCGATGCCGAAGACGACGAGGCCCTGGGCCTGGTGGCGCACGGCCCGGTCGCGCCCGCGGACGCCGAAGGTGAGGCGCCGGTTGGCGGCGGTGTTGGCGACCGCGGAGACGAGCAGCGCGAGCGCGTTGGCGATCTGGGCGCCGGAGAACGTCCGGAAGCCGGAGTAGAGCAGCAGGTAGAGCAGGGTCGACAGGCCGCCGACGACGCAGAACCCGACGAGCTGGCGGGCGAGCCCCTTGGGGACGCCGGCCAGTTGCCGGTCGCGCGGGTCGTCACCGAAGGGGCGCACGAGCCGGTCGAGGGGGAGCGAGCCGGTGGCGAGCGCCTTGCCGACCCTCCACACACCCTTGAGGTCCTCGGTCGCCGTCTTGACGATGTGGACGGTCGAGTCCGGGTCGTCGACCCAGTCGACGGGCACCTCGTGGATACGGAGCCCCGCGCGCTCGGCGAGCACCAGCATCTCCGTGTCGAAGAACCAGCCGGTGTCCTCGACCAGCGGCAGCAGCACCTGCGCCACATCCCGCCGGATCGCCTTGAAGCCGCACTGGGCGTCGGAGAACCGGGCTTGCAGCGATCCGCGCAGGATGAGGTTGTAGGCCCGCGAGATGAACTCCCGCTTCGGCCCGCGCACCACCCGCGAACTGCGGGCGAGCCGCGACCCGATCGCCAGGTCGGAGTGGCCGGAGATGAGCGGGGCGACGAGCGGGAGCAGCGCGTTGAGGTCGGTGGAGAGGTCCACGTCCATGTACGCGAGGACCGGCGCGTCGGACGCCGACCACACGGTGCGCAGCGCCCGCCCGCGCCCCTTCTGTTCGAGCCGGGAGTACCGGACCTCGGGCAGGTCCGCGGTCAGCCGGCCGGCTTCCTGCGGTGTGCTGTCCGTGGAGGCGTTGTCCGCGATGGTGATGCGGAAGCGGTAGGGGAAGGTGCGGAGCAGGTGGTGGTGGAGTCTGCGGACGCAGGCGCCGAGGTCCTTCTCCTCGTTGTAGACGGGGATGACGACGTCCAGAACGGGGCTGCCGGGGGCGTCGGGGGAGCCACCGCTGCCCACGGGGAGGTGCTCCCGCGCGGGCAGCGCACGGAACGTCGCGGCGCGGCCGGACGTAGCGGAGCGGCCGGACGTCGCGGCGCGGCCGGACGTCGCGGCGCCCCCGGCAGTGGGGCCGAGGCCTTCGGAAGAGTCGGTTCGCATGCCATCGACATTCGCCAACTGCCCTGTTAGCGCTGTGTGGTGAAGCTTTGGCCCGCCTGTGAGTACGTACGGGGTTCGACGCGGGCCCGCGCCGCCTCCTGGTGGGCGGGCAGATGCACGGTGAACGTCGTCCGGCGGCCAGGCACGCTGTCCACGGTCACGGCACCCCCGTGCGCCGCCGCGACGGCCTGCACGATGGCGAGCCCGAGCCCCGTGGAACCCGCTTTGCGCGACCGCGACGAGTCGCCGCGCGCGAACCGTTCGAAGACGCGCGGCAGCAGCTCGGCGGGGATGCCGGGCCCGTCGTCCCGCACGTCGAGACAGACCCAGGGCCCGTGCCGGTGCACGCGCGCGGTAACGGTGGTGCCCGGTGGCGTATGCGTACGGGCGTTCGCAAGGAGGTTGACGAGGACCTGATGCAGCCGGGCCGCATCGGCGAGCACGGTGGCCGGTTCCTCGGGCAGTTCGAGCCGCCAGACGTGGTCCTGTCCCGCGGCACGGGCATCGCTGAGCGCGTCGACGACGAGCGGCGACACGTCCGTCGCCTCGTACGACAGGGGCCGTCCCGCGTCGAGCCGGGCGAGCAGCAGCAGGTCCTCGACCAGGCCGGTCATCCGGTCGGCCTCGGACTCGATGCGGCCGAGCGCGTGCCGGGTGTCGGGCCCGGTCTCCTCGCGCCCGCGCCGGGTCAGCTCGGCGTACCCCCGGATCGAGGCGAGCGGCGTGCGCAGCTCATGGCTGGCGTCCGCGACGAACTGCCGTACGCGCGTCTCGCTCTGCTGCCGAGCCTGGAGCGCGCCGTGCACATGGTCGAGCATCCGGTTGAGCGCGGCGCCGACCTGGCCGACCTCGGTGTGCGGGTCGGCCTCGGCGTCCGGCACCCGCTCGTACAGGGCGACCTCGCCGCTGTGCAGGGGCAGTTCGGACACCCGGGTCGCTGTCGCGGCGACCCGGCGCAGCGGCCGCAGGGCGACACCGACCATGACGGCCCCGGTCACCCCGGCGGCCAGCAGACCGGCGCCGGTGACGCTGACCTCGATGAGGATGAGGGTGTTGAGGGTCGACTCGACGTCGTCGGCGGGAAGCCCGACGAGCAGGCGGCCGTTGCCCGACGACTGGACGCGGTACTCCCCGAGTCCGGGCAGGCTGACGCTGTGCGCCTTGCCGTCGCGGGGGACGGTGTCGAGGGCGTCGGACTGGGCGCTGGTCAGGTCGGTGATGCGGGTGGGGGAGTCACGGTCGGAACCGGCCGCTTGTTTGATGGATCCATCGGCGCCGACGAGCGCGCCCACGGTCTTCTCGCCGCCGGGGCCGGGCAGCCCCAGGAACGACAGGTCGTTCCCGCGTGCTCCCGCGCCGGGCTGCGGCTTCTCACCGGGCCCGCCCCCGGCCATCCGGACGACCTGGTCGACCTTGCCGTCGAGCTGCTTGTACAGGTACGTGTGCAGGGCCAGCGTCGTCACCGTGCCGATGACCACGCCGACCAGTGCGATCAGCCCGACCGCGGTGACGACGAGCCGGGTCCGCAGCGTCCGCGTACGGCGTCGTCTCACGACACCGTCGTGGCGGCGGGCTTGATCAGATAACCGGCGCCGCGCCGCGTATGGATCATCGGCTCACGCCCGGCGTCGATCTTCCGCCGCAGATAGCTGATGTACAGCTCGACGACGTTGGCCTGCCCGCCGAAGTCGTAACTCCACACGCGGTCGAGGATCTGCGCCTTGCTGAGAACGCGCCGCGGGTTACGCATCAGGAAGCGCAGCAGCTCGAACTCGGTGGCGGTGAGGTGGATGTTGGTCCCGCCGCGCGACACCTCATGGCTGTCCTCGTCGAGCATGAGATCGCCGACGACGAGGACGGACTCGCTGCGCCGGTCCGCCGCACCGGTCCGCCGGATCAGCCCGCGCAGCCGCGCGACGACCTCTTCCAGGCTGAACGGCTTGGTGACGTAGTCGTCGCCACCGGCCGTGAGCCCGGCGATCCGGTCCTCGACGGCGTCCTTCGCGGTGAGGAAGAGCACCGGCACGTCGGGCAGTTCGCGGCGCATCCGCCCGAGCACGCTGAGCCCGTCCATGTCCGGCAGCATCATGTCGAGCACGACGGCGTCGGGCCGGAACTCCCGCGCGGTCTGCACGGCTCCGGCCCCGTCGCCGGCGGCCCGTATCTGCCAGCCTTCGTACCGCAGGGCCATGGACAGCAGCTCGGTGATCGACTGCTCGTCGTCCACGACAAGCACCCGGACGGGGCTACCGTCCGGCCTCAGCAGTTCGGTGCGCCCCTGGGGCGAGGTCGTCGTCATACCGCAACAGTGCGACGCGCCTCTGAGAGCACCCTTTTCCGTACCTGTGAAATTCCTGAGAAACGCACAGGAGCCTCTCAGGAACCCGGACACCACAGCCAGGGCCACGTCGTCCCCGTTGCGAGGCTACGTGCGGAACAGCCCGGCACCATTGGTGTGGCACACGGCCCGCACCCACTCGCTCCCCAGCCCGAGCTCCTCGATGGCTTCGAGCTGATGCAGGTACGGATAGGGCAGATTGGGAAAGTCGCTGCCGAGCAGAATCCGCCCGCCGAGTCCGAGTTCGGCGAGCCGCCCCAGCTCCCGCTTCGGGAACGGTGCCCGCGCCTCACTGAAGTCCGTGAACGCCATGGTCGTGTCGAGCCGCACCTCGGAGTACCGCTCGGCAAGATCCAGAAACTCCGCGTACTCCGGCATCCCCATGTGGGCGACGATCAGCGGCAGCCGTGGATGCCGAGCGAGCACCTCGGCCATGGGCCCGGGCCCGGTGAAGGCGCCGGGCGCGGGCCCGGACCCGCAGTGCGCGACGACAGGCACCCCGGCCTCGGCGAGCAGCCCCCACACAGGATCCAGCAACGGATCATTGGGGTCGTACGCCCCCACCTGCACATGCGCCTTGAAGACCCGGGCCCCTCGCTCCAGGGCCCGACGGACGTACGTCTCCACCCCCGGCTCGGGATAGAAGGTGGCGGTATGCAGACAGTCGGGCGTCCGCGCGGCGAAGTCGGCGGCCCACCCGTTCAGCCACTCGGCCATGCCCGCCTTGTGCGGATAGAGCATGGAGGTGAAGGCGACGACCCCGAACCCGCGCAGCCGCGCCAGCCGCTCCCGCTCCTCCTCCCGGTACGTGATCGGCCACACGCTCCCCACGAGCGGCCCGGCCGAGTCGAAGTAGGCCCACACTTTGTCGAGCACCCGCTGAGGCATGAAGTGGGTGTGCACGTCGACGAGCCCGGGCAGCCGATGCCGCCGCAAGAACGCACCGACGAGCGCGGCCTCGTCGTCCCCGCCACCTGACTCAGCCACGCACAAACCCATGACTCCGCTCGACCTTGGCGATGTGCACGGTGTACTGCTCGTACCACTCGGCGCGGCCCCGCTTCTGCGCGTCCCGGTGCTCACCGACGGCCCGCCACTCCTCGATGGCGGCGACATCGGAGAAGTACGACACGGTGATCCCGAGCCCACCGGGCGTCCGCGCGGACTCGTGACCGAGATACCCCGGCACGTCACGCACCCTCTCGTCGAGCCGCTCGGCGGTCTCCCCGTACCCCTGATCCCCCGGCCTGCGCACGGAGCTGAACACGACGACGTAATAGGGCAGTTCAAAGGCGGGCAACGGCCGCGCTTCCCCCACGACGTGATCACTCATGCCCCCCACGGTCACCCACCGATCCCCACCTTGTCCATGCCAACCCACCCCACCGGCCCCCAGCACGCCCTGCACGCGATCACGCCCACACCACCCCGCACCCGGCATGCCCGGCACGCGATCACGCCCGCGCCACCCCGCCCCGCCCCCGGCACGCCCTGCACGCGATCACGCCCGCGCCACCCCGCCCCGCACCCGGCAGGCCCGGCAGCCGACACGCCCCGTATCGGGCCGCCTTAGCGATCGCGCTCGCCCCGCGCCGCCCCGCACCCGGCACAGCCCGCCACACCTCCGCTCGGCCCGGTCCGGCCAACCCAGCTCAGCCCCGCCCACCTAGAACAACCCACCCTGCACCCCCGGCGCCGAAGAGACCTCCCGCACCTCAACTCCCGAAACCCCCGCCCCCGCGGGCCCCGCCTCCAACGGCCACCCCGCCAGCACCCGCGTATCGAGGACGAGCCTCCGCCCACCCGCCTCGACGAGATGCAGATCAGGCCCGGCGGCCGCAGCAACGGTGCCGGCCACCACGGCCCCCTCGGCGAGCCCCGCCACAACGGCATCGACCCGATCGACAGCGGCCAGCGCAAACGCCTCGGCGTGCTCGACGACCCGGCAGGGCAACGGTTCGAGCGCCTCGGGCCACCCGCCCCCGCCCGCCCCCTCCCGGAGCCGCACGGCCACCGTATGCGCCCGCGCAAGCTCCTCGCTCCACCCCGCGCCTCCACAAGCCCCGCCCGAACGCCGCGCTTACGCTCGTACGGGATCCGGTCGGGCACCCCGAGCGCCACCCGGAGCAGCTCCTCGGCCCGCCGGGCGGACATCAGCGGCCCCCGCCCCAGCCACGTAAAGGCGACCGCCCCTTGCTCCAGCAGCCGCGCGCTTTCTCTCCCCACCCCCGTGATCCCCACCTTCACGAGCCCGTCCCCGAACCAGGCCAGATACACGTGGTACGGCCGCGGATCATCGGCCATGGTGTCGGCGGCGACGGACCGCGCCCGGTCGATCCCGGCACACGCCGAGCACTGCGCCCGCGTCCCCCGCACCGGCACGTCCTCCCACCCCGGGCACACGGTCCGCCGCCCCCCGCGCCAGACCCCGAGACACCGCCGCGCCCCACCGACCCGGAAAGCCACCGGCTCCCCGAACCGCACCCCGCTCTCCCGCTCCCCCTTTTCCCCCGTCCAGCCGAACCCGGGCCGCCCCCCGCCCCACCGCATCCCGGTGCACCACCACGTCATGCCCCCAGCATGCCGCGCCCCACTGACAACGCCCCCGCCCACCGCACACACGAAGAAGCCCCCGGAGATCCTCCGGGGGCTTCTTCTCGATGTGCACTCGGCAGGATTCGAACCTGCAACCTTCTGATCCGTAGTCAGATGCTCTATCCGTTAAGCTACGAGTGCTTGTCTTTTCAGTTTTTGTCTCCGGCCCCTTGCCTTTCGGCTCGTTCCCGGCGACAGGAAGAACATTACATGACTGCCGCCGTCATGTGAAATCCGTTAGGCACACCCGTTGTGACCTGCGAAAACGCGCTCGCAGTCGCGGGCCCGCCCGGAGCCGGGCCGCGTCGCGGGCGCCTGGGAAACACCGAAGCCCCGGTCCGTGTGGACCGGGGCTTCGATCTTGGGGCGGAGGCGGAGGGATTTGAACCCTCGATGGGATTTAAGTCCCAAACCGCATTAGCAGTGCGGCGCCATAGACCGGACTAGGCGACGCCTCCAGCACAACCGCTCCGCGCTTGCGCGAATCGGTGCGTGCAGATGATGACACAGCTGAGCGCCGCGTCACCAATCGCCCCCCACGGTACTAGGCGGGCGGGCCGGAGAGCAAAGCCCTGGGGCGGAGCGCAACGTCATGGCGGGGCGCGCGTTAAGCACGGCATGTTGAAGCGACGTTTCTCCTCCCGGCCCGCCCCCGCCTGGGGTCCCGCCCCGTGCCCCGCCTCGCCCCCCGCCTCCTGCTGACCGCCGTCGCCTCGGCCGCGGCCCTCGCCGCCGTACCGGCCGCCGCGCACGCCGACACCGGCCCGACCCGGATGCCGCCGTCCCCGTTCGGCTCGCTCGACGGGCTCGTGGACCCGGGCGCGTTCAGCGGCATCGGTGACGGGTTCGGAGGCCTCGACGGCGGCCGCGCCGGCCACCTCACCGTCTCCGTCACCGACTCGGGCACGAGCGGCGACGGCACGCACGAACTGAAGTGCGGCCCCGCGGGCGGCACCCACACTGACCCGGCCGCCGCCTGCGACCGGCTCGAGGAGCTGGACCGCGGCGGCCAGGACCCGTTCGCCCCCGTGCCGAAGGGAACGGCCTGCACGATGCAGTACGGCGGCGACGCCACCGCGCACATCACCGGGACCTGGCACGGCCGGCCCGTCGACGCCACGTACAAGCTGACCAACGGCTGCGAGATCTCCCGCTGGCACCGGATGATCCCCGTGCTCCCCGCGACGGCGTCGTGACCGTGGGTCAGGCGTGCACATCGCCCCGACCCGGCGTGCACGGGGTCCGCACAACCTCCACCCCTCCACGTGGGCTCCCTCTCATCCGGCGCCGCGATGACAACCGGTGCCCGTAGACTCCCTTCCGTGACACGCTGCGGGCCGCGAGGCAAGATGGCCCGCACGGTCGGCAAGTCGCGGTGAATCAGGGAGGAAGCGTCGTCGTGAGCAGCAGGCCATCCCGAGGCGCTGCTCGCCTCGCAGCCATACTCGATGCACTCCCGGACGCGTTGGTGCTGGTCAACACCAACGGGACGGTGGTCAACGCCAACGCGATCGCCCTGGAGGCCTTCGAGGCCCCGGGCACGGCCCTCGTCGGCCGCGGACTGCTCGATCTGCTGCCGGAGTTCGACTCCCGGCTGATCCCCGGCTCGATGCGCAGGCCCGACACCGTCACCGACGAGCGCGGGCGCACGAAGCCGACGCGGATGATCGCGCGGCGGACCGACGGCACCGAGTTCCCCGTCGAGGTGACCAGCGCGAACGTGGCGGACGGCGCCCGGGACGCCGTGGACCCGTACAGCACGGGCGGCACCTCGTACAGCGGCTCCGAGCTGCTGATGCTCGTCGTCCGCGATCTCTCGGGAACGCTCGACACCGAGGCCGAACTGGCCCGTTCGCAGCGGCAGACCGAGATGATCCTGCGCGCCGCCGCCGAAGGCGTCGTCGGTACGGACACCGACGGGCGCATCGTTCTCGTGAACCCTGCCGCCGCGCAGATCCTCGGCTTCCGCGCCAGCGATCTCGGCGGTCAGGAGCTGCACCCGCTCGTGCTGCACTCGCGGCCCGACGGCGAGCCGTTCCCGTACGCCGAGTCGCCCCTGGCCGACACCCTGCGCTCCGGACGCAAGCACCGCGTCCGCGGCCAGGTGCTGTGGAACAAGAAGGGCGAAAAGGTACCCGTCGACATGACGACGGCGCCCGTGCGCGACGGCGACCAACTGGTCGGCGCCGTCATGACCTTCACCGACCGCCGCCCGTACGAGAAGCTCGTCACCGAGCACGCCGAGGAGCTCGCCCGGCGCGACGAGGCCGCCGAGCAGGAGCGCGAGGAGCGCGCCGCCGAGCTGGCTCGGGTCCGCGAGGAGCTGGGCGCCGAACTCGCCGCCACGCGCGAGGAGCTGAGCGGTGAGCTGGCCGCCGCGCGCGAGGAGCACGCCGAGGAGCTGTCCGCCGAGCGCGAGCGCGGCGCCGCCTTCGCCGAGCGCGAGAAGGACCGGTTCGAGGAGCTGGCCGCCCGCCACTCCCAGCTGCTCGCCGTCCTCGGCCAGTCGCTGCGCGGGCCGCTCGACGAACTCCGGCACGAGCTGGGCCAGCTGGCCGCGGACGACGCCGGGCAGCTCTGGCCCGAGGCCAACCAGGTCCTGCACCACCTGGCCGCCGGCTACTCCCGCATCACGACCCTCGTCGACAACGTGCTCGCCTACCAGCTCCTCGACGCGGGCGGCGAGCAGCTCCTCCGTACGCCGGTGATGCTGGACGCGGTCGTCGCCGCCGGTGTCGACGGGGCCGTGGAGCTGATCGGGCCCGGGCGCGTCCAGTTCGCCGTGCACGCGCCGCCGATCGAGGCCGAGGTCGACGCGGGCCGGCTCGCCACCGCGCTCGCCCACCTGATCGCCGACGTCGCCGGGATCGATGCCACGGGCAACGCGCGGGTCCCCGCGGGCGCCGGGTACGTCGACTCGACCGTCGTCGTGGCCGCGGCCCAGCGCGGCGAGACCGTACGCATCGAGGTGCGCGGCCCGTACGCGGGCGGCGACCCGGTGCACGAGCCGATCGTGCGGGGCATCGTGCGGGCGCACGGCGGCGTGCTGCAGACGCACGAGATGCCCGGTATGGGCGGCAGCGCGTACGTGCTCGAGGTGCCGATCGGCAGCGGTGCCGGGGTCGTTCCCGTCCCGGCCGTGCCGTACGTCGAGCCGGTCGCCGAGCCGGCCGTAACCGAACCGGCCGTGACTGAACCAGCCGTGACCGAGCAGGTCGCCGAGCCCGTCCCGGGCCTTCCCGAGCAGGCCACCGCGGCCACGGGCGGCGGACGGCGCCGGGCCAGGCGCGCTGCCGGGCCCTCGGTCGACTCGTTCCTGGACAGCAGTGAGGCGCAGGCGGAGAGCGGGTCCTCCGGCTCCGGCGGTACGGGCCGTCGGCGCGGGCGGCGCGCCGCCGAGCCGGTCGGTTCAGCGGAAGGTCCCGAGCAGCCCGTGGCGCCCGCGGCCGCGGCGGGCCCCGAAGTCACTGGTGGCGGCACCGGGCGGCGGCGGGCACGGTCCGCCGAGGCCGGTACGGCCGCCGAGGGCGCCGTGCTGACGGCGGCCGAACACGCCGCGGGCTCGCCTGCGTTGGGTCAGACGGTGCCGCCGCAGGGCGTGCCCGCGCCCACCGGGCGGCGTGCCCGGCGTGCGGGCGACCCCGAGCAGGCGGCGCTGCCCGCGCTGCCGTCGGGCTCCTCGCAGCAGCCGGGGGCGGGGCCGAACCACGGCGAACTCGAACTGGCGGGCTCGGGTGCGGGTTCGGGCGCCGGTGCCGGCGCCGGTGGCGGGCAGCAGCCTTCCGGGCGGCGGGCTCGGCGTGCCCTCGGTACCGCGCAGAGTGCCGTGACCACCGAGGAGGCGGCGCCCCGCGAGGTGTTCGCCCTGCCGCCCGCGCAGGCCGACCGCGCGCCGCAGGTGGCGAACCCCGGGCCCGTACCGTTCGACGTGACGGACACTGCGGCCAGGCTGGCGGCCGGGTCCGGATCCGGGGCCGCCCCCGTCGACGTACAGCAGAAGGTGGCCGACGCCGCTGAGGCGACTGACGCGGCTGACGCGGTCTCTGGCGTGCAGCCGGGCGCTGTCGGCAATGGGCGGCGACGCGGCGCGCCCCTGCCTGGCACGCCCCTGCCTGGTACGCCTTTGCCTGGTCCGGCGCAGACCGGTGGCGCACAGCTCGGGGCGGCGCAGACCGGCGGCACCCAGGCCCGTGACGCCCAGCTCGGGGCCGCACAGACCGGTGGCGCACAGGCCGGTCACGCCCAGTTCGGGACCGCACAGACCGGTGGCGCACAGCCCATGGCGGCCCAGACCGGTGGTCCTCGGGCCGGTGGCGCGCAGCCCGGGGCGGCGCCGGACGAACCTCAGCAGCACGCCGCCGCCACGGGGCACCTGGCGGAGGAGGACCACACGCCGCCGCAGCCGCACCCGGCGCAGGGCACGCCCGCGCAGGGCACGCCCGCCCCGGCTCCGCTGCCGCCGGAGAACGCGCCGCGGCCGCGTGCCGCCCAGCCGTTGCCCGCCGAGGCTCCGCAGCAGCCGGCCGGTGACACGAACTCGACGCAGGGTCGCGCCTTCAGCGTGCGCACGCTCGGGCAGGGTGTGCCGTTCGGTCGGCGCCCCGCTGACCAGCCGCAACGTCCGCAGGGGGCCGCTCCGGCAGCCCCGGCACAGCCGCCCGCCCACCCTGGCGCGACGCCGTCGCAGGGTGTGCCGCGTTCGGGTCGGCCCCAAGGCGGCCAGTCCCTTGGCGGCCACCAGTCCCTGGGCGGCCAGTCGCAGGGTGGTCAGTCACAGGGCGGCCACCAGTCCCTGGGCGGCCAGTCGCAGGGTGGTCAGTCACAGGGCGGCCAGCCACAAGGTGGCGGTTCGGGTCGGCGGCGCCGGTTGTCGACCGGCCCCGAGCAGAACGACGCCGCCGAGCCGCAGGTACCGGGCCAGGGCCCGGCGCAGACCCCGCCGCGTGGCACGGCACAGCCGCCGTCGCAGCCGCGCGGGATGACGCCGCCTCCGGCGCGGAACGCGACTGCCCGGCCGCACCCGCAGCCGCAACCGCCTCTGCTGCCGCCGAACGCGTCCGAGGGGCACGGCCGCTCCTACACGATCGGCGCGCCCGACCAGGACGCCGACGAGGGCCCCGAGCCGTTGGACGGTCCGGGCGGCGCCGTCGAGGTCGCCGTCAGGCCGCAGCCGCAGCCCATGGACGACGAGCTGCCCCCGGAGCCGCTCGACAACCCGCGCCGCCTCCTCGTGTGGCCCGCGCCGGACGTGACGACGCAGCAGGCGCTCAGCGACCGCGGCTACCGCCCGGTGACCGTGCACTCGCGCGAGGAGGTCGACGCGCAGATCGCCGCGTTCCCCGCCGCGCTCTTCGTCGACCCGCTGACCGGGCCGATCACACGCACCGCGCTGCAGTCGCTGCGCCAGGCCGCCGTCGCGGCCGAGGTGCCGGTCCTGGTGACCGCGGGCCTCGGACAGGCGACGCGCGAGGCCGCGTACGGGGCCGATCCCGCCGTGCTGCTGAAGGCGCTGGCGCCGCGCGACAGCGAGCAGCACCCGCCCCGGGTCCTGCTCATCGAGGAGCACGAGGAGATCGCGCTCGCCCTGACCGCCACGCTCGAGCGGCGCGGTATGCAGGTGGCGCGGGCCTCGAGCGACGCGGACGCGGTGACGCTCGCGGGCCAGATGCGGCCGAACCTGGTGGTCATGGACCTGCTCCAGGTACGGCGTCGGCGCGCGGGCATCATCGACTGGCTGCGCGCGAACGGCCAGCTGAACCGTACGCCCCTCGTCGTCTACACGGCCGCCGTCGACCACGCCGACCTGCCACGACTCGCAGCGGGGGAGACGGTGCTCTTCCTCGCTGAGCGGTCGACGAGCAGCGAGGTGCAGGGCCGGATCGTGGATCTGCTGGCGAGGATCGGCACCAACTGACGAGTGAGGGCCGCCCATTGAGGGCGGCCCTCGTTTCACGTGAAACAGCGCGCTGAGAGGAGCCGGGGGCTCAGAGCTGGGTGATGGCCAGCTCCCCGTCCGCGTACTGCTTGCGCAGCACCTTCTTGTCGAACTTACCGACGCTGGTCTTCGGCACCGCGGGGATGATGGTCCAGCGCTCGGGCAGCTGCCACTTGGCGACCTTCTCCGCGAGGAAGGCACGCAGCGTCTCGAAGTCGGCGCTCGCACCCTCCTTCAGCACGACGGTGGCGAGCGGCCGCTCCCCCCACTTGTCGTCCGGAACGGCGACAACAGCGGCCTCGGCGACATCCGGATGCGACATCAGCGCGTTCTCCAGGTCCACGCTGGAGATCCACTCACCGCCGGACTTGATGACGTCCTTGGCGCGGTCGGTGAGGGTGAGGTAACCGTCGGGGCTGATGGTGCCGACGTCGCCGGTCTTCAGCCAGCCGTCCTCGCTGAACTTGTCGGCGGGCCGCTGCGGCTCACCGTCCACGCCGCCGTAGTACGCGCCCGCGATCCAGTTGCCGCGGACCTCCAGCTCGCCCGCGGACTCCCCGTCCCAGGGCAGGATCTCGCCGCCGGGCCCGCTCAGCCGCGCCTCGACACCGGCCGGGAAACGGCCCTGCGTGAGCCGGTACGCGAACTCCTCCTCGCTGTCCGGCTCGACCCCGACCGGGGGCCGCGACACCGTGCCGAGCGGTGACGTCTCGGTCATGCCCCAGGCGTGACAGACACGCATGCCGAGGTCGTCGAACGCCTTCATCAGGGACGGCGGACAGGCGGAGCCGCCGATGGTGACCTGGGTGAGCGTCGAGACGTCGCGCGGCTTCGCGGTCAGCTCGGCGAGCAGGCCCTGCCAGATCGTGGGGACGGCGGCGGCGTGCGTGGGGCGCTCGGCCTCGATCATCTCGGCCAGCGGCCCCGGCTGCAGGAAACGGTCCGGCATCAGCATGTTCACGCCGGTCATGAACGTGGCGTGTGGCAGCCCCCACGCGTTCACGTGGAACTGCGGGACGACAACGAGCGAGGTGTCGGAGTCGGTCAGACCCATCGACTGCGTCATGTTCACCTGCATGGAGTGCAGGTAGATCGAACGGTGCGAGTAGACGACACCCTTCGGGTCCCCCGTGGTGCCGGAGGTGTAGCACATGGCGGCGGCCCGGCGTTCGTCCAGCTCCGGCCAGTCGTATGTGACCGGCTTCCCGGCGATCAGCTCCTCGTACTCGTGGACCTGCGCGTCAGCGCCTTCGAGCACCGAACGGTCACCGGGTCCGGAGACGACGATGTGCTGCACCGTCTTCAGGCCTGGCAGCAGCGGCGCGAGCAGCGGCAGCAGCGAACCGTTGACGACGATCACGCGGTCGGCCGCATGGTTCACGATCCACGCCAACTGCTGCGCGGGGAGCCGAAGGTTGAGCGTGTGCAGGACCGCGCCCATCGCGGGGACGGCGAAGTACGTCTCGACGTGCTCGGCGTTGTTCCACATGAGGGTCGCGACACGATCGTCGTCGCGCACCCCGAGGTCGTCCCTGAGCGCGTGCGCGAGCTGGGCCACACGGTCTCCCACCTCGGCGAACGTACGGCGGTGCGGCTCGCCCTCGCCCGTCCATGTGGTGATCCGTGAGGTGCCGTGCACACGCACCCCGTGCGTGAGGAGGCGGGTGACGGTCAGCGGTACGTCCTGCATCGTGCTCAGCACGGCGTCCTCCCGGGGCGCTACGGAGCAGTAGGGTTCCGCCGATTCTCACTGCATACCAGGCGGTATGTCACTACTCCCGGAATGATCGATCAGTGCATCCGCCCGTCGTCCACCGTGCTCAGCTGCGTGCGGGCCGCAGCTCAGGGTCCTCGCGGAGCTTGCCGAGCGCCCGCGACACCGCGCTCTTGACGGTACCGATCGAGACCCCGAGCACCTCCGCCGTCTGCGCCTCGCTCAGATCCTCGTAGTAGCGCAGGACGACCATCGCCCGCTGCCGCGCGGGCAGCTTGGTGATGGCACGCCACATCGCGTCGTGCAGCGCCTGTTGCTCCGCCGGGTCCGCGGCCCCCGGGGTCGCGGGCTCCGGCAGCTCGTCGCAGACGAACTCGTCGACCTTGCGCTTGCGCCACTGCGAGGTCCGCGTGTTCAGCAGGGCCCTGCGCACATAACCGTCGAGCGCCCGGTGATCCTCGATCCGGTCCCAGGCGACATACGTCTTCGCCAACGCCGTCTGCAGCAGATCCTCCGCGTCGCACGGATTCGCGGTCAGCGACCGGGCCGTCCGGAGCAGCACGGGCTGGCGCGCCCGGACGTACGAAGCGAAGGACGGGTACGCCGACTGCCCGGGGTGAACGGCCGGGGCGGAGTGCCCGCCGGGCGCGGGGTGCGCCGGGTGCGCGGTGCGCGTCCCCGCCGGGGTTCGCGTCGCCGACTTCGATGCGCTGGTGCAGACAGGCGCCAGGGTTGCGGTCATGGCTCCACGCTATGAGCGGCCCCCACCCCTACGGATCGGCCGGAGGTCCCGAAGCCGCGTCCGCCTCAGGTTGTACGAGGGGTGGTATCCCCACCTCCTGAAGGTGGAGGAGGGGGTGAGGACCCCTGAGGGTTCAGCCCGAGAACCGCACTCCGAGCGTACGTCCACGAGCGCGCCCTTGTTGACGCAGCGCACGCTCATGACAGCGGCGCGGTCACCTCCCTCTCACCCGATCCGCGCCACCGGGGCGCTCACCAGGTTCCGGTCGATCACCATCGTGCGGCCGCCGTGCCGCTCCTTCACGTTCCCCGCGTACTGGTGGATCCTGCGCTGCGGATGCCACGCGTACTTCCACAGCGAGGGCTCCTGGTACAGGTGCGGTTTCCTGTGCCAGCGGGCGAACCACATCACCGACGGCAGATCCCGCACCCCGGCCCGCCGTGCGATCTCCATGTGCCGCACCCCCGAGTCGGCGCTGCTGTAGAACCCCGGAACGTACCCGTACCGTCGCACCTCCCTGTTCCAGGCCCGCACGAAAGCCAGCGTCGTGTGCGCACACTCCCGCTTCCGGTAGTTGTAGGCCTCCATGTCCAGATAGAGCGGGCTGTATCGCGTGATGCCGAGCGCCGCCGCCCTGCGCACCGCGTCCCGCGCCTCCTGCGCCCCCTGCCGCCACGGGTACTTCCCGATGACCACCCCCTTCTTGTGCTGCGCCCCGACGCAGGGCGACTGCGATCCCACATACACCGGCAACATCCCCCAGCCCATGGAGTCCACCTGCCGCGTCCACGTCCGGTTCAGCGCCGGCTGGTGCTTGCACGCCCGCCCCCGGCCGCCGAAGTAGACCCCCAGCGCCTTGTAGTTCGACGCCCGCCAGCGCCACATGCTGTCCAGCGACGGCGCCCTGCACACATCGAACGCCCAGCCGGTGAAGGTACGCACCTCGGGGCCCCAACGACCGGACTCCGCGCCTGACTCCGCGCCTTCCTGTGTCGCGGTGACCGTCGGCGCCTTGTCCGCGGCGGCGGCCGTCGGCGCCTTGTCCGCAGCGGTGACCGTCGGCGCTCTGTCCGCGGCGGTGGCCGCCGGCGCCTTGTCCGCAGCGGTGGCCGTCGGTGCTCTGCCCGCAGCGGTCGCGGGCAGTGCGCCGAGGCTCAGAGCGAGCCCCACCAGTCCAATGATCATCTTTTGCCGATCCATGGACCGAGTGAAGGGGCCGCTCCCGCACACGGGACAGGAACACGCGACTCGTTCAGCCGTACGCCCGCAGAATCAGACCCGATGTGGGGACGCCAGTGCCCGCGGTGACCAGAGCCGTCGCCGCATCGGCCATCTGGTTCACGGCGGTGCCTCGCAGTTGCCGCACCCCCTCCGCTATCCCGTTCATCCCGTGCAGATAGGCCTCTCCCAACTGACCGCCGTGCGTATTGATCGGCAACCGCCTCTCCGCCACGAACCCGGCCGCCTCACCGGGCCCGCAGAACCCGAACTCCTCCAACTGCATCAGCACGAACGGTGTGAAGTGGTCGTAGAGGATCCCGACGTCCACGTCACCCGGCCCCATCCCGGCCGTCCGCCACAGCTGCCCGGCCACCACGCCCATCTCGGGCAACCCCGTCAGGTCGTCCCGGTAGAAACTGGTCATCTGCTCCTGCGCCCGGCCCGCGCCCTGCGCCGCAGCGGCGATCACGACGGGCGCGTGCCGCAGATCGCGGGCCCGCTCGACGCTGGTGACGACGATCGCCTGCCCCCCATCCGTCTCCTGGCAACAGTCGAGCAACCTCAACGGCTCGACGATCCAGCGCGACGCCGCATGATCGGCGAGAGTGATCGGCTTACCGTGGAAGTACGCGGCAGGATTCGTCGCCGCGTACATGCGGTCCACCACCGCGACGTGGCCGAACGCCTCCGGGGTCAGCCCGAACGTGTGCAGATACCGCTGCGCCGCCATCGCCACCCAGGACGCCGGCGTGAGCAGCCCGAACGGCAGGTTCCAGCCGAGCGCCGTGCCCTCCGCCGACGGTTCCCGATGCTGCACCCCCGAGCCGAACCGTCTGCCCGATCGCTCATTGAACGCCCGGTAACAGACCACCACCTCGGCCACGCCCGCGGCGACCGCCAGCGCCGCCTGCTGCACCGTCGCGCAGGCCGCGCCACCGCCGTAGTTCACCCGCGAGAAGAAGGACAGCTCCCCCATCCCCGTCGCCTGAGCCACGGTGATCTCCGGACTGGTGTCCATGGTGAAGGTGACCAGGCCGTCCACGTCGGCGGAGGAGAGGCCCGCGTCCTCCAGCGCCGCGTGCACCGCCTCCACCGCGAGCTTCAGCTCACTGCGCCCGGATTCCTTGGAGAACTCGGTCGCCCCGATCCCGACGACAGCCGCCTTGCCGCCCAGCCGGTCTCTGCCACGCACACTCATGCCGGACTCCCCTCGGCTTCCGGCGCCGCGACGGGCACGGTGACGGTCACGGTGCCGGTGACATGGTTACCGAGGCGGTTCTTGCCGGTGACTGCCACGTGGACCGTGTCTGTTTCCAGGACCTCCGTGACCATCCCCGTCAACACCATCGTGTCCCCCGGGTAATTGGGCACCCCAAGGCGTATCGCCACCTTCCTCAGCACAGCCGTCGGTCCGAAGTGGTCGGTGATGTAGCGACCTACCAGCCCGTTCGTCGTGAGGATGTTCATGAAGATGTCGGGTGAGCCCTTCTGGCGGGCAAGCTCCGCGTCGTGGTGCACGTCCTGGTAATCGCGGGAGGCGATCGCGCCGGCGACGATCAGTGTCCGGGTGATCGGAATCTCCAGCGGCGGCAGCTTGGCGCCCGGCTTGAACAGCGCATCCGGCACCTTGTTCTCGCTCATACGCGCTCCCCTCCCGTCCGCACGTCCGGCGCGGCGAGCAACCCGCCCAGCTCCTCCAGAACCTCTGGGCCTCCGCCGAGATACCCGTCCAGCTGCCGCCCCCACAGGAAGTGCCGGTGCACCGGGTGATTGAGATCGGCGCCCGCCCCGCCGTGCAGATGCTGCCCCGTGTGCACGACGCGCCGCCCGCCCTCGGACGCCCACCAGGACGCGGTCAGCGCATGGCTCCGGTAAGCGAGCCCCTCGTCGTGCCGCCAGGCCGCCTCGTACGCGGTGACCCGTATGGCCTCGACATCCATGTGCGCTTCCGCGGCTCGAAGTTGCACGCCCTGCTTGGCGGCGAGGGGCCGGCCGAACTGCTCCCGCTGGTTCGTGTGCGCCACGGCTCTGGCCAGAGACCCGGCACACACCCCTGCCTGCAGCCCGGCGAACGCCGTCCGCGCCGCCGCCCGCACGTCCTCGTACGCTTCGGGGCCGCCGACCCGCTCGGCCACCGCCCCGTCGAGGACGAGCCGCCCGGCGGACCACGGTGCGGTGAGCTCGACCGGCTCGCAGACCGTGTCCGCCGCCCGCGTCATCCACAGGCTGTGAGCAGCGGGTGGGGTGCCGTCCCGTGCTGCCACCAGCACGTGCGTCGCGTCCCGTGACCAGGGCACCCACGGCACGACCCCGGTCAACCGCGCACGCCCTGCCCCGTCAGCAGCGCTCACCTCGACATCGGTGCGCCCGGGAAAGGCTCCGGTCGCCACCGCCGAGCCGTCCCGCAGACCCGGCAGCAGTCGCCGCCGCTGTTCGTCGCTTCCGTGGGCGGCCACCGCGAGCAGCCCGTACACACAGTGGACGGCGAACGGGACCTGTGCCGTCGTTCGGCCCTGCTCCTCCAGCAGCATCGGCAGCCCGTCTCCTCCACTGCGCCGATCAGGCCGGCCTCGGTCAGCGCCTTCCACAGCTCGCTGTCCGTGGCGCCGCCGAGACGCGCGAGCCGCTCCGGTGTGGAGAGGTCGCCGAAGATCTGCCCGGCCAGCTCCTGGGCCGCCGCCTGCTCCGTGGTCGGGGTGAAGTCCATCTCACGCCTCCCCTCCCTCGATCGCCCGGAACACGGGCAGCTCGTACTCCGCGTCCACGCTCAGGAACTCGAGCCGCACCGGCATGCCGATGCGGACCTTCTCGGCGGGCACCCCGACGACATTGCTGACCATGCGCACACCCTCGGCCAGCTCGACCAGGCCCACCGCGTACGGCGGATCGAAGGCAGGAAACGGCGGGTGGTGCATGACGACGTAGCTGAAGACCGTGCCCTCCCCGCTCGCCCGGACCGTGTCCCACTCCTGGCTGCCGCACCCGTTGCACCCTGGCAGCCAGGGGAAACGTAGTGCGGAGCAGTCGCCGCAACGCTGGATGAGCAACCGGTGGGCGTCCACGCCTTCCCAGAAGCCCGCGTTGTCCCGGTTCACGACTGGACGGGGGCGCGCGGCCTTCGGCATAGACGCGGATGCCGTCGCTGAACCCGAGACGGTCCCTGATTCCGGTGCTGATGCTGGTGCGGAAGCCGAAGCCGAAGCCGCCTCCGCCTCCGCCTCCGCCTCCGCCTCCGCCTCCGCCTCCGCCTGCGGAGAGTCCCCCTTCGGCCGCCCCGGCAATGGCGCGTACTTCAAGATCCGAAAGCGATGTGTCCCGGCGAGATCCCCTCCCGCCCGGACATCCATCCGCGTCGTGACGAAGTGCCCCGCCCCCAGCCTCGTCTTCTTGAGCGGAGACACCGACTCGATCACCGCGTCGAAGCTGATCACGTCACCGGGCCGCAACGGACGCAGATACTCCTGCTCACAGTCGGTGGCGACCACCGAGGTGTACCCGGCGCCGTCGAGGAGCGCGAGCAGATCGTCGTAGGCCCCCGTACGCCCCGCGTACCCGGACAGCCCCACCATCGTCCAGGCCTGCAGCATCGTCGGCGGCGCTATGGCGTCGGGCCCCTCGTACGCCGGATTGGTGTCGCCCATGGCCTCGCACCAGTGCCGGATCATCGGCGCATTGACCGGATCCCTGCCTTCGCCGGCCGTGGCGGCGGCGAGCCCCTCGAACGCCCGCAACCCCTCGTAGGGCAACGTCTTCTGCTCCGCCTCCGCCGCCATGCCGCTCACCGCTTTCCCCTCTTCATCCCGAGCCGCATCGTGGCCACGATCTCCCGCTGCACCTCGCTCACCCCGCCCCCGAACGTGTTGATCTGCGCCGCCCGATTCATCCGCTCAAGCTCCCCGTCCCCCACCGCACGGGCGTCACCGCCCGCCGCGTACGCACCGCCGCCCGCCCCGAACTCCCCGAACGCCCCGGGCGACCCCCTCCGCAGCCACCCGACCTCACCCGCGACCCGCTGACAGATCTGGTACACCTCGACCGCCGATTCGGTTCCGGCGAACTTCACGCCGCTGGCGTCTCCAGGACTCAGCCGACCCGCTCCGACATCCCCCACCAAACGCCAACTGAGCAGGCGCGATGCCGCCAGCCGGGCATGTGCCTCGGCGAGCTGAGACCGGACCCACGGAGCGTCAACGCGGCGCTCACCCGTCACCGGATCGGGCTTGCGGGCCGCGGCCAGGACCTGGTCGTAGAAGTCCTCGGCCTGCATTCCGATCGCGGCGAGCGCCACCCGTTCGTGATTGAGCTGGTTGGTGATCAGCTCCCAGCCGCCGTTCTCCTCACCGACCAGATGTCCGCCGGGGACCCGGATCCCGTCGTAGTACGTTGCCGTCGTCGTCTGTCCTCCGACCGTGTCGATCGGAGTCCACGAGAAACCCGGCGCGTCGGTCGGTACGAGGATGATCGAGATGCCCCGGTGCTTGGGGGCCTCGGGGTCGGTGCGGCAGGCGAGCCAGATCCAGTCGGCGTTCTGCGCGTTCGAGGTGAAGATCTTCTGGCCGTGTACGAGCCAGTCGCCCGTGCCGTCGTCGCGCACCGCCCGCGTCCGCAGCGCGGCGAGGTCGGTCCCGGCCGACGGCTCGCTGTAGCCGATCGCGAAGACCAGGTCACCGCTGAGGATCCGGGGCAGGAAGTAGGCCTTCTGCTCCTCGGTCCCGTACCTCATCAAGGTAGGACCGACCGTGTTCAGCGTGACCATGGAGACCGGTGCGCCCGCGCGGTACGCCTCGTCGAAGAACACGAACTGTTCGTCGGGGCCGCGCCCCTGGCCGCCGTACCCGACCGGCCAGCCGAGTCCCAGGAGCCCCTCCGCCCCCAGGCGCCGCAGCACTCGGCGTTGCGCGGCGGGATTATCGGCCGGAGGCGGGCCCTGCGGCATCAACCTAAGGAAGTGGGCGCGCAGTTCGGCGCGCAGCGCGTGCTGGCGCTCGGTGGGGGCGAGGTGCACGGTGGCGGCCCTCCCGGACCTCGTACCGACAAGGTTTGCTGACTGTCCGTCAGATGTTGTTCGAGTGTCAAGGCGTAGAACCGCGCATCGGTGACGCACCGCGCGCCACGCCCCCGTCACACGCCTGCGCCACGCCCCCGTCACACGCCTGCGCCAGGCCCCCGTCACACGCCTGCGCGGCGGCGCCGAAGCACCGCCGCGCAGACTGTCACGCACCCCGAGGAAGACCCCTGCCGACAGGGGCCGTCAGCTCACCAGAGGTTGGAGAAATTCACCACGTAGTGCGCGTTGGTCTGCTCGATGGCCGTGAACCCGGAGCCGTTGACCTGCGCGCTGTTGTTCTGGTTCGAGGCGCCGTTGCCGACCGCCTGCTGCTGTGTGGTGGACGAGTTGCCGTTGTTGTTGTGTCCGACCCCGCTGCCGGTGACCGTCGCCACCCCCGCGTTCGATCCGTCGTCCGCGAACGAGCCGTTGTCGGCCGTCGCCACCCCGGTGCACAGGGCTGCGGCGAGGGGCAGGGCGGCGACGGTGGCGAGAACGCGAGCGGTACGGATGGAAGCCATGTTTTTCCTCCAGAAGGGCGGTACTCCGGGGCGCGGACGGATATCCGGCACCCGGTAAGTACGGGAAGCTCCGGGTCAGTTGGCCGACCGCCCCGGTGATGTGCACGACGTCGCGAGACCAGAGTTGCCCACCGGATCTCCACCGAACCACCCCGTTCATCGCTTTTCCCTCGCAAGCGTGAGGACATGTCGATAAACCTGCTTGCGTCCTACATAGCGGCATTTCACCGGGCACGCCTCCACGCGGGTGATCACGGCCCAGACGCCCCATGCGAGGAAGCGTTTCGGCACATTTTTGGCGAATAGACCTTCGACCGGCCCACCCGGCTTCCCTTCTTCGAACACTCGTACGAAAATAAGGCTATGGCTCCGACCGACCGGCACTCCCCGCCCTACGTCCCGACCGCGTCCCCCGCGACTCTCGCGCTCGCGCACGCCCTGTCCGCCGCCGCGCGCGGGTTCGCCGTCTTCCCGCTCTCCCGCACCAAACTGCCGGCGCTGCCCTCGCCGCACCGCAACGATCCCCCGACGGCGCCGCGCTGCCATGGGGAGTGCGGCCTCGCGGGGCATGGCGTGTACGACGCGACGACCGATCCGCGCCGCATCCGCGCGCTGTTCGCCGCCGCGCCCAGGGCGAGCGGGTACGGCATCGCCTGCGGCCTTCCGCCGCACCACCTGATCGGCGTCGACCTGGACACCAAGACCGGCACCAACTCCTCCGCCTCCCTGCGTGAGCTGGCCTTACGACATCTCTTCACGATCCCGGACACGGTGGTCGTGGCCACGCCGAGCGGTGGACGCCACCTGTGGCTGGCCGGCCCGCCGCACGTCGTCGTGCCCAACTCCGCGGGCCGCCTCGCCCCGGGCATCGACATCCGCGGTGCCGGCGGCTATCTGGTCGGCCCCGGCTCCCGTACCGAACACGGCGTCTACGCGACCGTGCCGGGCACCGCTCATCTGCCGCCCGCACCCTGTCCGCCGACACTCCTGCGGCTGCTCACGCCGCCGCCACGCCCGCAGTACCCGGACTCCGGCCGACCGGGGCAGCACGGCCTGGGCCTCGTCCAGTTCGTCCTCGGCGCCCATGAGGGGCAACGCAACACCCGCCTCTTCTGGGCGGCCTGCCGCGCCTACGAGAGCGGCCTCGGCGCCACCCTCACCGAGTCCCTGGTGGACGCCGCGATCCGCACCGGCCTGACGGACCGGGAGGCCCGCTCCACGATCGCCTCGGCGGCGCGACTGACGGCGGGCAGGTAGTACCTGTCGCCTGGACCTCCGCTGTTCAGCCCATGCCGGTGCGCAGCAGATCGGTCACGCGCGCCTGCGACCAGGTCCCAGCCGCACCCGGGCAAGCGGCGAGGTAACTCGCGATCCCGGCGGCCGTCCATGCCTCCGCGGCAAGGAGGCCAGTTGCGAGGAAGCGCAGGTAGGCGCTGGACGGCGCGACCCAGGGGACGTCGTTCAGGCCCCAAGGCGCGGTGAACGTCAGTACGGGCACGCCGTCAATGCGGCCCGCGCACACCAGCGTCTCGTACCGCCCTGCACCCAGCACCGCGCGGCCGCTCGCCATCGCTCCGGACAGGTCGAGGTCCGTACCCGGCTCCCGGTACATCTCCTGCGCGGCAATATCGGCGAATTGCTCCGCCGTCACCAGGTGCGCCACTGCGAGCACGCGCCCCGTCATCCCAGGGTCGTAGAACGCGCGTCCCCCTCCCCACACCGGAGACTCCGTCGCGAAGTACAGCCCACCAGGCAACTCCACCGGCAGGGAGCGGGCCGGCATGGCGGTGTCGCGACAACCGGGATACACCCGCCCGGCCCCGACCGGCCGCCCGCCCCGGATGTACGCGGCAAGCCGCTCCAAGTGCATGTTCGACCCGTACGAGGCATACCAGACCCGCTCGACACGACCACCGGCACGACCCAAGACAGGGTCGATACCCAAGGAAACCCTCCTCACGCTACGCACCTGCTCCTGCCGCGTCTCACCCTGAACTGTGCCCGCTCCCTGTCAGACCTCAGTGCTAGAACACCTGCATGACCTACAGGTTCAGGGCGCTGACCGCATGCGGGCTCGACGATCCCGACGTGGACGACTGCCTGATGGCAGGCGTAGCAGAGTCGGACGACGAGGACGCGTTCTCGCTGCTGTTCATGTGCGACTTCGACGAGCCCGACGCGCAGGAAGTGTCCTTGGGCATGGACACGCATTGCCTCGTCACACCTGACCAAGGCACCGCCTATGGCTGCGTACAGGAAGTGCGACTGGACGACAGCGTGCTGCGTGTGACCCTGCGCCCTGAGTCGCTGGACGACCTCGGACTGACCGACCCCGTCGTCGAGGCGCTGCTCCACGCCCCGGCGGAGGACCTGGCACGCCTGCGCGCGGTCCTGCCGCGCATCCTGCAATACGGACGCCCAGAAGCCCGCCCCCGCCGGGTCAGTACGTAGCGAGGCCAGGCGGGCATGGCGAAGGCCCCCGACCGATGTGCCTGGTCAGGGGCCTTCAACCTGCGCGGTGGGTGTGGGATTTGAACCCACGGTGACTCGCGCCACGACGGTTTTCAAGATCTCTCGTCGATTACGGGCGACGAGATCTCCGCCGCAGATCAGACGGGTACGAGCGCGCCAGCGGAGCCGTCGTCGTCGTCATCGTGCCCTCTACGTGCCCCATCGTCGCTCTCGTGCCCGCTCAACCAGGAGTCGGCAGCCTCTGCCACCTGATCATCGCGACCGGCCACCGGACGGGCATAGTGCCGGGTCGTGACGCTCGCGTTCGAGTGTCCCAAGCGATGCGCGGCCGTCATGACGCCGTAGCGGTCGGCGACCCACGTCCCGTGCGAGGCCCGCAGGTCGTGAGGGGTCACGTCGGCGAGGCCAGCGGCGGTGACCGCAGGGTCGAAGTACGCCTTACGCCACTGGTTGTAGCGCAGGGGCTTGCCCGCGGGCGTGGTGAACAGGAGCGCGTCGTCCCCGCCAGGAAGGCTGTCCAGGTGCGTGGAGAGCTTCTTGGCGAGCGAGGGGCCGATCCGCAGCAGTCGCTTCTGATGAGACTTCGGGGTGTCGAAGACCAGCTTGCCGTTGGCTTCGGCGAGGTTCTCGTCAACGAGGACCAGGCCGCCCGCCACGTCGATGTCAGCACGCCGGAGCGCAAACGCCTCACCGACCCGGAGGCCTGCGTACGCGAGCAACGCGATCAGGAGGTCATGCGGCTGGTCGGCGCCGCGCACGATCCGAGACGCTTCCAGGGGTGTCAGGATGTGGGGCTCCGTCTGCGGCATCCGAGGCAGGCGCACACCCCGGCACGGCGTCTGAGCGATCATGTCGTTGTCGACGGCCGAACGCATGATCTGTGAGAGCACTCGGTACGCCTGCCGGATACGAGACGCGCTGAGACCCCGAGTCCTCATGTCCCCGATCCACTCCGTGACAGCGATCGGCCGGAGGCTGGACAGCTCGCGGTCGCCGAGCGCGGGCACGATCAGCGAATTGATCAAAGACCGGTAGGTCGCCTGCGTCTTGTGCTTGAGCTGCGGTGACACGGCGGCGAGCCAGCGAGCCGACCAGTCCCGCACGGTCGTCTGTCCCTCAGCCGGGTCCAGCCAACGCCCGTCTTCGATCTCAATGCGCTTCTTGGCCAGCCAGCGGTCAGCGTCCGTGGTCGTGGCGAAGGTGCGGTCAGCCGGTCGCAGCACCCCGTCAGGCCCCGGATAGCGGGCCTGAAACCGTCCAGAGGGCAGCTTCCGCACGCGACCGAAGTTCCGTCGTGACCTACGCTTCCCCGGCATTACGCGGCCCTCCTGTAGCCCGTGGACCGCAGCTCTACCGGCTGCACGGTGTTGGCCTCGATGAAGGACACGAGAGCCCGCTCGGGGATGCGGACGTGACGGCCGACCTTCACGAAGGTGATCCGTCGCTCCTCGATGAGGCGACGTGGGAAGCGCACCCCGGTGCCGAGCGCTTCGGCGGCTTGCTGCACGGTCAGCAGGCGTTCCATGGTCACCACGCCCCCTCTCCGGCCGGTACGTCTTGTTGCGCGGCGCTTTCCTCGCGGGCGAGCTGGCGGTTCTGCTCGATGTCGCGGCGGATGTTGGCGGCGAGCCAGCTTTCGCCGGGAGTGTGGCCGTGGCCGGCATAGACCCAGTGGGCGAGGGTGAGCGTGGTCTCTTCCGGGATTTCGTCCGGGTCGGGCAGGCCGAGGGCGGCGCGGTGCTGGGCGGCGCGGTAGTCAGCGCGGACCTGGCGCAGCGCGCCGAGGGTGGTGGAGTAGCGGCGAGATTTGGTGGAGAAGTGGCCCCGGAAGCCGAGCATGTGAGCCCAGTCGCGAAGCTTGCGGTCCGGATAGACGGCGTGCAGGTACAAGCATGCTTCGATCAGGCGCCGGGGATGGTCGGGCACGTTGAGGAGGACAAGCGCCTCCTTGTTGCCGACCGGCCGGTCAACCGTGCCGGTGGTCTCCGCAGCCTTGGTGGCGTACTTGGCGACATAGGAGGCCACGGCCTGTTCGGTGATCTCGGAGCCGTCCCCGAACGCCTTGATCGGGCGCACGTCGAGGCGGTCCCCCCAGCACAGCACCCGGGCCGGGTGGTCGCCGGAGGCGTCAAGGTCGACGCGGACCCGGGCCGCAGCGGCGTGGATCGCGTCGGTGAGCAGCTGCAGCGTCGCCCAGTGCGGGGGCGGGGTGTCAGCGCCTTCGGGTCCGTCGAAGCGGATCACAGCGTGGAAGTGGATGGCGCCGCGCTTCTGGTACTCGGCGACCTTGCCGAAGGACACCCGGGACTGCTCGCGGGCAGCCTTTTGGGTCAGGCCCGCGCGGGCGGCGATCTCACGGCGCAGGTAGATCGTGAAGTAGCGCCACAGCTCGGAGGCGTGGTTGTTCCACAGCACTGCGCCCGCGTAGTCGTACGTCTCCGGGTCGAGCGGGGTGCCCAGCTCGGGCGCGTTCTCGGGGTGGCGGGTGCCGCAGCGGCAGGGGCGGGTGTCGGGCCGGTTGTGGACCGGGCCGAAGGACGGAGCGGTGAGGGTGGCGAAGACGCGGGGGTGGTCACGGACGGCGGGCGGGGTGCCCTTGGCCGGGTCGCCGACAAGTCCGGCACGGATCAGGTGGTAGGTGTCGCCCGCGTAGGTCCAGGCGCAGGACGGGCAGCGCGAGGCGCGGCGGTTGCCGCAGGCGACCCGGAGTAGGCCGCCGGGCTCGGTGTCGGTCGAGTACGCGTAGAGGACCTGGCCGGTGGTGCGGTCACGGGTGACGGTGCTGCCGTTCAGGTGGATCGGGTTGGAGCAGCCGCCCGTGCGCTTGATCTGGTCCTGGATGCGGTCGAAGCCGGGAGACCCGGCCACCCTCAGCACGTCGGCGAGGGTGGCCGGGTCCAGGCCCGCCATGGTGGCGGTGTCGATCATCTCTGTGTCACCGCCCCACGTGGATGACGGCGGCGGCCGAGGCGGTGTGGCCGTGGCCCTTGCACGTGGGGCAGGTGGCGGTGAGGGTCTGGCGGGAGCCGTCCCGGTTGCGCAGGCCGGTGGTGATCGCGACGGCCGGGAAACCGTCACAGTCGCGGCAGATCCGCGCGCGGGCGGGGGTGGGCTGGGCCATGATGGTTCTTCCTTCCGGATTCTTTGGTTCGGGCAGGAGGCACGGCTCCGGAGCGGGCGAAACTTGGCGGTTGAAGCCGCTCCGGGGCCGGTCAGTGGCGCTTGGTCTCGCTGTTGATGAGCGAGCGGACGACGAGCGCGACGATGGCGAGCGAGCCCGCGGTGATCGCGACGGCCAGGAGCATGGAGACCAGCACGGCGCCGACGACGAGGACGGCCGTGGTGCCGCCGCCGACCACCAGCAAGAGCGAGCCGGGGGTGAGCTGGACGGAGGGCCGGTTGGTGGTGGCCGGGGCAGGCGCCGGGTGCTGGCAGGAGCAGGCGGCCGGAGTGTGTGCGTGGCCGTCCACGGCGGTGGTGTTGAGCGGGATGATCTGGCCGGTGGGCTGGTCGTTGACCGGGATCTTCGGTGTGAACACGGGTGGTACTCCTTCCAGGTCGGTCAGTTGATGAGAGAGCCGACGGTGGGGCCGAGGAAGCTTTCGGCGATCAGGTAGCCGCCGAGCAGGAGCAGGATCACGAGCCAGATCGGCGGACGGGCGAGCTTGATGCCGAGGACTCCGACGACGATCACGGCGAGCCAGAGCGGAACGTCCACGAGATCTCCTAGGCCGAGCAGCGGTGGGTGCGGGCGGCGAGTTCGGCGGCCGAGCGGTTGTCGTACTCGACGGAGAAGTCGCAGCGCGGGGCGGTGCAAGCGGCGGTGTGGCGCTCGCGGCCCCGACCGTCGTGGAAGGTGGCGACCTGCACGGGGCCGAGGCGGCGGACGTTGCGGAAGCGCCGGTAGGCGGTCATGGGCGGTTCTTCCTTTCAGGCGAGTTGAAGGTGAGCGGCGATGGACTCGACGACCGTTGCGGGCAGCCCGAGTTGAGCGCGCAAGTTGTCGACCGGCAGCGCGGTGCCGGTGGTCGCGCGGTGGTGGTCGGCGAGCTTCCGGGCGTGGTCCAGGAGTGCCGGCGGGACGTTCGCCGGGACCGGCGCGGGCTCCGGAGCCGGATCGGTCGCGGGTAGTTCCACAGCCGGTTCGGTGCGCTCCGGGCCCGAGTCGAGTTCCGGTACTCCGTCATCGGCGCGATGCAGATCGGCCGAAGGTTTCTGCTCCATCGGCTCCGGGTCCGGGGCGGTCTCGGCGGGAGTGTGGACGAGGAGCGTGCCGCCGAGGAAGGCGAGCGCGGGCCATCCGGCGACGACGATGCGCAGCCAGGCCGGAACGGCGTTCAGGTCGAGGAGCCCGGCGGTGGCGATGTTGGCGCCGAGCGAGGCGAACAGGGCGATCACGAACCAGGCCCAGGCCGCGCGGTCACGGCGAGCGGTGCGCAGGCGCCGCCAAGCTGCGACCAGCAGCAGGTCGACGCTGATCGGGTAGGCCCACGCCTTCCAGCCGGACTGCCCGGCGGCTTCGGCCAGGTCGTGCAGGTGCGAGAAGGACAGGGCTCCGGCGATCACGGCTTGGACGAGTACGGCGTCCGGACGGACCGAGCGGTTCACCGTCACCACCTCCTAGCGAGGGTCGGGCCGAGCGGGGCGGAAGGACTCTCCGACCGCCCCGGCTCCGGCGAATGCAGACACGGCGGGGTATGGAGCTGGCGCGAGGCGGTCACGCCGACCGGAGTGCGAGGAGGTTCAGGGAGTCGCCGGGGCCTGTTTCGGCATGGGCGGGATGATCACGCCGGACAGCGGAGCGGCCGGGCGGAACGGCTCCAAGGCCGGAAGGTTCGGGATCATGTGCGCGAAGGCGCGGCACACGGCCACCGTGTCGTCCGCCGAGGTCAGCGGGGTACGGATGCGGCCCCAGCCGCCGGAGGCATCAGCGGCGACAGCCTGCCCGGGGCGGTCGGCGGGAATCGTGCACGCCGCCGGAACCGACTCCGGGGCCACGTCGCTCAGACCCATCTCGGCGGTCTGCTTGTCGTTGACGCGGTGCACCACTCGGCCGGTGAGCTGGGCGCGGAGCATGGTCGCGCCCCTGCCCAGCTCGGAGCCGAAGCGCTGCCCGCAGATTTCCAGGTAGATCCCGACCGCGCGGGAAAGCTGAGCGAGCCGGATCAGGCCGGTCACGATGCGCTCGCGACGCTCTTCATCCTTCTTCGAGGAGATCAGGAACAACTCCGCGATCTCGTCGACAAGGACCACTATCGGCGCGGGACGCAGACGCCCAGGCAGCTCCCACAGGTCCGAGCAGCCATGCTTAGCCAGCAGATCAAAGCGGTCCTCCATCTCCGCCACCAGCACATCGACCAGCGACGCGGCATCGTCCGGGTTCATCGCCAGCGCGGACAACCGAGGGGCGTAACGGGACTGCTCAACCCCACGCTTGCAGTCGACGCCGACCAGCGCGACCGGCAGTTGTGCCAGCCCCTTGATCAGGTTGCGCTGATACATGGACTTGCCCGACTGGTTCGCGCCCAGGGTCAGCGCGTGCGGGATCTCGCGGTAGTCCCGCGTATACGCCGTGCCGTCATCCCGCAGCGCGACCGGCACCACGAGATCCTGCGGGGCGCTCTTGCGCGGCATCCGCACCCGCCGCAGCAGGTCATGCCCGGTCATCCGGAGTTCCACGTATCCCGGCTTGGTGGCGATCACGTGGACGGAGTGGACGCCCCAGGCGTGCCGGAGCCGCTCGGAGGCCGCAGCCAGGTCGGCGGGCTCCAGACCGGCGGGAAGCCGCAGCGTGACCCGAAGCCCGGTCGAGGTGCCCCGCACCCGGCGGATCTTCGGCGGAACCGGCCGGACCTCACCGCGAGCGACCCGGCGCGACATGAACGCCCGCAGACCGGACGGCTGCACCGTCAGCCCACACACGTCCATCGTGTTCCGGTAGGAGAACGCGAATCGGCCCCAGGCCAGCGGCAGACCCACCGTCGCCCAGTACACGCGCGGCGCCCTCACCTTCGCGTAGCCGACGCCACCGGCCGCCGTTAAGGCCCCAGTCGCCTCCAGCCACAGGGTCAGGTCAGCCACGGCTCAGACCCCCGCAGTGAGCGCGATCGCGCGGAAGGAGATGCCGTGGCGCTTCTGGCCGTTGAACTCGTTCTCCCAGTCGCGCGCCTTCAGCCCGGTCACCTTCACCGGCATGCCCGGCGCCAGGCCCTCCGGGATGCCCGTCTCCGGCACGGTCACCTGGTAGAGGTTGCCCTCACCCTCGTCCGAGACCAACAGGCCCACCGTCGACAGCGGCGCGTTCGTCTCCCGGTCCATGGCCCGCTCGCCCGTCTTCTGGTTCACCAGCTTCGGCGTCGGCGGAGTCGCCACGAACACCACGGCGGTCTGAAGGTCGATCTTGAAGGAAGGCATAGCTGTCCCCTTGAGTTCAGAGCTGGCCCTTTTGGACCTCTTGCTCAACTTGTTGGTACAAGCTGACACCCATGAGACTGGAGTACCGGGAGTGAGACGTCAAGCACTTCACGCGAACATGTACCAACAAGTTGGGTGAGTGCGTCATGATGGACCCATGAGCAAGCAGCCGAAGTACCAACAGGTGGCGGACGCGCTACGTCGTGAGATCGACAACGGCACGTACGGCCCCGGCTGCAGACTGCCGTCCGAGGCCGAGCTCGCGGCCAGGTTCGACGCGTCCCGCAACACCGTCCGGTCGGGCTTGAGTGTGCTGGTGGGCCAGGGGCTCATCTCGTCGAGCCAGGGACTCGGCTACGAGGTGCGCCGACATGAGGTGTTCGAGCTGAATGCCTCGCGCTTCGAGAACCTGACGTTCCCGCAGAACGGTGACGCCTACTCCACCGACGTATCGAACGCCGGTCGACGCCCCCACCAGACTTTCCGCGTCGAGATGACGACCACACCTCAGTACGTCGCCGAGCGCTTGAAGATCGAGACCGGTTCGCGCTCGGTACTGCGGTTCTGCCACCGTTTTGTCGACGACGTTCCTTGGTCCACCCAGGCCACGCACTACCCGGACTGGCTCCTCGCGGAGGCCCCACGGCTTGCCGAACCCGGCGACATCGCAGAGGGCACGACGCGCTACCTCACAAGCCTGGGGACAGAGCAGATCGGGTATCGGGATGAGATCTCAACCCGGATGCCCACGCCGGAAGAGGCTCGGCTCTTGGAGATCGGCGCAGGCGTCCCCGTCCTGCTCTGGACCCGGACCGGGTACTCCAGCGACCGCCCGATCCGGTGCACGATCACGACCATGCGCGGTGACCTCAACCGCATGAACTACGAGATCGGCGACCTGTCCGGCCGAGACGAGAACGAGCCTCAGTGAACATCACCAGCGCGACCCCTGCGGACCTTGATCACCTTCTCGCCTTCCGTCAGGAAGCCGCCGCTTGGATCGGCCGTCTCGGCATCGACCAGTGGAGCCGTCCATATCCCGCCGACCGCCTGCTGAAGACCATCGAGCAGGGAACCGTCTTCATGCTGCGGGACGGGGAGAGGACCGCCGGGACCATCACCCTCACCCCCGAAGCGGAGGAGGGATTGTGGACGGAGGAGGAGTTGGCGGAGCCGTCGTTGTTCGTCAACAAGCTGACGGTCTCTCGTGATTACGCGGGGCAGAACTGGGGCGGGCGGTTGCTGGACTGGGCAGGTGACCGCGCGTACCGCGCTGGGGCCAAGTGGATTCGTCTCGACGCTTGGACGACCAACGAGCCGCTCCAGCGCTACTACTTGGGCCAAGGCTTCCGGCATGTGCGAACCGTTCTCCACGGCGGCGCCGTGAATGGAGGCCCACGCGTCTCGGGATGGCTCGCCCAACGTCCCACCCGGGAAGCCGAACACGGCCTCACCGACCAGACGCCAAGCCCTCAGCCCATGGCCGCGTGAGCTGTTACGAGTTTCTCTACCTCATCAAGCCCCGGCTGCGCTCCGCTCCGCCGGGCGGGCTTCCCGGCTCCGCTGGGGCTGCCGCTCCTGCCTTCGGCCCGCTCCGCCCCGCTGCGCCGACGCCCGCCCTTCATGTGGGTGGGCCCGAGGGCATGAGTCGAGCACCCGACATGCGCGGCCCTCGGTCAAGGACATGCCTCCGGCGGGGGATCGGCCGACACCGGGGGGAGGGGGCGCCATTCCCGACCGCGGGCGCATCGTGGCAAGCGTGGGGGGCTCCCATCCCGTCCACCGTCGACCCAGGCAGAGCCGAGCAGACGCGGCCCAGGGGCGTCAAGGTCGTTCGTACAGTGGCGCGCTCCACCTTGACGCCCCTGAACCACGCCCGCTCCACATGCGTGTGGGTCGACGGCGGACGGGATGGGAGCTGGGGAAGGTGGTGGGCTGGGGGAGGAGCAGTCCGCGCACGCGCGGGTACCTTCCAGTTATGGAACCTTCCCAGAACGACGCCACAGACGGCCCGTTAGTGGCGAACGCCAGGAGCACTTTCGCAGCACTACGTGCCGCACACTGCTTGAGCCAATCCAATCGGCACCTCGCCGCAGCCGAGATCCGGCAGGCTTCGTTCCATCTACACATGAGTGAGCTGTACCTCAAGATGCGCGAAACCCACCTATCGTCAGCCGCGCGGCAGGCATCTTGCGCTCGAATTCTCACGAGCGGTCCAGACCTCCACCCGTGACAACCGCGTGCCCCATCCGTGCCCGATAGACCGGGAACCAACGGGGAATCACGGTCACCACCGGCCAGCCAGCATGGCGAAGGCCCCCGACCAATGTTCCTGGTCAGGGGCCTCCAACATGCGCGGTGGGTGTGGGATTTGAACCCACGGTGACTCGCGCCACGACGGTTTTCAAGACCGTTCCCTTAGGCCGCTCGGGCAACCCACCCCGCGCCCCCGGAGCCGTTGGACGGCGATGTGGTGGCGCGGGACCAGGGTAGCGGGTCGGGGGGCGGGGTCGGTCAGCTGTCGCCCTTGCGTTCGCCCAGCGTCACGTTGGTGGTGCGCTCCTGGCCGCCACGCGTGTACGTGAGCTTCACGGTGTCGCCCGGCTTGTGCGTCCAGATCTGGCCGATCAGGGTCGGGCCGGAGTCGATCACGGAGTCGTCCAGCTTGGTGATGACGTCGCCGGGCTTCAGGCCCGCCTTGTCCGCCGGGCCGTTCGCCGTGACCGCCGCCGAGCCGCTCGCGCCCTGCTCGGTGATCTTCGCGCCGCCGGTGCCCTCCTCGAGGGAGACCGAGGCGCCGATCACCGGGTAGACCGGCTGGCCGGTCTTGATGAGCTGCGTGGCGACCATCTTGGCCTGGTTGATCGGGATGGCGAAGCCGAGGCCGATCGAACCGGCCTGGCCCGAGCCGCCGCCGAGGCCACCGCTGGACGCGGACTGGATCGCGGAGTTGATGCCGATCACGCTGCCGTTCCCGTCGAGGAGCGGTCCGCCGGAGTTGCCCGGGTTGATCGAGGCGTCGGTCTGCAGGGCGCTCATGTACGACGCCTTGCTGCTGCCCGAGCCGTCGCTCGAGGCGACGGGGCGGTCCTTCGCCGAGATGATGCCCGTGGTCACCGTGTTCGACAGGCCGAAGGGCGCGCCGATGGCGATCGTCGAGTCGCCGACGGCCACCTTGTCGGAGTTGCCGAGCGTGAGGGGCTTGAGGTCGCTCGGCGCGTTCTTCAGCTTGATGACCGCGACGTCGTACCCCTGCGCATTGCCGATGACCTCGGCGTCGTACTTCTTGCCGTTCGAAAACGTGGCCGACAGCTTGCCGCCGTCGACGGCCTCCGCCACCACGTGGTTGTTGGTGAGGATGTGGCCCTGCTTGTCGTACACGAAGCCGGTACCGGTGCCGCCCTCGCCGTTGTTGCCCTCGGCCTCGATGGTGACCGTGCTGGGCAACGCCTTGGCCGCGATGTTGGCGACCGTGCCGGGGTCGCGCTTGAGGTCCGCGGGGTTGGAGGCGGAGACGGTCGTCGAGCCGGTGCCCGCGCTGTCGTCGCGCTCCGCGGCCCAGTAGCCGACGCCACCGCCGACGGCTCCCGCGATCAGGGCCGCCGCGACGACCCCCGCGAGCAGCCCACCGCGCCGGCCGCCCGGCTTGGGCTGCGGCGGCTGGTAGGAGGCGCCCCAGGTGTGGTTGCCGCCGCCACCGCCCGCGTACGACGGGACCGCCGGGGGCGGCGGGGGCCAGTCACCGGCGGGCGCGGGCCCGGGGGCGGGCGCACCGGCCTCGGCGCCGGGCGCCTCGTGCCCCACGGGCGGCGTCACGCCCTGGTGCGCTGTTTCGTCGTACCGCGCGCCCTCGGCACCAGGCGGCGTCTGCCCCGGCGCGGGCGGGGTCTGTGCGGCGGGAGCAGCGGGAGCGTCCACCGGCACGGGAGGTGCGGACGGGGCCGGGGGGACCGCAGTGCCCTCGTTCTCGGTGCTCACAGCTTTCTCTCCTCGATCCACGGCTGTCGTCGCCGGTCGGCTGGGTCGGCGCTCGTCCTTGAGCGCCGCTCCGCCCGGTCTCGTACGGTCTTCACAGCGGCGCTCGGGCGGCCACTGTCACCCGTCTTACCGGCATGGTCCTGTCACGAACCAGTTGTATGGCCAGTTGTGCAGTTGTACGCGCTCAGCTTTTCCCACCGGCCGTCAGGGCACCATAAGGCGTTCCTGTGCGTCCGCTGCCATCCTTTATGCCGGGCGAAACGGACGCATCCGCTAGGCCGAACTTTCTCGCTGCCCGCGCGCGCGGTGGCACCATGACGCGGTGACCCACGCACGACAGCAACACATCCAGGTCGTCGCCCACCGCGGTGCCTCGCAGGACGCCCCCGAGCACACGCTGGCCGCGTACAAGAAGGCGATCGAGGACGGTGCCGATGCCCTCGAGTGCGACGTACGGCTCACGGCGGACGGCCACCTCGTCTGCGTGCACGACCGGCGCGTCAACCGTACGTCGAACGGTCGCGGAGCCGTCTCCGCCCTGGAGCTCGCCGATCTGGCCGCCCTCGACTTCGGCTCCTGGAAGGACCTCAAGGACCTCAAGGGGGGCGGGGAGCTGGAGGAGAGCCCCGACTGGGCGGGGAACGCGGCCGACACCTCCGTACTGACCCTGGAGCGGCTGCTCGAACTGGTCGTGGACGCGGGGCGCCGTGTCGAGCTGGCCATCGAGACCAAGCACCCCACCAGGTGGGCGGGGCAGGTCGAGGAGCGGCTGCTGCTCCTGCTCAAGCGATTCGGCCTGGACGCGCCGTCGCCGGACGAGCCCTCGCGCGTGCGCGTGATGAGTTTTTCGGCCCGCTCCTTGTTGCGTGTCCAGGAGGCGTCACCGACCCTGCCGACCGTCTATCTGATGCAGTTCGTCTCGCCCCGCCACCGCGAGGGGCGGCTGCCCCAGGGCGTGCGGATCGCGGGTCCCGGCATCCGGATCGTGCGCAGCCATCCCGCGTACATCGAGAAGCTCACGCGCGCGGGGCACCAGGTTCACGTGTGGACGGTGAACGAACCCGAGGACGTCGACCTCTGCGTGCGCCTCGGGGTGGACGCGATCATCACCAACCGGCCGGCGGCGGTCCTCAAGCACCTCGGCCGGGGGTGATTTCCGGCCACCTTCACCGACGATCATCACAGGGAGTGCCCCGGCGCGTTCGCTCCGTGTTCGATCGTTTCGAGTGCGCCACCGAGGGCCGTTTGGCCGGTTTCCGGTCCAGTCCATTGGGGCATCCACACCGTGGCGTGGGGCAAAGGAGGTCTCGGGGGTGGCGTTGGTGGTGGCACAGGAGGTGCCCGCGTCGTCGTGCATGGCCGTACCCCATGGCCCTGCGGGCGTGGGTGAAGCACGACACCGGATGCGTGATCAGCTGCGATGCGGCGGAGTACCGGAGTCGATCGTCGACGATGCGGTTCTGATCCTTTCCGAACTGCTCAGCAATGCCTGCCGGCACGGCAGACCGCTGGGCGACGACATGGCGGGGGACGGGGACGTACGCGTCGCCTGGGAGGTGGACGACCGGGGCCGGCTCACGGTCGAGGTGACGGACGGGGGCGGCCCGACCCGCCCGGTTCCGGCCACTCCGTCGGTGACCGCGCGCGGTGGCCGCGGACTCAACATCATCACGGCCCTGGCCGACGACTGGGGTGTGCGCGACGACGCGCACGGCGAAGTGACCGTCTGGGTGGTCGTGCACAAGGACGTGCACGCGGAGACGTCGGCGCACCGCCGCGACGACTTCGCCGCCCGCATCACCTCACCGCCCGCCGCGGACCTGGTCGGCCTGGATTTCGCCGACGCCTTCGACGAGTTGAACTGAGCACTGTCGCGAGCCCTCCCCGGAGCCCGGGGAGCCGGGCCGGGCGCGGCGGCCCGGAGCGCGTCCCCCGGTGTCGGTACGAGCGGCTAGGCTCGCGCCCGTACCTAGGAAAGCCGTATCCGGGAGACGTCCAAGATGGCCAAGAAGCGCCCGCAGACCAAGGGCAAGCCGCAAGTCACCAGTGGAGAGATCCCGGTCGTCGGTGCCCGCGAGCCCTGCCCCTGCGGCAGCGGCCGCCGCTACAAGGCCTGCCACGGCCGGGACGCCGCGCACGCGGTGACCGAGCTGGTGCAGCGCCCCTTCGAGGGCCTGCCGGGCGAGGGCGACTGGGTCGCGCTGCGTGAGCTGGTCCCCGCGGCGACGGTCGAGCTGCCCCTGAAGGACGCCCTGCCCGAGGGCGTTCCGTCGGTCACCCTCGCGACCGTGCTGCCCATGGCGTGGCCCGCGCTGCGCCGTGACGACGGCTCGGTCCTGCTCGGTCTGCAGAACGACACGCCGTCGGGCGACATCAGCCGCGACCTGGCGGACACCCTGCAGCGCGCGCTGACCACCGAGCCGGGCAACCCCGTACGCGCGCGCCGCGCGCCCGCCGACGGCCCGCGTCTGCAGGACCTGCTCGACGCGAACGGCGCTTTCGAGCCGGTCGTGCACTCGGGCTTCGAGTTCTGGGTGCCGGACTCGGAGAACGCGTCGGGCGAGGTCGCCGCCTCCCTGGAGCGGGCCAACGCCGCGGCCATCCCGACCGTCAAGCTCACCGGCGTGGACAGCGCCTACTGGTGCGAGACGCCGGACAAGAACCACCTGCGCTGGGTCATGCCGCACGCCGAGGAGAAGCTCCTCGACGCGCTCGCGCGTCTGCACGCGGCCGGCACGTCCTCGCTCGGCGAGGGCACGCGTCTCGTCGGTTCCTTCCGGGCGCACGGCCTGACGGTTCCGGTGTGGGACCTGCCGAGCTCCGTGAAGGCGGAGGACGTAGAGAAGCCGGCCGCCGAGTTCGCCGAGCGACTGGCCGCCGCCCTGGCCACGGACGCGCCGCTGACCGCGGACGAGCGCCGCGCGCGTGGGGGCCTCACCAACCGACAGGTGACGCTGAGCTGACGCGCGGGGCCCGGCCCCAGCCTCCCGGGACGGCCTCACCGGAACGGGTGACTCCGGTCACAACTCCCGGTAGTTGCAGGTAAATCCATGTCCGAATAGAAGAGATCGAATTTGTAAACTGCCGATCTCTTGTTACCGTTCAAGTAGCCCGGTTGCTGGTGCATCCCCCGTCGCCAGCAACCGGGCGCTTTCATACCCGCGTCGCCCTGGGAACCTCAACGTCCGTATGCGGGCGCCGAGTTGGTTCCGGACCGAAGCAGCAGCGGGCCCTCGCCGTCTGCCGCGTATTCGGCCACAGCGGCGTACCGCGCGGGCTCCGCCCGGGTCCGTCCCCGCGGCGTCTCGCACATCCCCGGCTCGTCCTCGGCGCCCACCGCGCAGGTGATGCGCACCGTACGCCCGTCGGGCGCCATCAGGGTCAGCACGGCGTTGAGGCCTTCACCCGTCGTGTTCCGGTAGTACGTGCGCGCCCAGGTCTCCTTCGCCTGGCGCAGCACGCAGGTCTGGGCCTCGATGCCCTCGGGCGAGGTGAGCTGCGGGCCGCATTGCGCGGCGGCGGCCAGACCGAGGCCGGTCAGCAAGGAGGGGGCCGCAGGGTCGGCCTGAACCCCGGACTCACCGTCGGCGGGGTCGCTCGCCGGGCGGGCACTCGCAGCGGGGCCCGCCTTGTCGTCCACCTTGTCCGCCGCGCCGTCCACCGCCCCGTCCGGCGCGGACTCGGCCTTCGACGCCGACTCGGCCTTCGGTACGGACTCCGCCTTCGGTGCGGGCAGCCGCTCCGGCCCGCCGTCCGTGGGCCCCGCGGACGCGCCCGCCAGGGGCAGCGCGGCGATGAGCACCACTCCGGCGACCAGGCCGAACAGCCGGAGGCGCGACGCGGGTTTCTCCTGCGCGCGCTCGCGCTCAGCCTCGGGAATCTTCAGGGGCGGGGGCGCGGCAGACATGCGCCGAACATAGCGGCGCACCCCCGTCACGGCGGTCCGCAGCGCGCCCGATACCGCTACAACTCGGGCGCGCTCACACCCGTACGAGTGAGAGCCTCGACGACCGCGTCGACCACGGCCTCCACGTCGGGTGTCCAGGGCGCCGCCGAGCCGGGCAGGGGCGCACGCTCCCAGCGGACCTGGCCCGCGCCCGTGACGGACGGCGGCAGGGCGAGGTAGCCGCCCTCGCCGTGGAAGCGCAGGGAGCCGGGCACGAAGTCCTGGGCGTAGAGCAGCTCGCCGAGCTGTTCCATGGAGTAGGGCGCGACGAGGATCGCGATCCGCTCCGGGGTGGCGATCACCGGACCGAGCCGGACGTCGGCGCGGTCGAGCGCCGCCAGCGCGCGGGCGCCCGCGACAGCGGGCAGGCTCACGGCGCACGGCGCGCGCCCTCCGGCCGTCCCGGAAGGGGCTCCGGTGGCGAGGATGACAGGGGCGTCGGGCCGGTTGGTCCACCACCAGCGCACCATGCGCGCGTCGGTCGTCGCTGCGAGCAGTCCCGGGTCGAAGGGGTGGGCGCCGGGCACCGTGCACTCAGGGTCGGGACACGCGCACCGGACGCCGTCGCGGCGTCCCGCCGCCGCGAGAGCTATGCCCGGCAGCACCGGCCACTGCCATTCCGTCGCGAACGTGAGGGCCGCGCTGGTCAGGTCAGACTTCCCGCTGTCCCGCCTGGACAGGATCCTGCGTCGCCTTCCGGGGATCTCGCGCATGAGCGCTCGTTCCTTTCCGTTGACCGAAGAGAACGCTGTGGGCCACATCACACCATGTGTCGAACAGTCACCGTGCGTACGTGCTGGAGCGCTTGACCTCAGCCTTGGCTGCCGGCCCGGGGACAACCCCTATAGTCCGAGCGCCTACTGGGTCCTTCATAAGCCTGGCGTGGGGTGGCGGCGCCTGGCGTTTTGCCGTCCCGCGTACTTTTCGGCGCCTCCCCCACGGGAGGATGGAGCTCGGTCGTCGATGGCTATGACGCCCGGGTCCGGCACCAGGTTCCGGGTGGATCCCAACTGCCCCTGGTCTTCACCGAGTACGTACCCACCATGACCGCTATGACGCTCCGTCGAACGATGCCAGTCGACCTTAGTGCCCTGTTCACCGAGTCGGTTTCTGGCCAACTTGGAACGATCTCGATCGTGAATTGATCATGAGGGAGAACCGAGATCTCAATATCGCAGAAACCACACGGGCACCAGGGACACCGGGAATCCCCGCAGGACAATGCTGGACATCCCCTCTCCAGTGCGTGTAGATGTGGAGACATTGCTGGCGGCGCAGAACAACATGGGGGTTTGCGATGCTATTGAGCAATACGCGCCGGTCGGAAAGCCGGAAGCCATGACAACCCCGCGTCTGCCGAAAGTGGCCGGAATCGATTCCTCTCCTGGACAGGTTCCCCCTCCTGCCCACACTGTCGCGCCCGCACCCGCGGTGGCACCCGCCGCTGCCGCACCCCCCGCCCCAGGAGCCGTGATCCAGGACCGGCTCGCGGGCTGGGTCTCCGACCTCACGACACTGCACGAACTCACGGAACGGCTGGCCCGCTCCGGCGCACTCGACGAGGCACTCCGCGAACTCCTGCGCGCCGGAGCCGTCCTGGTGGGCGCCCGGCGCGGCCTCGCCGTCCTGGAGCCGGGCGACGGACTCGGCCCCGACACCACCGTCGGCTTCGGCCTCTCCCGCCCCGACCTCGGCCACCTCGAGACAGTGCCGCGCGGCGCGACCTCGTACGGGCGCATCCTCGACGGGTTCAGCATGCAGGACGAGACGCGCGCCGATCTGTTCGCGGAGGAGGGGCTCGACCCCCGCCTGCGCGATGTCGCCGCGCGCCTCGGCTGCGCGGCGAGCTACGCGCTGCCGCTCGCCACCGACGCCACGGGCCGGCTCGGCGCGGCCGTCTGGTTCTACGACGAGCCCGCGGCGCCCACCGAACGCCGGCGCCATCTCATCGGTCTGTACGCGCGCTACGCGACCGAGCACCTGGCCCGCCTGCTGGAGACCGAGCGCACGCGCGCGTGGGCACGCACACTCTCCGACGAACTGCTGCCCGCGCGGCTGCCCCGCGTCCCGGGTGTCCAGCTCGCCGTACGGCACCGGACCGGACCGCGCGGCGGCGGCGACTGGTACGACGCGCTGCCGCTGCCCGAGGGGGCGCTCGGCCTTGCCGTCGGTTCGGTCACGGGCTCCGGCGCGAGCGCGGTCGCCGCGATGGGGCGCCTGCGCGCCTCCTTGCGGGCGTACGCGGTGATGGAGGGGGAGGACCCGGTCGCGGTCCTGTCCGACCTCGAGCTTCTGTTGCGCCTCACCGAGCCGGCGCGCAGCGCGACCGCCCTGTTCGCCTACTGCGAGCCCGCGCAGCGCAAGCTCGTCCTGGCGGGCGCCGGGCACAGCCCGCCGCTGGTGATCGGGGAGCGCCGCACCGAGTTCGCGGAGACGACGCTGTCCGCGCCGCTCGGCATGCTCGCCTGCTGGGAGGCGCCGAGTGCGGAGATCGCGCCGGAGCCGGGCGAGACGGTGCTGTTCTACACGGACGGTCTTCTGCACCGCACCGGCGATCCCATGGACCGCGCCTTCGCCCGGCTGCACGCGGCCGCCGCGGGCGTCCCCAAGGCGCTCCGCGAGGACCCGGGCGCCCTTGCCGACCATGTGCTGCGCACGATGCTCCCGGACGGCCTCGACACGGCCGACAGCGACGAGGACGTGGTGCTCCTCGCGGCCCGTTTCGCGTAGGCGCCCCCGCACGCTCGGTAAGAGGCCCTCCGGCCCTGGACCCCCTTCCGTACGCTCGTACGATGGAGGGGGTCCACTGCCATATCTGGCCATCACCCCAGGCCATCACCCCGGTCGTCAACGGACCCGCGTCGAGGAGGAACCGTGTCGGAGGAGCTCACCCCGGAGAACCCGGAGATCATGGAGGCCCCCGAGGGCGACGAGCCCATCAAGCAGCGCAAGAACGGCCTCTACCCCGGTGTCTCCGACGAGCTCGCCGAGAACATGAAGTCCGGCTGGGCCGACACCGAGCTGCACGACCTGCGGCCGATCGAGCAGGCCGCAGAGACGGCCGCGCGCCGCGCCGCCCTGTCCGCCCGCTTCCCCGGCGAGCGCATCGTCGTCCCCGCGGGCAACCTCAAGACCCGCTCGAACGACACCGAGTACGCCTTCCGCGCCTCGGTCGAGTACGCGTACCTCACCGGCAACCAGACGGAGGACGGCGTCCTCGTCCTGGAGCCCACCACGGACGGCCACCAGGCGACGATCTACCTGCTGCCGCGCTCCGACCGGGAGAACGGCGAGTTCTGGCTCGACGGCCAGGGCGAGCTGTGGGTCGGCCGCCGGCACTCCCTGACCGAGGCCGAGAAGCTCTACGGCATCCCCGCCAGTGACGTGCGCGAACTCGCCGACACGCTGCGCGGGGCCACCGGCCCGGTGCGCGTGGTGCGCGGCTACGACGCCGGCATCGAGGCCGCCCTGACCGACAAGGTCACCGCCGAGCGCGACGACGAGCTGAAGACGTTCCTCTCCGAGGCGCGCCTTGTGAAGGACGCGTTTGAAATCGGCGAGCTGCAGAAGGCGGTCGACTCGACCGTGCGCGGCTTCGAGGACGTCGTGAAGGTCCTCGACAAGGCCGAGGCGACGAGCGAGCGCTACATCGAGGGAACGTTCTTCCTGCGCGCCCGCGTCGAAGGCAACGACATCGGATACGGCTCCATCTGCGCGGCGGGCCCGCACGCCTGCACGCTGCACTGGGTGCGCAACGACGGCCCGGTCCGCTCCGGCGACCTGCTGCTGCTCGACGCCGGTGTGGAGACGCACACGTACTACACCGCCGACGTCACGCGCACGCTGCCGATCAACGGCACGTACAGCGCCGTCCAGCGCAAGATCTACGACGCCGTGTACGAGGCCCAGGAGGCCGGTATCGCGGCCGTCAAGCCGGGCGGCAAGTACCGCGACTTCCACGACGCCTCGCAGCGCGTCCTCGCCGAGAAGCTCGTCGAGTGGGGCCTCCTTGTCGAGGGCCCGGTCGAGCGCGTCCTTGAGCTGGGGCTCCAGCGCCGCTGGACCCTGCACGGCACCGGTCACATGCTCGGCATGGACGTCCACGACTGCGCGGTCGCGCGGACCGAGACGTACGTGGACGGCACGCTGGAGCCCGGCATGGTCCTCACCGTCGAGCCGGGCCTGTACTTCCAGGCCGACGACCTGACCGTGCCCGAGGAGTACCGCGGCATCGGCGTCCGCATCGAGGACGACATCCTCGTCACCGAGAACGGCAACCGGAACATGTCGGCCGGCCTGCCGCGCCAGGCCGACGAGGTCGAGGCGTGGATGGCGGGTTTGAAGGGCTGATTCTCGGCATAGAGCGGTGAATGAGGAGGCGGGACTGTGGACGCGCAGTCCCGCCTCTCCTTGCAGGCAGAGAAGACCTTGTGACGTCAGTCGAACTGAGCGGCGTGCCCGAGACGCTGCTGTGGAACCTCTACCACCGTGCCTTCGAGGCACGGCAGCCCGAGCCCGTCCTCGACGACCCGAAGGCCGTCGAACTCGTCGAGCGCGTCGACTACCCCTTCGCCGAGACGTTCGGCGAGCCCAACCCGTTGCTCGCACAGGGCCAGGCGCTGCGCGTACGGACCTTCGACGACGCCGTACGCGCCTTCCTGGCCACGCACCCGGACGGCACCGTGGTCACGCTCGCGGAGGGCCTGGAGACGCAGTTCTGGCGCGTCGACAACGGGCGGGCGGGGTGGCTGAGCGTGGAGTTGCCGGAGACGGCCGAGGTGCGGCGCGCACTGCTGCCCGGCGGGGAACGCCAGCGGGTGCTCGCCCAGTCGGCCCTCGACCTGTCCTGGCGCGACGAGGTGGACGCCTCGCGCGGCGTGCTCATCACGGCGCAGGGACTGCTGATGTATCTGCGGCCGCCCGAGGTCCGGGAGTTGATCGCGGGCTGCGCCGAGCGGTTCGGTGGTGGGGCCCTCGTCTTCGACGCCGTGCCGCGCTGGTTCAGTGAGCGGACGGTGAACGGGCAGATGCGCACGAAGCAGGGGTACAGCACGCCGCCGATGCCGTGGGGGCTGAACGCGGGGGAGCTGGACAAGGTCCGCACGGCGCACCCCGCCATCAGCGACGTACGGGAACTGCCGCTGCCGCGAGGGCGCGGCATGTACTACAGGACGCTGGCACCGCTGATCGGGAAGGTGCCCGCACTGCGGAATCTACGGCCGACCATGACGGCCGTCGCGCGCTTCGGGTGACAAGGCGGCGCGGGATCACACCGCCATGAGCGGGGTGTCCTTGCGCCACTTCAGGAGCTTGTCGAAGCTGACCACCGTGCCGGGTCTGCCGGGCTTGGTGGCGACGTCGACGTGGTCGGCCAGTTCGTGGATCAGGCCGAGGCCGCGGCCGTGCTCGGCGTCGTCGGGTGCCTGACGCGGCGCCGTGCGGCCTCGGAGCGGGGCGATGCCGGGTCCCGAGTCGGCGACCTCGATGCGGCACTTCTCGCCGTCCAGGTAGGCGGTGACCCGGTACGCGCCCGAGGCCTCGCCGGCGGAGTGGGGGCCGCCGTGCTCGACCGCGTTCGCACACGCCTCGCTGAGGGCGACCGACAAGTCGTAGAGGATTTCCGGGTCGACGCCCGCGGTCTCCATGGTGCCGACCAGAAGGCGTCTGGCGAGCGGCACGCTCGCAGCCTCGCGCCGCAGATGGAGGGACCACCAGATGCTCATGCTCCAGCCTCCTGGCCGCGGCTCGACATACCGATACGTATTGCCAGCACCGGCCGCGCGCAATCGCGCAGTTGTCGTGGAACCGCCCATATGGCCGACGCGAGCCGGGCACTCGTCGCGGTAAGGGAGATTTACGACCTTGCGGACCTGCCGTATGGGACGGGTAAGGCCAGTGGGATGATGACCACGCCATGTCTGCCCCCCACCCGCGCAGGACGCGCAGCGCGGCCGATCTCCGGCTGCTGAGGGCCGCGGTGTTCGCCGCGGTCTGCGTCGTGCTGTCCGCGGCGGGGCACGTCCTCGGATCGACCGCGACCGTCCCGCTGTGGACGCTGTCGCTCGGCTTCCTAGCGGTGTTCTGCGTGGCCGTGCCGCTTGCCGGGCGCGAGCGCTCGCTGCCGGGCATCGCCGTCACGCTGGGGATCGGGCAGATCGGCCTGCACACCCTGTTCGGGCTCGGCCAGCACGACTCGATGGGCACGGGCGGGTCGCAATTGTCCGTGGTGGAGCAGGCCGCGCACCTGATGTGCGGGGCCGGTGCCTCGGCGCTCAGCCCGGTGCAGGCACAGCGCATCCTCGACCAGGCGCGTGTCCCCACGGACACCACCGGGGGGACGCACCACGACATGGCGGTCGCGGCAAGCTCCTCGATGCCGCTGCTGCCGTCCCTGCCGATGCTCATCGGGCACCTCCTCGCCGCGGCCGGTGCCGGCTGGCTGCTGCGCCGCGGCGATCTCGCCCTGAGCCGCATCGTGCGGCTCTCGAAGGTGTCGGCGCAGCAGGTCGCCGAAGGGGCGCTCGTCCGTTCCCTGCGGGGCGCGCTCGCGCTCGTACGGGCTCTGCGAGCGGGCCTCCTCGGCGCGCTCGGGGTGCTGCCGCGCGTGCCGCACGCCGGGTTCCCGGCCCTGCCCGCCCTGCGGACGGCGGCACTTGAGCACTCCGTGATCCGGCGCGGGCCGCCGGCCGGTGCTGGCACGTTCCTTCTCGCTGCCTGACACAGCATCCGTACTCCGTGCGACCCGTGTGGTCCCGCGTGGGGTGAGGCGTGCTGTGCGGCACGCGCGCGTACCCGTGTCCTCACCGCGCCGCAACGGCGCGCGTGCTGCGCGGACGCGCCCCTCACCCTTCGCTGGATCCCGCTGAAACGTGGAGTTCACTCAGTCATGAAGAAGATGTCCCGCGCCGCTCTCGTCGGTGCCGCCGCCGTCTCCTCCGTCGTCCTCGTCTCCGCCCCCGCCTTCGCGCACGTGAGCGTGCAGCCGGAGGGCGCCGCCGCCAAGGGCGGCTACGCCGTGGTCGACTTCAAGGTGCCGAACGAGCGTGACGACGCCGCGACGGTCAAGCTCGAGGTCAGCTTCCCGACCGACCACCCGCTCGCCTCGGTGATGCCGCAGCCGATGCCGGGCTGGAAGTCCGAGGTCACCAAGTCCAAGCTCGACAAGCCGCTTGAGATGCACGGCGAGAAGATCACCAAGGCGGTCTCCAAGGTGACCTGGACGGCGACCGGGTCCGGCGCCGACAAGGGCGTCCAGCCCGGCTACTTCCAGAAGTTCCCGGTCTCGATCGGCGCCCTGCCGACCGACGCCGATGAACTCGTCTTCAAGGCGATCCAGACGTACGACAACAAGGAGGTCGTGCGCTGGATCGAGCCGCAGCAGGAGGGTCAGGAGGAGCCGGAGAACCCGGCACCCGTGCTCGCGCTGACGGCCGCCGCCGACGACGAGCACGGGGCGTCCGGCGCCTCGGACGACAAGGGCGACGACAAGGAGGCCACGGCGGCCTCCACCACGTCGTCCGACAGCTCCGACAGCGACACCACCGCTCGCGTCCTCGGCATCGTCGGCATTGTCATCGGTGCCGCCGGTGTGGCGTTCGGCGTGCTTGCGGGCCGTCGCCGCACCACCAGCTGAGCCACCCGTGACGGGTGCCGGGGCCGCGGTGGGCGGCCCCGGCACCCGCCGCCACCCTTCACATCTGGGACATTTCTCTATGCGCACGACCATGAGCACGCTCAAGAACAAGAAGCTGTTCGCCGCCGCCGGACTGGTCCTGGCGGCCTCCCTCTCCCTGTCGGCCTGCGGCAGCGGTGACGACAGCGGCAAGTCCGTCGCGGACGTCTCGACCGAGGCCGGTACGAAGAAGGCCGCGACCGTTCTCGACCAGCCCTTCAAGAAGCCGGATCTGGTCCTCACGGACACGCACGGCAAGAAGTTCGACCTGCGCGAGCAGACCAAGGACAAGCCGACCCTCGTCTACTTCGGCTACACGCACTGCCCCGACGTCTGCCCGCTGACGATGAGCAACATCGCCGTGGCCAAGAAGGCGCTGCCCAAGGCCGAGCAGGACAAGCTCCAGGTCGTCTTCGTCACCACCGACCCCGGCCGGGACACCCCGGCCGTGCTCGGCAAGTGGCTCAAGGCGCAGGACCCCGCCTTCATCGGCCTGACCGGCGACTTCGCCACGATCCAGGGCAGCGCCCGCACGCTCGGCATCTCCATCGAGCCGACCAGCAAGGACAAGAACGGCAAGCTCGTGTCGATGCACGGCACGCAGGTCATCGCCTTCTCGCCGAAGACGAACGCCGGGTACGTCCTCTACGGCGAGGACGCCACGGTCGACGACTACACCAAGGACCTGCCCAAGATCATCAAGGGGGCGACCCCGTGAGGCGCGCTCCCATGGCCCTGGGCGCCATAGTCCTCGCCTGCGGGCTCGCGCTGACCGCCTGCGGGTCCGACAGTTCCGGTGACACACCGGAACTGAAGGTGGAGGGCGCGTTCATCCCCGAGCCCGCGTCCGATGACATGGCGGCCGGGTTCTTCCTCGTACGCAACGGCGGCGGCGCCGACACCCTCTCCTCCGTCAGCAGCGACATCGCCGGGCAGGTCACCCTGCACAGCACCAAGGACGGCGTGATGAAGGAGCAGGACTCCTTCGCCGTCCCCGCCGACGGTGAGCTGGACTTCGCACGCGGTGGCAATCACCTCATGTTCGAGAACCTGAAGCGGAAGCCGAAGGAGGGGGACAAGGTGTCGGTGAAGCTGCGCTTCGACAAGGCGGGAACCGTCACCGTCTCCTTCCCGGTGAAGGCCGCCACCTACAACCCGGCGTCGCACACGTCGTCGCACGCTTCTCACTGAAGGGGCTGACCCGTACGTGAAGACCATCGCTCCCCGTCCCGGGCGCCCGGTGCCGCGCTTCCGGCACCTGGTGCTGCTGTTCCTCGCCGTCACCGGCGCGCTCCTGGCCGGTGCCGCGCCCGCGTCCGCGCACGCCGCGCTGACCGGGAGCGACCCCCAGCAGGGAGCGGTGGTCGAGACGGCGCCCGAGCAGGTCTCCCTGACCTTCTCCGAGGACGTCGCCATGTCGAGCGGCTCGGTGCGCGTCCTCGACCCCGCGGGCAAGCGCGTCGACAGCGGCCAGGTCGGCCACCCCGGCGGCACCACGTACACCGTGGGGCTCCACTCGGGCCTGCCCGACGGCACCTTCACCGTCGCCTACCAAGTCGTCTCCGCCGACAGCCACCCCGTCTCCGGCGCCTTCACCTTCTCCATCGGGGCTCCCTCCAAGACCACCGCGGTCGTCTCCGACCAGAACGCGGGCGGAGGCGTCGTCGGCGCTCTCTACGGCACCGCGCGCTACGTCTCGTACGCGGGCTTCATCCTGCTCGTGGGCGGCGCCGCGTTCGTGCTCGGCTGCTGGCCGCGCGGTGCCGGGATCAAGCCCGTGCAGCGCGTCGTCGTCAGCGGCTGGACCGCGCTGACCGCGGCCACGCTCGCCCTGCTGCTGATGCGCGGCTCGTACACCGGCTCCGGCAAGGTCGGCGACATCTTCGACATGACGCTGCTCAGCCAGGTGCTGCAGACGAAGTCGGGCGCGGCCCTCACGTCGCGCCTCCTGCTGCTCGCGGCGGCCGCCCTCTTCATCGCCGTCCTCTTCGGGGCGTACGTGAAGCGGGCCGAGGACGGGGACAAGAAGGAGGTCAGAGACCTCACCTTCGGACTCTCCGTCGGCGGTGCCGTCGTCGCGGCGGGGCTCGCCGCGACCTGGGCCATGGCCGAGCACGCGTCGACCGGCATCCAGGCCGGTCTGGCCATGCCCGTCGACATCCTGCACCTGCTGGCCGTGGCCGCCTGGCTCGGCGGCCTGACGACCTTGCTCATCGCGTTGTACCGGGCGCCCTCCATCGAGGCGTCCGCGGTGCGGCGCTACTCCCGGGTGGCGTTCTGCAGCGTCGTCGCGCTCGCCGTGACCGGGCTCTACCAGTCGTGGCGCCAGGTCGGTTCCTGGTCCGCGCTGACCGGGACGCGCTACGGGGTGCTGTTGCTGATCAAGGTCGGCCTCGTCGCCGTCCTCGTCGGCATCGCCTGGTTCTCCCGGCGGTGGACGGGCCGGCTCTCCGAGCAGCTGACGTCCGAGGGCACCGAAGCCGCCGACGTCTCTGTCGCGCAGGTGGGACAGCAGCGCGCCCCCGAGAAGAAGAACAAGGTCACGGTCGGCGGCGGAGCCGACGGCGCTGACAGCGACGGGGAGTCGGGCCAGGACCCCGAGCGCGCCGCGCAGCTCGCCCGCCAGCGAGCCGCCGTCGCCACCGCTCGCGCCAAGCGCACGCGCGACGCCGACCCGCACCGTTTCGGTCTGCGCCGCTCGGTCCTCGCCGAGGCGGGCGTCGCGATCGTCCTGCTCGCCGTCACCACCATGCTGACCACGACCGAACCCGGCCGAACGGAGGAGGAGGCCACGTCCGCCACCTCCAGCGCGCAGACCCGGTCAGGACCGCTGTCGCTGAAGCTGCCGTTCGACACCGGCGGCACGGACGGCAAGGGCACGGTCCTGCTCGACCTGGACCCCGGCCGCACCGGCACGAACGAGATGCACCTCTATGTCCAGCGGCCCGGCGGCAAGGCCTTCGACGTCCCCGAGGTGAAGATCTCCTTCACTCTGGAGGCGAAGAAGATCGGCCCGCTGGCCGTCGTCCCCGACCGCATCGCCACGGGACACTGGACGGCGAGTGCCGTACAGGTCCCCCAGGCGGGCGACTGGAAGATCGCGGTGACCGTGCGCACCTCCGACATCGACCAAGTGACAGTCACCAAGAACGCGAAGATCGGCTGAACCACCATGGCGGACACCGAAAGCCGTACGGCCTCGCAGACGCGGGCCTCGACGGCGTCCGAAGGCATCACCCGGCGCCGGCTCATCGGGACGGCGGGCGCCACCGGCGTCGCCCTCGGCGCCGTCGGCGCGGGCGCGGGATATGCCGTGGCCGCGTCGAACGCGCCTGAGCAGGCGACGGCGCTGACCTCGCTGGGCGCGGACGAGGTGATGTTTCACGGGAAACATCAGCCCGGCATCACCACCCCGCTCCAGGCCCGCGGCCACCTCATCGCCTTCGACCTGGCCGCGGGCGCGGGCCGCAAGGAAGCCACCGCTCTGCTGCGCCGCTGGTCGGCAACGGCCGAGCGGCTGATGGCGGGCGAGGCGGCGGCGAGCGACGACACCGACGTCGCCCGTGACGCGGGCCCGTCATCGCTCACGGTCACCTTCGGCTTCGGGCACAGCTTCTTCTCCCGTACGGGGCTGGAGAAGCAGCGCCCGCCCGCCCTCGACCCGCTGCCGGACTTCTTCTCCGACCACCTCGACAAGGCCCGCAGCAACGGCGACCTGTGGGTGCAGGTCGGCGCCAATGACTCCCTGGTCGCCTTCCACGCCCTGCGCGCGCTCCAGAAGGACGCGGGCAAGGCGGCGAAGGTGCGCTGGCAGATGAACGGCTTCAACCGCTCGCCCGGCGCCACCGCCCGCCCGCTGACGACCCGCAATCTGATGGGCCAGATAGACGGCACCAACAACCCCAAGCCCGCCGACGCCGACTTCGACAAGCGGATCTTCGTGCCGGAGTCCGGCTCCCCCGCGTGGATGGCGAACGGCTCGTACGTCGTCGTACGGCGCATCCGGATGCTCCTCGACGACTGGGAGCAGCAGTCGACGGCGGCGCAGGAGAGCGTGATCGGGCGCAAGAAGTCGACCGGCGCCCCGCTGACCGGCGGCGACGAGACGACCGAACCGGATCTGGAGAAGACGGACGCGGCCGGCGACCTCGTCGTCCCCCTCAACGCCCACGCCCGCATCACCCGCCCTGACCAGAACGGCGGCGCCGCGATGCTGCGCCGCCCGTTCTCCTTCCACGACGGGTTCGACGCGGACGGCGCCCCGGACGCGGGCCTGCTCTTCATCTGCTGGCAGGCCGACCCACTGCGCGGCTTCGTCCCTGTGCAGCGCAAGCTCGACCGCGGGGACGCCCTGTCGCAGTTCATCCGTCACGAGGCGAGCGGCCTGTTCGCGGTCCCGGGCGGGGCGCGGAAGGGCGGTTACGTGGGGCAGGAGCTGCTCGAGGGGTGAGCGGGCGGCGCGGGGCGGTCGCGCCGCGTGATGCGTCCGTGAGCCGGGCCGCGCAAGGCCCATTAGGGTGACCTCATGCCAGCCAGCTACGCGTATCTCGGCCCCGAGGGCACCTTCACCGAAGTCGCCCTGCGCACGCTCCCGGAGGCTGCCACCCGCGAACTCGTCCCGATGGTGTCCGTGCCCGCGGCGCTCGACGCCGTCCGCAACGGCGAGGTCGAGGCCGCGTTCGTGCCGATCGAGAACTCCGTCGAGGGCGGCATCACCACGACCCTCGACGAGCTGGTCGCGGGCCCGCCGCTGATGATCTACCGCGAGGTGCTGCTCGACATCGCCTTCGCGCTGCTCGTACGGCCCGGCACCAAGCTCGGCGACATCAAGACCGTCACCGCGCACCCGGCCGCGCAGACGCAGGTCCGCAACTGGATGAAGACGCATCTGCCGGACGTGGCCTGGGAGTCCTCGGCGTCGAACGCGGACGGCGCCCGCCTCGTGCAGGAGGGGCGCTACGACGCCGCCTTCGCGGGGGAGTTCGCGGCCGCGCGGTACGGGCTCGAGCCCCTGGTCACCGAGATCCACGACGCACAGAACGCGCAGACCCGGTTCGTCCTGGTCGGCAGGCCCGCGCGGCCCGCGGCGCCGACCGGCGCGGACAAGACCTCGGTGGTCATCTGGCAGCGTGACGACCGCCCCGGCACGCTCATGGAACTGCTCCAGCAGTTCGCGATCCGCGGGGTCAACCTGATGCTGCTGCAGTCGCGACCCACGGGTAAGGGCATCGGCGACTACTGCTTCGCCATCGACGCGGAGGGCCACATCTCCGACCGCAGGGTGGCGGAGGCGCTGATGGGCCTGAAGCGGGAGTGCCCGCAGGTCCGCTACCTCGGCTCGTACCCGCGGGCCGGCGTCGCCGTCGAGGACGTACGGCCTCTGCGGACGGGTACCTCGGATGACGCATTCGTGACGGCGTCCGACTGGCTGACGCGCTGCCAGGACGGCCGGTTCTGAGCCGCCCGTAGCCGCACCCGGCTTTCCACACACCCTCACACCCGGTCCGAACAGCGGATTTTCTTCGTCCACAAGAGTTATCCACAGGTTTCTTCTCGACGTGGGGATAAGTCGACAGCAAGACGCGACATGGTCGACAAATCGGTCTACAGACCCCAAGTGCGTCCACAGCCCCACACGTCACCCCTCGTCGCACCACGTCCATCCTTTTCCTTCGATCAACTCTTTGGAGTGAAGCATTTCCACCCGAAAGTGAGTATGGAGCGGGTTTGATCCGGGAATCCTTCGCGATGGATGCGCCTTTCGGAACGGCCCCCTCCGGCATCCACAGATCTTTCTCACAGCCTGTGGACAACTCTTCGGCGGAACGCACACCTGTGGACAACCGAACCTCAAGTCCCGCCCGCCGCAAGGGATTCGGGTCAAGACGCAAGCCCAGAACTGGCCCTTTCGGGGAAAACGGGCCTTTTCCTTGACGAGCACCCCGACACGCGCCTACGCGCTCTTTACGTGCGTCACGAGCGAGCGCGCTTGATCTTTTTCGGCCACGTTCTGCCACTACTCCATTTCCCAGCAAATCGGTCACAAAGCGGCGCAATGGATATCGGGTCGAGAGCCGGAACCCCGCACCGGTAGCCTGGAGGGGTGATTGACCTTCGCCTGCTCCGTGAGGACCCCGACCGTGTTCGCGCCTCCCAGCGCGCCCGTGGAGAGGACGTCGCGCTCGTCGACTCCGTCCTGTCCGCCGACGAGCGGCGCAGGTCGTCCGGGCTCCGCTTCGACGAACTCCGCTCCGAGCAGAAGTCGCTCGGCAAGCTGATGGGCAAGGCCACGCCCGAGGAGCGCGCGGAACTGCTGCAGAAGGGCGAGGCCCTCAAGGCGCGCGTGAAGGCCGCCGAGGCCGAGCAGCGCGAGGCCGAGGAGGAGACCCAGCGTCTCGCCCTCAGCCTCGGCAACATCGTGCACCCCGACGTCCCGCGCGGCGGCGAGGAGGACTTCGTCGTCCTGGAGACGCACGGCACGATCCGCGACTTCGGCGCCGAGGGCTTCGAGCCCAAGGACCACCTGGAGCTCGGCGAGGCGCTCGGCGCCATCGACGTCGAGCGCGGCGCGAAGGTCTCGGGATCGCGCTTCTACTACCTGACCGGCGTCGGCGCCCTCCTGGAGCTCGCGCTCGTCAACGCGGCGATCGCGCAGGCCACCGAGGCCGGCTTCACGCCGATGCTGACCCCGGCCCTGGTGCGCCCGCGCGCCATGGAGGGCACGGGCTTCCTCGGCCAGGCCGCCGAGAACGTGTACCACCTGGAGAAGGACGACTACTACCTGGTCGGCACCTCCGAGGTCCCGCTCGCCGCGTACCACATGGACGAGATCCTCGACGCGAACCAGCTGCCGATGCGCTACGCCGGGTTCTCGCCCTGCTTCCGGCGCGAGGCGGGCACGTACGGCAAGGACACCCGCGGCATCTTCCGCGTGCACCAGTTCGACAAGGTCGAGATGTTCTCGTACGTCCACCCCGACGACGCGCAGAACGAGCACCAGCGCCTCCTCGACTGGGAGAAGCAGTGGCTGACCGGCCTCGAGCTGCCCTTCCAGGTGATCGACGTCGCCACCGGTGACCTCGGCTCCTCCGCGTCGCGCAAGTTCGACTGCGAGGCGTGGATCCCGACGCAGGGCAAGTACCGCGAGCTGACCTCGGCGTCGAACTGCGACGGCTTCCAGGCGCGCCGCCTGTCGGTCCGCATGCGCGAGGGCAAGAAGGTGCAGCCGCTCGCGACCCTGAACGGCACGCTCTGCGCGGTGCCCCGCACGATCGTCGCCCTCCTGGAGAATCACCAGCAGGCCGACGGCTCCGTGCGCGTGCCCGAGATGCTCCGGCCGTACCTCGGGGGCCGAACCACTCTTGACCCCAAGTAACCGCAGCCTGGAGCCGATCCCCCAGTGAGCCACCCCGCTCCCCTCGCCCCCGCCTTCCCGTACAAGCTCGTCGCGACCGATCTCGACGGAACGTTGCTGCGCTCCGACGACACGATCTCCGCGCGCACGCGGGACGCGCTGTCCGCGGTCACGGCGGCGGGCGCCGCGCACATCATCGTGACCGGCAGGGCCGTGCCCTGGACCCGCCACATCCTCGACGACCTCGGCTACGACGGGATCGCGGTGTGCGGCCAGGGCGCGCAGGTCTATCACGCGGGGGAGCACCGCCTCCTCACGTCGGTGACGCTCGACCGGCAGCTCGCCGGGCTGGCGCTCGCCAAGATCGAGGCGGAGATCGGTCCGCTGGCGCTCGCCGCGAGCCGTGACGGGCTGGACGGCGAGGTCATCGTCGGCCCCGGCTACCACGAGGGCGGTGGCCTGCCCGCGACGCCGTTCACGGACATCGCCGAGCTGTGGGCCGCGCCGCTCAACAAGGTCTACGTCCAGCACCCGAAGCTCAGCGACGACCAGCTCGCGGAGGCCGCGCGCACCGTCGCCGGTGATCTGGTGGGCGTCACGATGGCGGGCGAGGGCATCGTGGAGCTGCTGCCGCTCGGCCTCTCGAAGGCGACGGGGCTCTCGCTCGCCGCGCGCCGTCTCGGCGTCAAGGCCGCCGACACGATCGCGTTCGGCGACATGCCCAACGACATCCCGATGTTCGCCTGGGCGGCTCACGGCGTGGCGATGGCCAACGCCCACGAGAGCCTCAAGGAGGTCGCCGACGAGGTGACCGCGTCGCACCAGGACGACGGGATCGCGGTCGTGCTCGAACGACTGCTGGGCTGAGCCACTGCTGAGCCGCACCGGCAACCGGTGCGGCTCGTGGCGGAGGATGCGCGGATCGAACGCGCGCGGGGCTTCCACCCCGACGACGGCTTAGCGGGCCGCTGCCTTACCACTCGGCCAATCCTCCGGGAGGGGCGGCCCGCGTGCCGCTGAGGGCACGCGCTCGAAGCGGCCGCCCCGGGCAGCACCCCTGGGGCGGACCTCGACGGAGTGTGATGACTACTCCGGAGCCTGCCTCGGGCTGCCCCGCAGGGAGCTCGACGGACTACTGACGGACATCGTCGCGCTCCTCTCCCGGCGGGTGAGCGCCGGTGGGTCTCCGGCGCGGTGCGGCTTGGTGCGGCTTGGTGCGGTGCAGCGGTGCAGCGGTGCAGTCTGGTGCGGTGTTACGACAACTACTGTGCCTCGGGGCCGAGTTGACCGCCACCGAATTAAGCGCGGGTGCTCACGCGGTCATCGCCTACGCCACCTGCGACGCCGTGCCTTGCTGAAGAACCAGCCGGCGGGCGGCTCGTCCGAGCGCCACGGCTGCGGATCCGGGCCGCCGTCGCGCCACCGCGCGGCGAGCATACGGGCACGGGCGGACGGTTCCGCCGTCTCGGCGGCGCGTATGAAGTCGGTGTCCAGGACCACGCCGTCCCAGGGGTCGCCCTGGCCGGGCCGGGCCCCCTCGCCGGTCGGCTCCTCGGTCATCGTCGATCCTCCTCGGGTGGCTGTCGGAGCACGCACCCTCCCATCAGTGTCCCGATGGGAGGGTGAAGGCGGCATGAAGAAGAGCACGGAGCCGGGACGGCTCGGGTCCTACTCCTCCCCCGCCAGCTTCAGCGCCCGCAGCCGCTGGCCCGCGTACCAGGTCGCCGCCACGGTCACGCCCGCGAGGAGCACCGTGGCGAGCGGCAGGCCCACGTCCGAGGTGATGAGGTCGCCGCCGGACACCTTGTGGGCGACCGCGAGGGACCACTGCTGCACGCTGAGCGTGCGGGCACCGGCGACCAGGGAACCGAACAGCGACTCCCATACGAGCGCGTAGACCAGGCCGAACACGACGGCGTGCCGGGTGACCGTGCCCAGGAGCAGGAAGATCGCGGCGTACGCGATGGAGGCGACCAGGGCGGCGATCGTGTAGGCGACGGCGAGCTGCTGGCCGTTCCCGTTCAGGATGAGACCCGCGATCAGCGTCGGGACGGCCGAGAAGACCATGGTCACGGCGATCGCCACGATGAGCTTGGTGAAGATGATCGTGGGGCGCTTGACCGGCTTGGACAGGAGATAGACCACGGACCCGTCGTCGATCTCGGGCCCGATGGCTCCGGTGCCCGCGATGACGCCGATGAGCGGCACCATCGTGGCGAGCGCGAAGCCGCCGAGGACGTTGGAGGCGGTCTGGTCGTCCGCTCCGGTGAGGCCGCGCACCAGCGCGGAGATCACGACAAGTAGTACAGGCAGCGCGAACAGGATGAGGGCGCGGCGCCGGCCGAGCAGGGCCCGGTAGGTGAGGCGGGCGACAGTGGGGTCGTACATCAGGGCCTCCTACGCCGCGACGAGATACGAGAAGACGGACTCGAGGGACTCGTCGGACGGCGAGACCGTGAGCAGGCGGATGCCGTGCGCCCGCGCGACCTGCGGCAGCAGGGTGGTGAACCGGCCGAAGTCGACGGCCTGGACGCGCAGCGCGCCTTCCTTCAGGTCGACCTCGATGCCCGCCGTCGAGGGGTCCGCGATCAGCACGGCTGCCAGCGCCCGGTCGTCGCTGGAGCGGATCAGGTAGCGGTGCGGGCGGTCGGTCATCAGGCGGCGGATCTTGCGGAAGTCACCACTGGCCGCGTGGCGCCCGGCGACGATCACCTCGATGTGCGAGGCGAGCTGTTCGACCTCTTCGAGGATGTGGGAGGAGAAGAGCACGGTGCGCCCCTCGTCGCCCATGCGCCGCAGGAGGTCCATGAGCTGCATGCGCTGGCGCGGGTCCATGCCGTTGAAGGGCTCGTCCAGGAGCAGCACGGACGGTTCGTGGACGAGGGCGGAGGCCATCTTCACGCGCTGCCGCATGCCCTTGGAGTACGTCGAGATCTTGCGGTCCTGCGCGTACTCCATCTCGACCGTGGCGAGCGCCCGCTGGGCCTCCTTCTTGCCGAGGCCGTGCAACTCGGCGTTGGCGACGACGAACTCCTTGCCCGTGAGGAAGTCGTACATCGCCTCCCGCTCGGGAACGATGCCGATGTGGCGGTAGATCTGCTCGTTGCGCCAGATCGGCTGCCCGTCGAGGGTCACCGATCCGTTCGACGGGGCGAGGAAGCCGCCCATCATGTTGATGAGCGTGGACTTTCCCGCGCCGTTCGGGCCGAGGAGGCCGGTCACGCCGGGGCCGATCGTCATCGTGACGTCGTTGACGGCCACGACGTTGCCGAACCAGCGCGAGACGTGGTCGATGTTGATCGCGGTCACAGTCCGACCTTCCGGTAGCGGCGCATCAGCAGCCCGTAGGAGCCGGCGATGAGCCCGAGTACGACGAGCAGATAGACCACGCCCTGGCCCGCGCCGGGGCCGTCGGCGCCGGGGAAGGCGGAGGTGGCGCCCAGGAAGGCGGTCTGTACGCCGTCGATGAGCGTGATCGGCGAGAAGAGGCCGAGCCAGGACACCGCGCTTTCGTTGTCCTGGTTGTAGGCGATCGCCTGCACCGTGGAGACCGCGCCGTAGGAGATGGTCAGGACGGCGATGACGGCGGCGATGCCGAAGCCGCGGCGCGGGGTGACGGCGGAGACGACGAGGCCTATCCCGGCGAAGAGCAGTGACAGCAGGGCCACGGAGACCAGTCCCTGTCCGAATCCCTTGGTCTGCTCGGAGAAGTCCAGCTTGGCGAGCAGAGAACCTACGTAGAGGACGAGCAGCGGGGCGGCCGTGAGGATGAACAGGGCCGACGTCATGGCGGCGTACTTCGCGACCACGTAGTCCACGCGCTCGATCGGGCGTGAGAAGTACAGCGGCACCGACTTGAAGCGCAGGTCGCGGGAGACGGCCTGCGGCGCCTGTGACGCCACGTAGAGACCGATCACCGCCTGGAGGATGATCGCGTAGCGCGTGTAGTCGACGGGGAGGTCCTTCGCCTTGGTGGCGACGGCGACCGCGACCATGATCAGCGCGGGGACGCACATCACGACGAAGAGCAGCATCGGCAGCACTTTGGACTTGGCCGAGCGGCCGAGTCCGTACGCGCCGCGCAGGCTCTGCGAGAACAGCGAGCGACGGGCGTACGCGCGCCCGAGGCGCGGGCCGTCGTAGTGGCGGTAGCCGATGTTGTGGATCTGGGTGGACGCACGGTCCGTGGCCATGGGCTCAGTGGTCATCGCGCGAGCCTCCCGTCTGCTGTGCGGCGGCGGTGGCCGCCCAGGCGGCGGCGCGCTCGGAGGACTGGTCCCGGTGGGCCTCGTCCTGGTCGGCCCGGTCCTCCAGGGGGCGGAAGACCTCCGCGATGTGGTGCCTGCGCTGTTCCATGCGGACCAGGCCGAGGCCCAGGTCGGCGACGATGTCGCGCACGATGTCGTACGTCTCCTCGCCCTGGGCGGTGAGCAGGACGGTGTGGCCCGCGCCGGGCAGCTCGCCGCCGGTGGTCGTCTCCATCCCGCGCCGGGCGAACGCCTCGCGCAGCGCCGCTGTTCCGTCGGGGTGTTCGTCGCTGTCGGTGACCTCGATCGCGAGTGTCGCCGTGTTCTGCGTGAAGTCGGTGGTGGAGCTGGAGCGCAGCAGCTTGCCGCCGTCGATGACGACGACGTGGTCGCAGGTGCGCTCGAGCTCGCCGAGCAGGTGCGAGGTGACCAGGACCGAGATGCCGAAATCGGTGTGGACGCGGCGGATGAGGTCGAGCATGTCGTCGCGGCCGACCGGGTCCAGGCCGTTCGTCGGCTCGTCCAGGAAGACCAGCTGCGGGTCGTGGACGAGGGCCTGCGCCAGCTTCACGCGCTGCTTCATGCCCGTCGAGTAGCCGCCGATGGGGCGGTAGCGCTCCTCGTACAGGCCGACGTGGCGCAGCGTGTCGGCGGTGCGCTCGCGGGCCGCGGTGGGCGGCAGCCCCGACATGCGCGCCATGTGGACGACGAACTCGGTGGCCGAGACGTCGGGTGGCAGGCAGTCGTGCTCGGGCATGTATCCCACGCGCTCGCGGATCTCACCGCCCTTGGTCGCGACGTCGAGTCCGAGCACTTCGGCACGGCCCTCGGTGGCGGGGGAGAGGCCGAGGAGGATTTTGATCATCGTGGACTTGCCGGCGCCGTTGGCTCCGACGAGTCCGGTCACCCCGGGCCCGATATCCATGGTCAGCCCGTCGAGCGCGGTCACCCGGGGGAACCGCTTGCTCAGGCTTTCGGTCGCGATCACAGTCACGGTTCGACCGTAGTGGCGCGAGCCACACGGATTCATCAGACCAGAGGGTCGACCTCCTATGAGACCTGAGTATTACGGGTCCCTAAGGGTCCTCCCTGAGTAGCCCTCCTCACCCCGTTTTCCACAACGTCCGCGTTCTCCACAGACTGCCGCGACCCCCTTGACGCCGCCGCCGGGCATTGTCACATTCATCAGTGTCAAGTTCGCGCGGCGCAGGGGCGGAAGGCATCGGATGACGGACCTCACGAAGTTCCACGGCGCGCGGGAGCGCTGGGTGCGCACGGGCGGGATCGAGCTGTGCGTCGCCGAACTGGGCGACGCGGCACGGCCGACCGTCGTCCTCGTGCACGGCTACCCCGATTCCAAGGAGGTCTGGTCGGAGGTGGCCACGCGCCTCGCGGACCGCTTCCACGTCGTGCTCTACGACGTCCGCGGGCACGGCCGCTCGACCGCGCCGACCCCGCTGCGCGGCGGCTTCACCCTGGAGAAGCTGACCGACGACTTCCTGGCGGTCATCGACGCCGTCAGCCCGGACGAGCCGGTCCATCTGGTCGGGCACGACTGGGGTTCGGTGCAGTCGTGGGAGTTCGTCACGGTCGCGCGGACCGAGGGCCGCATCGCGTCCTTCACCTCGATGTCGGGCCCGTCCCTCGACCACTTCGGGCACTGGATCAAGCAGCGGGTGAAGCGGCCCACGCCGCGCAAGGCGGCCCAACTGCTCGGCCAGACCGCCAAGTCCTGGTACGTGTACATGCTGCACACGCCGGTCCTGCCGGAGCTGGCCTGGCGCGGACCGCTCGGCAAGCGCTGGCCGGGCATTCTGGAGCGCGTGGAGAAGGTCCCGGCGGGCGACTATCCGACGGCCTCCCTCCCCTCGGACGCGGCCCACGGAGCATGGCTGTACCGGGACAACGTGCGCGCGCGACTGCGCCGGCCGCGCGACGACGCGTACGCGCACGCGCCCGTGCAGCTCATCACGCCCCTCGACGACGCCTTTCTCTCGCCCGCGCTCTACGACCGCCTCGAACAGTGGGCGCCGCAGTCGACCCGGCGCTCGCTGCCCGCCAAGCACTGGGTGCCGCGGACCCGGCCCGACCAGCTCGCCGCGTGGATCGCCGACTTCGTCACCGCGCACGACGAGCGGAGTGCGGACGGGCCCGCACCGCGCAAGGCGGCCGATAGCAAGTACGCGGAGCGGTTCGGCGGCCAGCTCGTTCTGGTGACAGGGGCCGGCAGCGGCATCGGCCGGGCCACCGCGCTCGCGTTCGCCAAGGCGGGCGCGCGCGTCGTCGCCGTCGACCGGGACGCCGAGAGCGCGGCCCGTACCGCCGGGACGGCTCAGCACCTCGGGGCGCCCGAGGCATGGGCCGAGACGGTCGACGTCTCGGACGAGCAGGCCATGGAGAAGCTCGCCGAGAAGGTCGCCGCCGAGTACGGCGTGGTCGACGTCCTGGTGAACAACGCGGGCATAGGGCTGTCGGGGTCGTTCCTCGACACGACGCCGCAGGACTGGAAGAACGTCCTCGACGTGAACCTCTGGGGTGTCATCCACGGCTGCCGCCTCTTCGGCCGGCAGATGGCCGAGCGGGGGCAAGGCGGCCACATCGTGAACACCGCGTCCGCCGCGGCGTACCAGCCGTCGAAGGCGCTGCCCGCCTACGCGACCTCCAAGGCCGCGGTGCTCATGCTCAGCGAATGCCTGCGCGCCGAGCTGGCCGGGCAGGGCATCGGGGTCTCCGCGATCTGCCCCGGCTTCGTGAACACGAACATCACGGCGACGGCCCACTTCGCAGGGGTCGACGCCGAGGAGGAGAAGCGCCGCCAGAAGAGGACCGCCCGCATGTACGGCCTGCGCAACTACCCGCCGGAGAAAGTCGCCGCCGCGATTCTGGAGGCCGTCGCCCGGAACAAGGCGGTCGTGCCGGTCACTCCGGAGGCCCGTGGGGCGCGGCTCCTGTCCCGCTTCTCGCCCAGGGCGCTGCGGGCGATCGCCCGGATGGAGCCACCGCTGTGAGCACCGGGCGGGCCGCTGGGAGTACCGGGCGCACGGCTTTGGGCACCGGGCACATCGCTGTGGGCACCGGGCTGGCCGTGGGCCGGTGCCCGCGCCGGTCGTACGATCCCTCGCAGGAGGCCCACCGTCGGGGTGCGACCACGCCGGGTACGGCCGAGGGGTGAGAAGTGTGACGGAGCAGCGATCGGTCGCCGAGTACCGGATCGAGGACCTGGCGCACCACAGCGGCACCACGGTGCGTACGATCCGCGCCTACCAGGACCGCGGTCTGCTGCCACGGCCCGAGCGTCGCGGCCGCGCCAATGTGTACACGGCCGCGCATCTGTCCCGGCTGCGCCAGATCGCCGACCTGCTGGACCGCGGTTACACCCTGGCCTCCATCAAGGAACTCCTGGAGGCGTGGGACGCGGGGCGCGGACTGGGCGGAGTGCTGGGTCTCGTCGCCGAGGTGGACGGGCCCTGGACCGACGAGCGGGCGGGCCGCATCACGCGCGCGGAGCTGGCCGAGCGGTTCGGTGACGAGTACGACGAGGCCGCGGTGCGCGAGGCAGTCGAGCTCGGCGTGCTGGAACAGGTGCCGGGAAAGGACGACGAGTTCGTTGTCCCGAGCCCGCAAGAGCTGGCTGTCGCTGTGGAGTTGCATGCGGCTGGCGTACCGCTGACCGCAATAAGCGGGCATCTACGGGAGTTGAGGGGCAGCGTCGAGCACATAGCCGCCCGCTTCCTGGAGTTCACGACCGAGCACGTCTTCGCACGCTACCTGGGTTCGTACCCGCCGACCGACATGGAAGCGGCCGAAGCCGCATCGCTCGTACGCCGTCTGCGGCCACTCGCTCAGCAATCCGTTGACGCGGAACTGGCGCGTGCCATGCGGCTGTTCGCGACGCGACATCTGCATCAGCACCTGGCGGACGGGTCTACGGCGGTTTCGACTCCGGAACAGGAGATTGTTGCTCTGCCTGCTAGCACAATGCGCGCTGTGCGTGAGCTTGTTGGCTCGGACAGTGTGACGGCTTTCGTTACAGCGGCCACCGAACGCGAGGTACAGAGCAGGACTTTGGATGCTTTGGCAACAAATCGGGGCCGTATGTGACTAGTTGCTCAAGTCCGGCCGCTTGCAACGGTGTTATACACAGTCTCGCTAAGTGGGCTGTGGATAACGCCAGTTACCTGTGGATCAAACATGCCGCAGTAGTTGACCGGATGAAATCTGCGTGCACCACTGCCTCCGGGGCGGGCACCCTGGCGCCATGAACGAGCAACGCACCGTCAAGGTGTCGAAATACCTTTCGCGGCATTTGCGTCATCAACCGGAACGCATCGGGCTGACGCTCGACGAGGCGGGCTGGGTGGAGATCGACGAGTTGCTCGCGGCGGCGTCCTCGCACGGCTTCCGCGTCAGCCGGGCCGAACTGGACCGGGTAGTCGCGGAGAACGACAAGCGGCGCTTCTCCGTCGAGGGCACCCGCATCCGCGCCAATCAGGGCCACACGGTCGACATCGACCTGGGCCTGGCGGCGGCGGAGCCGCCCGCCTACCTCTTCCACGGCACCGTCGACCGCTTCCTCGACGCGATCCGTGCGGAGGGGCTCGCGCCCATGAGCAGGCACGACGTGCACCTCTCCGTGGACCGCGAGACGGCGACGCGGGTCGGGGCCCGACGCGGCCGTCCTGTCGTGCTGACCGTCGATGCGGGGGCGATGCATCGGGCCGGCCACACGTTCCGCGTGAGCGCGAACGGGGTCTGGCTGACCTCAGCCGTGCCGCCGGAGTTTCTGCGGTTCCCGAGCTGAGGTGGCACCGCTACCCGGCTCTGCCGTTCCGGCCCACCGGCACCCGCCTCGGGCCGCTCAATTGGCTCTGCCATTCCGGCCCACCGGCACCCGCCTCGGGCCGCTCAATTGGCTCTGCCGCTCCAGCCCGCCAGCACCCGCCTCGGACCGCTCAATTAGCCCTGCCGTTCCGGCCAACCGGCACCCGCCTCGGGCCGCTCGATCCAGCCGGCCGCCGACAGCCCCGCACGTGATGCCGACTAGAGCCCCGCTGCTGGCCCGCCTCCGGCGCCCGCCCGCGATGCCGCCCGAGGCCCCGCTTCCGGATCCGTCTCCGGCCGCCCGAACGCAATGCGGCCCAGCGCCCCGCCTGAGCCGACACCCCACCCAACCATCACTCAACGCCCACCCTTACCCAACTCCCCACCCTCACCCAACGCCCCACCCAGCCCACACCACCCCCGTCGAACCCCTCCGCCTACGCTCACCCCATGACCGACACGCCCCCCGCAACCACTGCTCCGCTCCGCCTGAGCACCGTGATCCTTCCCTATCGCCGTTGGCACGACGGGGCCCGGGAGACCTGGCAGCGTGCCGAGGAATTGGGGTTCCACACCGCGTACACGTACGACCACCTGTCCTGGCGCGTGCCGTTCCGCGACGGCCCGTGGTTCGGCGCCGTGCCGACGCTGACCGCCGCCGCCTGCGTGACCTCGCGCATCCGCCTCGGCACCCTCGTGACCTCCCCGAACTTCCGGCACCCGGTGACCCTCGCCAAGGAGCTGATCTCGCTCGACGACATCTCGGGCGGCCGGATCACGCTCGGCATCGGCGCGGGCGGCACCGGTTTCGACGCGCACGCGCTGGCCCGGGGCGACCAGGAGCCGTGGACGCCGCGGGAGCGGGCCGACCGGTTCGCCGAGTTCGTTCCGCTGCTCGACCGGCTGCTCACCGAGGACACGGTCTCGTACGACGGCACCTTCTACTCGGCGGGCGGCGCCCAGAACATTCCGGGCTGTGTGCAGCGCCCCCGGCTGCCCTTCGCGGTGGCGGCTACCGGGCCACGCGGTCTCAAGCTGGCGGCCGGGTACGGGCAGGCGTGGGTGACCACGGGCGACCCGAAGTTGTATGAGACAGGCACCCCGGAGGAGTCGGTTCAAGCCATTCGCGGTCAGGTCGAAAAGCTGACCGCGGCCTGCGATGCCATCGGCCGCGACGCAGCCGATGTCGACAAGATCCTGCTCACCGGCTTCACCCCGGACCGCAAGCGCCCGCTGGAGTCCGTAGACGCGTTCGTGGACTTCGCGGGCACCCACCGTGAGCTGGGCTTCACCGAGATCGTCGTGCACTGGCCGATCCCCGACACCGACTTCGCGGCCGACCAGGACACCTTCGAGGCCATCGCGACCCAGGCCCTCTCCCAACTCGGTTGAGCCGACAACTTCACAGCGCCGGGCCGGGGGCGTGACGGCACAGGGCGGGCGGGGCGCATGCGCCAGGAGCGCTCTCATCTGCGCGCCCCGCCGCACGCCCGTGCACGCAGATGAGCGACCATAGAGCGGTGACCTCACCGACTCCTGGGCCTCGGACCCCGGCCCCCTCCGCCCCCGCGCCCCGGCTGATCGCCACGGATCTCGACGGGACGCTGCTGCACGACGACAAAACCTTTTCTCCACGGACGGTCGCCGCGCTGGCCGCCGCCGAGGAGGCCGGCATCGAGGTCTTCTTCGTGACGGGCCGCCCGGCTCGCTGGATGGACGTCGTCAGCGACCATGTGCACGGTCACGGCCTGGCGATCTGCGGCAACGGCGCCGCCGTCGTGGACCTGCACGGCGGTCCCGGCAACCACCGCTTCGTCAAGATCCGCGAGTTGGCCGTCCCGGACGCGCTGGACGTCGTACGGGTCCTGCGCGAGGCGGCCCCCGGCACGTCGTTCGCCGTCGAGCGCACGGGCGGCCTGCACCACGAGCCGACGTACCCGCCGCTGCACCTCGACCCGGGCGAGAGCGTCGCGCCCGCCGAGAAGCTGCTCGCAGCGGACTTCGCCGGGTCCACCGTGGCGGACCAGCCGGTGCTGAAGGTCCTGGCGTTCCACCCGGAGCTGGACCCCGATGCGTTCCTGGCCCTGGCGCGCGACGCGGTCGGCGAGCTGGCCGCGATCACCCGCTCCAGCCCGAGCGCCCTCCTGGAGATCAGCGGGCGGACCGTCTCCAAGGCGAGCACGCTCGAACTGTGCTGCGCCGAGCGCGGCATCTCTCCCGCCGAGGTCGTCGCCTTCGGGGACATGCCCAACGACATGGAGATGCTCACCTGGGCGGGCGCCTCCTACGCCATGGGCAACGCGCACCCGGACGTGCTGGCCGCGGCGACCGGCGTCACGGCGACCAACAACGAGGACGGCGTGGCCCGCGTCATAGAGGACATCCTGGCGAGGTAGCGGACTTCCGGGTGACATGCAGGGCGCCCTGGCTAAGCGCTGACCGGAGCCACCGGACGCCCCCCTGCGGCCATGACAGTGGCCACGACAGCCGCCATGAGCAGGGCGGCCATGACAGTGGCCATAACGGCGGCCATGACGGGGCGGCCATGACAGTGGCCATAACAGCGGTCACGAACGCCTACAGGCGCACCCCGCGCCCCGCGAACCACCTCACCGGATCCACCCCCGACCCCAGATCCGGCGTGAGCCGCACCTCGAAGTGCAGGTGCGGCCCCGTCGAGTTGCCGGTGGTGCCCGCCTGCCCGAGCCACTGCCCGGTCCGCACCTTCTCGCCCTGGTCGACGGTGACGGCCGCCAGGTGCGCGTACTGCGTGTAGTAGCCGCCCGCGTGCCGGACGACGACCTCGACGCCGAAGCCGCCGCCGCAGGAGACGCGGACCACGCGTCCCGCGCCCGCCGCCCGCACAGGTGTGCCGATGTCCACCGCGAAGTCCTGTCCGGTGTGGCGGCGGGCCCAGCGCGCGCCCGCACTGTCGAAGCCCGCCGACAGTTCGTACCTGGCGACGGGTGGCACCCACGCGCGCGTGTCACGCAGAGCGGGCTGCTCAAGGCGTACGGCACCGCGGCACTGACCGGCCGCCACCGCCCGGTCGGCGTCGCCCTGCAGCTTCCCTTGCGCCTGTCCGAGCTTGCTCGTGATGCTTTTTCTCAGCCTTGCGAGGTGCACGGTGCGCTTCCGCAGGGCGTGCCATTGCAGGGTCGCCGCGCGCTGCCCCTCGGCGAGCCTCTTCTCCGCTCGGCGGCTCTTTCCCACCGCATTGTTGAGTGCGAGGTCGGCCTGCAACACGGCCCGTTGGCCGTGCAGCAGCTCCTCCGGTCTGTCGGACAGCAGCAGCTGCGCCGCGAGCGGAATGTCACCACCGCCGCGGTACTGGGCGCGGGCGATCCGGCCGAGGTCGTCATGGAGCGCGGCCACCTCGCGCCGTTCCTTGCCGAGCAACCGTTCCATCCGCCGGGCCGCGGCCTTTTGCGCTCCTGCGGCCCTGCGCCCCGCTTCATAGCGCTGTGTCGCCGCTGAGGCCTCCACGAGGAGCCGCGCCACCTCGGCACTCGGCTCGGGCCCCTCAGCCGCCCGGGACGGCGCAGGAGGCCCACAGAGCGCCATGAGTGCGCACAGCAGCGCCAGGACGGCTGGAGAGCGGAGGGGGCGAAGGCGCATGTCCGGGATCGTTGCCCGCCGCGCGACCGGGCTCCCGTGGGATTCGTACGGCTGGGGGGCCGCTTGCCCCGAACGGCGCAGAAACGTACCGCCGAACCGGGGCCACCACGTCGCGCCTCCGGACGGCGCGGCGCCTCCGGACGGCGCGGCGCCTCCGGACGGCGCGGCGCTTCAGTACGGCGCGGCGCTTCAGTACGGCGCTTCCCACACCACCGTCGTACCGCCGTCGTCGCCTCCGGGGCCCGGCCCGTACCAACTGTCGCCACCGAGCGACTCCGCGCGCCTCTTGAGGTTCTTCAGGCCGCTGCGCCGCCCGCCCTCCGGAATGCCCACGCCGTCGTCAGCGACCGTGAGCCGCACACCCTGGCGGCCGTCCGGCAGAGATACGGTCGCGTCCACGACGACGTCGATCCGGGTGGCCCGCGCGTGCCGGAAGGCGTTCGACAGAGCCTCCCGCAGGGCCGCGATGAGGTTCTTGCCGGTGAGTTCGCCGACGACACTGTCGACCGGCCCCACGAAGGAGTGCGAGGGCTTGAACCCGAGCGGTACAGCCGCCATGTTGATTTCCCGCAGCACGCGCGTGTGCAGCCCGGAAGGGGCCTCCGCCGGGCCCTGTTGCAGCGCGAAGATGGCTGTCCGGATCTCCTGGATGGTGACGTCCAGCTCGTCGACGGACTTGCCGATGCCCGACCGCACCTCGGGCGCCACGGACCGGCGCTGGGCCGTCTCCAGCATCATCCCGGTGGCGAACAGCCGCTGGATGACGAGGTCGTGCAGGTCGCGCGCGATGCGGTCGCGGTCCTCGAACACGGCCAGGCGTTCCCGGTCGCGCTGTGCCTCGGCCATCATCAGCGCGAGCGCGGCCTGCGAGGCGAACTGGGTGGCGAGAGTGCGCTCGCCCTCCGTGAAGGGGCGCTCCCCACGCGCGCGTGGCGTCACCAACGTCCCGAGGACGCGTCCGTCGCTCTGCAGAGGCAGCAGCATGGCGGGCCCGTAACCGCGCGCAAGGTCGCTCGTCACCCGCGGATCGGCGGCCGTGTCCTCGATGAACATCGCCGTCCCGGACAAGAGTTCGGCTGCCATTGCGCTCTCCGGCGGGATGATCAGGCCGAGAGCGGCGGACGGCTTGTCCGAGGCGACGGCGACGACCTCCATGCCGCCGTCGCCGGTCGGCAGCAGCACCAGGCCGGCCGCCGACTCCGACAGCCTGCGGGCCTGTTCGGCGACCACCTGCAGCGCGTCGTCGGCGTCGCCGCCCGACAGCAGCGCCGTGGTCACGGCCACGGAGCCGTCGATCCACCGCTCCCGCTGCCTTGCCGCGTCGTAGAGCCGCGCATTGCCGATCGCGATGCCCGCCTCGGTCGCGAGCACCCGGACCATGCTCAGGTCGTAGTCGTTGAACTCCTGGCCCCCGCGCTTCTCCGTGAGGTAGAGGTTGCCGAAGATCTCGCCCTGGACGCGGATGGGGACGCCCAGGAACGACCGCATCGGCGGATGGTGCGCGGGAAACCCGCACGCGCGCGGGTCGTCGGCGAGGTTCGCGAGGCGCATCGGCGCCGGGTCGTGCATGAGCGCGCCGAGCACCCCCCGGTGTCCGTCGGGCAGCCGCCCGATGCGCTGCGCGGTCGCTTCGTCGACGCCGTAATGGACGAAGTCCGCGAGACCCTCGCCGTCCTCGGAGATGACGCCGATCGCCGCATAGCGGGCGTCCGCGAGATCGGCGGCGGTCTCGCAGATCCGGTCGAGCGTGGAGTGCGGTTCGAGGCCGGTGCCCACGGACCGCATCGCCTCCAGAAGCTGCGGCACGCGCGCGGTCAGCTCCGTCGAGAGCCCGTGCGGACCACGCGCACCCGAAGGCTCGTCCCCGGCGGGTTCGGGAGGGGTCGGAGCGGAGGGCTCCATGGGTGATGCCATGCCCCGACACTAGTAAGTCCTATTTAGCGAGGAAAGTCGGAATCGCAGAGGCCCCGCGCCAGCGCTCCTCCTGATCTCCGCCCGCGCTGCTCCTGCCCTCCTGATCCCCGCCTCCTGTCCTCCTGTCCTTCTGATCTCCGCCTGCGCTCCTCCTGTCCTCCTGATCTCCGCCCGCGCTGCTCCCGACATCCGCCCGCGTTCACCGCCGCCCGGCCCCGACCAGCAGCTCCGCCGCCTGTTCCCGCTCCCGCAGATCCCGCAGCGGCCCGTCGACAGCGGCCAGCTCGGCGTACGGACCGCGCTGCGCGACCCGCCCGCCGTCGAGCACGATCACCTCGTCGACGGCGTCGAGTCCGGCCAGCCGGTGCGTGATCAGCACGGTCGTCCGGCCCTGGGTCGCGTCCAGCAGGTCCTCGGTGAGCGCGTCCGCCGTCTCCAGGTCGAGGTGTTCGGCCGGCTCGTCCAGGACGAGGACCGGGAACTCGGCAAGGAGCGCGCGGGCCAGCGCGAGCCGCTGGCGCTGGCCGCCGGACAGCCGCGCGGCATGTTCGCCCACCAGCGTGTCGAGCCCTTCCGGCAGCGCGTCCACCCACTCCAGAAGGCGTACGCGGCCGAGCGCGGCGCGCAATTGGTCCTCGGTGGCGTCCTTCTTGGCGAGCAGCAGGTTCTCGCGGACGCTGCTGTCGAAGAGGTGGGCGTCCTGGGCGCAGAGCCCCACGAGCCGTCGAACGGCGTCGCCTTCGAGCGCGTACGCGTCGGTCCCGCCGAGCGTGTACGTCCCTGCGTCCGCGTCGAGGAAGCGCAGCAGCACCTGGGCGAGCGTCGTCTTGCCCGACCCGGACGGACCGACGACGGCGATCCGGCGGCCGCGCTCCAGCGTCAGGTCGACACCGGCGAGCGCGTCCCGCGCCTGTCCCTCGTACCGGGCGGCGAGACCCCGCACGACGAGCGGGAAGGGGTCCCGCGGCGCCTGTGCGGGCCGTTCGGGCTCCCGTACGGGTTCGGGGGCGTCGAGCACCTCGTAGACGCGCTCGGCGCTCTTGTGGACGCGCTGGCGGTACTGGACTGCGAGGGGCAGGCCGAGCACCGCCTCGAACGCGGCGAGCGGGGTCAGGACGACGACCGCCATCGCCACGCCGTCGAGCTGTCCGGCGCGTACTCCCTGCACTCCGGCCAGTGCGGCGGCGGCCACGGTCAGGCCGGTGATCAGCGCGGTGAGCCCGTCGCCGAGCGCGGTCGCGGTGGCCGCGCGCGAGGCGATCCGGGTCAGCGCCGAGTCGGCGTCGGCGGTCTCCTTCGTGCGGCGGGGCAGCGCACCGGCGACGGTCAGTTCGGCGGTGCCGGTGAGCAGTTCGGCGACCTTGGTCGCGAGCGCCCCGCGCGCGGGAGCCAGTCTCCGCTCCGCCCTGCGGGCGACTGCCCCCGACAGGAGCGGCACCCCGACACCGGCGAGCAGCAGTCCGACGGCGAGCACGGCACCCGCCGTGGGCAGCATCCAGGCGGTGAACGCCACCGATCCGGCGCCGACGAGTGCCGCGACCGAGGCGGGCAGCAGCCAGCGCAGCCAGTAGTCCTGGAGCGCGTCCACATCCGCGACGAGCCGGGACAGCAGGTCGCCCCGGCGCGTGGTGCGCAACCCCGCAGGCGCGAGCCGCTCCAGGCGGCGGTAGACGGCGACCCGGGTGTCGGCCAGCATCCGCAGCACGGCGTCGTGCGACACGAGCCGCTCCGCGTACCGGAAGCAGGCCCGGCCGATGCCGAACGCACGCGTGGCCGTCACCGCGACCATCAGGTAGAGCACCGGCGGCTGCTGCGAGGCCCGCGAGATCAGCCATCCGCTGGTCGCCAACAGACCGACCGAGCTGCCGAGGGCGAGCGCCCCGAGCAGCAGCGCGAGGGCCAGCCGCGAGCGGCGCGGACGGGCGGCGGCACGCAGCCGGGCGAGGACGTGGCGCCGGTCCTTGGACGCGTCCTGCGCCTCCCGGTCAGGCGATGTGACGGCGACCGAAGCCCGCTCAGGCGCCCCCGCCACCACGGCCGTCCGCTGCTCGACCGGCCGCCCCGCGTCGGGCATCTCCAGGCGGACCACCCGGTCGGCGACGGCCAGCAGGGCCGGCCGGTGCACGACCAGGAGCACGGTCCGGCCGACGGCCAGCCTGCGGACCGCCTCGACGATGCCGGCCTCGGTCGCGCCGTCGAGCGCGGCCGTCGGCTCGTCGAGCAGGACGACGGGCCGGTCGGCGAGGAACGCGCGGGCCAGTGCGAGGCGCTGCCGTTGTCCGGCCGACAGGCCCGCGCCGTCCTCGCCGAGCTCCGTGCGCGCCCCGTCGGGCAGCGCCTCGACGAACTCCAGCGCCCCCGCCTCGCGCAAGGCGGCCAGCACCGCAGCGTCGTCGGCGCCGGGCCGGGCGAGCCGTACGTTGTCCGCGATCGACCCGGCGTACAACTGCGGGCGCTGCGGAACCCACGCCACGCGCGCGTGCCACTCGCCCCGCTCGACGGTGGAGAGGTCCGCACCCCCGACGAGCACGCGCCCGCCACTGGGACGCACGAAGCCCAGCAAGGCGCTCAGAAGCGTCGACTTGCCCGCACCGCTGGGCCCTACGAGGGCCACTGTCTCGCCGGGCGCGACGGCGAAGGAGGCATGGGAGACGGCGTCGTCCGTACGTCCCTCATAGCGCACGGAGACGTCGTCGAACACGATGCCGGAGGTGGCGGGGACAGGCGCCGAGCCGGACTCCGGCAGGGGCGTCTCCAGGACGGCGAAGATCTCCTCCGCCGCCGCGAGCCCCTCGGCGGCGGCATGGAACTGCGTCCCGACCTGCCGCAGCGGCAGATACGCCTCGGGCGCGAGCACCAGGATGACGAGACCGACGTAGAGGTCCATCGTGCCGTGCACGAGCCGCATGCCGATGGTGACCGCGACCAGGGCGACCGAGAGCGTCGCGAGCAGTTCCAGGGCGAAGGAGGACAGGAAGGCGATGCGCAGGGTGCGCATGGTCGCCCTGCGGTACTGGCCGGTGATCGTGCGGATGGACTCGGCCTGTGCCTTGGCGCGGCCGAACACCTTCAGAGTCGGCAGTCCGGCGACCACGTCCAGGAAGTGCCCCGAGAGGCGCGACAGCAGGCGCCACTGGCGGTCCATGCGGGACTGGGTGGCCCAGCCGATGAGCATCATGAAGATCGGGATGAGGGGAAGCGTGCCGACGATGATCGCCGCCGACACCCAGTCCTCGGTGACCACGCGCGCAAGGACCGCCACCGGGACCACGACCGCGAGCCCGAGCTGCGGCAGATAGCGCGAGAAGTAGTCGTCCAGCGCGTCCACGCCGCGCGTGGCGAGCGCGACCAGCGAGCCGGTCCGTTGCCCGCTCAGCCACCCGGGACCGAGCTGCGCCGCGCGCTCAAGGAGCCGCCCCCGCAGCTCCGACTTGACCGCCGCGCTCGCACGGTGCGCGGCCAGTTCGGTCAGCCAGGAGACCAGGCCGCGCCCGGCCGCGACGGCCACCAACAGCAGCAGCGGGGTCCGCAGCTGCGCGACGTCGAAGCCGTGCTGGAAGGCACCCACCACCACTTCGGCGATGATCATCGCCTGCGCGATGACCAGGCCGGCCCCGGCGGCGCCGAGAACGATCACTGCCAGGAGGAAGAGGCGAGTGGCCCGGGCGTACCGGAGCAGGCGCTGGTCGATCGGTTTCACGTGAAACACACCCTCGGGTAGGCGCGTAGATCCGTAAGAAGGTCAAGCTCAGTGCGCGGCATCGGCGATGTGCTTCGTCCCGATGCGCTTGCGGAAGACCCAGTACGTCCACGACTGGTAGAGCAGCACGAGCGGTGTCGCGATCGCCGCCAGCCACGTCATGATCTTCAGCGTGTAGGGGCTCGACGAGGCGTTGGTGACGGTGAGGCTCCAGGCCGGGTCGAGCGACGACGGCATGACGTTCGGGAACAGCGTCAGGAAGAGCGTCGCGAACGCCGCCGCGATGGTGATGCCGGACAGGGCGAACGACCACCCCTCGCGCCCCGCTTTGATGGCGCCGATGGCGCCGACGAGAGCAACCAGGGCCACGATCATCGCGATGAGCGAGCCACCGTCCCCCTTGTCTGTCTGGGTCCAGACCAGGAACCCGAGCGCCACCACCAGCGCACCCAGACCGACCGTCAGCGCGAACTTGCGGGCCCGCATTCGAATGTCGCCGAGCGTCTTGAGCGAGGCGAACACCGCTCCGTGGAAGGTGAACAGGGTCAGGGTGACCAGGCCGCCCAGGAGCGCGTACGGGTTGAGGAGGTCCCAGAAGGTGCCGACGTACTCGAAGTGCTGGTCGAGCTTGACCCCGCGCACGATGTTGCCGAAGGCCACGCCCCACAGCAGCGCCGGGATCAGCGAGGTCCAGAAGATCGCGTGCTCCCAGTTGGTCTGCCACTTCTCCTCGGGGCGCTTCGCCCGGTACTCGAAGGCGACACCGCGCACGATGAGGCAGACCAGGATGATCAGCAGCGGCAGGTAGAAGCCGGAGAAGAGCGTGGCGTACCACTCGGGGAACGCGGCGAAGGTCGCTCCGCCGGCGGTGAGCAGCCACACCTCGTTGCCGTCCCAGACGGGACCGATCGTGTTGATCAGCACGCGCCGCTCGGCACGGTCGCGCGCGAGGACCTTGGTGAGGATGCCGATGCCGAAGTCGAAGCCCTCGAGGAAGAAGTAGCCGATCCAGAGGACCGCGATGAGGACGAACCAGACGTCGTGGAGTTCCATGACTTGTGCGCTCCCTTGGCCCTAGTAGGAGAAGGCCATCGGCTTGTCGGCGTCACGGTCGCCGCCGATCCTGGTGGGCGGGTTGAGATCGTCGTCGGTCAGCTCCGGCGGCCCGGCCTTGACGTACTTGACGAGCAGCTTGACCTCGATGACGGCGAGCACCGCGTAGAGCAGGGTGAAGACGGTCATGGAGGTGATGACCTCGCCCTGCGAGACGCTGGGGGAGACGGCGTCGCGGGTCTGCAGGACGCCGTAGACGACCCACGGCTGACGGCCCATCTCGGTGAAGATCCAGCCCCAGGAGTTGGCGATGAGCGGGAAGCCCATGGTCCACAGGGCGACGATCCAGTAGAGCCTGGTGAACTTCGGGCTGAGGACCTTGTTCTTGAAGAGCACCAGGTTCGGCACCTCGTCCTCACCCGTCCGCAGGTGCTGCGGCAGCATGAACTTCTTGCGGGTGAGCCAGAGCCCGAGGAGGCCGAGGGCGAAGGACGCCATCCCGAACCCGATCATCCAGCGGAAGGCCCAGAAGGTGACGGGGATGATCGGCCGGTAGTCGCCGGGCCCGTACTTCTCCTGCTCGGCCTTGTTGGTGTCGTTGATGCCGGGGATGTGCGAGGTGAAGTTGTCGTCGGCGAGGAAGGACAGCACGCCGGGGATGGAGAACTCGACGCTGTTGTGGCCCTTGCTTACATCGCCGTAGGCGAAGATCGAGAACGGTGCCGCGTCCTGGCCGTCCCACAGCGCCTCGGCCGCCGCCATCTTCATCGGCTGCTGCTTGAACATGACCTTGCCGAGCTGGTCGCCGCTGATCGCGGTGAGCATGCCGCCGATGACGAGCGTGATGAGGCCGAGCCGCAGCGAGGTCCTCATCGTCGCGATGTTCTTCGGCTTCTTGCGCGCCAGGTGGAAGGCGGCGATGCCGACCATGAACGCGCCGCCGGTCAGGAACGAGGCCGACAGGGTGTGGAAGGCCTGGGTGAGCGCGGTGTTCTGCGTCAGGACCTGCCAGAAGTCGGTCAGCTCGGCGCGTCCGGTGGCCTTGTTGTACTTGTAGCCGACCGGGTGCTGCATCCAGGAGTTGGCCGCCAGGATGAAGTACGCGGACAGGATCGTGCCGATGGAGACCATCCAGATGCAGGCCAGGTGGATCTTCTTCGGCAGCTTGTCCCAGCCGAAGATCCACAGCCCGATGAAGGTCGACTCGAAGAAGAACGCGATCAGCGCCTCGAACGCCAGCGGCGCTCCGAAGATGTCACCGACGAAGCGCGAGTAGTCGGACCAGTTCATGCCGAACTGGAACTCCTGCACGATGCCCGTCACGACGCCCATCGCGATGTTGATGAGGAAGAGCTTTCCCCAGAACTTCGTGGCCTTGAGGTACTTCTCCTTCTCGGTCCGCACCCAGGCGGTCTGCAGCCCGGCGGTCAGGGCCGCCAGCGAGATCGTCAGGGGGACGAAGAGGAAGTGGTAGACGGTGGTGATGCCGAACTGCCATCGCGCCAGGGTCTCCGGCGCCAGAGCCAGGTCCACTGCGTCATCTCCTTACATCACCGCGGCCACGCAGCGGTTCGCCCCTGGAATACCGGACTTCTCCGGAGGAACCGGGACGCGCTTGTGAACGCGTTCACATTCACAAGCATTATGTCGTACTGGTTGTCGGATACCGAAGCGGGGTCCCCCCACTGCGACCAACGCCACATCATGCCGACGAGCGCACATGAGGAGGCGCGAGGCGGCATCGCCACCTCGCGCCTCTCTGTACGTCGTCCGGAGCGGGTCAGAGCTCCTTGCGGAAGGCCTCCGCAGCGCCCAGGAAGATGTCGTTGGCCTCGGTCTCCGCGACCGTGACGCGGACCCCCTCGCCCGCGAACGGCCGAACGACGACCCCCGCCTGCTCGCACGCCGCCGCGAAGTCCAGGGTCCGCTCGCCCAGACGCAGCCACACGAAGTTGGCCTGCGTCTCCGGCACGGTCCAGCCCTGCGCCCGCAGTGTCTCGACGACCCGGTTGCGCTCGCAGACCAGGGAGCCGACGCGGCCGAGCAGCTCGTCCTCCGCGCGCAGCGAGGCCACCGCCGCGTCCTGCGCGAGCTGGCTGACGCCGAAGGGGACGGCCGTCTTGCGCAGCGCCGCCGCCACCGGCTCGTGCGCGATGGCGAACCCGACACGCAGCCCCGCGAGGCCGTACGCCTTGGAGAAGGTCCGCAGCACCGCCACGTTCGGCCGGTCCCGGTAGATCTCCACACCGTCCGGCACCTCGGGATCACGGATGAACTCGCGGTACGCCTCGTCGAGCACCACGAGGACGTCGGAGGGCACCCGGTCGAGGAAACGTTCCAGCTCGGGCCGACGGATGGCGTTGCCCGTGGGGTTGTTGGGGTTGCAGACGAAGATGAGGCGCGTGCGGTCGGTGATCGCGTCCGCCATGGCGTCCAGGTCGTGGTCCTCGCCGGGCGTGAGCGGCACCTGCACCGACGTCGCCCCGCTGATCTGCGTGATGATCGGGTACGCCTCGAAGGAGCGCCACGCGTAGATGACCTCGTCGCCGGGCCCGCTGGTCGCCTGGAGCAGCTGCTGGGCGACGCCGACCGAACCCGTACCGGTGGCCAGATGGGCGACCGGCACACCGAAACGGTCGGCCAGCTCCTCCATCAGGCCCGAGCAGGCCATGTCCGGGTAGCGGTTGAAGGTGCCGGCCGCGGCGATCGCCTGCTCCATCACGCCCGGCAGCGGGGGGTACGGGTTCTCGTTGGAGGACAGCTTGTACGCCGCCGGGCCCCCGGCGGCTGCGGGCCTGCCCGGCTTGTAGGTGGGGATCCCCGCCAGCTCCGCGCGCAGCTTGGGGTTCGTCTCGCTCACCGCAGTCCTCCTCGTGGCCACCGTTGCAATACTGCTTACCTTATGAGGATTGGCCGTCCGCCCCAATGGGCCGGGCCGGACCGCCCTGAGGAAGAGGGGCCGGGAAGGCGTACGGGGAGGGGGGAGCGCTCCTTGGCCTGGCGCGCGCCGGTGGCTCGCGCCGTGGCGCGCATCACCCGTGCAGGTGAGTTGAGACCTACTCGCAACATCGCCGAGTCGGCAGGCTCGTAGGTAACGACAACCGACGCAGCCTCGTAGAAACCGCTAACTTCCTTCTGTTCCATGGTCATTGACGGCCCATCACCTTGCAGAAACGTGCCTGTCAACGCGTGCATATGCACCCCCGCCATGCGACCGCATGAGCCCTACTATCGGCTCGCCATGACAGCAGCAGGGAAGCACCAGGTGAGCCGGGCAGAGACGACCCGCAGGGGGACCCGGCCGGGCCGGGCAGGCATCAGAGATGTTGCCGCAGCCGCCGGGGTCTCGATCACGACTGTCTCGGACGCGCTCAACGGCAAGGGCCGGCTCCCGGACGCCACCCGACGCCATGTCCGCGAGGTCGCCGACCGGCTGGGCTATCGCCCTTCCGCGGCCGCCCGCACGCTCCGTACCGGAAAGTCGGGCCTCATCGGCCTGACAGTGACGACCTACGGGGATGAACCTTTCACCTTCACCGAATTCGCGTATTTCGCGGAGATGGCGAGAGCCGCGACCTCCGCGGCGCTGGCCCGCGGCTACGCCCTCGTCATCCTGCCCGCCACCTCACGCCACGACGTGTGGTCGAACGTCGCCCTCGACGGCACCGTCGTCATCGACCCCTCCGACCACGACCCGGTCGTCAGCGAGCTGGTCCGCCAGGGCCTGCCCGTCGTCTCGGACGGACGTCCCGCGGGCACCCTGCCCGTGACCGCCTGGGTGGACAACGACCACGAGGCCGCCGTCCTCGGCATCCTCGACCATCTCGCCGCGGCCGGCGCGCGCCGCATCGGCCTGCTCACCGGCACCACCACCGACACCTACACCCACCTGTCCACCTCCGCCTACCTGCACTGGTGCGAGCGGATCGGGCAGGAGCCGGTCTACGAGTCCTATCCGGCGCACGATCCGTGCGCGGGCGCCGTCGCCGCCGACCGGCTGCTCGCCCGTCCGGACCGGCCCGACGCGGTCTACGGCCTCTTCGATCCCAACGGCACCGACCTGCTCGCCGCGGCCCGCCGCTACGGTCTGCGCGTGCCGGAGGACCTGCTGCTCGTGTGCTGCAGCGAGTCGACCGTGTACGCGACGACCGAGCCGCCCATCACGACCCTGTCCCTGAAACCGCGCCGCATCGGCACAGCCGTCATCCAGCTTCTGATCGACGCCATCGAAGGGGTCGATTCGGACCTACCGGTCGAGCAGGTCATACCGACCGAACTCATCGTGCGGACCTCCTCGCAGCGCCGCCCGCAGCGCACCACGGTCAGCCCGCCCCGCTCCCCGGGGCAGGGCTGACCGGCCCCACTCACCCTCCGGACCGGCCGCGGCCCGCCGCGGCCGAGGGGAAAAGTCCACACCAATTCGGGAGAAAAGTGTGGCGAACAGCCGCCCGTCACCGATTCACCACCCCTGGTGCATCACACAGCACGAGCCGCATTCCTATGATGGGCGGACGACACCGCGGGCCGCTGCGACCAGGCAGTCCGATCCGGTGCACAGGCGGCGCAATGGTGGAGGGGTCGATGACTCAGGGGGCCGGTCAGGGACCCGCAGCGCGCACGGAGACGCTGCGTGACTTCCGCGTGCCCGCGTACGTCCATGACGTACCGGCGAACGTGCAGCCCACCGACCCCGTCGCCGACTCCCCCGAGGCGGCGCAGTACCCGGACGGCTACACGCCGACCGAGCGCGACCTGCCCGTCATCAACCGGGGTGACACCGTGCAGATGGACACCGCCGCGACCGCCGCGCCGGCGCCCAGGACCGGCGACGAGAAGGGGCCGCTGTACGTCGTGGGCGACGTGCACGGCTACCTCGACGAGCTGCTCGCGGCCCTCCGCGAGAAGGGCCTGGTCGACGCGGACGGCGCCTGGGTGGCGGGCAACGCGCGCCTGTGGTTCCTCGGCGACTTCACCGACCGCGGCCCCGACGGCATCGGCGTCATCGACCTCGTGATGCGGCTGAGCGCCGAGGCGGCCGCCGCCGGCGGCTACTGCAAGGCGCTCATGGGCAACCACGAGCTGCTGCTGCTCGGCGCGAAGCGGTTCGGCGACACGCCGGTCAACTCCGGCGCGGGCACCGCCACCTTCCAGGCGGCCTGGTTGCTCAACGGTGGACAGAAGTCCGACATGGACCGCCTCCAGGACGTGCATCTGCAGTGGATGTCCCGGCTCGACGCGATCGAGATCGAGGACGACCACCTGCTCATGCACTCCGACACCACCGCCTACCTGGACTACGGCGACTCCATCGAGGCCGTCAACGACACGGTGCGCGAGACCCTCACGCGCAACGACGCGGACGAGTGCTGGGACGTCTTCCGCAAGCTGACCAAGCGCTTTGCGTTCCGCGACGAGGAGGCGGGCCCCGGCGCCGTACGCGAACTCCTCGGCACCTACGGCGGCTCGCGCGTCGTGCACGGGCACAGCCCGATCCCGTACCTCCTCGGCGAGGTCGGCACCGAGGACGCGGACGGCGAGGACAGCGGACCCGTCGTCGAGGGACCTCATGTGTACGCGGGCGGTCTCGCCATCGCCATGGACGGCGGCGTCACCATGGCCGGAAAACTGCTGGTCCAACAACTCCCCATGCATAGCCGGTAGTTCCCTGGGCAGGCGCCGTGGACGGAGCGTCCGGCGCACGGGGGGCGAATTTCGAAAACTCCCTGTCACCGCGTGCTGTGACCGCTCTACCATCGCCTTATCCGTAGCAGGCTCCCCTCCGTTTCTGCCCGACGGCTCGTAACCATGCGGGCCACCAAGCCCTACGGAGCATCGGGGGATGCACATGAACAGCGCTCCGCATTTGCTGAACGAGGACCGCCCCGAGTTCGAGCGGGTCCTTGATGAGGCGCTGCGTACCGCACCCAACCGGCCTGATCTCGCCGCCGTGGGCCAGCGGCTCAACCCCGAACAACTGCGCACCATGGCACTGAACGCCGCCGCACTGATCAGCACGGCGGCGGCCACCGAGTACGAGCACTACACCAAGGTCCGCGACGAGCTGCGCGCCGCTCCGCAGCCCGTCCGTCCGCTACGTGAAGGAGGCTCCTCCAGCTCGGCCGAGTCCGGCGGCGGCAGCTCCATCGGCTTCGCTGCCACGGTGGGCGAGGTCGCGGAGACCACGGGGCCCGGCATCGCCGCGGTCGCCGTCGTGCTCGCCCCGGTCCTCGCCGGGACCGCGGCCGCGATCTTCCTGCTGGTCGGCTACATCCTGAAGATGCTGAACCCGCCGCCGGACTTCGCCGACACGCTGCTGTCCGTCGGCTGGGTCTTCGGCGCGCTCACCGCGGCGTGCATCCTCGTCGCCGCGGTCTGCCTGCTCCTGACGGCCCTGCGCAACGGGTCGACCTCGCTGCAGGCAGGCGCGCACGGCGAGGCCAGCGAGGAGGTGACGCGCGCCAGGGAAGCCTGGACCGAGGCGCTCCTTGAGCGGGGCATCCTCCCGTTCCTGCGGGACGCCCAGGCCCGGACCGCCCTGGGCGGCGGTTCGCTGAGCGGCGGCAGGGGCGGCGGCTCCGCCAACCGCATGCCGCAGCTCGGCTACAACAGGCCCGGATTCAGCAGCCCCGACGGCGGCGGAACCGCCACGGGGCAGCGCGCCGGGTTCTCCAGTCCGGACTTCACGAGCCCGGACTTCGGAGGCCCGGAGCACCAGCCGGACTGAGCCGGGGACAAGGGGCTCGGGGTGCACCAAGCGGCCCCGAGCCCGTCGTCATGCGCGTACGCCGGTTCAGTTGGCGAGCGGCAGATAGACGCGGTTGCCCGCCTCGGCGAACTCCTTCGACTTCTGCTCCATGCCGGCCTCGACCTCGGCCTGCGTGGTGCCGTGCTCGCGGCGGATGTCCTGCGAGATCTTCATCGAGCAGAATTTCGGGCCGCACATCGAGCAGAAGTGCGCCGTCTTCGCCGGTTCGGCGGGGAGTGTCTCGTCGTGGAACTCCCGCGCCGTGTCCGGGTCGAGTGCCAGGTTGAACTGGTCCTCCCAGCGGAACTCGAAGCGGGCGTCCGAGAGCGCGTCGTCCCAGTCCTGCGCGCCCGGGTGCCCCTTGGCGAGGTCCGCCGCGTGCGCCGCGATCTTGTATGTGATGACGCCGGTCTTCACGTCGTCGCGGTTGGGCAGGCCCAGGTGCTCCTTGGGCGTGACGTAGCAGAGCATCGCCGTGCCCCACCAGGCGATCATCGCGGCGCCGATCCCGGACGTGATGTGGTCGTACGCCGGAGCGACGTCCGTGGTCAGCGGGCCGAGCGTGTAGAACGGGGCCTCTTCGCAGATCTCCTGCTGGAGGTCGATGTTCTCCTTGATCTTGTGCATCGGGACGTGTCCCGGGCCCTCGATCATGGTCTGGACGCCGTGCCGCTTGGCGATCGCGTTCAGTTCGCCGAGCGTCCTCAGTTCGGCGAACTGGGCTTCGTCGTTGGCGTCCGCGATGGAGCCGGGGCGCAGTCCGTCGCCGAGCGAGTACGTGACGTCGTACGCGGCGAGGATGTCGCAGAGTTCCTCGAAGTGCTCGTAGAGGAAGCTCTCCTTGTGGTGCGCGAGGCACCATGCGGCCATGATCGAGCCGCCGCGCGAGACGATGCCGGTCTTGCGGTTGGCGGTCAGCGGGACGTACGGGAGCCGGACGCCGGCGTGCACCGTCATGTAGTCCACGCCTTGTTCGGCCTGCTCGATGACGGTGTCCTTGTAGATCTCCCAGGTCAGCTCCTCGGCCTTGCCGTCGACCTTTTCGAGCGCCTGGTAGAGCGGCACCGTGCCGATGGGGACGGGGGAGTTGCGCAGCACCCACTCGCGCGTGGTGTGGATGTTGCGGCCGGTGGAGAGGTCCATGACGGTGTCGGCGCCCCAGCGGGTCGCCCACGTCATCTTCTCCACCTCCTCCTCGATGGACGAGGTGACGGCGGAGTTGCCGATGTTGGCGTTGACCTTCACCAGGAACCGCTTGCCGATGATCATCGGCTCGATCTCCGGATGGTTCACGTTGGCGGGCAGCACCGCGCGACCTGCCGCGATCTCCTCGCGGACGACCTCGGGCGCGACGTTCTCCCGGATGGCCACGTACTCCATCTCCGGGGTGATCTCGCCCCGCCTGGCGTACGCGAGTTGGGTTACGGCCTCGCCGGTCCTGCTGCGGCGCGGCTGGCGCGGGCGGCCGGGGAAGACCGCGTCGAGGTTGCGCAGCCCGCCGCGTGGCGAGGTGTGCTTGATGCCGTCGTCCTCGGGGCGGGCGGGGCGGCCCGCGTACTCCTCGGTGTCGCCGCGGGCGATGATCCAGTTCTCCCGGAGCGGTGCGAGCCCCCTGCGCACATCGGTGTCGACGGTCGGATCGGTGTACGGACCGGAGGTGTCGTACAGCGTGACGGCCTGGCCGTTGGTGAGATGCACTTGGCGGACCGGCACGTTGAGGTCGGGGCGCGAGCCCTGGATGTACCCCTTGTGCCAGCCGATGGACTTCCCTGCCTCCGGCTCAGAGCCGTTGGAGGCAGGCGTGCGTGCGTCCGTTGTGGTCATGAGACCTACTCCCTACGCCGGCATTACCCGGTAACAGGTTCGGCGGTCGACGCAGCGATGTTCGTCGGCGGCGTTTCACGCTGTTTCACGTGAAACACGCACGGACGAAGGTCAGCGCCCTCTCAGCCCGGTGCTCCGAGCTCCCGCGTGTGCAAAGGTGCCTCCACGCTAGCGTCACTTCGGACGCGTTGAACAGAGGGCCCCTGTCGTTCTTGCGATGATCGGGCGGTGACCTCGACGCAGCAGCCTCCGCCTCCGCCGCCCCATCCCCCGCATGGGCCGGGCCCTTCAGGGTCCGGGCACGGCCCGGGCGGGCACGGCCACTCGCACAGTCATGGCCCCGCCGCGCCTGTCTCGCAGCACCTGCGCAAGGTCATCGCGGCGATCCTGGTGCCGTTCTCCATGGCCGTCGTCGTCGGCCTCGTGGTGCTCTGGCCCGGAGGCGCCCCGGACCACGAGCGCACCGGTGTCGGTTTCGACCGGCAGACGCAGCAGGCGACCGTCGCCCGGGTCGAGAAGGTCGACTGCAAGTCCGTGAACGCGACGGGTTCCGCCACACAGGACCCCTCGGGCACACCGACGCAGGGCAAGGTTTCCGGTACCTGCGAGAAGGCGACGATCCGGGTCGACACCGGCGACGACACGGGCCGTACGTTCACAGAGATCGTGCAGCCGGACTCGCCGCGCCAACTGCGCGAGGGCCAGAAGGTGATCGTCGCCTACGCGCCGGACGCGCCCAAGGAGTTGCAGTACTCCGTCACCGATGTGAACCGCAAGTTCCCCATGGCGCTCCTCGCCGGGATCTTCGCCCTGGTCGTCGTGGTGGTGGGCCGCATGCGCGGTGTCATGGCGCTGGTCGCGCTCGCGGTCAGCTTCCTGGTGCTGACCCTGTTCATCCTCCCGGCGATCCTCCAGGGCTCGAACCCGTTGGTCGTAGCGGTCGTCGGGGCCAGCACGATCATGCTGATCGCGCTCTACATGTGCCACGGCCTGACCGCCCGTACATCGGTCGCCGTCCTCGGCACCCTCGTGTCGCTGCTGCTCATCGGCCTGCTGGGGTCGCTCTTCATCGGCTGGGCCGCGCTGACGGGCAACACGGACGACAACACCGGCCTGATCCACGGCCTGTACCCGGACATCGACATGAGCGGCCTGCTGCTGGCCGGGGTCATCATCGGTTCGCTCGGTGTCCTGGACGACGTGACGGTCACGCAGACATCGGCGGTGTGGGAGCTGCACGAGGCCAATCCGACGATGGGCTGGCGCGGTCTGTACCGGGCGGGCATCCGGATCGGCCGCGACCACATCGCGTCCGTCGTCAACACCCTGGTCCTCGCGTACGCGGGCGCGGCGCTTCCGCTGCTCCTGCTGTTCTCGATCGCGCAGAGCAGCGTCGTCGACGTGGCCAACAGCGAGCTGGTGGCCGAGGAGATCGTGCGCACGCTGGTCGGTTCGATCGGCCTGGTGGCGGCGGTGCCGGTGACCACCGCGTTGGCCGCCCTGGTCGTCTCGGCCGACCGTCCGGTGCCCGGCACGCCCGCGCGGACCGCTCCGGGACGCGGCGGAGGGGGCCGACGACGCAAGCGCTGAGCGGCGCGGAACGGCTCGGGTGCACCGCGCCGCACAGGCGTCGCATCGTCGACCACTCGGTGCTCAGCCCGCGTTCTGCTCCTCGGCGAGGATGCGGTCGAGCGCCTCGTCGAGTTCGGCCTCGTAGTCGCCGAGGGCCTGTTCCTGGCCGAGGGGGACGAGCTTGTCCGTACGGTCGAGGAACGCGACGAGCGGGGCGACACCGGCCCGGAACAGCGCGTGATCGCCGCCCACCTGCAGCCGGATGTGCACGTCCACCGGCAGCTCGTCGGCGCCGCCCCCGGCGCTCTCCACGGGCAGGATCCGGACATCGCCGTCACCGGTGGCCCCGTTGACCCCGTCGACGAGGAGTTCCCGGCCGAACGCCCAGGTCACCGGGGCGTCACCGGGGAGATGGAAGGTGAGTCGCACCGCGTACGGGTCGGCGGACTCGTACCGGAGCTCGACCGGGATACGGAACGAGAGCTCCTCCGAGACGAGGAAGCTCATCATGACTTCTGCTTGCACTGCTTGTACCGACTCGCGCATCGCCTACCCCGTCAATGTGACGTCGATTGGCCAGGAATGACCTCCCTGACGCTGCTGGCATCTTGCTCAACGTACACGAGGGATTACAAGGAGTGAGTTTTCAGATGCTGATAGAGAAGGCGAGTGTCCCTACGAGCCTGCCGATCTCGTCCTGCAGGCGCCGCGCCGCGGGCAGCAGTCTGTCCGTCTGATGCGCGGGGAGGGAGATGGCCACCGCAGCGGCCAGCGAGCCGATGGTGACCGGGAACGCGGCGCAGGCCGTCCCCAGCGCGTACTCCTGGCGCTCGATGAGCGGCTCCATGCGTTCCACGGTGCGCAGCCTGCGCAGCAGCGTCCGGTTGTCCCGTACCGAGTACGGGGTGATGGCGCGGGCCGGGTAGCGGTCGAGGTGGTCCCGGCGGGCCTCCTCGCCGAGCTGGGAGAGCAGGCACTGGCCGATCGCGTGGGCGTGTCCGGTCTCGGCGAAGTCGGCCCATTCCTCGACGGCCGGATTGGCCGGAGTGTCGGCGACGGCGACGATCTCGATCTCGCCGTCGCGGTAGATCGCGAAGTAGACGGGCACGCCGAGCGCGTCCCGCCAGTGGCGCAGCGCGTCGGTGATCATGCCGCGACGATTCTGCTGGGCTCCGCTGCTGCTCAGCCGCTCGACCGCGTCGCCGAACAGGAAGACGCCCCTGTCCTTGCGGAGATAGCCCTCGTGGGCCAGCGTGCGCAGCAGGTGGTAGGCGGTGGGGAGGGCGACTCCGGCCTCCCGGGCGAGCTGCTTGGCGGGAGCCCCCTCGTCGTGGGCGGCGACCGCCTCGAGCAGCCGCATGGCGCGCTGGACGGAGCCGATGAGCGTCTGCGGGGCCGAGATTGCGGGATCGGCCAAGGTTCACTCCCGGTACGCGTGCGTCCCCTCACATGGAACCCACGGGGATCGGAATCCGGACTTTAACCCTTGGCCACCGCTCGGTACGGGCCCTGGACGGAAACTTCCCCCGGTTCAGCGAACCGTCGCACCCTGCAACGAACGAACTCCCGCGCCCCGCCCGTGCTCACCAGTCGCTGCGCGAGGACGAGCCCGCCATGAACCTCCGTACGAGGTAGATGAGTCCACCGACCAGGGCGGCGAACACCAGCACCTTGAAGAGCAGGCCGATCACGAACCCGACGACGCTGGCGATCAGCCCGCCGAACACGACCAGGGCGATGACCGGCACCGCGACCCACTTCACCCACCACGGCATGCCCGCGAATATCTCTCGCACTGCCCTCGCTCCTTCGCTCCCGAGACCCTCGTCGGGGCTCTTCCGGCTTCCTGCACTCGACGCTGTCACGCCGGGGGCGCGCGCGGGGCGCCGCGATCCCTTGTCCTCCCCTGACCCGACCCTTAGGGAACCCCGGGGTCCGGAGTCAGCTCTCCGGGGGAGAGAAGACGACCAGGACCCGCAGGTCCTCGCTGATGTGGTGGAACTTGTGGGCCACGCCCGCCGGTACGTACACCACGCTGCCGCGCCCGACCTGGGTGGTCTCCATCCCGACCGTGATCGAGGCGCGCCCGCTGACCACGAGGTAGACCTCGTCCTGCTGATGCGGCTGCTGCGGGTCGTGCTCCCCCGCGTTCAGCGCGTACAGCCCGACCGACATGTTCCGCTCGCGCAGGAACTGCAGATACGCGCCGTCGTTGGCGGCGCGTTCCGCCTCCAGTTCGTCCAGCCGGAATGCCTTCATCGCCCTTGTCGTCCTCGCTGTTCGCGCTCGTCACACTCGTCGCCGGCAACACCGCCGGTCCCGTCTGCCACGATCAGACACATGTTGAATTTCGTAGTCAAGACGATCGCCAACGCGGGGGCCCTGGCCGTCGCGGTGCTGCTCGTCGACAAGATCACGCTGACCGGGGACAGCACCGGCAGGAAGATCGGCACACTGATCCTGGTGGCGCTCCTCTTCGGCCTGGTCAACTGGCTGGTGAAGCCGTTCGTGAAGGTCCTCACCTTCCCGCTCTTCATCCTGACCCTCGGCCTGATCACCCTGCTCGTGAACGCCCTGATGCTGTTGCTCACGTCGTGGCTGGCCGACAAGCTCGACCTGAGCTTCCACGTCGAGGGCTTCTGGACCGCCGTCCTCGGCGGCCTCATCATCTCGATCGTCTCCTGGGCGCTCAACGTCGTCCTGCCCGAGAAGGACTGAACCCCCATGACCTTCCGCGTCTGCTTCGTGTGCACGGGCAACATCTGCCGCTCGCCCATGGCCGAGCACGTCTTCCGCACCCGCGTCGAGGAGGCCGGCCTGTCCGGCGGCGTCGAGATCGACAGCGCCGGGACCGATGGCTGGCACGTCGGGGAGGGCGCCGACCCGCGCACCATCCGGGTGCTCGAGGAGCACGGCTACGCCACCGCGCACACGGCCCGCCAGTTCGACGCCGACTGGTTCGCGCGCCTCGACCTCGTCATCGCCCTCGACGGGAGCCACCTGCGCACCCTGCGCCGCCTGGCACCGACCCCGCAGGACGCGGAAAAGATCCGTCTGCTGCGGTCCTACGACCCGGATGCCGGTGACGATCTGGACGTCCCCGACCCCTACTACGGCGGCGCGGCCGGGTTCGAGGAGTGTCTGCGGATGGTGGAGACGGCGAGCGACGGCCTGCTCGACGCCGTGCGCGACGCGGTGGAGGGGCGGGCGGCCTGAGCCAGTACGAGGGCTACGCACAACAGACGGCCCGAGCCTCCCCCCTCGTGGCTCGGACCGCCGCGGTTCTGCGCGCGAAGAACCGCGCCCACAAGGCTAGTTGACTCTCTGTCAGTGTCCAATCACCGTAGCGACAGGGACTCATCCGCATATTTATAGTTGAGCGCGTCCCCAGGACCGGAGGGAGGCGCGTAGCCATGGACCTCGCCTTGCTGCGCACCTTCGTGACGGTCCACCGCGCCGGTTCCTTCACCCGCGCCGCCGCCCTGCTCGGCCTCTCCCAGCCCGCCGTCACCTCGCAGATACGCACGCTGGAGCGGCAGCTGGGCCGCCCGTTGTTCCTGCGTCAGGCGCGCGGCGTGACGCCCACCCCCATCGGCGACGAGCTGGCGCACAAGGCGGCCCCGCACCTCGACGCCCTCATGGAGATCACCGAGATCGGGCTCAACGAGGAGTCGGGCGTGCGCACGCTGCACGTCGCGGGCCCACCGGAGTTCACCGCGGAGCGCGCCCTGCCCGCACTCACAGAGCTGACCAGGGGCGACGGCCAGAGCATCGCCCTGCGCGCCTCCTTCGGCACCGCCGAGGAGTCCGTGGAGGGGCTCGCCGCCGGACATCATGATCTGGCCATCACGACGGCGCGGCCGCGCGGCGCTCTGCTCACGGCGACTCCGCTCTGTGACGAGGAGCATGTCCTGGTCGCCTCACCTCGCTGGGCCGCCCGGTTCGGCTCCGGCACGCTCCACCGCGACGCGGCGCCGTCCCTCGAGAAGTTCCCCATGGTCGAGGTCCACGAGTCGCTGCCGTTGGTCGAGCGGTACTGGGCCGCCGTCTTCGACTCCCGCCCCGACGTCTCCGGCACTGTCGTCGTGCCCGACCTCCGCGCGGTCCTCGCGTGTGTGATCACCGGCGCCGGTCTCGCTGTCCTGCCGCGTTATCTGTGCGCCTCCGCACTGGAACAGGGCGAGGTGGTGGCGCTGCTCGATCCGCCGGTACCGCCGCTGCGCACCTACTTCCTCGTCGTACGCACCGGCACGCTCGCCTCGCCGCACATCGCGCGGGCGCATGAGTGGCTGCTGCGCGCTGCGGTCGACTGGTCGTGAGCGGTATCGACGCGATGCGGAATGTTTCACGTGGAACCGGCCGGGCCACATTTCTCCCATGACCGTCCGACCCGTGGTCAAGCGCACCGCACGCGCCGTCCTGCTCGATGGCGATGACCTCATCCTGATCAAGCGGACCAAGCCCGGTGTCGATCCGTACTGGGTGACCCCTGGCGGCGGCGTCGAAGCGGAGGACACGACCGTCGTGGACGCCCTCCACCGTGAGGTGCACGAGGAGCTCGGCGCGAAGGTCACCGACGTGGTGCCGTGCTTCGTGGACACCGTCGAGCACATCGGCGAGGACGCCGCGACGACCGGCGTGAAGGTCCAGCACTTCTTCGTCTGCAGACTGGAGTCGATGGACCTCTCCCAGCGCCACGGCCCCGAGATCGAGGAGCCGTGCGGCGAGTACGAGGTCGTACGTGTCCCGTTCACCCGCGTCGGCATCGCCTCCGTCCATCTGGTGCCGCTCTCCTTGCGCCACTACCTGGACGGCAACATCGAGGGCGTACGGGCCATGCACGCACCTGACCTGGGCTGACCTGCCGGTCGGACAGAGCGGTACGGGGCTCAGTCCGCGGTCACGACCAGTTCTTCGACCGAGTCGTGGCGTATGCGGTGGTGCGGGATACCGAGCGCGCGCAGGGTCGTCACGCCTTTGCGGATCATGCCGGGCGGACCGGAGAGGTAGGCGTCGTACTCGTTCCAGGGCCGTACTCCCGCACGGCGTCCGGTAACTGCACTTGGGCCTGCTGGTCGACGACCGGGCGGACCGCGAGCCACGAGTGGCTCCGCTGGAGGTGCAGCATCGTGTCGATGTCGTACAGGTCGTGGTCGGTGCGAGCGCCATAGAACACCTCGACCGGGCGCCGCTTGCCGTGCTCGGCGACGTCCTCGACGAGCGCCTTGATCGGGGCTATGCCGGTGCCGCCGCCCAGGCAGAGCAGGCCGCTGTCGCTGCTGTGGTCGACGGTCATCGAGCCGGCGGGCGGGCCGAGCCGCAGCACGTCACCGGGGCGCGCGCGGTGGACCAGGGCGTTGGAGACCCAGCCCGCCGGGACGGCCCTCACGTGGAACGACAGCAGCCCGTCGGAGCGGGGCGCCGACGCGAACGAATAGTTCCGCCAGATCCGCGGCCACCACGGCGTCTCGAGCGTCGTGTACTGGCCGGCCAGAAAGGGGTAGGGCTGGTCGGTCCTTGCGGTGACGACCGCTATGTCGGACGTGCGCAGCTCGTGTTCGACGACCTCGGCGAGCCACCAGGCGGGCGCCTTCACCTCGTCCTCGGCTGCCGCGTCGATCATCACCTGCGAGATCGTCGTGTACGTGCGGACCCAGGCGGCCTCGGTCGCGGCGTCCCAGGTGGCCGTCGCGTGCCGGGCGAGCGCCGCGATGAGGCACTCGCCGACGGCCGGGTAGTGCTCGGCCCGCGTGCCGTACTTACGGTGACCGCGGCCCAGGTTCTTCAGGTACGGGACGAGGACGAGCTTGTTGTCGACGTGTTCCGCGGCGGTCAGCAACGCCTTGAGCAGCCGGTCCCGCTGGGCGTCCATCGCGACCGGGAAGAGCGGACGCAGCTCCGGGTGGCGGACGAAGAGCAGCGCGTAGAAGTACGAGGTGAGCCGGGAGGCGACGGGCCCGACCTCGTCCATCGTGCGGCGCACGAGGAGCGCGTCCGGCGAAGCCCTCTCGGCGAGCACGCGGGGCGGCGGTGTCCGGTCGGCCGGAGTGGTGCCCGACGTGAACCAGCCGTCCCCGCCGCCCGGACCGGAATCGGCCGGCGTGGTGGTCGGAGCGTCCATGCGGTGCCTCGCCTCGAACATCTCGGGTCGGTCTGCGTACGTCCGTCTCGCTGCACACTCCCGCGCCGGCTGCGCGCCGCTACGGAGAGGCCCACACGGCAGAGTGCCACTCCTTTCCCTCCCGTTGAAGGAAAACCGAAAAGTACGGGTCTTTGATCTTTCCGCCTGGTTGGGCCGGGGCGTATGTCGAGATCGCTCCGTTCCGGCCACCGCGGACGGCCGGGGCTCGATGCCGGGTGGCCGAAAGTATCGGGCCACTGCACGCAAAGCGGTGGACGCCACCGTGCTCCGTCCGAGAGCCTGACCAGCGTGTCGACACCTTCCCTCCCCGACCTGCCCATCCGCCGCCTCACCCCGCGTGACGTGCGCGCCTGCGCCGACCTCTCCGAGGACCGGGGCTGGCCCCGCGAGGAACACAAGTGGGGGCTGCTGCTCGCCGCCGGTACCGGTTACGGCATCGACGCCCCCGACGGCGGGCTCCTCACCGCCTGCGTCGTGACCGAGTACGGGCCACGCGAGCGGCCCGAACTGGCCGCGATCGGCATGGTCCTGGTCGCCGAGCGGTACGCGCGCAGAGGTGTCGGACGGCGTCTGATGCGCTACGTCATCGAGCAGGCGGGCACGACACCGCTGACGCTGCACGCGACACCGTACGGGCGCCCGCTCTACGAGGAGCTGGGCTTCAAGGTGACCGGGCGGGCCGAGATGGTGCGCGGCCGCTTCGTCGCCGGCGGGCCCGCGCCGGCCGTGGCCACGCGCGCGGCCACCGCGGAGGACCTGCCCGCGATCCTGCGCCTCGACGCCGAGGTGTTCGGGCCCGACCGCACGCACGTCCTCGCACGTCTTCCGGCCTTCGCGGACCAGCTGCGCGTGGCCGAGGAGCACGGGCGGCTCATCGGGTACGCCGCCGCCTGGCCGAACATGGACACGCACGTCGTCGGCCCGCTGGTCGCCCGCGACACCGAGACGGCGAAGGCCCTGGTCACCGCCCTCGCGGCCCACACCGACCGGACGCTGCGGACCGATGTCGACGTCCGTCACGAGGAGCTGCTGGTCTGGCTCAAGGAGCGCGGTCTTGAGGGCGTGAGCATGAACGCCGTGATGAACCACGGCGCCCCGGACCTGCCGGGCGACTGGACCCGCCGCTTCGCACCGTTGACGGTGGCGGCGGGCTGACCAGCACTGAGGGAGGCCGGGGCGGTGAACAGCCGGGTCACTGGTGGACCGGCTCGGCCTTCCGCTGTCCGGAACCGGTGACGACCACGCTCGGCTCGGGGGAGCGGCGCTCCAGCACGGCCGACACGACCGCCAGGACTAGGGCGCTCGCGGCGAGCACCGCGCCGACCCAGTTCGGGGCGGTGTAGCCGAGCCCCGCGGAGATGACCATGCCGCCGAGCCAGGCGGAGAGGGCGTTGCCGAGGTTGAAGGCGCCGATGTTGACGGCCGAGGCGAGGGTGGGGGCGCCGGACGCCTGGTCGAGGACCCGCTTCTGCAGCGGCGGCACGGTCGCGAAGCCGAGCGCGCCGATCAGCACGATGGTGACCGCGGCGAGGATCTTGTTGTGCGCGGTCAGGGTGAACAGGCCGAGCACGATCGCCAGGGCGCCCAGCGAGACGTACAGCATGGGCATCAGGGCGCGGTCGGCGAACTTGCCGCCGACGAGGTTGCCGCCGACCATGCCGAGCCCGAACAGGACGAGGAGCCAGGTCACCGATCCGTCGGCGAAGCCGGTCACGTGCGTCATCATCGGCGCGATGTAGGTGATGGCCGCGAAGACACCTCCGAAGCCGAGCACGGTCATCGCCATGGCGAGCAGGACCTGGACGTTCCTGAACGCCGCCACCTCGTGGCGCAGCCGCACGCCCTCCGGCTTGGGCAGGTCCGGTACGAGCTTGGCGATGCCGACGAGCCCGACGACCCCGAGCGCGGCCACGATCGTGAAGGTGACGCGCCACCCGGCGGCCTGGCCGATGAACGTGCCGAGCGGTACGCCGACGACGTTGGCCACGGTCAGGCCGGTGAACATCATGGCGATCGCGCCGGCCTTCTTCTGCGGCGCCACCAGTTCGGCCGCGACGACCGAGCCGATGCCGAAGAAGGCGCCGTGCGCGAGCGAGGCCACCACGCGGCCGATCAGCATGACGGCGAAGACAGGTGCGACCGCCGAGAGCAGATTGCCGAGGATGAACAGGCCCATCAGCAGCATCAACATGCGTTTGCGCGGGATGCGCGTGCCGAGGACCGTCATGAGCGGGGCGCCGAACATGACGCCGAGGGCGTAGCCGGTCACGAGGAATCCGGCCGTGGGGATGGAGACGCCGAAGTCACCGGCGACCTCGGGCAGCAGACCCATGATCACGAATTCGGTGGTCCCGATCCCGAAGGCCCCGATCGCGAGGGCGAGAAGCGCGAGAGGCATGGGGGTTGACCCTTCCAGACAGTTGCAGGTGCGCTTTACGAGTCCTCACAATAATTGCAGACGCGCGCTAAGTGCAAGCGCGGGATATTTCATCCATCGACTACCCTGGTACGGAGTCGCTCCGGGACGGAGGATCCACGAGCCATGACCGCGACAGACCCCGCACTCACCGCCCTCTCCCAGGGCTGGTGCGCCCTTTCCCTCCTGCACGGGAGGATCGAGGCCCACATCGAGCGCGCCCTGCAGGCCAAGCACGACCTGAGCGTGCGCGAGTACTCCCTGCTCGACGTCCTCAGCCGTCAGCACGACGGAGAGGGCGGCCACCTGCAGATGAAGCAGGTCGCCGATGCCGTCGTCCTCAGCCAGAGCGCCACCACGCGCCTCGTGACCCGCCTCGAGGACCGCGGCCTGCTGCTGCGCTACCTGTGCCCCACCGACCGGCGCGGCATCTACACCAACGTCTCCGACGCGGGCCTGGCCCTTCTGCGGGAAGCCCGCCCCACGAACGAGACGGCCCTGCGCGAGGCGCTGGACGCCGCGGCCGAGAACCCCGAACTTGCCCCGCTGGTCCGGGCCGTGGAGGGACTGCGCGTCCCCGCGTGACCGGGCTCGGGACGGCGGCGGCTTAGGCTGCCGCCATGGGAGATCTTGAAATAAGAGCGGCCACGGCGGATGACGTCCCGGCGATCGTCGCGATGCTGGCCGACGACCCGCTGGGCGCCCAGCGCGAGTCGCCGGAGGACCTCACGCCCTACCTCGCGGCTCACGCACGTCTGTCGGCCGACCCGAACCAGCACCTCGTCGTCGCCGTCCGCCGGGACCAGGTCGTCGGCACGCTGCAGCTCACGGTGGTCCCGGGCCTCTCCCGCAAGGGAGCGACCCGGTCCATCATCGAGGGCGTACGCATCCATGGCGAGGAGCGCGGCAGCGGCCTGGGCACCCAGCTCATCGAGTGGGCCGTGGAGACCTCCCGACGTGAGGGCTGCCACCTCGTCCAGCTGACGTCCGACGCGACCCGCACCGACGCCCACCGCTTCTATGAACGGCTCGGATTCACGGCGTCGCACGTCGGGTTCAAGCTGCAGCTCTGACGGGCCACGTCCCACCGGTTGCACGTGAAACGAACCACGCAAAACGAACCATCACCGTTTCACGTGAAACGGACCACCTTCGCGGGGGGTGCCACTACGGGAGCACCCCCGTCTCGTCCGACCCGCTGGTTACTGCGGCAGCCCTCGCCACCCGTCCGGGTCCACCCCGCCGGGCACCGGCGCGTCGGCACCGTACGGCTCCCGGGTGAAGACGAACGACCCGAGATCCAGGTGGCTGACCGAACCGTCCTGCCGCCTCACCGCCTGAAGCACCTCGCCCGCGTAGTAGCCGTCGAGGCCCGTCCAGGTGCCGTCACCGTTGGCCCGGAACCGCGAGCGCCGTCCCGCACCGGCCGCTGGGCCCAGATCCACGCCTCCGTCGGCGGTCAGGCGCAACGCCACCACCTGTGTCCCCCAGTACCAGGGCCCCGTCAGCTCCAGGACCGCCGGGTCGACCTCCGGCAGCGGCCGCCACGGCTCGGGGATCCGCGGCTCGGCCTCGGCGACGATGTTCAGCAGCTCGGCGGCCACCGTGGCGGCGGGCACGCCCGACGTGCAGTTGGCCAAGGTGACGGCAGTGAGTCCGTCCTCCTCGCTCAGCCAGAGCCCCGCCACGAAGCCGGGCAGCGAGCCGGTGTGCCCCGCCAGTGTCCGGCCGCCCCCGTGGACCATCTGCATCCCGAGCCCGTAGGAGGCACCCCAGTCGCCGGGCAGCATCGGCGCCGCCGGCGTCCGCATCTCCCGTACGGAGTCCGCGCTCAGCACACGGTCGTCACCTGTGGCCAGGAAGCTCGCGAAGGTGATCAGGTCGCGGGTGGTGGACCACAGCTGGCCGGCGGGTGCCATCAGACCGAGATGCTCGCTCGGCTCCGGCATCAGCACATCGGCATAGGGATGCACGGCCCAGCCTCCGGCGTGCGGGGCCCGCGCCTCGACGCTGGTGCGGTGCAACCCGAGCGGCTCAAGGATCTCCCCGCGCAGGGCCTCCGCCCACGGCACCCCGCGTACCGCCTCAACCAGCGAGCCGAGCAGCGTGTAACCGGGATTGGAGTAGTGGTGGCGGCGCCCGACCGGGTGCCGGAAGGGCTGCTCCCCCAGAACATCGGCGAGAGTCGGACGGAGCCCGGCGGACGACCGCTCCCACCACTCACCCGGCGTCTCCGCCGCCAACCCGCCCGTGTGAGCCAGGAGTTCGGCGATCGTGACGTCCCCCGCCCCGGTTCCGGGGAGATGCTTCTCCAACGGGTCGGCCAGGTCGAGCAGGCCCTCGTCGCGCAGCCGCAGCACCAGCACAGCCGTGAAGGTCTTGGTGATCGAACCGATCCGGTACTGCACGTCCTCGTCAGGACCGTGCCCGTCCACCGAGGTGCGCGAGCCGGTCCACACCAGTTCCCCGTCGCGGCCGACGGCCGCGCAGAGAGACGGCGCACGCCCATCCTTCTGCGCGACAGCGATGCGGTGCAGGAGGGCGCGGCGGGTGGCGGGCAACAGGTGTGAGGGTGTCGTCATACGCCCAGTCCATCGTTAGCACCGCCCGGCGTCGAGCCGATTTCACCGGAGGCTGATCAAGCCCCCGGTGCCGTCGCCGTCGTGGGTTGTTGCCACATCAGGTCTGCGCCATGTCCACGAAGCGCGAGTAGTGGCCCTGGAAGGCGACCGTGATCGTGGCGGTCGGGCCGTTACGGTGCTTGCCGACAATGATGTCGGCCTCGCCCGCACGGGGCGACTCCTTCTCGTACGCGTCCTCGCGGTGGAGCAGGATGACCATGTCCGCGTCCTGCTCGATGGAGCCGGACTCACGCAGGTCGGACACCATCGGCTTCTTGTCCGTGCGCTGCTCGGGGCCACGGTTCAGCTGGGAGAGCGCGATGACCGGGACTTCGAGCTCCTTGGCCAGCAGCTTGAGGTTACGGGACATGTCCGACACCTCCTGCTGACGGCTCTCGGAGCGCTTGGACCCGCCGGCCTGCATCAGCTGCAGGTAGTCGATGATCACGAGCTTGATGTCCTGGCGCTGCTTGAGGCGGCGGCACTTCGCACGGATCTCCATCATCGACAGGTTCGGGGAGTCGTCGATGTAGAGGGGCGCTGCCGAGACCTCGGGCATACGGCGTGCGAGCCGCGTCCAGTCCTCGTCGGTCATCGTGCCGGACCGCATGTGGTGCAGGGCCACGCGCGCCTCGGCCGACAGCAGACGCATCGCGATCTCGTTGCGCCCCATCTCGAGGGAGAAGATGACGCTGGGCAGGTTGTGCTTGATCGACGCGGCGCGCGCGAAGTCGAGCGCGAGCGTCGACTTACCCATGGCGGGACGGGCCGCGATGACGATCATCTGGCCCGGATGCAGGCCGTTGGTCAACGAGTCGAAGTCCGTGAACCCCGTCGGCACCCCGGTCATCTCGCCGCTGCGTGAGCCGATCGCCTCAATCTCGTCGAGCGCGCTCTCCATGATGTCGCCGAGCGGGAGGTAGTCCTCGCTGGTGCGCTGCTCGGTGACGGCGTAGATCTCGGCCTGGGCCTTGTTGACGATCTCGTCGACGTCGTCGTCGGCCGCGTATCCCATCTGCGTGATCCGCGTGCCCGCCTCGACAAGGCGCCGCAGCACGGCCCGCTCGTGAACGATCTCCGCGTAGTACTCGGCGTTCGCCGCCGTGGGGACGGTCTGGACAAGCGTGTGCAGATACGATGCCCCGCCGACCTTGTTGATCTCGCCACGCTTGGTCAGCTCGGCGGCGATGGTGATCGGGTCGGCCGGCTCGCCCTTGGCGTAGACATCAAGGATCGCCTGGAAGATCGTCTCGTGCGCCGGTTTGTAGAAATCGGCGCCCTTGAGCACCTCGACGACGTCGGCGATCGCGTCCTTCGACAGGAGCATGCCACCGAGCACCGACTGCTCGGCATCCAGGTCCTGGGGCGGTACGCGCTCGAACGTGGCCGGGCCGTCGTCCCAGGCCCCGCCTTCCCGGCCGCGCTCGTGCTCGTCATTTCGACCGCGACCGCCCTGGCGGCTCTGCCGGGAAGAAGGCAGACGGTCGCTGGGACCGCTGTCGGCCCACGGGTCGTCCAAGGGCTCGGAGATACTCACCGGGCCACCTCCTCCCGTCCGCCGAGCGGACCTAGCCGTGTCTTCCATCTCTACGGCACGACACTGACAAATACGGCGCCCGATTCCGGTTCTGACGCGAGGGTTTTCACGAGGTTTCCGGGCCGGATGACACGGTGGGCGCCGCCCTACGTTAGGCGTGTCGGCACCGTCAGCCAATCTGGTTATCCACAGGCGGTGTGGATGACGGGCCTCTGCCTGTGGAGAACTCGGCAAAACCTGTGCACGGCTCGGTGGACAGCCCTGTGAACAAGCCCTCAGGCCTCTCCGCACTTATGCTCTGACCTGCGCATACCCCGTCCACCGGCTGTGCAGAAGAAAAACTTTTCCAGTCGGCCCACGTTCTCTCGGAGCGCCGCCCCGCCGCCCATATGAGCGGGCCTCGCGTAAGGGTCCCTATGGCATTGCATCTCTTACCTGTGGAAGATTAGATTGGTGCCCATGACACAGGCTTCCGTGACCCCCAGGGCTGCCCGGCGGCGGCACGACCGAGAGATCGTCGCCCTGGCCGTTCCCGCCTTCGGCGCGCTCGTCGCAGAGCCTCTTTTCCTCATGGCCGACAGCGCCATCGTCGGACATCTCGGCACGGCTCAACTGGCGGGGCTCGCCGTCGCCTCGGCCCTCCTGACGACTGCGGTCAGCGTCTTCGTCTTCCTCGCCTATGCGACCACGGCGGCCGTCGCACGCCGTGTCGGCGCCGGTGATCTGCGCGCAGCGATCCAGCAGGGCATGGACGGTATCTGGCTCGCCCTCCTCCTGGGCGCCGCCGTCATCGCCGTCGTCCTGCCGACCGCCCCCGCCATCGTCGATCTTTTCGGTGCCTCCGACACCGCCGCCCCCTACGCCGTCACCTATCTCCGCATCTCTGCACTGGGCATCCCCGCCATGCTCGTGGTCCTCGCCGCCACCGGTGTCCTGCGTGGCCTCCAGAACGCGAAGACCCCGCTGTACGTGGCCGTCGCCGGCTTCGTCGCCAACGCCGCACTCAACCTCGGCCTCGTCTACGGCGCCGACCTCGGCATCGCCGGCTCCGCCTGGGGAACCGTCATCGCCCAGTTCGGCATGGCCGCGGTCTACCTTGTCGTCGTCGTCCGGGGAGCCCGTCGCCACGGCGCATCGCTCCGGCCTGATGCGGCGGGCATCCGTGCCTGCGCCCAGGCCGGCGCCCCCTTGCTCGTCCGTACGCTCTCGCTGCGGGCGATCCTGATGATCGCCACCGCGGTCGCGGCCCGACTGGGCGACGCGGACGTCGCCGCGCACCAGATCATCCTGTCCCTGTGGAGCCTGCTCTCCTTCGCGCTCGACGCCATCGCCATCGCCGGACAGGCCATCATCGGCCGCTACCTCGGTGCCGATGACGCCCGGGGCGCACGCGACGTCTGCCGACGCATGGTCCAGTGGGGCATCGCCGCAGGAGTCGCCCTCGGTGTCCTGGTCATCGTGACCCGCCCCCTGTACGTCCCTCTGTTCACGAGCGACCAGGTCGTCCAGGACGCGGCGCTGCTCGCGCTGATCGTGGTGGCCGTCTCCCAGCCCGTCTGCGGCATCGTCTACGTGCTCGACGGCGTCCTGATGGGCGCAGGCGACGGCCCGTACCTGGCCGGTGCCATGCTGATCACTCTGGCGGTCTTCACTCCGGTGGCCCTGCTGGTGCCGGTTCTCGGAGGCGGCCTGACCGCCGTGTGGGGTGCGATGGCGCTGATGATGGCAGTGCGCATGGTCACGCTCTGGCTGCGCTACCGCTCCGGCCGCTGGGCCGTCACGGGCGCCATCCGCTGACTACGGCATCTGGGGAGGCCGTTTCACGTGAAACGGCCTCTCTGGACAGCCGTACCGCAGCACCGCAGCACCGCAGAGGCGCATCACTGCGCCACCCCGGGGGGAGGCAAACGTATGGGGCCGCACCCCGAAGGATGCGGCCCCACACACGCTTCAGCTCTGCTCAGGGCAGGGCTCAGGCAGCGACGACCTCGACGTTGACCTTGGCGGCAACCTCGGGGTGCAGACGCACGGACGTCTCGTGGGCGCCCAGCGTCTTGATCGGCGAGCCCAGCTCGACACGACGCTTGTCGATCTTCGGGCCACCGGCAGCCTCGATCGCCGAAGCGACGTCGGCCGGGGTGACGGAGCCGAAGAGACGACCGGCGTCGCCGGAGCGGACGGCCAGACGCACGTTCACGGCCTCGAGCTTGGCCTTGACCTCGTTGGCCTGCTCGATCGTCGCGATCTCGTGGATCTTGCGCGCACGACGGATCTGCGCGACGTCCTTCTCGCCACCCTTGGTCCAGCGGATCGCGAAGTTCCGCGGGATCAGGTAGTTACGGGCGTACCCGTCCTTGACGTCGACGACCTCGCCGGCGGCACCGAGGCCGGAGACCTCGTGGGTAAGGATGATCTTCATGATTCGGTCACCCTTTCCTTATCGCGCGGTGGACGTGTAGGGCAGCAGCGCCATCTCACGGCTGTTCTTCACGGCCGTGGCGACGTCACGCTGGTGCTGCGTGCAGTTGCCGGTCACGCGGCGGGCACGGATCTTGCCGCGGTCGGAAATGAACTTCCGCAGCATGTTCGTGTCCTTGTAGTCCACGTACGTGACCTTGTCCTTGCAGAAAGCGCAGACCTTCTTCTTCGGCTTGCGCACAGGCGGCTTCGCCATGGTGTATCTCCTGTGTGATCAAGAAGTGGGGGTACGGCCCACCCTCGGCCCGAGGGCCTAGAAGGGGGGCTCGTCCGAGTAGCCGCCGCCGGAGCCGCCGGAGCTTCCGCCCCAGCCGCCACCGCCGCCGCCCTGCTGCTGGCCGCCGCCGGCCGGCGCGCTGGTCGCCCAGGGGTCGTCGGCGGGAGCACCGCCGCCACCCTGCTGCTGACCGCCGCCGGGGCCACCGCCCCAGCCGCCGCCCTGCTGGCCGCCACCGCCGCCGCCATAACCACCCTGGCCACCGCGACCGCTGGTCTTGGTGACCTTGGCCGTGGCACTGCGCAGGCTGGCGCCGACCTCGTCGACGTCGAGCTCGTAGACCGTGCGCTTGACGCCCTCACGGTCCTCGTAGGACCGCTGCTTCAGCCGGCCCTGCACGATGACGCGCATGCCTCGCTGGAGCGACTCCGCGACGTTCTCCGCCGCCTGACGCCAGACCGAGCACGTCAGGAACAGGCTCTCGCCGTCCTTCCACTCATTGGTCTGCCGGTCGAAGGTGCGGGGAGTGGACGCGACGCGGAACTTCGCGACCGCCGCACCGGAGGGGGTGAAGCGCAGCTCGGGGTCGTCGACAAGATTGCCGACGACCGTGATGACGGTCTCGCCTGCCATGGGGTACCTCTCGGCGGGTTTGCTGCGGACTGCTTGCTGCTACTCGGATCCCAAGTACCGCTGAACAGCTAGGTTCAGTGGGTCTCGGGACGGAGGACCTTGGTCCGGAGGACCGACTCGTTCAGGTTCATCTGCCGGTCGAGCTCCTTGACGACCGCGGGCTCTGCCTGCAGGTCGATGACCGAGTAGATGCCCTCGGGCTTCTTCTTGATCTCGTACGAGAGACGACGACGGCCCCAGGTGTCGACCTTCTCGACCTTTCCGTTGGCCTCGCGGACCACGGAGAGGAAGTTCTCGATCAGCGGGGAGACAGCACGCTCCTCGAGATCGGGGTCGAGGATGACCATCACCTCGTAGTGACGCATGTGGAACCCACCTCCTTTGGACTCAGCGGCCACGGTCGTTCCGTGGCAGGAGGGTTGTTATGCGTGAGCAACGGTATCCGCCGCCACTGACAATCGGTCTTCGCGAAGGACGACCAAGCAGGTCAGCGGGTTCCAGCCCCTGGTCGGGACGTGGGCAGACACCAATGCAGACGGTCCAGACTACCCGCACCCCGGCTTCCGGTTGAAATCCGGCAGCGGAGGCCCCCACTCTGGATACCTCGGGTGTGTTCGGCGCTACCATGCGCCGCCTTCCGCAGGAGGTGCCCTCATGGCACAGGCAATCCGCACCAACAGCGCCCACGCCGGCGGTCTCTTCGCATCGGACGGGAAGGCCCATCCGGTGCCCGACACCCTGGTCGCGGTGACCGCGGTGCTCGGACTGATCGCGGTCATCACGTCGATCTGGCACAACCTCCATCTCCTGAGCTCCTGGACCGGCCTCATCGGGATCCTGACGGGGGCCTACGGCCAGTTCGTCTCGGAGACGACGCGCGAGCGTTTCGCCCTGATCCTCGGCCTCGGCGCCTCGGCCGTCGGCTTCTTCATCGGCATGGCCCACGGCGGCCTCTTCGGCGGCGTCATCGGGTGAGGTCGGCGCCGCCGCGAGGGCCGACCCCCCATACAGCCAGCCGGGGCGCTCACCGGGCGCAGTAGGCTTCGGCGCGAGAGCCGGAGCCCCTGTACCCAGGGAGCCACACCAGCCCGAGGAGCGCCCCGAATGAGCCTGACCCTGAGGACCATCAGCCGAGAGCAGCATCTGGCGTATATCCAGAGCCTGCCCGCGGCGAGCCACATGCAGGTCCCGGCCTGGGCAGACGTCAAGGCCGAGTGGCGTTCCGAGAGCATGGGCTGGTTCGACGAGCGCACCGGCGAGATGGTCGGTGCGGGTCTTGTGCTGTACCGCCAGCTTCCCAAGATCAAGCGGTATCTCGCGTACCTCCCCGAGGGTCCGGTCATCAACTGGTACGCGCCCAATCTCGACGACTGGCTGCGCCCGATGCTCGCGCACCTGAAGCACCAGGGCGCCTTCTCGGTGAAGATGGGTCCGCCGGTCATCATCCGGCGCTGGGAGGCCGCTTCGATCAAGAAGGGCATCCAGGACCCGGACGTGAAGCGCCTGCGCGACATCGAAGCGGATTTCATCGAGCCCCGCGCCTTCGAGGTCGCCGACAAGCTGCGCCGCATGGGCTGGCAGCAGGGCGAGGACGGCGGCGCCGGCTTCGGCGACGTCCAGCCGCGCTACGTCTTCCAGGTGCCGCTCGCGAACCGCTCCCTGGAAGAGGTCCACAAGAACTTCAACCAGCTGTGGCGCCGCAACATCAAGAAGGCCGAGAAGGCTGGTGTCGAGGTCGTCCAGGGCGGTTACCAGGACCTCGCCGAGTGGCAGCGCCTGTACGAGATCACGGCCGTGCGCGACCACTTCCGGCCGCGTCCGCTCTCGTACTTCCAGCGCATGTGGACGGCTCTCAACTCCGAGGACCCCAACCGCATGCGGCTGTACTTCGCGCGCCACAACGGGGTGAACCTGTCGGCGGCGACGATGCTCGTCGTCGGCGGGCACGTCTGGTACTCCTACGGCGCCTCCGACAACATCGGGCGCGAGGTCCGGCCCTCGAACGCGATGCAGTGGCGGATGCTGCGAGACGCCTACGCGCTCGGCGCCACCGTCTACGACCTGCGCGGCATCAGCGACTCGCTCGACGAGACCGACCACCTCTTCGGCCTGATCCAGTTCAAGGTCGGCACGGGTGGCGAGGCCGCCGAGTACCTCGGCGAGTGGGACTTCCCGCTCAACAAGCTGCTGCACAAGGCGCTCGACATCTACATGTCGCGGCGCTGACCGTGGGCCGGGAACGGCGCCTCCAGCGGCCCGCCCCGGCGCACCCCGCTCCGCTTTCGCCGCGGACCCGGCACAATTCACGTAGCTCCAAAGTTCTTTCATACCTCTGATACACCGCAGCCACGAGAAAGGTTCCGGGACCGGGCCATGGCGCTCACGCTCTACGTCGACACCGCGCGCTGGCGGGCACACCACAAGCACGTGCTCGATCAGTTTCCGGGGCTCGTACCCGTCTGCAAGGGAAACGGTTACGGCTTCGGCCACGAACGGCTCGCGGAGGAGGCCACCCGCCTCGGCTCCGACATCCTCGCCGTCGGGACCACCTATGAGGCCGCTCGCATCAAGGATTGGTTCAGCGGTGATCTGCTGGTCCTGACGCCGTTCCGACGCGGTGAAGAACCGGTTCCGCTGCCCGACCGCGTCATTCGCTCCGTCTCCTCCGTCGACGGTGTCCACGGCCTCGTCGGCGCCCGCGTCGTCATCGAGGTCATGTCCTCGATGAAGCGGCACGGCGTGACCGAGCAGGACCTGCCGCAGCTCGCCCACGCCATCCAGGACGTGCGCCTGGAGGGTTTCGCGATCCACCTGCCGCTGGACCGCACCGACGGCTCAGACGCCGTCGAGGAGGTCATCGGCTGGATGGACCGGCTGCGTGCGGCACGGCTGCCGCTGCACACCATGTTCGTGAGCCACCTCAAGGCCGAGGAGCTTGCGCGCCTGCAGCAGCAGTTCCCGCAGACCCGCTTCCGCGCGCGGATCGGCACGCGGCTGTGGCTGGGCGACCACGAGGCGACCGAGTACCGCGGCGCGGTCCTGGACGTCACGCGCGTCGCGAAGGGCGACCGGTTCGGCTACCGGCAGCAGAAGGCGGCCTCCGACGGCTGGCTCGTGGTCGTCGCGGGCGGCACGTCGCACGGGGTCGGACTGGAGGCCCCCAAGGCGCTGCACGGCGTCATGCCGCGCGCCAAGGGCGTCGCCCGCGCCGGCCTCGCGACGGTCAACCGGAACCTCGCGCCATTCGTCTGGTCCGGCAAGCAGCGCTGGTTCGCCGAGCCACCGCACATGCAGGTGTCGATCCTCTTCGTGCCCTCGGACGCCGCCGAGCCGCACGTGGGCGAGGAACTGGTGGCCCACCTGCGGCACACCACCACGCAGTTCGACCGGCTCGTGGACCGCTGAGTCCGCAAACGACACTGGTCTACGGGAAGGGGCCAGGCACCCAGTGGGTGCCTGGCCCCTTCCCGTAGACCTCAAGGCTTATGTTCGCTCACAGCGAACTGCCCGGGTCCTTGCCCCAGCTCACCGGTGGCGGCAGCTCATCGTCGTGGCCCGCGTGCCGCGGGGGATGGGCCGCGTAGCCGAGCACGAAGACGTCCTCGGCGCCGTCGAGCACACCGCCCGAGGGATCGTCCTCACCTCCGCGGCGCACCACGTCCCGGTCGGGCATCCAGATGTCGCGCACGATGACGGCGCACAGGTACAGCGTGCCCAGGAGGTGGGCGGCGATCGCCAGCTGGTAGCCCTCGGTCGGCAGGCCCTGGTGCTTGTCGCCGCTGGTCGTGTACGCGAGGTACAGCCAGATCCCCAGGAAGTACGCGACCTCGCACGCCTGCCAGATGAGGAAGTCGCGCCATTTGGGCCGCGCCAGCGCCGCGAGCGGGATCAGCCACAGTACGTACTGCGGCGAGTAGACCTTGTTGGTGAGGATGAAGGCGGCGACGACCAGGAACGCCAGCTGCGCGAAGCGCGGGCGGCGCGGTGCGGTCAGCGTGAGGCCCGCGACGCCGAGGCACGCCAGCACCATCAGGGCGGTGGCCAGGGTGTTGACGACCTCCGTGTTGAGCGGCGTGTCCATGTGCTGGGAGATGATCAGCCAGAAGGAGCCGAAGTCGACGCCGCGTTCCTGGCTGAACGTGTAGAACTTCGACCAGCCGTCGGGCGCCAGCAGCATCACCGGAACGTTCACGACGAGCCAGGCCAGGATCGCGCCGCCGGTCGCGACGCCGAACGCCCGCCACTTTCCGGCCCGCCAGCACAGCACGAGCAGCGGGCCGAGCAGCAGGACGGGGTAGAGCTTGGCGGCGGTGGCGAGACCGAGGAGCACCCCGAAGGCGAGGGCACGCCCTCGGGACCACATCAGCATCGCGGCCGCTGTGAGCGCCACTGCGAAGAGATCCCAGTTGATCGTGGCGGTCAGCGCGAACGCGGGCGCGAGAGCGACGAGAAGCCCGTCCCAGGGCCGCCGACGGTGGGTCCGGGTGACGCAGACGGCGATGACCACGGCGCAGATCATCAGCATCCCGGCGTTGACCATCCAGTACACCTGTTCCTGGTGCTGGATGCTGCCGCTGCCGGGGGTCAGCCATGAGGCGACCTCCATGAACACACCGGTCAGGACCGGGTACTCGAGGTAATCCATGTCGCCGGGCAGCTTGTCGAAGTACGGCACGAGGCCGTCGGCGAATCCACGGCCCTGGTAGAGGTGCGGGATGTCCGAGTAGCAGGCGTGCGTGTACTGGGAGCTCGCTCCGAAGAACCACGATCCGTCGTAGCAGGGAAACTTCTGGATCATCCCGAGCGCGAACATGCCGAGCATCACCAACGCGATGACGCGTACCGGCGACCACCATGAACGGCCGAGGAGCGCCCGTACGCCGAGGGGTCCACCGATGAACTCGCTGCCGGCCGCCGCGACCTCGTCCTCCCTTGTCGGCCGCACCGGCTCCGGCTCAGGCCGGCTCATACGCGTCGTCTCTGCACTGGGCATGCCGCACATCCTGCCGTACGTCGCTGAGAACGGGGCGAGGGCCGCCGCACCTGGTTCGGTGCGACGGCCCTCGTCAGTCGTGGAACACGCTGCGTTTCACGTGAAACACGCTGCGCAAGCGGTGGCCCGGCTGCTAACCGGTCCCTCCGAAGAGGCCCCCGCCGTTCTGATTGCCTCTGTCGGTTCCCTCGGTCGGATCCGGCGAGGTTCCGCCGTCCGTCGCCCCTCCGTCAGTGGCCCCTCCGTCGGAGGTGCCGCCGCCATCGGAGGTACCGCCGTCCGTCGTCCCTCCGTCGTTCCCGCACGTCCAGTCCGTCCACTTGTTGCAGGTCTCGCTGGTGGTCGGCGTCGGGCTCGTACTCGGGGTCGTCTGGGTCGGGGTCGGTTCGGCCGACTTCGTCTCGGTCGGGGTGGGCTCCACCGAAGGGGTCGGCGTCGGGGTCGGCGTCGGGGTGCCGACGATCTCGCCGAGCTTCTCGGGCTTGGGGAATCCCTTGTGGTCCACGCCCTTGAGGGCCTCGGACATGTAGTCCCGCCAGATCTGCGCCGGGATGTCACCACCGTGAATGGAGGTCACACCACCCGTTCCGTTCATGGACAGCAGATTCTTTCCATTGGACCGAGGGTCGGTACGGAACAGCGTGACGGCCGTCGAGAGTTCCGGGGTGTAGCCCACGAACCAGGCCGACTTGTTCTCGTCCGTCGTACCGGTCTTGCCGGCGACAGGGAACCCGATGTCCGCCACCTTCTCCTTGGCCGTACCGTTCTTCACCACGTTCTGCAGGACGTCGGTGACGTTGTCCGCCACAGCGGACTCCATCGCCTGAGTCGGCTCGGGCTTCTTGAAACCGGGAAGCTCGGCGCCGTTCTTGTCCACGGCCTTGGTCACGGAGTACGGCTCGTAGTGCGTGCCGGACGTGGCGAACGACCCGTAGGCGTCCGCCATGCGAATGGCGCTCGGCGTAGACGTACCCAGGGAGAAGGACGCGTTGTTCAAGTTGCCCTGGTCGAAGCTGGACTCCAGAATGCCCGTCTTCTTGGCGAGCTCCCGCGTCTTGTCCAGGCCCACGTCGATGCCGAGCTGGACGAACGGTGAGTTGACCGACTGCTCCATGGCCTTGCGCAGAGTGATGTTGCCCCACGCCTTGGTGCCCTCGTTCTTCTGCCGGAACGGCGTGCCGTTGGCCGCTCGGATGGGATCACCGTTGCGGTCCTTGATCACGATGAGGTCATTGCCGTTGTACAGACTCATCGGAGAGATCGGCTTCCCGTCCGACTTGTACGTGCCGTACTCCATAGCCGAGGCGAGGACGAAGGGCTTCCACGTCGAGCCGACCGGCACACCGGCGGTGTTGGCGTTGTTCGTGTAGTGGTCCTTGTCGTACCCAGCGCCCCCGTACAGCGCCACGATCTTGCCGGTGTTCGGCTCCACCGAACCGGCGCCGAACTGCACGTACTTGTCCTTGGCGCGCTTCTTGGGATCGAGGAAGCTGTCCTCGGTGGCCTTGACCGCCTTCTGCAGTTCTTCGACCTTCTTCTTGTTGAAGGTCGTGTAGATCTTGTAGCCGCCCATCTCCAGGGCCTCGGGCGTGATATGGCTCTGCTTGGTGACGTAGTCCTTGGCGATGTCCACCAGGTAGCCCGTCTGACCCGAGAGAGCCGACTTCTGCTTCTTGATCTCCGGGAAGCCCTTCAGGCTGCTGCGCTCAGCCGTGGACATGTTCCCGACCTCGACCTCGCGGTCCGCGATCCACTTCCAGCGCGACTCGGCACGCGCCTTGTTGGCGGCGGGCGTCGCAGCCTCGCCGATGCCGCCGTCGGGGTTGTAGAGGTTCGGCCCCTTGAGCACCGAGGCGAGGAAGATGCTCTGCTCCGGCGTGAGGTCGCGGGACTCCGTGTCGAAATAGGCGCGCGCGGCAGCCTGGATTCCATAGGCGTTGCGACCGAAATATGCGGTGTTGAGGTATCCCTTGAGGATGTCGTCCTTGTCGACCGTCGCCCCGACCTTCACCGAGATGAAGAGCTCCTTGGCCTTGCGGGAGAGCGACTGGGACTGGTCGTTCAGCATCGCGTTCTTCACGTACTGCTGGGTGATGGTCGAGCCGCCCTGCGTCTGACCGCCCCGCGCCATGTTGAACATCGCACGTGCGATACCCATCGGGTCGACGCCGGAGTCCTCGTAGAACGAGGCGTTCTCGGCCGAGATCACGGCATTGCGCATGGACTTCGGGATCTCGTCCAACGGCACGATCTGGCGGTTCTGCTTGCCACCGGTCGCGGCCATCTGTGTGCCGTCGTCCCAGTAGAAGACGTTCGACTGCGCCTGGGCGGCCTCCGCCTCGACCGGCACGGACACGACCAGCAGGCCGACGCCGAACGCGCCGATCCCCAGAAGCATGAAGCCGAAGCAGGTACCGGCGACCTGCTTCCACGACGGCATCCAGCGCCGCCAGCCGTACTTGTTCGCGCGCGGGTAGTCGATGAACCGCTTCTTCTCCGGACCACGGCCCCTGCCGCGTCCGGGCCCGCTCGGTCCACCCGGGCCGCCGCCACCGCGACGTCCCCCTCCGCCGGCGCCACCGCGCCCGGCGCCGCCCTCGGCGGCCCTGCGCCGCCCACCACCACGCTGCGCGGCGCGGCGGGCCTCTGCCCGTCCTCCCCAAGCTTGATCGTCACCCTGGCTGCCGTACGAACCCGAGGAACTCGGGGTCTCGTAGGAACCGGAGGGCGACGCGGTGCTGCCGCGCGGTGCCGCACGGCGGCCCGACGGTTCTCCTGACGCTCCGCGACGGGCCGCGGCGCGCCCGCCCTGCGGCTGCGGCGGTTTGCGACGGTGCTCGCTCATCGAACGATTACTCCTCGGGCAGGCGCGGCCTCGCGCGCCTGGAAACGGCGTCTGGTGTCCGGTCCCCCCGACGTACGGATGCGCCGTTCCCGGCACTCACCCGCACTGCACCCGGGACAACGACGCCCCCAGGCATCACATGGTTCCCGGTGGTCTGCATGGCGGACAGACTACGCACCGTCAAAACCCTCCGAGGACCGAAGTTCACCCCAAAACAGGCAAGTTGCTTTCTATGAATCATCGATGTGACGCCGTTCACCGTGATCCCTCTTGTCGCAGTCGTAGAGCCGTTCTATCGTCGAGATGTATCGAGCCGATACATCAGCACGACATAAAGAGTCGATACATGGGCCCGCGACAGTGAGGAGGCGACGATGAGCCGGCGCTCCGGCATCCTTGAGTTCGCCGTACTCGGACTGCTCCGCGAATCCCCGATGCACGGCTATGAGCTGCGCAAACGACTCAATACGTCGCTGGGGGTCTTCCGCGCCTTCAGCTACGGAACGCTGTACCCCTGCCTCAAGACGCTGGTCGCGAACGGCTGGTTGATCGAGGAACCGGGCGCCGGTCCCGCCGACACTCCCGCCGCACTCACGGGACGTCGAGCCAAGATCGTCTACCGGCTGACGGCAGAAGGTAAGGAGCACTTCGAGGAGCTGCTCTCACAGACCGGCCCCGACGCCTACGAGGACGAGCACTTCGCCGCGCGATTCGCCTTCTTCGGGCAGACGTCACGCGATGTGCGCATGCGCGTCCTCGAGGGCCGTCGAAGCCGTCTGGAGGAGCGTCTCGAGAAGATGCGCCTCTCCTTCGCCCGCACCCGGGAGCGCCTGGACGACTACACACTCGAGCTGCAGCGACACGGCATGGAGTCCGTGGAGCGCGAAGTGCGCTGGCTGAACGAGCTCATCGAGAGCGAGCGCGCGGGCCGTGACCAGCGAAGGTCAGGCCCGGGGGGCGCAGCTCAGCAGGACATTTCTGGAGAGACGGGCGGCCTGCCCCGGCACCGGGACAGCACCCGGCCGGATCCGTCCGACGACACCGCCACGTGAAGTCCGCTCAGGACTTCACCAGTACACACAGGGAGCAACCGGAATGGGTTCGGTTCGCGTAGCCATCGTTGGCGTGGGCAACTGCGCCGCCTCGCTGGTGCAGGGCGTCGAGTTCTACAAGGACGCTGACCCGGAGACCAAGGTCCCCGGCCTCATGCACGTCCAGTTCGGCGAGTACCACGTCGGCGACGTCGAGTTCGTCGCCGCGTTCGACGTCGACGCGAAGAAGGTCGGCCTGGACCTCGCGGACGCCATCGGCGCCTCCGAGAACAACACCATCAAGATCTGCGACGTCCCGAACACCGGCGTCCAGGTCCAGCGCGGCCACACCCTCGACGGGCTCGGCAAGTACTACCGCGAGACGATCGAGGAGTCCGCCGAGGCCCCGGTCGACGTCGTCCAGGTCCTCAAGGACCAGCAGGTCGACGTCCTCGTCTGCTACCTGCCCGTGGGCTCCGAGGACGCGGCGAAGTTCTACGCCCAGTGCGCCATCGACGCCAAGGTCGCCTTCGTCAACGCCCTCCCGGTCTTCATCGCCGGCACCAAGGAGTGGGCGGACAAGTTCACCGAGGCGGGCGTCCCGATCGTCGGCGACGACATCAAGTCGCAGGTCGGCGCCACCATCACGCACCGCGTGATGGCGAAGCTGTTCGAGGACCGCGGTGTCCGTCTTGAGCGCACCATGCAGCTCAACGTCGGCGGCAACATGGACTTCAAGAACATGCTCGAGCGCGACCGCCTCGAGTCGAAGAAGATCTCGAAGACGCAGGCCGTCACCTCGCAGATCCGTGACCGCGAGCTCGGCGAGAAGAACGTCCACATCGGCCCGTCCGACTACGTCGCGTGGCTCGACGACCGCAAGTGGGCCTACGTCCGCCTCGAGGGCCGCGCCTTCGGTGAGGTTCCGCTGAACCTCGAGTACAAGCTCGAGGTCTGGGACTCCCCGAACTCCGCAGGTGTCATCATCGACGCCCTGCGCGCCGCGAAGATCGCCAAGGACCGCGGCATCGGAGGCCCGATCCTCTCCGCGTCCTCGTACTTCATGAAGTCCCCGCCGGTTCAGTACTTCGACGACGAGGCCTTCGAGAACGTCGAGAAGTTCATCAAGGGCGAGGTCGAGCGCTGACCTTCCTCCTGCGGCGCTGTTTCACGTGAAACAGCGCCTGCCTGAGGCTTTCACCGCTTCTTCAGGCCCCCGGATCGCACCCATCGTGCACCCGGGGGCCTTCCTTGTGTGAGGCTGTGACCATGGCTGTCGTCCGTGATCTGCGCGTCCTGCTGCGCCTGCGCGATTTCCGGCGTCTGCTCGCGGTACGCCTGCTTTCCCAGGGCGCGGACGGCGTGTACCAGGTCGCGCTCGCCACCTACGTCGTCTTCTCCCCGGAGAACCAGACGACGCCCACCGCCATCGCCTCCGCGATGGCCGTCCTGCTGCTGCCGTACTCCCTCGTGGGCCCCTTCGCGGGCGTCCTCCTCGACCGCTGGCGCCGCCGCCAGGTCTTCTTCTACGGCAACCTCCTGCGGGTGCTGCTGGCCTCCGCGACGGCCGCCCTCATGCTGAGCCACGCGCCCGACTGGCTCTTCTACGCCTCCGCCCTCTGCGTCACCGCGGTCAACCGCTTCGTCCTGGCCGGGCTGTCGGCCGCGCTGCCACGCGTCGTGGACGCCGACCGCCTCGTCACCGCCAATGCGCTCTCCCCGACGGCCGGCACGCTCGCCGCGACGCTCGGAGGCGGCCTCGCCTTCGTCGTCCGGCTCGTGGGCTCTGACTCGGACGCGGCGGTCGTCCTCCTCGGCGCGGCTCTCTACCTCTGCGCCGCACTCGCCTCCCTCCGCATGGGCATACAGCTCCTCGGACCGGAGCGCGACCTGATACAGCCCCGCCTCGGAGCCGCCCTGGCCGGCACCGCACGCGACCTCCTCGCGGGTGTACGTCATCTGATGTCCCGGCGGCCCGCGGCGCGCGCTCTGGCCGCCATGACGGTGATGCGGTTCTGCTACGGCGCCCTGCTCGTCATGGTGCTCATGCTGTGCCGTTACGCGTGGTCGTCGACGGAGTCCGAGGGGCTGGCCCTGCTCGGCCTCGCGATGGGCGTCTCCGGCGCGGGGTTCTTCGTCGCGGCGGTCCTCACACCTGCGGCTGCCGGACGCTTCGGAGCGGGCGGCTGGATCGTGGTCTGCGCCGGGGTGGCGTCCGTCCTGGAGCTGGCTCTCGGGCTGCCCTTCGCACCGGTCCCCACCTTGGTGGCCGCCTTCGTGCTGGGGCTCACCACGCAGGGAGCGAAGATCGCCACCGACACGGTCGTGCAGTCCTCGGTGGACGACGGTTTCCGCGGCCGGATCTTCTCCGTCTACGACGTGCTCTTCAACATGTCCTTCGTCGGCGCGGCGGGCGTAGCGGCGCTGATGCTGCCACCCGACGGCCGCTCCGTCCCTCTGGTGGTGTTCATTGCGGCGCTCTATGGGGCGGTGGCGCTCGGCGTGGCCCGTTTCCGTGCACCAGCGAAAGACACGGCCTAAAACTGGCCTAGGGCCGGCCCCCAGCGCGTCAGGGCGGTGTTTCACGTCGACCTCTGTTTCGCGTGAAACTCCGCCCACACCGGCCAACGCCTCGGGCTCTGTTTCACGTGAAACAGAGCCCGAGGCGTTGATCGTGTCTCAGTCCTGCGGTTGGGCAGCCCACCACTCCTTGAGGGCCGCCGCTGCCGCGTCCTGCTCCATCGGGCCGTTCTCCAAGCGCAACTCGAGCAGGAACTTGTACGCCTGGCCGATCACCGGGCCCGGCCGTACACCCAGGATCTCCATGATCTGGTTGCCGTCGAGGTCCGGGCGGATCGAGTCCAGCTCCTCCTGCTCCTGCAGCCGGGCGATGCGCTCCTCCAGGCCGTCGTAGGCGCGGGACAGGGCGTTCGCCTTGCGCTTGTTGCGGGTCGTGCAGTCGGACCGGGTCAGCTTGTGCAGGCGCTCCAGGAGCGGGCCCGCGTCCCGCACGTAACGACGTACGGCGGAGTCCGTCCACTCGCCGGTGCCGTAGCCGTGGAAGCGCAGATGCAGCTCCACGAGACGGGAGACGTCCTTCACGAGCTCGTTGGAGTACTTCAGCGCGGTCATGCGCTTCTTCGTCATCTTGGCGCCGACCACCTCGTGATGGTGGAAGGAGACGCGGCCGTCCGACTCGAACCGGCGTGTGCGCGGCTTGCCGATGTCGTGCAGCAGGGCCGCGAGGCGCAGCGTCAGGTCGGGACCCTCGGTCTCCAGCGCCATGGCCTGTTCGAGCACGATCAGCGAGTGGTCGTAGACGTCCTTGTGCCGGTGGTGCTCGTCCCGCTCCAGGCGCAGGGCCGGGAGCTCGGGAAGGACGTAGTCGGCCAGGCCGGTGTCGACGAGCAGCGTGAGGCCCTTACGCGGATGGGCCGAGAGCAGGAGCTTGTTCAGCTCGTCCCGGATCCGCTCCGCCGAGACGATCTCGATCCGGCCGGCCATCGCCTTCATCGCGGCGATCACATCGGCGTCCACCTCGAAGTCGAGCTGGGCGGCGAAGCGGGCGGCGCGCATCATGCGCAGCGGGTCGTCGGAGAAGGACTCCTCAGGCGTGCCGGGCGTGCGCAGGACGCGCGCCGCCAGATCCTCGAGGCCCCCGTGCGGGTCGATGAAGTCCTTCTCCGGCAGCGCGACGGCCATCGCGTTCACGGTGAAGTCGCGGCGGACAAGGTCTTCCTCGATGGAGTCGCCGTAGGACACCTCGGGCTTGCGCGAGGTGCGGTCGTACGCCTCCGAGCGGTAGGTGGTGACCTCCACCTGGAAGCTCTGCTCGACGTCATCGACGCGCGCTTCCTTCTGGCAGCCGACGGTGCCGAAGGCGATCCCGACCTCCCACACCGCGTCGGCCCACGGCCGGACGATCTTCAGTACGTCCTCGGGGCGTGCGTCGGTGGTGAAGTCCAGGTCGTTGCCGAGCCGGCCGAGCAGCGCGTCCCGGACCGAACCGCCGACCAGGGCGAGAGAGAACCCGGCCTCCTGAAATCGGCGGGCAAGGTCGTCTGCGACGGGTGAGACCCGCAGCAGCTCGCTCACCGCGAGGCGCTGGACCTGGCTGAGGGCGCTGGGGTTGTCTTCATTGGCGTTCGGCACAACAGGACAGGGTACGTGGCCCACCGCGCCCGGACCGAACCGTTTGGCGGGGCCGCCGCAGGACCACCGGAGCGGCCCCCTACCCTGGCTCCACGATCTTGTGGAGCAGACCGTGGCACTCAGCCACAGGGCTCCTCGTTACCATGCGTGGACACATCTGCGACCACTGACGACGACGAGGGACGGACGAGCGCGTGGCCGAGGCGGCAGACTACCCAGGGATGAGTCCCTCACCTGCCCGCCGCCTGCTGCGGCGCACCGGCGCTCTGCTCGCAGCGGCGCCGCTCCTGGCCGCGCTGCCCCTCCTGCCCGGTGCCGCCCCCGCGTCCGCGCACACGGCGACGTCCGCGGCGGCGGCCGCCACCGGCACGAAGACGGTCGACGTGGCCGTGAACCAGCTGTCGCCCGTCGCACCGTCCGCAGGGGACACCCTCACGATCCGCGGCAAGGTCACCAACAAGGGCAAGCAGACCGTGACCGACGCCCACGTGGGTCTGCGCGTCGGTACCTCCTACGGCGGGCGTTCGGCGATCGACGACGCCGCCAGGAGCGGCACCGGAGGCGCGCCCGACGGCACGGAGGTCGCGAGCAAGTACGCCCAGAAGTTCGCGAAGCTGGCGCCCGGCGCCACGCAGGACTTCGCGCTGTCCGTACCGGTCAAGGAGCTGCATCTGGGCGCCGACGGCGTCTACCAGATCAGCGCCGCCCTCATGGGCCAGACCGCCGCCGCCCCGTACCAGCAGACGCTCGGCATCCAGCGGACCTTCCTGCCCTGGCAGCCCGGCCGGGCCGACACCCGGACCAGGACCACCGTCCTGTGGCCTCTGATCTCCGACACCCACCTCACCGCCGAGACCGGCACCAGCGAGCAGCAGACGCCCGTCTTCAACGACGACAGCCTCGCGCGGCAGATCGGCCCCGGCGGCCGTCTCCAGCAGATGCTGGCGCTCGGCGACGACCTCGACGTCACCTGGGTGATCGACCCCGACCTGCTGGCCTCGGTCGACGCGATGACGGACACGTACACGATCAAGGGCGCCGACGGGAAGTTCACGCCCGGCGAGGACCAGGCGGTCGCCAAGGAGTGGCTGCGGGACCTGCAGAAGGCCGTCCAGGGGCAGAAGGTGGTCACGCTCCCGTTCGCCGATCCGGACCTGGCGTCCCTCGCGCACACCGGCACGAAGGTGTCCGGTTCCCTCGGCCACCTCAAGGACGCCACGGACGCGGCCGTGTACACCGTGGACACGATCCTGCACGCGAAGGCCGACACGTCGTACGCGTGGCCCGCCGAGGGCGCCGTCGATCCGGACATCGTCAAGGTCGCCACTTCCGCGGGCGCCAACAAGATCATCGCGCGCAGCGACACCTTCCAGGAGACGGGCGACCTGACGTACACGCCGTCCGCGGCGCGCCCCATCGGCGGTGGCGCGACGGCCGTGGTCGCCGACGCCCGGCTTTCGACCGCGTTCGAGGGCGACATGTCACGCGCCGAGAACTCCGCGCTCGCCGTCCAGGAGTTCCTCGCCCAGAGCCTCATGCTGACCCGGCAGACGGACAAGCAGCGCAATGTCGTGGTGGCGCCCCAGCGGATGCCCACGACGAGCCAGGCCCACGCGATGGCCCAGGCGGTGCACGCGCTGCAGGACGGCACCTGGTCCCAGCCGCAGAGCCTGGCGGCCACGACCAGCGCTGAGCCGGACCCCGGCGCGACCACGCGTGTCCCCTCCACCCGGTCCTACCCCTCGTCCCTGCGCAAGCAGGAACTGTCGCAGTCGGCGTTCGAGAAGATCCAGAGCACCCAGAACGATCTGGAGAACTTCAAAACCGTCCTCACCGACCGGTCCCGGGTCGTGACGCCGTTCGGCCGCTCGATGGACCGCGAGATGTCCACGGCATGGCGGGGCAGGGCCACGGCCTCCGAGTCCTTCCGCGAAGGCGTCTCGGCGTACCTCTCCGACAGCGCCGGCCAGGTCGCGCTGATCGAGAAGTCCCGGGTACGGCTCTCGGGGCGCAGCGCGACCATTCCGGTCTCCGTGCAGAACAACCTGTGGCAGGACGTCGACCATCTGGTTCTGCGCCTCACCTCGGCCAACGGCACGCGCCTGCGGATCGGTGACGGCGTGTCCGAGGACAAGGCGGTCAAGATCGCGAGCGGGCACAGCCAGTCCGTGAAGTTCACCACCACGGCCAAGGCCACGGGCCCCATCACGGTCTACGCCCAGCTGTACACCGAGGACAACCAGCCCTACGGCCACCGGATGGAGTTCAAGGTCGACGCCACCGAGATCACGCCCACCGTGATGCTCGTCATCGGCGGCGGCGTCCTCCTCCTCGTCCTGGCCGGATTCCGGATGTACACGCAGCGCAAGCGCACCGCCGCCGCCCAGCTGGAAGAGGGCGGACCGCAGGACGCGACCGCCGGTTCCGCCGAGCCGGCGCAGGACGGGCCGCAGGACGAATCGGGTCCGAGTGCGCGGGCGGATGTCCCGCAGCAGCCGAGTGACCCGACGGCTGACACCGCTTCGGAAAGCGCGGCCCCGTCGGGCACGGGTGAGAGAGTGGACCGTTGAGCGATGTCGTGGCCGGTGGGCCGGGGACGATGAGGTGGGGTATCCATGAACGCGCCGTACAACGGTGACCGTGGTCAGGGCTCGGGCGGCTCTGCCTCGGGCGATGGCCACCCGTACGACCCCCACGGGTCCGGCGGCCAGGTGCCGCCGCCCCAGCCCGCCCCCGACGGCTACGGGCAGGACGCGTACCTCCAGGACGCGTACGCCCAGGACCCGTACCGGGCGCACGACCTCTCCGCCCAGGACCCGGTGACCGAGGCGCTGTACGACCGGGCCGCGCACCCGCCGCCGCCCCCCGGTAGCTACGAGGCGCCGCAGCCGCTGTACGCGCCGCCGCCCGCGAACCAGTACCAGCCGGACCCCCGTGTCTGGGCGCAGACGCCCGCGCCGGAGCCGGAGGGCCCCTCGCAGTACCTGCCGTACGGCGACGACGCGCGGACGACCCAGTTCGTCGGTGTCGACGACCTCGTGACGCAGGCCGGCGAGGAGCGCCACGAGCCCGACGCCTTCGCCCACCTCTTCCGCGACCAGCAGCCCGGCTACCGCGGCGGTCGCGCCCCGGCCGAGCAGCCCGTCGACGACCCGACCACGTTCCTCGGCCAGGCACCGCTCCAGACGCCTCCGCCACCGGCCCCCGCCCCCGCTGCCGCCCCGAAGAAGGCCGGCCGCGCGTCGAGCCTGATGAAGTCGAGCGCGGTGATGGCGGCGGGCACGCTCGTCTCCCGACTCACCGGCTTCGTCCGCACCATGGTCATCACCGCGGCCCTGGGCGCCGGACTCCTCGGCGACACCTGGACCGTCGCCTACACCCTGCCGACGATGATCTACATCCTGACCGTCGGCGGCGGCCTGAACTCCGTCTTCGTGCCCCAGCTGGTGCGCGCCATGAAGGAGGACGACGACGGCGGCGAGGCGTACGCCAACCGCCTGCTCACTCTCGTGATCATGGCCCTCGCGGTGATCGTGGCGGTCGTCGTCTTCGCCGCGCCCTTGCTGATCAACCTGATGTCGAGCACCGTCTCGGACAACCCCGCCGCGGACAGCGTCGGCGTCACCTTCGCCCGCTACTGCCTGCCCACGATCTTCTTCATGGGCGTGCACGTGGTCATGGGCCAGATCCTGAACGCCCGCGGGAAGTTCGGCGCGATGATGTGGACCCCGGTCCTCAACAACATCGTCATGATCTTCACGTTCGGCATGTTCATCTGGGTCTACGGCACCGCGTCCGAGACCCACATGGACGTCACCACGATCCCGCCGGACGGCGTGCGCCTCCTCGGCATCGGCACCCTCCTCGGCCTGACCGTGCAGGCCCTCGCGATGATCCCGTACCTTCGCGAGACCGGCTTCCGCTTCCGCCTCCGCTTCGACTGGAGGGGCCACGGCCTCGGCAAGGCCGTCAAGCTCGCCAAGTGGACCGTGCTGTTCGTCCTCGCCAACCAGGCGGGCGTCATCGTCGTCACCCAGCTCGCGACCTCCGCAGGCGAGGCCGCGGACATGCCGGGCAGCGGCATCATGGGCTACTCCAACGCTCAGCTGATCTGGGGCATGCCGCAGGCCATCATCACCGTCTCGGTCATGGCCGCCATGCTGCCGCGCATCTCGCGTGCCGCCCACGACAACGACCCGGGCGCGGTCCGCGACGACATCTCCTCGGGCCTGCGCACCTCGGCCGTGGCGATCGTCCCGGTGGCCTTCATGTTCGTCGCGCTCGGCGTCCCGATGTGCACCCTGCTCTTCGGCTCCAGCGGCATCGGCGCGGCGAAGTCGATGGGCTACATCCTGATGGCGTTCGGCCTCGGCCTCATCCCGTTCTCCGTGCAGTACGTGGTGCTGCGCGGCTTCTACGCGTACGAGGACACCCGCACGCCCTTCTACAACACGGTCATCGTCGCCGCGGTCAACGCCGCCGCGTCGGCCCTGTGCTACCTGATCCTGCCCGCCCGCTGGGCGGTCGTCGGCATGGCCTTCTCGTACGGACTCGCGTACGCGATCGGCGTCGGGGTCGCCTGGCAGCGGCTGCGCAAGCGGCTCGGCGGCGACCTGGACGGCGCGAACGTCGTGCGGACGTACGCCCGCCTCTGCCTGGCCTCCGTGCCCGCGGCGATCATCGGTGGCGGGATCGGGTACGCGCTCACCATGGTCCTCGGCCATGGCGCGCTCGGATCGATCGCGGCGCTGGTCGTCGGCGGTGTCGCCCTGCTCGGTGCCTTCTACGTGGCCGCACGGAAGATGCGGATCGAGGAGCTCAATTCGATGGTCGGTATGGTCCGTGGACGTCTCGGACGCTGAGAGGACCGGGATCGCGCACAACCTTCGGCGACCACCGTGTGTCGTGCATAGCGTCGGACTGTGGGCACAATTGGCTTGGGCGTCGGAGTGAGTGCAACGAATGGGGAGGCAGGAACGACGGTGGCGGAACGGAGCACGGCTGCCGTCGACGTGGCCGACAACGGCGGGGACGAACCGCTGACCGCCGGTGCGGACAAGGCGGAGCAGGCCACGGCCGACGGGGTGGCCGACATCTCGAAGCGAGACACCACGGCACGTGAGGAACCCGCGGACACCGCGGAGACGGGGACCCACGTGAGCCCTCGCACGTCCTCACCGCCCGAGCTGCACAGCGGCCACAAGCTCGCCAGACGCTACCGGCTCGAAGAATGCGTCACTCGTCTGGACGGTTTCAGCAGCTGGCGTGCGGTGGACGAGAAACTCCGCCGCGCCGTCGGCGTACACCTGCTGCCCGCCGACCACCCGCGAGCGCGCTCGGTACTCGCCGCGGCCCGCTCGTCGGCGCTGCTCGGCGACCCCCGCTTCGTCCAGGTCCTGGACGCGGTCGAGGAGAACGACCTCGTTTACGTCGTCCACGAATGGCTGCCCGACGCCACCGAGCTCACCGCGCTGCTCGCGGTCAGCTCTCTGGAGGCGCACGACGCCTACCAGATGGTCAGCCAGATCTCCTTCGCCATGGCCGCAGCCCACCGCGAGGGACTCGCCCACCTCCGGCTCACCCCCAGCGCCGTCCTGCGCACCTCCACGGGTCAGTGGCGCATCCGCGGCCTCGCCGTGAACGCCGCGCTGCGCGGCATCAGCTCCGACACCCCGCAGCGCACCGACACCGAGGCGATCGGCGCGCTCCTGTATGCCGCCCTGACCCAGCGCTGGCCGTACGAGAACGATGCCTACGGCCTGTCCGGGCTCCCCAAGGGCGTCGGCCTCATCGCCCCCGACCAGGTGCGCGCCGGCGTCCACCGCGGCCTCGCAGAGCTCGCCATGCGCGCGCTCGCCAACGACGGGGCGACAGCGTCCCGCCAGGAACCGCCGTGCACAACGCCGGAGGACCTGGTGAAGGCGATCGGCGAGATGCCCAAGATCCGTCCGCCGGAGCCCGCCTTCGCGGCGCCCCCGGAGTACCAACGGACGACGTACCAACAGGACCCGTTCGGCCGCCCCGCCAGTCCCGGCGTCACCCAGCCCGTCCCGGCCCCGCCGCTCCCGCTGCAGAGCCGCACCGGCAAGGCCCTCAAGTGGGCCGTGTCGGCGCTGCTCATCGCCGCGCTCGGGCTGGGGAGCTGGCAGCTGGCGGATGCCCTGATGAACCGGAGCGACGGTTCGGACAAGACTGAGCACACCCAGACGACGGACAACAGCGTCAAGGGGCCGACGAAGCCGTCGTCCGCACCCGTCTCCATCAGCGCGGCGCAGGACTTCGATCCGTTCGGCGACAACTCGGAGAAGCCGGCTGACATAGGCAAGGCCTACGACGGTGATCCGGACTCGTACTGGCAGACGGACTTCTACAAGGGCGCCGAGTTCGGGAATCTCAAGCCGGGGCTGGGGATAGTGCTCGACCTCGGCAAGTCGCAGAACGTGGGGAAGGTGACCGTCTCCTTCGTCGGGGACACCACCGTCGAACTCCGTGCGGCTGCCGGTGACGCGAGTACGCGGCCCACGTCCTTCAGCGCGTTCCAGGAGTGCGGGAAGGGTTCGGGCACCAGCGTCACGATCCGCCCGGACAAGGCGCTCAAATCCCGGTACCTGCTGGTCTGGCTGACCAAGCTTCCTCTCACCGAGGAGGGCACGTACCGCGGCCGGGTGAAGGACATCAAGATCACCAGCTGACCCGTCCCGACCACAGTGGCTGAGGGGACCGCGCCCCTCAGCCGCACGCACCGGCGGATGCCTGCGCTCCGGGACCGCTACGCCCCGGATCCGTCCTGTGGCATTCTGACGATCGGTTCACGCGTTTGGGTTATGGTCGCCTCCCCTACGGACTCGGGGACACGCATGGAAAGCCGGTCGATGCATTCCGAGCTCTTGGATGCCGAGCTCCTCGCCCGCCATGTCGCGGGGGACGAAGACGCTTTCGGCGAGATCGTCCGCCGCCACCGTGACCGGCTCTGGGCCGTGGCCCTGCGGACCCTGGGGGATCGTGAGGAAGCCGCCGACGCCGTGCAGGACGCCCTGGTCTCCGCCTACCGCGCCGCGCACACCTTTCAGGGCCAGTCCGCCGTGACGACCTGGCTGCACCGCATCACCGTCAACGCCTGCCTGGATCGGGCCCGCAAGGTGGCCTCCCGTAAGACCTCGCCCGTGGACGACACCGAGCGCCTCGACCAGCTCCTGGAGCCGCACGAGTCCGCCGCCGCAGCCGCCGAGCGCAACGACCTCCACCGTGAGCTCCTGACCGCTCTGCGATCGCTGCCGGCCGACCAGCGGGCCGCTCTCGTCCTCGTCGACATGCAGGGCTACCCGGTCGCCGAGGCCGCCCGGGTACTCGACGTCCCCGTCGGCACCGTCAAGAGTCGCTGCGCACGCGGCAGAGCCAGACTCCTGCCGCTCCTGACCCACCTCCGTACGGACGGCGACGGCCCGGCGGCCGATGAGAATCCACCTCCCGCGAGGAACCGGACGCGGGGGACATCCGTCCCACCGGCAGCAGAGCCTCGGGACGAGGCAGGACCACAAGATTCGGCTGCGGTGAAGGGCGGAGGTGGGCGCGGGTGACATCCACGACCGATACGGCGGAACACCCGGAGGTCGACGAGATCTCCGACCTCGCCGAGGGACTGCTGCCCGCTTCCCGCACCGCCGATCTCCGACGGCACCTCGATGGCTGCACGTTGTGCGCCGACGTCTACGCCTCTCTGGAAGAGATCCGCGGCCTCCTCGGTACGCCTCCGCTGTCAGGGCCGTCTCACATGCCTGACGACGTGGCCGGACGCATCGACGCGGCACTGGCCGCGGAAGCGCTCCTGGGCAGCCTGGCCCCCGAGACCGCGGACGCGAGCGGGGAGACGGAGACGGAGACCGCCGAGGAGACGGACAAGGACGCCCACGACGCGACCGTCGACCCCGTTTCACGTGAAACAACGACCGCGTCCGCCCCCCGTTCCACGGACCGCCCCTCCGGTCGCCCCCGCGCCGCCGCCGGCCCAGGGCGCAAGCCCCGCGCTAGCCGTCGCCGCACAGGCGCCGCTCTCGGCGCGGTCCTGACCGTCGCCGCGCTGGGCGTAGGCGCGCTTCTCCTGCAGAACGGAGACGGAACACCGACAGCGGAGAAGAGCGGCCCCGTCGACACCTTCGCCGACAGCTCCCTGGATGCGAAGGTCTCGGAGCTGCTCGGTGCAAGCAAGGAAAGCGCCGCGCCCCTCGCCACGGAGGCTCCTTCTTTCGGGACGCAGGAGAGCAGCCCAAAGGCACCGAAGACGCTCACCGCCCCCAAGCGGGCCGTCACCGTGCCGGCCTGCGTGCAACTGGGAACGCACCGCAATGAGGACCCGCTGGCGGCGGAGAAGGGCACATACGAAGGGAAGAGCGCCTACCTCGTCGTGCTGCCCCACAAGAGCGACCCGGCGCACCGCGTCACGGCGTTCATCGTGGACTCGGCATGTCTGAAGGATAAGTCGCCCGAGGGCGAGCTGCTGTACACCCACGACTACGACCGCGGCTGACGGGCACCCGAACGCAACCCCGACGTGCGCCCGGACACGTCGGGAATGCACGCCCCGTAGGATCCGTTGGGTGGGGTGAGAGTCCTGAGAAGAGGCTCCCCCGGCAGTACGCAGCAGTCCCGCAGAGACGAGGAAACAAGCCGTGAGCGACGTCCGTAACGTGATCATCATCGGCTCCGGGCCCGCCGGCTACACGGCGGCGCTCTACACCGCGCGCGCGTCGCTGAAGCCACTCGTGTTCGAGGGCGCGGTCACCGCCGGTGGCGCGCTGATGAACACGACCGAGGTGGAGAACTTCCCCGGCTTCCAGGACGGCATCATGGGCCCCGAGCTCATGGACAACATGCGCGGCCAGGCCGAGCGCTTCGGCGCCGAGCTCGTGCCCGACGACGTCGTGGCCGTCGACCTGACCGGCGAGATCAAGACCGTGACGGACACCGCGGGCACCGTGCACCGCGCGCGGGCCGTCATCGTCACCACCGGATCCCAGCACCGCAAGCTCGGCCTGCCCAACGAGGACGCGCTGTCCGGCCGCGGCGTCTCCTGGTGCGCCACCTGCGACGGGTTCTTCTTCAAGGACCAGGACATCGCCGTGATCGGCGGCGGCGACACCGCGATGGAGGAGGCCACCTTCCTGTCGCGCTTCGCCAAGTCCGTGACGATCGTCCACCGCCGCGACACTCTGCGCGCCTCCAAGGCGATGCAGGAGCGCGCGTTCGCGGACCCGAAGATCAAGTTCGTCTGGGACAGCGAGGTCGCCGAGATCAAGGGTGACCCGAAGCTCGCCGGCCTGACGCTGCGCAACCTGAAGACGGGTGAGACGTCGGAGCTGCCCGTGACCGGCCTCTTCATCGCCATCGGTCACGACCCGCGGACGGAGCTCTTCAAGGGCCAGCTCGACCTGGACGACGAGGGCTACCTGCGGGTGCAGGCCCCGTCGACGCGGACCAACCTGACCGGTGTCTTCGGCGCCGGTGACGTCGTGGACCACACCTACCGCCAGGCGATCACGGCGGCCGGTACCGGCTGCTCCGCCGCTCTCGACGCCGAGCGCTTCCTCGCCGCGCTCTCCGACGGTGAGGCTCCCGAGCCCGAGAAGACGCCGACCAGCGTCTGATCCCGTACTTCCACCCCGCAACCCCCCGAGGAAAATGAGGAGCCCGCTGTGGCCGGCAACCTGAAGAACGTGACGGACGCTTCCTTCGACGAGGACGTCCTGAAGAGCAACAAGCCCGTGCTGGTCGACTTCTGGGCCGCTTGGTGCGGTCCGTGCCGCCAGATCGCCCCCTCGCTCGAGGCCATCGCCTCCGAGTACGGCGACAAGATCGAGGTCGTCAAGCTCAACATCGACGAGAACCCGGCCATCGCCGCCAAGTACGGCGTCATGTCGATCCCGACCCTGAACGTCTACCAGGGTGGCGAGGTCGCCAAGACCATCGTCGGCGCCAAGCCGAAGGCCGCCATCGTGCGCGACCTCGAGGACTTCATCGGCGAGTAAGTACGCCGACGCTGTTTCACGTGAAACACGAAGGGCCAACCCATCCGGGTTGGCCCTTCGTCTTGCCCGGAGCGGTCACAACGGCCGCAGCGCCGGCTCCTTCTGCACCGCACCCAGAAGTCGGTCCAGTGCCATCTCCACATCCTCTTTCCAGGAGAGCGTCGTCCGCAGATCCAGGCGCAGCCGCGGATACGAGGGGTGCGGCCGTACGGTCTTGAAGCCCACGGCCAGCAAGTGATCGGCGGGCAGCAGACAGGCGGTCTCCTTCCCCTGGGCATCGCCGAACGCCTCGATCGCCTTGAAGCCGCGCCGCAAAAGGTCCTTGGCGACGGTCTGGACGATGACGCGGCCCAGCCCCTGTCCCCGATAGCCAGGGGTGATCCAAGCCGTCATCAGCTGGACAGCATCGGGGGCGACCGGGCTCGTGGGAAACGCGGTGGACCGCGGCACGTAGGCGGGGGGCGCGTAGAGCACGTAGCCGACCGGGGCGTCATCGACGTAGACGACGCGGCCGCAGGACCCCCACTCCAGCAGAACGCTGGAGATCCAGGCTTCCTTCTCCAGCTCCGGAGTACCGGCTCTTACCGCGGCCTGACCGCTGACCGGGTCCAGCTCCCAGAAGACACACGACCGGCAACGCTCGGGAAGGTCCGGAAGGTTGTCCAGCGTGAGCGGTACGAGCCGACGCCCCATGAAGGCTGATCCTCGCTTCCTTCGCCCGCGGCGACACGGGCGGCTGTCAGAGCGCCCCGCTCCCTGAGCAGACTGCCGACGAATCCGCCGACCGCGCCCAGTCCGAGACCTGCGGTCATCAGTCCGGTGCGACTCACCGATCGCATGACCCCGCCTCCCCCATGAGGTACTGCCAGGTGAATGCGCTCTTCCCGATCGCATCGTAACCACGATGCGATTCCATCGATACCGTAGGAAAGCAAAGAGCGGGCCGTGTTCCGATACACATCGGACACAACCCGCTGTTCGCCTGAGCGCACGCCAGGACGATCAGTCCTGTTCTTCGCTCTCGCTTCCCTCAGGAAGACCGCTCTGCTCGGAGAGGCCGTTCTGGAGGACCGGCCCCTCACCCGGGGCGAGCGTGTCGAGGATGCGCTCCAGATCATCCATCGACGCGAACTCGACGACGATCTTGCCCTTCTTCTGCCCGAGGTCGACCTTCACCCGCGTCTCGAAGCGGTCCGACAGCCTCGTGGCGAGGACGTTCAGAGCCGGAGAGACACGAGCCCCGGCCCTCGGCCCCTTCGCACGAGCCGTGCTGGTGGGCCGCGAACCCATGAGCGTCACGATCTCCTCGACGGCCCGCACGGAGAGCCCTTCGGCCACAATGCGGTGGGCGAGCCGGTCCTGCTCCTCCGAGTCGTCGACCGAGAGCAGAGCCCGGGCGTGACCGGCGGAGAGGACACCCGCCGCGACCCGCCGCTGCACCGCTGGCGACAGCTTCAGCAGACGCAGCGTGTTGGACACCTGCGGGCGGGACCGGCCGATGCGATCGGCCAGCTGGTCGTGCGTGCAGTTGAAGTCCTTGAGCAGCTGGTCGTAGGCAGCGGCCTCTTCCAGCGGGTTCAGCTGGGCGCGGTGCAGGTTCTCCAGGAGCGCGTCGAGAAGGAGCTTCTCGTCGTCCGTGGCCCGCACGATCGCGGGGATGCGCTCGAGCTTCGCCTCACGGCAGGCGCGCCAGCGGCGCTCGCCCATGATGAGCTCGTAGCGTCCCGGCCCCGCCTGTCGTACGACGACGGGCTGCAGCAGGCCGACTTCCTTGATGGACGTGATGAGCTCGGCGAGGGCATCCTCGTCGAACACATCGCGCGGCTGCCTCGGGTTGGGTGTGATGGCATCGAGCGGCAGCTCCGCGAAGTACGCACCTGCGGGCGCATCGAGCGTTTCGGCCGCGGTTGGGATCACCTCTTCGGTTTCACGTGAAACCTGCGCCGGTGGCAACGATGCCACCTTGGCCGCCGCCACCCCGCGCTCCGTCGTCAGCACGGGCACCGAGGCGGGAGAGGTCGAGGCTCCCCCTGCCGGGCCCGCGGACGTCTGCTTCTCCGGTGCGGGGGCCGCCGGGATCAGTGCGCCGAGACCACGGCCCAGTCCCCTCCGTCGATCGCTCACTGAATACCCTCCGGCGTGCTGTGCTGGTCAAGTGGAGTGCCCGCGTGGGCACGCTGGGCGTCGTAGTGGATCCCGACCCCGCGCAGCGCCATCTCCCGCGCCGCTTCGAGGTAGGAGAGCGCACCGCTCGACCCTGGATCGTAGGTGAGCACCGTCTGCCCGTAGCTCGGCGCCTCCGAAATACGGACCGAGCGCGGAATGCTCGTCCGCAGCACCTCGTCGCCGAAGTGGTTCCGGACCTCGTCGGCGACCTGAGAGGCCAGCCTGGTCCGTCCGTCGTACATGGTCAGCAGGATCGTCGAGACGTGCAGCGTGGGGTTCAGGTGGCCGCGGACGAGATCCACGTTCCGCAGCAGCTGACCGAGCCCCTCCAGCGCGTAGTACTCGCACTGGATCGGAATCAGCACCTCGGCCCCGGCGACCAGAGCGTTGACCGTCAGAAGGCCGAGCGACGGCGGACAGTCGATGAGGATGTAGTCCAGCGGCTGCTCATACGCCTGGATGGCCCGCTGCAGCCGACTCTCGCGTGCGACCAGGGAGACCAGTTCGATCTCCGCGCCGGCGAGGTCAATGGTGGCCGGGGCGCAGAAGAGGCCTTCGACGTCCGTGACGGGCTGCACCACTTCCGAGAGCGGTCTGCTCTCGACCAGCACGTCGTAGATGGAGGGCACATCGGCGTGGTGATCGATGCCCAGAGCCGTGGAGGCGTTGCCCTGCGGATCCAGATCGACGACCAGGACGCGTGCGCCGTGCAGCGCGAGCGACGCCGCAAGGTTGACCGTCGTCGTGGTCTTGCCGACCCCGCCCTTCTGATTGGCCACCACCATGACGCGGGTCTGCTCCGGACGTGGCAGGCCTTCACCTGCGCGGCCGAGAGCTTCTACTGCCAGTTGGGCAGAGCGACCAATGGGGGTGTCGTCCATCGGGGTCGGTGTTTCACGTGAAACATCCTCCCCCGGCGACTCGGTGCGGGGACCGGGGACCGGATCGGTCATCGGTCCCGCGATGTTGGCGTCGGACCGCAAGGATTCACTCTCCTCGACTTCAGGCTCGCAATGAACAGAGCCTCCCATGCCGTCGGGGTCGAGAACCAGCGAGGCCCGGTCTTCTGTGGATGAATCCCCTTCTGTGGACAACTCCGTGCCCGAATCCAGGGATCCAAGAGGTCTATGGTCGCGGGGAGCGGCCGCTGTGCGGCCGCGACTGATGATGCCATGCAGCAGGGAGCGACGTTTCACGTGAAACACGATGCACCGCAGCCGGGTGCACTCCCGCGCGACACCCCGATATGCGTAGGTTTGGCAGCTTGTGTGGAGTACTACTGGTCCTCAGGGCGGAACAGCGGTACCCAGCAATCCGGCCGCCTGGGCGGTCAGCGCCTGCGTCGCACGCGGTCAACGCCTGCGTCGCGCGCGACCCGTGCGGGCGGCCTTGGCACGCTTGGCGGCGAACCGTACGCCACCCGGGCTCTCGCCCACCTCCACACGCACCACCGTGGAGAGCGGGTCGACCACTCCCTCGCCGACGTGCAGCACAGAGGTCTCCACCGCACCGAGCTTGCTCAGCGCCGAGCCCGCGTTCTTGAGCTCTTCCTCCGCCGTGTCGCCCTTGAGGGCCAGCATCTCGCCGTACGGCCGGAGCAGGGGGACACCCCATGCGGCCAGCCGGTCCAGCGGCGCCACGGCACGCGCCGTGACGACGTGGACAGGCGTCAGCTTGCCGAGAACTTCCTCCGCACGGCCCCGTACCACCGTCACATGATCGAGCCCGAGCAGTTCGACGACCTCGGTCAGGAACGTCGTACGTCGCAGCAGTGGCTCAAGAAGCGTGATCTTGAGGTCGGGGCGGACCAGCGCCAGTGGAATGCCGGGCAGCCCGGCGCCGGAGCCGACGTCGCACACGGTGACGCTCTCGGGGACCACTTCGGAAAGCACCGCGCAGTTGAGGATGTGCCGCTCCCACAGGCGCGGTACCTCACGAGGGCCGATGAGACCGCGCTGCACTCCCGCGTCGGCGAGCAGCTCCGCGTAGCGGACGGCGTCCAAGAAGCGATCGCCGAATACCGCCCGCGCCTGCTCCGGAGCCGGGGGGAGTTCTGCTGCCTCCGTCACGAGGACCGTCCTTCCGTACCGCACTAGCGCACTGGGTGGCTGACTAACAGGCTGACAAAGATCGGCCCCGCCTGCGAACAGACGGGGCCGGAAAGCGACGTGCCGATCAGGCGGGAAGCACGACGACGAAGCGCTGCGGCTCCTCGCCCTCGGACTCGCTGCGCAGGCCGGCGGCCTTGACGGCGTCGTGCACGACCTTGCGCTCGAACGGCGTCATCGGCTGCATCTTGACCGGCTCGCCGGTGTTCTTCACCTCGGCCGCAGCCTTGGCACCCTGCTCGGTGAGCTCGGCGCGCTTCTTGGCGCGGTAGCCGCCGATGTCGAGCATGAGCCGGCTGCGGTCGCCCGTCTCACGGTGCACCGCCAGACGCGTCAGCTCCTGGAGGGCCTCCAGGACCTCACCGTCGCGGCCGACCAGCTTCTGCAGATCGCGGCCACCCGCGTCACTGACGATGGACACGGCGGCGCGGTCGGCCTCGACGTCCATGTCGATGTCGCCGTCGAGGTCGGCGATATCGAGCAGACCCTCGAGGTAGTCCGCAGCGATCTCGCCCTCCTGCTCGAGGCGGGTCAGGGTGTCGCCACCCTCAGCAGCGGCGGAGGTGGTGCCTTCCGTCACGGGATGGACTCCTTTTACGTCGAAGACTTACGTCGAGGGTTACTTCTTGGACGAGGACTTGGAGCGCGGCGGCTGGCCCTTGCGCTGGCCGGACTTCGCCTTGCTGCGGCCGTTCGTTCCGGTGGACGTGGAGCCGCCGGCGGGCTTGGCACCGGTCTGCTTGGCCTGCGGGACGGCGTCCTGCGGCTCGTCCTTCTTCTCCAGTGGGGGCTTCGCCGGGGAAGCGGGCTTGGCCGGGCTGCCCGTGGGGCCGGTCTGGCGCTGCGACTTGGACTGCCGCTTCGGCTGCTGCCGCTTGGGGGCGCCGGCCGTGCCGTCCTCGTCCAGGACCTCCGTGGCGGCGGAGCTCTTCACCACGGTGCCGTCGGCCTGAGCGGCGAGACCGGCCTTGCTCAGGCCGTTGATGAACTTCCGCTCCTGCTCGTTGCGGTCGCGGCCCTTGGCGACGATCCCCTTGACGATGTTCCGCTCGCGCTTGGTGCGGGTCGCGCTGTGCGTGACGACGTGCTTCTGCAGGCCCTCGAGCATCTTGGCCTGCGCCTTGCTGCCCGGGGTGGGGTTGCGGCTGATCACGTACATCTGCTGGCCCATGGTCCACACGTTGGTGGTCAGCCAGTACACGAGGACACCGACGGGGAAGTTGATGCCCATGAACAGGAAGATCAGGGGGAAGACATACATCAGCATCTTCTGCTGCTGCATGAACGGCGTCTTCACCGTGAGGTCGACGTTCTTGGTCATCAGCTGGCGCTGCGTGTAGAACTGCGACGCCGACATCAGGACGATCATGATCGCGGTGACCACGCGGACGTCGGTCAGGTTGGCGCCCATCTTGAGCACTTCGCTGGCACTGTCCGTGAACTTGGCGGCCAGCGGCGCACCGAAGATGTGCGCCTTCTGGGCGCTGTCCAGGAGCGACTGGTCGATGACGCCGATCTTCTTGTTGTCGGCGATACCGGCGAGCGTGTGGTAGAGCGCGAAGAAGAACGGCGACTGCACGAGGATGGGAAGGCACGAGGAGAGCGGGTTGGTACCCGTCTCCTTGTACAGCTTCATCATCTCTTCGGACTGACGCTGCTTGTCGTTCTTGTAGCGCTCCTGGATCGCCTTCATCTGCGGCTGGAGCAGCTGCATGTTCCGGGTCGCCTTGATCTGCTTCACGAAGAGCGGGATCAGGCAGATCCGGATCAGTACCACCAGGGACACGATCGACAGACCCCAGGCCCATCCAGTGTCAGGGCCGAAGACGGCCCCGAAGACCTTGTGGAACTGGACGATGACCCAGGACACCGGGGTCGTGAGAAACGCGAAGACACCAGAAATCGCGTTGACGATATCGGAAATCATGTCCCTGATCAGGCTCCTTGGGCATGGGGCGAAGTCGCTGCGGACGGGTTGTCCTGGGCGGAGGGGTCCTCGCCCGGGGCGACGGGGGCCGCTTTCTTGTCCCCGCGCAGAGCGTTACGGAGCATCTCGTGCCAGCGCGGACGCTTGCGTGGTGGAACGTGGTCGACGCCGCCGGGCGACCATGGGTTGCACCGAAGGATGCGCCAGGCGGTGAGGGCTGTTCCCTTGATCGCACCGTGCCGGTCGATGGCCGTGAAGCCGTAGTGGGAACACGACGGGTAGTACTTGCACACGGGACCGAGCAGCGGACTGATGGTCCACTGGTAGATCTTGATCAGCGCAAGCAGTGGGTACTTCATCGCGCGCCCCCTCCCAGCAGCCGCTGAAGTGCGGCGTCCAGGTCTCGGGCCAGCTGTGCGTGGGTGGCGTCGCCCGCTGGGGGCAACGCGCGTACGACTACCAGGCTACCTGGGGGCAACAAGGCCACTCGGTCCCGCATGAGGTGGCGGAGTCTGCGCTTGACCGCGTTCCGTACGACGGCTCCACCCACGGCTTTGCTCACGACGAAACCCGCACGCGATGGGGTAACGCTCTCCCCAAGCGCGTGCGGGTCCGTTGAACCGCTGCGTAGATGGACGACGAGTAGCGGGCGGCCGGCCCGGCGTCCTCGGCGTACCGCGGTCGCGAAGTCCTCGCGCCGCCTCAGCCGATGCTCGGTAGGCAGCACGTCATGACCTGGTTACGAGATCAGGCGGACAGGCTGGCGCGACCCTTGCCACGACGGTTGGCGAGGATCGCACGACCGGCGCGGGTCCGCATGCGAAGGCGGAAACCGTGGGTCTTGGCGCGACGACGGTTGTTCGGCTGGAAGGTGCGCTTGCTCACTCGGGGGCTCCAGAAAATCGTGTGGTGGCGGGACATCGCCTGGCTGTCACCGTGCGCCCACGAGTAGCTCGCAATACGCCCGAGTGCACCGCTATACGACCCACCGGAGAACGGGGGCCGCCATCTTGCCCATCGGAGGCAGGCGGCAGCAGCCATCGACAACTCGACCTGGTTACGGTACGCGCGGCTACGCCATCCGGTCAAACCGGCCCCACGCGGGAGACACTGTCCACAGGCTGGGGACAACAACTTGAACCGCAGCGGTCGCGCTGACTACCGTGGCTGAACTCCGATTCGTTCCCTTCTCACCACCCCACCCGATTTTCTTCCCGACCCGTCCCAGGAATCACACGTTCGTGGGACCAGCGAGAGAGCGTGCCCTGTGGCTGACGTACCTGCCGATCTTGCCGCAGTGTGGCCACAAGTGCTGGAGAAACTCCTCGGGGAAGGCCGCGGGCAGGGCGTCGAGACGAAGGACGAGCACTGGATCCGGCGCTCCCAGCCGCTGGCGCTGGTCGCCGACACCGCGCTCCTGGCGGTCCCCAATGAATTCGCCAAGGGCGTACTCGAGGGCCGCCTCGCCCCGGTCGTCAGCGAGACGCTGAGCCGCGAGTGCGGGCGCCCCATCCGTATCGCGATCACGGTCGACGACTCCGTCGGCGAGACCCCCGCGCCCCCGGCCCCGCCCGTCCAGCAGCACCGCTACGAGGACACCGAGCCCCCGGCCGCCGGCCAGCCCCGTGATACGTATGACGGCCGCGACTCCTACGACGGCTACGAGCGACGTGGTCCCGAGGAGCACGGCCAGCGCGGCGACCAGCAGCCCTCACGCCCCGACCCGCTGCCCACCGCCCGCCCGGCCTACCCGGACTACCAGCGCCCCGAGCCGGGCGCCTGGCCCCGCCCCCAGCAGGACGAGTACAGCTGGCAGCAGCCCCGCCTGGGCTTCCCGGACCGGGACCCGTACGCGTCGCCGCCGCAGCCCCAGCACGACTACCGGCAGCAGGAGCGCTCGCCCTACGACCAGCAGGCGTACGAGGCGGAGCGCGGCCGCTACGGACAGCAGCCGGAACGCTCGCCTTACGAACAGAACCTGTACGAGAAGAACCAGGGGGAGCGCTCCTCTTATGAAGAGCGGCCCTCGTACGACGAACGCTCCTCTTATGAAGAGCGGCCTTCCTACGACGAGCGCCCTTCTTATGAGGAGCGCGGCTCCTACGACTCCCCGCGCGAACGCCAGCAGCGGCGCGATCCGGGTGAGCTGTCGATGGGCGGTCGCCACGGCCAGGACGGCGGCCCGTCCGGGCCCGGCCCCGGTGGACGCGGTGTCCCCAGCGGCGCTCCGGGACCGCTGGCCGCGCAGCCCGCGCCCGCGACAGGACCCGGTGAGCCGACCGCCCGCCTGAACCCCAAGTACCTCTTCGACACCTTCGTCATCGGCGCCTCGAACCGGTTCGCGCACGCGGCCGCGGTCGCTGTCGCCGAAGCGCCGGCGAAGGCGTACAACCCCCTCTTCATCTACGGGGAGTCGGGGCTCGGCAAGACGCACCTCCTGCACGCCATCGGGCACTACGCCCGCAGCCTCTACCCCGGCACGCGCGTGCGCTACGTGAGCTCCGAGGAGTTCACCAACGAGTTCATCAACTCCATCCGTGACGGCAAGGGCGACAGTTTCCGCAAGCGCTACCGCGAGATGGACATCCTGCTCGTCGACGACATCCAGTTCCTCGCGGACAAGGAGTCGACGCAGGAGGAGTTCTTCCACACCTTCAACACGCTCCACAACGCCAACAAGCAGATCGTGCTCTCCAGCGACCGGCCGCCCAAGCAGCTGGTCACGCTTGAGGACCGGTTGCGCAACCGGTTCGAGTGGGGTCTGATCACGGACGTCCAGCCGCCCGAGCTGGAGACCCGTATCGCCATCCTCCGCAAGAAGGCGGTGCAGGAGCAGCTCAACGCCCCGCCGGAGGTCCTCGAGTTCATCGCGTCCCGCATCTCGCGCAACATCCGTGAGCTGGAAGGGGCGTTGATCCGGGTCACGGCCTTCGCGTCGCTCAACCGACAGCCTGTGGACCTGGGTCTCACCGAGATCGTCCTCAAGGACCTGATCCCCGGCGGCGAGGACGCGTCCCCCGAGATCACGGCGTCGGCCATCATGGCGGCGACGGCGGACTACTTCGGGCTCACGGTGGAGGACCTCTGCGGATCGTCCCGCAGCCGCGTCCTGGTGACGGCCCGCCAGATCGCCATGTACCTCTGTCGCGAGCTGACGGATCTCTCCCTGCCGAAGATCGGGGCCCAGTTCGGCGGCCGCGACCACACGACCGTGATGCACGCGGACCGCAAGATCCGCGCTCTCATGGCCGAGCGGCGCTCGATCTACAACCAGGTCACCGAGCTCACCAACCGCATCAAGAACGGCTGACAGCAAGCCTGTTACGGCCCTCCAGGGCGCTTCGGGACCCCTCCCGGAGCGCCCTTCTTCGTGCGCGTACGCCTGCGTGATCGCTGCTGCGTACGACTGCGAGCACCGCCGGTGTTCGATTACTTGGCACGTTACGGCCGTTCTCCACAGATGTGCCGGATTTCTTCGCTCCACAGCCTGGGGACCCAGAAGTTGTCCAGACTGTGTCCACAGCGCACGGTAGTGAAATCCCATCAGCCCAGCTCAGACGGGTGTGGATTGGTGGACAGAAGATCTCCACAGGCTGTGGACAGACTTTTCTTCCACAGCCTGTGCACTGGGTTGTCCACCGGCGACCCACAGGATCTCAGCTGTTGTGCACAGTGGAGGGAAGCTTCTCCACATCGCTGTCCACTGTTCGGCAACGTGACGCGCTCCGTCACCGTGGCGAGTGAAAGCCGTCACACCGAGGGGGTGGGTTGGGCTGTGGGGAACGTGGGTAAAGCTGGGGACGGCTCTGGGGAGAAGTGGCCCTCGCCTGTGCATCGGGTGTGCAGAACTTTTCGCCGTCCACAGAAAGGACGGGTTGTCCACCGGTGCGGCCCACAGGCCCCGTGGACAAAAAACCGGCTCTGACCTGCGAAGACAGGGTTATCCACGGTTTCCACAGGCCCTACTACTACTCCCAACTAGAGAGAGCTGGGAATTCGTTTCGAAGTGGGGGCTGTGCACAACTCGCTCCCGGCGGCCCGACTGCCGCTCGGCACGACTTGACCCCGACAGGCACCGACTGTCAGTGCGGTGCGTCAGACTGGTCCCCGGTGTTCTCCCCATCGGTGGGCCGAGCGACACCACGTCTGACGACGAGACCGATGACCAACGCAGGGCGAGAGCAGCCAGCAACAGCAGGAGGCGGCTTACGGTGAAGATCCGGGTGGAACGCGACGTACTCGCGGAGGCAGTGGCCTGGGCGGCGCGCAGCCTCCCGGCACGACCGCCTGCGCCTGTCCTCGCTGGCCTTCTCCTGAAGGCCGAGGAAGGGGCGCTCAGCCTGTCGAGCTTCGACTACGAGGTCTCGGCACGCGTCTCCGTGGACGCGGAGATCGACGAGGAAGGCACGGTGCTCGTCTCCGGCCGCCTCCTCGCCGACATCTGCCGCGCCCTGCCCAACCGTCCGGTGGAGATCTCCACAGACGGTGTACGGGCGACCGTGGTCTGTGGCTCCTCGCGATTCACACTCCACACCCTCCCTGTGGAGGAGTACCCGGCGCTGCCGCAGATGCCGACCGCCACGGGCACCGTCCCCGGCGAGGTCTTCGCCTCGGCCGCCCAGCAGGTGGCCATCGCCGCCGGGCGTGACGACACGCTGCCCGTCCTCACCGGTGTGCGCATCGAGATCGAGGGCGACACGGTGACGCTGGCCTCCACCGACCGCTACCGCTTCGCGGTCCGCGAGTTCCTGTGGAAGCCGGAGGACCCCGAGGCGTCCGCGGTCGCCCTGGTGCCCGCCAAGACGCTCCTGGACACCGCCAAGGCGCTCACGAGCGGCGACACGGTCACCCTGGCGCTCTCCGGCTCCGGTGCGGGCGAGGGCCTCATCGGCTTCGAGGGCGCGGGCCGCCGCACCACGACCCGGCTCCTCGAGGGCGATCTGCCGAAGTACCGCACGCTGTTCCCGACGGAGTTCAACTCCGTGGCCGTCATCGAGACCGCCCCCTTCGTGGAGGCCGTGAAGCGCGTGGCCCTGGTCGCCGAGCGCAACACCCCGGTGCGGCTCAGCTTCGAGCAGGGCGTGCTCATCCTGGAGGCCGGCTCCAGCGACGACGCACAGGCTGTGGAAAGGGTCGACGCCCAGCTGGAGGGCGACGACATCTCGATCGCCTTCAACCCGACGTTCCTGCTCGACGGCCTGAGCGCGATCGACTCCCCGGTCGCCCAGCTGTCGTTCACGACGTCCACCAAGCCCGCGCTGCTCAGCGGCAGGCCGGCGGTGGACGCCGAGGCGGACGACGCGTACAAGTACCTGATCATGCCGGTGCGGCTCTCGGGCTGAGCCTTCCGCAGCCGGTCCCTGGGGGCGCCGCCCGAAAGGCGTGGGTGGCGCCCCCAGGTTTAGGCTCGGACGCGGGTACGCACGCACGGCGACGTGCTGGCACGTGCCTCCTCACGCCCTGTCGCAACGTAAGGAACCACTGATGGAGCTCGGTCTCGTCGGCCTCGGCAAGATGGGCGGCAACATGCGCGAGCGCATCCGCCGCGCGGGCCACACCGTCATCGGCTACGACCGCAACCCGGACCTCGCGGATGTCCACAGCCTGGAAGAGCTTGTGGGCAGCCTCAAGGGCCCGCGAGTGGTGTGGGTGATGGTTCCCGCCGGTGCGGCGACGCAGTCCACCGTCGACGAGCTGAAGGAGCTGCTCTCCGAGGGCGACGTCGTCGTGGACGGCGGCAACTCGCGCTGGACGGACGACGAGAAGCACGCCGCCGAGCTGGCCGTCAAGGGCATCGGCTTCGTCGACTGCGGCGTCTCCGGCGGCGTCTGGGGCCTGCAGAACGGCTACGCGCTGATGTACGGCGGCGCCGAGGAGAACATCGCGAAGGTCCAGCCGATCTTCGACGCGCTGAAGCCCGAGGGCGACTTCGGCTCCGTGCACGCGGGCAAGGTCGGCGCGGGCCACTTCTCCAAGATGGTCCACAACGGCATCGAGTACGCCATGATGCAGGCCTACGCCGAGGGCTGGGAGCTGCTTGAGGCCGCCGACTCGGTGACCGACGTGCGCGAGGTCTTCCGCTCCTGGCAGGAGGGCACGGTCATCCGCTCCTGGCTGCTCGACCTCGCGGTCAACGCCCTGGACGACGACGAGCACCTCGGCAAGCTCCGCGGCTTCGCGCAGGACTCCGGCGAGGGCCGCTGGACCGTCGAGGCGGCCATCGACCACGCGGTGCCGCTCCCCGCGATCACCGCGTCGCTCTTCGCCCGCTTCTCCTCCCGCCAGGAGGACTCGCCGCAGATGAAGATGATCGCCGCGCTCCGCAACCAGTTCGGCGGCCACGCGGTCGAGTCCGTCGAGGAGAACTGACCAACGAGCGCGACGCCTGATCCGTAGGCGAGAAGAACTGATCCACAGCTGTGCACGGCTGACCCACAGCCGGGCACGGCACCACAGGAACCACTGGGGGAGGTCGGCCCACGACCATGCACGTCACGCATCTGTCGCTGGCCGACTTCCGCTCGTACCCCCGGGCCGAGGTCGCCCTCGACCCGGGCGTCACCGCGTTCGTGGGCCCCAACGGGCAGGGCAAGACGAACCTCGTCGAGGCCGTCGGCTACCTCGCCACCCTGGGCAGCCACCGCGTCTCCTCCGACGCCCCTCTCGTCCGGATGGGCGCCGAGCGCGCCGTCATCCGGGCCCAGGTGCGCCAGGGCGAGCGCCAGCAGCTCATCGAGCTCGAACTGAACCCCGGCAAGGCCAACCGCGCCCGCATCAACAGGTCCTCGCAGGTCAGACCCCGTGACGTGCTCGGCATCGTACGGACCGTGCTCTTCGCCCCCGAGGACCTCGCCCTGGTCAAGGGCGACCCCGGCGAGCGGCGCCGCTTCCTCGACGAGCTGATCACCGCCCGCTCCCCGCGCATGGCGGGCGTGCGCTCCGACTACGACCGTGTCCTCAAGCAGCGCAACACGCTCCTGAAGTCCGCGGCGCTCGCCCGGCGCCACGGCGGCCGCACCATGGACCTGTCCACGCTCGACGTGTGGGATCAGCACCTCGCGCGCGTGGGCGCGGAACTCCTCGCCCAGCGGCTCGACCTCATCGCGACATTGCAGCCGCTGGCCGACAAGGCGTACGAGCAGCTGGCGCCCGGCGGCGGTCCTGTCGCCCTCGACTACAAGCCGTCCTCGCCCCACATCGCCGGGCACGCGCGCGAGGAGCTCTACGAGCAGCTCCTCGCCGCCCTGGAGGAAGCACGCAAGCAGGAGATCGAGCGCGGGGTCACCCTGGTCGGCCCGCACCGCGACGAGCTGCTCCTCAAACTCGGCCAGCTGCCCGCCAAGGGGTACGCGAGCCATGGCGAGTCCTGGTCGTACGCGCTGGCGCTGCGCCTGGCCTCGTACGACCTTCTGAAGGCCGAGGGGAACGAGCCGGTGCTCGTCCTCGACGACGTCTTCGCGGAGCTGGACGCGCGCCGCAGGGAGCGTCTGGCGGAGCTCGTGGCGCCCGGCGAGCAGGTCCTGGTGACGGCCGCGGTCGACGACGACGTCCCGGGCGTGCTCGCCGGCACGCGCTACGCCGTCTCCGAGGGGACGGTGGAGCGACTGTGAGCGATGGCACACCGAACGCGGACGGGGGCGCCGGCAAGCCTCAGAAGCCGGCGCCGGAGCCCTCCGGAGTCGACCTCGCCCGCGTGGCCCTGCGCGCCGCGAAAGAGGCCGCACGCGCGCGTGGCGCGGCAGCGCAGCAGAAGAAGCAGGTGCGGCGCGGCGGCTCGCTGCGCTCGGGCGCCCGCGCGGACGGTCGGGACCCGATGGGGCTCGGCCCCGCCATCAACCGGCTGATCACGGAGCGCGGCTGGGAGACCCCGGCCGCGGTCGGCGGCGTCATGGGCCGCTGGCCGCAGATCGTCGGCGAGGAGCTGGCCAGGCATTGTGTGCCGCAGAAGTACGACGAGGACGAGCGCGTTCTGGTGGTGCAGTGCGATTCGACGGCCTGGGCGACGCAGGTGCGCATGCTCGCCGTCCAGCTGGTCAAGCGGCTCAACGAGGACCTCGGGCACGGCACCGTGCGCCGCATCGACATCAGGAATCCCGGTGGTGGCCCGCGCCGCTACGGCCCCTTGCGCGCCCCCGGAAGCACCGGTCACGACGACACCTTCGGGTGACCGCGGAGGCCCGGTAGCTGGGGGTTGACACCTCGAAGCGCTGAGTGCCGCTGTGAGCCTCCTGGAGCCCCGTTCCGCATATGGGGAGTCGGCCGAGACCGGTTGAGGGCGGCACATGCGGACTCAGGTACCGCCAAACCCCCATCACTGTCGGCGCTACCGGTAGACTGGAAGCTAATCCCGCCCCACTTGTGGGACGCACCGAGCAACGCTGACAGGGCTTACCGAACCAACACGCCGCAGCCGCACCGGCCACCAACCGGGAGCTTGGCTTGTGCTGTGCCAGAAAGGGCGCTTCGTGGCCGATTCCGGCAACCCCAACGAGAACATCCCGTCCACCGACGCAGACGCGCGCGCGCACGTAGGGGCGACTGAAGCCTCGTACGACGCGAGCGCGATCACCGTCCTCGAAGGGCTGGACGCGGTCCGCAAGCGACCCGGCATGTACATCGGCTCGACCGGTGAGCGTGGCCTGCACCACATGGTGCAGGAGGTTGTGGACAACTCCGTCGACGAGGCCCTGGCCGGCCACGCGGACACCATCGACGTGACGATCCTGCCCGACGGCGGCGTCCGCGTCATCGACAACGGCCGCGGCATCCCCGTCGGCATCATCCCTTCCGAGGGCAAGCCGGCCGTCGAGGTCGTGCTGACCGTCCTGCACGCGGGCGGCAAGTTCGGCGGCGGCGGCTACGCCGTCTCCGGTGGTCTGCACGGCGTCGGCGTCTCCGTCGTCAACGCGCTCTCGACCAAGGTCTCCGTCGAGATCAGGACCGAGGGCCACCGCTGGACGCAGGACTACAAGGCGGGCGTGCCGACCGCGCCGCTCGCCAAGCACGAGGCCACCGAGGAGACCGGTACGTCGGTCACCTTCTGGGCCGACGGCGACATCTTCGAGACCACCGAGTACTCCTTCGAGACGCTGTCGCGGCGCTTCCAGGAGATGGCCTTCCTCAACAAGGGCCTGACGATCAAGCTCACGGACGAGCGCGACTCCGCCAAGGCGGTCGTGGGCGCCGACTCCGCCGACGCCCCTGAGGACGGCGAAGCGCGATCGGTGACGTACCACTACGAAGGCGGCATCGTCGACTTCGTGAAGTACCTCAACTCCCGCAAGGGCGAGGTCGTCCACCCCACCGTGATCGACATCGAGGCCGAGGACAAGGAGAGGCTGCTCTCCGTCGAGGTCGCGATGCAGTGGAACACGAGCTACAGCGAGGGGGTCTACTCCTTCGCGAACACGATCCACACGCACGAGGGCGGCACCCACGAGGAGGGCTTCCGCGCCGCGCTGACCGGTCTCATCAACCGCTACGCGCGCGACAAGAAGCTGCTGCGCGAGAAGGACGACAACCTCACGGGTGACGACATCCGCGAGGGTCTGACGGCGATCCTCTCGGTCAAGCTGGGCGAGCCCCAGTTCGAGGGCCAGACCAAGACCAAGCTGGGCAACACCGAGGCGAAGACGTTCGTCCAGAAGGTCGTGCACGAGCACCTGACGGACTGGCTGGACCGCAACCCGGTCGAGGCGTCGGACATCATCCGCAAGTCGATCCAGGCGGCCACCGCGCGCGTGGCGGCCCGTAAGGCGCGTGACCTGACCCGCCGCAAGGGGCTGCTCGAGTCCGCGTCCCTGCCGGGCAAGCTCTCCGACTGCCAGTCGAACGACCCCACCAAGTGCGAGATCTTCATCGTCGAGGGTGACTCCGCCGGCGGCTCCGCCAAGTCCGGCCGCAACCCGCAGTACCAGGCGATCCTCCCAATCCGAGGCAAGATCCTCAACGTCGAGAAGGCGCGGATCGACAAGATCCTGCAGAACCAGGAGATCCAGGCGCTGATCTCCGCGTTCGGCACCGGGGTCCACGAGGACTTCGACATCGAGAAGCTCCGCTACCACAAGATCATCCTGATGGCGGACGCCGACGTCGACGGCCAGCACATCAACACCCTGCTGCTGACGTTCCTCTTCCGCTTCATGCGGCCCCTGGTCGAGGCCGGCCACGTGTTCCTCTCCCGGCCGCCCCTGTACAAGATCAAGTGGGGCCGTGAGGACTTCGAGTACGCCTACTCGGACCGCGAGCGCGACGCCCTCATCGAGATCGGCCGCCAGGCGGGCAAGCGCATCAGGGACGACTCGGTCCAGCGCTTCAAGGGTCTCGGTGAGATGAACGCCGAGGAGCTGCGCATCACCACGATGGACCAGGAGCACCGCGTGCTCGGCCAGGTCACCCTGGACGACGCCGCGCAGGCCGACGACCTCTTCTCCGTCCTCATGGGCGAGGACGTCGAGGCACGCCGCTCGTTCATCCAGCGCAACGCCAAGGACGTCCGCTTCCTCGACATCTGAGTCGGTCTCAGCTGACCGCCGCAGAAAGGATTGTCACCAGCAATGGCCGACGAGAACACCCCGACCACCCCTGAAGAGGGCGAGATCGCCCTTCGTGTCGAGCCCGTCGGGCTCGAGACGGAGATGCAGCGCTCGTACCTCGACTACGCGATGTCCGTCATCGTGTCCCGCGCGCTGCCCGACGTGCGCGACGGTCTCAAGCCCGTGCACCGCCGTGTCCTGTACGCCATGTACGACGGCGGCTACCGGCCCGAGAAGGGCTTCTACAAGTGCGCCCGCGTCGTCGGCGACGTCATGGGCAACTACCACCCGCACGGCGACTCCTCGATCTACGACGCCCTGGTCCGCCTGGCGCAGCCGTGGTCGATGCGGATGCCGCTCGTGGACTCCAACGGCAACTTCGGTTCCCCGGGCAACGACCCGGCCGCGGCCATGCGGTACACCGAGTGCAAGATGGCGCCGCTGTCCATGGAGATGGTCCGCGACATCGACGAGGAGACCGTCGACTTCACGGACAACTACGACGGCCGCTCCCAGGAGCCGACCGTCCTGCCGTCCCGCTTCCCGAACCTGCTGATCAACGGCTCGGCGGGCATCGCGGTCGGCATGGCGACCAACATCCCGCCGCACAACCTGCGCGAGGTCGCGGCGGGCGCGCAGTGGTGCCTGGAGAACCCGGAGGCCTCGCACGAGGAGCTCCTGGAAGCCCTCATCGAGCGCATCAAGGGCCCCGACTTCCCGACCGGCGCCCTCGTGGTGGGCCGCAAGGGCATCGAGGAGGCGTACCGGACCGGCCGCGGCTCCATCACGATGCGCGCGGTCGTCGAGGTCGAGGAGATCCAGAACCGCCAGTGCCTGGTGGTCACGGAGCTCCCGTACCAGGTCAACCCGGACAACCTCGCCCAGAAGATCGCCGACCTCGTCAAGGACGGCAAGGTCGGCGGCATCGCGGACGTCCGCGACGAGACCAGCTCCCGTACGGGTCAGCGCCTGGTCATCGTCCTGAAGCGGGACGCGGTCGCCAAGGTCGTCCTGAACAACCTGTACAAGCACACCGACCTGCAGACGAACTTCGGCGCCAACATGCTGGCGCTCGTCGACGGCGTGCCGCGCACGCTCTCGCTCGACGCGTTCATCCGCCACTGGGTCGGTCACCAGGTCGAGGTCATCGTCCGGCGCACCAAGTTCCGGCTGCGCAAGGCCGAGGAGCGCGCGCACATCCTGCGCGGCCTCCTGAAGGCCCTGGACGCCATCGACGAGGTCATCGCCCTCATCCGGCGCAGCGACACCGTGGAGATCGCGCGAGAGGGCCTCATGGGCCTTCTGGAGATCGACGAGATCCAGGCCAACGCCATCCTCGAGATGCAGCTGCGCCGACTGGCCGCCCTGGAGCGCCAGAAGATCGTCGCCGAGCACGACGAACTGCAGCAGAAGATCAACGAGTACAACGCGATCCTGGCCTCGCCCGAGCGGCAGCGCCAGATCATCAGCGAGGAGCTCCAGCAGATCGTCGACAAGTTCGGCGAGGACCGGCGCTCCGCGCTCGTGCCCTTCGACGGTGACATGTCCATTGAGGACCTCATCGCCGAGGAGGACATCGTCGTCACCATCACGCGCGGGGGCTACGTCAAGCGCACCAAGACGGTCGACTACCGCTCCCAGAAGCGGGGCGGCAAGGGCGTGCGCGGCACGAAGCTCAAGGAAGACGACATCGTCGACCACTTCTTCGTGTCCACCACCCACCACTGGCTCCTGTTCTTCACCAACAAGGGCCGTGTGTACCGCGCCAAGGCGTACGAGCTCCCGGACGCAGGGCGGGACGCGCGCGGGCAGCACGTGGCGAACCTGCTCGCCTTCCAGCCCGACGAGGCGATCGCGGAGATCCTCGCGATCCGCGACTACGACGCGGCGCCGTACCTGGTCCTCGCCACCAAGGCGGGCCTGGTGAAGAAGACGTCGCTCAAGGACTACGATTCGCCGCGCTCCGGCGGTGTCATCGCGATCAACCTGCGCGAGACGGCGGACGGTTCGGACGACGAGCTGATCGGCGCCGAACTGGTCTCGGCCGAGGACGACCTGCTGCTCATCAGCAAGAAGGCGCAGTCGATCCGGTTCACCGCAACGGACGAGGCGCTGCGTCCCATGGGCCGCGCCACTTCTGGCGTGAAGGGGATGAGTTTCCGCGAGAGCGACGAACTGCTCTCGATGAATGTCGTCCGGCCAGGTACGTTCGTCTTCACCGCCACCGACGGTGGGTACGCCAAGCGGACCGCGGTCGACGAGTACCGTGTGCAGGGCCGTGGCGGCCTCGGCATCAAGGCTGCCAAGATCGTGGAGGACCGTGGTTCGCTCGTCGGCGCGCTGGTGGTCGAGGAGACGGACGAGATCCTCGCCATCACGCTCTCCGGCGGTGTGATCCGTACGCGCGTCAACGAGGTCAGGGAGACAGGCCGTGACACCATGGGCGTCCAACTGATCAACCTCGGCAAGCGAGATGCCGTCGTGGGCATCGCCCGCAACGCCGAGGCCGGTCGTGAGGCCGAGGAGGTCGACGGTGACGTCGCGGAAGCGGTCGACACCGTGACCGACGCAACGGCCCAGGACGACACGGCCGTCGTAACGGACGAGGGCGAGCAGTCCTCGGCCGAGTAGCGCGAGGAGAGAGTCATCGTGAGCGGAGCCACGGGCGCAGGCTCTACCGGCACATCGACCGGTACGGAAACCGAGGGCGGCCGTGGCTCCGCTCATGACTCGACAGACTCGCACGAGTCTCATGGATCCCAGGGGGGAACTGTGACGGACACCCGAGGTCCGCAGGCACAGCAGTACGCGGACGGTGGCGGCGCTCTGCCCGGGGAAAGGCAACAGCCGCAGCAGGCGGCTCAGCCGTACCACCCGCCGCAGGCGTATCAGAACGCGCCGGCCGGAGCGGTGCGCAGGCCGCGCACCGGGGCCCGCACCACGCCACGCACGCGCAAGGCGCGTCTGCGTGTCGCCAAGGCGGACCCGTGGTCGGTCATGAAGGTCAGCTTCCTGCTGTCCATCGCGCTCGGCATCTGCACGATCATCGCGGCCGCAGTGCTGTGGATGGTCATGGACGCCATGGGCGTCTTCTCGACCGTCGGCGGGACGATCTCCGAAGCCACGGGCTCGAACGAGTCCAACGGCTTCGATCTGCAGTCGTTCCTCTCGCTGCCGCGCGTGCTGATGTTCACGACGGTCATCGCGGTCATCGACGTCGTCCTGGCGACGGCGCTCGCGACGCTCGGCGCGTTCATCTACAACCTCTCCGCGGGCTTCGTCGGCGGCATCGAGCTCACGCTCGCCGAGGACGAGTAAGCGCTTCTCGCGGGGCGTCTGCGGGTTCTCGGCCGGCCGCCGGCCGGTCGCCGACCGGTTGTCGGCGGGCCCATGAGAGCCGCTGGTGGGCGGGCCAGGACTATCGATTTTGGGACTGGCCCCCAGGTGCGCTAATCTTCAGAGGTCAGCGCGCGGGACACACACCGCAAAGCGCGGCGGGGCTATAGCTCAGTTGGTTAGAGCGCATCCCTGATAAGGATGAGGCCACAGGTTCAAATCCTGTTAGCCCCACAGAGAAGGACCCTCAGTCGATATCCGCTGGGGGTTCTTTTGTGTGGCGTGTGGGCTGGCGGTGTACGCGTCCGGGCATGGCGAAAGGGCCCGCTCAGCCGGTGGGGATGGCTGGGGCCTCGTACGTCCGCGTTCTTCGTCTTGGTTGTTCTGCGGTTCTGCAGTTCTGTTGTTCTGTTGTTCTGCGATTTTGTGGTTCTGCTGTCTTGCCCGTTCTGCCCGTTCTGCCCGGTTGGCGTGGGCGGCGTAGGAGATGCCGCCCGCCGGTGCCGTCACGGTCCTTCTTGAGCGGGCCGTGGTCGCGTGGGGCTCGTACGCCCCTGGTCGTGCTGTTACGCGGTCCTGAGCGCCCTGCTGGGCCCTCGTACTGCCCCTTGGGCTGGGCTCTTGCCGCTCAAGGCTGTCGCGCTGTGGTGCTGTGTTGCTGTCTCGCTTGGTAAGGCTGTCCTGCTTGGTATGGCCGTCTTGCTCGGTTAAGGCTGTGTTGCTTCGTCTGGGCTGTGTGGCTGCGTTGTGTGTGGCTGTACTCCCTGTGGCTTTTTCGCCACGGTGTCGGACGGATGGTCCGACCGTTGCACCGTTGCTACGAGGTGAGCGCTTCGGTCGACAGTCCCGCGTCGGTGTCGGCCTGCTCGGTGTCGGCCGGCGGGCGGTGGCGGCAGCTCGGCGAGGAACCGTGGGCCTCGGCCCGGATGCGCTGCTTCATCGTCGGTGGCAGGGACCTCTTCAAGCTCCAGAAGGGGCGTGCCGAGGCGGTCGCAGGCGCGGTGGCCGCCGTGCTGCTCGCCTTCTCCGCCTGCTGTACGGGAGCGGCCGCGGCGGCCGGGGAGACGAGTCCGAGCGCCGAGAAGAGCGCGATGAAGGCAGAGATGACGACTGTCCACAGCGTCATGACCCGGTTCTTGGTCATGATCCCTCACTTTCGGGTTGGGCGATTTGCGTACTTTCCTCATGATGTGTACGCAGCTCTGAAAGTGCGGGACCGACGCTCATGGCGCGTCGATCGTCAGATGAACATCACACGGATGGAGGCAAGAGGCCGGGAAACGCCGCTGATGCGAAAGATTTTCTGTTTTGCGTGGAGGTGTGGGTGATTCGCGGAGCGGAGCCATCCGGTTCTACTGCACTTTTCCGGACGGGAGTTGAGGTGCAACCAGGTCACCGATCGGTATCGGCCGGTGTGTATAGTCGGGCGCCAGAAGTCCCCTACGTCAAGGAAAGACGAGGTCGCGCGGTGAAGAAGCTTCTCCTGGTCGCACTGGCCGCCATCGGCGGGCTCCTCGTGTACCGCCAGATCCAGGCGGATCGCGCCGAGCAGGATCTGTGGACGGAGGCGACTGACTCCGTGCCCACGGGTTCGTGAGTATCGACAACAGTCTCTTCGCAGGCCCCGGTCGCATCAGCGGCCGGGGCTTTGTGCTGTCTGGACCCGGATGCCTCACCTTGCGCGCGCGATGTCTCGCCTTGCGTGTGACGCAGGGCGACGGTATCCCCGTACGCGACGCCTTCATGGACGCGACGTCCTTCATGTAGGCGACGGCACTTCGTACAGCAGCGAATAACTGGCGCGATTCCGGCGCACGGCGGACAGTGTGCGCCCTGGAACGGCAGGATGGCCCCCCATGGGAAGACTCATGAGGCGGCCGGTGAGGGGATGGCGCGCCCGAGGAAGGACGGCGGTCGCCGTCGGTGCGGTGTCGTGCGTCGCGTCGTCCGTGGCGCTCGCACTGCCCGCCACGGCCGCGGTGGCGGCGCCGGGGGAGACGGATCCGTACGTCTACGCCGAAGACGCTGAGAAGGTGCTCAATACGGCGAACAGCACGGACGCGCCGCGGTTGAGTACGGGTGGGACGTACCGCAGCTCCCTCGGTACCGGCGCGAGCGGCGTCGCCTACTACCGCGTCGAACTCGACAGAGCCGCCAGTACGTACGTGTCGGTGGTCGCTGTGCCGCCCCTCGGGGCCGACGTGAAGGCGACCTACTCGGACGGCATCGCCGTGGCGCTGCAGGACCGCGACGGCAATCGTTGTGACTCCGAGCGCGCGACGTTCCGCTCCGGTGGCTATCCGCGGCCCGTCGCGGCCACCGTGGAGCGGCTCGTACGGCCCGGGGGGCTGCGCTGCCAGTCGGCGGGGACGTACTACGTGGTGGTGGAGCGCAAGGCGGACACCGGGTCGACGCAGGAGCCCTGGGGGCTCGAACTGAAGGTCGCCACCGAACCCGGTCTGGTGTCGCCGCCCCCACGAGGGGCCGCAGTCCTGGCCGTCGGCCTCGGTGCAACCGCCGAACGGAAGGCTGTACGGAGGTCAGGGGAACGGGTTACGATGCGGTGGCGTTGACGGCGGGGTGTGGAAAGACGGCGTTCGTCCTGGCCAGAGCCATTACTACCGGGTGCCTGTGGACTGGGGACAGCAGTTTTCGTCGATGCGGAGCTGGGCAGTTCGCGGGGGACGGGACGCGTCGGGCGGTCGTGACCGGGGCGCTCGACATGGAGCTGTACACCCGGCACGGGCGTCGATCGTGGCGAAGCAGCGACGTACGCGGGGAATCCACGTCGGTCGATCCGCTACACCGGTGGCCTACGAGAACCGCTATCTGAATGCGGCCGGCGACCCAGGCGGCGATGCGGCTGGCCGGCTGGTACTACCCTCAAGGTCACGCTGAATCCGGCGATGGCGTCGAAGTTCGGGGACAAGGCCTCCGGGCTGACGTTGCGGGTCGACGTGGAGGGGGAGCGGCGACAGCCACCGGACTATGTGCGTGATCCGGGCGAGTTCCAGGTGACGGACGAGGACCGGGAGGCCGCTGAGAAGGGGGAGGGCGGCGCGGTCTGGGAGAACTCTGATGTGGGTGAGGACGGGGGTGCCGGGGGTGAGCAGCCGTCCGGGGGGACGGGGGCTGGGGGCAGCGGCGATACGGGGGTGTCCGGTGCGGCTGGTTCGGAGGGGGCGTCCGGGTCGGCGGGGTCGTCATCCGAGGCGGCATCGGCATCCGCTGGAGGGGATGGGATGTTGCTGCTGGGGGTGGCGGGGATCGGTACGGGGTGCGCGCTGGTGTTGTGGCTGGGGGTCTGGCGGGTCGTGGCGGTGCGGCGGTTCCAGAGAGTTGCGAAGGGCTGAGCTCACTCGGGCTATGCCTGCGTCAGGGCCCAGATGCCGAGGGTGAAGCAGAGCAGGGCGAGGAGCAGGACGGGGATCGCGACTTTCGCGGGTGGTCCTGGCTGGCGCGCGGCAGCTTGCTGGTTTCGGTGTGACGCCTCGCGGCTGGAGTGGGTCTTCTCCTCGTCACCGGCTCCGGCTGGAACCTCTTGGGCCCGAGCGGTGTACAGAGAGTGACGGCCTTCAGCGTGTGGGACCACGGTGGTCACGGCGCGGGCCGGGTGTGCGGAGGGGGAGACGGTATGGGTACGGGCATGGGTGGCGTGGGGTGCGGGGGGGACGGTCGGGTGCGGGGTGGGGTCGTTCTGCAGGGAGGGCTTCTGGGGGTAGAGCTGCGGTGGCGGTGGCGTGGCTGTTTGTGGCGAGACCGGAGCCGGGGTCGGGGTCGGCGTGGGCTCAGGGGCTGGTTCGGGGACGGATGGCCGGTGCCGGGGCGGCGCGGGCAGCGGAACCGTGCTGGTTGGCTGGCCCGTCGGCATCGGGGGGACCGGCGGTGGGGGCGGAAGCCTGTCGCCGAGGGAGGGATCGGTGGGAACCGGGGGCGGGAGGTGGAAGCTTCCCGTCTCCGACATCGAGGGGAGGGGCGGTTCCGACGCCGGCTCGGGATTCGTTGGCGTGGCCGGTTCCGTGGCGGGGGTCGTGGTCGAGGCCGACTCGGGCCCGGGCCAGGGTTCAGGCCCCGATTGATAGTCGGAGCCCGGTTCGTATACGGATGGCTGGCTGGGCGCCGGTCGTGGTGCAGGCCGGTACTGCGATCCGGACATGGGGCGAGTTCCGGGTGTGGACGGGGTCCCGGATGTGGGCGGGGTCCCGGGCGTGGGTCGAGTTCCGAACGTGGATCGAGTTCCGGACTCGGGCTGCGGCCCAGAGGCGGGTTGCGGGCCGGGCTGGCGTTGCGGGCCGGACTCGGAAGGTGGCCCGGGATCGGGTGCTGGGCGGTGGTCAGGGCGCTGGTTGTAGTCGGTCTGCGAGGTCTGCGAGGTCTGCGAGGTCTGCGAGGGGTGGTCGGGGCGTCGGCCGTAGGCAAGGTCGGACCCGTGGTCGGATTCCGGCCCGGGCCCGTACTGAGGCTCCGACCCGCGCCCGTCTCCCGGTCCCCACTCTCGCTCCGCCCCAACCCCGCGCTCATCCCTCGCCCCCCGCTCCCACCCAGGCGCAGGCATGACCGGAGTAGGCGACGTGGCGCCGAGTGGGCGGGCTCTGCGGCCGCGTGCGGCGGGGCCGTTGGGGCCGAACCCGGGTGGTAGGGGGCCGAGTTGATCGAAGACCTCGATCAGCTCGTCGTCGGGGCCCGGCTCCGGCAGGAGCTCCGCGGCGTCGAGAAGCGCCTTGCGCGCCCCCGTGGCGGTACGGAAGCGGGCGTCGGGATCGGGCTGCAGCAGACCGGCCAGGACGCTCCACAGCGGGCCGGGGACGCCCACCGGGGCCCCGGGCGTGCCATGGTCGGCGAAGTGCTCGATCAGGGCTCTGGCGTCGGGTTTGGCGCCTTCGAGGAGGTAGAGCGCCACGAGGCCGGCGGCGAAGAGGTCCGCGGGGAAGTCCGGTTCGGCGCCCATCGCTTGCTCGGGGGCGAAATAACCGGGCGTGCCCACCACGTAGTTGGTCTCGGTGAGGCGGGGCTCGCCCTTGCGCATGGCGATGCCGAAGTCGGAGACACGCAGATGGGGCAGGCCCGTACCGGTGTGCTCCAGGAGGATGTTGGCCGGTTTTATGTCGCGGTGCACCACCCCTTCGGCGTGCACAGCGGAGAGGCCCGAGAGGATCTGGTCGAGGAGGACACAGACGAAATGGGGTGCCAGTGGTCCGTAGTCGGCGACCAGGTGGACGAGGGAGCCGCCCGCGACCAGGTCCATGGTGAAGAGGACCTTGTCGTCGTCCGCGGCCCAGCTCGCCGGGGCGAGGACATGGGGGTGATCGATGCGCAGCGCCTGTTCACGCACGAAGCGCAGCAGCGTGTGGGCGTCGCTCTGCTGGAGGACCTTGGCCGCGACGTAGCGGCGGCGCCGGTGATCCCAGGCCCGCCACACCGCGCCCACTCCCCCGCGGCCGATCGGGTCGGCCAGTTCGTACCGGCCGGCGAAGACCTCACCCATGGTCGTGCGTCGCTCCCCTCCCGGGCTTGCGGCGTGGAGAACCTCCACGGCTTCCAGGGCTCCCACGGCTCCGGCCGCTTCCACGACCTTCACCGCTTCCCCCGGCTTGCACGGTTTCCCCCTGGCCTTACCGGCATCCCGGCTTCCCGGCTTCCCGGCCTTCCCGGTATCCCGGCCATCATGTCCGCCGCCACAGCTGTGGACATCGGGGCCCCCGCGAAACGCGCGGACCCCACCGATCATGCCGTTCCACCACCGAGTGGCCAACGCCCCACCGAGTGGCCAACGCCCCGCGGAGCGGCTCATCGGCCCCTCAGCGGTTCATGGGGCCCGGGCAGCGCCGATCCGGACCGTCAGACCCGCCCTGTACGACGTATACGTCTAATAGTCACGCCACGGCCCCGCCACCGTCAGGCCCGCCACAGCCACGGCCACCGTCAGGCCACGAACACCGCCACTGTCCCCGCCACCGTAGTCCCAGGCGCCACCGCCGTTACCCCCCGGTACTGTCACCACGGCCACGGCCACGGCCACGGCCACGGGGTCCGGTCAGGGATCAGTTCTGGTGGGCCTGGTAGTGGGCGACCGCGTCGGACGTGCGACCGGCGCCGTAGACCCGGAGGAACTCTGCCAGTTCGGGGTGGGTGGGGGCGAGGGAGTCCGCGGCCTCGATGATGTCGCCCGCCGCCGAGACGGAGCGCAGGAGGGACTGGATCTCACGCACCACGCGCTTCACGGTGGGCGCTCCCGAACCGGAGGCCGTCTGGCCGGTGTTGGTGAGGACGGAGCCGCCCTGCGACTTGCGGACCTCGTCCATGCGCTCGGTGGCCTCGGCCGCGCTGACGCTCCCGTCGGCCACCTGGCTCGCGAGATCCTGCAGGAGCTGGACGCGCTGCACGACCGCGGGGTTGCCGATCTTCGCGCGCTGACCGCTCATCAGCTGCGACAGCATGGGCGCGGACAGGCCGAGGACACCGGCCAAGCGGGCCTGATTGAGCCCGAGGTCCTCGATCAGCCGACGGAAGAGCGCCCCCAGCGGCTCTCCGTACCAGCTCCGCTGGAGCTCCCGGGCTCTTGCGGTAGCTTCCTGCTGTGCGGCGTCCATTGCGTCTCCCCATCGCTTTCCCCAATACGGCGCTTCGCTGCCGCGAAGCACGTGGGGCATCTTACGGAGAGTGGTCGTCCGCCGGGACCCCCAATCCTTTTGCTAGATCCGGGGGGTGACCCGGTACTCTGGTCTGCGGTGCTCGCCCTAGGCGTGAATCCTGGGTCGGACGCACCGTTTTGCGGGGCCTTAGCTCAGTTGGTAGAGCGCTGTCTTTGCATGGCAGATGTCAGGGGTTCGACTCCCCTAGGCTCCACAAGCTCCACGGAAGCTGGAGAAGGTTTCACGCCGAAGCCCCTCTGGCCGCCAGGTTCGCCTGGCGGCCAGAGGGGCTTCGGCATATGCGGAATGCACTCGTGCGGAACTCGTACGTCAAGCTCTTACGTGGGGCTCACACGTAGGGCAGGGCTCACACGTAGGGCAGGGCTCACACGTAGGGCAGGGCTCATACGTAGGGCAGGGCTCATACGTAGGGCTCAGCGCGGGTCTTCCGGGCTCGCCTCCGCCTCGGCCTGCTTGGCCTGGACCTCCGGGTCGAGGACGTCCTGGGCGCTGGTGCCGTCGACTGAGGTCAGCGGGGCACCGTCAGGGACCTCGGTGGCGGCCGGGGGCTCGACCAGCCAGTCCGGGTTGGCCTGCTTGTCCCACCACTTCCACGCGACGTACGCACCGCCCGCCACGACGGTCAGCACCAGGGCTCCCTTGGCGAAGCGGCCCGCGCGAGAGCGGCGCTCGTGCTTGCGGACGATCTTCTGGATCTCCTTGGGGGAGACCTGTCCGCGCAGCGCGGCGAGGGCGGCGATGCTGCGGGCCGTCGCCTCCTCGGCCACCGGCTGGGCCGACGCCATGGCTTGCTCGATACGGGGCTTCGAGAACTCGGCGGCCTGCCTGGCTGCCTGAAGCGTGCGGGTGGCCGCCTCATGTGCGGCGTGGTCGACCTTCGGCGGGACATGAGTGCGTGCCTGCTCAAGGCGCGGAGCCAGGTGGGCGCCGTACTGGGCGCGCGCCTGCTGCGCGGCCTGCGAGACCTTGGGGCCGAGCACGACGCGCGCTTCGTGCGCGTACTGCGTCGCACGGTCCTTGGCCGTCCCGGCGTAAGGCGCCACCACGTCCGCGGCGTGCAGCACGCTGTCCTTCGCCGAGCCGGTCGCGGCGCGCACGCTGTCGATGCGGGTCACGGGATCCTCCTCCTCGGTGGCGTACAGGTATTTCACCTTTCCACCCTTTTGCGGATCATGCCTGCCAGAAGCTCATTGCGGTGGTAAGGCTTGTAAAGGAGCGGTAGGGGGCCTGGCGACGACAATGCCACGGATCGTGGCGGGGCGCGCCTCTGCGGTTACGAGTAGACCGGTTTTGGGTGGCTGAAACCTCTGGGAGCCGTCTGCGCCGTGGGAGGATCGGCAGGGCACCGAAGACAACGGAAGGCAGATCGTGGCCGAGCAGCTGTACGCCACCCTCAGGACCAACCAGGGCGACATCGAGGTCAGACTCCTGCCGAACCACGCGCCGAAGACGGTGAGGAACTTCGTGGAGCTCGCCAAGGGCGAGCGGGAGTGGACGAATCCGGAGACCGGGGAGAAGTCCACGGCGCCCCTCTACGACGGCACCATCTTCCACCGTGTCCTCAGTGGCTTCATGATCCAGGCCGGCGACCCGCTGGGGAACGGGACGGGCGGCCCCGGCTACCAGTTCGAGGACGAGTTCCACCCCGATCTGGCTTTCACCAAGCCGTATCTCCTCGCCATGGCCAACGCGGGGCCGGGGACGAACGGGTCGCAGTTCTTCATCACCGTCGCCCCGACCGCCTGGCTGACCCGTAAGCACACGATCTTCGGCGAGGTGGCCGACGAGGCCGGCCGGAAGGTCGTGGACAGCATCGCCGCCACCCAGACGAATCCGCGGACCGCCCGTCCGGTGCGGGACGTGGTCATCGAGTCGGTGGTCGTGGAGACCCGCTGACACCTCCCGAGGAGGCCGGTCATGGACCAGGCGCCCGACAGCCCGCAGGACCCGCGGCACCCACGGGGACCGCGGGACCCGCAGGACGCCCATGACCTGCCCGGTTGTTACCGGCATCCGGACCAGCGGACCGGTGTCCGCTGCGTCCGGTGCGAGCGGCCCATCTGTCCCCAGTGCATGATCAGCGCCTCGGTCGGGTTCCAGTGCCCGGAGTGCGTGCGCGAGGGCTCCGGCACCGGGCATCCGCCGGGTGCGAGCCGGCCGCGGACCCTTGCCGGGGGCAGCGTCGCCGCTGACCCACGTCTGGTGACGAAGATCCTCATCGTGATCAACCTGGCCGTGTTCATCGCGGTCCACGTGGACGACTCGCTGCTCGACCGGTTCGTCCTGGTCGGCGCCTGGCCGCCCGCGCCCTTCGCGCCCGACCAGGGTGTCGCGGGCGGGGAGTGGTACCGCCTGGTGACCTCGATGTTCACGCACGACGAGGTGTGGCACATCGGGTTCAACATGCTCGGCCTGTGGTGGCTCGGCGGTCCCCTCGAAGCGGAGCTGGGCCGGGCCCGCTACCTGGCCCTCTACTTCTTGTCCGGCCTGGCCGGCAGCGCCGCCGCGTACGCCTTCGCGGCACCGGGCACCGCCACCCTCGGAGCTTCGGGCGCGATCTGGGGGCTCCTCGGGGCCACCGCTGTTCTGATGCGGCGGCTCAACTACGACATGCGCCCCATCCTCATCCTTCTCGCGCTGAATCTGTTCTTCACGTTCAGGTGGCAGGGCATTTCGTGGCAGGCCCACATCGGCGGTCTGATCGGCGGGCTCCTCGTCGGGTACGCCATGGTCCATGCCCCGCGCGAGCGCCGCATGCTGGTTCAGGTCGGGGCCTGTGCGCTGGTCCTCGTAGCCGTGCTGGGCGTCGTCCTCATCAGGACCGCGCAGCTCACCTGAGCCCGTTTCTTCACTGATGATGACCGCCTCGGAGCGCACGTTGTCCACAGCGTGTACCGGATCTTGTGCATGCTGTGCGGAACGACCGCGCCCCTCGCCTCTGAGCTGGGTTTTCCCAGGAGAGGCAAGGGGCGAACAGGTGAACTAGCGTGACCTGACCGGTCACACCGGCGTCAATCTCCGGAGAGTTATCCACAGATCGTCTGACCTTTTCAACACTGTGGAAAAGCCCTGTGGATAACCCGGTGGACGATGCTGGGGAAAGGTGCGGGGCGAGCCGCTACTTCCACTGCGTGGAGACGCCGAACCCCGCCGCGATGAAGCCGAAGCCCACGACGATGTTCCAGTTGCCGAGGGCGTCGATCGGCAGGGAGCCGTCGGTCACGTAGAAGACCACGATCCAGGCGAGCCCGATGAGGAACATCGCGAGCATCACCGGGGCCACCCAGCCGCGGTTGGTCAGCTTGATGTTGGCTGCCTGCTTCGACGCCGGCGGCGGCGTGTAGTCGGCCTTCTTGCGGATACGTGACTTCGGCACGAGGGTCTCTCCTGTCGATGCGCTGCGTGGCCGCGCAGGGGACGTGGGCTGGCTCCGAGCAGCGTACAAGGGGAAGTTCAAAGGAAACCGAGCGCTCCCCCGGGCGTCCGTTAGCGTAGTGCTTCCGCGGCGTCGAAGGAGATAAGGGTACGTTGAGCAATTCTGCCGACCCCGACAAAGGGCCTGTCAACGCCTTCGGTGCTCCCGATGTCTCCGAAGCTCCCGAAGCGCCCGGTGCTGCCGGCGGTCCCGGCGGCGGAGCCGGGCGTGGGCGGTTCCGTCCCGTACGCCTGCTCACCGTGGGCGTTTTCGCCCTTGCCGGGCTCATCTTTTTCACCAGTTTCAATACGGCCAAGGGCACCAATATCCGTACGGACACGTCCCTTCTGAAACTCTCCGACCTCATCCAGGAGCGCAGCCGCAAGAACAAGGAGCTGGAGGAGGGCAACAGCGGGGTGCGGGACGACGTCGAGTCGCTGGCCGAGCGCGACGACGGGTCGACCAAGGCGGAGGACGAGAAGCTGGACCGCCTGGAGACGGCGTCCGGCACGAAGAAGCTCAAGGGCGAGGCGGTCTCCGTCACGCTCGACGACGCCCCGCCGAACGCGACGGCGAAGCTCCCCGGCTACCCCGAGCCGCAACCGAACGACCTCGTCATCCACCAGCAGGACCTCCAGGCCGTGGTGAACGCGCTGTGGCACGGGGGCGCCGAGGGCATCAAGGTGATGGACCAGCGCCTCATCTCCACCTCCGCCGTCCGCTGCGTGGGCAACACCCTGATCCTCCAGGGGCGGGTCTACTCGCCGCCCTACAAGATCACCGCGGTCGGGGACCCGGAGAAGATGAGGCACGCGGTCGCGGCCTCCCCCGAGATCCAGAACTACATGCTCTACGTCAACGCGTACGGCCTCGGCTGGAAAGTCGAGGACGACGGGGCGGTGACTCTTCCCGCGTACTCGGGCACAGTGGATCTCCACTACGCGAAGCCCGTGCAGTAGAAGCCCGTGGAGTAGCGGGCAGTACCCGGGCAGGGCGGGAGGCCGTCGGTGTCGGTGTCGGTGCGAGTCGTCGTCAGGTCGGTGAGCGAGCTCTGCATCACCGTCGGCGCCGTGATCGTGCTGTTCGTCGTCTACGTGCTGTTCTGGACCGGTGTGAAGGCCGACAGCGCCATGGACCACCAGATCGACGTCCTGCACGATCAATGGGCAGAGCGTCCCGTCGCCACCGCCCCGCCCTCGGGCTCCTCCGCACAGGAGACACCGCCCGAGCCGCCCGCGTACGAGGGCGGCAAACCGTTCGCTGTGATGTACATCCCGCGCCTTGGTTTCACGTGGAACAAGCCGGTGCTCGAGGACACGAAGGTCGGGACCCTGAAGAAAGGGCTCGGTCACTACGCGGGCACCGCGCGGCTCGGGCAGCGGGGAAACTTCGCGGTCGCCGGGCACCGGCGCACCTACGGCGACCCGTTCAAGGATTTCCCCAGGTTGCGGCCGGGAGACGCCGTGGTCCTGACCGACGGGACGACCTGGTTCACGTACCGCATCGACAAGGGTCCCTACCGGACGCTGCCCACCGACGTCGCCGTCGTCGACCCGGTACCGCGCAGGTCGGGGTACACGGCACCGGGCCGCTATCTGACGCTCACCACCTGTGATCCGGAGTGGGGGCACAGCCACCGGCTGGTCGTCTGGGCGCACTTGGACGCCACTCAGGCCGTGGAGGCCGGGAAACCGGAGGCGTTGCGCCGTTAGTCTGGTGGCGTACGGCGACGGCTGAAGCCGTGCGGCGATGGTGTTGAGGGACTGTCGAAGGGGAGCGACCGGCATGTACGGCTGGATCTGGCGGCATCTGCCGGGGAACGCGTGGCTGAGGGCGGCGATCTCACTCGTGCTCGTCCTCGCCGTGGTCTACGTCCTCTTCCAGTACGTGTTCCCGTGGGCCGAGCCGCTGCTGCCCTTCAACGATGTGACGGTGGACGGCCAGTGAGTACGCGAAAGACCCGCATTCTCGTCGTCGACAACTACGACAGCTTCGTCTTCAACCTCGTCCAGTACCTCTACCAGCTGGGCGCCGAGTGCGAGGTGCTGCGCAACGACGAGGTGAGCACGGCGCACGCGCAGGACGGCTTCGACGGCGTCCTGCTCAGCCCCGGCCCCGGCGCCCCCGAGCAGGCCGGTGTCTGCATCGAGATGGTGCGGCACTGCGCGGTGACCGGCGTCCCCGTCTTCGGTGTCTGCCTCGGCATGCAGTCGATGCAGGTGGCGTACGGGGGTGTGGTGGGCCGGGCGCCCGAGCTGCTGCACGGCAAGACCTCGCTCGTGCGCCACGACGGCACGGGCGTCTTCGCGGGGCTGCCCGACCCGTTCACCGCGACCCGGTACCACTCGCTGGCCGCCGAGCCCGGCACCGTACCGGCGGAGTTCGAGGTGACCGCGCGGACCGAGGACGGCATCGTGATGGGGCTGCGCCACCGTGAACTGCCCGTCGAGGGCGTCCAGTTCCACCCGGAGTCCGTCCTGACCGAGCACGGCCACCTGATGCTGGCGAACTGGCTCGCCGAATGCGGTGACAAGGAGGCGGTGGGCCGCTCGGCCGGGCTCGCGCCGGTCGTGGGCAGGGCCTCGGCGTGACCGCGCTGCGCCCCGAGCAGGGCGGCGCCGGCGGGTTCGAGGACGCCGTCAGGGGCCTCGATGACCCCCTGAACGACCCGCTGCCGGGGCAGCATCCGTCGCCCTGGTTCCGGGCGGAGGACGGGCAGCAGCCGACCCCCGCGGAGGCCGGTACGGGCCGCCCGCAGCCCCCCAGCCGGCCCGAGCCGGAACCGGAGTGGTACGACCCCCAGGGGTACGCCCAGGACTGGTACGGCGGGGCCCAGGCCGCGCCGCAGGCGCCCGTACGGGACGACGAGACCGTGGCGCTGCGTACGGCCGACACGCGGCGAATACTGGACCCGCGGCCCGGTCCCGAGGCGGAGGAGCCGGAAGAGCGGGAACGGCCGGAACCGGAGAGCGGAACCGAAAGCAGAACCGAGAGCCCTGTCGCCACCGGTGGCCGCGCCGCCCGCAGGAAGGCCGCCAAGAAGGGCGGTGGCGGAAGACGGCGGGCCGGCGGCGAGACGCAGGAGGCGGCGGCGTCCGCCCAGGACGGTGACGGGAAGCCGCTGTCGCGCGTCGAGGCGAGACGGGCCGCGCGGGCCGCCAAACCGACCGTGGGCGTCCTCGTGAGCCGCGGGCTCGGTGAGCTCTTCATCAGCATCGGCGTCCTGATGCTGCTGTTCGTCACCTACCAGCTGTGGTGGTCGAACATCCGGGCCCACAATCTCGCGGGCAACGCCCGGCACAGCCTCGAGGACGACTGGGCGAACGGCAAGGGCAAGCCGGACTCGTTCGAGCCCGGGCAGGGCTTCGCCATCCTCTACATCCCCAAGCTGGACGTCGTGGTGCCGATCGCGGAGGGCATCAGCAAGACGAAGGTGCTCGACAAGGGCATGGTCGGGCACTACGACAAGGACAGCATCCCCACCGCGATGCCCGAGGCGAAGACCGGCAACTTCGCGCTCGCGGGCCACCGCAACACCCACGGCGAGCCGTTCCGGTACATCAACCGGCTCAAGCCGGGCGACCCCATCGTGGTCGAGACGCAGGACAAGTACTACGTCTACAAGATGGCGAACCTGCTGCCCTCGACGTCGCCGTCGAACACCGCGGTGATCAACCCGATCCCCGCGGAGTCCGGGTTCACCGCGCCGGGCCGCTACATCACCCTGACGACGTGCACTCCGGAATTCACCAGTACGTATCGAATGATCGTCTGGGGCAAGATGGTCGAGGAGCGGCCGCGCAGCAAGGGCAAGCCGGACGCGCTCGTCGGCTAGCCGACGGTGAACAGGGGCATTCCGGCACGGCACAGGGACGGGGCACAGGCAGTGGCAGCGACGACCGACCACGAGGAAGAGGCCGAGACGAAGGCCCCCGCGCCGCCGCCCCGCCGCGGACCGATCGCGCTGGCCGTGAGCTTCTTCGGCGAGCTGCTCATCACCGGCGGTCTGCTGCTCGGCCTGTTCGTCGTCTACTCGCTGTGGTGGACCAACGTGGTGGCCGACCGTGCCGCGCACAAGCAGGGCGACAAGGTCCGCGACCACTGGTCGCAGTCGACCGGTCCCGGTGCCCTGGACACGAAGGACGGCATCGGGTTCCTGCACGTACCGGCGATGGGCAAGGGCGAGGTCCTCGTCGAGAAGGGCACGACGTCCAAGATCCTCAATGACGGCGTCGCCGGGTACTACACGGACCCCGTGAAGGCCGTGCTGCCCACCAGCGGCAGAAAAGGCAACTTCTCCCTGGCCGCGCACCGGGACGGGCACGGCGCCAAGTTCCACAACATCGACAAGATCAAGAAGGGCGACGCGATCGTCTACGAGTCCCGCGACAAGTGGTACGTCTACAAGGTGTACGACATCCTCCCGGAGACCTCGAAGTACAACGTGGACGTCATCGGCCAGATCCCCAAGGAGTCGGGGAAGAAGAAGGCCGGCCACTACATCACGCTGACGACGTGCACGCCGGTCTACACGTCGCGGTACCGGTACGTGGTCTGGGGCGAGCTGGAGCGGGTCGAGAAGGTCGACAGCGACCGGACGCCGCCCAAGGAACTGGGCTGACACCGACGAACGGAGCCCCGCCCCCTCGGAAGGGGGCGGGGCTCCGTCGTGTGCTGCTGCGGTGCCGGGTCAGTCGTCGTTGCCGCGGCCGAAGTTGCCGCCGATGAAGCCGCCGCCGTTGTCGCCGCCGCCGTTGTCACCGCCGCCGTTGTCGCCACCGGCCGGCGGCGTGGTGAACAGGTTGACGGTGTCGCCCTTCTTCACGGTGCTGTTGGCGGCCGGCTGGCTCGCGACGACCGTGGCGTTGTCGTCGGAGGAGCCGGAGACCTGCACCTGCAGCCCCATGCCGGTCAGCTGCTGCTTCGCGTCCTTGAGCTTCTTGCCCCCGAGGTCCCCGGGAATCTGCAGCTGCGCGGGCGCCTTGGCGAACTTCAGCTGGACCGTGGAGCCCGGGTCGGCCGTGGTGCCGGCGGCGAGGTTCTGCTCGAAGACCTTGCCGGCCTCGACGTCGCCGTTCTCCACCTCGGTGCAGCTGGCCTTGAGGTTGCTGGCCTGGAGCTGCGCGGTGGCCTGGTCGCAGGTGAGGTTGCCGCCGGAGACGTTGGGGACCGTGGTCGTCGCCTTCTCCGTGGCGACGGTCAGGGTGATCTCGGTACCCTTCTCGACCTTGTCGTCGCCCTTGGGGTTCTGGTCGATGACCTTGCCCGGAGTCCGCTCGGACTCCTGGGTCTCCTTCTTGATGTTGGTGAAGCCCTTGTCGTTGAGCATCTTCTCGGCCTCGTCGTAGGACAGGCCCTGCACATCGGGGACCGCGACCTTCGGCGCACCCGTCGACATCCGGACGGTGATCGTGTCGCCCTTGGCGACCTGGCCGTCCTTCGGGTCCTGCTCGCAGACCTTCTTGGCGGGCTGGTCCTCACACGGCATGCTGTCGCCGCGCACGACCTTCAGGTCGATGTTCTCGGCCTTCTGCCGGGCGCCCTCGAAGGTCTCGCCGACCAGAAGCGGCACATCGACGTCGCCGTCCCCGCCGCCGTCGCCGCTCATCACGTACTTGCCGATGAGGATCGCGCCGACCAGGACGAGGACGCCCGCGACGACCAGGAGGATCGTCGAGGTGCGGTTCTTGCCCTGCTTGCGCCGGTCGGGCCGGTCGTCGTAGCCGTAGCCGCCGTCGTCCGGGTTGACGGGCGGCAGCATGGAGGTGGGCGCCGCGCCGTTCTGCGGGCGGAGCATCGCCGTCTGCTGGTCGTTCCCGTAGCCGTCGCTCGCGCCGTAGCCGACCGCGCCCATGGCGGCGGTCGCGGCGACGGGCTGGCCGTCGAGGCAGGCCTCGATGTCGGCGCGCATCTCGTCGGCCGACTGATAGCGGTAGTCCGGGTCCTTGGTGAGCGCCTTGAGGACGATCGCGTCCATCTCGGGCGTGATCTCGTTGTCGAAGACGCTGGGCGGCTGCGCCTCTTCGCGTACGTGCTGGTAGGCGACGGCCACCGGGGAGTCGCCGACGAACGGCGGCCGCACGGTGAGCAGCTCGTAGAGCAGGCAGCCCGTCGAGTACAGGTCGGAGCGGGCGTCGACCTGCTCGCCCTTGGCCTGCTCGGGGGAGAGGTACTGGGCGGTGCCGATGACCGCGGCGGTCTGCGTCATCGTCATGCCGGAGTCGCCCATGGCGCGGGCGATGCCGAAGTCCATGACCTTGACCTGGCCGTTGCGGGTCAGCATCACGTTGGCGGGCTTGATGTCGCGGTGGACGATGCCCGCCCGGTGCGAGTACTCCAGGGCCTGGAGGATGCCGATGGTCATCTCCATGGCGCGCTCGGGCAGCAGCTTGCGGCCGCTGTGCAGGAGCTCGCGGAGCGTGGAGCCGTCGACGTACTCCATCACGATGTACGGGATGGAGACCTGGTCGACGTAGTCCTCGCCCGTGTCGTACACCGCCACGATCGCGGGATGGTTGAGCGAGGCGGCCGACTGGGCCTCCCGGCGGAACCGGGCCTGGAACGACGGGTCGCGTGCGAGGTCGGCCCGCAGCGTCTTCACCGCCACCGTGCGCCCCAGCCGGGAGTCATGCGCGAGGTAGACCTCGGCCATGCCACCACGGCCGAGCACGTGGCCCAGCTCGTACCGGCCGCCGAGGCGACGCGGCTCTTCCATGGTTACCTACCAGCCCTCTCCGTCGGTCCCGACCGTCCCGTGCGGGGTCGGGCGGTGTGCTGTCCGGGCATACCGTACCCGGCCTGCCCGACGTGACCTGGCCACCAGGGTGACCCGTGACAGGACCGGTACCGCCACGTGCGTCTCTGTGCGATGCGGGTGACCGGGGTCACAGGGAGGCGGTGGCCTCCCCGGTGGCCCCTGCCGCGCGGGTCACCCCTTGGTGCCGATGACCGCTTCCATCACGCTCTTCGCGATCGGGGCGGCGAGACCGCCACCAGAGATGTCCTGGCGGCTGGCCGCGCTGTCCTCGACGACCACGGCGACGGCGACCGGCGAGCCGGAGTCCGTCTTCGCGTACGAGACGAACCAGGCGTACGGCTTCTCGCTGTTGTCGACGCCGTGCTGGGCGGTACCGGTCTTGCCGCCGACGGTGACGCCGGGGATCTTCGCGTTGGTGCCGGTGCCGTCGTTGACGACCGTCTCCATCATCGACTGGAGCTTCTGCGCGTTCGGCTCGGAGAGCGGCCGGCTCATCTCCTTGGGCTCCGTCTTCTCGATGGTGTCGAGGTTCGGGGCCTTCAGCTCGTCGACCATGTACGGCTGCATGAGCTTGCCGTCGTTCGCGATCGCCGAGGCGACCATGGCCATCTGGAGCGGGGTCGCGGCGGTGTTGTACTGGCCGATGGAGGACAGCGCCGTCTGCGACTGGTTCATGTCGTCGTCGAAGTTCGACGCGTTGGAGCGGACCGGGACGAACTGCTCCTTGTTGAAGCCGAACTTCTCGGCCTCCTCGACCATCGCGTCATTGCCGAGGTCGGAGCCGATCTTGCCGAAGACGGTGTTGCAGGAGACCTTCAGGGCGACCCGCAGCGTCGCGTTCTCGCAGGGGATGTTGCCCTCGTTCTTCAGCGGCGTCTGCGTGCCCGGCATCGTCCACGGCAGCGGCGTCTCGGTCGCCTTGTCCGGGTCGTAGTTGCCGCTCTCCAGCGCCGCCGCGGCCGTGACCAGCTTGAACGTCGAACCCGGCGGGTACGTCTCGCGCAGCGCGCGGTTCAGGAGCGGCTTGTCCTTGTCCTTGTCGAGCTGGCCGAAGGTCTTGCTGTCCTTGGTGGAGTTGCCCGCGAAGACCGAGGGGTCGTACGAGGGCGTGGAGGCCAGCGCGAGGATCTTGCCGGTGGACGGCTCGATGGCGGCGACGGCGCCCTTGCCGCGGGTCTTCAGACCGTCGTACGCGGCCTTCTGCGCCTTGGCGTTGAGGGTGGTCGTGACATTGCCGCCCTCCTTCTTCTTGCCGGTGATCATGTCGAGCGTCTGGCGGAAGAAGAGCCGGTCGTCGTTGCCGGTGAGGATGCCGTCCTCGATCGACTCCAGCTGGGTGGCGCCGACGATCTGCGAGGCGTAACCGGTGACGGGCGACCACATGGGCCCGTCCTTCCAGGTCCGCTTGTACTTGAGGTCGGTGCCGGACGTCGCCTCGGAGCCGGTGATCGGCTTGCCGTCGACGATGATGTCGCCGCGCGGCTGGGCGTAGCGCTCGATGGTCACGCGGCGGTTCTTCTCATTGCTCTGCAACGAGTCGGCCTGGACGTACTGGAGCCAGTTGTCGCGGATCAGGAGCGCGAGGACGAGCAGACCACAGAAGATCGCGATACGGCGCAGGGGCTTGTTCACGGTCGGACCACCTGGGTCATCTCGGCGTCGGGGTTGGAGGCGGGCGCGGGGGCCGGGCGGCGGGCGGTGTCGCTGATCCGGATCAGGATGCCGACGAGCGCCCAGTTCGCGATCACGGACGAGCCGCCGTAGGCGAGGAACGGCATGGTCATACCGGTCAGCGGAATGAGGCCCATGACGCCGCCCGCGACGACGAACACCTGGATCGCGAAGGCGCCGGACAGGCCGACCGCGAGCAGCTTGCCGAACGGGTCGCGCGCGGCGAGGGCGGTGCGCACGCCCCGTTCCACGATCAGCCCGTAGATGAGCAGGACGGCCATGACACCGGCCAGGCCCATCTCCTCGCCGTACGTGGCGAGGATGAAGTCGGAGTTGGCGGCGAAGCCGATCAGGTCGGAGTTGCCCTGGCCGAGCCCGGTGCCAAGGACGCCGCCGGAGCCGAACGCCATCAGCGACTGGGCGATCTGGTCGGACCCCGTGGAGGCGATGACCGAGTCGGAGAACGGGTTCAGCCAGGCGTCGACGCGCTCCTGCACGTGCGGCTCGAAGCTGGCGACGCTGACGGCGCCGACGGCGGACATCAGCAGACCGAAGACGATCCAGCTGGTGCGCTCGGTGGCGACGTACAGCATCACGACGAACATGCCGAAGAACAGCAGCGACGTACCGAGGTCGGTCTCGAAGACGAGGATCAGGATCGACATCGCCCAGACGACGATGATCGGGCCGAGGTCGCGCCCGCGCGGCAGGTACATCCCCATGAAGCGGCGCGAGGCGAGCGCCAGCGCGTCCCGCTTCACCATCAGGTAGCCGGCGAAGAAGATCGCGATGACGATCTTCGCGAACTCACCGGGCTGGATGGAGAAACCACCGATGTGGATCCAGATCTTCGCGCCGAAGATGTTCTGGCCGAGCCCCGGCACCAGCGGCAGCAGCAGCAGGATGATCGCGCCGACCATCGAGATGTACGTGTAGCGCTGCAGGATGCGGTGGTCCTTGAGCAGCATCAGCACGCCGACGAACAGGGCGATGCCGATGGCCGAGTACAGCAGCTGCTTGGGCGCGGACGGGCTGAACGCGCCGTAGGCCAGCTTGCCCAGGCGCTGCAGCCGCTCCGACTGGTCGAGCCGCCAGATGACGACGAGGCCGAGCCCGTTCAGCAGCGTGGCGAGCGGCAGCAGCAGCGGGTCCGCGTACGCCGCGAACTTGCGTACGACGATGTGGGCCACGCCCGCGAGCAGGCCGAGGCCGAGTCCGTACCCGAGCAGACCGGCGGGGAGCTCCCCGTCGATGGCCAGGCCGACATTGGCGTACGCGAAGACGGGGATGACCACGGCGAACGCGAGGAGCGCCAGCTCGGTGTTGCGCCGGCTGGGCGCGCCGATCGCGCCGATGGTCGACGTATGGGTCGTGGAACTACTACTCATGGCGTGCTGTGGCCCCCAAGGCTTCTACTGCTGCGCGCACGCCTTGGCCAGCTGCTGCTCTTCCTCGGAAAGAGTGGGGCCAGGGGTGGGCGTGGGTGACGGTGACTTCGCCTTGCCGGACGGCGAACGGGACGGGTCGGGCGAGCTGGACGGATTCGACGGGGTCGGCGGCGCCGTCTCCTTCTGGAAGGACGCCTTGGAGGCGGCATTGGTGCCGCCCGTGGTCCCGCCGGCTTCGCCCTCGCCGGTCTTCGCGTTGTTCTGGTTCTGCGCGGCCTGCTCCCGCTCGGCCTGCTTCTTGCACGCGCCGGCCTGCGCGGACAGCTCGTCGATCTTCTCCTGCGCGGCCGCCAGGTCACCTTCGGCGATCGTCGCCTCGACCTGCTTCTTCTGGTACGGCGGCAGGTACTTGAGCTCGACCTCCGGATGGTCCTTCTCCACCTTGGACAGGCTCACCCAGGCGAGGTCCTGGTTGATGCCGCGGTAGAGCGCCACGTGGTCGTCGTTCGAGCCGACGAAGTACTGCGTCTGGGTCCAGCGGTAACCGCCGTACAGACCGCCGCCGATGACGGCGAGCGCGAGCACGGTGTAGAGGGATCTCTTGACCCACCTGCGACCGCGGCGCGGCTTGACGAAGTCCTCGTCCGCGTACGCGCCGAAGCCCCCCTCGGGCGCGTAGCCGTCGGTGTCGCCGCTGCCGGGCGGGCCGAACTCGCCGCCGCCCTGGCCGTGGGCCGGGCGCCCGAGGCTGGAGGCGCGCCCCGCCGGGGTCTCCATGGCGCCGCTGTCCTGCAACTGGTGCTGGTTCTCGGCGACCGCGCCGACGACCACGGGGGCGTCGGACATCTGGCCCGCGAGGGTGTCGCCGCTGTCGATGTCGAGGACGTCGGCGACGATCACCGTCACGTTGTCCGGGCCACCGCCGCGCAGGGCGAGCTGGATCAGGTCCTGGACGGTCTCCTGCGGGCCCTGGTAGCTGGCGAGGGTCTCCTCCATCGTCTGGTGGGAGACGACGCCGGACAGGCCGTCGGAGCAGATCAGATAGCGGTCGCCGGCCCGCACCTCACGGATGGAGAGGTCCGGTTCGACGTGGTCGCCACTGCCGAGCGCGCGCATGAGCAGCGAGCGCTGCGGGTGCGTGGTGGCTTCCTCCTCGGTGATGCGGCCCTCGTCGACGAGGCGCTGCACCCACGTGTGGTCCTGCGTGATCTGCGTGAGGACTCCGTCGCGCAGCAGGTACGCGCGCGAGTCGCCGACGTGGACGAGACCGAGGCGCTGGCCGGTCCAGAGCAGGGCGGTCAGGGTGGTCCCCATGCCCTCGAGCTGGGGGTCCTCCTCGACCATCATGCGGAGCTGGTCGTTGGCGCGCTGCACGGCGGTGCCGAGCGACGTCAGGATGTCCGAGCCCGGCACGTCGTCGTCGAGCGCGACGATCGTCGAGATCACCTCGGACGAGGCCACCTCACCAGCGGCCTGGCCGCCCATGCCGTCGGCGATCGCGAGCAGCCGGGGACCGGCGTAGCCCGAGTCCTCGTTGCCCTCGCGGATCATGCCCTTGTGCGATCCGGCGGCGAAGCGCAGTGACAAGCTCATGCGCACCTGCCCCGTCGGTTCCGACTCCGGGTACATCCGCACGGTGCCCACCCTCCGGTCGGGAGCGGGCCGCTGTCCTGTTCGTGGACCGCCGCGCCGGCTCGCTCGCTCCGCTCGCGCTCATTCATGATGCAGCACTACTTCCGCAGCTCGATGACGGTCTTGCCGATGCGGATCGGTGCGCCCAGCGGGACCGGTGTGGGGGTCGTGAGACGGGTCCGGTCCAGGTACGTGCCGTTGGTGGACCCGAGGTCCTCGACGATCCACTGGCCGTCCCGGTCCGGATAGATCCTGGCGTGCCTGCTGGAGGCGTAGTCGTCGTCGAGGACGATCGTGCTGTCGTGTGCGCGGCCGAGCGTGATCGTCTGCCCCTGCAGCGCCACCGTCGTACCCGTGAGGGTGCCTTCGGAGACGACCAGCTTGGTGGGCGCGCCACGGCGCTGCCGGCCGCCGCCCTGCTGCTGGCGCTGGGGCGCCGGCGGCGTGGCGGCCTGCCGGGCCGTCTGCTGGGGACGCGTGGTGTCACGGCGCGCTCCGCGCTGGGTGACACGCGTCCCGAACAGGTCGCTGCGGATGACCTGGACGGCCACGATCACGAACAGCCACAGAACGGCCAGGAAACCCAGCCGCATGACCGTCAGGGTCAGCTCTGACATTGCCCCCGCTTCACCCTTCGGCTTGCCGATAAACGATGGTGGTTTGGCCCACGACGATCCGCGAGCCGTCGCGGAGCGTAGCGCGGGTGGTGTGCTGCCCGTCCACCACGATGCCGTTGGTGGACCCGAGATCCTGGATCGTCGAGGGCGTTCCGGTCCGGATCTCGCAGTGCCGGCGCGAGACGCCGGGGTCGTCAATCCGTACGTCTGCTTCGGTGGAACGGCCGAGAACGAGCGTCGGCCGGGAGATCTGGTGGCGGGTGCCGTTGATCTCGATCCAGTGCCGCACGCGCGTGCCGGGCATCGCGCCCGCGGCGGGGCGCTGCGGCGCGGCGGAGGGCTGGTGCGCCGGTGCCGCGGCCGGCCGCCCGGGCGGCGGCGCGGCGGGCATCGGCGGCGCGGCGGTCGCAGCCGCCTGCGGGTAGCTGTAGCCGCCGGGCGCCTGGTTCGGCCTGGGCGCGGTGGGGCGGTCGGGCCGGTCCTGACTGGTGGACGAGGCGAGCGTGCGGCTGCGTACCCGGTACAGACCCGTGTCCAGGTCCTCCGCCTTCTCCAGGTGCACCTTGATGGGGCCCATGAAGGAGTAGCGCTGCTGCTTCGCGTAGTCACGCACCATGCCGGACAGTTCGTCGCCGAGCTGTCCCGAGTAGGGGCTGAGGCGCTCGTAGTCCGGCGCGCTCAGCTCCACGATGAAGTCGTTGGGGACGACCGTCCGCTCACGGTTCCAGATCGTCGCGTTGTTGTCGCACTCGCGTTGCAGCGCACCCGCGATCTCGACGGGCTGCACCTCGGACTTGAAGACTTTGGCGAAGGTGCCGTTGACCAGACCCTCGAGCCGCTGCTCGAACTTCTTCAGGACTCCCATGGGGCACCTCCTCCTTCGTAGCGCTGCCTTCTTGCGTACTGCCTCGGTACTGCTTACTGATCGTATCCACGCGCCGGGAAATCGGCTGGTTCCCCCTGCCAGCCCGGCCGATGAGTGTCGACGCTCACAGCCTGCTCCGACAGCCCTTCTACGGAGGATCGTAGAGGGGGCCTCGGGACAGTGTCCCGTACGCGGCTGTGGAGACGGCGGGGTACGGACGAGCCGGGCCCGGATGGGCGGGGGCGGGGCCGTGCGCGGGGCGGGTTCCGTGCTGCGTTTCGGTGCGGTTCCGTGCCGGTTCGGTGGGATGTTCCGGGGTGGGGCCGTGCTGCGTTTCGGTGCGGTTCCGTGCCAGGTTCGGTACAAGGTCGGTGCGGTGGACGGGCCGGGGCCGGTGCGCGGTGCGCCCGAGGTCCCGGCGCGGTACGCACTGTCAGGTGCCCGCCAGGGGGGCGGGGAAACGGATGTGAATCCACCCTCCGCAGCGTGCTAATCTTCTGGATGTCGGAAGGCGCTCACCCCGCAAGGGAGAGACCGGAAGACGCACCCAATGCGCGGGTGGCGGAATAGGCAGACGCGCTGGATTCAGGTTCCAGTGCCCGAAAGGGCGTGGGGGTTCAACTCCCCCCTCGCGCACAGCGAAAAGCCCCGCAGATCTTCGGATCTGCGGGGCTTTTGCTTTGCCCTGCGCCCTACGCGCGCGTGCACGCGGGCGGGGCGCCCTGTGGCGTATGTCACCTGCGGGCCGAAGTCAGGCGGCGAGGCGGGAAGCCAGCTCCTTGCCCTTGGCCTCGGCGGACTCGAGCGCCGCGGCGCGGGAGGTCTCGTAGAGCGGGAGCAGCTCGGACATGGCCGGGTTGACCGGGGCCATCGTCAGCTCGGGAACGATGAACTCCAGGTCCATGCCGAGCGCGTCCCGCAGAACGGCCTCCAGGTAGTTCTGCACGTACTCCATGCCCGCGCGCGGGGTGCCCGGCGCGTAGGAGCCGCCGCGGCTGGCTACGACGGTGACGGGCTTGCCCTGCGCGGACGGCGTCTCCGTACCCGCGGTGCGTCCCATCAGGATGATGTTGTCCAGCCACGCCTTGAGCGTCGACGGGATCGTGAAGTTGTACATCGGGGCGCCGATGACGACGGCGTCCGCCTGCTCCAGCTCCTCGATGAGCCGCACGCGCGCGGTGAAGGCGGCGCTCTGCTCGGGCGTGTGCGTGGCCGGGTCGGCGAAGCCGGCGCTGTGGGAGTCGGCGGTGATGTGCGGCACCGGCTCCGCGCCGAGATCGCGGTAGATGACCGTGCCTTCCGGGTGCTGCTCCTGCCATGCCTTGCGGAACGCCTCCGTGACGGCGCGCGAGGCGGAGGCGGAACCGGTGAAGACGGACGAGTCGATGTGCAGCAGCGTGGCCATGGGGTGCCTCCATTGGGGCTCTGGTCGAGCGGGGCTCTGGTGAAGCGGCGCCCTGGTGGTGCGGCGCCCTAGTGGTGCGGCGCTTTGGTGGTGCGGCGCCCTGGTGGAGCGGTGCAGTTCAGTACGTCACTAGTAATAGCACAGGTACTTACTTTTTCTCACCCCCATACGTGAGCGCAGTACCCTGGACCCATGGCGGACATCGGGGAAGAGACGAACGGGGCGGGCGCGGGCGCCTCCCACGAACCCCAGGGCTGCACCGGGGTCGACGTCGGGATGACGCGCGTCTTCGGGCTGCTCGGGAAGCGGTGGACCGGGCTGATCGTGTCCGTCCTGATGCAGGGCCCGGTGTACTTCGCCGACCTGCGCCGGGCCATCCCCGGGATCAGCGAGCGCATGCTCTCCGACCGGCTCACCGAGCTGGGCGCGGCCGGTCTCGTCGTACGCCAGGTCGACGAGGGGCCGCCGCTGCGCGTCTCGTACCGGCTGACGACGGCGGGCTCGGCGCTGCAGCCGTCGCTGTCCGAGCTGGGGACGTGGGCGGAGAAGTATCTGGCGGCCGAGGGCGGGACGTGTCCGGCGGAGTTCCGGACCTGAGCGCTTGCCGCGGGGTTTTCCACAGCAAGTTGGTTGTCCACAGGCTCTGACGAGGTTCTCCGGGCGGCGGTACGGTCGTGGCCGGATTCGAAGACGTGGACGTTGACGTAGACGTCGACGGTAGGCGTGGCGTGGACGTCGACGGCAGGCGTGGGCGGACGCGGTCCCGTACGGGGTTGGTCGCGTGCGGGTGGGCGTCGGGGAGGTGGCTGGCATGACGGTGGTGCGGCGCGGTGGTGCGGCTCGGGCGGTGCGTCGGTTGCCGCGGGTGGCCGGATTCGCGGGGCGGGCCGAGCGCGGAGCGGACGGTTTCAAGGAGCCGGAGGAGTCGCCGAAGGCGGCCGGCAAGGCGCTGCGGCAGCGGGTGCCGAGGTCCTCGCACGCCGGGTTCGAGGTGAGCGCGGACCGGCCGGACGCGGTGCGGGCCGTCGAGGAGTCCAACCGGGGCCGGATCGCCGCGCTCACGCCGATGCGCGTGGGGCGGATGACCGCGTCGCCCTTCGCCTTCCTGCGGGGCTCCGCCGGGCTGATGGCGCACGACCTGGTGCACACCCCGCTGACCGGCATCGGCGCCCAGATATGCGGCGACGCGCACGCCGGGAACTTCGGGCTGTACGGGGACGCGCGCGGCGGCCTCGTCATCGACCTCAACGACTTCGACGAGACCGTGCACGGGCCCTGGGAGTGGGACGTCAAGCGGCTCGCCGCCTCGCTCGTCCTCGCCGGACGGGAGGCGGGCGCCGACGAGGACGTGTGCCGCACGGCCGCCCACGACGCGGTCGGCTCCTACCGGCGCACCATGCGGCTGCTCGCCAAGCTGCCCGCCCTCGACGCCTGGAACGCCATCGCGGACGAACGGCTCGTCTCGCACGCCGGCGCGCAGGACCTGGTCGGCGCCCTGCGGCGGATCTCCGAGAAGGCCCGGCACAACACCAGTGGGCGCTTCGCCGCCAGGTCCACGGAGGCGGACGAGGAGGGCGGGCACCGGTTCGTCGACGCGCCGCCCGTGCTGCGCCGCATACCCGACGCCGAGGCGGAGGCGGTCGCGGCCTCGCTCGGCGGATACCTGGAGACCGTGTCGCCGGACCGGCTGCCGCTGCTCGCGCGGTATGCCGTCCACGACGTGGCGTTCCGCGTCGTCGGCACGGGGAGTGTGGGGACCCGGTCGTATGTGGTGCTCCTCCTGGACCACCGGGGTGAGCCGCTCGTGCTGCAGGTGAAGGAGGCGCGGCCGTCCGCGCTGCTCCCGCATCTGCCGGCGGTCGGGTTCAAACCGGCCGCCGTCGAGCACGAGGGGCGGCGCGTGGTGCTCGGGCAGAAGCGGATGCAGGTGGTCAGCGACATCCTGCTCGGCTGGACCACGGTGGACGGGCGTCCTTTCCAGGTGCGGCAGTTCAGGAACCGCAAGGGCAGCGTCGACCCGGCCGAACTCGCCGCCGACCAGATCGACGACTACGCCCGCATGACCGGCGCCCTCCTGGCCCGCGCCCACGCCCACAGCGCCGACCCGCGCCGGATCGCCGGGTACTGCGGCAAGAACGAGCAACTGGACGAGGCGATGGCGTCCTTCGCCGTGACCTACGCGGACCGGACCGAGGCGGATCACGCGGAGCTTGTGCGGGGGGTTCGGGGTGGGCGGGTCGCGGCGGAGAGCGGGGTTTGATTTTTGGGGGGTGTGAGTTTGAGGGGGTGTGAGTTTGAGGGGCTGGCGGGGCCGGGGTTGTTGCGGGGTGCGGCTGTTTCTGGGTGCCGGGGCGGGCGGGGTGAGCGTGGGGTGTCCCGCCGTGAACGGGTGCCGGAGCGGGTGGGGTGAGCGTGGGCTGTCCCGCCGTGAACGGGCTGCGGTGAGCGTAGGGCGTGGGCCTCGTAGGGCCGTGCCCTAGGCTGGGTGGGTGATGAGCTCGGAGAGCGATGTGGCGGAGCAACCGGAGGAGCAGGCCCGGGAGAGGCCCGAGGAGCGCCTCGAGCGAGCGGTGCGCGCCGCCGAGCAGGCCCTGATCGAGTTCGAGATCGCGGTGGAGACGTTCCGGGTCGAGGTCGAGAACTTCTCGCGCCTCCACCACCAGAAGCTCGGGCCGATGTACACGCGGCTCGACGAGCTGGAGGCGCTGATCGCGGAAGCCACGGCGGCGCGAACCGGCGACCCCGAGGACGCGCGCAAGGCCGATGAGGCACGGGCGCGGGTCATGCCGATGCCCGGCGTCGAGGAGCTCTTCCACGGGTGGATGGACGGGGACGGGCTGTTCCCCGAGGCCACCGCGATGCTGACCGGGCAGTCGGTGCGGCCCCCGCAGCGGGTGCGGCCCAGCGACGAGGCCCGCAAGCTTTACCGCGAGCTGGTGCGCCAGGCCCACCCGGACCTGGCCCAGGACGAGAAGGAGCGGGGCCGACGGGACGAGTTCATCGCGCGGGTGAACGCGGCGTACGGGCGCGGTGACGTGGCCCTGCTGGGCGAGCTGGCCGAGGAATGGGCGGCGGGCCCGGTGCCGCCCGAGAGGGAGCCGACGCCGAGCGAAGAGCTGTACGCCCGCCTGGAGTGGCTGGCCCAGCGCAAGGAGCTGCTGGCCACGGTGGCGCGGGAGCTGGAGGAGAGCGCGATCGGCGCGATGCTCCGGATGGCGCCGGAGGACCCCGACGCGCTGCTCGACGAGATCGCCGAGCAACTGCTCGCGCAGGTCGCGGAGCGCGAGGCCGAGCTGGACCGGTTGACCACCACTTCTTGAGGCGTCGGCCGGGTGGGAGCGAGTCGCTGATGTCCGCCGGGTGGGCGTGACCGGCTGTCTTCTCAGGGCATCGGGCGGGCGGCTGCGGCTGCGGTTGTGGCGGTGACTGGTCGCCGGGTGCGGCGTCGGCGGGATGGCGGCTGGCTGCCTCCCGGAGGTGGTGCTCAAGTGGGTGCGGCTGGTGCGCGGGCCCGGGCCCGGGTGCCCTGGCCGGTCGGGTAGCGTCGGGTGCATGGTTTTTGGTTCTGGGGTGCCCACCGTCGGTGTCGACGAGCTCAAGGCGGAGGACTTCCTCCTCGACGTCCGTGAGGACGACGAGTGGCAGGCAGGTCACGCCGCGGGCGCGCTGCACATCCCGATGAGCGATTTCGTCGCGCGCTACGGCGAGCTGACCGAGGCGGCGCCGCAGGACGGAAGGGTCCACGTGCTGTGCCGGGTCGGCGGACGCTCCGCCCAGGTGACGCAGTACCTGGTGCAGCAGGGCGTCGACGCGGTGAACGTGGACGGTGGCATGCAGGCGTGGGAGGCGGCCGGCCGCCCCGTCGTGGACGACAACGGGCAGCCGGGCTCGGTCGTCTGACCCCTCAGCCCAGGGGGTGGGCCGCGAGGAGGTCGCCGAGTGCCTCCTCGTGGGCGGCGGCGGGCCCGAGCGCGAGCTCCAGCTGCTTGGCCCAGGCGTGGTAGCGGTGCAGCGGATAGTCCGTGTCCGCGCCGAAGCCGCCGTGCAGGTGCTGCGCGGTCTGCACGATGCGCCGTACGCCGTCCGACGCCCAGGTCTTGGCGACCGCCACGTCCCCCGCGAGCGGCAATTGGCCCGGGGCGCCGCTGCTCAGCCGCCAGGCCGCCTGCCACAGAGTGACCTCCATCGCCCGCAGGTCGATGTAACGGTCGGCGGCCTGCACGGCGACGGCCTGGAACGTGGCGATCGGATGCCCGAACTGCTCGCGCTTGCTTGCGTAGTCGCTGGTCATGGCCAGGACGCGTTCACCGAGGCCCAAGGCGAGCGCGCACGTGCCGGTGGTCAGCAAAGAGTGCAGCAGGGGCCATGCGGCGGGGTCCTCGATGACTTCGTGGGAGGCGGTACGGGCGCCTTCGAGGCGGAGTTCGGCCAGGCGCTCGCCGGTCGTCGAGAACTGCTCGGCGAGGCTGCGGCCCGCGACGTCGGCGGCCGGTCCCGGCAGCAGCGCGAGCACGGTGGTGCCCTCGGCGGTGTGGGCGGGGACGACGATCCGGTCCGCGTTCCACGCCCAGGGGACGGCCGTCTGCATCCCGTCGAGCACCCAGCCGTCGCCGCCGTCCGCGTCCGGCGCGCGGCGGGCGGTGACCGCGAGGTCGGCCCCGTCGTGGCCGGTGCGTCCGGCCGAGGCGACGGTCAGCACGGTCTCGCCGCGCCCCGCGCCGGGCAGTAGCTCCCGCCGCAACTCCGGCCCCCCGTGCGCCTGTACGGTCGCGGCGGCCGCGCTGTGCTCCAGCAGCGGCACCCGGCCCAGGACCTTCCCCGCCTCACGCAGGACGAGGCAGAGCGCGATGGCGTCGAGACCCGCGCCGCCGAACTCCGGCGCGATCAACAGGCTCAGCAGGTCGGCCTCGGCCGCCTTGGTCCACAGGGCACGGTCGAAGTCGTCGGCCACGGCACCGGAGGTGAGCGCGGGACTGGGCACCGCGTCGGGCACGACCGGCGCGAACACCGCCCGCGCCGCCTCGACGGCCGCCTGCTGTTCCTCGGAGAAGGTGAAGTCCACCGGGCTGTCCTCCCGTTCCGCACGACACCGCGCGCGACACCGATCTGACGGGGCGTCAGGGTAGGACGAGTTCGAGGAGAAGGGAACAGGAGGAGACGGGCACAGGAGGAGGCGGGAACAGGAGGAGGCGGGAACAGGAGGAGGCGGGCACGGAGGAGACGGGCACAGGAGGAGACGGGCACAGGCGGCCGGTGAGGCCAGGTGGTCCCGCCCGGATGGGCTCGGCTCGGCTCAGCGGTCGAAGTCCACCTCCACCTTCTCCGTCGCCGGATGCGACTGGCAGGCCAGTACATAGCCCGCCTCGGTCTCTTCCGGCTCCAGCGCGAAGTTGCGCTCCATCCGTACGGAACCCGAGACAAGGAACGCGCGGCAGGTTCCGCAGACGCCGCCCTTGCAGGCGTAGGGCGCGTCAGGGCGGTTGCGCAGGACCGCGTCGAGGAGGGACTCGCCGTCTCCGACGGGCCAGGTGCCGGCGCGGCCGTCGAGCAGTGCGGTCACGGTGCTGTGCGCGGGTGTCGCGGCGGTCACCGGGCTGGCCGGTGCGGGGCTGTCGTCCACATAGAAGATCTCCTCGTGGATGCGGTCGCGCCGCACGCCCAGGCCGCGCAGCGCCCGCTCGGCGCCCTGCACCAGGCCGTACGGACCGCACAGGAACCAGCCGGCCACCGTGTCCACCGGGAGCAGCGCGGGCAGCAGCGCCGCGATGCGTTCCTGGTCGAGCCGGCCCGACACCAGGCCCGCCTGCTGCTCCTCCCGCGAAAGGACGGTGACCAGCTGGAACCGGTCCGGATAGCGGTCCTTCAGGTCGGCGACCTCCTCCAGGAACATCGTCGAGGCGGCAGTGCGGTCGCTGCGGATCAGGCAGAACCTGGCGTCCGGCTCCCGCTCCAGAAGCGTCGTGGCGATCGACAGGACCGGGGTGATGCCACTCCCGCCGACGACCGCCGCGTAGTGCCCGGGTGCCGGGTCGAGGGTGAAGCGCCCGGCCGGGGTCATCACCTCGACCTCGTCGCCGACGGCGATCTCCTTGTGCGCGTACGTCGAGAAGGCGCCGCCGTCGACGAGGCGCACCCCCACCCGCAGCGTCCGCGGCGCCTCACCGGCCGGGACCGGGGAGCAGATCGAGTACGTGCGCCGGATCTCCGTGCCGTCGGCCGTGCGGCGCAGGGCGAGGTGCTGGCCCGGCGCGTGGCGGTAGGACGCGCGCAGCTCGGCGGGCACGGCGAAGGTGAGCGCCACGGCGTCGTCGGTGAGCCGGTCGACCGCGGCGACGCGCAGCCGGTGGAAACGGGCCCTGCCTGCCCCGTCAGCCATGAGAACTCCTTGCGGCCATCACAGCTCCTTGAAGTGGTCGAAGGGTTCACTGCAGGACAGGCAGCGGCGCAGCGCTTTGCAGGCGGTGGAGGAGAAGCGGCTGAGCAGCTCGGTGTCGGTACCGCCGCAGTGCGGGCACGCGATCGGTTCCGAGGCCCAGGCCTCCTGGTCCGGTCCGGGTATGTGCCGGGTCGGGCCGAGGGCGACGGTGACCGGTCCGGCGGCCGCGCGCGTGGTGCGGGGCGGCGCTATGCCGAACTCGCCGAGCTTGCGGCGGCCCTCGGGTGTGATGTCGTCGGTGGACCAGGCGGGCGTCAGGACCGTGCGGACGGTGACGTCCGGGACACCGTGCTCGTGCAGGGCCTGCTCGATGTCGCCGGCCATCGTCTCGATCGCGGGGCACCCGGTGTACGTGGGGCTCAGCTCCACCTCGACGCGGCCGGGCCCTCGCGCGTGCACGGCGCGCAGTACGCCCAGCTCCTCCAGGGTGAGCACGGGCAGCTCGGGGTCGGGCACGGACCCCGCGACCCTGCGCAGCTCGGCTTCGAGCGGTGTCTCCTGCGTGCGGGCGAGGGTCACCATGACGCCCCCGGGTGGCTGCGGTGCAGATGCTGCATCTCGGCGAGCATCCGGCCGAACGGCTCGGTGTGCAGACCCTGACGGCCGGCTCCGGCGCGCCAGGCCCCGGTCTGCGGGCCTTCCGGGACGGTGAGGGTGGCCCGGCGCAGGGTGTCGGTCACCGTCGTCGTCCACCGCGTCTGCAACTCCGCCCCGTTGACGGCCAGGCCGGGGACGGGCTGGAACATCTCGCCCGTGAAGCGCCACAGGGCGTCGACCGCGCGCTGCATCCGCGCGTGGCTCTCCTCGGTGCCGTCGCCGAGCCGCAGGGTCCACTGCTGGGCGTGGTCCTGGTGGTAGGCGACCTCCTTGACGGCCTTCGCGGCGAGCGGGGCGAACTCGCTCTCGCCCGAGGCGAGGTCCGCGTACAGGAGGTGCTGGTAGGCGGAGAAGTAGAGCTGGCGGGCGATGGTGTGGGCGAAGTCGCCGTTCGGCTGCTCGACGAGCTGGAGGTTGCGGAAGGCGCGCTCCTCGCGCAGGTATGCCAGCTCGTCCTCGTCGCCGGTCATGGAGAGCAGGATGCGGGCCTGGCCGAGCAGATCGAGGGCGATGTTGGCCAGGGCGACCTCCTCCTCCAGGACCGGGGCGTGGCCCGCCCACTCGCCCAGGCGGTGCGAGAGCACGAGGGCGTCGTCGCCGAGGGCCAGCGCGGCCGCCGCGAAATCGGTGCCGGTACCGGTTCCCGTCGTGGTCACAGGTGCTTCACCCCGTCCGGGATCTCGTAGAACGTGGGGTGCCGGTACGGCTTGTCGGCGGCCGGTTCGAAGAACGGGTCCTTCTCGTCGGGGGACGAGGCGGTGATCGCGGCGGACGGCACGACCCACAGGGAGACGCCCTCACCGCGGCGCGTGTACAGATCCCGCGCGTTGCGCAGCGCCAGCTCCGCGTCCGGGGCGTGCAGGCTGCCCGCGTGGGTGTGGGCCAGGCCGCGACGGGAGCGGACGAAGACCTCCCACAGGGGCCATTCGGTGCCGCCGCCCCGCGTCGTGGGGGTGGTGGGGGTCTCGCTCATGCCGCCCTGCCTTCCGGGGCCGTCGTCGATGCGTGCTTGGCCGCGTGCGCCGCGGCAGCCTCGCGCACCCAGGCGCCCTCGTCGTGGGCGCGCCTGCGCTGGGTGATCCGCTGTTCGTTGCACGGGCCGTTGCCCTTGAGGACCTCGCGGAACTCCGCCCAGTCGATCGGGCCGAAGTCGTGCTGCCCGCGCTCCTCGTTCCACCGCAGCTCCGGGTCGGGGAGCGTCAGGCCGAGGGACGCGGCCTGGGGGACACAGATGTCGACGAAGCGCTGGCGCAGTTCGTCGTTGGAGTGGCGCTTGATCTTCCACTCCATGGACTGCGCGGAGTGCGCCGACTCGTCGTCGGGCGGGCCGAACATCATCAGCGACGGCCACCACCAGCGGTCCACCGCGTCCTGCGCCATCGCGTGCTGGGCCTCGGTACCCCGGCTGAGGGCGAGCAGCAGCTCGTACCCCTGGCGCTGGTGGAAGGACTCCTCCTTGCAGACGCGGACCATGGCGCGCGCGTACGGGCCGTACGAGCAGCGGCACAGCGGCACCTGGTTGGTGATCGCCGCGCCGTCCACCAGCCAGCCGATCGCCCCCACGTCGGCCCAGGTCAGTGTCGGGTAGTTGAAGATCGAGGAGTACTTCTGCCGGCCGCTGTGCAGCTTGTCGAGCAGGTCGTCGCGGCTCGCGCCGAGGGTCTCGGCGGCGCTGTAGAGGTACAGGCCGTGCCCCGCCTCGTCCTGGACCTTCGCCATCAGGATCGCTTTGCGGCGCAAGGAGGGGGCGCGCGTGATCCAGTTCGCTTCCGGCTGCATGCCGATGATTTCGGAGTGGGCGTGCTGCGCGATCTGGCGCACCAGCGTCGCGCGGTAGGCGTCGGGCATCCAGTCCCGGGGCTCGATGCGCTCGTCGGCCGCCACGGCGGCGTCGAACGCGGCCTGGAACCCGGCGGCGCGGTCCGCGTCCGCGACGGTCCCGGCTGCCTGGTGGTGCGGGGCTGCTGTCGCCATTCCCGGTCCCCTCCGGCCTCGGCCCTCGACCTCGGCTGCTCGCGTCGCGATCGGGCCCTCACCGCTCCCGACCGATCGTTCGGTTCGTCGGATTCAATGGTGGGACGTGGCGCCGTAAGGTGTCAACCCTGAGCCGCCGAGCCTGTGGATAACCGCGGGTGGCTGTGCCGGGCGGCCACTCCCCAGTACCGTGCCGGTGCGCCGCACCCGCCCGGGCCGACGGCGCGGAATCGGTTCGCCGCCGCTCCGCCGCCGAGCGGCCGGGCGCGACGGGCCGGGGGAACCAGGAGAACCGGGGAACGGGGAGCACCGATGGACACCGAAGCAGGCGCCGCGGACGAGGCCGCCCGGCGCAGGCCACAAGACGCGCCTCCCGCACCACCGGACGCGGCGGACACCCCGCGGAACGGCCCCGCCGGCCCCCTCGACCAGGACCGGCCGACCGAGGCGGACTCTGACGCGAACGCCAACGCGGGCCTGGGCGCGTCCGCAGACCGTCGCGGAATCCTCGCCCTCTCCCCCGGCTACCGGTTCACCGCCGCTGTGGCGCTGGTGGGGATCGGCGTCGTCGCCTGTTTCCACGTCCTCCTGGTCTTCCTGCACGTCGCCCCGGCGAACACCGTGTCCAAGCAGCACGCGCCCCTGGTCGACTGGTACATCTATCCGGAGTTCGAGCAGAACTGGAAGCTGTTCGCGCCGAACCCGCTCCAGCAGAACATCGCGGTCCAGGCCAGGGCCGAGGTGCGTGGGGCGGACGGCGGGCTGCGGACCACCGCCTGGTACGACCTGTCCGCGCAGGACGGCGCCGCCATCGACGGGAACCTGTTGCCGAGCCACACCCAGCAGAACGAACTGCGCCGCGCGTGGGACATCTACACGTCCACGCACGACCTGCAGAACCGGGCGACGGGCCTGCGCGGCGTGCTCTCCGAGCAGTACCTGCGGCGCGTCCTCGTCCTGCGTCTCGACCGGATCGGCGTGGCCGGCGAGGGCGACACCGTGGAGCGCGTCCAGGTCCGTTCGCGGTCGACCGTGATCAAGCCGCCGAAGTGGAGTGCCGAGAAGGTGGACCAGAAGCCGGTCTACCGGCAAGTGCCCTGGTGGTCGGTGACAGCGCGGGACGCGTCGCTCGACAGCGGTACGCATCTGCGGGCCACGGCCGCGACGGGCGGTGCCCGATGAACCCTGTCGTGGAGCAGTCGCGAAGGCTGGAGACCACCGTGCGCTCCGGCCTTCAGGCGATCACCGCGGCGCCGCTCGGCCGCTACCAGAGCGCCGTCATCCGCATCGGGTTCGCCGCGACCTGGCTGCTGTTCCTGCTGCGCGAGTTCCCGCACCGCCAGGAGCTGTACGGGCCGGACGGTCCCTGGGGCTGGGATCTCGCACAGCAGCTCATCGCGGACAATGACGCGTTCACCGCGCTGCTGTGGTCCGACGGCCAGGCGTGGTTCGAACTCGTCTACGCGGTGGCCGTGCTGGCCTCCGTCCTGCTGATGCTGGGCTGGCACACCCGCGCCACCTCCGTGCTCTTCATGGTCGGTGTGCTGTCGCTGCAGAACCGCAGCGTCTTCGTGGGCGACGGCGGCGACAACGTCATCCACCTCATGTCGATCTACCTGATCTTCACCCGCTGCGGGCAGGTGTGGTCGCTCGACGCACGGCGCGCGGCACGCGCGCGTGCCGCGCGGAAGACGGTCGATGGACCGGCGCCCCTGGACCTCGGCGGGATCATCCTGTGGGGGCTCCTCGGCCTCGCGCTCGCGACCGTCATGTTCACGGGCGACGTGGACGGGCTCTGGCTGCCGACCCTGTGGGGATTGTGGATCGCGCAAGGCGTGTGGTGGTGCGTCAACCGACGGGGCGAGTCCGGTGAGCCGCGCCTGCTGTGCGATGTCATCGCCAACATCGCGCACCACGCGGCCCTGTTGGTGATCATGGTCGAGGCCTGCCTGATCTACGCGACCGCCGGCTGGTACAAGATCCAGGGCTCTCGCTGGCAGGACGGCACGGCGGTCTACTACCCGCTGCACCTGGACTACTTCTCACCGTGGCCCGCCCTGAGCGACCTGCTCACGGCGGTCGGCCCGATGGTGCTCCTGGTGACGTACGGAACGGTCGCGGTCCAGGTCGCCTTCCCGTTCACGGTCTTCAACCGGCGGGTCAAGAACGTCCTGCTCGTGCTCATGATGCTGGAGCACGCCGTGATCGCCCTCGTGCTCGGGCTGCCCTTCTTCTCGCTCGCGATGATCGCCGCCGACGCGGTCTTCCTGCCGACGTCCTTCCTGCGCCGGGTCGGCCGGTGGGCGGCACGCGCGCGTGGACGAGGGCTTCCCGGCACGGAGAACGCCGAGGTACCCGCCCCGCGTACGGAACAGGAGCCCGAACCGGTGGCCGCGCAGACGCCCACGGCCCGCACGTAGGCTTCCTGCCATGAGCGGGACGAGCAGCACGGACAGCGGTGGCGACGGCGAGGCGGACGACGGGCCCCAGGGCGCCGTACGGGCCTGGCGGCGCCGGGCCGACACGGCCGTGCTGCTCGACGGCTTCCACGCGCTCAAGCACGCTCTGCGGTTCGGCGCCGACGTGTCCGTCGCCCTCGCCGCCGACCGTCCGGCGGCGCTCGCCCTCGCCGCCGACCTCGCCCCTGATGTGGTGGGTTCCCTGGACGCGCTCCTCGTGGAGGTCGAGGAGCGCGTGCTGCGGGGCCTCGTGCCGCGACTGCACCCGACCGGCGTCGCGGCCCTCGCCGCACGCCCCACCCGCGCCGGCAACCTCGGCACGCTGCGAAGTGAGCGCCGTACGACCCCCGTCGTCGTCCTCGACAACCCGCGCAACCTCGGCAACGCGGGCGCCGTCATCCGCCTCGCCGCCGGGTACGGCGCCACAGGCGTCATCACCACCGGCGACCTCGACCCCTGGCACCCCACGGTCGTCCGGGGCGGGGCCGGGCTGCACTTCGCGACCACCGTGGAGCGCCTCGCGGCCGACGAACTGCCCGCCGGGCCGCTGTACGCGCTCGACCCCGAGGGCGCGGACATCCGCAGCCTGAAGCTGCCCGACGACGCGCTGCTCGCCTTCGGGTCCGAGCGCAGCGGGCTCTCGGCCGAACTACGGCAGCGCGCCGATCAGTTGGTCTCCCTGCCGATGCGACCCCAGGTCTCCAGCTACAACCTGGCGACCAGCGTCGGCATGACGCTCTTCCACTGGAGCGCGCACAGCACGTACGCGCCCTAGCGGGACGTCAGACCGCCTCCCGGCGGACCTCCACCACGCGGAAGCGGTTCGCCACGAAGGCGGCGTCGCACAGGGCCGCGTTCGCCGCCGGGTTGCCGCCCGAGCCGTGGAAGTCGGAGAACGCCGCCGTCTGGTTCACGTAGACCCCGCCCGTGAGGTTGAGCGAGAGCTGGGCGCACTCGTCCAGGCAGACCTCCTCGACGGCGCCCGCCACTTCGTCGGAGGTGGTGTACGCGCCGACGGTCATGGCGCCCTTCTCGCGCACCGTGCGCCGCAGCAGGTCCACCGCGTCCTGGGTGGAGTCGACGGCGACGGCGAAGGAGACCGGGCCGAAGCACTCGGCCATGTAGGCGGCCTCGGCGTCGGCGTCCTCCCAGAACTTCCGTGCACCGTCCGCCTTCACGATCACCGGGGTGCGCACGACGGCGTCCGGGAAGTCCGGATTGGCGACCTCGCGCGAGGGCAGGGCGACCTCGCCGAGCCCGGGGGCCGCCTCCAGGCGGGACCGCACGTCCGGGTTGACCAGGGCACCGAGCAGCCCGTTCGCCCGCGCGTCGTCGCCGAGCAGGCCGCCGACCGAGCGCGCGAGGTCCGCGACGACCTCGTCGTAGGACTTGTCGCCCTGGTCGGTGGTGATGCCCGTGCGCGGCACAAGGAGGTTCTGCGGGGTCGTGCACATCTGGCCGCTGTAGAGCGACAGGGAGAAGGCGAGGTTCGCCAGCATGCCCTTGTAGTCGGCCGTCCCGTCGATCACGACAGTGTTGACGCCGGCCTTCTCCGTGTAGACCTGCGCCTGGCGCGCGTGGGACTCCAGCCAGTCGCCGAAGGCGGTCGAGCCGGTGTAGTCGATGATCTTGACCTCGGGGCGGACGGCCAGGGTCTTGGCGATGCCCTCACCGGCCCGCTCGGCCGCCAGCGCCACCAGGTCGGGGGCGAAGCCCGCCTCGGCCAGGACGTCGCGGGCCACCTGCACGGTCAGCGCGAGGGGCAGCACCGCGCGCGGGTGGGGCTTCACCAGGACCGGGTTGCCGGTCGCCAGGGAGGCGAACAGGCCCGGGTACCCGTTCCACGTCGGGAACGTGTTGCAGCCGATCAGCAGCGCGATCCCGCGGCCGACCGGGGTGAACTCCTTGTCCAGGACGAGCGGGTCGCGCTTGCCCTGCGGCTTGTTCCACTGCGCCGCGTCCGGCGTGCGCGTCTGCTCCTGGTAGGCGTACGCGACCGCTTCGAGGCCGCGGTCCTGCGCGTGCGGGCCGCCCGCCTGGAACGCCATCATGAACGCCTGGCCACTGGTGTGCATGACCGCGTGGGCGAACTCGTGCGTGCGCGCGCTGATCCGGGCCAGGATCTCCAGGCACACGGCCGCCCGCGCCTCGGCGCCCGTCTCGCGCCACGCGCGCATGCCCGCGCGCATGGCGGGCAGCAGCGTGTCGATGTCGGCGTGCGGATAGGTGATCCCCAGCTCGATCCCGTACGGCGAGACCTCACCGCCGACGAAGTCGTCCGTACCCGGCTGGCCCAGGTCGAGACGGGTGCCGAGCAGCGCGTCGAAGGCGGCCTTGCCCTCGGCGGCGCTCAGGCTGCCGTGCTCCCCGTAGGCCTTGGGGTGCTCGGGGTGCGGGGACCAGTACGCGCGCGTGCGGATCGCTTCCAGCGCCTGGTCGAGCGTCGGCCGGTGCTTGGTGATCAGGTCGTGCGCGGTGCGTTCGGCGGCGGCCATGGCGGACCAACTCCTCCTATGGGCAGGACTGGGCTGGGCTGGGCAGGAACGAACAGTGAGAGTTAGAGTAACCGAACGATCGGTCGGTACAAGAGGGTGCTTGGAACCTGTGGAGAACCGACCCGACGGGCCCCGGCGCCCGGATACCGGGCTGCATGCGGAAGGATCGCGCGCATGACAGCACATGACCGCCTTGGCCGCCTCGTAGGAGTGGTGGGCACCGGCACCATGGGCCAGGGCATCGCCCAGGTCGCCCTGGTCGCGGGCCACCCCGTCCGGCTGTACGACACGGTGCACGGCCGGGCGCGGGCCGCCGCCGAGTCGATCACCGCACGCCTCGACCGGCTCGTCGAGAAGGGGCGTATGAGCGCGGAGGAGCGCGCGGCGGCCGTCGCGCGCCTGGACCCCGCGGACGCGCTCGACGATCTGGCGGACGCCGCCCTCGTCGTCGAGGCCGTCCTGGAGCGGCTGGACGTCAAGCAGCAGCTGTTCCGCGACCTGGAGGAGATCGTCGCGGAGGACTGTCTGCTCGCCACCAACACCTCGTCCCTGTCCGTCACGGCGATCGGCGGGGCGCTGCGCATTCCCGGCCGCTTCGTGGGCCTGCACTTCTTCAACCCCGCGCCGCTGCTGCCCCTCGTGGAGGTCGTCTCCGGCTCCGCCACCGACGTCACCGCGGCCACGCGCGCGTACGAGACCGCCCGCGCCTGGGGCAAGACCCCGGTCGCCTGCGCGGACACGCCGGGCTTCCTGGTCAACCGCATCGCGCGCCCCTTCTACGCCGAGGCGTTCGCGGTCTACGAGGACCAGGGCGCCGACCCCGCCACCATCGACGCCGTGCTGCGCGAGAGCGGCGGCTTCCGCATGGGCGCCTTCGAACTGACCGACCTCATCGGCCAGGACGTCAACGAGGCGGTGACGCGCTCCGTCTGGGAAGGCTTCTCCCAGGACGCGAAGTTCCGCCCGTCGCTCGCGCAGCGCCGCCTGGTCGAGGCCGGGCACCTGGGCCGCAAGGCGGGCCAGGGCTGGTACGCGTACGGGGAGGGCGAGGAGCGGGCGGAGCCGCACACCGCGCCGCCCGCCGACAAGCCCGCGTACGTCGTCGCGGAAGGCGATCTGGGCCCCGCGCGCGAGCTGCTCGCCCTCATCCGCGAGGCGGGCATCGAGGTGCGCGAGGAGGACGAGGACAACGGCACGCGCCTGGTGCTGCCCGGCGGCGGCCAGCTCGCCCTCGCGGACGGGCAGACGTCCATCGAGTACCGGGACGTCGTCTACTTCGACCTGGCGCTCGACTACCGCGAGGCGACCCGGATCGCGCTCGCCACCGCCCAGGACGCCAATCAGCGCACCGTGGGCGAGGCCGTCGGGCTCTTCCAGGCGCTCGGCAAGGACGTCAGCGTCATCGGGGACGTCCCCGGCATGATCGTCGCCCGCACGGTGGCGCGCCTGATCGACCTGGCGCACGACGCCGTCGCCAAGGGCGTGGCCACCGAGGAGGACATCGACACCGCCATGCGGCTCGGGGTCAACTACCCGCTCGGGCCCATCGAATGGAGTCGCAAGCTCGGCAAGAACTGGGCGTACGCCCTCCTCGACGACCTGCACCTGCGCGACCCCTCGGGCCGCTACGCGCCGTCCCTGGCGCTCTACCGCCATTCGTACGCCCCGGAGAAGCGGGAGGCCTCCTCATGACCACCGCACGACGCGACACCGGCACAGGACGCGACAACGGCGCGCGGCGCGACACCTACACGCCCGACAGCCTGCTCGCGGTCGCCGTCACGATCTTCAACGAGCGCGGCTACGACGGCACGTCCATGGAGCACCTCTCCAAGGCGGCCGGCATCTCCAAGTCCTCGATCTACCACCACGTGACGGGCAAGGAGGAGCTGCTGCGCCGCGCCGTGAGCCGCGCGCTCGACGGTCTCTTCGGCATCCTCGGCGAGGAACCCGCGCGCGTGGGGCGTGCGATCGAGCGCCTGGAGTACGTCACGCGGCGCATGGTCGAGGTGCTGACCGGCGAACTTCCGTACGTGACGCTCTTGTTGCGTGTCCGCGGGAACACCGACACCGAGCGGTGGGCCATGGAGCGGCGCAGGGAGTTCGACCACCAGGTCGCCGAGCTGCTCAAGGCGGCCGCCGCCGACGGGGACGTGCGCGCGGACATACCCGTGCGGCTCGCCACCCGCCTCGTCTTCGGAATGATCAACTCGGTCGTCGAGTGGTACCGGCCCGACGGCGGCGGGCTGCGCGACCGCGAGGTGGCCGACGCGGTGGTGGAGCTCGTCTTCGGGGGGCTCCGCAAGGAGGGCTGACGCGGGGGCGTCAGGGGTGCTCCGGGCCCAGGTCCTCCTCCTCGAAGACAAGGAGCGTGCGCGTGCTCAGCACCTCGGGGATGGCCTGGAGCTTGGTGAGGACCAGCTCGCGCAGCGCCCTGTTGTCCTCGGTGTGCACCAAAATCAGGACGTCGAAATCGCCACTGACCAGCGCGATGTGCGAGGCCTCCGGCATCCGGCGCAGCTGGTCGCGGACCGTGCGCCAGGAGTTCTGCACGATCTTGAGCGTGACGTACGCGGACGCTCCCTGGCCGGCTCTCTCGTGGTTGACGCGGGCGCCGAACCCGCGGATCACACCGTCGTCGATGAGGCGGTTGATGCGGGAGTAGGCGTTCGCGCGGGAGACATGGACGCGCTCGGCGACGGAGCGTATCGACGCCCTGCCGTCCTTCTGGAGCATGTGCAGGATGTCGCGGTCGATGGCGTCCAGTGGGCGGGCCATGGGGTCGCCGCCGCCGGGGTCGCGCCCGCCGGAGCCGTCGGCCATTTGTTCAGATGCCATCCGCCCCCGCCTCCCTACCATGGACGTACTGCGTTCATCACAGGCTGTGGAGAACCGTTTGTCCACAGGCTGGAGGTGCCTGTAGCCAAAATGTGCCGACGACCGAACAATCGGTAGGTGAGGCGCATCACACCCGAGGCGCCCTCGAAGCCGCTCCCACGAGGAGGTGCCGTCATGACGGTCACGGAGCAGCGGGGCGCCCACCGCGCCGACGCGCCCACGCCGCCGCCCGCCTGGCAGCCCCGCACGGACCCCGCGCCGCTGCTGCCCGACGCGGAGCCCTACCGGGTCCTGGGCACCGGCGCCGCCGACCGCACAGAGCCCGCGCTGCTGCGCCGCCTGTACGCCGAGGTCGTGCGCGGGCGCCGGTACAACGCGCAGGCGACCGCCCTGACCAAACAGGGCCGCCTCGCCGTCTACCCGTCGACCACCGGCCAGGAGGCCGCCGAGGTCGCCGCCGCGCTCGTCCTGGAGGAGCGCGACTGGCTCTTCCCCAGCTACCGCGACACCCTCGCCGCCGTGGCCCGCGGCCTCGACCCCGTCGAGGCCCTGACGCTGCTGCGCGGCGACCGGCACACCGGCTACGACCCGCGCGAGCACCGCATCGCGCCCCTGTGCACGCCCCTCGCGACCCAGCTGCCGCACGCCGTGGGCCTCGCGCACGCCGCGCGCCTCAAGGGCGACGACGTGGTGGCGCTCGCCATGGTCGGCGACGGCGGCACCAGCGAGGGCGACTTCCACGAGGCCCTGAACTTCGCGGCCGTCTGGCACGCGCCGGTCGTCTTCCTCGTCCAGAACAACGGCTACGCCATCTCCGTGCCGCTGGCCAAGCAGACCGCGGCGCCGTCCTTGGCCCACAAGGCCGTCGGCTACGGGATGCCGGGCCGCCTGGTCGACGGGAACGACGCGGTCGCGATGCACGAGGTCCTCTCCGACGCCGTGGCACGCGCGCGTGGGGGCGGTGGTCCGACCCTGATCGAAGCTGTCACGTACCGGATGGACGCCCACACGAACGCCGACGACGCGACCCGCTACCGCGGCGACGCCGAGGTCGAGGCGTGGCGCGGACACGACCCCGTCCTGCTCCTCGAACGCGAGCTGACGCGGCGCGAACTCATCGACGAGGACGGCATACAGGCGGTGCGCGACGACGCGGAGACGATGGCGGCGGCGCTGCGCGAGCGCATGAACCAGGACCCGGCGCTCGACCCGATGGACCTGTTCACGCACGTGTACGCCGAGCAGACCGGTCAGTTGCGCGAGCAGGCGGCGCAGTTGCGGGCCGAGCTCGAGGCCGAGGCGGAGGCCTCCGGCGCGGACCAGGCATCCGAAGGGGGACGGGCATGACCACGGTCGCCGACAAGCCGGCCACGAAACCGGCCACCATGGCGCAGGCGCTCGGGCGCGCCATGCGCGACGCCATGGCCGAGGACCCGGCCGTGCACGTCATGGGCGAGGACGTGGGCACCCTCGGCGGTGTCTTCCGCGTCACCGACGGGCTCGCCAAGGAGTTCGGCGAGGACCGCTGCACGGACACGCCGCTCGCGGAGGCGGGCATCCTCGGCACCGCCGTCGGCATGGCCATGTACGGGCTGCGGCCGGTCGTGGAGATGCAGTTCGACGCGTTCGCGTACCCCGCGTTCGAGCAACTGGTCTCGCACGTGGCGCGGATGCGCAACCGCACGGGGGGCGCCATGCCGCTGCCCATCACCGTGCGCATCCCCTACGGGGGCGGCATCGGCGGCGTCGAGCACCACAGCGACTCCTCCGAGGCGTACTACATGGCGACGCCGGGCCTGACCGTCGTCACGCCCGCCACCGTCGCGGACGCGTACGGGCTGCTGCGGCAGTCCATCGCCTCCGACGATCCCGTGGTCTTCCTGGAGCCCAAGCGGCTGTACTGGGCGAAGGACTCCTGGAACCCGGAGAGCCCGGCGGACGTTGAGCCCCTAGGCACGGCAGTGGTCCGCCGCCCCGGGACCAGTGCCACGCTCATCACGTACGGCCCGTCCGTGCCGGTCTGCCTGGAGGCCGCCGAGGCGGCCCGCGCGGAGGGCTGGGACCTCGAAGTGGTCGACCTGCGCTCGCTCGTGCCCTTCGACGACGCGACCGTCGCCGCGTCCGTGCGCCGCACCGGCCGCGCTGTCGTCGTGCACGAGTCCGGCGGCTTCGGCGGGCCCGGCGGGGAGATCGCCGCGCGCGTCAGCGAGCGCTGCTTCCACCATCTGGAGGCGCCCGTGCTGCGCGTCGCCGGGTTCGACATCCCGTATCCGCCGCCCATGCTGGAGCGGCACCATCTGCCCGGCGTCGACCGCGTGCTCGACGCGGTCGCGCGGCTCCAGTGGGATCAGTGAGGGGGACGGGCTGATGGCTCAGGTGCTCGAGTTCAAGCTGCCCGACCTCGGTGAGGGGCTCACCGAGGCGGAGATCGTACGGTGGCTGGTCGAGGTCGGTGACGTGGTCGCCGTCGACCAGCCCGTCGTCGAGGTGGAGACCGCCAAGGCGATGGTCGAGGTGCCCTGCCCCTACGGCGGTGTGGTCACCGCCCGCTTCGGCGAGGAGGGCACCGAGATGCCGGTCGGGGCGCCCCTGCTGACGGTTGCGGTCGGGGAGCGGGAGCCGGCCGGGGGCGAGGGCTCCGCCGGGTCCGGCCCCGCGCCCTCCGTCGGTGCCGGATCGACGGGTTCCGCCGGTTCGGGCGCGGGAGGGGACGCCGGTGCCGGTGCGGGAGGGACCGGCGGTTCCGGTGCGGAAGGGTCCGGGAACGTCCTGGTGGGCTACGGGACAGCCGCGCCGGCGGCCCGGCGCAGGCGGGTGCGGCCCGTCGGGGGAGCCGGGTCGGGGGCCGGCGATGACAGGGCCCGGGGGCAGGGTGCGGCGCCCTCGCCGGTCGCGGTGCGTACGGCTTCGGCGCGGCAAGGTGCGGCTCCCGCGCCGGTCGCGGTGTGTACGGCTTCGGCGCGGCAAGGTGCGGCGCCCTCGCCGGTCGCGGTGCGTACGGCTTCGGCGCCTCCGAGCGCCGGCCCCGAGGCGGGGAACGGCCCGGGAGAGGGAAGCCGACCGGTCCCGGGACACGTCCCGGCGGCAGGGCACTCGGAGCCCGACCACAAGGCGCGCGGCGCCGCAGGGCCCGTACCGGTGATCTCCCCCATCGTGCGCAAACTCGCCCGGGACCAAGGGCTCGATCTGCGGGAGGTGCGCGGTTCCGGGCCTGAGGGGCTCATTCTCAGGGCGGACGTCGAGCGCGCCCTGGCGACGCTGATCGAACCGGCTGTCCACGTCGTCACGGAGCCACCCGCCCCGGAGGGGCACCGCACTCCTCTGCGCGGAGTGCGCGGCGCCGTCGCCGAGAAGCTCTCGCGCAGTCGGCGCGAAATACCAGACGCGACCTGCTGGGTGGACGCCGACGCCACGGAGCTCATGCACGCGCGCGTGGCGATGAACTCCGCGACGGGCCCGTCCGCCGGGCCGAAGATCTCCGTGCTGGCGCTGCTGGCCCGGATCTGCACGGCGGCGCTGGCCCGTTACCCGGAGCTCAACGCGACCGTCGACATGGAGCGCCGCGAGATCGTGCGCCTCGACGAGGTGCACCTCGGTTTCGCCGCGCAGACTCCGCGCGGCCTCGTCGTGCCCGTCGTCCGGGACGCCCACGCGCGCGGGGCGGAGTCACTGAGCGCCGAGTTCGCCCGGCTCACCGAGGCGGCGCGGGCCGGGACGCTGACGCCCGGGGAACTCACCGGTGGCACCTTCACGTTGAACAACTACGGCGTGTTCGGGGTCGACGGATCCACGCCGATCATCAACCACCCCGAGGCCGCCATGCTCGGCGTCGGCCGGATCACCCCGAAACCGTGGGTGCACCAGGGGGAGTTGGCCGTGCGGCAAGTGGTGCAGCTCTCGCTCACCTTCGACCACCGGGTGTGCGACGGCGGAACCGCCGGCGGCTTCCTGCGCTACGTCGCGGACTGCGTGGAGCAACCGGCTGTTCTGTTGCGATCACTTTGAACCACATCTGATCCGCTGCGAGCACGCATACTCGGTCCATGACCGAAGCCGCCGGGCCCGTCCACGACACCCCCGCGTACGGCACCCCCGTGTACGACGCCGTCGTCCTCGCCGGGGGTGCCGCGCGGCGGCTCGGCGGCGCGGACAAGCCCGGGGTGCGGGTCGGTGGCCGGGCGCTGCTCGACCGGGTGCTCGCCGCGTGCGCCGGCGCCCGTAGCACCGTCGTGGTCGCCGAACCGAGGCCGACCGCGCGCCCCGTCCGCTGGGCGCGCGAGGAACCGGCGGGCGGCGGTCCGCTCGCCGCGCTGGACGCGGGGGCGCGTGCGCTGGGCAGCCCGGAATCCGAGGAGGCGGGGCCGGACGGCTCGGGCAGCCCACCTTCTCGCGCCGCGGGGCTGCGGGGTCCGGCGGGCACTGAGTCTCGGGTCGCGGGGCTGCGGGGTCCGAAGGGCGCGGAGTCCCGGGTCGCGGGGCTGCGGGGGCCGGGCGGCACGGAGTCTCAGGACGCGGGGCTGCGGGGCCTGGACAGCACGGAGTCTCGGGTCGCGGGGATGTGCGGTACGGAGTCTCGGTTCGAGGGACTGCGGGGTTCGGGCGGCACGGAGTCTCAGGACGCGGGGATGCGGGGCCTGGACAGCACGGAGTCCCGCGCCGCGGGGCTGGTGGGCCCGGACGGGCAGGAGTCCCGGGTTGCGGGGCTGGTGGACCCGGACGGGCAGGAGTCCCGGGTTGCGGGGCTGGTGGGCCCGGACGGGCAGGAGTCCCGGGTCGCGGGGCTGCTGGGCCCGGACGGGCCGGAGGCCCGGGCTGCGCGGAGCGTCGTCGTGCTCTCCGCCGACCTGCCGTTCTTGCGTGAGCGCACGGTCCGCCTCCTGCTGACGACACTCGACACGCAGGGCGCCGACGGCGTTCTGCTCGTCGACGGTGACGGCCGTGACCAGCCGCTCGTCGCCGCGTACCGGGCCTCCGCCCTGCACCGGGTCCTCGCCGCGCTGCGCACCGAGCACGGGGCGCTCACCGGGCTGCCCCTGCGGCTGCTCGTCCGGAGCCTGGAGCCCGTCCGTATCACCGACCCCGTCGCGTCATTCGACTGCGACACCTGGGACGACATCGCCGCCGCCCGGACACGCATCAGGGAGCATGGTCACGTGTTGGATGAATGGATCTCCGCAGCCAAGGACGAACTGGGCATCGACCTGGACGTCGACACCAGCGTCCTGCTCGACCTCGCCCGCGACGCGGCCCACGGGGTCGCCCGCCCCGCGGCGCCCCTGACGACATTCCTCGTCGGGTACGCGGCGGCGCAGGCGGGCGGTGGCCCCGAGGCGGTCTCCGCCGCCGCGGTCAAGGCCGCCGTGCTCGCCAACAGGTGGGCCCGGGAGGCCGAGTCCGCGCAGGAACCGGGCCCCGCCGCCTCCGAACCGGGCCCCGCCGCGCCGGAACCGGGCGCGCCCGCGCCGGACGCGGGACGAGACGCGCAATGACCGGCCCCGACGGTCGAACGGCACCGGCCGACGCGTTGGACGACAGGGTCGCCAGGGCGCCCAGGGACACCGGCAACGCCGTGGAAGCCACCGACCCCCTGGACGCCTACGTGGACGAGGTCATCGCCCTCGCCAACAGCACCCGCAGCACCCGCAGCACCCGCAGCAGCCGCAGCAACCACCACACCCACGGCCCCGGCGGATGCGACCATGGTGACCGCGGTTCGGCCGACCCCGGCCACCTCGGCACCCCGCCTCCGGGCCCGCGCACCGGCCACGACACCCCGGCCTCCGCCGAACCCCCCAGCGCCCAGGCGCGTACGGACACCGGCACGGGCCGCCCCGCCAATGCCCCGTCCGCCACACCACACCCTCGCGCAACTCCCTGGCCGGCCGCCCGCCGAATCGCCCACGAGGCGGGCCGCCACGCCGCGCAGCACCACCCCCGTACGGATACGCCGACCGACCCCACCGCTCCCCGCGGAGCGACCCGTACACCCTTGGACCGCGCCCTCGGCCTCGTCCTCGCCGCTCCCCTGACCGCCCTCACCGACCTGCCCTCCTTCGACACGTCGGCGATGGACGGCTGGGTCGTGGCCGGGCCGGGCCCGTGGGACGTGCGGGACGAGGGGATCCTCGCCGGGCACGCGCTCCCCGGGTCGCTGGCGGACGGCGAGGCCGCGACCGTGGCGACCGGGGCGCGCATCCCCGCCGACACCACCGCCGTGATCCGCAGCGAGCACGGGCGCATCGACGACAAGGGCCGGCTGCATCCGCTGCGCCACGTCACGCAAGGCCAGGACATCCGGCCGCGCGGCCAGGAGTGCCGCAGCGGCGAGCTGCTGCTGCCCGCTGGCGGCCTCGTCACCCCCGCCGTGCTCGGTCTCGCGGCGGCGGCCGGCTACGACGAACTGGTCACGTTCGCGCGCCCACGGGCCGAAGTCCTGATCCTGGGCGACGAGTTGCTGACCTCGGGTCTGCCCCGCGAGGGGCTCATCCGCGACGCGCTCGGCCCGATGCTGCCGCACTGGCTGCGCGCGCTCGGCGTCGAGGTCACCGCCGTACGCCGGATCGGTGACGATGCGAAAGCCCTGCTCAAGGCGGTACGAGGGGCCAAGGCGGACCTCGTCGTGACGACCGGCGGGACCGCGTCGGGGCCCGTCGACCACGTCCACCCCACGCTCCGCGCGCTCGACGCCGAACTCCTCGTGGACGGGGTCGCGGTGCGCCCGGGGCACCCGATGCTGCTCGCCCGCCTGGGCGACGGACGGCACCTCGTGGGCCTGCCCGGCAATCCGCTGGCGGCCGTCTCCGGGCTGCTCACACTCGCCGAGCCGCTGGTGCGGGCGCTCGCGGGCCGGGCCGGGGACGAGTTCCCGTACGGCGCTCCCCTGCACAGCGCCGTCCATGGGCACCCGCACGACACCCGGCTCGTCCCCGTCGTCCTGCGCCAGGACCGCGGCAGCGGGCACGACTGGGCGGTGCCGCTGCACTACAACGGACCGGCGATGCTGCGCGGCATCGCCGCCGCCGACGGGCTCGCGGTCGTGGCGCCCGGCGGTGCTCATGAGGGCCAGGAGGTGGAGATCCTCGACCTGCCCTGGTCATGGGGTTCCGCGGCCGGGGGACCCCTGCCCGCGCAGCCTCCGGCGCGACACGCCACCATGGACCCCGCACGAGAGCGCGGCAGCACCAGTAGCACCAACAGCACCACGCAGCATCAGCAGTGACATCAGCAACCCCCCAGGCAGGGAAGGGCGTTTCACGTGAAACTGGCCGGCCATGACGTCATGGCGCGCCAAGCGGACGAGAAGACGACGACGTACCGGGTGAAGCTGCCCCGGCGGATCGTCGAGCGTCCGCTGCGCCAGGTCGCCCGCCGAGTCCTGATGGCTCTGGCCGTGCTCGTGCTCACCGCGGTCCTCGTCTGGCTGGACCGCGACGGGTACAACGACAACTCCGACGGCAGGGTCGACCTCCTCGACGCCTTCTACTACGCGACCGTCACCCTCTCCACCACGGGGTACGGCGACATCACGCCGGTCAGCGACGGAGCGCGGCTCACCAATATCTTCCTCATCACGCCGCTGCGTGTGCTGTTCCTGATCATCCTGGTCGGCACCACGCTCGAAGTCCTCACCGAACGGACCCGGGAGGAATGGCGCCTGAACCGCTGGAGGTCCAACTTGCGTGACCACACTGTCGTCATCGGCTTCGGCACCAAGGGCCGCAGCGCGGTGGAGACCGTCTGCGCGACCGGTCTGAAGCCCGAGCAGGTCGTGGTGGTCGACCCGAGCAGCAAGGTCATCGAGGCCGCGACCGCCCTGGGGTACGCCGGTGTCATCGGTGACGCGACGCGCAGCGACGTGTTGTTGAGGGCCGAGGTACAGCGCGCCCGGAAGATCATCATTGCCACCCAGCGGGACGACACGGCCGTCCTCGTGACGCTGACGGCACGGCAGTTGAACCGCAGCGCGAAGATCGTCGCCGCCGTGCGCGAGGAGGAGAACGCGCAGTTGCTGCGCCAGTCCGGTGCGGACGCGGTGATCACCAGCGCCAGCGCGGCGGGACGGCTGCTCGGCATGTCGGTGCTCAGCCCGCACGCGGGCATGGTCATGGAGGACCTGATCCAGAAGGGCAGCGGCCTCGACCTGATCGAGCGCCCGGTCATAAAGGCCGAGGTCGGACGCAGGCCGAAGGAGGTCGACGACCTGGTCGTCAGCGTCGTACGAGGACACCGCGTGCTCGGCTACGACGACAAGGCCATCGGCGGGCTCCAGCTGACCGACCGGCTCATCACCATCGTGCGGGTGACGCCGACGACCCAGGTCGCCCCGGACACGAAGCCGCTGCCGCAGGACTGACGGCCCGCACCTCCGTCCCGGTGTCGCCGGCGTCGCAGCAGGTGCGGCGCGGGCGGCGGAGTAGCCTCGCGGCCATGTATGCGATCACGATCCCGGAACCCGGCGGACCCGAGGCGCTCGTCTGGGCGGAGGTCCCCGACCCCGTACCCGGCGAGGGCGAAGTCCTGGTCGAGGTGGTCTCCAGCGCCGTCAACCGCGCCGATCTGCTCCAGCGCCAGGGCTTCTACAGCCCGCCGCCCGGCAGCTCCCCCTACCCCGGCCTGGAGTGCGCGGGCCGGATCGCCGAGGTCGGCCCCGGGGTGTCGGGCTGGTCCGAGGGCGACGAGGTGTGCGCGCTGCTCGTGGGCGGCGGCTACGCCGAGAAGGTCGTCGTCCCGGCCGGTCAGCTGCTGCCGGTCCCGAAGGGGATCGACCTGGTCAAGGCGGCCGCGCTGCCCGAGGTGACCTGCACCGTCTGGTCCAACGTCTTCATGATCGCCCACCTGCGGCCGGCCGAGACGTTCCTCGTGCACGGCGGCTCCAGCGGCATCGGCACCATGGCGATCCAGCTCGCGAAGTCGGTCGGCGCCAAGGTCGCCGTCACGGCGGGCAGCAAGGAGAAGCTCGACTTCTGCGCCGGTCTCGGCGCGGACATCCTGATCAACTACCGCGAGCAGGACTTCGTCGAGGAGATCAAGGCGGCCAGGGACGGCGCCGGGGCGGACGTCATCCTCGACAACATGGGCGCCAAGTACCTGAACCGCAACGTCGACGCGCTCGCCGTCAACGGCCGCCTCGCCATCATCGGTATGCAGGGCGGCGTCAAGGGCGAGCTGAACATCGGTACGTTGCTGGGCAAGCGCGGCGCCATCACCGCGACCACGCTGCGGGCCCGCCCGCTCGCGGAGAAGGCGGCGGTCGTCGCCGCGGTGCGCGAGCACGTCTGGCCGCTGATCGAGGGTGGCCACGTGCGGCCCATCGTGGACCAGGAGCTGCCGATGAGCGACGCCGCGCAGGGCCACCGGGTCCTGGAGGAGAGCGGCCACATCGGCAAGGTCCTGCTCACCCGGCAGTAGCGGCCCCGCGCCTCATCGGCGCAGCCGCAGCGCCAGGAAGGCGATGCCGAGCCCGGTGAGGAGCAGCCCCGCCCCCAGCGGCACGATGTTGACCAGCGGAGCCTGGGCCCCCGTCCCGCGGGCGGCGGTCTGCCGCCCGTCGTCGGGCCGCTCAGGGAGCGCGCTCGGCGGCGTGGAGACGGACGGCTCGGCCTCCGGCGGCGGCAGGGCCGCGTCCTCGTGGCCCGGGTCCGGCAGCGGCCGCCCCGGCGGAGTCCGCCCCACCCCGGCCCGACTGCCGGCGAGCGAGCCGTTTGGGGCGGGTTCAGCGGCGAAGACCGGTCCGTCCGGGTGGGCCGGTCCGGTCGGCCCGACCTTGCCAGTCGGCGCGGACAGGCCGTCCCGGACGGCCGGGTCGAGCGGGCTGGCCGGGCTGAGCGGGCCGGGGTTGAGCGGAGCGGATGGGTCGAGCGGGCTGGCCAGGCTGACGTCAGCGGTTGGGCCAAGCGGTCCGGTCGGTCCGGTCGGTCCGACCTTGCCGGCCAGCGCGGACAGGCCGTCCCCGGCGGCCGGGTCGAGCGGGCTGGCCGGGACGAGCGGGGCGGTTGGATCGAGCGGGTCGGCCGGGCTGAGCGGAGCGGCCAGGCCGAGCGGAGCGGCCAGGCCGAGCGGGTCGGCCGGGACGAGCGGCGCGAGTGCGACGGACGAGCCCGGGGAGCCGAACGCGAGGAACCCGGCGACCGCGATGCCCGCCACCAGCACCCGTACGCCCGCTACCCGCACCATCCGTACGCCCGCCGCCCGCCCGGGCACCCGCACCCCCCATACGCCCGCCACCCGCCCCACCCGTACGCCCGGCACCCGCCCCAGGACCCGCGATATGCCCGTCCCCTGCATCTCGGTCCCCTCGCCTTCCGCGTCCGCCCGGCGCCTTCGACAAGCCTCACATACGCTACTGAAACGGGCACCCTGGACCTCGGGTACGCCCTGGGGCGGTGGATCAGCCCGCAACGGGGGCACCACCGAGTGGTGACTGCTGGGTGCGAGAGAATGGCTGCATGGAGATGCCGAGGAACGAACGGTCGCCGGAGAACCCGCAGATCCTGGTCGTGGGCCAGGACGGAATGGCTCTGGGGGGCGGCGGAGACGATGAATCCCGCGAGGTCCCGGTGACGGAGATGGTGGAACAGCCCGCCAAGGTGATGCGCATCGGCAGCATGATCAAGCAGCTGCTCGAAGAAGTGCGCGCGGCTCCCCTGGACGAGGCGAGCCGGCAGCGGCTCAGGGAGATCCACGCCAGCTCGGTCAAGGAGCTCGAGGACGGGCTCGCGCCCGAGCTGGTGGAGGAGCTGGAGCGGATCTCGCTGCCCTTCACCGAGAACACGACGCCCAGCGACGCGGAACTGCGGATCGCGCAGGCCCAGTTGGTGGGCTGGCTCGAGGGCCTGTTCCACGGGATCCAGACGACGCTGTTCGCCCAGCAGATGGCGGCCCGCGCCCAGCTGGAGCAGATGCGCCGCGCGCTGCCCCCGGGTGTCGGCGGTGGCGACGGCGAGGGCGAGGACCCGCGGACGATGGGCCGCTCGGGCGGCCCGTACCTGTAACCCCTGAACCCCGACGGCCGAAGAGGGCCCGGTCCACGCGGACCGGGCCCTCTTCACGTGATCGCGCACATGTGCTCGCGCGCGTCAGGACGGCGGGTTCCCCGTCGAGACGTTCAGCTGGATCTTGACGTTGTCCGGGTCGACCTCGGTGCCCGCCGCCGGGTACTGGTCCATGACCGACCCCTCGCCGTACGTGTTCTCGTCGTAGGGCTTGATGGTCTTGGTCCACCCCGCGGCCTGCAGGCACGCCTTCACCGAGTCGATGTTCTTGAGGTAGAAGTCCGGGACCTTGATCATGTTCTCGTCGTTGCTGCCGATGGTCGGCTCGGTGCACTGGTCCGTCGCGATGGTCTTCGTGAGGTCAGGACCCTTGTGCCCGGCGACCGCCGACTTGGACGGCTTGTCGGTGCTGCCGCCGCCACCGCCCGTGTCGTCGCCCTTGTTGTTCAGCGTCAGAGCCGTGATCAGACCGCCGATGGCGACGAGCGCGACGACGATCGAGGCAATGATCACCGCCTTGTTGCGGCCCCCGCCGCCCGAGCTCCGCACACTCGTCGTGTTCGACTGATGGCCGAGGGTGTACGGCGGCGGCGTGTGCTGCTGGCCCTGCGGCGCGTACGGGGACACGGGCGGCGGCGTCTGGTAACCGCCCTGCATGTGCTGCATGTTCTGCTGCGGATAGCCGTACCCGGCCTGCGGCTGGGGCTGCGGCGTCGGCGTGCCGTAGGGGTGGGGCTGGTACGGCTGCTGCACCGGGCCCGGCGCGGGCGCCCCGCTCTGGTCGACCGGCGGGAAGACGGCCGAGCCGACGCCCGCGCCGCTCGACGTCTGGGCGCCCGGCACGATGCTCGGCGCCATGGCCGCGCCCCCGGCGAGTGACTGGGCGACGCGCAGGCACTCGTCCCGCATCGCCTCCGCGCTGGGGAAGCGCTCGTTCGGGTTCTTCTTCAGTGCGCGGGCCACGAGCGCGTCGATGGCGGGCGGCAGCGACCGGTTGATCGAGGAGGGCGCGACCGGCTCCTCCTGGACGTGCGCGTACGCGATGGCGAGCGGGGAGTCCGCCTCGAACGGGAGGCGCCCGGTGACCAGCTGGAAGAGCATGATGCCGACCGAGTACAGGTCGGAGCGGGCGTCCACGCCGCGGCCGAGCGCCTGCTCGGGCGAGAGGTACTGCGGGGTGCCGACGACCATGCCGGTCTGCGTCATCGAGGTGACGCCGGACTGCATGGCGCGGGCGATGCCGAAGTCCATGACCTTGACGACATTGCGCTTCGTCATCATCACGTTGCCGGGCTTGATGTCGCGGTGGACCAGGCCCATCTCGTGGCTGATCTCAAGGGCGGCGAGGACATCGGCGGTGATCTTCAGCGCCTTGTCGGAGGGCATGGCCCCGTACTGGCGCACGTCCTGGTCGAGCACGGAGCCGAGCGGGAGCCCCTCCACGTACTCCATGACGATGTACGGGGTGATGGTCCCGTCGAGGTCGTCCTCGCCGGAGTCGTAGACCGAGACGATGTTGGTGTGCGTGAGCTTGGCCACGGACATGGCCTCGCGCTGGAAGCGCTGGCGGAAGGCGTCCTCGCGGCCGAGTTCCGTGTGCAAAGTCTTGATGGCGACGGCCCGGTCGAGCCGGGTGTCGTGCGCGAGGTGCACGGACGCCATGCCGCCCTGGCCGAGCAGGTCACGCAGTTGATAGCGGCCGCCCGCAACGGAACGTCCCGCGTACCGGCCACCGGCGGCGCCCCCGTCTTGGCTCATCTCTTACGTCCCCCATCGCGCCCCGCGTCGGCGCGGCCGGTGATCGAATTCAGCTATTCCCGGCCAAGTCTGCCCGAGGCCACGGGCACGTCAAGCTCGATGCCCGATCCGTGACCGTACGAGCGGGAAGCGTCGCGCAAGCGTTACAGGTCCATGACCACCGGCCGAGGCGCGGAACGGTCATGGAACGGTCGTCGAACGGGTGCGAAAATTGCGCGCACGATTTGCAAGGCGTGCACGGCAACGGGTTTGATGTCCGGTCCATCTCGGAACGGAGCCGCCTCCGGAGCCTGTAGCGTGGCCCGACGGAGACCGTATTTCACCATCGCGCGTACTCCGACGAGTGGTCCGGCGGCAACGGCAGCACGGGCAGACACGGACAGATACGACGGCGAGGACTGATGGCACAGCAGCAGCGCGCTCAGGGCCCGTCCGACCCCGAGGCGACTGGCGGCGGTATGTCAGATGCGCCGGAGATGTGGGGTAACGGCGGGCTCGTCGGCGACGGCCGGTACCGGCTGACGCACAGACTCGGCCGGGGCGGCATGGCCGAGGTGTTCGCCGCCGAGGATGTCCGCCTCGGGCGCACCGTCGCCGTCAAGCTGCTCCGCGCCGACCTCGCCGAGGACCCGGTCTCCAAGGCCCGCTTCACGCGCGAGGCACAGTCGGTCGCGGGCCTGAACCACCACGCCGTCGTGGCGGTCTACGACTCCGGCGAGGACCACGTGAACGGCTCCACCGTTCCGTACATCGTCATGGAGCTCGTCGAGGGCCGCACCATCCGCGACCTGCTCCTCAACGCGGAGGCGCCAGGACCCGAGCAGGCGCTGATCATCGTCTCCGGTGTCCTCGAGGCGCTCGCCTACTCGCACCAGCACGGCATCGTGCACCGCGACATCAAGCCCGCCAACGTGATCATCACCCACACCGGCGCGGTGAAGGTGATGGACTTCGGCATCGCCCGCGCCCTGCACGGCGCGCAGTCCACGATGACGCAGACCGGCATGGTCATGGGCACCCCGCAGTACCTGTCGCCGGAGCAGGCGCTCGGCAAGGCCGTCGACCACCGCTCCGACCTGTACGCGACCGGCTGCCTGCTCTACGAGCTGCTCGCGCTGCGGCCCCCGTTCACCGGCGAGACGCCGCTGTCCGTCGTCTACCAGCACGTCCAGGACATCCCGGTGCCGCCGTCCCAGGTCTCGGACGGGGTGCCGCCGGAGCTGGACGGCCTCGTCATGCGCTCGCTCGCCAAGGACCCGGACGACCGGTTCCAGACGGCCGAGGAGATGCGCGGCCTCGTCCAGTACGGCCTGTCGATGCTGTACGAGCAGGGCGGCCACACCGGCACCTGGAACACCGGACCGGTCGACGCCGCCGGGCACGAGGGCGGCTCCACCGCGGCGATGGGCCTGGCCGGCACCACCGCGCTCCCGCACCCCGGCGACCACGGCACGGCCGCGCAACCGATGCTGCGCCCGCCGGGCGACGACGGCGGCTTCGACGGCCAAGGAGGCCGGGGCGGTGGCGGCCGCGGCAAGCTGTGGATCGTCGCCGCGCTCGCGGTGATCGCGATCGCGGTGGGCGTCGCCCTGGCGCTCAACGCGGGCAACGACAAGGGAGGCGGTGGCGGCACCAAGCAGTCCCCGTCGGCGACCGAGTCCAAGAAGTCGACGGAGCCGAGCAAGTCGGCCAGCGACGACGCGACCAAGGACGAGACGCAGGACCCGGACGAGGACACGGGCGGCCAGAGCGACTACACGCCGCCCTCCCAGCCGGACACGGGCGGGAACGGGAACTGGACGCCGTCCCAGTCGGCGTCGAACCAGCCGCCGCAGCAGACCGGGCAGCCCACGGCGCCGGAGACGCCGACGGAGACGGAGCCGGAGTCGCCGCCCGCGACGTCCGACACGACCACGGGCGGCAGCGGCGGCGGCAATGACGCGGGCGGGGGCGCCGGCGGCACCGACACGGGCGGCGAGACCGGCGGCAACGCCGGGACCGCGGCCGGCACCGACGCCGGCGGCCTGACCGGCTGAGCAGGTGAACCGCACGGCTGAGCCGGACTGACCGGCTGAGCCGGGAACCGCGTGGCTGAGCCGGACTGACCGGCTGAGCCGGGAACCGCGTGGCTGAGCCGGACTGACCGGCTGAGCCGGGAACCGCGCGGCTGAGCCGGACTGACCGGCTGAGCAGGGAACCGCGTGGCTAAGCGACCCGCAGTTCGTGCACGGTCACGAACTGCGGGTCCACGCGCAGGTACACCGGGTCGAACAGCTCGTCGTCCGCGAAGCGCGGGGCGGACCCGAACAGCTCCCGTTCGGCGGTGGTGGGCTCGACCTGAGCACAGGTGCCGACGCACTGCACGGACCACTGGGCACCGGAACCGCCGGGGCCGCTGTCGTCGCAGCCCAGGTTGTCCGCCCCGTACGCCACCACGCTGCCCACGCAGGCCTGGTGGTAGCCGTAGCCGCGGTGCAGGCGGAGCAGCAGCCGTCCGCCCACCACGATGTGGCGGGCGGCGGCCAGGAACGGCAGGGCGCGCATGCTGGTGGCCACACGGCCGTGGTTCACCCGCGCGAGCAGCTGGAAGCCGCGCTCCATGTCGTGCGGCGGCCGCGTCGTCTCGGGAGGCATGCCACCACTGTGCGACGCGGACGGAGCGCGGCAGAAGGGTCGGCAGCCCCCGCCGCACGGGACGTAGGTCCCTAAACGGACAAAACCCGGCCGACGACCGGGCGGGCGTCAGTGCTGCTTCTGGGCCTGCATACGCGCCACATAGGCGGCGGCCTGCGAGCGGCGCTCCATGCCGAGCTTGGACAGGAGGCTGGAGACATAGTTCTTGATCGTCTTCTCGGCGAGGTGGAGGCGCTCGCCGATCACGCGGTTGGTCAGGCCCTCGCCGATCAGATCCAGGATCTTGCGCTCCTGGTCGGTGAGGTTCGCGAGCCGGTCGTCGTCCTTGGAGCGGCCCCCGTCGCGCAGCCGCTCCAGGACGCGGGCGGTGGCCACCGGGTCGAGCAGCGAGCGGCCCGCGGCGACGTCGCGGACGGCGGTGAGCAGCTCGGTGCCGCGGATCGCCTTCAGCACGTAACCGGAGGCTCCGGCCATGATGGCGTCGAAGAGGGCCTCGTCGTCGGCGAACGAGGTCAGCATCAGGCAGCGGATCGACTCGTCCTGGGAGCGGATCTCGCGGCAGACCTCGACGCCGCTGCCGTCGGGGAGGCGCACGTCGAGCACGGCGACGTCGGGCCGCGTGGCAGGGATGCGCACCAGGGCATCGGCGGCGGTGCCGGCCTCGCCGACGACCTCGATGTCCTCCTCCATGGCGAGCAGCTCGTGGACGCCGCGGCGCACCACTTCGTGGTCGTCGAGGAGAAATACCGTGATTTTTCCGTCTTCGCGCACGAATGCAGTCTCACACATCAGCTCTTCCCGCGCGCTGGGTGACCGGGATAACGTGCCGGTGTTCCGGCCCCCTGCCAGGCTGAGACCAGGGCACAGTCCACACGCTGTGACCTGCGACGCTCCACCGGCTGCGCGACTACTAGGAGTTCCAAGCAACGAGTTACTTGGAAATCCAAGCAAAATCGCAGGTCAGATGGGGTTTCGCAGATGTGTGGCGCACTGGGTAACGTGCTGGGTGAAGGGTGCTTGCCGGAGCACAGGTTCTGTTCGTTTTTCCTAGTCACGCCTGAACCCGGCTCCACCGCACCCACCCCGTGCGTGGACGGATCAGGCGAGCCGAGCCGACTGGCCATCCGGCAATCCCGGGGGCCGGACCGACGGAGGAGCACACGTGACCGTAGACAGTGCTGACAGCACTGCCGCCGCGCAGAAGGCGCAGCCGCCGCGCAAGCGGGCCGCCGCGAAGAAAGCCCCGAGGAAGACCGCGGCCAAGGCCGCCGCGGCCCAGGGGCCCGAGCTGGTCCAGCTGCTGACCCCCGAGGGGAAGCGGGTCAGGACGGCGCAGACCGCGGTGTACGACGCGTACGTCGACGCGATCACCGACGACGAGCTGCGCGGGCTCTACCGCGACATGGTCCTCACCCGGCGTTTCGACGCCGAGGCCACCGCCCTGCAGCGCCAGGGCGAGCTGGGCCTGTGGGCGTCGCTGCTCGGCCAGGAGGCGGCCCAGATCGGCTCCGGGCGGGCCACCCGGGAGGACGACTACGTCTTCCCGACCTACCGCGAGCACGGCGTCGCCTGGTGCCGCGGGGTCGACCCGACCAACCTGCTCGGCATGTTCCGCGGCGTGAACAACGGCGGCTGGGACCCCAACAGCAACAACTTCCACCTGTACACCATCGTCATCGGCTCCCAGGCGCTGCACGCCACGGGCTACGCGATGGGCGTGGCGAAGGACGGCGCGGACTCCGCGGTCATCGCCTACTTCGGCGACGGCGCCTCCAGCCAGGGCGACGTCCTGGAGTCCTTCAACTTCGGAGCCGTCTACAACGCGCCGGTGGTGTTCTTCTGCCAGAACAACCAGTGGGCGATCTCCGAGCCGACCGAGCGCCAGATGCGCGTGCCGCTGTACCAGCGCGCGCAGGGCTTCGGCTTCCCCGGCGTCCGCGTCGACGGCAACGACGTCCTGGCCTGCCTCGCCGTGACGCGCTGGGCCCTGGAGCGGGCGCGCAACGGCGAGGGCCCGACCCTGGTCGAGGCGTTCACGTACCGCATGGGCGCGCACACCACCTCCGACGACCCGTCGAAGTACCGGGCCGACGAGGAGCGCGTCGCCTGGGAGGCGAAGGACCCGATCCTCCGCCTGCGCACCTACCTCGAGTCCCAAACAGACACGGATGAGGGATTTTTCGCGGAACTCGACGCCGAAAGCGAGGCGTTGGGCAAGCGAGTGCGTGATGTCGTACGGGCCATGCCGGACCCGGGCCACCTCGCGATCTTCGAGAACGTGTACGCGGACGGGCACGCGCTCGTCGACGAGGAGCGCGCGCAGTTCGTCGCCTACCAGGCGTCGTTCGCCGACGATGCGGCCGGGGAGGCCTGAGGACATGGCGGTACAGAAGCTTCCGATCGCCAAGGCGATCAACGAATCGCTGCGCACGGCGCTGGAGAACGACCCGAAGGTCCTCGTCATGGGTGAGGACGTCGGCAAGCTCGGCGGCGTCTTCCGCGTCACCGACGGCCTGCAGAAGGACTTCGGCGAGGAGCGGGTCATCGACACCCCGCTCGCCGAGTCCGGCATCGTCGGCACCGCGATCGGCCTCGCCCTGCGCGGCTACCGCCCGGTGGTGGAGATCCAGTTCGACGGTTTCGTCTTCCCGGCCTACGACCAGATCGTCACGCAGCTCGCGAAGATGCACGCGCGCGCTCTGGGCAAGATCAAGACGCCGGTCGTCATCCGCATCCCGTACGGCGGCGGCATCGGCGCGGTCGAGCACCACAGCGAGTCCCCCGAGGCGCTGTTCGCGCACGTGGCGGGGTTGAAGGTGATCACCCCGTCGAACTCCTCGGACGCGTACTGGATGCTCCAGCAGGCGATCCAGAGCGACGACCCGGTGATCTTCTTCGAGCCGAAGCGGCGCTACTGGGACAAGGGCGAGGTCGACACCGAGGCCGTCCCCGGCGACCTGCACAAGGCGCGCGTGGTGCGCGAGGGCACGGACCTGACCCTCGTCGCGTACGGGCCGATGGTGAAGGTCTGCCTGGAGGCGGCGGCCGCCGCCGCCGAGGAGGGCAAGTCCCTGGAGGTCGTCGACCTGCGCTCGATCTCCCCGATGGACTTCGACACCGTGCAGAAGTCGGTGGAGAAGACCCGCCACCTCGTCATCACGCACGAGGCGCCGGTCTTCCTCGGCTCGGGCGCGGAGCTGGCCGCGCGGATCACCGAGCGGTCCTTCTACCACCTGGAGGCGCCCGTGCTGCGGGTCGGCGGCTACCACGCCCCGTATCCGCCGGCGCGCCTGGAGGACGAGTACCTGCCGGGCCTGGACCGGGTGCTCGACGCCGTCGACCGCTCGCTTGCGTACTGAGAGGGGCCTGACAGTCATGGCGCGCGAATTCAAGATGCCCGACGTGGGCGAAGGCCTGACCGAGGCCGAGATCCTCAAGTGGTACGTGCAGCCCGGCGACACCGTCGAGGACGGGCAGGTCGTCTGCGAGGTCGAGACGGCGAAGGCGGCCGTCGAGCTGCCCATCCCGTTCGACGGGGTCGTCAAGGAGCTGCTGTTCCCCGAGGGGACGACCGTCGACGTCGGCCAGGTGATCATCTCGGTGGACGTGGCGGGGGACGCACCCGCGCCCGAGCCCGAGCCCGTGCAGGTCCCGGTGGAGACCGAGGCCGAGGCGGAGGGGGCCGAGCCGCAGGGGCGGCAGCCCGTGCTCGTCGGCTACGGCGTCGCCGAGACGTCGACCAAGCGGCGGGCCCGCAAGGGGGCCGAAGCGGCTTCGGCTACCGGTCCGGCGGCCAATGGGACGGCGGCCAGCGGCCCGGCGGCTACCGGCTCGGCGGCTACCGGCTCGGCGGCCAATGGCACAGTGGCCAGCGGCTCGGCGGCCAATGGGACGGCGGCCAACGGGACGGCCGCCAACGGCACGGCGGCACCGGCCGTCGTGGAGCGGCCGCTGGCCAAGCCGCCCGTGCGCAAGCTCGCCAAGGACCTCGGCGTGGACCTCGCCGCGGTGATCCCGTCGAGCCCGGACGGCATCATCACGCGCGAGGACGTGCACGCGGCGGTGGCGCCCGCGGCCGCGCCGGCGGCCCCCGAGGTCCCGGCGCAGGCACCGGCTCCGGCCGCCGCGCCGGTGGCGGCGCCCGCGGCCTCGTACGACAGCGTCCGTGAGACGCGTATCCCGGTGAAGGGGGTGCGCAAGGCGACGGCGCAGGCGATGGTCGGCTCGGCGTTCACCGCGCCGCACGTCACCGAGTTCGTGACGGTCGACGTGACGCGCACGATGAAGCTCGTCGAGGAGCTCAAGGCCGACAAGGACATGCAGGGGCTGCGGGTCAACCCGCTGCTGCTCATCGCCAAGGCGCTGCTCGTCGCCATCAGGCGCAACCCGGACATCAACGCGTCCTGGGACGAGGCCAACCAGGAGATCGTCCAGAAGCACTACGTGAACCTGGGCATCGCCGCGGCGACCCCGCGCGGGCTCATCGTCCCGAACATCAAGGACGCCCACGCCAAGACCCTGCCCGAACTGGCATCCGCATTGGGTGACTTGGTGGGCACGGCGCGTGAGGGCAGGACGTCTCCGGCGGCGATGCAGGGGGTCACGGTCACCATCACCAATGTCGGCGTGTTCGGGGTCGACACGGGGACGCCGCTGCTGAATCCGGGGGAGTCGGCGATTCTCGCAGTCGGGGCGATCAAGCTGCAGCCCTGGGTGCACAAGGGGAAGGTCAAGCCGCGTCAGGTGACGACCCTGGCCCTGTCCTTCGATCACCGGTTGGTGGACGGGGAGTTGGGGTCGAAGGTGCTTGCGGATGTGGCGGCGGTCCTTGAGCGCCCGAAGCGCTTGCTGACCTGGGCTTAGAGGGGCCGCAATCAGCCCCTCCGGCGATGGAGGAGCGGGGTCCGGGGCGGCGCCCCGTGGCCTCCGCTCCGTCGCCGGGTGCGACCCCGTCGTGGCTGGTCGCGCAGTTCCCCGCGCCCCTGAAGGGGCGCTTCGGTTCCCCGGAGCGCCCCTGTACGGGCCTACTTCTTGAAGCCGTAGTCCATGAGCTTCTTCGCGTCGGACGTGCGGGCGTTGACCGACGTCGACTTCAGGACCGTGCCGATCACCGTCTTGCCGCTGCGCGTGGCCGCGAAGACCAGGCAGTAGCCGGCCTCCGGGCCCGAGCCCGTCTTCACGCCGATGGCGCCGGAGTACGAACCGAGCAGCGTGTTCGTGTTGGACCACGACATGTAGCGGTAGCCGCCGGACTTCGTCGTGACCTTCTGCTTCGTCGACTTGGTCTTGACGACCGAGCGGAACGTGGAGTTCTTCATCGCCGACGAGGCGATCTTCGTCAGGTCGCGCGGCGTCGAGTAGTTCTTGCCCTTGCCGATGCCGTCGAACGAGTCGAAGTGGGTGTTCTTCAGGCCCAGGTCCTTGGCGCTCTTGTTCATCTTGGCGATGAAGTTGTTCACGCGCGCGGTGCGGGTGGAGCCCGAGCCGAACTTGTCCGCGAGCGCGTACGCCGCGTCGCAGCCGGACGGCAGCATCAGCCCGTAGAGGAGCTGGCGGACGGTGACCTTGTCGCCGACGATGAGCCGGGCCGACGAGGCGTTGTTCTTGACTATGTAGTCGCTGTACGCCTTCTGGATCGTGACCTTCGAGTTCAGGTTCAGGCCGCGCTGGGCCAGCACCACCTTCGCGGTCATGATCTTCGTGGTGGAGCCGGTCGACCGGCGGGTGTCCGCGGCCTTGGTGAAGAGGGACTTGCCCGTCCCGTTGTTCATCACGAACCCGCCGGCGGCGGCGATCTTCGGTACGGCCGGCGCGGAGGCGGCCTGTGCGGAGGTGGTCAGCGCTCCGCTGGTGAGCACGGTTCCGGCGACGAGAACAGCGATGCCCGTTATGCGAGTCTTCAAGATGGACGCTCCAAGTGCCCCTAATGCGCCGCCCTTTGGGCGGGACGCGCATTGGTGAGACACCCCGGACGGGTGGGGGGTTGCACAGGCAGAGCACAAAATCTTGTAAAGCCGTCCAGTGTCACCAAATGGTCGGCATCCCACATGACGGACGCTGTCCGACTTGCGTACCTGTTGTATCTATGATGTGCGCATGCCCTCGACCGTCACAGAAAAACGCACCGCCGAGCGACGCACCGCCGAAAAACGCGCCACCGAGAAACGTGCCCCTGCCGCCGACCGTGTCTACGACCATGTGAAGCGCGGCGTGCTCGAACGCCGCTACGAGGGCGGGACCCTGCTCACCGAGGGCGAGCTGGCCGAGGCCGTCGGGGTGTCCCGCACCCCGGTGCGCGAGGCGCTGCTCAAGCTGGAGGTCGAGGGGTTGCTGCGGCTCTACCCGAAGAAGGGCGCCCTGGTGCTGCCCGTCTCGGCGCAGGAGATCGCGGACGTCGTCGAGACGCGGCTGCTCGTCGAGGAGCACGCGGTGCGCAAGGCCGTCCCGGCGCAGCCGTGGCTGGTCGAACGGCTGGAGGAGCTGCTCGACACCCAGCGGCTGCAGGCCGCCGCCGGGCAGTTCGCGGAGGCCGCCGCCACCGACCGCTGCTTCCACGCCGAGATCGTGCGCAGCGGCGGCAACGAGATCCTCTCCCGCCTCTACGACCAGCTCCGCGACCGCCAGCTGCGGATGGGCGTCGCCGTCATGCACTCCCACCCGGACCGCATCGCCAAGACCCTCGCCGAGCACGGCGAACTCCTCGACGCGCTGCGCGCCAGGGACGTCGAGGCGGCGGTCGCCGTGGTGCGGCGCCACGTGGGCTGGTTCCAGAACCTGGCGCGGGGTGACGTGCGATGAGCTCCGCCTCCTCCGCCTCCTCAGCTCCGGCTTCCCTGCCGGGTGATCCGCCCGGGGGCCGCAGAGCGATAGCCGTCTGGTCCATAGGCGTCGCCGTCTACTTCGTCGCCGTCATCTTCCGTACGTCGCTGGGCGTGGCCGGGCTCGACGCCGTCGAGCGGTTCCACATCAACGCCTCCGCCCTCTCCACCTTCTCGATCCTCCAGCTGCTCGTGTACGCGGGCATGCAGATACCCGTCGGCCTGATGGTCGACCGGCTCGGCACGAAGAAGGTGCTGACGTTCGGCGTGGTCCTGTTCACCATCGGCCAGCTGGGCTTCGCGTTCTCGTCGTCGTACGGGATGGCGCTCGCCTCGCGGGCGCTGCTCGGGTGCGGTGACGCGATGACGTTCATCAGCGTGCTGCGGCTCGGGACGCGGTGGTTCCCGGCGCGGCGCGGGCCGCTCGTCGCGCAGCTCGCCGGGCTCGTCGGCATGGCGGGCAACCTCGTCTCCACGCTGGTCATCGCGCGGCTGCTGCACGGGATCGGCTGGGAGGCCGCGTTCGCCGGGAGCGCGCTCGCGGGTGTCGTGGTGCTGGTCCTGATGCTGCTCTTCCTCAAGGACCACCCCGAGGGCTTCGAGCCCGCGCCGATGCCCGCCTCGCACAAGGGGGCCGCGTACGTGCGGGCTCAGATCGCGGCGGCCTGGCGGGAGCCGGGGACGCGGCTCGGGCTCTGGGTGCACTTCACCACGCAGTTCCCGGCGATGGTGTTCCTGCTGCTGTGGGGGCTGCCGTTCCTGGTGGAGGCGCAGGGACTTTCGCGGGGAGTGGCCGGTGAGCTGCTGACCCTGGTCGTTCTCGCCAACATGGTCGTCGGGCTCGTGTACGGGCAGATCGTCGCCCGGCACCATGCGGCGCGGCTTCCGCTGGCGCTCGGCACGGTGGGGGTGACGGCGCTGGTGTGGGCCGCGCCCATCGCGTGGCCGGGGCGGGCGCCCATGTGGCTGCTTGTCGTGATGTGCGTGGTGCTCGGGGCCTGTGGGCCCGCGTCCATGATCGGGTTCGATTTCGCCCGGCCGGCGAATCCGCCCGAGCGGCAAGGGACCGGGTCCGGGATTGTGAACATGGGCGGGTTCGTTGCCTCGATGACCACGTTGTTGCTGGTCGGGGTGTTGCTTGATGCGTCCGGGGACAACTACCGGGTGGCGTTCTCGGCGGTGTTCTTCTTGCAGGGGCTGGGAGTCGGTCAGATGCTGCGGTTGCGGCGGCGGGCGGCTCGGGCCGAGCGGGAGCGGTTGGTGGCTTCCCGGGTCACATCGGTGCACGTGCCTGCGTAGCTTCTGCGGGCTTCTGCGGCGGCCCCTTTTGCCGGCGCTTGCCCGGCGCTGGGGGGCCGCCCTGCCCAGCCGTGCCGCCCCGGGAATCCCCCCGGACGGAGCCTGGGGGAGGCAGATTGCCCAAGCCGGGGGCGCCGGATGCTTTGCTACGGGGTGACTACGGGGTGACTACGTGGTGTCTACGGGGTGATCCTCAGGGCCGTCACTATGGCCCTGGCCAGGTCCATGTCGCCGTCAGCCTTGACCTGGTCCTTCACCGCTTCCGGGGTCGTCCGGCCGCAGGACAGGCGGACGTAGGTCTCCCAGTCCAGGGCCAGGGTCACCGCCGGGCCCAGGGACGGGGCGCCGTCGATCGTGCCCCTGCCGTCCGCGTCGACGCGGACCGTGCGGAGGAACTCGACGGGGCCGTGGACGTCGAAGACGATGGCCGAGTTGGCGGGGGCGCCCGCGTCCTTCGCGACGATCTTCGGGAGGGCCGCGAGGAGCAGGTCGCGGGTGACGTACGCGCCCGGGGAGTCGAGGTTGCCGGGCTTGCCGAGGGCCCAGCGGAGGTCCTGTTCGTGGACCCAGATGTCGAACGCCCGCCTGCGCATGGAGAACTCGAGGGTCTCCTCGGCGGCGCGGGGCCCCCGCACGATGGTCTCCGGGTCGCGGCTCTCGTTCCGCAGCTGACGCGAGCGCCGGATGATCGTGTACTCCAGCTCCGCGACCATCTCCGGCGCCGTGTGGTGGCGGCGGACGTCGACCTGGACCTCCTGGTAGCGCTGCGCCTCGGTCTGCACGTGGTAGAGGTCGCGCGGCAGGGTGTGGATCGGCCGGGGGTCGCCGAGCATCTCGCAGTCGGCGCCGATGACGTGGGACACGATGTCGCGCACGGACCAGCCGGGGCACGGCGTCGCACGGTTCCACTCACCCTCGACGAGCGGTGTGACCAGCTCGGATATCGCTTCCACGGAGTGGGTCCAGGCGTCGGCGTAGGTCTGAAGGCTGGGGTGGAGACTCACGGAAGGGGACCCCTCGAGCGGTGTGGTGCACGGTCGGTGAAATAGGTGGGCGGAGACGGCGGGAGACGGGGGAGCTGGGCGGAGGCGGCGGATTCGGGCTGCGGCGGCGGTGCGGTTCGGCGGGCTCGGGCTGCGGGGTGGATCATGGCGCGTCCGTGGGGGTCCGGGGGCTCCCCCGGGTTGGCACAGTACGCTGCCCGTAGGCACCCCTGCAGTGCTTTCGTGTGACGATCGTAGGCCCGTGTCGAAGACTCGAATGCCAGGACGGTGGTAGTGTGCGCGCCTCCCTCATCCAGATCGCGGTAAACGAGGACGAATCGGTCAACGAGCGGCGCAGTCGGGTGAGTTCGCTGGTGTGCGCCGAGTCCGGCGCCGCCGACCTCGTCGTCCTCCCCGAGCTGTGGACGACCGGTGCCTTCGCCTACGAGCTGTTCGCGGAGGAGGCCGAGCCGCTGGAGGGGCCGACCTTCGAGGCGATGGCCAAGGCGGCGAGCGAGGCGGGCGTGTGGCTGCACGCCGGATCGATCCCCGAGCGGGACCCCGAGGGGCCGCTGTACAACACGGCGCTGACCTTCTCCCCCGACGGCGCACTCGTCGCCGCCTACCGCAAGATCCACCGGTTCGGCTTCGACAAGGGCGAGGCCGTGCTGATGAGCGCGGGCGAGGAGCTGGTGAGCGTACGCCTGCCGGAGACGGTCCTCGGCGTCAGCACCTGCTACGACCTGCGCTTCCCCGAGCTGTACCGGGGCCTCGTGGACCGGGGCGCGGAGACCCTGCTCGTCGCGGCGGGCTGGCCCGAGCGGCGCCGCGCGCACTGGACGCTGCTCGCGCAGGCACGTGCCGTGGAGAACCAGGCGTACGTGCTCGCCTGCGGAAGCGCGGGTACGCACGCGGGCGTTCCGCAGGCGGGGCACAGCATCGTCGTCGATCCGTGGGGCGAGGTCCTCGCGGAGGCGGGCGCCGGGGAAGAGGTGCTGCGGGTGGAGTTCGACCCGGCACGGGTCGCGGCCACCCGGGAGCAGTTCCCGGCGCTCAAGGACCGCCTCCTCGGCATGGAGACGCCGCCCCGCCGCTGAGGGAGCTGGTCGTCCCCCCTGCTCTGGTCGTCCCTCTGCTCTAGTCGTCCCCCCGTTCCTTTTCCGCGAGGTGGATGACGCAGACCGCGACGGCGATGATCAGGGCCGGATCGGTGTCCTCGCGGACCACGTTGACGCCGTAGGTGTCGCGCACGCGCAGCCAGCGCCGGGAGATCTCGGCGAGGAGTTCGCCGTCGTACTCGATGGCGAACTCGCGGTCCAGGATCTTGCCGCTGACGTCGAGTTCGGTGCCGTCGACCAGTTCGACCCGGTAGTGGTTGCGCAGCAGCGACAGGCGTTTGCGCTTGACCTTGGCGAGCTGTTCGTCGCCGCGCTCGATCACCATCGTGTCGCGCAGGGCGAACATCTTCTCGTGGATGTCGATGAGGACCCGCCCGTCGGGACCCTTCAGCTCGAAGGTGTCCCGCACGTGCATCGCCTTGCCGTCGACGAGGAACGCCTTGTGGCCGTTCTCGTCCTCGATCCAGTAGTCCTCGCCGATGGCGAAGAGCCGTTCCCGTACTTCGTAGCGCATACGTCGATGCTTGCCCGGAACGCGCGGTTCGGACCCCCGGCAGTCGAATGACAGTCGCGCACCGGCCAGCCGTCACTCGGTGACAGTCCCGACGACCGAAGGAACAGTGACACTCACGCGACCACCTTGTGCGGGAGTCCCCGGAGACCGCCACGGCCGAGCGCGCGGTGACGGAGGTCAGTCGCCGGTCTGGTGTTCCACGCGGTGCCGGATGTACTCGTCCGGACGTCGGCCCCCGACTCGGGAGCAAGGTCGAGGGGGAGGACGCGTCCACAGCCATCCACCGTCCCCGTGTCGTAGGCACTGCCGTACGCGTGTGATCCGGACTTCGTACCAGGATGGCAAGCTTGAAGGATGAACGATGCTGCCCAGGCGCCCACCCCCGCCCCCGCACCCCGCAAGCGTGCCCGTGTCCGTGCCCCCGAGCTGACCGGCAAGGGCGGCTGGCTGAACACAGGCGGCAAGGAGTACACCCTTGCCGACCTGCGCGGGCGCATTGTCGTGCTGGATTTTTGGACCTTTTGCTGCATTAACTGCCTCCACGTCCTCGACGAGCTGCGCGAGCTGGAGGAGCGGCACCGGGACACGCTGGTGATCATCGGGGTGCACTCGCCGAAATTCGTGCACGAGGCCGAGCACGCGGCCGTGGTCGACGCCGTCGAGCGGTACGGGGTCGAGCACCCGGTGCTCGACGACCCCGAGCTGGCGACATGGAAGCAGTACGCCGTGCGGGCCTGGCCGACGCTGGTCGTGATCGACCCCGAGGGGTACGTCGTCGCGCAGCACGCCGGTGAGGGGCATGCGCACGCCATCGCCAAGCTCGTCGAGGAGCTGGAGGCCGAGCACGGGGCGAAGGGGACGCTGCATCGCGGCGAGGGCCCGTACGTCGCGCCCGAGCCGGTCGCCACCGACCTGCGCTTCCCCGGCAAGGCGCTGGCCCTGCCCTCCGGGAACTTCCTGGTCAGCGACACCACCCGGCACCAGCTCGTGGAGCTGGCCGCCGACGGGGAGAGCGTCGTGCGGCGCATCGGGAGCGGCGAGCGCGGCTTCGGCGCGGATGCCTTCAACGAGCCTCAAGGGCTCGCGCTGCTCGACGAGAACACCGTCGTCGTCGCCGACACCGTCAACCACGCGCTGCGCGCCGTCGACCTCGCGACCGGCGCCGTCACCACCCTCGCCGGTACCGGCAAGCAGTGGTGGCAGGGGTCGCCGACCAGCGGCCCGGCCCTGGAGGTCGACCTGTCGTCGCCGTGGGACGTCGCCGTGTTCGGCGGCAAGGTGTGGATCGCCATGGCCGGTGTGCATCAGCTGTGGACGTACGACCCGGAGAGCGGGACCGTCGAGGTCGCCGCCGGGACCACCAACGAGGGGCTTGTCGACGGGCCCGGCGCCGAGGCCTGGTTCGCGCAGCCGTCCGGGCTCGCCGCCACCGGGGAGCGGCTGTGGGTCGCCGACTCGGAGACCAGCGCCCTGCGCTACGTGGACCTGGACGGGCACGTCCACACGGCCGTCGGCACCGGCCTCTTCGACTTCGGGCACCGCGACGGCGACGCCGCGCAGGCCCTCTTCCAGCACCCGCTCGGCGTCACCGCCCTGCCCGACGGCTCGGTCGCGGTCGCGGACACGTACAACCACGCCCTGCGCCGCTACGACCCGGCGACCGGGCAGGTGACGACGCTCGCCACCGATCTGCGCGAGCCGAGCGACGCCGTGCTGGTGGGGGACGACATCGTCGTCGTGGAGTCCGCGCGGCACCGGCTGACCCGGCTCCGGCTGCCCGAGGAGGCCGTCCGCGTCGAGTCCGTCGCCCACCGCACGCAGCGCGCCGCGACCGAGGTGGCCGGCGGAAAGCTCGCCCTCGACGTGATCTTCCAGGCCCCGGCCGGGCAGAAGCTCGACACCCGGTACGGGCCCTCGACCCGGCTGCTCGTCTCCGCGACCCCGCCCGAGCTGCTCGCCTCCGGCGACGGCGCGGGCACGGACCTGGCGCGCGAGCTGACCCTGAACCCCGGGATCACCGAGGGCGTCCTGCACGTCTCGGCGATGGCCGCGTCCTGCGACGACGATCCCGCCAACGAGTACCCGGCGTGCCACGTCCACCAGCAGGACTGGGGCGTCCCGGTCCGCGTCGCCGAGGGCGGCGCGGACCGGCTGCCGCTCGTTCTCGCGGGGATGGACGAGCGGCAGTCCTGATCAGCCGGCAGCGGTTCAGAAGTCGAACGGCTTCTTGGTGTTCCAGGAGAGCACCTCGATGCCGTCGGCCTGCTTGCCCGCGTACTCGACCTCGCCCGGCGTCTTCAGCGTGACGAAGGCGCCGGACGCGTCCGCGTCGTTCATCACCAGGGACAGCTTGATCGACGTGAAGTAGTCGTCCTCGGCCTTGATGTCCTGGTAGACGGGGAGCGCCGAGTAGACGGTGGAGCCCGGCTTCACGAGGATCGGCTGCGCGGGCTGCTGGTCGTCCTTGGCGAGCGGCACGTCGCCGTTGGCGTCGCCCGGGGTGACGACCGGGAACTTCTGCACGGTGCAGGCGGTGCCCGACTTGTTGACCGCGGTGATCAGCAGGTGGTCGCCCTGCTGCTCCGGGTTCTTGCGGGTGAGGGTGTAGCCGAGCGACGTCACCTTGCACTCGGGCGCGGCGGCCTTGGTCCCGCTCGTGGTGGCACCGCCGGCCTTCGCGGTGCCGGTCCTGCCGGTGCTGCTCTTGGCGGCGTCCGCCTTGGACGCGCCGCCCGCCCGCGTGCTCGTACCGGAGGCGGCTTCGGCGTCGGTCGCGGTGCCGGTGACCGTGGTCGCGGCGACGGTCGCCTTCGGGGCGGCGCCCTCGTCCTTGGTGCCACTGTCGCCGCCGGAGCAGGCGGTCATCGTGAGGCCGGCGACGAGAGCGGCGGCGGCGAGAACGGTCGTACGAGCGGTGATGCGGGCCATGGTGGAGATTCCCCCGGTTTCGAGCGGTTCCGATGCCCGCCTGGTCCGGCGGGCTGCTGTGTGTCCCACAGTGCCCGCCGCTGTCGCCGTCCGGTCGCCGACGCGTTATCGCCTCGTCGCCGTTTGGCTGTCGGCCCGTGTGAGCTGCGCTTTCGCCCGCTGGATGCCTTCCTCGAAGCCCTGGCGCACCGCGTCCTCGTAGGCCTGGAGCAGGCTCGTACGGGCTTCGTCCGCGCGGCCCAGAGCGAGCAGCGCGGCGCCGCGCGAGACGCGGAGCAGCGTCTGCCGCAACGGGGCGAGCCCTTCGGCCGCCGCGCCGGGCAGGGCGAGGCCGCGCTCGGTGCAGGCGAGCACGGACGCGTGGTCGCCGAGGGCGAGGAGGCGGCGGGCCCGGTGCTCCAGGGCGAGCAGTTCGGTCAGGACGTCACCGGCGGCGCGGGCCAGATCGGCGGCGCGGGTCAGATGGGCGAGGGGCTCGGGGCCCGCCGCCCCGTCGCGGTCCAGGGCGACGGCGAGGTTGACCAGGGCGGTCGCCTCGCTGGACGGGTCGCCCGCGCGCGCGGCGAGCGCCGGGGCGCGCTCCAGGTGCTCCAGGGCCTGGACGAGCTTGCCCTCCTCGGTGAGGACCCAGCCGCACAGCGCGCGGATGCGGGCCTCGGCGTCCGGGTCGCCGAGCCGCACGGCGGCGGCGAGCCCCTGTTCGAGCAGCGGCATCCAGTCGTCGCGTACGTAGCTGACGACGGACGGCCACTGGAGGACGACGAGGCGCCAGGCCCGGTCGTCGTGCCCGGCGGCGTGGGCGGCCCCGGCGGCGGCGGCGAGGTTCTCGCGCTGGGCGGTGAACCAGCCGAGCGCGGCGGCCCGGTCGGGCAGCGGAGGTCCGCCCAGGTCGGGGCGGACGTCGGCGGGCAGGACGCAGCAGGGCCGGTCGTCGGGTTCGGCGACGGCGGTGGCGCGCAGGGCCGTGCGGACGTAGTGGTCGAGGAGGCGGACGAGGGGCTCGCCCGGGTCGGCGTCGGCGGCGGCCGGTGTGTCGTCGCGGGCGGGGCCGCGCGCGTAGAGCCGGACGAGGTCGTGCATCCCGTACCGGCCGGGTGTCCGCTCGGTGACGAGGTGGGCGGCGGCGAGGCGGTCCAGGGCGGTGGCGGCGTCGGCGGGCGAGGTGCCGGTGAGGGCCGCGGCGGCGTACCGGTCGAGGTCGGGTCCTGGCAGGGCGCCGAGGCGGCCGAAGAGGGCGCGGGCGTCGGCGGGCAGGGCGAGCAGGGTGAGGCGGAGCGCGGCGGCGACGCCGGTGTCGTCGACGTCGAGGAAGGCGAGGCGGCGCTGCTCGTCGGCGAGCTCCTCGGCGAGCGGGGCGAGGGGCCACTGCGGCCGGGCGTTGATCCGGGCGGCCACGACGCGCAGCGCGAGCGGCAGGCCCGCGCACAGGGCGGCGAGCCGCGCGGCGGCGGCCGGTTCGGCGGCGAGCCGCTCCTCGGCGCCGGTGGCGGCGGCGAGCAGCGCGGCGGACGCGGGCCCGTCGAGCACGCCCATGTCGACGGTGCGGGCGAGTTCGCTGACCGCGAGCCCGTCGAGCCGCAGCCGCGACGTGACGAGCGCGGCGCTCCCGGGGCCGGCCGGGAGGAGCGGGCGGACCTGCGCGGCGGTGCGGGCGTTGTCGAGGACGACGAGCAGCCGCCGGTCCTCGGTGCGCGACCGGTAGGCGGCGGCCAGGGCGCCCGGGGTGTCCGGCAGGTCGCGGGGCGCGACACCGAGGGCGATGAGGAACTCGCGGAGCACGTCGGAGGTGTCGGGGGCGCCGGGGTCGCCGCCGCTCTCGTCGTCGAAGCCGTGCAGGTCGGCGAAGAGGACGCCGTCGTAGTGGGGGCGGGCGCCGTGCGCCCAGTGCAGGGTGGCGGCCGACTTGCCGACCCCGGCGGGCCCGGTGACGACGACGACCGCGTGCTCGCGCCGCGCCGCGGCGGTGATCGCGGCGAGCTCCCGGTCCCGGCCGACGAACCCGCGCGGCGGGCGCGGCAGCAGGTCGGGACCGTCCGCGCGGGGCGCGGGATCGACGGGCGGGGCCGGTACGGGGGCCGGGTCGGGCCCCGGGCCGGGGGCCGGTGCCGGGTCCTGACAGCCCGCCAGGATCTCCCCGTACGCCTCGCGGAGCGCGGAGCCGGGGTCGACGCCCAGCTCGTCGGCGAGGAGGGTGCGGGTGCGGTGGTACTGGTCGATGGCGTCGGACTGGCGGCCCGAGCGGTACAGGGCCCGCATCAGCGCGGCGGCGAGCGACTCCCGCATCGGGTGGGCGACGGCCTCGGCGTGCAGCAGGGAGGCGGCCCGCGCGTGGTCGCCGAACTCGCCGTAGGTGCGCGCGAGATGCTCGACCGCCGAGATTCGCGCCTCCTCCAGACCGTCCGCCGCGACCCGCAGCGGGCCCGCGGTGGCGACGCCGACGAGCGCGGGCCCGTGCCACAGGGCGAGCGCCTCGCGCAGCAGGGCCGCCGCGTCGTCGGGCGAGCGCTGGTCGTGGGCGAGCCGGACCAGCTCCTCGAAGCGGTGGGCGTCGAGCAGCGACTCGGGCATCTCCAGGACGTACGCGTCGCCGCGCGTGACGAGCCGCACGCCCCATTCGTCGGCGCCGCCCTGCGCGAGCAGCGCCCGCAGCCGCGACACATGGCCCTGCGCCACGGTCCTGGCCCGCGCGGGCGGCCCCTCGGGCCACAACGCGTCGATCAGCTGATCGAGGGGGACCGCGGTGTTGGGGCGGAGCAGCAGCGCCGCGAGCAGGCTGCGCCGCTTGGCGGGGCCGAGCGGCAGCTCCCCGCTCCCGTTGGTCACGGCGACCGCGCCGAGCAGCCGGAACTCCACGGCGTCGTCCCCCTCCAAAAGCCCCGAAAACGTAGGTGATCAGGGTACGTGGAGGGGGCTACCCGGGAGTACGTGGCGCCGGGCACATGGCCGGTACGCGCCGGTCGCGGCGGTGCGACCTCAGATGCGACGGTGCCGCTCGTCCTCGATCACCGTCGTCTGCGCGGGCGGCATGACCACGTTCCGGCGCCGTCCGACGCTGCGGAACACGAAGAGGCCGATCAGACCGACGATCATCAGGATCCAGCCGACGAGCGTGAGGTTGACCCCCTTCATGTGCCAGTCGGTCGCGAAGCTGAGGATCGCCCCGACGGCGATCAGGATGATGCAACCTCCCATGCTCATGAGGTCCGCCTCCCCAAAGTTGTCTGTCACGTGGGTACTTGAGGGCTCCGGGTACCCGGAGCGCCTCGCGTCACACGGCTGTTCGGGAGGCGGCGTGCGAGCCGCGGGGGTCTCAGCCCTCCAGGAACGCGGTCAGCGCGTTGGCGAGCAGGTACGGGTCGTCGGCGCCGCACAGTTCGCGGGCGCTGTGCATCGACAGGATCGCCGCGCCGATGTCGACGGTCTTGATGCCGTGCCGGGCCGCGGTGATCGGGCCGATCGTGGTGCCGCACGGCATCGCGTTGTGGGAGACGAACGACTGGAACGGCACGCCCGCCTTCTCGCACGCCGCCGCGAACACGGCCCGGCCGCCGCCGTCGGTGGCGTAGCGGTTGTTCACGTTGACCTTGAGGATCGGGCCGCCGTTCGCGCGCGGGTGGTGCGTGGGGTCGTGGCGCTCGCCGTAGTTCGGGTGCACGGCGTGGCCGGTGTCCGACGACAGGCAGATCGTCCCGGCGAACGCCCGCGCGCGATCCTCGTAGGAGCCGCCGCGCGCGAAGACTGAACGTTCCAGCACGGTGCCGAGCAGCGGGCCGTCGGCGCCGGTGTCCGACTGCGACCCGTTCTCCTCGTGGTCGAAGGCGGCGAGCACCGGGATGTACGGGAGCGCGCCCGCGGCGTCGCGCTTGCCGACCTCGGCGAGCGCGGCGGTGCAGGCGTGCACGGACAGCAGGTTGTCCATCCGGGGACCTGCCACCAGCTCCTTGTCGCGGCCCAGGTAGGCGGGCGGCTCGACGGAGTACGTCATGAGGTCCCAGCCGGTGATCGAGCGGCGCTCCAGGCCGTACTCGTCCTCGACGAAGCCCAGCAGATCGCCCTCGTGCACGTCGCCGCCCAGGCCCCAGATCGGCTGCATGTGGCGCTGCTTGTCCAGCTTGAGGCCGTCGGCGGTGACGGACCGGTCAAGGTGGATGGCGAGCTGCGGGACGCGCAGGAGGGGCCGGTCGATGTCGATCAGCCGCTCGGTGCCGTCGCGGAGCGTGATCCGTCCGGCGAGGCCGAGGTCACGGTCCAGCCAGCTGTTGAGGAGCGGGCCGCCGTAGACCTCGACGGCGACCTGGCGCCAGCCGTTGCTCCCCAGGTCGGGCTGCGGCTTCACCCGCAGGTTCGGGGAGTCCGTGTGCGCGCCGACGATGCGGAACGGGGTGTGCGGGTGCGCTCCGCTCGGCACGTACCAGGCGACGATGGCGCCGCCGCGCGTCACGAACTTGCCTCCGCTGGTGCCGTCCCAGGCGTCCACCTCCGCGACCTGCTTGAACCCCGCCTCCTCCAGGCGCGCGGCCACGGTCGCCACGGCGTGGTACGGCGTGGGGCTCGCCGCGAGGAAGGTCAACAGGTCGTCGGTGTGCCCGCGATCGAAGGGGGCCGGGGGGTTTGCCATGCGGCCAGGGTAGTGCGGTTCGCCGGTGGCACGCCTGGGGTGGGGGCGGGGGTTGTGATCTGCCCCTTTTGCGGGTGCGCGATCCGCTTGGGGCCACCTTGCAGGGTGCGGGCCGCGCCGCGCTTGCTCGCGCAGTTCCCCGCGCCCCTGGGAGGGTGCCCCTTTGCGTTCTGTCATACGTGCGGGTCGCGTCGTGGCTGGTCGCGCAGTTCCCCGCGCCCCTGAGGGGGTGCCGCCTTGGGTCGCTTGGCACGTGCAGGGCGTTCGCGCGCGTGGCTGAAATGGCGCACGTAGTGCGCATTTCAGGGGCGCGGGGAACTGCGCGACCAGCCACGATGGAGCGGTAGACGGACGAGGGCCCGTCATCTCCCCCGGAGGAGATGACGGGCCCTCGCCTTGATGCCGGGTCGGCGGAGCCTAGAACGCCGCTTCGGGGAGGTCCATGACATCCAGCCCCGACTCACTCGTGGCCTGCGCCAGCTTGCGCGCCCCTATGACACCCGGCAGGACGTTCGCCGCGAAGAACTTCGCCGCCGCCACCTTGCCCTGGTAGAAGGGGATGTCCTTGCCCGTGGCGCCGGCGGCAAGGGCCTCGGCGGCCACCGCCGCGCCCTTCAGGAGCAGGTAGCCGACCACCACGTCGCCGGACGCCATCAGGAGCCGCGTCGTGTTCAGACCCACCTTGTAGATCGACTTGACGTCCTGCTCCGTGGCGGCCAGATCCGTGAGCATGACGCCCACGATGGCCTCCAGCTCGACGGCCGCCTTGGCCAGGGACTCACGCGCCCCGGCCAGCTCCGCCCCGCCGGACTCCACCGCGAGGAACTTCTTGATCTCCTCGGCGAGCCCGTTCAGCGCGGCGCCCTGGTTGCGGACGATCTTGCGGAAGAAGAAGTCCTGGCCCTGGATGGCCGTCGTGCCCTCGTACAGCGTGTCGATCTTCGAGTCACGGATGTACTGCTCGATCGGGTACTCCTGGAGGAACCCGGACCCGCCGAACGTCTGGAGCGACTGCGCGAGCTGCTCGTAGCCCTTCTCGGAGCCGTAGCCCTTGACGATGGGGAGGAGCAGGTCGTTGAGCGCGTGCTCGGCCGACGCGTCCTCGCCGGCCGCCTCCTTGACCTGGATCGCGTCCTGCACGGTGGCGGTGTAGAGCACCAGGGAGCGCATGCCCTCGGCGTACGCCTTCTGCGTGAGCAGCGAGCGCCGGACGTCCGGGTGGTGCGTGATGGTGACCTTGGGCGCCGTCTTGTCCATGAACTTGGCGAGGTCGGGACCCTGGACGCGCTCCTTGGCGTACTCCAGGGCGTTCAGGTAACCGGTCGAGAGGGTCGAGATCGCCTTCGTGCCGACCATCATGCGGGCGAACTCGATGATGCGGAACATCTGGCGGATGCCGTCGTGCTTGTCGCCGATCAGCCAGCCCTTGGCGGGGTGCTTGTCGCCGAAGGTCATCTCGCAGGTGTTGGACGCCTTGAGGCCCATCTTGTGCTCGACGTTGGTCGCGTACACGCCGTTGCGCGCGCCCAGCTCGCCGGTCTCCCAGTCGAACTCGAACTTGGGGACCAGGAACAGGGACAGACCCTTCGTGCCCGGGCCGTGGCCCTCGGGGCGCGCGAGGACGTAGTGGAGGATGTTCTCCGACATGTCGTGCTCACCGGACGTGATGAACCGCTTCACGCCCTCGATGTGCCACGAGCCGTCGTCCTGCTGGACGGCCTTGGTGCGGCCGGCACCGACGTCCGAACCGGCGTCCGGCTCGGTCAGGACCATCGTCGAGCCCCACTGCTTCTCGACGGCGACGGCAGCCGCTTTCTTCTGCTCCTCGGTGCCCTCCTCGAAGAGGATGCCGGCGAACGCCGGGCCGGAGGAGTACATCCAGACCGCCGGGTTGGCGCCCAGGATCAGCTCGGCGTGGGCCCAGATCAGGGAGCGCGGCGCGGTGGTGCCGCCGATCTCCTCGGGCAGCCCGAGCCGCCAGTACTCGGCGTCCATGAACGCCTTGTAGGACTTCTTGAAGCTGGCCGGGACCGGCGCCGTGTTGGTCTCCGGGTCGAAGACCGGCGGGTTGCGGTCGGCGTCCGCGAAGGACTCGGCCAGGTCGTTCTCGGAGAGGCGGGCGACCTCCTCGAGGATGCTCTTCGCCGTGTCGACGTCCATGTCCCCGAACGGTCCTGTGCCGTACAGCTTGTCGCGGCCGAGCACCTCGAAGAGGTTGAACTCGATGTCGCGGAGATTCGACTTGTAGTGCCCCATGGCGACGGCTCCGTAAAGGATCAGGGAGGTAGACCCGCGGCGTGGGGCCCGTATCGGCTCGGGCTCCGGGATCGTCCTCGTACGCGTACCAACTAGTAATCACCAGGATGCTACCCGTCGGTAATAAGACGCAACCCCTGGCGCGTGAACTGTGACGAACGAGCCGTAAGTGGCCGGATCCGCTGCCCGGCCCATTGCCCGCCCGGCCCTCGGTAGGCTTTGCCCCATGTACGGATACGAGCAGCACGCCGGCGCTGCCGGGCAGCAGTACGCGCCGCCGCAGCAGGGCGGGTACGGGCAGCAGGCGCCGCCGCTGTACCCGGAGCCGTCGCCGCCCTCGCTCGCCGACGCGGTCCGCGCGTTCACCACCGGTTCGATGTCCGCCGAGGACTTCCAGCAGATCTTCGCCTCGTCGAAGGTGTACTGCCCGCGCGGCGACAACCCGGGCTTCCTCGCGCTGCACAACACCCAGCAGCCGGTGATCCCGATGTTCTCCACGCTCAAGGAGCTGCGCCGGTACGCCGGCAAGGAGTCCAAGTACTTCGTGATCACCGGCGCCGAGGTGATCGACCTGCTGCCCACCGGGTACGGCTTCGTCCTCGACATGGAGGGCGAGCACCGGATGGTCTTCGACGCCAAGGCGGTCGAGCAGATGGTCGACTTCGCCATGCGCCGTATGTATGGCTGATCCGCCCCGTTGACGCGCCGCACCGGACGCCCGGAGGGAATTCCCTCCGGGCGTTCCGCGTTCTGGGTGGCAGAAAGTTCTACGTTCAACTAAAGTCGAGGCACGAGGACGCCAAGGAGGCCCCCAAAATGCCCGCTGTGACCGTCGAGAACCCGCTGACCCTGCCCCGTGTGGCCGCGCAGGCGGATGCCGTGGCGCGCCCCGTGCTCACCGTGACGACCGCGCCGACCGGCTTCGAGGGCGAGGGGTTCCCGGTGCGCCGCGCGTTCGCCGGGATCAACTACCGCCACCTCGACCCGTTCATCATGATGGACCAGATGGGTGAGGTGGAGTACGCGCCGGGCGAGCCCAAGGGCACGCCCTGGCACCCGCACCGCGGTTTCGAGACCGTGACCTACATCATCGACGGCACCTTCATCCACCAGGACTCGCACGGCGGTGGCGGCACCATCACCAACGGCGACACGCAGTGGATGACGGCGGGCTCGGGCCTGCTCCACATCGAGGCCCCGCCGGAGTCCCTCGTCATGTCCGGCGGTCTCTTCCACGGCCTCCAGCTGTGGGTGAACCTGCCCGCCAAGGACAAGATGCAGAACCCGCGCTACCAGGACATCCGCGGTGGCCAGGTCAAGCTCCTCACCACGGCCGACGGCGGCGCGCTGCTCCGCGTCATCGCCGGTGAGTTCGACGGCCACGAGGGCCCCGGCATCACGCACACGCCGATCACGATGGTGCACGCCACCGTCCGCCCCGGCGCCGAGGCCACCCTGCCCTGGCGCGAGGACTACAACGGGCTCGTGTACGTGCTCGCGGGCCGCGGCACCGTCGGCGCCGAGCGGCGTCCGATCCACGCGGGCCAGACCGCCGTCTTCGGCGCGGGCTCGTCCCTGACCGTGCGCGCCGACGAGTCCCAGGACGGGAACACCCCCGACCTGGAGGTCGTCATCCTCGGCGGCCAGCCGATCCGCGAGCCGATGGCCCACTACGGCCCGTTCGTGATGAACACCAAGGCCGAGCTCCAGCAGGCCTTCGACGACTTCCAGGCGGGCCGCCTGGGCGTCATCCCGTCGAAGGAGCGCCTGCCGCACACGTAAGCCGTGTGTGCCCGTGATCGTGACGGCCCGCCGACTCTGCACCCGGCGGGCCGTCACCCATATGTGCCCCCCCTGACTCACCCGCCCGGTCCGCCCGGGAGGTGCGCCGCGCCCGGTCATGATCGTCTGGCCGGGTGCCGACCCGTCAGCAGCTCCTCCCCGAACCCGCCCGCCGCGTCGCCGCCTGGTGCGCGGTGGCCCTGCTCGTCGCCGGGGTCGCCTGGGTCGGGATCAAGCTGTGCGTCGAACTCAAGACGGCCGTCGTACCGGTCCTGCTCGCGCTGCTCGGCACCGCCCTCCTGCGCCCCGTCTACCTCGCCCTGCGCCGCGCGAAAGTGCAGCAATCCCTGGCCAGCGGCCTGACCTGCGCGCTCATCCTGATCGTTGTGGGCGGCGCCGGATACATCGTGGTCGCGGCGCTCATCGACACCGGCGACCAGATCGTGGCCTCGGTGAAGACGGCCGCCAACGACCTCTCCGACCGGTTCGGCACCGGCGCGGTCGACTTCGACCACCTCGCCGACAGCGCCCAGGACCTGCTCAAAAAGTACGGGGGCAGCGCCGCGTCCGGCGTCATCAGCGGGCTCAGCGTCGTCGGCGAGGTCGTCGCCATGGCCGTCCTCGCGCTCCTGCTCTGCTTCTTCTTCCTGCGGGACGCGGGGCGCTTCCGCCACGCCCTGCGCCAGGCCGCGCCCAGCAGCGGCGAGACCCTGGAGGCCATCGCCCGCCGCTCCTTCAACTCGATCGCCGGGTTCATGCGCGGCACCACGCTCATCGCCCTCATCGACGCCACCTGCATCGGCGTCGGCCTGCTCATCCTGCGCGTCCCCGGCGCGGTCGGCCTCGCCGCGCTCGTCTTCGTCGGCGCCTACATCCCCTACCTCGGGGCCTTCATCTCCGGCGCGGTCTCCGTGCTCGTAGCCCTCGCGGACCGGGGTTTCGTCATCGCGCTGTGGGCGCTCGGCGTGGTCCTGGCGGTACAGGTGCTCGAAGGGCACGTTCTCCAGCCCATGATCCAGTCGCGCACCGTGCAGATGCACCCGGCGGTGGTGCTGCTCGCGATCACCGGCGGTGCCTCCGTCGCCGGGATCATCGGGATGCTGCTCGCGGTACCGCTGACGGCCGCCGCGTTCGGCATCGTGAACGAGCTGCGGGGGCGCTACGGCAATGGGGGCGGCGGTGTTTCACGTGAAACAGCCGACTCGTCGACGGTGCCGTCCGCGGCGCCCGAGGGCTCGTAGAGCTCGAACCAGATGCACTTGCCCTCGCCCTGCGGGTCGACGCCCCAGTGCTCGGCGAGCAGCTCCATGAGGACGAGGCCGCGGCCCGACGAGGCCAGCTCCCCCGGCCTGCGCTTGTGCGGCAGGTTGTCGGAGGCGTCCGCGACCTCCACGCGCAGCCGCCGCGCGCCCTCCCCGTCCTTGGCGACCTCGGCGACGAGCAGCGCGTCACCGTCGGTGTGGACCAGGACGTTGGTGACCATCTCGGAGACGAGCAGCACCGCCGAGTCGACCTGGTCGTCGTCCGACCAGTCGTGCAGCAGCTCGCGCAGCTGCTGGCGGGCGGCGGAGATCCGCTCCGGTTCGGCCTGCGCGATCGTCATGGCCGTGCGGCGGCCGGTGGAGGGCTTGCTCGACCGGAGCGTACGGCGCAGGAGCAGCAGCGCTATGTCGTCCTCGCGGCGATCGACGAGCGGGCCCGTGGTGTGGTGCGAGGACGGCCCGTGCACCGCCTGGACGAGCGTGTCGGCCAGCTCCTCCAGGGAGTCGGCGGGGCCCTTCTCCAGCGTCTCGCGCACCCGGACCCAGCCCGTGTCGAGGTCGTGCCCGCCGGTCTCGATCAGGCCGTCGGTGCACAGCAGCAGCGTCTCGCCGGGCTCCAGGACCAGCCGGGTGGTGGGGTAGTCCGCGTCCGGGTCGATGCCGAGCGGGAGCCCGCCGGCCGTGGGCCGCATCATGACCGTGCCGTCGGCCATCCGTATCGCCGGGTCGGGGTGGCCGGCGCGGGCGATCTCCAGGACGCCGGTCGCCGGGTCGGCCTCGACGTAGAGGCAGGTCGCGAAGCGCAGGTCGTCGGGGTCGCCGCCGCCCACGGTGTCGCTGATGCCGTTCAGGAAGCGGGAGGCACGGGAGAGGACCGCGTCGGGGCGGTGCCCCTCGGAGGCGTAGGCGCGCAGCGCGATGCGGAGCTGGCCCATGAGCCCGGCGGCGCGCACGTCGTGGCCCTGCACGTCGCCGATGACCAGGGCGACCCGGCCGCCCCCGCTCTCCGTCCGCGCGGCGCCGCCGGGCAGCGGGATGATGTCGTACCAGTCGCCGCCGACCTGGAGCCCGCCGCCGGTCGGCACATAGCGGGCCGCGATGGAGATGCCGGGGATCTCGGGGCCGAGGTTCGGCAGCATCGACTTCTGCAGGCCGTCCGTCAGCTCCCGCTCCGACTCGGCGACCCCGGCCCGCGACAGGGCCTGCGCCAGCATCCGCGCGACCGTCGTCAGGACCGACCGCTCGTCGGGCGTGAACGACACCGGGTAGGCGAAGCCCGCCATCCACGCGCCGATCGTCCGGCCCGCGACGACGAGCGGCAGGAACGCCCACGACTTCCGCCGGAACCGGGCGGCCAGCGGCCAGGCCGCCGGATAGCGCTTCTGGTACTCCTCGGGCGACGACAGATAGACCGCGCGCCCGGTCCGGCAGACCTCGGCCGCCGGATAGTCCGTGGACAGGTCCATGTCGGTGAAGGGGTGCGCGGAGTCCTCCGGCTGCCCGTAGTGCCCGATGACGGTGAGCCGGTCGCCGGTGACGCCGAACACCGCGAGCCCCTCCGGGGAGAAGCCGGGCATCGACAGGCCCGCGGCGACCCGCAGCACCTCCTCCGTCGACCCTGCCTCGGCGAGCGCGCGGCCCGCGTCGAGCAGGAACGCCTCGCGGGAGCGGCGCCAGTCGCCGGTGACGGGGGCGCGGGCGGCGGTCCCGGGCGGCGGCTCGGTGACCTCCTGGAGCGTGCCGATCAGCTCGTAGGAGTCCGGGCTCTCGCCGGTCATCACCGGCTTGGAGCGGCTGCGCACCGTACGGATGACGTGCCCGCGCTCGTCCATGACGCGCAGGCGGGCCTCGGCGAGGGTGCCCTCGGCGACGGCGAGCTGCACGATGCCGTCGATCTCGTTCCAGTCGACGGGGTGGAAACGGGCCCGGGCCCCGGCCTCCGACAGGCTGACCGGACGCCCGTCCGGCGAGGGCATCCCGATCAGCCGGGCGGCCTCCACGTCGAACGTGACGAGGCCCGCCCGGTTGTCCCACCGCCACAGGCCGGTCGCGAGAGCGGCGAGGACGTCCTCCACCGGAGGGAGGGGCTCACCAGTGCGCATGGCCCCACTCTAAGAAGAGGTGATCGCACACGGCCACCGAGGATATTTGGCGGCCGAGCCTGGGGCGGCCGGTACCCTTGGGGGAACCGGGCTGTCACCCCGGAACCCCGAAACGCGAAGGCTGGATGAACGACGATGCATCGGTACAGGTCCCACACCTGCGGCGAGCTCCGCGCCTCTGACGTCGGTGCCGACGTCCGGCTGAGCGGCTGGCTGCACAATCGCCGAGACCTGGGCGGCATCCTCTTCATCGATCTGCGCGACCACTACGGCATCACGCAGCTCGTCGCCCGGCCCGGCACCAAGGCCGCCGAGGTCCTCGACAAGCTGACCAAGGAGACGGTCGTCCGCGTCGACGGCAAGGTCGTCTCCCGCGGCGCGGACAACGTCAACCCGGAGCTGCCCACCGGCGAGATCGAGATCGAGGCCGCCGACATCGAGGTCCTCGGTGCCGCGCAGCAGCTCCCGTTCCAGATCAACCAGGACGACGGGGTCGGCGAGGAGCGCCGCCTGGAGTACCGCTTCCTGGACCTGCGCCGCGAGCGCATGCACCGCAACATCATGCTGCGCTCGGCCGTGATCGCCGCCATCCGTTCCAAGATGGTCGCCCTCGGCTTCAACGAGATGGCGACGCCGATCCTCACCGCGACCTCCCCCGAGGGCGCCCGTGACTTCGTCGTCCCGTCCCGCCTGAACCCGGGCAAGTTCTACGCGCTGCCGCAGGCCCCGCAGCAGTTCAAGCAGCTGCTGATGATCTCCGGCTTCGACCGGTACTTCCAGATCGCGCCCTGCTTCCGCGACGAGGACGCGCGCGCGGACCGTTCGCCGGGCGAGTTCTACCAGCTCGACGTCGAGATGAGCTTCGTCGAGCAGGAAGACGTCTTCCAGCCGATCGAGAAGCTCATGACCGAGCTCTTCACGGAGTTCGGCGGCGGCCGTGAGGTCACCTCCCCGTTCCCGCGCATCCCGTTCCGCGAGTCGATGCTGAAGTACGGCAGCGACAAGCCGGACCTGCGCGCCAAGCTCGAACTCGTCGACATCTCCGACATCTTCGAGGCGTCCGAGTTCAAGGCGTTCGCGGGCAAGCACGTGCGCGCGCTGCCGGTGCCGGACACCGCCTCGCAGTCCCGCAAGTTCTTCGACGGCCTCGGTGACTACGCGGTCGAGCAGGGCGCCAAGGGCCTGGCCTGGGTGCGCGTCGCCGAGGACGGTTCGCTGACGGGCCCGATCGCCAAGTTCCTCACCGAGGAGAACGTGGCGGAGCTGACGAAGCGGCTCGGCCTGGAGGCCGGTCACGCCGTGTTCTTCGGCGCGGGTGAGTTCGACGAGGTCTCCAAGATCATGGGCGCGGTCCGCGTCGAGGCCGCCAAGCGTGCCGGGCACTTCGAGGAGGGCGTCTTCCGGTTCTGCTGGATCGTCGACTTCCCGATGTACGAGAAGGACGAGGAGACCGGCAAGATCGACTTCTCCCACAACCCCTTCTCGATGCCCCAGGGCGGCATGAAGGACCTGGAGGAGAAGGACCCGCTGGACATCCTCGCCTGGCAGTACGACATCGTCTGCAACGGCACCGAGCTGTCCTCCGGCGCGATCCGGAACCACGAGCCCGAGATCATGCTCAAGGCGTTCGAGATCGCCGGTTACGACCGCGACACCGTCGAGGCCGAGTTCGCGGGCATGCTCCGCGCCTTCCGCTTTGGCGCCCCGCCGCACGGCGGGATCGCCCCCGGCGTCGACCGCATCGTCATGCTCCTCGCCGACGAGCCCAACATCCGGGAGACCATCGGCTTCCCGCTGAACGGCAACGCGCAGGACCTGATGATGGGCGCGCCCACCGAGCTGGACGAGTCGCGCCTGCGTGAGCTGAACATCCAGCTGCGCAAGCCAGTGGAGAAGAAGTGACGCGTTGACGCTCCGCTGATCGCCGCGATGTGAGGGGCCCGGAACCGTTGAAGGTTCCGGGCCCTTTGGCGTGGGTGCGCTCGTACGGGGTCACTTTGTGTGGTCGGGCGGTGATTGTCAGAGGTGACCCGTACTGTGAGTACAGCCGATTGATCCGCGATGACGCAGATGGGGAGGCCGTCATGACGTGTGTAGGGGAGCGGTCCGCCGTGGTCCTTGAACAGGATGAGTTCGAGCAGCTGGCGCACGATGCCATACGGGCGAACGAGTCACTGCGCCTGGAGTTCATCGACGGAAAGCTGGGGGTCAAGGCCGTGCCGGACGGCAATCACGGGCGCATCATCCAATGGCTCACTCGTCTGTGCATGCAGTCGAACGCCGACTGGTGGTTGCACCCGGAGCAGGGCTTGCGGGTCGAGACCTACCGCAGGGGCAATGCCCGCCCTGACGGCTCGTTGGCGCCCAGCGATCACTTCGTCGGGCAGGGCGAGTGGGCCGGCGCGGACGGGGTCGTCATGGTCGTCGAGGTGACGTCCAATGACGCCGACACCAACCAGCGGGACCGTGTGGAGAAGCCACGCGCCTACGCGCAGACGGAGATCCCGGTCTATCTGCTGATCGACCGTGACTCCTGCGAGGTGAAGGTGCACTCCCAGCCCGACGGAGTCCGATACGAGCAGGTAGTGACGGTGCCCTTCGGCAAGACGGTCGCGCTGCCCGACCCGGTCGGGTTCGATCTGGACACGGAGCCGCTGAAGGACTGGGTCAGCTAGGGTCCCGTTTTTTTTGCGGAACACACAGCTCGCACCCATCTCATTGACAGCTACCGTCCCTAGGTTGCTCGGCCATGACGGACAACGAGTTACCTCAAGATGGCGTGGCCGCACCGGAGTTGACGCGGCGCAAGGTTGTTGTCGCCGGCGGGGCGGCTGTCGCGGCCGTTGCTGTGGGCGGCGGGGTCGCCTTTGCCGGGCAGGGTGGGAACGCGGGTCCTGAGGAGTGCTATCGGCTCACCGCCGAGACCACCGAGGGGCCGTACTACATCGATGCCGACAAGATCCGCCGTGATGTCACCGAGGACAAGGAGGGCATTCCGCTGATCCTGCGCGTCAAGGTGATCGACAGTGAGAGCTGCCGACCGGTCCGGCACGCCGCTGTCGACATCTGGCACTGCGACGCGCTCGGGATCTACTCCGGGTACGAGGACGCGTCGCAGGGCGGGCCGCCTGGTGGGCCGGGTGGGTCCGAGCCGCCCACCGAGGCGCCTACCGGGCCGCCGCCGGGCGGGGGTGGTGGGCCCGGGAAGACCGAACCCACCGATGAGCACCGCTACCTGCGCGGTACGTGGCTCACGGACCGGCACGGGTTCGTCGAGTTCAGGACCGTCTTCCCGGGCTGGTACCGGGGCCGGGCCGTGCACATCCACACCAAGGTGCACGTCGGCGGGAAACTGACCGAGAGCGGCTACGAGGGCGGGCACACCTGCCACACCGGCCAGTTCTTCTTCGACGAGGCCGCCGTGCTCGCCTCCGCCGAAGTCACCCCGTACTCCACCAGCACCACGGAGCGCACCACGCTCACCGAGGACACCATCTACGACCAGAGCGGCGTCAGCGGCGGGCTGCTGCGGCTGCGCTACAAGAAGGGCCACATCGCGCGGGGTGTCGTCGCGTCCATCACCGTGGGCGTGGACCCGGACGAGACGCACGAGGGGCAGGACGACTGGGGGACCCAGCCGGCCCCCTCGCCGTCGGCCTCGTAGCGGATCACTCGTAGCGGGTTACTCGGGAGCGCCGCCGAAGCGCTCCTTGTACGACTCCAGGTCCTCGTCCGTGATCTTCGCGAAGAGGACCGGCGGGACGGTGAAGGCGGTGCCCGCGGGAACCAGGGTCAGGGACTTCGCCTCGTCGGCGCTGATCCAGGTGTGGTTGTCGTCCGGGAGGGCGAACGCCGCGCGCATCGCCGCCGCCGAGGACGGGATGAAGGGCTCCGAGACCACCGAGTAGAGGTGGATCAGGTTCATCGCCGTGCGGAGGGTGAGGGCCGCGCCCTCGGGGTTGGTCTTGATCTCCAGCCAGGGGGCCTTCTCCTCCAGGTAGGAGTTGCCCGCCGACCACAGGGCGCGCAGCGCGGCCGCGGCCTTGCGGAACTGGAGGGCCTCCATCTGGGTCTCGTACTCGGCGAGGAGCTCGGCGATCTGCTCGCCGAGCTTCGTCTCCGCCTCGCCGGGCTCGCCGCCCGCCGGGACGTCGTCGCCGAAGCGCTTGCGGGAGAAGGACAGGACGCGGTTGACGAAGTTGCCGAGGGTGTCGGCCAGATCCTTGTTGACCGTCGCCGTGAAGTGCTCCCAGGTGAAGGACGAGTCGTCCGACTCCGGGGCGTTGGCGATCAGGAAGTAGCGCCAGTAGTCCGCCGGGAGGATCTCCAGGGCCTGGTCGGTGAAGACGCCGCGCTTCTGGGACGTGGAGAACTTGCCGCCGTAGTAGGTCAGCCAGTTGAAGGCCTTGAGGTAGTCGACCTTCTTCCACGGCTCCCGGATGCCCATCTCCGTGGCCGGGAACATGACGCTGTGGAACGGCACGTTGTCCTTCGCCATGAACTCCGTGTACCGGACGTCGGCGGCGCCTTCCGGCTCGTACCACCAGGACTTCCAGTCGCGGGTCTCACCGTCGGGCGCCTGGTCCGCCCACTCCTTCGTCGCGCCGATGTACTCGATCGGGGCGTCGAACCATACGTAGAAGACCTTGCCGTCGGCCGCCAGCTCGGGCCAGGTGTCGGCCGGGACCGGGACGCCCCAGTCCAGGTCACGGGTGATCGCGCGGTCGTTCAGGCCCTCGGTCAGCCACTTGCGGGCGATGGAGGAGGAGAGCTGCGGCCACTCGTCGGCGACCTCGTCGATCCACGCCTCGACCTCGCCCTGCAGCTTCGACTGGAGGAGGAAGAGGTGCTTCGTCTCGCGGACCTCCAGCTCGGTCGAACCGGAGATCGCGCTGCGCGGGTTGATCAGGTCCGTCGGGTCCAGGACGCGGGTGCAGTTCTCGCACTGGTCGCCGCGGGCCTTGTCGTAGCCGCAGTGCGGGCACGTGCCCTCGACGTAGCGGTCCGGGAGGAAGCGGCCGTCGGCGGGCGAGTACACCTGGCGGATCGCCCGCTCCTCGATGAACCCGTTCTCGTTCAGACGGCGGGCGAAGTGCTGGGTCAGCTCCGCGTTCTGCGGCGACGAGCTGCGGCCGAAGTGGTCGAACGCGAGCGCGAAGCCGTCGTAGATCGCCTTCTGGGCGTCGTGCGCCTGCGCGCAGAACTCGGCGACCGGCAGGCCCCGCTCCTTCGCGGCCAGCTCGGCCGGGGTGCCGTGCTCGTCCGTCGCGCAGATGTACAGCACGTCGTGGCCCCGGCGGCGCAGGTAGCGGGCGTACACGTCGGCCGGGAGCATGGACCCCACCATGTTGCCCAGGTGCTTGATCCCGTTGATGTAGGGAAGGGCGCTGGTGATGAGGTGTCGAGCCATCGGGGGCTGCTCCCATGTCGTGACGGTGCGTTGCGCGCAGTGAGACCCGGGGGTTTCGGCTGCGGGGTCTGAATCCAGAAATCGTAGCCGACAGGGGGCGGCCGCCCGCGCGGTGTTTTACTGCGCGGACGGCCGACGGTTCTCGGGGCGGGTGCTACGGGCGCCGGTGCTACGGGCGCCAGGCCGCCAGTACGCCCTCGTACAGTTCGGCGTCGGTCAGCTCCAGCGGGGTCGGGCCCGCGTGGAAGAACGCGGCGTTGTCCGCCTTCAGCTTGCGGAGGTAGTCGAAGCCCTTCGCGTCGTGCTCGCCGAACGCCACGAACTGGAAGAACAGCGGGTGGCTCGCCGCCTTCGCCAGGGCCTCGTTCGCCGGGCGCTGGGTGTCCGGGGGGCCGTCCGTCTGGAACACGACCAGCGCGGGGGTCGTCGGGTCGTCGCTCTTCGTGTGATGCTCGACGATCTCCTCGATGGCGCGGTGGTAGCTGGTGCGGCCCATCCGGCCCGCCGCCGCGTGCCACTCGTCGATCTTGCCCTCGTAGGTGTCGTCGAGGGTCAGGTCGCCGGTGGCGTCGATGTCCGTCGAGAAGAAGACGGTGTGGACGGTGGGGGTGTCGCGGTCGTCCAGGTGCGCGGCGAGGGCCAGGGTCTGTTCGGCCAGGGCGCTCGCTGAGCCGTCCTTGTAGTACGGGCGCATCGACCCGGAGCGGTCGAGGACCAGGTACACCCGGGCCCGGGTCCCGGTGAGGCCCCGCGCCTCCAGGGCGGCGCCGGCGGCTTTGTGGGCGGCCAGGAGGCCCGGGGCGACGGCCTTGGCCTCTGCGGCAGCAGCGGGCTCGGTGCCCGAGGCCTTCGCCGGGGTCTTCGCCGGGGCCTTCGACTTGGCGGGCTGCTTCGTCGCGGCCTTCTTCTTGGTGCCCGACTTGGCCTCGGGCTCGCTGCTGTCGGAGGACTTGGCCGTGGTTTTGGCGGGGGTCTTCTTCCGCGCGGGTGCCTTGGCCGGGGCCGCGCGCTTGGCGGTTTTCGCGGGGGCGTTCGGCTCCGCCTTGGGGGTGGTGGCGGACGTAGCCGGGGCGGCGTCAGCGTCCGTGGCTGCGGGCGCGGTCTTCTCGGCCGGGGTTGCGGTCTTCGCCGGGTTGTCCGCCTTGGCCGCTCCGTTGGGCTTGTCGGCGTCGGCGGCCTGGTCCGGGGTCTCGCTTGCAGCGGGTGCGCTCTCCTCAGCCGGGGCTGTGGTCTTCGCCGGGGCATCCGTCGTGGCCGCGCCCTTTGCCTGGCCCGCGTCAGTGGCCTGTTCCGGCGCCTCGGTTGCAGCGGGCCCGCTGTCCTCAGCCGGGGTCGCAGTCTTCGCCGCCCCCTGGGCCTTGGCAGCGCCCTTCTCCGCCGGGGCGTTCTCGGCTGCCGCCCGCTCGTCGGCGGTCTGGTCCGGGGTCTCGTTCGCGGCGGGTGCGCTGTCCTCAGCCGGGGCTGCGGTCTCCGCCGGGGCGTCCGTCGTGGCCGCGCCCTTTGCCTGGTCCGCGTCGGCGGTCTGGTCCGGGGTCTCGTTCGCGGCGGGTGCGCTGTCCTCAGCCGGGGCTGCGGTTTTCGCCGGGGCGTCCGGCGTCGCCGCCCCCTCGGCCTTGGCCGCCTCCTTCTCCACCGGGGCGTTCTCCGTCGCCGCCCCCTCGGCCTCACCCGCGTCAGCTGCCTGCTCCGCTGTCTCATCTGCAGCAGCCGCGCTCCCCTCGCCCGGCGCCGCAGCCCTGCTGTCCTCAGCCAGCGCCGCAGCAGCACTCTCCTCAGCCGGCGCCGCAGCCGCGCTCCCCTCGCCCGGCGTCGCAGCCGTGCTGTCCGGGGTGGCCGGGGCCTCATCCGGGGCCGGCTTTTGCGCGGGCACGCTGGCACCGGTGTCGCCCGAAGCCCCCGCATCCCCCGGAGGGGACGGCTTGGGCACCGTCACGTTGTCGAAGGCCGCCGCGACCAGGTCGTCGGCCTCGCCGCGGGACGGGGCCGGGACCGTCGGGCGGGCGGGAGGCTCGCTGGGCGCGGGGCTCGTTGAATCCGGCGAGTCCGCGGCAAGCGGCTCCGTGTCCCTCTTCCGGGACCGCCCGAACGCGTTCCGCAGCAGATCCAGAATGCCCATGTGCGCAACCTTCCGCATGAGTTGGTCCCCGAACGTCCCTGGAACCCCTGGCCAGGGCGGACACGTAAGGTTAGCCGCCACGGAGGGCGATCTTGGGAAGGGTCCGCCGACGATCCCCCCGACGGGCCGCCCGTTTCACCCGGCCAGGACGACCAGGATGGTCAGGACGGTCAGGACGGTCAGGACGGTCAGGGCGGTCAGGGCGGTCAGGGCGGTCAGGGCGGTCAGGGCGGTCAGGGCGGTCAGGACGGCGGATCACACCGTGTCCTCCTGGAAGTCGTACGCCGGTGCCTGCCGCGCCGCCTCCCCGTACGCGGCCCGGAGATCGGGCAGCACCGCGTCGAGCAGGGTCTCGCTCCGCGCCGCGAGCAACAGCCGTACGCCGACCGGGTCCCCGTACAGCGGCCGGATGGCCATGTCGGCGCGGGCGCGGGACGTGGGCTGGCACAGGGCCACCACCTCGCCGGTCGCGACGAGGGACGCCGCGGTGAGGTAGTCGCCGTGCAGGACGCGCGGCTGCAGCCCGGCGGAGCGCAACGCCCGGAGCAGGCCGTCCCATTCGCCGTCGACCGTCGGGTCGACCATCCAGCGGTCGCCCGCCAGGTCGGAGAGGCGGACGACGGCGCGGCCCGCCGCCGGGTGGTCCGTCGACAGCGAGACGAACTGCGGTTCCCGTTCCACCAGTACCCGCCACACGAGCCCCGGCGGCATCCGCAGGGGGCTGCCCTCCACCTCGTGCACGAACGCCACGTCGAGCCCGCCCTCGGCGACCCGCCGCAGCAGCGCGTGCGCGGAGACGTCCACCCGCAGGGTCGGCTCCGTGCCCAGGAACTCGGCGTTGTCCCGGAGCCGCCGCAGCCAGCCCGGCAGCGCCCGGCTCGCCGTGGAGCCGATCCGGAGCCGGCCGGGCCCTTCGGCCGTCGCCGCCGCGACCGCGCGGGCCTCGTCGACCAGCGTGCTCAGACCGTCGACGAGCGGACGGGCCCGGGTCAGCAGGGTGCGGCCCAGCGGTGTCGCCCGGCACCCGGTGCGTTCCCGGGTGAACAGCGGGCCGCCGAGAAACGCCTCGATACGGCGCAGCTGTGTGCTCAACGCGGGCTGGGTCAGGCCCAGGTGGCGCGCGGCCTTGTGCAGGCTTCCTGTGTCCTCGATCGCGCACACGGCGCGCAGGTGCCGTATGTCGAGCTCCATGGGCGCTGAGCGTAAGGCGAGCACGGGGGCCGCACCAGTAGTCCGTCCCGTACCAAGCCACCGCATCACGGCCATTTTTCCCAGCACCACGACCAGTCGCCGTCCGGCACGAGGCACTGCCCCTGATAACACCGCCCTATCCCCAAGTGCCATCATTCCCAGCCGCCCCGCCCGCCCCCACACTCACTTGCATGACCATGACAGCACCCCCCACAGTCATCCGTCTCCTCGCAGCCGCCTTCGGCGCCGGCCTCACCGTCACGGCGCTCGCGGCCGGTCCCGCCACCGCGCAACCGGCGCCCCAGGAGCGGGCGGACACCGCCAGAGTCGGCTACACCGGCTCCGCCGAGGACGCCGCCGCCAACAAGGCGTTCTTCGAGGCGGTCGTGAAGTCCGTCGCCAAGCAGCGCGCCACGAACCCGCTCGCCGCGCAGGTCACCGTTACGTACAACGCGTCGCGCGCCCCGTCCTTCCGGACGCAGATAGCGAACAGCACGTCCATCTGGAACTCGTCGGTCACGAACGTCAAGCTCGCGTCGACGACCGGCACCGGCAACTTCCAGTACCGCGAGGGCAACGACTCGCGCGGTTCGTACGCGTCCACGGACGGGCACGGCCGCGGCTACGTCTTCCTCGACTACGCGCAGAACCAGCAGTACAACTCCACCCGCGTCACCGCCCACGAGACCGGGCACGTGCTCGGCCTGCCGGACCACTACTCGGGTCCGTGCAGCGAGCTGATGTCGGGCGGCGGCCCCGGCACGTCGTGCACCAACGCGTACCCGAACGCCACCGAGCGCTCCCGCGTCAACTCCCTGTGGGCCAACGGCTTCGCCAAGGCCCTGGAGAAGGCCGAGGCCCAGCTCCGGTAGGAGCAACCGGAGCAACCGGAGCAACCGGAGCAACCGGAGCAACCGGAGCAACGGGAGCAACCCCTCACCGCACCCGGCCGGGGCGGGTCTACGGACGGATCATCTCCGCCGTGGGCCCGCCCCGCACCCCGATCGCCCGCGCCGCCGCCACCTCCTGGCGTACGTGTTCGAGGACCCCGGCGTCGTCGCCACCCGGCTCCCCGAAGTCCGCCCGGACCTCCTCAAGGACCACCGAGTCCCGCAGCCCGCGCGCCAACTCCCGTAGCTGAAGCGCCACTTCTCGCACCTCGGCCCCGGACGGCGGAGCCGCGCCGTGCCGGACCCGGACCCGCGCCGCGGTCGTCGCGTCCACGATGCGTTCGACCGCGACGACCAGGGGCCACCACGCCGCCGCCCGCCTCCCCGTGGGCGGCGGCTCCGTGAGCGCCCGCTGGAACTCGGTGCGGATCACGGACAGGTCCCGGTACAGGCGGCGCCGCATCCGTGCCCGTACGGCCGGTTCCTTCGTCTCGCCGAACGCGCACTCCACGTACGCCGCCGTGTCGGCCACCGCGTCGGCGAGCCGGTCGCCGATCCGCGTGTGCCAGCTCTCCGGCCACAGCAGATAGCCCGCTACGAGGGCGATCGCGCACCCCGTCAGGCTGTCCAGGAGGCGTGGCCCGAGCAGCGCCGTGCCCTGGTGGTTGAGGAGGTCGGAGAGGAGCAGGATGACCGGGGTGATCGCCGCCGTCTGGAAGGCGTAGCCGCGGGGCGTGAGCGCGGGGATGAGCGGCGCGAGCAGCATCATCACCGGCACGTCCCACCAGCCGAGCGGCACCTCCGCGAGCACGGCCGCCGCGACCACGAGGCCCGCCGCCGTGCCGACGGCGCGCAGGACCGCCCGCGAGAAGACGGACCCGAAGTCGGGCTTCATGACGAACGTGATGGTCAGCGCCACCCAGTAGGAGCGCGGCACCGGCACGGTGGAGACCAGGATCTGCGCGATGCCGATGCAGAGGGCGAGGCGCAGGCCGTAGCGCCAGGAGGCGCCGGAGAGGAGCACGTTGCGGGTGCCGCGGCGGGCCCGTACCCGGAGGGCGGCGGGGTGGCCGAGACGGTCGTCGACGTTGGTGAAGTCGTTCTCCCCCGTGCGCGCCGCGACCTCCGCCGCGTGCCGGACCGCGTGGTCGAGGGCGCGCGCGGCGGGCCCGTCGGGCGCGGGCAGCACGAGCGAGGCGGCGTTCGCGGGCCGTCCGGCGGCGATGGTGTCGGCGAGGGCGCGCACCGCGTCCGGCACCTGCGGCGGCAGCGGCACCCCGCACTGGTGGACGGCGGGCGCCGCCTCGACCACCGGGGTCACCGCGTTGAGCTGGGCGACCAGCCGGACCTGCTCCGGGTTGCGGCCGTGGGTGCGGGCGCGCCGGGCGAGGACGAGGTCGTAGGCCTGGTTGAGGGAGTGCGTGACGGCGTACCGGGCCTCGGTGTAGCCGGCCGGGTCCTGGCTCGCGGCCTCCAGGAGCCGGGCGACGCCCCGGTACGTCGACGCGACCGCCGCCCGCTCGGGCACACCGCCGCGCAGCGGCCAGGCGAGCAGCGCCAGGAGCAGGACGAGGGCGCCGCCGCTGGTCATGAGGAGCGGGGCGAGCCACCAGTCGCCCGGCATCGGCAGGCCCGCGCCCACCACACAGTTGAGCAGGAGAAGGAGACCGGCGACGGAGGCGACCGCGCCGATCGTCGAGATCATCCCGGAGACGAGCGCGACGGCCGTGACCGCCGCGACCGCGCACCAGCCCTGCCCGTTCACCAGCGTGCCCACCGCCACACCCACCGCGCCGAACAGCTGCGGGACGGCGATGTTCAGGATGCGCATGCGGTACGCGTCCGCCGTGTCGCCGATGACGCCGCTCAGGGCGCCCATGGAGGCCAGCGCGCCGTAGGCGGTGTGTCCTGTGGCCAGGCCCACGGCGAGCGGCGCCGCCATCGCGACCGAGGCCCGCGCCACGGCGGGCCAGGGGACCGGGGCGCGCTGCGGCTTGAGCGTTCTGACCAGCCAGTCGGGGGGCGTCAGGCGACGGCGGGGCGGCATGGGACCAGTATGCGATCTTCGCCGCCCCGGCCGGGGCCTTTGAACGTGCGGTCAGACGGCCTTGCGCCGGTGGCCGTCGTGGTGCGCGAGCGCCCAGATCACGAAGACGCCGATGCCGATGGCGATGACGGACCAGACGGGCGCGTACGGCAGGAAGAGGAAGTACTCGATGACGTACAGCGAGGCGAGCGCGATGCCCGCGCCGCGCGCCCAGTCGGCGCCCTTGAGGATGCCCCAGCCGGTGAGGGCCACGAGGATGCCGAGGATCAGGTGGATCCAGCCCCACGCGGTGAGGTTGAAGGAGTAGACGTAGTCGCCGACGCGGGCGAACACGTCGTCCTTCACGATGCCCGCGATGCCTTCGAGGATCCCGAGGAGACCGCTGACCAGCATCAGGACACCGGCGAACATGGTGCCGCCCGCGGCCCACCCGTCACCGTCACCGTCCCCGTCCCTGTGCTTCCGCGAGCCCGCCATGGGGTCCGGGTTCGGGTCGGGCGTCGGGGGCGGCGGCGTGCCGGGCGGCGGGGTGCCGGGGGGAGTCGTCTGGCTCATGGGGAAGCCCTCCTCGTCTCACTCCTCGTGTCCCTACGCGTGTCACCGCTCGTGTCACCGGTTCTGTCGCCGCTCGTGCCACCGCTCGTGTCACCGGTTCTGTCACCGCTCGTGTCACTGCTCGTGCCACGCGTCGTATACGGGGAAGGCTCGTCCTGCCCCGGCCGCGCCGCACCCCACGTACGGCCGAACGGGTGAAACCGCGTCAGCCACACCGCCACCGCGACCGCCGCGCCCACCCCCACGACCACCCAGGACACGGTCCGCATCGACGACGTCAGCGCGTCGTACACCGCGCCCGCCGTCGCCTTGTCCGCGGCGTCGTCGAGGTCGCCGAGGGTGAGCGAGCGGGCGATCGTCAGCGCGAGGAGCAGCGCGGCGGCGCCGAGGGCCATGCCGAGCGCCGTGGCGACGACGGCGCGGCGGCGGCGCAGCGCGAGGAGCAGGCCCGCGACGGTGAGGACGAGGGCGGCCAGGGGCAGCCACAGGCCCGCGACCTGGAGGATGTGCAGGCTCTTGCGCAGCTTGGCGAACTCACCGGCGGACAGGACGGTGATCTCGGTGTGCGTGACCGGGATCTGCGCGGCGAAGGGCACGCCGTCGTCCTCCAGTTGCTGCTTCACCTGTCGCGTGACGGGCGCCAGGTCGAGGGTGACGGCGCCGGTGCCGCCCTCGTCGAGGGCGCGCTGCACCGCGTCGTGCGCGGCGCGGTTGGCGGTATCCCACGCCTGCCTGAACGCGTCGGTGCCCGTGAACGAGACCACGGCGTCGTGCAGGTACTGCTCGACGGTGGACTGCAGCGGCCCGACGCTGATGTTCTTCATGATCCCGGTGGTCACCGCGGCCCCGACCGTGTTCCGCACGTCCTCGTCCGTGGCGAGCGGCGCCATCGCCGCCACGTACCGGTCGCTGTCGCCGATCTCGTACTTCGCCCAGGTGGACAGCGTGCCGAGAGGGACGAGTAGGCAGGCGAGGACGAGGAGCACGGGGGCGAGCGCGGCGCGGACGGTGCGGTTCACCCCTCAAGGCAAGGCCCCGCGCGCGTGGAGCGCGAGCGGGGGAGCCGCAGATGGAGTACGGCCGGGCGGTGTCACGCCCGCCGCACGTCGTCACACGGTGACGCGCTTGCGCCCCACGGCGTGGGTGACCCGGTGCGCCTCGGTGTACTCGCTGGAGGAGTAGTACCGGTACAGGGTGCCCAGGAAGACGCCGACGCCGACGGCCAGGCCGATGAGCATCGACCAGACGACCGCTCCGTTGGCGAGGCTGTGCAGGAAGCCGATGGCGGCTCCGGCGAAGACGCCCCAGACCAGCGAGTGCAGGGCGATGTGGCGGACGCCCTGGCGGGCGCTCCAGAGGTGGATGCCGAGGCAGAGCGCCGCGACGAGGACGCCGCTGATCAGGCCGAGCGCGATGTTGCCGCCGGTCACCCCGTGGCCGTAGCGCTGGATGTTCGCCGCCCAGAACCCGTACAGGACGCCGGCGAGGACCGCCAGGGCCGGCGCGGTCATGGACGCCGACGGGGTCGCGGGGCGGCCGGACTTGGTGGAGCGTGCCGGTGCGGGTGCCGCGTGAGCCATGACGGCTCCTTTCAGATACCCCCTGCTTGTCCCCCTGTCCCGTTCCTCCATTGACGGCCGGACGCGCGGGATCCGCAACGCGGCGGCTCTCGGCGGCGGGCTGTCAGTGGGCGCCGTCAGCGGGCGCCGTCAGTGGGCGCCGTCGTCAGTGGGCCGGGACGGTCACGAACCGTGACGTCAGGTGCAGGTCGGCGGCGACGGCCGCGCCGGTCATCCGCAGCGCCTCCGCCCACGCTTCCACGGACCCGCGGCCCTGGTGGCCGGTGACGTCGAGCGCGGAGACGACGCGCCCGTCCCGGTCCCGCACGGGGACGGCCACGGACCGCAGCCCGTCCTCGGGGCCGTCCACCACGGCCGCGTCCGTCCCTTCGAGGAGCACGCGTCCGGCCGCCGTCGACGCGGCGGGCAGCCGGGAGCCGACGCCGATGTCGACGGCCATGACCCGGCGCGGAGCGACCCGGGCCGTGCACCGGACCCGGTCGCCGTCCGGCGCGGAGTCCCGTACGGAGAGGCCGACGGACTCCCCGAGCCGCTCCGACAGCGCCGCCAGGTGCGGGGCCGCGATGCGCGGCAGCGTCGTACGGGACAGCGGGGCGCAGCCCAGGGCCAGGACGCGGGGCGTCAGCCGGTACGTACGGTTCGCCTCCGGCGCGGCGTAGCCCAGGTACTGGTACGTGAGCAGGGCGCGCCGCGCCGTCGCCCGGGTGAGTCCGGTCCGCTCGGCGATCTGGCTGAGGGTCAGGGCGGGGTGCGCGGCGTCGAAGGCGGTCAGTGGACCGAGCCCGCGGGCGAGCGACGCGACGGGGCCGACAAGAGCCCCTCCGGCGATTGAGGAGCGGGGGCCGGGGCGGAGCCCCCGGGGGTGCGGCGAAGTGGCCAGTGCCTCTTCCATCTCCGCGACGCACGCGTCCAGCTCGTCGCGCACGGCCCGGCTCAGCGAAGCGACCCCGTGCCGGCTCGTATGGCTCACCACGCTCACCGCACACACGACCTCTCCCGAGGGACCCCGTACGGGCACGGCCACGGCGATGAGCCCCGGCTCGACCAACTGATCGTCGACCGCCAGCGGCACCTCGTCCCTGAAGACCAGACCCGGCGCCGACCCGGCGAGCGGCAGGGAGTCGCCGACCCGGAAGCTGATGGACAGTGCGCGCCGCCGCAGCACCTGGTGCACGAACCGGATGTCGGGGCCGTCCGGGACCGCGAGGGAGACGGATTCGTCGAGGGTGTCGGCGAGGCGGTCGGCGAGCGGCCCGAGGAGTTCCGGCACCCGCAGCGCGTCGAGGCAGGCGTTGGCGACGGCCATGAGGGGCGGGGCGAGGGAGGCGTCCCGCCCGTCGAGGCGTACGTACCCGAGGTGGGCCAGGGTCGCGCAGACCCGGTCGACGGTGGAGCGGGCGAGCCCGGTGGCGCGGGCGAGTTCGGCGAGCGCGAGCGTGCCGTCCGCGTCCGTGAGGCGCCGCAGCACGTCGAGCCCCCGGATGAGCGGGGTGACGGCCTCGGCGGGCGGCGCCTGGCGCACGGACGACGACGACAGGGACGACGGGGACGACAGGGACGACGGGGACGAGGGAGAGGACGGGGAGGGCGCGGACGGCACGGGAAGCACGAGGGCAACCGTAAGCGACCGTGTGCGACGGCGGCCGTACGCGGTCGTACGCGGCCGTACTCGGCCCTACGCGGCCAGGCTCAGCCGCGCAGCAGTTCCACCACCCGGTCCAGCGTGGCGGGGGCGAGGTGGCGGCGCAGGGATTCCACCACGTCCTGCGGGGCGGCCCGGCTGTCGATCCTGATTACGCCGTAATCGCGGCCCCGCCGCTCGGCGCGGGCGGCGGGCACGGAGGCGGCGGGCAGTTCCCCGTACTCTCCCGGCAGCCGCTGCTCCTCGCGGGGGAGGCGGGCGATGCGCCGGGCGTCCTCGACGGAGACCCGCCCGTCGGCGAGCGCCTCCTGGAGATCGTCGCGGAGCTTCATCAGGGACAGGCGCTGGGAGACGAAGCCCTGGGTCTTGCCGATCCGGGCGGCGACCTGGCGCTGCGAGTAGCCGTAGGCGGTGATCAGGCCCTGGATGGCCTGCGCCTGTTCCAGCTCGGTGAGGTCGTCGCGCTGGACGTTCTCGATCAGCGCGTCCTCGTCGGAGCGGCTGGCGTCGGCCCGCACGAGGACGGGCACCTCGTCGAGCCCCGCCATCTTCGCGGCGGCCAGGCGCCGGTGGCCGTGCAGCACGACGTACGGGGCCGGGCCGACCGCCTCCTCGTGGTGCGGGTGGGCGGCGACGAACACGGCGGCGGGGACGACGCCGAGCGCCTGGAGCACGCCGCGCTCGCGCACCGTCTCGGCGAGCCCGTCGAGGTCGCGCAGTTCGTGGCGCGGGTTGTCGGGGTTCTCGGCGAGGTCGGAGACCGGGACGGTCACGGGGACGGTGGGCGGGCGCGTGCCGGGCGCCTCCTGCGCGGTTCCGCTGCGCTCGGCGCCCGCCGGACCCAGCAGGGACGAGAGATCGGTACGGCGCCCCATCAGGCCTGCACCTCCTTCTTCGTACGGGAGCGGGTCCGCGTGCGGGTCCGTGTGCCGGCACCGCGCGCGGGCTTCGGGATCGCGGCCAGCCCCACCTCCAGGGCGAGCCGGAAGAAGTCCTCGCGGGCCTGGAGGGCGACGCGGTTGGCGCCGTACTGCGTGACGACCAGGCCGTCCGCGCTGGCCCGCGTGTGCAGCTTGTAGTGGCGCACGACGGTACGGGCGAGCGGCCAGCCCTGCGCCTCGACGAAGGCGCGGGTCTGCTCCAGGTCGGCCTTGCCGTCGCGCGGGTCCCAGTTGTTGATGACGACGCGGAAGGGCAGGCCGCGCGGTTTCACGACCCGCTCGACCGTGCGCTGGGTCGGCTGGAAGCCGAGCGGCTCGGGCTCGATGGGGACGATCACGTCGGTGGCGGTGGAGAGGACGGCGCGGAGCGCGTCGGCGGCGGCGCCCTTGCCGAGGGGGTCGGCGCCGTCGTTCTCGGCGAGGTCGAGCCAGCCCGGGGTGTCGACGAAGATGTGCTGCGCGGACGGGATCCGGGACAGCGCGGCGAGCCCGGGGAGGTCGTTGTGCGCCTGCACGAAGTCGAACGGCAGGCCGTCGCCGACCCGCTCGGACCACCACACGGCGGAGCCCTGCGGGTCGATGGAGACGGCGACGACCGGCGGGTGCTCACCGTCGCGGGGCTCGCCCGCGCCGAGCACGTCGGCGGTGACGGCGGCGAGGTTCACGGCGAGGGTGGACTTCCCCACCCCGCCCTTCTGGTTGAGGATCACGTGCACATGTGCCACGAAAGCTCCCTTAGGTAGCGAAATGGAGCGTTTGGTGCTTTTGGGGCGAACGCTCGAGGTCACTGTGGCAGTGCGGTGGGCCCGGGGAGTGGTTCACACGCCGCTACGGTCGCCCGAGGGCGTTACGGGAACCGTGCCGTCGCGCAACAGCAAGGGCGTGGCCAGCAGCAGAATCCCGGCGGCGGCGAGCGCGCCCCGCGTACCGGTCGCCGCCGCGAGCCCGCCCCACAGCAGCGTCAGTGTCGCGGTGACGGCACTGCCGGTGATCGACCAGGCGGACAGCACCCGGGCCACACGGTCCGTCTCCGTCCGCCGCAGCCGCTCCCGCGCCATGACCGGGTTGAAGACGCCGCAGCAGGTGATCAGCCCCAGCTCGACGACCATCACCACCGCGAGCCCGTACGCCCCGGGCCCGACGAACGCGAGCCCCACCGGCCAGCACGCCCGCGCCGTGCCGCTGACCCGCAGCACCCGGTCCACCCCGTACCGCCGCACGAGACGCGGCGCGAGACGCGCCCCGGCGAGCCCGCCCAGGCACGGCACGCTGAACACCAGGCCGTACTGCCATACGGGGAAGGAGAGTTCGCGCAGCATCAGCACCGCCATCAGCGGCGATCCCACCATGATCAGGGCGTTGACCAGCGCGGTGTTGAGGAACAGCCCGCGCAGATCCGGCCGCCGCCACAGGTACCGCCAGCCCTCCCCGACCCCGGCCCGGCGGAACCCCTCGCCCGCGCCCTTGGCGGGCACGGGTTCGGGGGCGCGGATCGCGCGGACGCCCGCCGCGGACAGGAGGTAGCTCACCGCGTCCCCGACGACCGTGGTCAGCGGCCCGAACGCGGCGATCGCGGCGCCCCCGAGCGGCGGCCCGAGCGCTGTCGCCGTCCAGGTCGTCGTCTCGAACCGGGCGCTGGCGACGAGCAGCCCGTCCGCCGGGACGAGGGCCTTCAGATGGGCTCCACTGGCGGCCCTGAAGACGATGTCGGCGGCGGCGACGACCACCGACACGAGCACCAGCTGGACGAAGCCCAGCACATCGAGCACGTACGCGAGCGGCAGCGTGAGCAGCGCCGCGCACCGTACGAGATCCGCCCCGATCATCGTGGGCCGCTTGCGCCGGAACTCCACCCACGGCCCCGTCGGCACCGCGAGCAGCGCTCCGGCGGCGAGCCCGGCCGACGCCAGGAACGACACCTGCGCCGTGCCGCTGTCCAGGACGAGGACCGCGATCAGCGAGAACGCGTCGAGCGCCAGCCACGTCCCCGCCGTGCTCGCCGCGAACGCGGCCCACAGCCATCCGAAGTCCCGGCCGAGCCGTGTCGTCGTGTCCCTCATGACCTGCGATCCAAGCGACGCGGGGCGGCCCGATCAAACAACCGGGAGCCCGGTCCCGTACAACGCGTGGTTGTATGGCGGGGTGGATCAGGAAGCCGTACGCACCTTCGTCGCCGTCGCCGAGGAGGGCCAGTTCCAGGTGGCCGCGCAGGGCCTTGGCGTCAGCCAGCAGGCCGTGTCCAAGCGGATCGCGGCCCTGGAGGCGGAGCTGGGCGTGCGCCTGTTCACGCGGGTGCCGCGCGGCGCCCAACTCACCCTGGACGGACGGGCGTTCCTGCCGCACGCCAAGGCCGTCCTCCGCGCCCTCGCGAAGGCCACCGCCTCGGTCCGGCCGGGGCGGCGCCCCCTGCGCGTGGACGTGATGGGCACCCGCGCCATGACGGCCGGGCTGGTCCAGGACTTCCACCGCACCCACCCGGACGTCCCCCTCGACGTCGTCGCGCTCGGCGCCTCAGGAAAGGCCGTGCTCGACGCGGTCCGCGACGGCGCCGTCGACTCCGCGTTCTGGGCGTGCCGCGTCCCGGCGGACCAGTTGCCGCCCGGGGTGCGCAGCACGCGTGTGGCGGACGAACCGCTCCTCCTGGTGACGGGCCCCGCGCACCCGTTGGCGGACGCGGACAGCACCACGCTGCGGGCCCTCGCCGGTCACCACATCTGGATGCCGAGCCTGACCCCGGGTACCGAATGGGCCGCCTATTACCAGGAGTTGGCGGCGGAACACGGGCTGGCGATCGACGCGTCCGGCCCCAACTTCGGCACGGACCACCTGCTCCAGACGGTCGCGGAGTCGGCGACGACCGCCACGTTCATGGGCCCGCGCACCCCGCTCGCCTACCCGGCCGGTCTCGACCTGCGCACCATCCCCGTACGCGACCCGGAACCGGTCTACCCGCACTCCCTGCTCTGGCGCGACGACAACCCGCACCCGGGCCTGGCAGCCCTCCGCGCCCACCTGACCAGGGACTACCGGGCCCCCGACAGGGAGGCCTACTGGCTGCCCCGCTGGGCCGCCTGAAGCTCCCCGCTCGTCACTCCACGGGGGGCTGGGCCGCGGCCCGGCGCCTGCGCACGCGCCGCATCCGGAACAGCGCCGCGAGCACGATCAGCACGACACCGGCCGCCACCACGGCGATCGAGCCCGTCGACACCGACGTGACGTCCACCTCGAACGTCATCGGCTTTCCCCACGGCTTGCCGTCGCCGCGGGTGTAGAGCCGGGCGGTGACGCGCGCCTTGCCGTTGGCCTTGGCGGTGACGTCGATGTGGGCGGTGTGGTTCGCGGACCCCGCCGCCTCCACGGCCTGCTTCGGGTCGTTGATCAGCAACCGCTCCGGATCGCTGGAGGTGACCCGCAGTTCGAGCCCGGAGACCGGCTGCTGGAGCCCGTTGTCGACGGTCACCGGGACCGTCGAGTCCCCGGCGGTCAGCGTCAGCGTCGTCTTCGGCACGAGCCGCAACGACGTGACGGACGTGTCCAGGAAGTCGGTCGTACGCTGCCGGAACGTCTCCTGCGCCGCGTCGTCCCGCAGCCGCCACGCCGTGGACAGGGCACGCGCCATGGCGGCGTGCACGGAGGCGGTGGTGGCCTTCGGGTCGGCGAGCACCTTGGTCAGGGTGGCGAGGCCGTCCAGGTCGGCGGCGACGGCGGAGAGCTGGGAGCCGGTCAGCTCGTCGCCGGACAGCGTGGACGGGTACTTCGTGGGCGCCGCGACCGTGCCGCGTACGGGGTCGTTGTCGGCGCCGCGGATGCCCTCCAGGTCCAGCCAGCCCTTGTCCGTACCGGTGTCGAGCGCGGCGCCGAGCGCGGTCGCGGCGGTCGCGGAGAAGTCACGGGGCGGTACGAGGAGGGGGCGGGTGTTGCTCTTGAGGAGCGCGGTGATGCGGGTGAGGGCGGCGGGGTCGGGGGAGCCGGTGGGGCTGGTGGTCGGGGTGGGGGCGGGACTGGTACCGGCCGACTCGGACGCGTTCGCGGACGCGGAGGGAGTCCGTGACACCGACGGGGACGGTGTCGGGGACGCGGTCGGGGATGTGGCGGGATCCGGGTCCTTGATGCGGGCGAGGGCGGTGGTGAGGGTGGCGTTGTAGGGGAGGGCGGTGATCTGCGTGACCGCCTTGGCGTCGGCCTCGTCCCGCGCCCGCAGGGAGGGGCTGCCGCCGGTGCTGATCGCGGCCTTGGGGACGTTCAGGGTGACCGGGTCCGCGCCCGCCGGGGTCAGGCCCTCGCCCGAGGCGAGCACCCGGGTCATGCCGAGCTCCGCGCCGAGCTGCGTGATCTCGGTGTCGAGCGCGCCGTCCGCGGGCCAGCCGAGGCCGGTCCGGGTCCCGGCGCCGAGGATGTCGTCGACTTCGTCCTTCGTGGCGTCCGCGAGACCGGCGACGATGTCCGTCAGATCGGCGGTGTCCGTGCCCGGGTGGTGGGCGAGCGAGGCCAGGTCGGGGTCGGCGAACGGCAGCAGCCACACGTCCCGCCCCTCGACCGCGTCCCGCAGCGCGGCCAGCCACGCCCGCGCCACGCTCTGCCCCGTACCGCGCGTGCTGTCCTGCGGGTTGCTGGAACCGGCGCCGCCCGCGATCCGGTACCCGTTCGCCATCTCCTGCGCGGCGATCACCAGCTCCGGATCGAGCACCCAGCTGACCTCGCGCCCCTTCCCCGCCTCGACGACCTCCCGCAACCGCCCGCCGCGCCCGCCCGCGCCCCGGCCCGGACCCGAGAGCGGCGGCGGTCATGTGCGGGGTGGCCATGACGGGCCAGACGACGGCGGCCCGCACGGTGTCCGTGTCCGTGCCGGTGACGTCCCCGGGGCCTTCGTCGGCGGGGGGCAGCGGCGCGGCGGCCCGCACGGCACCGGCCCGGCCGGCCCGGTCGGCCCGGTCCGCGCCGATTCGCGGGCCGGCCGCGCAGAGGGTGTCGGCACCGGTCGCGCGGAGCCTGCCGCTCGGGTCGCCGGCCGGGGCGGGGGAGGCGGCGTCCTCGTGCACGTCGCCGGTGACGGCCGCGCGCGTCGTGCTGACGGTAACCGTTCCGGTGGTGCACGTCGTGGGGCGGAGGCCGCCTCGTGGCCCCGGGGTGTTCTCCGTGGCCGCCCGCACCGCGTCGCCGTCGGGCGAGTTCTGCGGTCCCGCGCTCGTGCCCGTTCCCGGCAGGGCCGACGCCCCGAGCACCACGGCGGACACGACCCAGGCCCGCGCCGCCCCGTACTTCGTCATGCGCCCCGTACCTCCGCTACCCGCTCGCTGTCACCGGTCCGGTTTCCGAGGTAACACCGTGCGGGGGGCCGCTCCGGGGACCGGACGGCCGGGCGGCGCGTCGGGCGCGGTGCCTCAGGGGCGTCGGCGGGGTCGCTGATGTCGCCCGATAGAGTGCGGCTCCCTTGACCGCACGTAAACCCGCTGATCACGACGCAACCCGTACGAGGTACCAGGCAGTGACTCCTCCGCCCTCCGCGACGCCCGCTCCGCTCGTGGTGACCGTCGTCGGGATCGGCGCCGACGGCTGGCCCGGACTGCCGGAGAGCTCCCGTGCCGTGCTGCGCGCCGCCGAGGCCGTCATCGGGGGCCCGCGCCAGCTCGCGCTGCTGCCGGACGCCGAGTGCCCCGCGGAACGGGTCCCGTGGCCCTCGCCACTGCGCCCCGCCGTCCCCGGACTCCTCGCCCGGTACGCGGGACGCCGCCTCGCCGTCCTGGCCAGCGGCGACCCCATGTTCTACGGGATCGGGCGCACCCTGACCGAGATCGCGGGCCCGGCCGCCGTACGGGTCCTGCCGCACCCGTCCTCCGTCTCCCTCGCGTGCGCGCGGCTCGGCTGGCCCGTCGAGGAGACCGAGGTCGTCACCCTGGTCGGCCGCCCGGCGGACCGGCTCGCCGCCGCGCTGCACGACGGGCGCCGCGTCCTCGTCCTGTCGGCCGGGGCGGACACCCCGGCCGAGGTGGCGGCCCTGCTCACCGAACGCGGCTTCGGCCCCAGCCGGATGACGGTCCTGGAGCGGCTGGGCGCGCAGGACGCGGAGACGACGTACGAGGGCGTCGCCGCCGACTGGGACAGGCCGCCCGGCGACCCGCTCAACCTCATCGGCCTCACCTGCCGCCGCGCCCCCGACGCCCTCCGCCTCGGCGCCGTACCCGGCCTCCCGGACACCGCGTACGAGAACGACGGCCAGCTCACCAAGCGCCACATCCGCGCCGCGACCCTCGCCGCGCTCGCCCCCGCCCCCGGCGAACTCCTCTGGGACGTGGGCGGCGGCTCCGGTTCGATCGGCGTGGAGTGGCTGCGGACGCACCCCTCGTGCCGCGCGTACGCCGTCGAACGCGACCCGGCACGGGCCGAGCGCATCGGGCGCAACGCGGCCCGGCTCGGGGTGCCGCAGCTGACCGTGGTCACGGGTCCTGCCCCGGAGGCGCTCGCTGAACTCCCCGTCCCTGACGCGGTGTTCATCGGCGGCGGGCTCACGGCTCCCGGCCTCGTCGAGCGCTGCTGGGAGGCGCTGCCGGTGGGCGGGCGGCTCGTCGCCAACACCGTCACCCTCGAATCCGAGGCGCTCCTCGCCGACTGCTACCGGCGCCACGGCGGCGAACTCGTCAGACTGGCGGTCGCGCACGCGGTGCCGGTCGGCGGGTTCACGGGGTGGCGGCAGGCGATGCCGGTGACGCAGTGGTCGGTGACGAAAACGTCTGACTTTGAACAGCTGGGACAGGTGGGACAGGTGGGACAGGTGGGACAGGTGGGAGAAGCATGACCGTCTACTTCATCGGGGCGGGCCCCGGCGCCGCCGACCTGATCACGGTGCGCGGGGCGCGCACCCTCGCCGCCTGCCAGGTGTGCCTCTACGCGGGCTCGCTGGTCCCGAAGGAGCTCCTCGCCGAGTGCCCGCCGGACGCGCGGCTCGTCGACACCGCCGGCCTCGACCTCGACGCCATCGAGCGGGAGTTCGTCGCCGCGCACCAGGCCGGGCAGGACGTGGCGCGGCTGCATTCCGGCGACCCGTCGGTCTTCAGCGCCGTCGCGGAACAGATGCGGCGGCTCGACGCGCACGGCATCCCGTACGAGGTCGTGCCCGGGGTGCCCGCGTTCGCGGCGGCCGCGGCGGCGCTGAAGCGGGAGCTGACGGTGCCGACCGTCGGGCAGACCGTCATCCTCACGCGGATCGCGCAGCAGGCCACGCCGATGCCTGCCGGCGAGGACCTGGCGACGCTGGGTGCGAGCGGCGCGCTCCTCGTCCTGCACCTTGGCGCCCGCTACGTCGACCGGATCGTCTCGGAGCTGCTCCCGCACTATGGGGCCGAGTGCCCGGCGGCGGTCGTGGCGTACGCGAGCCGCGCGGATGAGCTGGTGCTGCGTGGGGTGCTGGGCGACATCGCGGAGCAGGTGAAGTCGGCCGGTGTGCTGCGCACGGCGGTGATCCTGGTGGGCCGCACGCTTGGTGCTTCGCAGTTCCGGGACAGCCACCTGTACTCGCCGGAACGCGACCGGCACATGTGCTGAACCGGGTCCATCCGCGGGCCGGTGCTGGTCGCTCGCGCAGTTCCCCGCGCCCCTCGAGCGTCTGCCCCTACGCGTCGTTCTCGAGTGCCGGCAGCGTCGTGGCTGGTCGCGCAGTTCCCCGCGCCCCTGAAGGCCGCGGCTCCGCCGCACCTTCCCCGACGACGCGCCCCTGAGACGGCGCAGCATCTGAGATGGCGCACGGAGTGCGCCTTTCAGGGGCGCGGGGAACTGCGCGAGCAACCACGACGTAAGCCGCACCCGAAGAACAGGCGGGGAATGGCGCACGCAGTGCGCATTCCAGGGGCGCGGGGAACTGCGCGACCAGCCACGACGAAAGCCGCAGGCGAGGACGGTGGGGGGGTCAGCCCCGGCCCACCACGTTTCCGGCGCGGTCGATGCAGATGACGTCCACCTCCACCGGCGCACCCCGAAGAACAAGAAGCGCCTGCTCCCGGGCCTCCGCAGCAACAAGATCCCCGAGCGGCACCCCGGCCCCGGCGCACAGTTCCAGCGCCGCCAGCCCCGTATTGGCCCCAGCGACAAGCGCAGAAAGCTCGGGCCCCGCCCCACCCCGAACCGCCAGCTCAGCCAGAAACCCCTTGTCCACCTGGGAGCGACCCGAGTGCAGGTCGAGATGGCCCGCCGCCAGCTTGGACAGCTTCGCGAACCCCCCGCAGATGGTGAGCCGGTCGACAGGATGCCGCCGCACATACTTCAGCACGGCCCCGGCGAAGTCCCCCATGTCCAGCAGCGCGTCCTCCGGCAGCCCGTGCTCCCGCACGACGGTCTTCTCGGACGTCGACCCCGTACACCCGGCGACATGCGTACGCCCCGCCGCCCGCGCCACATCCACCCCGCGCCGGATGGAGTCGATCCACGCCGAGCACGAGTAGGGCACGACGATCCCGGTGGTGCCGAGGACGGAGAGGCCGCCGAGGATGCCGAGGCGCGGGTTCCAGGTGGAGCGGGCGATCTCCTCGCCGTGGTCGATGGAGACGGTGACCTCCACGTCGCCGCTGCCGCCGCACGCCGCCGCGACCCGCGCCACATGCTCCTGGATCATCTGCCGGGGCACGGGATTGATCGCGGGTTCACCGACGCCCAGCGGCAGCCCGGGCCGCGTGACGGTACCGACGCCGGGCCCGGCCCGGAAGACGACCCCGGACCCGGCGGGCAGCACCCGCACCGTGGCCCGGACCAGCGCCCCGTGCGTGACGTCCGGATCGTCACCGGCGTCCTTCACGACCCCCGCCGTCGCGGCAGCCGCGTCCGCGTCGAGCGCCTCGACCGCCAGCGCGAACGCCGGCGTCTGCCCCTTGGGCAACGTGATCGTCACCGGGTCGGGGAACTCCCCGCTCAGCAGCGCGGTGTACGCGGCGGTCGTCGCCGCCGTCGCGCAGGCCCCGGTCGTCCAGCCGGACCGCAGACCGGTGTGCTTGAGTTGGGCACCGCGCCCGCCCTTCGCCTCGTTCACCTCGGGCATGTCACCCATGGAGCCCCTCGATGCCTGTACATGTACTCGTCCTGGGCGGCACGACGGAGGCCAGACGCCTGGCCGAACTGCTGCACACGCACCCACACCCACACCCGCGCCCGCACCCACACCCGCACACGCACCCGGGCCTGCGCCTCACCAGCTCGCTCGCCGGCCGCGTGAGCGCCCCGCGCCTGCCCCCGGGCGAGGTACGGATCGGCGGCTTCGGCGGAGCCGAGGGCATGGCGCGCTGGCTGCGCGAGCACGCCGTGGACGCGGTCATCGACGCCACGCACCCTTTCGCCGAGCGGATCAGTTTCAACGCGGCCGGGGCGGCCGCCACCACCCATGTTCCCCTCCTCGCGCTGCGCCGGCCCGGCTGGGTCCCGGGCGAGGGCGACGACTGGCGCGAGGTGGACGATCTCGCCGGAGCGGCGGAAGCCGTACGCGCGGTGGGAGGACCGGGCCGCCGGGTCTTCCTGACCACGGGCCGCATGGGTCTGGCCGCGTTCGCCCACATCGACGACGCCCACTTCCTCGTACGCTCCGTCGACGCACCCGAGCCCCCCACCCCGCCGCACATGGAGCTGCTCCTGGACCGGGGCCCGTTCACGCTCGCGGGCGAACGCGCACTCCTCGCCCGCCACCGCATCGACGTCCTCGTCACGAAGGACAGCGGCGGCGCGGCGACCGCCCCCAAGCTGACGGCGGCCCGGGAGGCGGGCGTCCCGGTGATCGTGGTCCGGCGCCCGCCCACCCCCGAGGGGGTGCCGGTGGCGGCCACCGTCGAGGAGGCCGCCGCCTGGGTTCAGACCCTGTCCGGAGCCGTCTCCGGGTAGCGGCGCGGCGTCCACGTCACCGTCGAACCGTCGCCCCGTACGACCGCCTGCGTCTGCGACGAGCCGACGATCAGCAGCGTGCGCATGTCGACGACGGCCGGGTCGAGGTCGGCGAGCCGCACCGTGCGGACGCTCTCCTCGGGCCCGCCCACGTCACGGGCGAGGACGACCGGGGTGTCCGGCAGCCGGAGTTCGAGCAGCAGCTCGCGCGCCTTCCCCACCTGCCAGTTGCGGCTGCGCGAGCCGGGGTTGTAGAGCGCGAGCACCAGATCGGCGGCGGCGGCCGTGCGCAGACGCTCCGCGATGACCTCCCACGGCTTGAGCCGGTCGGAGAGGGAGATCGTGGCGTAGTCGTGGCCGAGCGGGGCGCCCGCCTTCGCGGCGGCGGCGTTGGCGGCGGTCACACCGGGCAGCACCCGCACGGGCACGTCCGCGTACGCCTCCTGCGACGCGACCTCCAGGACCGCCGTCGCCATCGCGAAGACGCCCGGGTCGCCGCCCGAGACGACGGCCACGCGCCGCCCGCGCCGCGCCAGGTCGAGCGCGAACTCGGCGCGCTCGGACTCCACCTTGTTGTCCGAACCGTGCCGCCGCTGACCGGGGCGGACCGGCACACGGTCGAGGTAGGTGGTGTAACCGACCAGGTCATCGGCGTTCGCGAGCGCGCCGCGCGACTCGGGCGTCAGCCAGGGCGCCCCGGCGGGCCCGGTCCCGACGACGACGACCCCGCCCCGCGCGCCGCCACCCTCGCCGGGCTCGGCGTCGATCCGGGACGGCAGGACGGCGACCGAGAAGTACGGCACCGACTCCGGGTCGATGTCGGCGAGACGTCCCGTGCGCTCGCCCGCCATGAAGGCCCGCTCCACGTACCGCGCGTCGTCGAGCCGCCCGGCGCTCTCCATCGCGCCGCGCACCTTCGTGAACGTACGGCCCAGCTTCATCACGACCGCCGAGTCCGCCGCCGCGATCCGCGCCGACAGCTCGTCCTCGGGGAGCGTCCCCGGGATGATCGTCAGCGTCTCCTTGTCCTCGCACAGCGGCTCCCCGAGCCGGGCCGCCGCCGCACTGATCGATGTGACACCCGGGATGACCGTGGTGTCGTACCGGTCCGCGAGCCGCTTGTGCATGTGCTGGTACGAGCCGTAGAAGAGCGGGTCGCCCTCCGCGAGCACGGCGACCGTGCGGCCCGCGTCGAGGTGCGCGGCGAGCGTCGCGGCGGCCTCGGCGTAGAAGTCGTCGAGCGCACCGCGGTACCCGCCGGGGTGATCCGTGGTCTCGACCGTGAGCGGATACATCAGCCGCTCCTCGATCTGCCCCTCGCGGATGTGCTCGGCGGCGATCGAGCGCGCGATGGAACGGCCGTGCCGCGCACAGTGGTACGCGATGACGTCCGCCCCGGCGATGGCCCGGACCGCCGCGACGGTCATCAGCTCGGGGTCACCGGGCCCGAGCCCGACCCCGTACAGCTTGCCCTTCCCGTTGCCCTTCTCGGCCTGGGTGTCGCTCATGCCTGGATCTCCACCTCGGTCGCGATGGCGTTGATCGCGGCGGCGGTGATGGCGCTGCCGCCACGACGCCCGCGGACGATCAGGTAGTCGAGCCCGAGTTCGTTCGCTGCCAGCGCGTCCTTCGACTCCGCCGCCCCGACGAACCCGACGGGTATGCCGAGCACGGCCGCGGGCCTGGGCGCGCCCTTCCCGATCATCTCCAGGAGGTGGAAGAGGGCGGTGGGGGCGTTGCCGATGGCGACGACGGCGCCGTCGAGCCGGTCCCGCCACAGTTCGAGCGCGGCGGCGCTGCGGGTGGTGCCCAACTCGGCGGCCAGTTCCGGCACTCCGGGTTCGTTCAGGGTGCAGATCACGTCGTTGTCCGCGGGCAGCCGTTTCCGCGTGACGCCGCTGGCGACCATCCGCGCGTCGCAGAGGATCGGCGCGCCCACGCGCAGAGCGGCCCGCGCCTTCGTCACGACCCCGGCCGACCAGCCGATGTCCTGTACGAGATCCACCTGACCGCAGGCATGGATCATGCGGACCGCCGCCTGGGCGACATCGGCGGGCAGCGCCGCGAGGCCGGCTGCCGCCTCGGTGCGGATGGTGGCGAAGGACTCGCGGTAGATCGCGGCGCCGTCCTTCTCGTAGTCATACACGGGGTTCGGCTCTTTCGGTCGTGACGGTCGGGTCGCTGGTGACGGTCGTGACGGCGTACGTTCCGTCGGGCCGGGCCACGACGTCCACGTACGGCCCGACGGGATGCCCGCATCTGCGTTCGCAGCCGGACCAGTAGGTGGGCAGGGTGGGGTGCGGGGTGCTGCTCGCGGCATCGGCGCGGACGTCCGTGTGCGACTTGGCGCACCCGGGGCGCCCGATGCATGCGCCGAGGCGGGACCAGGGTGATGCGGGGTCTGCGATCAGCCCGGCGGGGGCGCTGCCGCTGACGGCCCCGGGCACGACGATCCGCCGCCACGGGGTCAACCGGATCTCCCTGGCGGGAAGCCCAGCGGCGAGCTCGACGAGGGCGCTCCACTGAGCACCGGTGATCGATCCGAACCGGGGGATACAGACAAGTGCCGATTCGATCACGAGTGCGGACGCGTCGTGGCTGAGCGCGCAGTTCCCCGCGCCCCTGGCGGGGCCGGCCTCGACGCCCGTCGCGGGCGGTCCGTATCTTTCAGCCCCTCCGGCGATTGAGGAGCGGGGTCCGGGGCGGAGCCCCGTGGCCTTGGCGGGGTCGGCCTCGATGCTCGTCGCAGAAAGCCGCTCGGCGATGAGCGCGGCCAACTCGGCGCTGGACGTGCCCAGTTCGGACACCCTCCACACCCGTCGGTCAGAGACATCGCGCGCGGCCTCAACGAAAACCTCCGCCGAGACCACCGCAGCCCGCGCCGCGTCGTCGTACCGCAGCACGAACTCCGCCCCGCCGACGACAAGCAGCGCCGAACCATCCGCCCGCCCGCGCAGCAACACGTCGGGCCCGAGCCCGGCAACGTCCCCGCGCCCGTCGTCGAGCCCGAAGAGAAACCGCCCGGACAGCGCGGGCGTCACAGCACTGGCCAGCACCGCCGCATCGAGCCCGGTCAGCCACCCGCGTACGTCCACGAACCCGAGCCCGTCGAGACCGGACATCGGCGAAGCCACGACGTTCCGGACCCGCTCGTGCGCGGCGGACGGCAGCAACCCGGCCGCGCCGAGCACCTCCGCCAGCTCCCCACCGCACCCGTCCCGCAGCCCGCGCAGCTGAACATTGCCGCGCGACGTGAGATGCAGCGCCCCGTCCCCGAACCGCCGGGCGGCGTCACCGAGGGCCCGCGCCTGCTCCACGTCGAGCACACCGCCCGGCACCCGGACCCGCGCCAGGAACCCGTCGTCCGCGGAGTGCAGCCGCAACGCCCCGGGGCAGGCGTCACCCGGAAACGTCGCGGACGTTCCGGGCACTCCGGACGCACCGGGACGGACGGGTATGGGGGAGGCGGGCATGCGTCGGAGCATACCCACCGCCTGTGACGGGCTTCCCGTGGCTTCCCGTGGCTTCCTCGGGCTTCCCGCGCCAGGTCACACCCCCGCCCCGTACGATGAACCGCGGCGGTCCCGTCCGGCCCGCCACCATCGCCAGCGACGGCGACAGGGGAGGAAGCCCGGTGCGATTCCGGCGCGGTCCCGCCACTGTGAGCCCTCTCATACGGGAGGGCGAGCCAGGAACTCCCGCCGTCCAACGACCACCCGGGGCGCGGACACCCCGAGGAAGGCCCGACGACGCATGCCCCAGCAGCCCTCGCCCGCGCAGCCGGCTCAGCTCCTGCTCCTGTCGACGTCCGACACCGATCTCCTGAGCGCCCGCGCCGCGAACACCGCCGCCGACACCCAGGTCTCGTACCGCTTCGCGAACCCTTCCCGGCTCGACGTCGACACCGAACTCCCCGCGCTCCTCGACGGTGTCGCGCTCGTCGTCGTACGTCTCCTCGGCGGTGTCCGCGCCTGGCAGGACGGCATCGACCGGCTGACCGCGGCCGGGGTCCCGCTGGTGGTGCTGAGCGGTGAGCAGGCCCCGGACGCCCAGCTGATGGCGGCGTCGACCGTCCCGGTCGGCATCGCGGCGGAGGCCCACGCCTACCTGGCGCACGGCGGCCCGGCCAACCTCGGCCAGCTCGCGCACTTCCTCTCCGACACGGTCCTCCTGACGGGCCACGGCTTCGAGCCCCCGGCCCCCGCGCCGACGTGGGGCCCGCTGGAGCGGGCCGCCTCCCGGAACGACGGCCCGGCCATCGCCGTGCTCTACTACCGCGCCCACCACATGAGCGGCAACACGGCCTTCGTGCACGCCCTCTGCGACGAGATAGAGCGCGCCGGAGCCCGCCCCCTCCCCCTCTACGTCGCCTCGCTCCGCGCCCCCGAGCCGGAGCTGATCGACGCCCTGCGTCCCGCCGACGCCATCGTCACGACGGTCCTCGCCGCCGGCGGCACCCGCCCCGCGGAGGCCAGCGCGGGCGGCGACGACGAGGCGTGGGACGCGGGCGCCCTCACCCACCTCGACGTCCCCATCCTCCAGGCCCTGTGCCTGACCTCGTCCCGCGCGGACTGGGAGGAGAACGACGAAGGGGTGTCCCCCCTGGACGCCGCGAGCCAGATCGCGGTCCCGGAGTTCGACGGCAGGCTCATCACCGTCCCGTTCTCCTTCAAGGAGATCGACGAGGACGGGCTCCCGGCGTACGTCGCCGACCCGGAGCGCGCGGCCCGCGTGGCCGGGATCGCCGTCCGCCACGCCCGCCTCCGCCACATCCCGGCGGGGGAGAAGAAGCTGGCACTCGTCCTCTCCGCGTACCCCACCAAGCACTCCCGCATCGGCAACGCGGTCGGCCTGGACACCCCCGCCTCCGCGATCGTCCTGCTCAAGCGCCTGATCGCCGAGGGCTACGACTTCGGGGACGAGGCCGACATCCCCGGTCTCGCCTCCGGCGACGGCGACGAACTGATCCGCGCCCTCATCGAGGCGGGCGGCCACGACCAGGAGTGGCTGACCGAGGAGCAGCTCGCCCGCAACCCCGTCCGCATCCCGGCCGCCGACTACAAGCGCTGGTACGCGACGCTGCCGCAGGAGCTGCGCGAAGGCGTCGAGCGGCACTGGGGCCCGCCGCCCGGCGAGATGTTCCTCGACCGCTCCCGCAACCCGGAGGGCGACATCGTGCTCGCGGCCCTGCGCCGCGGCAACCTGCTCGTCCTCATCCAGCCGCCGCGCGGCTTCGGCGAGAACCCCATCGCGATCTACCACGACCCCGATCTGCCGCCCTCGCACCACTACTTGGCGGCCTACCGCTGGATCGCGGCCTCGTCCGCCGACGGCGGCTTCGGCGCCGACGCGATGATTCACCTCGGCAAGCACGGCAACCTGGAGTGGCTCCCCGGCAAGAACGCGGGCCTCTCCGCCGCCTGCGCCCCCGACGCCGCCCTCGGCGACCTCCCGCTCGTCTACCCCTTCCTGGTCAACGACCCCGGCGAGGGCACCCAGGCCAAGCGCCGCGTCCACGCCACGCTCATCGACCACCTCGTCCCGCCGATGGCCCGCGCCGACAGCTACGGCGACATCGCCCGCCTCGAACAACTCCTGGACGAGTACGCCCAGATCAGCTCGATGGACCCGGCGAAGCTGCCCGCCATCCGCGCCCAGATCTGGACCCTGATCCAGGCCGCGAAGCTCGACCACGACCTCGGCCTCGAAGCACGCCCCGACGACGACGGCTTCGACGACTTCCTCCTCCACGTCGACGGCTGGCTCTGCGAGGTCAAGGACGCCCAGATCCGCGACGGCCTCCACGTCCTCGGCCGAGCGCCGGCCGGCGCGGACCGGGTCAATCTCGTGCTGGCGATCCTGCGTGCGCGCCAGATCTGGGGCGGCACGCAAGCCCTGCCGGGCCTCCGCGAGGCCCTGGGCCTGGACGAGTCGGCGGCAACCCGCACGGCGGCGGACGAGGCGGAGGAAGCGGCCCGAGCCCTGGTGGAAGCCATGGAGGCCGCGAACTGGGACCCGGCGCAGGTAGGTACCACCTTGGGCAATCTGCCGCCTGGGGCGGCAGGGTGGGCAAGGCGGCAAACCCCGGGCACGGAGGAAACGGGCGCCCAGGACAGCCCCGTCCACCAGATCCTCACCTTCGCCGCCCGCGAGGTGGTCCCGCGCCTCGACGCGACCACGGCCGAACTCGACAACGCCGTACGCGCGTTGGAAGGCCGGTTCGTCCCGGCAGGGCCGAGCGGCTCCCCGCTCCGAGGCCTCGTCAACGTCCTCCCGACAGGCCGCAACTTCTACTCCGTGGACCCGAAGGCGGTCCCGTCCCGCCTCGCGTGGGAAACGGGCCAGGCCCTGGCCGACAGCCTCATCGAGCGCTACAAGACCGACAACAACGGGGAGTACCCCACCTCCGTAGGCCTCTCCCTCTGGGGCACGAGCGCGATGCGCACAGCGGGCGACGACGTGGCGGAGGCCCTCGCCCTCCTCGGCATCCGCCCGGTCTGGGACGACGCCTCCCGCCGGGTGACAGGCCTCGAAGCGATCCCCCACGAGGAGCTGAACCGCCCGCGCATCGACGTCACCCTGCGCATCTCGGGCTTCTTCCGCGACGCGTTCCCGCACACCATCGGCCTCCTCGACGACGCGGTCCGCCTCGCCGCCTCCCTCGACGAACCCGCCGAGCACAACCACGTCCGCGCCCACACCCAGGCCGACCTCGCCGAGCACGGCGACGAACGCCGCGCCACCACCCGCATCTTCGGCTCGCGCCCGGGCACGTACGGCGCGGGCATCCTCCAGCTCATCGACTCCCGCGACTGGCGCACCGACGCGGACCTCGCCGAGGTCTACACGGTGTGGGGCGGCTACGCGTACGGCCGCGGCCTCGACGGCAAGTCGGCCCGCACGGAGATGGAGACGGCGTACAAGCGCATCGCCGTGGCCGCGAAGAACACGGACACCCGCGAGCACGACATCGCCGACTCCGACGACTACTTCCAGTACCACGGCGGCATGGTGGCGACGGTCCGCGCCCTGCGCGGCACGGCCCCCGAGGCGTACATCGGCGACTCGACCCGCCCGGAGACGGTCCGCACCCGCACCCTGGTGGAGGAGACGTCCCGCGTCTTCCGGGCCCGCGTCGTCAACCCCAAGTGGATCGAGGCGATGCGCCGCCACGGCTACAAGGGCGCCTTCGAACTCGCCGCGACGGTCGACTACCTCTTCGGCTACGACGCGACGACCGGCGTCATCGCCGACTGGATGTACGACAAGCTCACGGAGACGTACGTCCTCGACGAGACGAACCGCCGGTTCCTCTCCGAGGCCAACCCCTGGGCCCTGCACGGCATCGCCGAACGCCTCCTGGAGGCCGAGTCCCGCGGCATGTGGGAGAAGCCGGACCCGCAGGTCCTGGAGGCGCTGCGCCAGGTCTACCTGGAGACGGAGGGCGACCTCGAGTTCGAGGGGTCCGAGTAGCCCGAGTAGCCCGAGCAGCGCGGGGAGTCCCGAGGAGTCCCGCGCCTGGGCGGAGAAGGTTGTACGCGGCGGGCGCGAAAGATGTCACATCCGGCCGCCCGCGGATATCGCTGTCCGCGGGCGCCCGGGGTGATCTACGATGAGCCGTCTTCCAGCCCGCGTTGACCCGTGGCGCTCCCGGTGGGGGGTTCCTCCGGTGCCCGGACGTCCGCGTGGCTCCCACTCATCAGTACCGGCGGCCCGCGACGGCCGCCGGTCCGCCCAGGGGGTACACCACCCATGCGCAGACGCGCACTCTCGACCGCGACGGCGATCGCGGTCCTCGCCGGTTCGGCGGCACTCAGCGTGGCCGTCCCGACCGCCGCCGTGGCCGACTCGGCCCGCCACCTCCGCGTCACCACTGTCGCCGACATGGCCGTGGACGGCGTCCACAAGCGGATCTACCTCTCCGCACCGGAGAACGACGCGATCGTCGTCACCGACTACGCGGGCGTCGAGGTCAAGCGCATCACGGGCCTGGACGGTGTCCGCGGCCTCGCCCTGTCCGCCGACTCGGGCCGCCTGTACGCGGCGGTGACGAACACCGACACCATCGCCGTGATCGACACGGCCACGAACACGCAGACCGCGTCGCACACCCTGAACGGCGTCGACGCCCCGTGGGACCTCGCGGTGGCGGGCTCGGCCCTGTGGTTCAGCTACGGCCCGACCGGCGACGGGGCCATCGGGGCCATCGACCCCGCCCAGGAAACGCCCGAGCCCGTCCTCGGCCAGTACCCGTACAGCTTCTACTACGCGCCGGTCATCGCTGCCTCCGCGGACGGCACGGAGCTCGCCGCGGGCAATCAGGGCACCTCGGGCGGTGTCGTCGCCCTCTACGACGTGTCCGGCACCACCGCCACCCAGCGGGTCGTCGAAAGCCTGGAGGGCGGCTCCTCCTACAGCCAGCTCGCCTTCTCCCCGGACGGCAGCCAGCTGTTCGCGGCCGGCGCGCGGGCGGCCTACTCCACCACGGACCTCACCCCGGTGCGCACCTACTCGGCGGGCTTCGGCTCGGGTGTGGCCGTCTCCCCCTCCGGCATGGTGGCCGAGGGTTCGTCCTCGTACTACGACGAGGACGTGCACGTCTACCGGCCGACCGACACGAAGCCGATCCGCACCTACGAGTTCGGCAACACGTCCTCCACCACCGGCGGCGACTCCCTGATCGGCGGAGCGCTGGCCTGGTCCCCCGACGGCGCCACGGTCTTCGCGGTGTCCAACAACTACGACGGCAACGTCCTCCTCCACGCCTACACCGACCCGAACCGCACCATCCCCACCCTGACGGTGAGCGCCCCGTCCACGGCGACCCGGGCCAAGTCCCTCAAGGTCACCGGCAGGATCAGCTCGGGGGTGCTCCCGTTCACGGCCCCCGTCAAGCTGACGGTCACCAAGACGGACCTCGACAACCCGAACGGCAAGACCCTCAAGACGGTCACGACCGCCGCGAACGGCACGTACTCCTTCACCGACACCCCGTCCGTCGGCGGCAAGGTGACCTACAAGGTCTCCTACGCGGGCGACAAGGAGCGCCGCCCCGTCAGCAAGGCCGACGCGGTCGAGGTCTCGCGCAGCACCACCGCGCTGACCCTCAACAAGAACAAGGCCGTCTACGAGTACGGCGCCGACGTCACCTTCACCGCGCACCTCGGCACCACGTACAAGAACCGCGCGGTGAAGATCTACGCCGACCCGTACGGCTCCGACAAGCCGAAGAAGCTGGTGCGGTCCGGCAACGTCAACTCCAAGGGCGACATCTCCGTCAGGCTCGACAACCTGAGCCGCGACGTCACCCTCTCCGCGGTCTACGCCGGCGACGCCCGTTACAAGCCGCGGACGGTCACCAACACGGTCTACACGCGGGCCCGTACCTCGATCGCGCTCTCCGGCCACTACAAGACCGGCACCATCGGCTCGCACCGCTACGCCTACTTCCACAAGAAGTCGACGGTGTACGCGACGGAGTCGATGAACTACTACAAGGGCCGGAAGTTCCGCCTCGACATCCAGGTCTACGCGGCCGGCGCCTGGCGCTCCGGCGACAGCGAGTACATCCCCCTCGGCACGTCGGGCAAGACCAAGATCAACATGGGCAAGATCGGCACCGCGGGCTACAAGTTCCGCATCCGCACGGCGTACATCAACGGCTCCTCCGGCGACAACGTCAACTCGACGAAGTACAGCACCTGGAAGTACTTCTACTCGACGAACTGAGGCTCGGACACGTCCGGGTGACGCGGTCCCGGACGCCGGACGGCCCGCCGCCTACTCTGGGACCGTCGCGCTGAGCGAAGGAGGAGGTCTGTCATGGCAGCTCTGCCGGTCCCGGAGCACGAGCCCGTGAGCTCCGGGCGTCACGACTCACGGGACACCGAGAATGCCTTCACTCAGGTCAGCGCGGCAGCCCCCAAGGGGTGGCGCGTGGAGTTGATCGAAGGGGAGATCCACGTGACGCCACCAGCCAATGGTGAGCATGAAGAGTACGTGTCCGAGGTGAGCGGACAGGTCCGCGATCACCACAAGAGGTATGGGCGGTACACCGGAATCGGACTCAATGTCCCCGGCGCCTCCCAGACCGGCCACGTCATCCCGGACTTGGTCGTGGCCCCGAAGGGCACCTTCGACAACAGCAACGAGTGGCACGATCCGTCGGCCGTGCTGATGGTCGTCGAGGTCACGTCGGACTCCACCGCCGCGAACGACCGGGTCAAGAAGATCCGCGGATACGCCCGGGCCGGCATCCCGGTCTACCTCCTGATCGACCGCGAGGCCGGCCAGGTCACCGTCTGTGCCGCCCCCGAGGGCGACGACTACGCGACCAAGGCCTCGTACAAGATGGGCCTGACCGTCCCGCTCCCCGCCCCGCTCGGCTTCGACCTGGACACGGCGGAGTTCTGAGCGCGCCCGGCTAACGCAGTACGGCGGTGAAGCTCCGCCCGTACGCGTGCCGCGTCCGCACATCGACCCGGGTGCCGCCTGGCACCCGGGTCACTCGTACCGCGTCGTCCCCGGCGACTTTCCGCAGGCCGGTCGCGTGCAGCAGCACGCTGACGGTGTCCCGCGAGGTCGTAGGGTCGGAGACGGCGACCGTGACGTCCGTCCCCTCCTTGCGCACCAGCACGGACGCCGGGCCCTCGACCGCGAGGTGCGCGGCGTGATGAGTCCCGGACGTGAACGTATTGACGGCGGCGAGACCGAGCCCGCGATGCCGTACCGCCTGCACCCGCGGCGTATTGGCGAGCACCTCCGCGCCACGATGGTGCCGGACGGCCGCCTCCGACGCGTTCGGAAGGATCGCGTAGGCGAAGGCGACGGGCCGGGCACCGGCGGGGCTCTCGACGGTCAGCGAGAACACCTGCCGGGTGACGGCGGTGTCGGGGTTCGAGGTCCGCACGGCACGCCGACTGCGCACCACGGTCTCCAGGCTGGCCTTGGGTTCGGGCCCGCGAAGGAAGACGTACCCGACGGCCGTCCCCTGCGTCGCGTTGGCCCACCGCATCCAGCGTCGCCCCTCGGCGACGTCGACCTGGTCCGCCGCGCCCGCGATCCGCGCGTCGAGCGTCGACGTCACCGCCCGTCCGGCGCCGGGCGCGTCCCCGACCCCGGCGGCGAGCACCACGATCTCGTCGTCGAGCAGGAACCACGACTTGGTGGCGCGGGCGCTGCGGTACACGACGAAGTCCTCGGGCAGCACCCCGGCCTGCTTGTCCCGCCAGGGCACGTCGTCGGAGAGCACCCACCCGACGGCCCCGTACGCACCGAGCACGGCACCCCCGGAGTGGTCCTGGGTGGCGGTCGGAAAGTAGACGTACGTGTTCTGCGACTCGCTGGAGGCGGTGAAGTTCAGCGGGTGGTCCGGGTTGTCGTAGAACAGCTTCCCGCCGTACAGGTCAGGCACACTGCGCCGCTGTTCGACAGGTGCGGTGACACCGGCGAGCCCGTACGGCGACACGGCGGTGAAGTAGTCCACCCCGTACGCCTGCGTCTGGTCCTGCCCCGACAGATACAGGTAGTGCGCCCCGTCCCCCTGGAACCAGGGCAGCAGGTTCTCCCCGCTCATGTACTCGTACTTGCTGATCCGCCGCGAGCTGCGGGCCAGCGCGAACGCGTACCCGGGCCGCCGGTGCACGGTCCGGTCCATGGCGTTGAACGCGACCGACCGCGCGGCCTGGTTGAGATCGGCGGCGGGCACGGAGGCGTCGGCGAGCAGATCGGCGTACCGGACGATGCTGAGCGGCGACACGAACGACGCGGGGTCGAGCGCGGCCCGCGAGGTGGCGCGCAGATGCTTCACGTACGCGCCGAGGGCGGCGCCGGTCTCCCCGCCGGCCAGCGACGCGAGATCGACGACGGCCTCGACGACGGTGGCGACATCGGCGTACCCGGTGCCGGTCCGCGAGACGGCCCGCCCCTTCACCGCCTCCATCATCCAGCCCTCGAAGATGAGCGGCGCGAACCCGTCCCGCACCCATCCGAACACCGTCGGCACCAGCTCCCCGCCGTGCGCGAACCCGGTCCCTTCGAGCAGCTTCAGCGTCTGGACGACCCGGCTGAGCAGCCCCTTCCCGTACGACCCGGTGTACGCGACGGAGGCGTGCTGGAGGAAGGACCCGTCGGCGTAGTACCCGTCGGTGACCCCGTGCCGCAGCGCGTACGGGTCGATGGTGGCGAAGACGGTGAGCTGGTCGGTGAGGGCCTTGCGTATCCGCGCCTCATCGCCGACAAGGGCACCCTGGAGAATCCGGTTGGTGGTGATGTCGGCGAGATTGGCGCCGGTGTGGAACCGCGAATCGAGGTCGACGTCCCCGTCCTTGCCGTTGCGCAGGTAGGCGTCCATGGAGGCGACGTAGGCGCGCACCAGCTCGTCGGGAGCGAGGTCGGCGAGCAGCACAAGGGTCTTGCTGATGTGCTGAGAGAGTCCGATCTCCCAGGAGAACCAGTTGCCGTAGTACCCCTTGTCCTGGTCACCGTAGAAATGGGTGTGCAGCCACGTCAGCCCGTCGAGGACGCGGTCCGCGAGCGTGGCGTTCCCGTACAGATCGTCCGGCAGCCCGGGCATCCGCGTGGCGAGCGCGATCTCGTACAGCTTCTGGTAAGTGCTGTTCAGATTCGGATCGCTGGTGCCGAGCGGCAGCCCGCCGAACAGCTCACTCCCACCGCCGGCGGCGTCCATGGAGGCGAGGTTCGCTCGGGCGACGCGCTCGACGGAAGCGAGCTTGCTCCGGCTCTCCGTACGTGCGTTGGAGCCGGCGTTCCCCGCGAACACCTCGACCGTGTTGGAGATCAGCTGCGCGACCCCGGCCTCGACCTCGGCGGCGCTCGCCCACCGCGTGGGCACGGCGGCGAGCACCCCGGTGGCGCCGAGCACACCGAGCAGACGTCTGCGAGTGACCTGTCCGCGGCTGATCTCCATAGGCTCCACAGGCTCCATGGGACTACAGGGTGACCGTCTTCCCGCCCAGTGTCACGACCAGCTTGCCGTCGGACGCGAAGGACCACTTGAGCGCGCCGCTGTAGGAGGAGCAGCGGGACCCGTTCGTCCCGGTCCAGAACTGGTTGGAGCTGTCGGCGCTGCCCACGGTCTTGTCGTTGGACCCGTCGACGGAGAACCGGCAGGAGGTGTTGCTTTTGTAGACGGAGGTCCCCTTGTCGAAGGAGTAGTTCCGCTCGGCGTTGTCGATGGCGAGATTGTTGGAGATGGCCATGGACCCGGGGTTGGAGTTGTAGGTGAACCCGTGGTGCCCGTTGCCGAAGGCGATGGACCGGCGCACGACGTGGTTGACGGCGATGTCGTCCCCGCCGAGCTTGTACCCGTTGCGGTCGCCGTCCTCGTTCACGGTCCCGTCGGAGAGGGTTCCGTTGGTGTAGGACAACGAGTCCTCGATGGTGACGGGCCCGATCGCGCCCGTGTCGGTCTTGGTGTACAGATCCCACCCGTCGTCGATGTTGTTGTGGGAGACGGCGTACCGGAAGACGTTCCCGGTCCCGGTGGTCAGCTTGGCGGCGAACCCGTCGGCGTCCTCCCCGTCGGAGTCGGCGTTGTCGTGCGACTCGGCGCTGAGGACGAGGTTGTTCGCGGGCCAGGCGCTCTTGGGCGTGCTGGACGCGATCCGGCCGAGTTGCAGCCCGGTGTCGTGGTTGTAGCGGGTGACGGTCCGCTCGATGACGTTGTTGCTGCCGCCGACGTAGATCCCGTTGTCCCCGGCGTGCTCGACGACGATGCCCTTGACGTGCCAGTACGAGGCGAAGAGCTGAAGCCCTCTGTTGCTAGAACTCTCGCTCTGCGCGCTGAAGTTCAGCACCGGCTTCTCACTCTGATAAGCGGTGAGGGTGGTACGGGCGGCCGAGGTCCCATCGGCGGCGTCCGGCACGGTGACGGTCTGCCCGTACGCATACGTCCCACCGCGCAGGTAGATGGTGCCCCCGGCCGAGACCCGGCTGATGGCCGAGGCCAGGGTGGTCGGAGCGGCGAGCGTCCCGGCGGCGGAGTCGGTCCCGTTGGGGGCGACGTAGACGATGGCCTGGGCTTGGGCGGCGGCGCTCACCGGGGCGCTCCCGACGGCAACGGCGGCGAGGCTGCCGGCGAGCAGCCCGAGGGAAGCGACGAGAGGTCGCACTGCGATGTCCATCGTTGGGTCTCCCTGTAAGTGGGGCGGGGAAGTTTGGCCGGTTCGCGTGGCTGAACCGGAGGGGTGGCTTCGGCACCATGAACTGCGTCTAGAAAGCGCTCTCTTTCGGGACGGTAGGCCGTTGCCATGCTCACGTCAATATTCATGTATGTGTTTGCTCATCGCTTACATGAACTCCTGGCTCCGATCGGTGATCCGCCCGGAACACATGGACTACGGTTGGTACATGTCCATGAAGCGCACCAACGTCTACGCGGACCCCGAGGACCTGGCGATCATCAAGGAGGCCGCCAAGCGCAGAGGCATAAGCGAGGCCGAGATCATCCGACAGGGCATCCATCTCGCGGCCATGGCGAACCGGGTCTGGGACGAGCCGCTGTTCTCGCGCACCTTCGAGGGGCAGGGTCGTACGCCGTCGAAGACCGAGGTCCGCGACACGGTCGCCGACGCGGTGCGGCGTGAGTCGAGCCCCGGTGCTGCCACGTGATCATCGTCGTCGCCGACACCTCCGGCCTGCTGGCCGCCCTCGACTCGACCCACCCGGAGCACGCCGTGGCGAACGAGGCGATCCTGGCCGCGGGCCTGCTCATCATGTCCCCGCTGCTGCTCGCGGAACTGGATCACGTCGCGACACGCGAACTGGGACGAGAGGCCGCACTGAGCGCGGTCGACGACATCAGACACTGGATGCGCCGTGGCCGCGTCGCCGCACCGGAGATCACGGAGGAACACCTGGGCGTGGCCCAGTCCGTCCGCGCGCGTTACCGGTCGCTGGACCTCGACCTGGCCGACGCGGTGAACGTGGCACTCGCCGCCGAGTACGAGACGGACGCGATCCTCACCCTCGACCGCAGAGACTTCCGAGCGGTACGCCCCCTGGGCCGCCACAAGGCCTTCCGGGTCCTGCCCGACGACCTGCCGCTCTGACGCTCAGGCGGGCTCCGGCCGTGTCTCCTCGTTGACCCAAGCCGCATAAGCGGGCGCCGCGTTCATGGTGCTGACGATGGCGCACGGCACGTCGTACGGGTGCTGCTCCTCCACCCGCCGCAAGATCTCGGCCACCCGCCCGGCACTGGTGTGCAGGGACACATGCGCCTCACGATCGTCATGTACCTCGCCCTCCCACCGGTAGACGGCCCTGATGGACTCGGTGATGTGCCCACAGGCACAGAGCCGGTCACTCACCAGCTGCTTCACGAAGCCCGCGAGCCACTCGGGATCGGGCGCGGTGACGGTGACGGTGCAGATCTCGGTGTCGGTCATCTCAAGGCTCCCCTGGGTCGGACGACGAAACCCCGCGATCGTTTCAGACCTGGCCGAGGTCGATCTCCACGGCGAAGGGCGCGGTGATGCTCAGGACACCGGTGAACACGGCTCCGTTCCGGTAGGCCCTGGTCGCGGGGTCGAGCACGTACGTGTACACCAGCGGTGTGCCCGTCGCGGCCTGCTCGATCCGCCAGTAGAAGGTGATGCCCGCTTTGGCGTACTGGTCGACCTTCACGATCCGGTCGGTGGTCTCCGAGCCCGGCGACACCACTTCGGCCACCAGGAGGACGTGCTCGGGCCGGGTGGGCGTGATGTCGATGGTGTCCGCTCGGTAGACGATGACGTCGGGGCGGCGTCGGGTGAGGGGGATGTCCTGCAATCGGACATCGAGACCGGTGTCGGCGTTCCAATCTGAGCCCGCCGCGGCGTCGAGAGCGTTCGCGAGGACGCGGGCCAGTCGCCGGTGCCGCTTGGACGGGCCGGCACCGGTCATGACGGTTCCCCGGAGACACGCCACAAGGGAGCGACGTACTGCTCCGGGCGGCTGCTGATGAGGAGGCGGCGTAGCTCTTGGCGGTGCGAGCCGCTGAGGTGCAGGACTTCGGTGAGGTGCCGAAAGGTGGTGTGCGTGACTCCGCGACGCCGTGCTTCGGCCTCGAACCGGTCGAGCTGGGGCAAGACGTCGCGAGGGTCCAGATAGGTGGGCGGCTGGGCTTCGAGCCGCGCGGCCTTATCGCGCTCGTAGTCGATCTCCGAAAAGCCGCAGACGGCACGGCTGTACGCCTCGGCCTCCTCCAGCGTCGTGGTCGCCATGAGGGCGCGGGCGAGCCGGTTACGGAGGAGGGCCTGTTCCAGATCGACCTCGTGGACCGTCGGGGACGCATCCGTGAGCGCGATGGGCAGGCCGGCATCCCGGACCTCGCATACGCCACGGACTCCTCGGGCGGTCGCGGCGAGCATCCCGGTGGCCTCGGAGGGGTGCCAGTCCAGGACAGAGGTGACCGGCTCGACGTCTTCCGGGGTGAAGGTGTGCACCAAGGTCCCGAACAGGCTCTGTACATCGTGGACCGGGATTTCCCCGTCGAGGCCGGGTCCCGCGACCAGCAGACGTACGGGCTCGTCCAGCCGACAGCAGGCCGCGAGGGTCAGAGCGTCGGCAAGCGGGCTGCTGAGGGTCGGCTCGTCACCACGGGCCAGGATGTCGCCGCCGACATCGAGCAGGTCCACGGAGGAGGGAGACAACTGGTGCACAAGGTCGTTGAGCTGACGTGTGATTCCCTCGACGCCCTGCCGAGGGTCGAGCAGCGCGAGTGTGCACGGGAGTTCCGCAGCGAGCCGGGGGAGGGCGGACCCCACAGGCGGGATCGGTCGGGTGCCGGGCGCCACGAACCACACCGCCGGAGTCGCCGGTACGAGGCCGTCAAAGTCCTGAGGCCCTCTCGGACCCGGCACCGGGTCGACGAGCAGACGCTCCCACGCATACGTGAAGATCACAGCGCGGTCCTCGGGCCCGTACAGAGCGGCATGCAACATCGCGGCGGCGACCACGTCACCCCCGCCTCCCGCCGCGACGATCAAGCGCGTCATGGCGCTTACGGTACGCGGAGAACGCCGAGCAGCCCTCGCCCTATAGTGGCCAAAGGCTATAGCCACTTCATCTCAGGAGGGCACACTGATGCCGCGTATCGAGGAGACCCAGCCCAAGTATCTCCAGGTTGCGCATTACCTTCGCGACCAGATCCTTCGGGGAGACCTGCGTCCGGGCGACGAGGTCCCCTCGGAACGGCAGTTGGCGGCGGACTGGCAGATTTCCCGACCGACGGCTGCGCGGGCGCTTGAGGCGCTGAGTCAACAGGGGCTTGTCGAAAAGCGGCAGGGATCGGGCACGTACGTACGGAACCTGGAGATCAACCGGCGTGCACGGGAGTTGTACGGGCGTGCTCGGAAGACGGGCAACATCTATACGCCCGGCGAGTACGCGGTCATCACGTCGGCCGGCTGGGCGGACGCCCCGGACTACGTCGCCGACGCTCTTGGGCTCACGGGAGATCGCCGAGCGGTGCATCGACGGCGTATCACGCACAACCAGGACGGACCCATTTCCCTGTCCGCCTCCTGGTTCACTCCGGACGTCGGGCAACGAGCGCCGAAACTCCTGCAGATGGACCGCATCCGGGAGGGCACCTTGCTCTACGTGGAGACCGCGACCGGTCGAAGGGGCAGCTACGCGGAGGACCGCATGTGTGCCAGGCCGGCAACCGAAGCAGAGACGGCCGACCTGCAACTGAACCCTGGAGACTCGGTGTTGGTACTGCGCCATGTGGTGCTCGACATGCAGGACCGCCCGTTGGAGTTCGCCGAGGCCACCTACCCACCTCACCGATGGGCCTTCGAGCAGGGCTACCCGCTCACCTGAAGGGGTGGCTTGCGCAGATCCGCTTGCGCGGTTCAAGTGGCTAATGCCACCATCCACCAAGTGGCCAAGGCCACCGTAGTGTCCATGCGACGCGGGCAGTCGACGACAGACCAAGGGCCCCATCTGAAGCCGGGGCCGTCGACGACCGCACCCTCGTCACACGGAACGGCGCTGCCTCGACTCGCGCGGTAGCGACTTCGGCAAGGAGCGAACGCGGATGGTTGGAATGCCTGACGGTTGTAACGGCGCCGCCCCTTCCTGGCTCGGGGCCATACTCCTCCAGCCGACTCCGTCTTCTGTCCCGCGCGCCAGGCGATGGTTCCGCAAGTTCATCGCCCCGTACGAGCCGACCTGCTCGATCGACGACTGTGAACTGCTGGTCTCGGAGCTGGTCACCAACGCGGTGCTCTACGGACAAGCGTCGGGGCCCTGGTTGGTGCGGGTCGAGTGGTACAAGGTGCGGACCTCGCTCAGGGTCGACGTGCACAACGCGGGGCCCACGGGCGACATCCGGGTGCGCGATGCCGGGGACGAACAGGCGCACGGGCGGGGGCTGCTCCTGGTCGACTGCATCGCCGAGTCCTGGCACACGGGACCGAGCCGCTTCGGCGGGACGGTGGTGTCCGCAGTGATCGCTGACGCATGGCCATCGAAAACCAAGGCGCAACCGTTCCAGGGGAGCTGACAGCCCAAGCTCGTGAAGCGGGCTCTCAGCTTGGAAAGCTCGGTTTTATAGGGGGACTTGGTGGGCTGACCTGCTGGGGAGTGGCCTAGTGGGCCCTCGATGCCGATGGCCCGTTGCCCGCGGTTCCCCGTGATTCCCCGCCCAACCTGGCACGGGTCTGGCACGTAAGTAGAGGGCCAGAGACGGCCCGCCCGCGATTCGGGGTCACTCGTAGAACCGCGCTGCGCTGAGGGCCCGTGCCATGAACGCCCAGTCGCCCTTGGGTGGGAGCTCCTGGCCGTGGTTCGCGTACCAGCCCGGGGCGTCGGACACCCACGCTTCCAAAGCCTCCAGGAAGCTTTCCAGCGTGCGGTTCTCCCATTGGTCGCCGCTCGCTTCATAGTCCTGCCGAAGGCGCCTCAAGAAACCGCTCAGAGCAACACGGTCGGTGAGGCGCTCGTTGGGCTCCAGCGGGAGGGGCGCGCGCTCGTCTCCCCAGTCATCCAGCCTGAGTCTGACCTGGTAGTTGTGTTCCGCGTGAGCGACCACGCTCCCAGTGATCGCAGACCCCAGAGGGGGAGGGACGGTTCCGGGCGGTGACCTCACGATTTCTGCCAGCCCCACAGCGTCTGGCACCCCATCGATCTCTACGAACACCCCGAAGGGCTGTCGGCCGATAACCTTGCCGGTCACGGCGGCACCGACTGGCAGTGCGGTCATGGTTGCCGGCCAGGCTCGTCGTACGTCCTCGGGCGTCGGATCTCCCACACCGTTCGGCCACGTGTACTCCGTCATGGAGTGCATCCTGTCAGCCGCTTCAACTCGCGATTTTGCCGCACGCTTTCCAACTGTGGTGGCGGGGCCTTCGGCTGTGTGCATGGGCGTTCACCTGCGTTCATGCGTGACTAGCCGTTGGCGTGGAGGCGGCCCCAAGTCTCGTCTGAACGATCGCGAACGAGACTGTATGGGACGGGAACTGAGACGGTGACGAGCGGCTGGCTCCCAGGCAGTTGCTAGACACTCGCGCTCATGGGTGGTCTGGGTCACACTGGTTGTCTGCTTGAGCAAGGGGGGATCATGAGCGACTCGTATGTCAACGCGCCCATCCGAGCCCGCATGTACGCGAACATCTGGCACAAAGCGATCTGGGTCGTCGTGGTTGTGCTCTCGGCCGGCCTCTTGGCGCCGCCGTTGTTCTTCATCGCGGCCAAGAAGCGTGTCGTCAGCATGATCGTGCCGATCGTCTATGCAGGGCTCATTTACGGCTCAGCCGTCCTGGCGTCCGTGTTCGGCAACCCAAAGAACTGGGTGGGCGGCGTCTTGGCCATCACGATGATCGTCGCCGCTGTACACGCAGCCATCCTCGACACGGACTGGAAGCCCGGTCGATAAGCCATAGTGCTGGCGTCCCAGAAGGAGCGGAGCGTCGGGTTACCGCGAAGGAAGGCGTTCACCGTACGATCCCGTCTCCCGCTCCTGTGAGCCCTTTGGTCCGTAGCTCTATGCAGATGGGTCAGCTACGGCTGTTTCGGGTGCTACGCAGGCGGGGCTGGCCCACAGCAGTCGGCATACGGCTCGGACCGCCGTTCTCCGTGGCTCCCCGTTCAACCTGGCACGGATGTGGCACGGTGCAGAGCAGGAAGCGACGGGGCCCAGCACCTGGCCCCCAGGAGGTCTACCGATGGCCTAGGGAGGCTTCGACAGCCCGCGATGCCCAGTCCGGCTGCGCTAAAGCACCCGTATCGGACTTGAGAGCGCGAAACGCACACGGATGCCCCCTGAACGCCCTAAAATCCTGTGAGCACTACAACCGACGACTCGTCGCGAACGCACAAAGTGGCTCAACTAGCGTCAAGTCTTTAACGCGCTGTAAATCAGATACTTGGGAAGCTCGTGGATCAAAAATGATCCACATTAATGCAAAGTGAGATCGACGTGACTCAACTCGTCAGCTTCAAAGTCAGCAAACTCCTTGGTCAATTCACTCATGAGGTGCACTTCAAAGATGACTCCGAGTTCGTCATCCTGCATGGCCCTAACGGCGTCGGCAAGACGAGGATGCTGGAACTGGTCGAGGCTGTCCTCAAATTTGATGTGTTCACGATTGCAGAGTCTCGTTTCGAAAGAATCGCTCTTCGCTTCGATAGCGGGGAGCGCTTGATCGTCACAAATCATGGCGCCTTCGGGAACAATAGGCCACCTCGTCACTACGGTGGAGTGGATGTCGCCTTCACTCTCACTGCCCGCAAGGGAGCTACCGCTTCGGGGCGAATCAAACTTCAGCGCGAAGATATCCCCCCCGGTGTCTGGAGGGACATTCAGGGCGAATTGATGCAGAGCGTAGAGACAGACGCGTCACCGTCAGCCAAGTTGCAAGCCCTTTACCATGCAGGCAACCCGTACGTTCGGCCTTCCTACAGAAGTTCGAGCATCCGAACGAACCGCCACAGTGAACTGTTTGATATCGATGATTTCAACACTGACATCGTCGAATTCTTGGACAAGCTCCCGGTTCACCTAGTCGAGACTCAACGTCTTTTGATTTTTGAAGCGTCGAGCGAGCCGCGTCGGCGCCCTGTGGAATCTAGGCGCATGAAAGTAAACGAATGCGCACGCGACCTTTCCCGGCTGCTTGCAAGTGCGCTCACGACTAATTCACGGGAATCTCAGGAATTGGACAAAAGTTTCCCGAAAAGGATTTTGGACAAGGAGGAAGAGCCGGTACCAAGTGACGCACAGATCAGGGAGAAGTATGCGGAACAAAGTCACCTCAGAAACCGCTTGGCCGCTATTGCCCTCCTCGATGAGTCCATGGATGTTCCTCTTCCAGGAGAAGAGCTTATCGACTGGCAGCGAAAGGTTCTCTGGACCTACCTTCGCGACAGTCAGCAAAAGCTTGACACTTTCAATGACTTGCTACAGCGGGTTGAACTATTTAAGAGCATTATCGAGAAGCGTTTCCTGTTCAAGAAAATGGTAATCGATCGAGAACACGGATTTCGTTTCAAAAGTGAGGGTCTGCAACCGCAGCCGATCTTCTCCTCACAATTGTCTTCGGGCGAGCAGCATGAGATCGTCCTAGTTTACGATCTCTTGTTCAACGTCAAGCCAGGATCCTTGGTGCTAATCGACGAGCCTGAAATCTCTCTGCATGTCGCGTGGCAACAAGAGTTCATTTCAGATATTCGGCGCATCGCTCAGCTCTCGAAACTGCGCTTCGTGGTGGCTACACATTCGCCTCAGATCATCAATGAATGGTGGTCTCAAACAATCGGACTGCCGACATCGACGGAGGGCTCGTGAGAAACGTCCTCTCGCCTACCGCAACGAAAAATACTGTCGGCATGCTCAGGAATTATGATCCTAACGCGACTATTCTTGTACTTGAGGGTGATAGCGACGCCCACACTCTCAAGCATTGCCTAGCTCACGACACGGTAAGGATAGTGGTTGCCAACGGCAAGACGGAAGCTATTGAAGCGCTGGAGTTTTCAGATCAACAGGGCTTCAGTGGTGTGCTCGGAATTGTAGACGCAGACCTAGTGGATTTCGTAGAAGTTCGCTCTGTGAGCAACAATGTGTTCTATACGGACCTGTACGATCTCGATGCTATGGTGTTTTTCTCAGGCACTCCAGTTGATCGATGCCTAGAAGCATTTGGAAAATTTAGCTCCCTGCACGATCAGCTGATCAGCGGCGATTCACTGTCAGAGGAAGCGCGCGAGTCGGCAACTGAGATGGCGGCAAAGGTGGGATTCTTCCGACTCTACTCGATGCAAGGCGGCCATGAAATGGACCTCGACAACCCCCCATTTGAGAAACTTTTCTCTGATCCCGATTATAGGCCGAGTGTTTCCGCGCTAAAACAGATCCTGCCAAGCAAGTGCAATGGCAGAGAAATGCGCGAGAGCGACATTGACGCGTGGCTGTCGAAATCCGAATCAGAGTCAATTTCCAAGCGAAGAGTTGCTCAAGGGCATGACCTATTCAGATGCATATCTTACGTAGCTAAAAGGAAATGGGGAATCTCTGTAAGGGCCGAAATGTGGGAGGGTGTAGCTCGATCTCACTGGGGTACGCTATTCCTCAAAGAGACGGATTTGTTTGCTCAAGTCACCGCTTGGTCTGAGGCGACAGGATTTCCGGTTTGGAAAATAGTCGCCTGAGTGGCGTGAATTCGCGACGCCCTCGCGGCAACCCCTTTCGGTAATTTGGGCACGCTGTCCATATTTGAAATGCTCGCACGCTCATGTGGCTAGCTGTAAGCGAAGAGGCGATTCGTGCCTTTGTGGCGGTATGACCGGCGCTACGTGTTCCAATATCACCAGCTCCTACGATCAGCGTTTGCGTAACGCCGACTCCAGTAACTACTAGCGGTTTTCGTAGGACTCGAAATCACTCACCTATGGTCGCCGCAGCGATGACCTGACAAGTGCATATCCCCTTCCGTAGCAGATCGATCCACGACCCAGGCCACTACTACCCAGCTCCCATCCCGTCCGCCGTCGACCCACACACCGTGGAGCGGGCGTGGTTCAGGGGCGTCAAGGTGGAGCGCGCCACTGTACGAACGACCTTGACGCCCCTGGGCCTGCGTCTGCTCGGCTCTGCCTGGGTCGACGGTGGGCGGGATGGGAGCTCCCCACGCTCACCACGATTGGACGCGCGGCCGGGAACGGCGCCCCCTCCATCCCGGTGCCGGCCGATCCCCCGCCGGAGGCATTGTCTGTGACCGTGGGCCGCGTACGTCGGGTGCTCGACTCCTGCCTTCGGCCCTGCTCCACAAAAGGGCGGGCGTCGGCGCAGCGGGGCGGAGCGGGCGGAGGCAGGAGCGGCAGCCCCGGCGGAGCCGTGAGCCCGCCCGGCGGCGCGGAGCGGCGCCGGGTGCTTGAACCAGTAGAGAAAGTTGTAACTCACGCTGGGCACTGGGGGCCGCAGTCGTGCGTGGTCTGCTTCGGGGGCTGACTGTCGACCGGCCTGGTGGGGGGAGCTGGCAGGGCTCTGCCGCCGGATGACGGTCTCCGCGCGCACGTCCGCCGACCTGCCCGGCAGCTTCCCGTTCTGCGATCTGCGCTACCCAGGTCCACCCGGTGGGCCCGATTCGGCGCGACCTCGAAGGGCGCGACGGCTCGCGCCGGTCAGTCGTTCAAGAAGGCGGCGGGGACGCACCTGCACTCCGGGGAGCAGCTTCAGCGGGAGGTCGCGGGGATGCTCGGGCGGAGTGTGCGGAAGGCTCGCCGCTACGTGGCAGGAAGCCGGGTAATCGAGCACCTGGCACGGACGTGGCACGCGCCCCCTGAACCAAGCGGAAGCGGATAGCAAAAAGGCCCCGGTCAGGGTTTCTGACCTGGGCCTTCTTCGTGGAGCGGGTGACGAGAATCGAACTCGCACTCTCAGCTTGGGAAGCTGATGTTCTACCACTAAACTACACCCGCGCAGTACGCCCGCCGCAGTGGCGATGTACTGGCCGTCACTCTACCTCATGCCGGGTCCCGGGCGCTGCTGCCCCGGGGCCCGGCTGCGTTGGGGCGTGTGGATGTGACTGCGGGTGAAGGGAGTTGAGGCGTACGGTGTGGGGACCGCGAGAGGGTTGTCCAGGGGCGGAGTGCCGCCGCGACTGCCGTCCCTTTCATCCCGTAACGTGGCGTTTGTCGTCGGCCGGGAAACCGGCCACATGGCTCGTTGGGGAAGGGACTCCGGGACTTTGATGGACTCGATGGAGCGCACCGTCGTCCGTTGTGCCGAAGGGCACGTGTTCAGCACCGCTTCGTTCCCGATGCAGCAGGCGGACCGTCTCGGTCCGGGCCGGCTCATCCGGTGTCCGCGCTGTGCTCGACTGCGGAATGCCGTTCCCGTGGGACCCGGTAAGCGGTGATCAGCAAGTTCTGTCGGTAGAGACAGCCAGAGACAGCCAGCACAGCGCAGAGCGCGCGGGCCGAGCCGATTGTGGCGGGTCCGCGCGCTCTGCGTATCCTCGCTACGTGCTTCTCTCAGACAAGGACATCCGCGCCGAGATCGACGCCGGGCGGGTCCGGATCGATCCTTACGACGAATCCATGGTGCAGCCGTCGAGCATCGACGTACGTCTCGACCGCTATTTCCGGGTGTTCGAGAACCACAAGTACCCCCACATCGACCCCAGCGTGGAGCAGGCCGACCTGACGCGGCTCGTGGAGCCGGAGGGGGATGAGCCGTTCATTCTTCACCCCGGTGAGTTCGTGCTCGCGTCGACGTACGAGGTCATTTCGCTTCCCGAGGACCTCGCCTCCCGGCTCGAGGGCAAGAGCTCGCTCGGGCGGCTCGGGCTCGTGACGCACTCCACCGCCGGGTTCATCGACCCCGGCTTCAGCGGTCACGTCACCCTGGAGCTGTCGAACCTCGCGACGCTCCCCATCAAGCTCTGGCCCGGCATGAAGATCGGGCAGCTGTGCATGTTCCGGCTGTCCTCGCCGACCGAGCACCCGTACGGCAGTGAGCGCTACGGGTCGCGTTACCAGGGGCAGCGCGGTCCCACCGCCTCCCGTTCCTTCCTCAACTTCCATCGGACCCAGGTGTGAGCAGCAGCGACATGAGTGATGTGAGTGGCGTGAGTGGCGTGAGTGGCGTGCGCGAGAACCTTACGTACGAGGCCTTCGGTGGCGCCGTGCGCGAGCTCGCCCAGACCATCGCCGACGACGGCTACGAGCCCGACATCGTCCTGAGCATCGCGCGCGGCGGTGTCTTCGTCGCCGGCGGGCTCGCGTACGCGCTGGACTGCAAGAACATTCACCTCGTGAATGTGGAGTTCTACACGGGTGTGGGGACGACCCTCGAGATGCCCGTCATGCTCGCGCCCGTGCCCAACGCCATCGACTTCAGCGACAAGAAGGTGCTGATCACCGATGACGTCGCCGACACGGGCAAGACGCTGAAGCTGGTGCACGACTTCTGCCTCGACACCGTCGCCGAGGTGCGCTCCGCCGTCATCTATGAGAAGTCCCACTCCCTCGTGAAGTGCGAGTACGTGTGGAAGCGGACCGATGACTGGATCAACTTCCCGTGGAGTGTGCAGGAACCCGTCGTGAAGCGGGCCGGGCAGGTTCTCGACGCCTGAGAGACGCGCCAGACGTGACACAGGAAAAGGCGGGGCCCTCGGGCCCCGCCTTTCTCACACCCGTACCCGCTCTCTCAGAACGTGCCCAGCTTGATGATCGACAGCAGCGCGATCAGCTGGATCGCCGACGCCGCCAGCGCCTTCGGCCACGGCAGGTCGTGCGACTTGGCGACCATCGTGGTGAGGAGCGCGCCCGCGCCGAGCCACGTGACCCAGCCGAGGATCTGGACGAACGGGGCGTCGCCGCCGAGGAACATCGCGACGATCAGGCGCGGGGCGTCCGTCAGGGACGCGATGAGCATGGAGAGGCCGACGGTGGGCTGCCAGGCGCCGTCCCCGTTGAGCTGGCGGGCCAGGGTGTGGGTGACCACGCCGAGCACGAAGAAGCCGAGCGTGATCACGACGCCGGTGAAGAGGACGTAGGGGATCGCCGAGCCGAGCGTGGCGTGGATCACGTCCTCGCGGGCGCCGTCGAAACCGAACACCGCGAGCAGGCCGTAGAGGAACGTGACGATGAGCGCCGGGGCCCACATCGCGTAGTCCCGCATCTGGAGGTAGGTCGGCGCCGGGCGCAGGATCACGCCGCTGAGCAGCTGCTTCCAGTGCAGGCGCGGGCCGACTGGGCCGGGTGCCGCGGCGCCCGCCTGGTACGTGGCGCCCTGGGTGTAGGCGTCGTCGTCGTGCACCGAGAACGCCTGGGTGTGGCCCGGGTTGTTGGCCGCGTACGGGTCGTGGCCGCCCTGCGGGTACGGGGGCGTGCCGGGGTCGCCGAAGTACTCCGGCTCACCGTTCCCGCCGCCCCGGGGCCACTGCTGCTGGGCCCCGTGCTGCTGCCCGTGCTGCTGCCCGTACTGGCCGCCGTACTGATTCCCGTGCTGCCCCCCGTAGTGCTGCGGGGGCCCCTGCGGCGCTTCGCGGTTGTCCCGGCCGCGTCCGTTCCTGAATCCAGCCACGGTTCGAACGTACCTGGTTTCGGCGGGTGGCATGCCGGGCCCGGCGTCCGGGCCCGGCATTGGGGCTGAGCTGTGACATCCCTTAAGGAGTCCCGAAGGGGCTCCCCTAAGGGAGATCAACAGGTGCCGAGGGGGGATCAGTCGGTGAAGTCGACGCCGAACTGCGGGGAGCCGGAGGCGGAGATGCCGACCGTGGACGTGTAGATGCCCGCGGACGCGGACAGCGTGTCGTCCGTGTTCGAGTGCAGGGAGTAGACCGCCCCGTTGTACCCGTTCTCGCCGTTGGCGCCCACGACGACATCGCCGCGGCCGTCGTCGTCGAGGTCGTCGACGTGGACGTCGGAGCCGAAGTTGTCGTCCTTCTCGTTGGCGTTGGGCACGCCGGGGGTGTCCTGGCTGTAGAACTTGGAGCCCGCGCCCGAGATGCCGGAGCCGTCCTTCGCGCCGTACAGGACGACGATCGCCCCGGCGTTGCTGACGCCCGCGAGGTCCTCGCCCGAGGCGCCGACGACGAGGTCGAGGTGGCCGTCGCCGTTGATGTCGCCGAGGTCGAGCTCGCTGCCGAAGTAGTCGCCCTTCTCACCGGCGCCGGGGACGCCCGCGGTGTCCTGGTCGATGGTCTGGATGCCGGAGACGTTCGGGCCGCTCGCGGAGCCGTGGGCGATCAGGACGGCGCCGCCGAGCTGGGTGCGCGGGACGCCGGAGCTGTTGTCCCACTGCAGGCCGAAGACGATGTCGCCCTTGCCGTCGCTGTCGACGTCGCCGACGTCGGTGATGATGCCGGCGGGCAGCTGGACCGCTCCGGTCGCCTTGACGCCGGACGAGCTGCCGGGCAGGTAGAAGTTGGCGTTCCAGCCGGCGGTGGTGTTCTCGTAGCCGTCGACGAGGAGGTCGTCCCGGCCGTCGCCGTTGACGTCGCCGGAGTGCAGGTTGTTGATGCCGCCTCCGTCGCCGCCGCTCGCGCCGGGGGCGCGCACGGTGTAGGCGCCGCCCAGCGTGTTGGTGCGCGCGCCGCCGCGGACGATGTCCACGGTGGTCGAGTTGGGCGTGCCGATGGCGAGGTCGTCCTTGCCGTTGCCGTCGAAGTCGCCGGCCTCCAGGGCGTAGCCGAAGAAGTCGTGGCTCGCGGGGCGCGGGTCGGAGACGGTCGTGCCGCCGGTCAGGCCGCGGGCGGAGCCCCACAGGATGGCGACGGTGCCGCTGTCGGGGTCGCCGGTGCCGTCCTCGCCGGGTGCGCCGATGGCCAGGTCGTCGAAGCCGTCGTCGTCGAAGTCGCCGTAGGCGCTGGAGAAGCCGAAGTTGTCCTTGGCCTCCGCGCCGCCGGGGACACCCGAGGTGTTCTGGCTGATGAGGGCGTGCTTGCCGCCGCCGTACAGGACGGCGATCTGGCCGGCTCCGATGCGCCCGTTCACGTAGGCGCCCGGGGCGGCGGCCGCGGTGTCCGCGATGCCGTCCCCGTTGAAGTCGGCGTCGGACGCGGCGACGCCCGGCGTGGCGGCCGAGGCCGGTCCCGCCGTGGCGACGAACAGGCCGCCGGTGAGGGTGAGCGCGGCGGCGGTCGCCGTGAGGAGGCGGAGGGAGGCGGTGCGTCTGGGTCGGTCCATGGTGTGGCTGGCTCCTGCGGCGTTGAGGGGATGCCTGGCGGGCATCCGGCGTCGGTGACGTGCCGTTCGATGGGCGTTTGCCGGGAGTTGTCCCCGGGATCATCCGCCGTCCGGCGCACAGGAGACTCGTTGCGAGCTACAAGGGTTGTACGCGCACATGCGAGAAGGGCGCCTCGTCACCGTGACGGGGCGCCCTTCAATTGCTGTACGGCGAGGACTACTTCTGCTGTACGGCGAGGACTACTTCACCGGCTCCGGCTCCGGCGCGTCCTCGGTCTCCGCCTCGCCCGCCGGGTCGACCGGCGTCCTGACGGAGTCGAGCAGCAGCTGCGCCACGTCGACGACCTGGACGGACTCCTTCGCCTTGCCGTCGTTCTTCTTGCCGTTGACCGAGTCGGTCAGCATGACCAGGCAGAACGGGCAGGCCGTGGAGACGATGTCCGGGTTGAGCGAAAGAGCCTCGTCGACGCGCTCGTTGTTGATGCGCTTGCCGATCCGCTCCTCCATCCACATCCGCGCGCCGCCCGCGCCACAGCAGAAGCCGCGCTCCTTGTGGCGGTGCATCTCCTCGTTGCGCAGACCGGGGACCTTGCCGATGATCTCGCGCGGCGGGGAGTAGATCTTGTTGTGGCGGCCCAGGTAGCAGGGGTCGTGGTAGGTGATGATGCCCTCGACCGGCGTCACCGGGACCAGCTTGCCCTCGTCCACCAGGTGCTGGAGGAGCTGGGTGTGGTGGATGACCTCGTAGTCGCCGCCGAGCTGCGGGTACTCGTTGCCGATCGTGTTGAGGCAGTGCGGGCAGGTGGCGACGATCTTCTTCGCCGTCTTCGGCTTCTTCGACTCGGCGGTGACCTTGCCGTCGTCGTCGTACTCCTCGCCGAAGGCCATGTTCAGCGACATGACGTTCTCCTGGCCGAGCTGCTGGAAGAGCGGCTCGTTGCCGAGGCGGCGGGCGGAGTCGCCGGTGCACTTCTCGTCGCCGCCCATGATCGCGAACTTCACGCCCGCGATGTTGAGCAGCTCGGCGAAGGCCTTCGTCGTCTTCTTGGCACGGTCCTCGAGCGCGCCCGCGCAGCCGACCCAGTACAGGTATTCGACCTCGGTGAGGTCCTCGATGTCCTTGCCGACGACCGGGACCTCGAAGTCCAGCTCCTTGAGCCACTCCAGGCGCTGCTTCTTGGCGAGGCCCCAGGGGTTGCCCTTCTTCTCCAGGTTCTTGAGCATCGTGCCCGCCTCGGACGGGAACGCGGACTCGATCATCACCTGGTAGCGGCGCATGTCGACGATGTGGTCGACGTGCTCGATGTCGACCGGGCACTGCTCGACGCAGGCGCCGCAGGTGGTGCAGGACCACAGGACGTCGGGGTCGATGACGCCGTTCTCTTCGAGGGTGCCGATCAGCGGGCGCTCGGCCTCGGCGAGGGCGGCGGCCGGGACGTCCTTGAGCTGCTCCTCCGACGCCTTCTCCTCGCCCTCCATCGACTTTCCGCCACCGGCGAGCAGGTACGGCGCCTTGGCGTGCGCGTGGTCGCGCAGCGACATGATCAGGAGCTTGGGGGAGAGCGGCTTGCCGGTGTTCCAGGCGGGGCACTGCGACTGGCAGCGGCCGCACTCGGTGCAGGTGGAGAAGTCGAGCAGGCCCTTCCAGGAGAAGTGCTCGATCTGGGAGACGCCGTAGACGTCGTCCTCGCCCGGGTCCTCGAAGTCGATCGGCTCGCCCTGCGAGGTCATCGGGAGCAGCTCGCCGAGCGCCGTGTCACCGTCGGCCCTGCGCTTGAACCAGATGTTCGGGAAGGCCAGGAAGCGGTGCCAGGCGACACCCATGTCGGTCTTCAGGGCGACCGTGATCATCCAGATGAACGACGTCGCGATCTTCAGGCCCGCGAAGAAGTAGGTGAGGTTCTGGAGGGTGGAGAGGTCCATCCCCTCCAGCCAGTTGATCACCGGGTACGAGATGAAGAACGAGGCCTCGTAGGAGTCCACGTGGTGCTGGGCGCCTTCGAGGGCGTGCAGCATGAAGATGCAGACGCCGACGATGAGGATGACGGCCTCGACGAAGTACGCCTGGCCGAAGTTGGAGCCGGCGAAGCGGGACTTGCGGCCCGCCTTGTTCGGCAGGCTGAGCTGGCGGATGACGATCAGGACCAGGATCCCGAGGATCGTCATCGTGCCGATGAACTCGACGAAGACGTTGTACGGCGCCCACTCGCCGATGACCGGGAGCAGCCAGTCGGCCTGGAAGAGCTGGCCGATGGCGTTGACGATCGTCAGCAGCAGCGAGAAGAAGCCCACCGCCACGAACCAGTGCGCGACACCGACGACGCCCCAGCGGTTCATCCGGGTGTGGCCGAGGAACTCCCGGGCCACGGTGACGGTGCGCCGGCCGGGCTCGTCGGTGCGCGTGCCCTTCGGCACGTTCTGGCCGAGCCGCATGAAGTTGTAGATCTGCAGGAGGGCGCGGGCGAACAGGGCCACGCCGACCACGATCAGAACCAGCGACACGATGATCGCGGCGAGTTGCATTTGGGGGCTCCTCGGGCCTGCGAGGTGGTCTCTTCTTTGACGTACTCGGACGGTACTTCGAACGGATACTTCGAACGGTACCGGTGATTACTAAGCGGTAACTTATGCAGTCCGTCTGAGACTACCCACTTACGCGATCGCAATGTAGTCGGCCGGGTCGTGATCTGTGTCGCTGAGGGTGCCCTCGCCGCGTCAGGGCGCTTCAGATCGTGTTATACGCCGCAAATCGGGACAAGGGCGAATAGTTTGTGCGGGGCTTCACACGTAAGGGAGCAGACGCATGACGCGCTTCGGACGGACGCGGAAGCTGGTGCGGCACCTCGCCCACCGCGAGATCGACCTGGTCCTCGACGCGGGCGGGCAGGACGGCGCCTTCGGGCGGGCGCTGCGACGCCGCGGCTACCGGGGGCGGATCGTCTCCTTCGAACCGTTCGGCGGGGCTCGGGCCGCCGTGCGCAGGGCCGCCGCCCGGGACGAGGGCTGGCGCGTGCTCCCGTACGCGCTCGGGCAGCGCGACGGGACGTGGCTGCGCCGCCTCGACGGGCTGTGGGAGGACGTCGTGGCGCCGGGGGAGCGGGTGCTGCTCCAGGTCGACTCGCATCCGGAACTCGCCGGGGTGCTCGAAGGGGCCGGGGACTTCGGCGCCGACCTGGCGCTCGTGTGGACCGGGGGACTCTCCGGCGACCTGGCCGGCGGCGCGCCCGGTGAGGTCCCCGAGGGCGCGCAACGGCCGGTGTTCGCGTGAGGGTCGCGCTGGTCCACAGCTTCGGCGGGGTGACGGGGCCGGGATCCAGAGGTGCCGACGAGGCCGTCCTCGACCAGGCGCTCGCGCTTGGCGGCGCCGGTCACGAGGTGCGGCTGGTCGCCGCCGGGCTCGGCCGGGACCCCCTCACCGTGCTGCGCGCCTTCGGGCCCGACGTGGTCCACGTCCATCAGCTCTCCCCCGGCTTCGGCCGCGCCTGGGTCGCCGAGTGGACCGGGCCGCTGGTGGCGACGCTGCCCGAGCCCGGACCACCGCGCGCCCGCTGGCTGGCGTTCGCTCGGGGCGGGCGGGGCGGCGCCCGGACGGACCCGCTGCTGCGCCGCGCCGACCGGGTGATCGTCGCGTCGGAGCTGAGCCGGGACACGTACGAGCGGGCGGGGCTGCCCCCGGAGCGCATCACCGTGCTGCCGCACTGCGTCCCGGCGGCTGAACGGTCCCCGGGCGGGGACGTCTGGGTCTGCGCCGGGCGGCTCGCCGCCGGGGAGAACGTCCTCGACCTCGTACGCCGCTGGCCCGGCGACCGGCGCCTCGACGTGTTCGGCACCGGGCCGCTGGAACCGGCGTGCCGCGCCGCCGCACCCGCCTCCGCACGGTTCCTCGGCGAGGCGGCCCGCCCGGTGCTGCGGCGCGCGCTGCCGGGCTACCGTGGCCTCGTCCTCCCTGGTCAGTGGCGTACGGGCGCCGTACCTGCCGTCTATCCGGAGGCGCTGGCGGCCGGGCTGCCCGTGCTCGCCTTCGAGGGGTCGGCGGCGCCCCGCACGGTCCGCGCCGACGGCACCGGCACGGTGACCGGGTGGGACGCCCCGCTGCCCGCCGCCCTCGACGCCGCCGACCGGATCTTCCCGACCCTGCGTGAGCACTGTCGCGGCGTGCACGCGAAGAAATACGGGGAAGCGGCCTGGGCCGAACGGGTGGAACGGCTCTACGCGGCGCTGACCGCTACGGCGCCGCCCGCCCCGTAGCCGGTGAACGGGGCTCGTGGCTACGGCGCCGCCCGCCCCGTAGCCAGCGAGCGCGCCACCGTCACCACGTACGGCGACACCATGAGCACCGGCGCCCTGACGCCCGTATGGCGCCAGCAGTAGACCCACCACTGCCAGAGCGGGACGCCGGGCTCGCTGCCCGCGTCGGACGGGGTGGGCGGCGGCGGGCGGTCACCCGCGTGGCGCGGGGCGACGTAGGCGGGGATGCCCGCGCGGCGGGCGCGGAAGCCGTGGTCGTAGTCGCCCATGCCGTGGCGGAAGACCTTGTCGATGTCGCCGACGCGCTCGCGCACGGCCCAGGGGAGCAGGACCACGTCGCCGTCGTACGTGTCGCAGGGCTCGGGGCGGGCACCCGGTTCGACGAGCGCGAGGGCGCGGCCGTCGCGGCGGCGGCCCGAGTGCGAGGTGATGCCTTCCTGGCGGACCGCGCCCACGATCACCGCCTCCTCGTCGAACCCGCCGGACACGTCCAGAAGGTGGGCGAGGGCGTCCGGTGCGAGGCGTACGCCGGGGTCGAGCCAGAGCTGGTGCGTGGGTTCGCAGCTGCCCGCGGCGCGGCTGTTGCGGCTGGCCAGGCGCATGCCCTGGCCCCAGTGGACGTCGGGGTCGACGACGGTGACCTGGACGCCGGGGTGGGCGCGTCGCACGGCGCGGGCCGTGCCGTCCGTCGATCCGGCGTCGACCAGATGGACGCGTACGCGCGCGCCGGGTGACAGATCGCGCTGGGCGGCGAGGGCGTCGAGCGCCGCGAGGGTGTCGGCCCGGCGGTTGTGGGTGGTCATCAGGACGGCCACGACGGGCACCCGGGGCAGTTCCACGGACTCTCCTTCGCAGGGGCCCCGGCGTGGGTGTCTCCGCAGAGGCGCTGGTCAGAGGCGGTGTGACACAAGGTTGCCGATAAGGGTGGGATAAAAGTTGAGCGGACCTGGCTCATGTCTGTTGACGGGGAGGGGGGTGGTGTTGCAGTCTTGAGTCAGTTCCACTCAAGTATCAGCTGGAGGAATCGAAATGGCACGTGCGGTCGGCATCGACCTGGGCACGACTAACTCCGTCGTCAGCGTTCTGGAAGGCGGCGAGCCCACCGTCATCACCAACGCCGAGGGCGCCAGGACCACGCCGTCCGTCGTCGCCTTCGCCAAGAACGGTGAGGTGCTCGTCGGCGAGGTCGCCAAGCGCCAGGCGGTCACGAACGTCGACAGGACGGTCCGTTCGGTCAAGCGCCACATGGGCACTGACTGGAAGATCAACCTGGACGGCAAGGACTTCAACCCGCAGCAGATGAGCGCCTTCATCCTGCAGAAGCTGAAGCGCGACGCGGAGTCCTACCTGGGCGAGAAGGTGACCGACGCGGTCATCACCGTCCCGGCGTACTTCAACGACTCGGAGCGCCAGGCCACCAAGGAGGCCGGCGAGATCGCGGGCCTGAACGTCCTGCGCATCGTCAACGAGCCGACGGCCGCCGCCCTCGCGTACGGCCTCGACAAGGACGACCAGACGATCCTCGTCTTCGACCTCGGTGGCGGCACCTTCGACGTGTCCCTCCTGGAGATCGGCGACGGCGTCGTCGAGGTGAAGGCCACCAACGGCGACAACCACCTCGGTGGTGACGACTGGGACCAGCGCGTCGTCGACTACCTGGTCAAGCAGTTCAACAACGGCCACGGCGTGGACCTCGCCAAGGACAAGATGGCGCTCCAGCGTCTGCGCGAGGCCGCCGAGAAGGCGAAGATCGAGCTCTCGTCCTCGACCGAGACCACGATCAACCTGCCCTACATCACGGCCTCCGCCGAGGGCCCGCTGCACCTGGACGAGAAGCTCACGCGCGCCCAGTTCCAGCAGCTCACGTCCGACCTCCTGGAGCGCTGCAAGACGCCGTTCCACAACGTCATCAAGGACGCGGGCATCCAGCTCTCCGAGATCGACCACGTCGTTCTCGTCGGTGGCTCCACCCGTATGCCCGCCGTCGCCGAGCTCGTCAAGGAGCTGACCGGCGGCAAGGAGGCCAACAAGGGTGTGAACCCGGACGAGGTCGTCGCCATCGGCGCCTCGCTCCAGGCCGGTGTCCTCAAGGGTGAGGTCAAGGACGTCCTGCTCCTCGACGTGACCCCGCTGTCCCTCGGCATCGAGACCAAGGGCGGCATCATGACGAAGCTCATCGAGCGGAACACGACGATCCCGACCAAGCGCTCGGAGATCTTCACCACCGCCGAGGACAACCAGCCCTCCGTGCAGATCCAGGTCTACCAGGGCGAGCGCGAGATCGCGGCGTACAACAAGAAGCTCGGGATGTTCGAGCTGACCGGTCTGCCGCCGGCCCCGCGCGGTGTCCCGCAGATCGAGGTCTCCTTCGACATCGACGCCAACGGCATCATGCACGTGACCGCGAAGGACCTCGGCACGGGCAAGGAGCAGAAGATGACCGTCACCGGTGGCTCCTCGCTGCCGAAGGACGAGGTCAACCGGATGCGCGAAGAGGCCGAGAAGTACGCGGAGGAGGACCACGCCCGCCGCGAGGCCGCCGAGTCGCGCAACCAGGGCGAGCAGCTCGTCTACCAGACGGAGAAGTTCCTCACGGACAACGCGGACAAGGTCCCCGGTGACGTGAAGACCGAGGTCGAGACCGCCGTCGCCGAGCTGAAGGAGAAGCTCAAGGGCGAGGACACGGCCGAGATCCGCACGGCCACCGAGAAGGTCGCCGCCGTCTCGCAGAAGCTCGGCCAGGCCATGTACGCCGACGCGCAGGCCGCGCAGGGCGGTGCCGAGGGCGCCGCTCCGGGCGCCGAGGGCGGCCCGAACATGTCCAAGGACGACGACGTGGTCGACGCCGAGATCGTCGACGACGAGAAGGACCAGAAGGGTGGCGCCGCCTGATGACGGAGGAGACCCCGGGCACCGGCGAGAACGCCGAACAGCCTGACGTCCCCTCCGGCGCCACCGACGACGCCGCGCCGAAGTCCGCCGAGCCCTCCGCGCAGGAGGGCCCGGCGGCCCCGGCAGGGGACGCGAGCAAGGCATCCGCGCAGGATGTGGCCGTCACGGCCCAGCTGGACCAGGCCCGCTCCGCGCTCGGCGAGCGCACCGCGGACCTCCAGCGCCTGCAGGCCGAGTACCAGAACTACCGGCGCCGTGTGGAGCGGGACCGCGTCACGGTCAAGGAGATCGCCGTCGCGAACCTCCTGTCCGAGCTGCTGCCCGTCCTCGACGACGTGGGCCGCGCCCGTGAGCACGGCGAACTGGTCGGCGGGTTCAAGTCCGTCGCCGAGTCGCTGGAGACGGTCGTCGCCAAGCTGGGCCTCCAGCAGTTCGGCAAGGAGGGCGAGCCCTTCGACCCGACGATCCACGAGGCCCTGATGCACAGCTACGCGCCGGACGTCACCGAGACGACCTGCGTGGCGATCCTGCAGCCGGGCTACCGGATCGGCGAGCGCACCATCCGCCCCGCGCGGGTGGCCGTGGCCGAGCCGCAGCCGGGCTCGTCCGGCGGCTCCGAGACGGCCGACGCCCCCGAGGCGGACGCCGAGAAGGAGACCGGTGGCCCGGACGAGGGCTGACGTGATCCGCGAAGCAAGTGCAGCACGTACTGATGTGAGTGAGGAGGGACGTCGAGGCCGATGAGTACCAAGGACTTCATCGAGAAGGACTACTACAAGGTCCTCGGCGTCCCCAAGGACGCCACCGACGCCGAGATCAAGAAGGCGTACCGCAAGCTCGCCCGGGAGAACCACCCCGACGCCAACAAGGGCAACGAGAAGGCGGAGGAGCGCTTCAAGGAGATCTCCGAGGCGAACGACGTCCTCGGGGACCCCAAGAAGCGCAAGGAGTACGACGAGGCGCGCACCCTGTTCGGCAACGGCGGATTCCGTCCGGGGCCGGGCGCCGGCGGTGGCGGATCGTTCAACTTCGACCTGGGCGACCTCTTCGGCGGCGGCGCCCAGGGCCAGGGCGGCTCCGGCGGTTTCGGCGGCGGCATCGGCGACGTCTTCGGCGGCCTGTTCAACCGGGGCGGCGGCGGTGCGGGCACCCGCACCCAGCCGCGCCGGGGCCAGGACATCGAGTCCGAGGTGTCGCTGAGCTTCACCGAGGCGGTGGACGGCGCGACGGTTCCGCTGCGCATGTCGTCCCAGTCCCCCTGCAAGGCGTGCTCCGGCACCGGCGACAAGAACGGCACGCCCCGCGTGTGCCCGACCTGCGTCGGCACCGGGCAGGTCTCGCGGGGCGGCGGTGGCGGCTTCTCCCTCACCGACCCGTGCGTGGACTGCAAGGGGCGCGGCCTCATCGCCGAGACCCCCTGCGAGGTCTGCAAGGGATCGGGCCGCGCCAAGTCCTCCCGCACGATGCAGGTCCGCATCCCCGCCGGGGTCTCCGACGGCCAGCGCATCCGCCTCCGCGGCAAGGGCGCGCCGGGCGAGCGGGGCGGCCCCGCGGGCGACCTCTACGTGGTCGTCCACGTCGCCGCGCACCCCGTCTTCGGCCGCAAGGGCGACAACCTCACGGTGACCGTGCCCGTCACGTTCACCGAGGCGACGCTCGGCGGCGAGGTCAAGGTGCCGACCCTCGGCGGCCCCGCCGTCACCCTGAAGCTGCCCGCGGGCACGCCGAACGGGCGGACGATGCGGGCCCGCGGCAAGGGCGCCGTCCGCAAGGACGGCACGCGCGGGGACCTCCTGGTGACGGTCGAGGTGGCCGTCCCCCAGGAGCAGGACCTTTCCGACGAGGCCCGCTCGGCCCTCGAGTCGTTCCGCAAGGCGACTGAGGAGACCGATGTGCGGGCAGAACTGTTCCAGGCCGCGAAGGGAGCTTGAGCGAGATGGACGGCCGGCGTCGCAGCAACCCGTACGAACTCACCGAAGAGACACCGGTGTACGTCATCTCGGTGGCGGCCCAGCTTTCCGGCCTCCACCCGCAGACGCTGCGCCAGTACGACCGTCTCGGCCTGGTCTCCCCCGGCCGCACGGCCGGGCGCGGCCGCCGCTACTCGGCCCGCGACATCGAACTGCTGCGCACCGTCCAGCAGTTGTCGCAGGACGAGGGCATCAACCTCGCCGGTATCAAGCGCATCATCGAGCTGGAGAACCAGGTCGCCGCGCTCCAGTCCCGGGTGGCGGAACTCTCCGCCGCGGTGGACGGCGCGGCGGCGGCCATGCAGCAGCGCGAGGCGGCGGTCCACGCCTCGTACCGCCGCGACCTGGTCCCGTACCAGGAGGTCCAGCAGACCAGCGCGCTGGTGGTGTGGCGGCCCAAGCGGTCGCAGGAGCAGTAGCGCTCCGCTCGGAACAGTGAAAGGGGCCCGGAGTCGAGAACCGACTCCGGGCCCCTTTCGCGCGTTCCACCGGATGCGGGCCGTTTCCCAGGCATGGGGTGGATGCGTGGGGGCACTCGGCGGTGGGAGAGCGAGGGGCGGCCCGGCGCGCGAGCGAATTGCGCCGGGCCGCATCGCGTGGGTCGGGCGTCAGCCGACCTTGAAGTCGATCTGCTCGGGCCACCCGTAGCGGCCGTACGCGTCGGCCACCTCGACGACCACGCTGTACGTACCGATCGAGGACGGTCGCCACGTCAGCGTGGGCTCCGTCGAGGTCCGTACGAACCCGCCCGGGCCCACGACCCGCCAGCGGTAGCCGCCCGCGACATGTCCCGGCTGCGGCGTCGGTGTCGCCGTGACGGTGACGTTCTGCCCGTATCCGTGGCCGACGCAGTCGTTGGTGGTGCACTCCGTGAACGGGGCGGACAGGGACAGCGTCGGCGCTGCCATGACGTCCGGCGTGGCCGGGGTGAGGCGGTCGACGGCGCCGATGGCGGACGGAGCGGTTTCGATGCCGCCGTAGTCGACACCGGAGACGTAGTACCAGGACTTTCCGGCGGGCGCCGTGGTGTCGTCGAAGACCAGGGAGGTGTGCTGACCGTCGAGGAGCGTCCAGGCGCCGTTGGGGTCCGTACGCCGGTACACGCGGTAGGCCTGGTGCTCTCCCACGGACCACGACAAGCGCGTGGCGCTGTCCTTGGGCGTGACGGTCACATCGGTCGGTGCCGCCACCGGCGAAGCCTTCGGGCGGGTCGCCGAGACCGTCTCCGAGACCGGGGAGATGTTCCCGGCCGCGTCGATCGCGTAGACCCGGTACGAGGTGGGGACGCCGATGGCGGCCGAGTCGTCGAGGTAGGACGTGCCGAGGACGAGGCGCGGGCCGGACGGGTCGGGGCCCTCGGGGGTCGAGACCCAGACCTCGTAGTGCGCGGTGTCGGGCGAACTCGTCTCCCAGCGCAGGTTGGTGCCCGCCGTGGTGGCCTCCGCCGTGACGCCCTGGACCCGGGCGGGCGGGGTCTCGTCGGGGACGCCGGTGTCGGCGCTCGCGGACGGCGCGGACACGTTGCCCGCCGCGTCGCGGGCGACGACCTGGTAGTACCAGCGGCGCGTCGTCTCGAACGACGGCGTGTCGCGGAAGGACGTGTCGTCCAGCCACCCGGACACGGCGGCGTACGAGCCGTCGGCGGTGGCCGAACGCAGCACGCGGTACGAGGTGGCGCCCGCGGCGGCTCCCCACTGCACCCGGACGCCGCCCTCGACGCGGGTCGCCGTCAGCCCGGCGGGGACGCTCGGCGCGGTCTTGTCGACGCTGGTCACGGCCTGCTCGGCGGTGGCGCCGGAGAGGTTGCGGGCCTTGTCGACGGCGCGGACGCGGTAGTACCAGCGGCCTCCGTCGGCGGGCGGACTGTCGGTGTAGGAGGTGCCGGTCACGGTGCCGCTGATGTTCGTCCAGGCGGTGGCGGAGGCGGCGCGCCGGTAGACGCGGTACCCGCCGAGATCCATCTCGACGTTCTTCGCCCAGCGCACCGTCGTCCTCGCAGTGCTCGTGCTGTACGAGGCGGTCGGCTCGGCGGGCGTGCGCGGCGCGGTCTTGTCGACGGAGGCCGAGGTGCGGGGCGTGTAGCCGAACTTGACGTTGGCGTACCCGGTCCAGTTGACGTAGTTGACGCGCAGGGTGTGCCTGCCCGCCGGGATGGTGAGGTTGACGGTCCTGCTCTGGGTCGCGGACACGTCCTTCCACACGTCGATCTTCAGCACGCCGTCGACGTACACCCGGATCCCGTCACGGGTGGCCGCGCTGAACGTGAAGGGTCCGCCCGAGCCGAAGTCCCGGGTCACGGTCCAGCGCACGCCGAACTTGTTGGCGGGCAGCCCGGCGGCCGGGGCGCCGGTGCGCCAGTTCTGGTCGATCAGCGAGTCGCAGTCCGTCCTCTTCGGCGTGCCGGAGAACGTGGTGTTGGCGAAGAGCTCCCGCTTGAAGACGGGGGAGGCGCACGTGGGCGTCGCGGCGTCGGCGGCCGGGGCGGTGGCGCACAGCAGGGCGCCGGTGGTGGCGGCCACGAGGGCGGCGGCGCCGATGGGTCTGGCGGGTGTCATGACGATCAAGACACGTGAGGGGCGGGTGGGGTTGTACGGCTCGGCCTCAGAGCCGGGGCGGGGCGGGGCGGAGCCAGGCGTCGGCCCCGCCCCGAGCCTCACCAGGAGCCGCCGCCTCCTCCGCCCGTGCCGCCGCCGACGCCGCCGCCTCCGGAGCCTCCGCCGCTGGAGCTGCCACCGGAGCCGCTGGGGGACGGGGCGCTGGCGGAGGCGGTGACCGCGGCGACGAGGCTCACCGCGAGGGCCGGGCCGAGCCAGGAGAGGGTGGCCGAGCGGGCGCCTCTGCCGGTGGGCGGGGCTGTCGTGGTGTCGGCGATGGAGCGTTCCCAGCGCTCGGCCACGCCGAGGGCCACCGCCCACGCCGTGAGCTGCTCCAGCCGCTCGGCGTCCTCGGCCGCCTCCGGGGGCGCCTCGGCGAGCCAGTCCCGGAACGATTCCAGCTCGGCGCGCAGGGCCGCGCCCCGGCCGGTGCGGGACTTCAGCTCCCACCCGTACAGGCGCAGCGCCAGACCCGTCCCGCCGAGTACCGCGCCCGCCGCCACGACGGGCCGGCCGGCCTCGTTGACCCAACTGATGAGCCCGCTGCCGACGATGGCGGTGAGGAAACCGCTCAGCGTCGCCCAGAACCCCGCCCGCGCGGCGAGGCGCGCGCGCCGTTCGGCTGCCGGGTCCCAGAGATCGCTGGTGCGCTGCCACTCGGTGAGCCGGGCGGCGAGGGACTCCCAGGCGGATTTGAAGAACGGGTCGTAGACCCCCAGGACGAACTCCCGGCGCCCGCCCGCGAACATGTCGTCGAGCACCGCCGTGGTGTCCGCGTCCGGCACCCCCGCGCGGCCCGGGGTGCGTTGCAGCGTGGGGAACTGTCCGCTGCCCGTCACCTTGATGTGCCTGCGGGCCGCCACGCCGAGCAGCCATGCCGCCTGGATGTGCGGCTCGACGCGTTCGGTGAGGATCATGCCGCCCTGCTCCGGGGTCAGCCCGTCGGGCGGCGTCCCCTCGGCGGTCGGCTGCTTCAGGCCGGTGGCCCGGCGGTCCCGCCCGAGCAGACGCAGCGGGACGATGGCCAGCAGGCCGCAGCCCAGCGCGATCCCGGCCACGGTCAGACCCGTCCGGAACGGGTTCGGGGCCGGTTCGGCGTCGGGCCGCGCGCCCGCGGGCGGGGTGGGCCGGACCGGCTTGACGACATCACTCACGGACCGTGCGTCCATGGCGCCGTAGAACGTGACCCCGCGCCCGGACTCGATCTTCCCGAAGCGGGCGATGAGGTGACCGGGGGTGGGCTGGTCCACGTAGGACTGCCCGGCCCGGCAAGCCTGGGTCGACCCGGTGCTGCCCTGAACACACCGGGACCCGAACCACCGGTTCGCCCCCGCCACATGGACCTCCACCTCGTGCAGGTCGACCTGCCATCCCGTGCCGACCGCGTCCCAGGCGAGATCGCCCTTCTCGTTGACGACGTCCGGCAGCGGATACGTGATCCGGTACCGGTGCAGGCCGTGGACCGTCCGGTCCGCGTCGCCGATCCGGATGCTCCGGTCCGACGTTTCGCCGTACGTCAGCTCGTACGGGACCTGGTGGCCGTCCATCGTGACGCTGACCTCGTCATCCTCGACGTCGTACGTCAAGCCGGGGATAGCCGGTAGATACCGTGCTTCCCCTCCACCGGGTACCCGAAGTCGTAGTCGATCACCTCGGTGACGCGGGCGCTGTCGTCCTTGGCCACCTGCGCGCTCACCCACATCCTGGTGATCCGCTCGTTGGTGGCCATGGCCCCCGCCAGCCAGGTGACAGCGCCGAGCACCAGCACGCAGACCACCAGCCCGACGCCATTGCGCACTCTGCGCCGCCGCGTGCCCGTCTTCTTGTTCTTGCCGCTCAAGTCGCCCCCCCGGGTTTCTCTCGGTACGGGGCCACTGCAGCACACTTCACAGGAGTGGGAGAAGGGGCGCGAGGGGCGAGGGGTGAGTGATGCAGGATGGATGCCATGACCGAGATCCGCACCCCCCGGCTCCTGCTGCGCCGCTGGTCGCCCGACGACGACCTCGCGCCCCTCGCCGACATCCAGGCCGACCCGGCCGTCATGCAGTACATCGGCGACGGCGCCCCGCGCTCCCTCGACGAGACCGCCGACGACATCGAGCGCTGGGAGGACGAGTGGGACGACGAGGGCTTCGGCGTCTTCGCCGTCGAACTCCTCGGTTCCGGTGAGCTGGCCGGCGCGGTCGGCCTGTACGTTCCCGTCGCCCCGCCGCAGATCGCCGGCCACATCGGCGTCCAGTGGCGGCTCGGCCGTCAGTTCTGGGGCCAGGGGTATGCCTCGGAGGCGGCGCAGGCGTCGTTGGAGTTCGCCCTCCAGGACCGCGGCATCGACCGCGTGGTCGCGGCCGTGGCCGACGGCGACACGTCATCGCCGAAGGTGCTGGAGAAACTGGGCCTGACCCGGACCGGCGAGGCGGATGGCTTCCGCCTGTACGCGATCGACCTCACGGAGTTCGAGGGCTGACCCCCTCAGCGGGCGGCTCCGCCGAGGAACGCGGACCAGGTCTTCGGGGTGACGGTGAGGTGGGCGCGGCCCGGGTTCTTGGAGTCGCGGATCAGGGTCGCGCCGGGGGTGTGGGCGACCTCTACGCAGTCACCCTCGCTACCGTTGCTGCTGTAGCTGCTCTTACGCCAGTCGGCTGGCCGCTCCCGGGTCACAGCTGCCTCAGGAAGCGGGTCCAGGCAGCGCCTCCCACGATCAGGTGGGGGAGCGCCGGATCCTTGGAGTCGCGGATGTGGGTGGTGCCGAGAGTACGGGCGATCTCTACGCAGTCCGGGTCGCTACCGCCGCTGCTGTAGCTGCTTTTGAACCAGGCCAGTTCGGGCACGCTCCCGGCGAGGGTCTCGCGGTTCATAGTTCTCCCAGCGCTTGCTCGATGAAGGCCCGTGACTCTCCTGGTGGAAGAGCCTGAGCCCGGATGATGCCACACCGTAGTTCGATGATTCGGAGTTGCTTCGGGTCGGAGACAGGACGCCCACTGAAGAGCCTCACTCCGCGTCCGAGGGCTGATCCGTCCTTGAACTTCAGCACCTCCATTTCGCCGTCCATACCGGCGTGGTCCGCACTGTCCGTGGGCATCACTTGAATCTCCACGTGGGGCAACGCGCCCAGCTCCAGCAGGCGTTCGAGCTGGCTACGCAGCACCATCTTCCCGCCGATCGGCCTTCGCAGCGTCACCTCCTCCTGAACGAAGCTGAGGTTCGGTGCCGGGTCGCGTTCGAAGATGGCCTGGCGTGCCACTCGTGCGGCCACCCCTCGCTCGATCCGCTCCTGGGGGAGAGCCGGGCGCCACATAGAGATGAGCGCATGCGTGTACTCCCGTGTCTGCAGTAGCCCATGCGGATAGTGCTCTGAATACGCCGTCAGCTCGACGGCCTTGGCCTCAACTTCGGCAATGTCCCGCACCTTCTTCGGGTACCGGAGCTTGGCCGCGTCCTCTTTCATTTTCTTGATGTGGCCGCCTGCCTCAAGGACGTCGTCCGCCTTGTCGAGGTATTCGGCCCGGGGAATCCGGGTCCCGGCCTCGACCTTGTAGACGATCCCCTCCCCGTACCCCATCGCCGCTCCGAGTTCGGACACCTTGAGGTCGGCGGCCTCCCGCCAGGCCCGCAACTGGCGCCCGATCAGCGCCATGACGGCCGCGCCCTCCTCGTCGCCCGGCTCGACCTCCCAGCCGTCACCCTCCGTCGTCTCACTCATCCCGCGCTCCTCCCGACCGTCGTCAACGTCCGGCCTCGTACTCCGTGTACAGCCCTGGACAAACGCTGGACAGTAGCTATACGTGACCGCCATGTCACAGGTGAGCGTACGGGCGCGCGGCCACGCTGAGTGATGTGAACTCCGAAATCACCGAACTTCCCCGCACCAGGCGCCACTTCCACATCCAGCTGTCCCCCACGCCACGCGGAGCCCGCCTCGCACGCCTCCTCGCCGTGGAACAACTCCGCACCTGGGGCCTGCCCCTGGACCTCGACACGGCCGCACTGGTCATCGCCGAACTCGCCACGAACGCCGCCACCCACGGTCGCCTCCCCGGCCGGGACTTCCGCCTCAGCGTCTACGTGGCTGAACGCACCCTGCGGATCGAAGTGGCCGATGCCCGGGGCGACCGAACCCCCGAGCCGCAACACACGTCCCCCACATCGGAATCCGGCCGGGGCCTCATGCTCGTAGCCGCGCTCGCCAACCGCTGGGGCGTCACCGGCACCCCCGCCGAAGCGCCCCGCAAAACCGTCTGGGCCGAGCTCGACCTCGTAGCACCGGCGCCCGGAAACCCGTACGCCGGTGGCGTGGACGACAACCCCAAAGGAACGACTGAGGGGGAAAGGATCCAGGCCAAACCCCACCCCTCCCTCCGCCGCGACACGGACGGGTGAAGGTCGCCAACTCGGCTTGCGCGCGCGCCCTTTGCGCCCCCTACGTTGGCGCACGGCACACATAACCCAAGACATGTGACGGCCCCCGCCGGGACTGGCATCCCATTCGCGAGGGCCTCACCACACAGGAAGCTTCCACCTTCCCTATGGATACGCAGCAGACTAACGCGCGCTCGAACACCCGGGCCCGGACTTCACCCGAAGACCCCCGACAGGGCTACGGCATCGTTCATGAGAACACCCGCCACCACACCCGTTTCACGGTGATCGGCAACCACCTCGCCCAGCACCGCAGCCTCTCCGGCCTGGCGATCGGGCTCGCCGTGTACATCCAGTCCCTCCCGGCAGGGTCCCGCGCGGACGTCAGGTCGCTCGCCGCCCGCTTCCCGGAGGGCACGACGCGGATCGCGGGGGCACTGCGTGAGCTGGAGGAACACGGTTACCTGCGGCGCGAACGCCGACGCACCTCCGACGGCCGGGTCCGCACCCGTACGGTCTCCTGCAACCAGCCGGGCAGCACGGCCAGCGCGGAGCCACCGCCAAAGCCGAGGCCGAAACCGAAGCAGCCCCGGCCCCTCGCCGTCCCGCACCCGGAGCTGACGCCAGTCCCCGGCATCCTCCAGGCCGCCACCGACCTCCTCACCGGCCTGCACCGCGCCGACCCCCGCCTCGCCCTCTCCGCCCGCGACACGGACCGCCTGGCCCCCGGCGTCGTCGCCTGGCTGGAACGCGACCTGGAGCCCGGCGCCGTACGCCACGCCCTGACCCGGGACCTGCCACAGGACCGCCCGATCCGCAGCCCGGCGGCGCTCCTGGCCCACCGCCTGACGGCCCAACTCCCGCCCAGGCCACCGTCGTACCACCGGCTCACGCCCCCACCACCGGTCCGCCACCCCCTCCGCAACTGCGACACCTGCGACCACGCCTACCGGGGCCCGGACCCCCACCACTGCCCCGGCTGCCGCCCCACCGTCGGCACCGCCGCCTTCCCGGAGGAGAACGGCCCGACATGACAAGACTTCGTCGTACCGCTTCAGCGGCAGCTCTCCCGATACTCTGGTCGAGGTACTCCCGGGAGGACACGATGAGCACTGCCGCTCCTGACGGACACGAGCTGATCCCGCGCCCCGAGAAGACCCCGGACGCCCTGCGTGCGGCGCTCGCGGTCGTGGCGCCTGCGAGGCTGACGGAGATGCAGGAGCAGAAGGACGCGGCGTTCGCCTCAGCCGTGGAGTGGCAGTCGCTCAGCCCGGTGCAGAGCTGGGTGCTGACGTGGGCCAGGAACATCGAGATCGCCCGGCGTCCTGAACTGGCGGCCCGCTATGAGCGTGCCGAGCGGCTCCTGGAGGATGAAGACCCGGATGTCGCGCGCGAGACGTTGCGTGAACTGAGCACGGTTCTGGACGAGGCCCTGCGGGCGGTCCGGGAGTGAGCTGGGCCTGGGAGTACGTCTTCGGCGCGGTGGAGGCGGCTCGTACGGCCCCGCCGGCATGTTCACCTGCCAAGTGGTCGTCCGCAGTGAGCGTGTCTTCATCGTGCAGATCACCCACCTGGGCTTCTGACCGTTCGCGGGTCTCGCGGCGGCTGCCATTACCTGGCACGTAATCGACCCCGTCACCCCCTCCCGGCACCCTGAAGTCACCGGAACCCGGGCGGCGCACTCCGTTCGGGCTCCGGGTTCTCGTAGTGAGTGACACGGACTTCAGGAGGACGGACGCCATGAGCACCGCCGCGCAGGAGAACACGTACGAGACCGCCGTCGCCCGGTACTTCGACGCCTGGAACGCCACGGGAGCGGATGCGGTGCGCAAAGCCGTCGCCGTCGCCTGGAGCGACGGCGGGACCTACACCGACCCGCTGGCCGATGTCGCGGGGCACGACGGGATCGCCGCCGTGATCGAGGGCGCGCACGCGCAGTTCCCGGGGTTCGTGTTCCGGCCGCTCGGGGCGGTCGACGGGCATCACGGGGTCGCCCGGTTCGGGTGGGAGCTGGTGTCGGAGGCGGACGGGTCGGCACCCGTCGCCGGGTTCGACGTCATCACCCTCGACGAGGACGGGCGCATCCGGAACGTCCACGGGTTCCTCGACCGCGTACCGCCCGCCCAGGCCTGATCGCAACCGGCCGATATCTGACGGCAAGGGTGTTACCGCCGGGTACACATGTCCGGTATTCGATGTATCTGGCTTCATGTGGGGAAGTAACGGATGCGGTTTCGTTGCGGTGTTGCTTCACCTCTTGACGTGATGTGGGCGGCCGAGTTGGCTTCGAGCCACCTCGGCCGCACCGGTGCGGCCACGTCAGGGAGGTATCCGTAATGAACACGCGTATGCGATGCGCCGGCCTCGCCGGTGTCGCATCCGTCCTAGTGGTCTCGCTCACGGCCTGCGGTGGTGTGCTGCCCGGCGGGGACAGCGACAGCAGTGAACCCGTACGCAAGGGCAACGATGTCAAGATCGGCCTGCTTCTTCCGGAGAAGGAGACCGCGCGCTACGAGAAGTTCGACTACCCGAACATCAAGCGACAGATCGCGAAGCTCACCGACGGCGAGGGGGAACTGGTCTACGCCAATGCGGAGCAGGACGCAGACCTGCAGAACCGCCAGGTGGACGAGATGATCGCCAAGAAGGTGGACACGCTGATCGTCGACGCCGTCGACGCGAAGACGATCACCGCCGCCGTGCAGCGGGCCAAGGACGCGGGTGTCCATGTCATCGCCTACGATCGGCTCGCCCAGGGTCCGGTCGACGCGTACGTCGGCTTCGACAACGGGCTCGTCGGCCAGACCCAGGGCAAGGAGCTCATCCAGGCCCTCGGCTCGAAGGCCGACAAGAACACCAAGATCGTCATGATCAACGGTTCGCCGACCGACCCGAACGCCCTCGACTTCAAGGAAGCGGCGCGTGCGGAGCTGGCGGACGCGGTGACCATAGCCAAGTCCTACGACACGGTCGCCTGGAAGCCGCAGAACGCCAAGGCCAACATGGAACAGGCCATCGCCTCCATCGGCGCCTCCAACATCGCCGGGGTCTACTCGGCCAACGACGGCATGGCGGGCGGTATCGTCGCCGCGCTCCAGGAGGCCGGTGTCACGAAGATGCCGCCGATCACCGGTCAGGACGCGGAACTCGCCGCTGTGCAGCGCATTCTGACGGGCGATCAGTACATGAGCGTCTACAAGCCGTACCCGGAGGAGGCGGCGACGGCCGCCGAGATGGCCGTACGGGTCGCGCAGGGCCGCACCATCGAGTTCGAGGCGCTCGCGATGGACCGGACGGACAGTCCCACGACGAAGCAGGTCCGCACGGCGAGTGTGAGTGTCGTCGCGCTGAAGCGGGACAACATCAAGCAGACCGTCGTGAAGGACGGCATCCTCAAGATCAAGGACATCTGCACGGCCAAGTACGCGGCGGCGTGCGCGGAGGCGGGGCTGAAGTAGCCCCCCGCCGAGTGACAAGGTGCACCGGCCCCCACCCGGTCACCCGTCACCCGTAACCCGGCACCCTTTCGTCAGCGGTCCTGCGTCAGGATGCCCGACTCGCCGATCAGATAGCCCAGCTGGGCCCGGCTCTCGCTCCCCAGCGTCGCCGCGAGCTTCGCGATGTGCAGCCGTACCGTCCGGATGTTCACGCCGAGGCGCTCCGCGATCACCGCGTCCGTGTGGCCCTCCACCAGCAGCCCGGCGATGGTGCGCTGACGGCTGGGCACGCCGCCCGACGAGGTGACCGGCTGCGGCCCCGTCGGATACAGGGGGGTCGCAAGCCGCCAGAGCCGCTCGAACGTCGTGACGAGGTACGTGATGAGCGCCGGGTGGCGGATCTCCAGGGCCACCGTGCGGTCGGGGTTGGCCGGGATGAAGGCCACGGTGCGGTCGAGGAGGATGAGGCGCTCGGTCACCTCGTCGAGCGTGCGGACCTCGACGTCACCCTCCAGGCGCTCGAAATGCGCCGCGACGGCTGGATCGTGGCGCGCCGTGTGCTGGTAGAGCGTACGCATCCGGCCACCGCGGCCGAGCAGCTCCTGCTCCCGCGAGAGCACGCCGTCGAGCACGTCCGGGGAGCGGAAACCGCCCGGCTGGACCGTGAGCAGTTCGTGCGAGGAGGCGTCCGTCGCCCGCGCGATCGCCTCGTTGATCCGGGTGAGGCTCAGCAGCACGGTGATCATGGGACTCTCGGGGACCGACGCGCGCTGTGCCTCGAGGGCGATGAGCGGCTGGAAGGCGTCCGCCAGCTTCACCTCGCGTTCGCGCTGGTACGCGATCTCCGCCTCGATGCCGCGCAGCAGGCCCGGCAGTGCGACCGAGGGCGAGACGGGTCTGAACCACTGTCCGTTGGCCCGGTCCGGGCGCACGAGACGGTACTCCAGCAGGCAGGGCACGCGCTCGGCCTGTTCCTTGGAGACGCGTCCCTCGCGCAGGGCCAGGGCGTAGAGCGCCGAGCCCTCCGCGCACAGCTCCTCGGGTCCGTGGTGGTGACCGCCGCCGTGAGGCTGTCTCACGAGTCCTGCTCCAGCATTCCGGACTGCGCTATGAGATAGCCGAGCTGGGCCCGGCTGCCGCTGCCGAGCGCCGCCGCGATCTTCGCGATGTGCGCCCGGCAGGTACGTACGTTCATCCCCAGGCGGCGCGCTATCGCCTCGTCCACATGGCCCTCGACGAGCAGCTTGGCGATCGAGCGCTGGACGCCGGTGATCCCTTCGAGGGTGGCCTCGTACTGGATCTCCTCCTCCAGCGGGGTGCCATGGCGCCAGAGATGCTCGAAGACGTTGATCAGGTACTGGACCAGGCCGGGATGGCGCAGCTCAAGGGCCATGCTGTTGCCGGCCTGCGCGGGGATGAACGCCACGTCGTGATCGACGATGATGAGCCTTTCGATCAGCTCCTCCAATGTCCGGATCTCGACCCTGGCCCCTGCCATCTTGTCCATGTACGCGAACGTGTTCTGGCTGTACCGGACGGTGTGCTGGTAGAGGGTACGCATGGAGATGCCGCGCTCTATCAGCGGCTTGCTGCGCTCCAGCGCTTCGCTGAGGAGGTGTTCCGAACGGCCGCCGCCGGGCTGCACTGTGAGGACTTCGTGCCGGCTCTCGGCGATCCCCTTGTCGAGCGCCGCGTTGATCCGGCTCACTCCTTCGAGGACGGTGATCGCGTGCGTGATGGGCGGCATCTGGGCACTGATGCTCATGAACGGCTGAAAGGCCGCCGTGAGTTCGGTCGACAGGGAGCGCTTCTCCTGGATCTCCCGCTCGATAGGCTGCAACCGCTCGGAGAGCACCACCGAAGGGGGAACCGGCCGTAGCCAGTTCGCGTCGTCGGGATCCGGGTGGAGGAGCGCGAATTCCAGCAGGCAGGGCGCGGCATCGGCGTCGCTCCGTGCGATGCGGCCCGCGCCGAGCGCGCTGGCGTAAAGACGTTCCCCTTCGGCGCACAGCTCAGTGACTGGGTGAGGATGTGTCGGTTTTGTGTGCTTCATGGGTAAATCTCCACCCCCCAGGGTCCTGAACGTGCAGGAACATGATGCATCGCTTCTGTGGTTTCCATGTGCCTGAATGAGTCATCGTCTTGTGGTGCGGGGGAGAAGAAGCCATCAGGTAAGGACGAAGCCGACATGAGTAAGAGAATGCTTCGCTCAGTGCTTGGCGCGGCGGTCGTCGCTGTTGCGCTCGGCACTGCGAGCACCGTCAGCACTGCCAGCACTGCTGCTGTGCCCGGGGACGTCGCCTGGGGCTCTGCTCAGTTCGGGACCCACAGTCAGGCGACGGTCAACGGTGACGTGGCCTGGGGCCTCGTCGCAGACCCGGCGGCGGACGTGACCAAATGATCACCCCACCCGACGACAGATCCCTCCGTCGTGAGATGGCGATCGCCTACCGCTCAGGCTGGCACACGATCGACCTCGTGACGGCGATCCCGAACCCGGGTGACTCGCTCATGGTCACCCTGTTCGGGGAGCCGATCATCGTGGTGCGGGACGACGACGACGATCTCCGGGCGTACCGGTGTCTGCGTCGTCCGCGCGGCGCCCCACAGCCGGTGCGGACGGTCGTCCGGTACGGGATGATCTTCGTCAACCTCGATCAGCGTGATCACCAGCTGGTCGGGGACGCGGGGTCCGAGACCCCGCACACCAGTACCACCTCTGCCACCCCCCGCAGTGCCTGACGCGATTCCCCCGTCGTAGTAGATCGCGCAGGTGCTTCCCCCCGCAGCGGCGTCACCGTGGACCTGAACACGGTGGCGCCGCTGCAGTTTTGTGTACGGACACGTGTACGTACGCCGTGCCGGGCTACTCGTCGAAGACCGCGTTGCCCGTGCCCCGGTCCACCGCGATCTCGATGACCACCCGCGTCGGGTTGGGACGCGGCGGATGGTTGTACCGCTCCGCGTAGCGCGCCTCGGCGTCCGCGACCGAGGCCGGGTCCGTGCGGACGGTCGCCGCGCCCTCCAGCGTGGTCCAGCGCCGGCCGTCGACCTGGCAGACCGCGACGCGCGCCCGAGCCGAGGGAGGTGCCGCCAGGATGTGCGCGACCTTCCAGCTCTTCTTGTCCGTGATGACGCGGGCCACCCGCTCCCCGGCGTCGTACGTCACGCCCACCGGTACGACATGCGGCGTGCCGTCCGCGCGCAGGGTCGTCAGCGTGCACAGGTGCCTCTCCCGCCAGAAGCTGAGGAAGGAGGCGCCGGGAGCGTCGAGGTCGATCTGCTTGGCCATGACCAGGAACTTACCGTCGGCGCAAGCTTGAGCGGAATAGACTCAACTTTGTGTACGCTGAATAGGTCAGAGTTGCCCGTGACATGGAGGAGAAGGAGAACAGTTACGTGGACGCCGAGCTGACGAACCGGAGCCGCGACGCGATCAACGCGGCCACGAGCCGGGCCGTGTCCGGGGGGCACCCGGATCTGACCCCGGCCCACTTGCTGCTCGCCCTGCTCGAAGGGCAGGACAACGAGAACATCACTGATCTGCTGGCCGCCGTCGACGCCGACCAGGCGCAGGTCAGGGCGGGCGCCGAGCGCGTCCTCGGGGCGCTGCCCAGCGTCACCGGGTCGACCGTCGCGCCGCCGCAGCCCAACCGCGACCTGCTCGCCGTCGTCGCCGACGCCGACGAGCGGGCCAAGGAGCTGGGCGACGAGTTCCTCTCCACCGAGCACCTGCTCATCGGCATCGCCGCGAAGGGCGGTCCCGCGGGTGACGTACTGGCGGAGAATGGGGCCAGTGCCAAGAAGCTGTCCGAGGCGTTCACGAAGAGCAGGGGAGGGCGCCGGGTGACGACACCCGACCCCGAGGGTTCTTACAAGGCCCTGGAGAAGTTCGGTACCGATTTCACCGCCGCCGCGCGCGAGGGACGGCTCGACCCCGTCATCGGGCGCGACCAGGAGATTCGCAGGGTCGTGCAGGTCCTGTCCCGGCGCACCAAGAACAACCCCGTGCTCATCGGTGAGCCCGGCGTCGGCAAGACCGCCGTCGTCGAGGGCCTCGCCCAGCGCATCGTGAAGGGGGACGTGCCCGAGTCGCTCAAGGACAAGCGGCTCGTCTCGCTCGACCTCGGCGCGATGGTCGCGGGTGCGAAGTACCGCGGTGAGTTCGAGGAGCGCCTGAAGACCGTCCTCTCCGAGATCAAGGAGAGCGACGGGCAGATCATCACGTTCATCGACGAGCTGCACACCGTCGTCGGCGCGGGCGCGGGCGGCGACTCCGCCATGGACGCGGGCAACATGCTGAAGCCCATGCTGGCCCGCGGCGAACTCCGCATGGTCGGCGCCACGACCCTCGACGAGTACCGCGAGCGCATCGAGAAGGACCCGGCCCTGGAGCGCCGCTTCCAGCAGGTGCTCGTCGCCGAGCCGAGCGTCGAGGACTCCATCGCGATCCTGCGCGGGCTCAAGGGGCGGTACGAGGCGCACCACAAGGTGCAGATCGCGGACAGCGCGCTCGTCGCCGCCGCGACCCTCTCCGACCGGTACATCACCTCCCGCTTCCTGCCCGACAAGGCCATCGACCTCGTCGACGAGTCCGCGTCCCGGCTCCGTATGGAGATCGACTCCTCGCCGGTCGAGATCGACGAGCTCCAGCGCGCCGTCGACCGCCTCAAGATGGAAGAACTGGCCATCGGCAAGGAGACCGACCCGGCCAGCAGGCAGCGCCTGGAGAAGCTGCGGCGCGACCTCGCCGACAAGGAGGAGGAACTGCGCGGCCTCACCGCCCGCTGGGAGAAGGAGAAGCAGTCCCTCAACCGGGTCGGTGAGCTGAAGGAGAAGCTCGACGAGCTGCGCGGCCAGGCCGAGCGGGCCCAGCGCGACGGCGACTTCGACACGGCCAGCAAGCTGCTCTACGGCGAGATCCCGTCCCTGGAGCGCGACCTCGAAGCGGCCTCCGAGGCCGAGGAGGAGGTCGCCAAGGACACCATGGTCAAGGAAGAGGTCGGCCCGGACGACATCGCCGACGTGGTCGCCTCCTGGACCGGCATCCCGGCGGGCCGCCTGCTCGAGGGCGAGACGCAGAAGCTGCTCCGCATGGAGGAGGAGCTGGGCAAGCGCCTCATCGGCCAGACGGAGGCGGTACAGGCGGTCTCGGACGCCGTCCGCCGCACCCGCGCGGGCATCGCCGACCCGGACCGTCCGACCGGCTCGTTCCTCTTCCTCGGCCCGACCGGTGTCGGCAAGACGGAGCTGGCCAAGGCGCTCGCGGACTTCCTCTTCGACGACGAGCGGGCCATGATCCGCATCGACATGAGCGAGTACGGCGAGAAGCACAGCGTCGCCCGTCTCGTCGGCGCGCCCCCCGGCTACGTCGGCTACGAGGAGGGCGGCCAGCTCACGGAGGCGGTGCGCCGCCGCCCGTACTCGGTGGTCCTCCTCGACGAGGTCGAGAAGGCGCACCCCGAGGTCTTCGACATCCTGCTCCAGGTGCTCGACGACGGCCGGCTCACCGACGGCCAGGGCCGCACGGTCGACTTCCGGAACACGATCCTCGTCCTGACGTCGAACCTGGGCAGCCAGTACCTGGTGGACCCGCTGACGACGGCCGAGGAGAAGAAGGAGCAGGTCCTGGAGGTCGTCCGGAGCTCCTTCAAGCCGGAGTTCCTGAACCGGCTCGACGACCTGGTGGTCTTCTCGGCCCTGGACAAGGACGAACTGCGCCGCATCGCCAAGCTGCAGCTCGACCGCCTGGCCAAGCGCCTCGCCGACCGCCGCCTCACCCTCGACGTCAGCGACGCCGCCCTCACCTGGCTCGCCGACGAGGGCAACGACCCGGCCTACGGCGCACGTCCGCTCCGCCGCCTCGTCCAGTCCGCGATCGGCGACCGCCTGGCGAAGGAGATCCTCTCGGGCGAGGTCAAGGACGGCGACACGGTCAGGGTGGACACGTTCGAAGAGGGCCTGATCGTCGGCCCGGCGACGATGGAGAAGACTCTGTAGTGAACCCCGCCCCAGAGATGGCGCACGAAGTGCGCATCTCGGGGGCGCGGGGAACTGCGCGAGCAACCACAACCTGTCCGCACCCGGCGAACAACGAAAACCCGGCAGACGAGGTCCCGGGCTTGCCCCCCAGGGGCCCCGATGGGAGAGGATGGGCCTCAGCCATACGAAGGGACCAAGCGCGTGAGCATCGACCCGTCCTCGATTCCCAATTTCGGGGGACAGCCCGAACCGCAGCAGGGAGCGGGACCGGCAGGCCCCGTCATCCCCGACCAGGACCTCGTCAAGCAGCTCCTGGAGCAGATGGAACTCAAGTACGTCCTGGACGACGAGGGTGACCTCGCCGCGCCGTGGGAGGAGTTCCGTACGTACTTCATGTTCCGCGGCGAGGGCGACCAGCAGGTCTTCTCGGTGCGGACGTTCTACGACCGCCCGCACGGCATCGAGGTGAAGCCGCAGCTCCTGGAGTCCATCGACGACTGGAACCGCCGCACCCTGTGGCCGAAGGTCTACAGCCACACCCACGACGACGGCACGGTCCGCCTCATCGGCGAGGCCCAGATGCTGATCGGCACCGGTGTCTCCCTGGAGCACTTCGTGTCGTCGACCGTCAGCTGGGTGCGCGCCGCGATCGAGTTCGACCGCTGGCTCGTGGAGCAGCTCGGCCTCGAGGCCGAGGTCGACTCGGCGGAGAACCCGGAGAAGCCCGGGGACGACGGGGAGTAGTCTCCGTCCCTCACAGCGGTTTGTGGACGTAGACCAGCAGGTACGTCCCGTACGCCACCGAGAGCCCGGCCAGCCACCCCACCGTCAGGAGGGCGTGCGCGGGCCGGGCTCTCGCCGTACGGGCCAGCGCGCACGCCACCGGGAGCAGCAGCGGGAACGCGGGCAGCAGGAAGCGCGGCTTGGACGCGAAGAAGCCGGAGCCGCCGAGCGTGACGAGGAGCAGGACGCCGCTGTAGACGGCGAGCGGCAGCGGCGGCCGGTCCAGGAGCAGCAGCCCGTACAGGAGCAGCGCCACCACGACGATCACCAGCGTCATGCCGAAGACGAAGCGGTGCCCGTGCTGAAGTACCCGCCAGGCCATCCGCACCGATCCGGCCCCGTAGTCGAACGTCGAGCCCCAGCCGCGCTGCACCGCGAAGTACCCGCCGAGCGGATCGCCTCTTCTGAGCCCGACCCACAGCACGTACGAGAGCCAGCCGGCCGGTGCGAGGAGCGCGCCCGTCCACAGCCTGTGGGAAACGCGCCCGCGCCGCCGGACCAGCTCGTACGCGGCGGTGACGAGGACGGCGGCGGCGACCGCGACCCCGTTCGGCCGGGCGAGTCCGGCGAGGGCGGCCAAGGACCCCGCCCACAGCCAGCGGCCCGTCAGGACGGCGTACAGCGACCAGGCGGCCAGCGCCGTCAGCACCGGCTCCGTGTACGCCAGGGACAGCACCACCGAGTGCGGCAGCAGGCCCCAGACCACGACAAGGAGCGTCGCCGCGAGGCGGCCGTGCAGCAGTTCGCCGATCCGGTAGACGCCGAGGGCGGCGGCGAGCGCGGCGGTCCAGGAGATCAGCAGCGCGCAGAGCGGGGCCCCGGCCGGCGGCAGGACCATGTGCAGGGCGCTGACCAGCGCCGGGTAGAGCGGGAAGAAGGCCAGGTCGCTGTAGACCTGGCCGGTCCCGAACGGCACGGTGCGGCCGTAGCCGTGCTCGGCGATGTGCAGGTACCAGAACGAGTCCCAGGACCGCCCGAGGAGCGTGAGCGGCTGCTTGCCGGTCGCCCACCCGGCGACGGCCACGGCGAGCGCCCCGGTGAGCCGGGCGGCGGCGAAGAGCCCGAGGGCGCGGGCGGCCCCGGTCGCGAGCGGGCGCGGCAGCGACCGGGGTCCCGGGGCGGGGGCGGTGGTGGCTGAGGGGCCGTCCAGGACGGCGGCGGAAGGCTCGGTCACAACCGAACCCTGCGGCGCACCCGCCGGGCCCGCGAGCGGGGAGCCGCCATCCGGGCGGCCCCCGTCGGGCCGGGCGGGTCAGAGCTGCTTCAGCCGCGCCACGGCGTCCGCGAGGACCTCGTCCCGCTTGCAGAACGCGAACCGTACGAACGGGGCCCCGGCCGCGCGGTCGTCGTAGAACACGGCGTTCGGGACGGCGACGACCCCGCAGCGCTCGGGCAGCGCGCGGCAGAACGCGAAGCCGTCGTCGAAGCCGAGCGGGCGGATGTCGGTCGTCACGAAGTACGTGCCCTGCGGGCGGAAGACCGCGAACCCGGCGTCCGCGAGCCCGGCGGCGAGCAGGTCGCGCTTGGCCGTCATGGCGGCCCGGTAGTCGCTGAAGTAGGAGTCGGGGAGCGCGAGGGCCTCGGCGACCGCGTACTGGAAGGGCCCGGCGGAGACGTAGGTGAGGAACTGCTTGGCGGAGCGCACCGCCGTGACCAGCTCCGGTGACGCCGTCACCCACCCCACCTTCCAGCCGGTGAACGAGAACGTCTTGCCCGCCGAACCGATCGTCACCGTCCGCTCGCGCATCCCGGGCAGCGAGGCGAGCGGCACGTGCTCGGCGTCGTCGAAGGTGAGGTGCTCGTAGACCTCGTCGGTGACGACGAGGAGGTCGCGCTCGACCGCCAGCTCGGCGACGGCCTTCAGCTCGGCGCGGGTGAGGACGGTGCCGGTCGGGTTGTGCGGGGTGTTGATCAGCAGGAGCCGGGTGCGCGGGGTGATCGCGGCGCGCAGTTCGTCGAGGTCGAGGCGGAAGGCGCCCTCGTGCGGGCGCAGCGTCACGGGCACGCGCGTACCGCCCGCCATGGCGATGCAGGCCGCGTACGAGTCGTAGTACGGCTCGAACGCGACGACCTCGTCCCCGGGCTCGACCAGCGCGAGCAGCGACGCGGCGATGGCCTCGGTCGCGCCCGCCGTGACCAGGACCTCGCGGTCCGGGTCGAGCGCGATGCCGTACCGGCGCTCCTGGTGCGCGGCGATCGCGGTGCGCAGTTCGGGGACGCCGGGGCCCGGCGGGTACTGGTTGCCGCGCCCCTCGCGCAGCGCCCGGACCGCCGCCTCGCGGACCTGCTCGGGGCCGTCGGTGTCGGGGAAGCCCTGACCGAGGTTGATGGCGCCGGTCCGCACGGCGAGCGCGGACATCTCGGCGAAGATCGTCGTGCCGAACTCGGCGAGCCGGCGGTTGAGCAGGGGGCGCGCGCTGGAGGTCATGGCGGCCATCCTCCGCCGAACCTCTGGAGTTCCTCAACTCCGGCTTGGCCCGCGGCGCGTTCGGGCATCCCCCTGTCACGCCCGCTCGGGGCGCCCCTCGGGGACCGCGGAACGCACGCGGCCCGGGGGGAACGGGGGACGAGAGAGGAGGGCCGGTGATGGGAGCACTCTTCATCATTGCGGTCTCCGGGATCTTCGTGTTCGTGATCGTCATGACCATCGTGCAGGCGGCCAGGGGAGTCAGCCGGGCCGGAGCGCGTATGGCGCCCCAGCGGGGCCGCCGAGGGGGACGGGGGCGCGGGAGCGGCGACAGTTGGTGGGCTGACAGCAGCAGCAGCGGGGGCGGCGGCGCCTCGTGCGGGAGCGACAGCTCCTCCTGCGGCGGTGGATCTTCGTGCGGCGGCAGCTCCTGCGGGGGCGGCGGCTCGTCGTGCGGCGGCGGGGGCGGGTGCGGCGGCGGCAGCTGACGCCGGGCCCGGGCTGCGGCCCGCGCGGAGGCGACTGACACGGGGCAGTCGGTCCGCGCGGGCCGCAGGCACGTGTGTTCCCCTTGACACCCGGCAGAGGGGTGTGGGGCGGGGAAGCCCGCTAAGGCAGTTGAACAGTTGAACTGGGGAGCCCTCGGGGGGATGGAAACCCTCCGAAGTTGGGTAAAAACGCTGTGAGGGCGACGACGCCCATGATTCCCTTTAACCGTCAACTCAGCGCCCTCGTACTGCGTCTCAACGCGTCCGCGTGGGCACGAGCCGGTCCCATCGACACAGCCGGCCCCACCTCCTTTGCGCGCTTGCGGAGCCGACCCATGCTCACGACCCTGAACACCGCGTACACCGACACGAGTGCGGCCGATCTGGCCTGGGCCCTGGGCCGGGAGCCGCTCCCCGCGCTCGCCACCCTCGACCTCGAACTCAGCGGCGCCAAACTGGAGTTGCGGCTCCTCGGCGCCTCCCACCAAGTCCTGCTCGACGAGGAGCACGGCAGCTGCTCCGAGACCGTCGCCTGCATCCCCGGCAGCAGCACCCCGCTCCCGCTCGGCGTCGCCAAGCGCGTCGGCGACTGGGAGTACGAGTTCGCCGCGCACGTCGAGCACCTGACCGAGGGCCAGTTCGCGGGGCGCGCCCAGGAGCTGCTCGCCCTCGTCGCCGACCATCCGAACGGGCTCGCGGGCGTCTTCCCCGGCTCCCCGCACGCCTTCACGGCGATGCTCGCCCAGTACCACGAGGGCCAGGTGCAATGGCGCACCTGGCACGCCTATCCGCAGGACGGCCAACTCGTCGCCACCCGCAGCCGGGTGGGCGTACGGATGCCGGTCGCCGCGCTGTAGAGCGCCATGCCCACATTGGCGGGAGTATGCGTGCCGTGCGCCCGTTCCACACGTGTGGGTGACGAGGAGCGCTCGGACGGTGACGTAGCGTTCCCACCGTGATCGAACCGCACGTGTCCGCGCCGCCCGCGAGGCGCGGAGTGACGACCCGGCCGCCGGGCGGGCACGGCCGGGCCCCGCTCCCGGTGAAGCCGGGCACCGGCCGGTTCCTCGTCCTCGTCTGCGTCTTCGTCTGCGCGGCCTGCGGACTCGTCTACGAGCTGGAACTGGTCGCCCTGGCCTCGTACTTGATGGGTGACTCGGTCACCCAGGCGTCCGTCGTGCTCTCCTTCATGGTCTTCGCGATGGGGCTCGGCTCGCTCGCCGCCAAGCGGCTGCGGCCGCGCGCCGCCGCCGGGTTCGGGCTGGTCGAGGCGGCGCTCGCGCTCGTCGGCGGGTTCAGCGCGATGGCGCTGTACGCCGTGTTCGCGTGGGCCGACGGCGGGGCCGGTGCCGCGGGGATCTGGAGCGACAGCCCGCGATGGCTGCTCATCGGGTTCTCGCTCGCCATCGGCGTCCTCATCGGCGCCGAGGTGCCGCTGCTCATGGTGCTCATCCAGCGGATCCGGCGGCAGGACGCGGGCGGCGCCGTCGCCGACCTGTTCGCGGCGGACTACGTGGGCGCGCTCGTCGGCGGCCTCGCCTTCCCCTTCCTGCTCCTGCCGATGTTCGGGCAGCTCACCGGGGCGCTGCTGACCGGCGCGGTCAACGCGGTCGCCGGGGGCGCGCTCGTGCTCGGGCTGCTCCGGCGGGACCTCAGCGTGCGGGGGCGGCGGGTGCTGCTCGTGGTGAACGTGCTGGTGCTCGGGGTGCTCGCCGCCGCGTTCGTCCGCGTCGACGACTTCGAGCGGGCCGCTCGGCAGGCCATCTACGGGGCGGACGTCCGGGTCGCCGAGCGGACCGCCGTGCAGGAGGTCGTCCTCACCGGCGGTGAGCGGGGACGGCCGCTCGACCTCTACCTCGACGGGCAGTTGCGGGTCAGCGGGCGGGACGAGGCGCGGCGGCATGCCGCGCTGGTCGGGCCCGTGATGCGGGGCGGGCCCCGAGCGCGGGTCCTCGTCCTCGGCGGGGGCGACGGGCTCGCCGTCCGGGAAGTGCTCCGGTGGCCCGGAGTGCGCCAGGTCGACGTCCTCGACACCGATCCCGGGGTCGTCCGGCTCGCCCGTACGGATCCGGGGCTCCGGGCGCTCAATCGGGGGGCGCTCGCCGATCCTCGGGTGGCGGTGCGGACCGGGGACGTGTTCGGGCTGTTGCGGGGTGGGGGTGTGCCGCGGGGGCGGTACGACGTGGTGATCTGTGATCTGCCCGATCCGGGGCGGACGGGGAGTACGAAGCTCTACTCGGTGGAGTTCTACGGGCTGGTGTCGCGCGTGCTGAGCGCTCCGCGGGGGCGGGTGGTGGTGGCCGGCGGGGCCGTCTCCGGGCGGTTCTGGACCGTGGTGTCGTCCGTTCGGGCGGCGGGTCTGCGTGTGGTGGCGTACCGGGGCGAGCGTGGTCCGGCGGCCTTCGTCGCGGCCGGCCGCGTCCTTCCTCGGCTCCCGTCCGTCCGGCCCGTGCCGGGCCCGGCCCACCCGTATCCACCGTCGACCTTGGTGCACCCGCGCTATGGCGACTGACGGCGCGCAGTTCCCCGCGCCCCTGACAAACGGCATCCCGCCGTGGGGAATGGGTGCGTTGCCGGGTGCGCCGTGCGTCGTGGCTGGTCGCGCAGTTCCCCGCGCCCCCGGGACGCGCACTTCGTGCGCCGTCCCAGGGGCGGGCGGGGCTGCGGCGAAGCCGCATGCACCAGGGGCGCGGGGAACTGCGCGACCAGCCACGACGAAGTTGCAGGCAAAACGAATCCGCATCCGCGCCCCCGAACAAGACGCCCACCCCCGACGGAGTCGCTACGCTCGGGTGCCATGGAGCATGAGGTGTTCGTTCCGGTTCCCGCCGAGTCCCTTCGGGCGGTGCTCTGCGATCCGTCCCGCGTGGAGAGGGCCCTGCCCGGGTTCCAGCGCGACACGGCGGGTGAGGGTGGCCGCCTCAAGGTACGTATCGACGGCCACACCATCACCTACCGCGGAGCGGTCCGCGTCGTGGAGGCCCCCGACGGCTCCTACGCGGTCACCGGCGAAGGCGCGGAGGCGCGCGGCACCGGACGGGTCGAGTTCGCGCTGACCGCCCGGGTCGTCGCGGCCGACGGGGGGTCCCTGCTCACGTTCGCCGGTACGGCCTCCGGCGACGGCCGGGTCGCCGAATTCTCGCAGGAGGCGGTCACCTCGGCGGCCAACCGGCTGCTGAACCGTTTCGCTGGGAACCTCGGCGCGGCAGGCCAGGAGCCCGGCTCGGACGACGAGCCGGACGACGCGATGGACGACGACACGGACGACAGCCTGGAAAGCGGCATCGCCGACGCCGACGACGAGGGTGACGACAGCGTGCCCGCGCGCCCCTCCCTCTACGACACCGACGTCCCCCCGTCCGGCCTCGAACCCGCCCCGGACGACGACGACACCGACCTCCCGGCGGAGCCCGCCGCCGCGCACGCCCGGCGCACGATGATCGGGCGCAGCGCCGAGGAGGTCGACCACGCGCCGCCGCGCGGCCGGTACGCGCCCGTGCCCGCGCCCGAGGGCGTCACGGCGAGCGCCACCCTGCGCTGGGCCGCGCCCGCCGCCGCGCTCGCGCTGGCGTCCGCGATCGTGGTGGGGCGGGCCCTGCGCAGGCGGCACTAGCCACCCGCCGCATAGGGTCAGTCGTCGTGACGACTCAGGAGACGACGCTGACCGCGGGCGACGCGGAAGTGACCGTGGCGCCGGGCAACGGCTGCCGGATCAGCAGCCTAAAGATCGCCGGGACCGAACTGCTCCGGCAGGGGGAGCGGTACGGCTGCTTCCCGATGGTGCCCTGGTGCGGGCGGATCAGGGACGGGCGGTTCCGGGACGGCGGGCAGGTCCACCAGATGCCGCTGAACTCGCCGCCGCACGCCATCCACGGCTTCGGCCGCGACGCCGAATGGACCACCGCGCGGGTCAGCGGCTCGGAGGCGGTGTTCACGTACGACCTGACCGACCCGTGGCCCTACCCGGGGCGCGTCACGCAGATCGTCGCGCTGACCGAGGACTCGCTGACGCTGACGCTCGGCATCGAGACGTACGGCGACTCGTTCCCGGCGCAGGCCGGCTGGCACCCGTGGTTCAACCGGCACCTGGAAGGCGTCGACAACAGCGGTGACGTGCGGATCGCCTTCGAGCCCGCCTGGCAGGAGGAGCGCGGCGACGACCACCTGCCCACCGGGCGCCGCGTGGGCATCGAGCCCGGCCCCTGGGACGACTGCTTCGGCATGCCCGACGGGGTCGATGTGACGCTGACCTGGCCGGGTGCGCTGGAAGTGAACGTCAAGAGCCGGGAGCAGTGGGTCGTCGTCTACGACGAGCAGGACGCCGCCGTCTGCGTCGAGCCGCAGACCGGGCCGCCGAACGGGCTCAACACGGAGCCGCGGCTCGTCACCCCGGTGGAGCCGCTGGAGGCCGGCACCACCTGGACCTGGCGGCGCCTGTAAAAGCAGCATCTAAGCTCGTAGCCATGACGACGAACGACGTGCGCGCGGCGCTGCTCCAGCAGATCAAGGACAAGGCCGTGGTGCACGGCAAGGTGACGCTCTCCTCCGGTCTTGAGGCCGACTACTACGTCGACCTGCGCCGCGTCACCCTCGACGGCGAGGCCGCGCCGCTGGTCGGGCAGGTGCTGCTCGACCTGACCGAGGACCTTGAGTACGACGCCGTCGGCGGGCTGACCATGGGCGCCGACCCCGTCGCCGGTGCCATGCTGCACGCCGCCGCCGCCCGCGGGCAGCGGCTCGACGCGTTCGTCGTCCGCAAGGCCACCAAGGCGCACGGCATGCAGCGCCAGGTCGAGGGCCCGGACATCAAGGGCCGCCGCGTGCTCGTCGTCGAGGACACGTCCACGACCGGCGGGTCGCCGCTGACCGCCGTCGAGGCCGTGCGCGCGGCGGGCGCCGAGGTCGTCGGCGTCGCCACCATCGTGGACCGTGCGACCGGCGCCGCGGAGAAGATCACCGAGGGCGCCGGGGTCCCGTACCTGTACGCGTTCGGCAAGGACGAGCTGGGCCTGGACTAGGCCCACACCTCAGCTCCGGCACAAGTCTGGAAAGATGGGGGCGACGATGATGTCACCCCATGGTGCTTGTCACCCCATGGTGCCTGGTGAGGGTCGGACCACCGGTCGGAACACCTGAACTACCCAAACCCGCAATCGCGCGCTTCACGAGGAGTCGGCAGATGGCCATCGCAACCCCGGATCAGTACAACGAGATGCTCGACCGGGCCAAGGCGGGCAAGTTCGCCTACCCGGCCATCAACGTCTCCTCGACGCAGACCCTCAACGCGGCCCTCCAGGGCTTCGCCGAGGCCGAGAGCGACGGCATCATCCAGATCTCGACCGGTGGCGCCGAGTACCTCTCGGGCCAGGGCGTGAAGGACATGGTCGTCGGCGCCCAGGCGCTCGCCGAGTTCGCGCACGTCGCCGCCGCGCGCTACTCGAACAAGATCGCGCTGCACACCGACCACTGCCCGAAGGGCAAGCTGGACGGGTACGTGCGCCCGCTGCTCGACATCTCCGCCGAGCGCGTCAAGAACGGCGGCCTGCCGCTGTTCCAGTCGCACATGTGGGACGGCTCGGCCGAGACCCTCGCCGACAACCTCTCCATCGCCGAGGAGCTGCTCGCCAAGGCCAAGGCCGCGCACATCATCCTGGAGATTGAGATCACCCCGACCGGTGGTGAGGAGGACGGCGTCTCGCACGAGATCAACGACAACCTCTACACCACGGTCGACGACGCGGTCCGCACCGTCGAGGCGCTCGGCCTGGGTGAGAAGGGCCGCTACCTGCTGGCCGCCTCGTTCGGCAACGTGCACGGCGTCTACAAGCCGGGCAACGTCGTGCTCCGCCCCGACCTGCTGGCCGAGCTGAACGCGGGCGTCGCCGAGAAGTACGGCAAGCCGGCCGGCTCCAAGCCGTTCGACTTCGTCTTCCACGGCGGCTCGGGCTCCACCCTGGAGGAGATCCGCACCGCGCTGGAGAACGGCGTCGTGAAGATGAACCTCGACACCGACACCCAGTACGCCTTCACGCGGCCGATCGCGGGCCACATGTTCGAGAACTACGACGGCGTCCTGAAGGTCGACGGCGAGGTCGGCAACAAGAAGACGTACGACCCGCGCGTGTGGGGCAAGAAGGCCGAGGCGAGCATGACCGCCCGCATCGTCGAGGCCTGCGAGAGCCTGCGCTCCACGGGTACCCGCATCAAGTAACACCCGTACCAGTCCGTGCACGGGCCCGGCGCTCCCGCTTCTCCCGGGGGTACCGGGCCCGTGCCATGCCCGGAGGTGCCTTTCAGTGACGAACGACCACACCGGCCCGTACGACTTCGACATCCCGGTCGACCGGCACGGCACCTGGTGCGTGCAGTGGGACGGCATCACGGACCGCTTCCCGGTCCCCGACCTGCTGCCGTTCACCATCTCCGACATGGATTTCCCGTGCGCGCCCGAGGTGCTCGCCGCCCTGAACGCCCGCCTGGCGCACGGCGTGTTCGGCTACACCGACTGGCGCAACGACGCCTTCCGCGGCGCCATCCGTGACTGGTTCCGCACCCGGTACGCCACCGAGGTCGACACCGACCGGCTCGTCTACGGGCCGTCCGTCCTCAACCAGATATCGCAGCTCCTGCGCATGTGGACCGTGCCGGGCGACGGGGTCGTCCTGCACACCCCGCACTATGACGGGTTCCGCAAGGCCGTCACCGGGCTCGGCCGTGACCTGCGCACCGTCGGCCTCGACGACTGGACCGGCCTGGAGCGGGAGCTGGCCAGGACCGACAGCCGCGTGCTCCTGCTCTGCTCCCCGCACAACCCGACCGGGCACATCTGGACCGACGCCGAGCTGCGCCGCCTCGCCGACCTCGCGGGCACCCACGACGTCGCGGTCATCAGCGACGAGATCCACGCCGACCTCACCCACGACGGGTACACGCACCTGCCGTGGACCCGGTACGCCGACGGGCTGCGCTGGGCGCTCGTCACCTCCGCGACCAAGTCCTTCAACTTCCCGGCGCTGAGCGGCAGTTACGGGTTCGTCGGCGATCCGGACGACCACGCCGAGTTCGTGCGCCGCATGGACACCGGTGAGGGGCTCGCCTCCCCGGCCGTGCTCTCGCTCACCGCCCACATCGCCGCCTACCGCGAGGGCGGCGCCTGGCTGGACGCCCTGCGCGCGTACACGTACGGCAACCTGCGGCTGCTCGAGGAACGGCTCGACGCCGCCTTTCCCGAGCTCAAGTGGCGCCCGCCGCAGGCCGGTTACCTGGCCTGGATCGATCTGCGGCCGCTCGGCGTCACCGCCGACGACGAGCTGCAGCGCGTCCTCGTCGAGCAGGAGAAGGTCGCCGTCATGCCGGGCGGGACGTACGGGGCGCCCGGCTTCATCCGGCTCAACGTCGGCTGTCCGCGGAGCAAGGCGGAGGCGGGCGCGGACGCGCTCGTGCGCGCCCTGCGCACCGTCACGGGGCGTGACTGATCACCGGCGTGGAGGACAGCCGCCCCGATGGCGCAGACTGGAAACCATGAGCCTTCACGAGAACCTGCTCGGGGGACCGCCCCCGACCCACCTGCCCGACGACCCGGAGCCGCGCGAGCTGCTCGCCGGCGGCACGCCCCCGGCCGACGTCGCCGCGAAGTACCCGATCTCCTCGCTCGCCTGGGCGCAGCTCGCCGACGCCGCGTTCGAGCGGGGCAGCGTCGTCGAGTCGTACGCGTACGCCCGTACCGGCTACCACCGCGGGCTCGACGCGCTGCGGCGCAGCGGCTGGAAGGGCCACGGGCCCGTGCCGTGGGAGCACGAGCCGAACCGCGGCTTCCTGCGCGCCCTGCACGCCCTCGCCCGCGCGGCCGGTGCCATCGGCGAGCAGGAGGAGTACGAGCGCTGCTCGCAGTTCCTGAAGGACTCGTCCGAGACGGCGGCGCAGACCCTCGGCTAGGGCGGAGGTTCTAGCGGTCACCGTGTGTGAGGCCCGCCTGTGACCAGGCGGGCCTTGCCGTTCCGGGGGACCATTGTGAAGGATGCGAGGTGGGGACCGGGGCCCCGTGCCGGTAACGGCAGGGCGGACCGCTACCCGGAGTACACATCAGGAGACAGCGATGTCCCACGACGCGGATCACGGAGAGCACGCCTCCACGGCGCCCGGCACCTCCTCAGCGGCGGACACCCCCGACGCGCCGCATCTCGACTTCGCGGGCACCACGCCCTACGAGGACTACGTCCAGGCCGACGTCCTCACCCACCTCCAGCACCTGCGCTCGGACGACCCCGGCGAGATGGTCTTCCTCGTGACGACCCAGGTCATGGAGTTGTGGTTCACCGTCATCGTGCACGAGTGGGAGACCGCCGCCCGCGCGCTCACCCAGGACGACGTGCCGACCGCCGTCGCCGCGCTGAAGCGCTCGCGCCGCGAGCTGGAGGCGCTGAACGCCTCGTGGCGACCGCTGGCGGGGCTCACCCCGGCCCAGTTCAACTCGTACCGCTCCTCGCTGGGCGAGGGCTCCGGTTTCCAGTCGGCGATGTACCGGCGCATGGAGTTCCTGCTCGGCGACAAGTCGGCGTCGATGCTGGTGCCGCACCGCGGCGCGCCCCGCGTCCACGACGAGCTGGAGAAGGCGCTGCACGAGCCCAGCCTCTACGACGAGGTGCTCCGCCTCCTCGACCGCCGCGGCCACCGCATCCCGCGCTCCGTCCTCCACCGGGACGTGTCCCAGCGCTACGAGCCGTCGCCCGAGGTGGAGGCCGTCTGGACGGCGCTGTACGCGGGTGACGAGTCGTCCGAACTCGCGCGGCTCGGCGAGGCGTTGACCGACGTCGCCGAGCTGGTGTGGCGCTGGCGCAACGACCATCTGGTCGCCACGCGCCGCGCCATGGGCGCCAAGACCGGCACCGGCGGCTCCGCCGGAGTGGCGTGGCTGGAGAAGCGCGCGCAGAAGAACGTCTTTCCCGAGCTGTGGACGGCGAGGTCCCATGTCTGACCTGTACGAGCGGGCGCGCACCCTGGACGCGGCCGACCAACTGGCGGCCGTGCGGGCCGACTTCGTGCTGGACGATGTCGTGTACCTGGACGGGAACTCGCTGGGCGCGCTGCCCGTCAACGTTCCCGGACGCCTCGACGACGTCGTGCGCCGCGAGTGGGGGCAACTGCGGATCCGGTCCTGGACCGAGTCCGGCTGGTGGACCGCGCCCGAGCGGATCGGCGACCTGATCGCCCCGGTGGTGGGCGCCGCGCCGGGCCGGGTCGTGGTCGGCGACTCCACGAGCGTGAACGTGTTCAAGGCGCTGGTCGGCGCGGTGCGCCTCGCGGGCGAGGGGCGCGACGAGATACTCGTCGACGCCGCCACCTTCCCGACGGACGGCTACATAGCCGCCTCGGCGGCCCGGATGACCGGCTGCACGGTGCGCGCGGTGGCGCCGGGCGAGGTGCCGGACGCGCTCGGTCCCCGTACCGCCGCTGTGCTGCTCAACCACGTCGACTACCGCACGGGCCGCCTGCACGACCTGCCGGGGCTCACCGCGGCCGTCCGCGCGGCCGGGGCCGTCAGTGTCTGGGACCTGTGCCACAGCGCGGGCGCGCTGCCGGTCGGGCTCGACGAGCACGGGGTGGATCTCGCCGTCGGCTGCACGTACAAGTTCCTCAACGGCGGGCCGGGATCGCCCGCCTACCTGTACGTGCGCGGCGAGCATCAGGCCGCCTTCGACTCGCCGCTGCCGGGCTGGAACTCGCACGCCGAGCCGTTCGGGATGCGGCCGGAGTACGAGGCCGCCGAGGGCGCGGTGCGCGGGCGGGTCGGGACGCCGGACATCCTGTCGATGCTGGCCCTGGAGGCGGCGCTCGAAGTCTGGTCGCGGCCGGACGTGTCCGTCGACGCCGTGCGCGCCAAGTCCCTCGCCCTGACCGACTTCTTCCTGGAGTGCGTCGAGCGTTACGTCCCGGCGGGGCGGGTGGAGCCGGTGACCCCGGCCGCGCACGCCGAGCGGGGCAGCCAGGTGGCGCTGCGGTGCGCGGACGCGGGCGCCGTCATGGAGAAGCTGATCGCGGCGGGCGTCGTCGGCGACTTCCGGGCGCCGGACGTGCTGCGCTTCGGGTTCACGCCGCTGTACCTGGGGTTCGCGGAGGTGGAGCGGGCGGCGAAGGTGCTCGCGGAGACGCTCGGCTAGCCGACGTACACGCCCGCCTCGGCCGCCGTCACCGCCGCGGCCACCGCACGGGCCGCGTCCGCCTCTGTGGGCGCGGTCCCGGTCGTGAGGAGGCGGTAGTAGAGCGGCGCGGACACGGCCCGGACGACCTCCGCCGCGTCCGTCCCGGCGGGCAGCTCCCCGCGCTCCACGGCCTCCTCGACGGACGGCGCCCACTCGGCGACCCGGACCTCGTAGAACTGGCGCAGGGCGTCGGCGGTCCGCTCGTCGCAGGTGGCGGCGGCGATCACGGCGCGGAACAGCGGGCCCTGGCGCGGGTCGGACAGGGTCCGCCGGACGAGTTCCGCGTTCGCGGTGAGGTCGCCGCGCAGGGTGCCGGTCGCCGTGCGGGGCAGCGACTCCTGGGCCATCTGCGCGAGCAGGTCGGCGACGAGTCCGGTGGGGGAGGACCAGCGCCGGTAGACCGTGGTCTTGCCGACGTCGGCGCGGCGCGCGATGTCGGCGAGGTCGAGCCGGTCGAAGCCCTCCTCGGCGAGGACGTCGCCGGCGGCGTCGAGCACCGCCGCGCGGACACGGGCGGTGCGGCCGCCGGGACGGAGCGTGCCGGGTTCGGGGTCGCTGCTCATGACAGGCAGGGTAACGGCACAGCAGGACCGTTTATTCGGTCACTGTACGTGTCGGCGCACGTCATCGGCCTGGTAGCGTCCGCTTACTTCCTGGTGCACCAGGGTTTTTCCCGCGGGTTCTCCTGCGGGTTCCCCTGAGGATTTCTCCTGAGGGTTTTTCTTGCACTCACGTCGCGACGTCGAGAGGTTGGGAGCATGCCGGACGAAGCCGCCGCGCACGACGAGGCGGAGGAGGCGTCGGCCTTCTCGCACCCCGCGGTCCCGCCGGACGCCACCGCCGCCTACGGCGACCACCCCGACCAGGTCGTGGACCTCTACACGCCCCGGAACGGCGCGACCGGGGCCCCGCTCGTCGTCGCCCTGCACGGCGGCGCGTGGCGGACCGCGTTCGACCGGGCGCACCTGAGCCCGTTCGCCGACTTCCTGGCCCGGCGCGGGTTCGCCGTCGCCAGCGTGGAGTACCGGCGCGGCCGGCCGCTCCCCCGACAGGGTGCGAAGGCCCCGGCGGCCGGGCGCTGGCCCGAGACCTTCGACGACGTGGCCGCCGCGCTCGACGCGCTGCCCGCGCTCGTCGCCGAGCACCTGCCCGCGGCGGACGCGCGGCGCACCGTCGTCACCGGGCACTCGGCGGGCGGCCACCTCGCGCTGTGGGCGGCGGCGCGGCACGTCCTGCCCGCGGACTCGCCCTGGCGCATCCCGGTTCCGCCCGCCCTGCGCGGCGTCGTGGCGCTCGCGCCGGTCGCCGATCTCGGGCTCGCCCGGAAGCTCGGCGTGTGCGGGGGAGCCGTCGGCGAACTGCTGGGCGGCGAGGACGAGTTGGCCGATGCGCGCCTTCCGTACGCCGATCCGGCGCGGCTGCTGCCCACCGGCATCGCGACGACCCTCGTGCAGGGCCGTGACGACACGACCGTGCCGGTCGCCGTCGCGGAGGCGTACGCGGACGCGGCGGCCAGGGCGGGCGAGGTCGTCGGCGTCACGCTCCTGGAGGGGGTCGGGCACTTCCCGCTGATCGACCCGGCGGCGGACGCGTGCGCGGTCGTCGCGGAGGAGATCGCCCAACTGGCCTGGTGAGCCGTGTAGTCCTCACGGCGGACCCCCGAGACCCGTCTCGCTGGGGACGACCGGCCGCGCGGCGGACCGTACCGTCGATGACATGACCGAGACGACCACCACCTCAGGGGCGCCCAGAGACCGCAGCCCCGAGTTCAGCCTCGCGCAGTCGGCGCTGCGGGGGCTGCGCGAGGACCTGTTCCGCGACGTGCGCGCCTACCGCCCGCTTCCCAGGTCGGCGGCGGACGGGCCGTGGGCCCGGCTCTGCCCGCCCGGCGTGCGCAAGCACCTGGGGCTCTTCCCGCACGCCGTGGTGCTGGCGCTGGCCCTGCTGACGTTCTTCGTGGGCATGGCGAACGGCAGCATGTACAGCGACATGTCCGTGTCCGTCCTGGCGGGGCTCATCGCGGCGGTGCCGGTGGCGCTCACCCTGCTGCGGCCGGTCCTCGCCTGGTGGGTGTCGCTCGCGGCGGCGCCCGTGCTCATCCTGGTGACCAGCGACGACCTGTACCCGTGGTCGGCGGGCAGCATCGTGGGCCACACGGCCGTGATGATGGTGGTCGCGGCGCGCACCCGGCCCCGTACGGCGGCCTGGATGTGGGTGCTCAGCGCGGTGTACTCGGTGGTCGCGGGCGAGCTGATGGGCGGCCTGGACTCCGGGGTGTCGGTCCCGCTGCTGGTGTTCTCCGGCGTCGCGGTCGCGATCGTCACCCTGGTCCAGGTCAACCGCACCACGCGGCGCCAGGTCGTCCAGGAGCGCACGGTGACCGCCGTCGAACGCGACCGGCGTACTTTGCTGGAGGAGCGCACCAACATCGCCCGCGAGCTGCACGACGTCGTCGCCCACCACATGTCGGTCGTCGCGATCCAGGCGGAGGCGGCGCCCTACCGGGTCGAGAACCCGCCGCCCGAGCTGGAGCAGGCGTTCGTCACGATCCGGGAGAACGCGGTGGCGGCGCTGACCGAGCTGCGCCGCGTCCTGGGCGTCGTACGGGCGGAGGACTACGAGGCCCCCGACGCCCCGCAGCCCACGCTCGCCGACCTCGACAAGCTCCTGGAGAACGTGCGCGAGGCCGGGCTGACCGTCACCAAAACCGTCACGGGGGCGGTGCGCGAGCTGCCGCAGGGCGTCGAGCTGTCGGCGTACCGGATCGTGCAGGAGGCGCTCAGCAACGCGCTGCGGCACGCGCCCGGCGCGGACGCGGCGGTCGAGGTGTCGTACGTGCTCGGCGGCCTCGGCCTGCGCGTCGTCAACGGCGCCCCGAGCGCCCTCGCCAAGCCCTCGCCCGGCGCCGGGCACGGCATCACCGGCATGCGCGAGCGCGTCTCGATGCTCAGCGGCGAGATGACGGCGGGGCCGACGGCGGACGGCGGCTACGAGGTCCTGGTCTTCGTGCCGGTCGCGGCGCACAACCCGGCGCAGGCCGACGACACCACCGGGGCGGACGCATGATCAAGGTCCTTGTCGCCGACGACCAGATGATGGTGCGCGAGGGCTTCTCGGTCCTGCTCAACGCGATGCCGGACATCGAGGTCGTCGGCGAGGCGGTCAACGGGATCGAGGCGGTGGCCAAGGTCCGCGAACTCCGCCCCGACGTGGTCCTCATGGACATCCGCATGCCGGAGCTGAACGGCATCGAGGCGACCCGCGAGATCGTCGCCGCCGACGAGGGCGCGAAGGTCCTCGTCCTCACCACCTTCGACCTCGACGAGTACGTGTACCAGGCGCTGCGCGCGGGCGCGTCCGGCTTCCTCCTCAAGGACGCCTCGGCCCGCCAGCTCGCGGACGGCGTACGGGTGGTGGCGAGCGGCGAGGCGCTCCTCGCGCCCTCCGTGACCCGCCGCCTGATCACCGAGTTCTCGCGCCTGGCCGAGACGCCGAAGCTGCCCGCCGTGCAGAACCCGGGGGCGTACGGGGAGCTGACCGACCGCGAGACGGAGGTCCTGGTCCTCATCGCGCAGGGCCTGTCGAACGCGGAGATCGCCGAGCGGCTCGTCGTCGCCGAGTCGACGATCAAGACGCATGTGAGCAGGGTTCTGGTGAAGCTGGGCCTGCGCGACCGCACGCAGGCGGCCGTCTTCGCCTACGAGGCACGTCTGGTCACACCGGGCTGAACGGGGCTAGCGTCCAGCCATGGATGCCATGGATGGAGCCGTCTTCGACCCGTGGTCCCCGGCCTTCGTGGCCGACCCGTACCCGCGTACGCGGCGCTGCGCGAGGCCGGGCGGGTGCACTGGTTCGAGCCCACGCGCCAGTACCTGGTCCCGCGCCACGCGGACGTGTCGGCGCTGCTGCGGGACCGCAGGCTCGGCCGCACGTACCAGCACAGGTACGCGCACGAGGACTTCGGCCGCACCCCGCCGCCCGCGGAGCACGAGCCGTTCCACACCCTCAACGACCACGGCATGCTCGACCTCGAACCGCCGGACCACACGCGCATCCGCCGCCTGGTCTCCAAGGCGTTCACCCCGCGTACGGTCGAGCGGCTGCGGCCCTACGTGGAGAAGCTCGCCGGGGACCTGGTCGCGGGCCTCGTCGCGGACGGCGGCGGCGACCTCCTCACGGCGGTCGCCGAACCCCTCCCGGTCGCGGTCATCGCGGAGATGCTCGGCATCCCGGAGGCGGACCGCCCGCTCCTGCGCCCCTGGTCGGCGGCGATCTGCGGGATGTACGAGCTGAACCCGCCGGAGGAGACGGCGCGGGCGGCGGTGCGGGCGGCGGTGGAGTTCACGGAGTATCTGCGGGCCCTGATCGCGGAGCGCCGCCGCGAGCCCACCGACACGGACCTGGTCTCGGCGCTGATCGCCGCCCACGACGAGGACGACGACCGCCTCACCGAACAGGAACTGATCTCGACCTGCGTCCTGCTCCTGAACGCGGGCCACGAGGCCACGGTCAACTCGACGGTGAACGGCTGGTGGGCCCTGTTCCGCCACCCGGACCAGCTGGCGGCGCTCCGAGCGGACCACGGCCTCGTCCCGACCGCGGTCGAGGAGCTGATGCGCTACGACACCCCGCTCCAGCTCTTCGAACGCTGGGTGCTCGACGACATCGAGTTCGCGGGCACCACCCTGCCCCGCGGCTCCGAGGTCGCCCTCCTCTTCGGCTCGGCCAACCACGACCCGGCCGTCTTCACGGACCCGTCCCGCCTCGACCTGACCCGCGCCGACAACCCCCACATCTCCTTCAGCGCGGGCATCCACTACTGCATCGGCGCCCCCCTGGCCCGCGTGGAACTGGCGGCGTCCCTGCGCGCCCTGCTCACCCAGGCCCCCACCCTCCACCTCACGGCGGAACCGACCCGCAAGCCGAACTTCGTGATCAGGGGCCTGGAGGGGCTCCCCGTCGCGCTCTGAGAAGCCGGTGCAGCAGGACACCGCCGAGGGCGCCGGCCAGGGTGCCGCCGCCCAGGCACACCGGCAGCGCGAGGTAGAACACCCGCCAGTCGGGCCCCGTCTCGAACCGGTTGACGCGCCCTTGCGCCAGCTCCCACCACACCCACAGCCCGGCCGCGATCCCGGCGAGGACGGTCAGACATCCGAGAGCTGCTTCCCTGCGTTGTCCCATGCCCTGGACGGACGTGCGGTCACGGTCAACGGTTGCGCCGCTTGATATACCTGCTGAGCAGGTACGAGGCGGAGAGAGGCGGGCGGGGACGTGGGCGAGGCGGAAGGGGGCGGCCGGGCGACGGACGGGGACGGCGGGACCGCGGGGCGGGTCGAGTTCGAGACCATGCTGCTCAGTCGGCACGGCTACTTGTTCGGGTCCCGTGCCAGATCCGACCGCTGGCGTCTGGACCGCAGCGCGTACATCCTGCTCAGCCGGATCCAGCTGGACGGACCCATGTCGATCGGCCAGCTCACCGAGGCGTTCGGCCTCGACGCCTCGACGCTGAACCGGCAGACGGCCGCGATGCTCCGCGCCGGGCTCGTCGAGCGCATCCCGGATCCGGACGGCGGCATCGCCCGCAAGTTCCGGGTCACGGCGGAGGGCGCCAAGAGCCTCGACGAGGACCGCGGCCTGAACGTCGAGGTCATCGGCGGACTCATGGCGGACTGGACCGAGGACGAGGTCGCCGGGTTCGCGGCGAGCCTGAAGCGCCTGAACCGGGCGATCGAGGATCTTGAGGGCCGTCCGTGGCCCCGGCCCGACGGATCATGAACCCGTAGAACCCGTAGAGCCTCCGCGAGGATCAGGGCAGCGCCAGCCCCCACGCCCCCACCCGTACCGTCCACATCCGCCGCCGGACCGGGCCCGCGATGGCGACCGTGTCCGTGCGGTAGCGGAAGTCGGGGCCCGTCACCGTGATCGTGCGGGCCGAGGCGCGCAGCGGGGGCGCGTCCGGGGTGCGCTGGATCTCGACGCGGGCGAGGCCCGTGCCGGTCGCCGGGCCCACCGAGACGTGCCGCACCGGCTGGTCCAGGTCGAGCAGGGTCGCGCCGTCCGCCTCGATCCGCAGCCGGGCCGGGGGGCCGGGGGCCTGGCCCGTGGGACGGGCGGGACGCGGCGCGAGCGTGCGGACCAGGGAGCGGCAGGTGCGCAGCCACGGCCGGGTGGCGCCCTCCGCGCCGTCCGCGCCGACGGACGGCTGGGTGAGCGGCGGGATGCGCAGCTCGCCGAGGACCACGCCGTCGCTGTCGTCGACGAGGAGATCGAGGCGGCGCTCCGCCCCGTCGAGCGCGGCGCGCGCCGCGGCGACCGCCCCGGACGGAATCCCGAGGGAGCGCGCGAGCGCCACCGCGCCCCCGACCGGGATCATCGAGAGCACCGCTCCGGACAGCTCACGCTCCCGGTGCAGAAGCGAGACGGCGCGCAGCAGCGCCCGGTCGTCGCCGATCACCACAGGGCGCCGCGCACCCCGTCTGGCCAGCGCTTTCGCGAATTCCTCCGGTCCCTCGGGCAGGCACACGCGGGCCGCCGCGCCCGCGCACAGCACATCCTTGGCGATCCGCACGGACTCCCCGTCCGCGCGCCGGGCGAGGGGGTCCACGAGCACCAGAACCTGCCGCGAAAGACCCTCGCCCGTCCGGTCAGCCGGCTGTTCCAAAGCCGCCACCTCGGCCTTGCCTCGCTTCCTCGGGTAGCATCTTTGTGCAAGAGCCCCTTGCGCTATTGCGCCAGGGGCTTCGTCTATTCCGGGGCACCCCAAGGCTTACGCATTCATCAGTGGCTGCGGCCCCTGACCTTGGACATGCCCCGCCCGGAAGGGGTGTACGCCTGTGCCCGCACTTGTGCTGCTCGGTGCTCAGTGGGGTGACGAAGGCAAGGGAAAGGCCACCGACCTGCTCGGTGGATCCGTGGACTATGTAGTGCGCTACCAAGGCGGCAACAACGCCGGCCACACGGTCGTCGTCGGCGACCAGAAGTACGCGCTGCATCTCCTCCCTTCCGGAATCCTCTCGCCGGAGTGCACGCCGGTCATCGGAAACGGTGTCGTCGTCGACCCGTCGGTCCTGCTCTCCGAGCTGAGCGGTCTGAACGAGCGCGGCGTCGACACGTCCAAGCTCCTGCTCAGCGGTAACGCGCACATCATCACGCCGTACAACGTGACCGTCGACAAGGTGACGGAACGGTTCCTCGGCAAGCGCAAGATCGGCACCACCGGTCGCGGCATCGGCCCGACGTACGCGGACAAGATCAACCGCGTCGGCATCCGCGTCCAGGACCTCTACGACGAGTCGATCCTCACCCAGAAGGTCGAGGCGGCCCTCGAGGTCAAGAACCAGCTGCTCACCAAGCTCTACAACCGCCGCGCCATCGAGGCCCAGCAGGTCGTCGAGGAGCTGCTCGGCTACGCGGACCAGATCAAGGGCTACGTCGCCGACACCACCCTGATCCTCAACAAGGCGCTCGACGACGACAAGGTCGTGCTCTTCGAGGGCGGCCAGGGCACGCTCCTGGACATCGACCACGGCACGTACCCCTTCGTGACGTCGTCGAACCCGACCGCGGGCGGTGCCTGCACGGGCGCCGGCGTCGGCCCGACGAAGATCAGCCGCGTCATCGGCATCCTCAAGGCGTACACGACGCGTGTGGGCGCCGGTCCGTTCCCGACCGAGCTGTTCGACGACGACGGTGAGGCGCTGCGCCGCATCGGCGGCGAGCGGGGTGTCACCACCGGCCGTGACCGCCGCTGCGGCTGGTTCGACGCGGTCATCGCCCGCTACGCGACCCGCGTGAACGGCCTGACCGACTTCTTCCTCACCAAGCTCGACGTCCTCACGGGCTGGGAGCAGATCCCGGTCTGCGTCGCGTACGAGATCGACGGCAAGCGCGTCGAGGAACTCCCGTACTCGCAGACCGACTTCCACCACGCGAAGCCGGTCTACGAGATGCTGCCGGGCTGGTCCGAGGACATCACCAAGGCCAAGACCTTCGCCGACCTGCCGAAGAACGCGCAGGCCTATGTGAAGGCCCTTGAGGAGATGTCGGGCGCCCCGATCTCGGCCATCGGCGTCGGCCCCGGCCGCGACGAGACGATCGAGATCAACTCGTTCCTGTAGAGGGCACGTCCCACAGGGCATGCCCCGTACGCCCCGGTCCGCCTCGCGCGGGCCGGGGCGTACGCGTCGGACGGGCCCGGCCGCCTCAGCCCGCCTGGTCGTACACCGCTTCCTTGCCGGTGGTCATGACGCGGTTCAGCTGCCCCGAGGGGAGCACGGTGAGCTTGCTGGCCGCTCCGGGGGCACAGGTGGGCGCGGCGGGGCCGGACACCACGTCGGTCCGGCCGATGTTCAGGGAATCGCCGTCGGCCGACACCAGGCTGCCCTCGAACAGGCAGCGGTAGGTGGTGCCGGACCCCAGCGAACCGTCCGCCGTCATCGACAGGACGGTGTCGCCGGGCCCGCCCTGCCGGATGGTCAGGCGGTACACGGTGCCCTTCTCGTCCGTCCTGTCCCAGCTGCCGAGGAACTGCGTCGGTATCGCGCCCGAGGCCGCCTGCGGGTCCTGCCCCTGGTCGGTGGAGGGCGGCGGACTGGTCGACGGCGCGTCGGGGCCCGGCTGGGCCGACGCCGTGACCGTCCCCGACGGCGACGCCGTGCCGCCGCCCGCCCGCGACCCCGCGGTGCCGTCGTCCTTCATCAGGGCGAAGACCGAGCCGCCCGCGCCGAGAGCCACTATCAGCGCGACCGCGATCAGCGCCGCCGTGGACCGGCCCCGGCGCGGCGGCTCCTGCTGCGGCGAGACGAGCGGGGCCGGACCGTAGGGCGGGGTCTGGCCCCAGCTCCCGTGCGGATAGCCGTACGCGGCCGGCTGCGGCTGGTACGGCGACGGGTAGCCGTAGGCGGGCGCGGCCGGGGCCGGCGTCGGCGGCGCCGCTTCCTGGCCGACGGCCATCGTGGGCAGATGGTCGAGCTGGGCCCTGCCCGGCTGGCCCGGCGGCGGCACCGGGTCCGGGGTGCCCTGCTGCGTAGGCGTAGGCGTAGGCGTGGGCGTGGGCGTGGGCGTGGGTGTCGGCGTGGGCGCGGGTCCTTCGGGGGCGGCCCGCGTCCCCTGGTCCGGGTCCTCCGAGTCCAGCAACTGCACCGCGTGCCGGCCCAGTTGGGCCACGAGCGCGCCGGGCAGCCACGGGTCGCGGGTGCGGCCGCCGTCGCCCAGGGTGTCCTCGGCGCCGGTGCGCTCCAGGATCTCCCGCAGCGAGGGGCGCGCGGCGGGCTGCTTGCGCAGGCAGTCCCGTACGAGATCCTGCAGGCCCTCGGGGACCCGGTCCAGGTCGGGCTCCTCCTGGGCGATGCGGAACATCATCGCGTGCACGCCGCTGGTGGACGTGCCGAACGGCAGCGCGCCCGTCGCCGCGTACGCCAGGACCGAGCCGAGGCAGAACACGTCGCACGCCGGGGTGATCCGGTCGCCGCGCACCTGCTCGGGCGCCATGAAACCCGGTGATCCGACCAGCGCGCCCGTCCGCGTGAGCCCGCCGTCGGTGACGGTCTCCAGGGCGCGGGCTATGCCGAAGTCGATGACGCGCGGCCCGTCGATCGTGACCAGGACGTTCGACGGCTTGAGGTCGCGGTGGATCAGCCCCGCCTCGTGGATGTCCTGCAGCGCGTGCGCGAGACCGGCCCCGAGGATCCGCACGGAACGCTCCGGCAGCGCCCCGTAGTCGTGCGAGACGACCTGCTGGAGCGCGGGCCCCGCCACATATCCCGTCGCCACCCACGGGATCTCCGCGTCCGTGTCCGCGTCGAGCACGGGCGCCGTCCACGCGCCGCCGACCTGCCGCGCCGCCTGCACCTCCTGCCGGAAGCGCGACCTGAACTCCTCCTGCTCCGCCAGCTCCTGGCGGACCAGCTTCACGGCGACGGTACGGCCGCGCTCGGAGCGCGCCAGGTACACCTGTCCCATACCGCCCGCGCCGAGCCGGCCGAGCAGCCGGTACGCCCCGATGCGCTGCGGATCCCCCGCCCCCAACGGTTCGAGCCTCTCCATGTCGCGCCACCCTCCCCCGTACGTGACCAACCCTCTGAGAATAGTGCGGACATACGACAGAGAGGCCCGGAGCGGCTCACACGGTTCCGTAACGGACGCGGAGAGTGATATACGCGCGGAGAGTGACATGCGCGGGGAAAGTGACCCGCGCGCGGCGCACGACAGGGTGTCGTGTCCGGCGCTGTCCCGCAGACAGGACGCCGATAGTGCGCGGGCGGGCGTCGCCCTTACCCTCGGGCCCATGACCCCTCAGCCGAATCCCCAGGTCGGCGCCGCCGTGAAGGCCGCGGACCGTGCGCACGTGTTCCACTCCTGGTCCGCACAGGAGCTCATCGACCCCCTCGCCGTCGCCGGTGCCGAAGGCTCGTACTTCTGGGACTACGACGGCAACCGCTACCTCGACTTCGCCTCCGGGCTCGTCTTCACCAACATCGGCTACCAGCACCCGAAGGTCGTCGCGGCGATCCAGGAGCAGGCCGCGAAGATGACGACGTTCGCCCCCGCGTTCGCCGTCGAGGCCCGCTCGGAGGCCGCACGCCTCATCGCCGAGCGCACCCCCGGCGACCTCGACAAGATCTTCTTCACCAACGGCGGCGCCGACGCCGTCGAGCACGCCCTGCGGATGGCCCGCCTGCACACGGGCCGCCCGAAGATCCTCTCCGCCTACCGCTCGTACCACGGCGGCACCCAGCAGGCCGTGAACGTCACCGGCGACCCGCGCCGCTGGGCCAGCGACACCGGCACGGCGGGCGTCGTCCGCTTCTGGGCGCCGTTCCTGTACCGCTCCCGCTTCTACGCGGAGACGGAGGCGCAGGAGTGCGAGCGCGCCTTGGAGCACTTGGAGTCGACGATCCAGTTCGAGGGTCCGGCGACGATCGCGGCGATCATCCTGGAGACGGTCCCCGGCACGGCGGGCATCATGCTGCCGCCCGAGGGCTACCTCGCGGGCGTCCGCGCGCTGTGCGACAAGTACGGCATCGTCTTCGTCCTCGACGAGGTCATGGCGGGCTTCGGCCGCACGGGTACGTGGTTCGCGGCGGACCTGTACGGGGTGGTGCCGGACCTCATGACCTTCGCCAAGGGCGTCAACTCCGGCTACGTGCCGCTCGGCGGCGTCGCGATCTCCGGCGCCATCGCGGAGACGTTCGCGAAGCGGCCCTACCCCGGCGGGCTCACCTACTCCGGGCACCCGCTGGCCTGCGCCGCCGCCGTCGCCACGATCGAGGTCATGGCGGAGGAGGGCATCGTCGAGCACGCCGCGAAGCTCGGCGCGGACGTCATCGAGCCCGGTCTGCGCGAGCTGGCCGAGCGGCACCCCTCGGTGGGCGAGGTGCGCGGCACCGGCATGTTCTGGGCCCTGGATCTCGTACGGGACCGGGAGACGCGCGAGCCGCTGGTGCCGTACAACGCGGCCGGCGAGGCCAACGCGCCGATGGCCGCCTTCGCCGCCGCCGCGAAGAAGCAGGGGCTCTGGCCGTTCGTGAACATGAACCGGACGCATGTGGTGCCGCCGCTGAACATCAGCGAGGCGGAGGCCAGGGAGGGGCTCGCGGCGCTGGACGCGGCGCTCGGCGTCGCGGACGAGCACGTGGCCTGAGGGCGTAGGGGTGGTGGGGCGCAGGGGGCCGGTGGCCCCCGCGCCCCGTTCGCCGTCTCAGCTGAAGATGATCATTGAGCCCTGGGCCAGGCTGCGCGTCGCCGCCTGGTGCAGGCCCAGCCACACATGGCGCTCCCGGGCGAACGGGCCCTCGCCGGGGGCGACCGGCGCTGCCGGTTCCTCCAGTTCGGTGGGGGCGGCGGGCGGGGCCGGGGGGCGCGGCGGGTTCGCCGGGTCGATGCCGATCGACGGGGCCACGTACTCCAGTTCGCGCAGAAGTGCGTGCGAGGAGCCCAGCGGGCCGCCGCCTTCGAGGAGTTCGTCGTTGGACAGCGGCGCCGGGAAGTCCACGGGGACGTACGCGCCCGCGTGGTCGTAGTGCCACACCAGGTGCGACGCCTGCGCCGTCGACTCGAACATCTCCAGCAACTGCTCGTAGTCGCCGCCCAGTTCGTCCACCGGCTCCACCGCGAGACCGCACATCTGCAGCAGGTACGCGCGGCGCAGGAAGTGCAGCGCGTCGTAGTCGAACCCGGCCACCGGGGCCACGTCGCCGGAGAGGCCCGGCATGTACGCGTAGACCGGGACCGAAGGCAGGCCCGCCTCGTGCAGGGCCTTGTCGTAGAGCGCGAGTTCTTCCGCGAACGGGTTGTCGGGGCTGTGGCACAGCACGTCGACGAGCGGGACGAGCCACAGGTCACAGGCCAAGGGGGCTCCTTAGGGCTCCGGTTGTCAGGTCAGGGTAGTGCGCGGCGGCCCGGCACAGCCCTGTCTTGCGGGTACCCGCTTCCGGGCTCTCAGCGGCCCGCTTCACCGGCGAGGCGTTCGAGGAGGTGGAGCGAGTCCCGGTTGTACCCCGCGATGATCGCCTGCGCGGCCGGGGCGTCATGGCGGGCCAGGGCGTCCACGAGCGCGCAGTGGCCGGACCACAGGACGCCCCGCAGGTCGTCGGCGCGGCGCAGGAGCGGGACCGCGCACATCCAGGACTGGACGCGCAGGCGGTGGAAGAAGTCCGAGAGGTACGGGTTGCCGAACAGGGCGGCCAGTTCGCGCCAGAACCTCAGGTCGTAGCCGATCAGGACGTTCAGGTCGCCCGCGCCCGCCGCGCGGGCCGCCTCCTCGCCCCGGCGGCGGACCCCGGTGAGGGCGCCCTCGGGGATGTCGGGCAGCGCGCGGAAGATGCCGTCGGCGACCAGGGAGCGGGCCTCGACGATCGCGCGGTAGTCGGTCAGGGAGTACTCGTGCACGCGGAAGCCGCGGTGCTGGGCGGAGTCGAGGAGGCCCTTGGCGGTCAGGTCGACCAGGGCCTCGCGGACCGGGGTCGCCGAGACGCCGTAGCCCTCGGCGATCTCCTTCACCGTGAACTCCTGGCCGGGGCAGAGGCGGCCCGCCAGGATCTCGTCCCGGAGTGCGTCCGCGATCTGCTGGCGCAGGGTGGAGCGGGTGACGGCGGGGCCGTCGAAAGCGGGCAAGGCGGGTCCCTCCGGGTCTACCGGGCCGTCAATGTGCCCCGAACTCTATGTCCCTGTACGGAACCCGGCGTTCCCCGCCCACCCGCCCCACAGGGGTTCGAGGGGACTACGTCCCCTCAGACCCCAGCGCCCCGGCCCCGCGCGGCACCCCCGCCCCTACCGCGGCTCCGGTGGCCGCTGCCGCGGCATGTTCGGGCGCGTTCCCGGAGGCAGGGGAAAGCGGGTCGTCGGAGGGTCCTGGGGCGGGCGGGGCGGTGTCGGGATCAGGGGGTGCAGGGACAGCGGCAGCGGGCCCGTGCGGAATTCGAGCATCCAGTCCGCCGTCTCCGCCCGGACCAGCTCCGTCACGTCCTCCGAGAACCGGCGCAGAACGGAGAGGCACCGCTCGGCGGCCTCCCCGGCGGTGCCCTCGGTCGGGCCGAGCACCTCGCGGACGCACTCCGACGCCCAGTCGAACTGGAGCACCTGGAGGCGGCGCTGCACGGCCTGCGCCGTCGCCACGTCCCGCATCCAGCCGGACGTCAGGCCGAACCAGCGGTCGCAGCCGACGCAGGCCACCGCGAGCAGCAGGCCCAGGTAGCCCCAGACCGCGGCGCCCGCCACCGCCCCCGCCAGATCGAGCAGCGGCAGCGCCCCCGCCGCCAGCGCCCCGAGCACCGCCCCGCCACGCAGCGCCCGCGCCACCCGCCGCTTCCACGCCCGCTGGGCCAGGTACCACTCCGCCGTCCGCAGGGCCCCGCGCTCCACCCACCGGTACAGCTCGTCGAGGCGCTCGGCCGGTTCGCCCCAGTCGCCGAGCGGGAACTCCCGGCCGGTGAGGTCGTGGTCGTCCGAGGTGCTGCGGCCCTCGCCCGGCCCCTTCTGGGGCGGTCCTTCGGGCTGCATGTCCGGCTGACTCACCCGGCACTCCTCGATCGGTCACGGTTGGTACGGCATCTTCGGCATCTTCCTACCGCCCAATGGGTGGCCGACGCCCCGGTTCCGCGGCTTTTCCGCTCAGACGTGGGCCCTCATCAGGTAGGGGAAAGCGGCGCATCTCACTCGAAAGAGTGTGGTGCGAGGTGCCGGGGCGGGCACTCCTCGGACCACGTACGCTCGTTTCAGGGACGCGCCCGCGTCCCTGAAACGACGGATGTCGACGATCTTGACGCGGAACAGGAGCTGATCGTGATCCCCGGTGGTGGCCAGCCCAACATGCAGCAGCTGCTCCAGCAGGCCCAGAAGATGCAGCAGGACCTCGCGGCGGCCCAGGAGGAGCTGGCGCGGACCGAGGTCGACGGTCAGGCGGGCGGCGGCCTCGTCAAGGCGACGGTGACCGGCTCCGGCGAGCTGCGCGGCCTGGTCATCGACCCGAAGGCGGTCGACCCGGAGGACACCGAGACCCTGGCCGACCTGGTCGTCGCCGCGGTCCAGGCGGCGAACGAGAACGCCCAGACGCTCCAGCAGCAGAAGCTCGGCCCGCTGGCCCAGGGCCTCGGCGGGGGCGGCGCGAGCGGCATCCCGGGCCTCCCCTTCTAGCCCCGGCGCCGACTACCGTACGAGCCAGAAGCAGACGAGCAGCACCTACCGGAAGGCATCCGACCCGTGTACGAAGGCGTGGTCCAGGACCTCATCGACGAACTGGGCAGACTGCCCGGCGTCGGTCCCAAGAGCGCGCAGCGGATCGCCTTCCACATCCTGCAGGCCGAGCCGACGGACGTGCGCCGGCTCGCGCAGGCGCTGATGGAGGTCAAGGCGAAGGTCCGCTTCTGCGCGACGTGCGGGAACGTGGCGCAGGAGGAGCTGTGCAACATCTGCCGCGATCCGCGCCGCGACCTCTCCGTCATCTGTGTCGTCGAGGAGCCCAAGGACGTCGTCGCGATCGAGCGCACGCGTGAGTTCCGCGGCAAGTACCACGTCCTCGGCGGCGCCATCAGCCCGATCGAGGGCGTGGGCCCGGACGACCTGCGGATAAGGGAGCTGCTCGCCCGGCTCGCCGACGGGACGGTCACGGAGCTGATCCTCGCGACCGACCCGAACCTGGAGGGCGAGGCGACAGCGACGTACCTCGCCCGGATGATCAAGCCCATGGGCCTGAAGGTCACCCGCCTGGCCAGCGGCCTCCCCGTCGGGGGCGACCTGGAGTACGCGGACGAGGTCACCCTCGGCCGGGCCTTCGAGGGGAGACGACTCCTAGATGTCTGACGCCACGCTGCACGCCACCGCCCCGGATCCGGACAGCTTCGCCGTCCAGATCTCCGACCAGATCGAGTCGTTCATCGTCGCGGTCACCGAGATCGCGAAGGGGGACGAGCCCGACTCCGCCATCCCGTTCCTGCTGCTCGAGGTCTCGCAGCTGATGCTGGCCGGCGGGCGGCTCGGCGCGCACGAGGACATCGTCCCCGACGAGCGCTACGAGCCCGATCTCGGACCGGAGCAGGACGTGGACGAGATGCGGGAGCGGCTCGCCGCGATGCTCGCGCCGGTCGACGTGTACTCCGAGGTCTTCGACCCGTACGAGCCCCGCAAGGCCCGGGTCGCGGCGCGGATCTCCGACGACCTGACCGACGTCGTCGCCGATCTGCGCCACGGCATGGCGCACTACCGGGCGGGCCGGGTCACCGAGGCGCTGTGGTGGTGGCAGTTCTCGTACTTCTCGAACTGGGGCTCCACCGCGTCGGCGACGCTGCGCGCGCTGCAGTCCCTGGTCGCGCACGTCCGGCTCAACCAGCCGCTCGACGACCTGGACGGGCTCGACACGGACGAGGATCTCGCCGGTGAGGACGCGCTCGCCGAGGAGGCCGGGCAGGTCATGGTGGAGGAGATCGCCGGTCCGCTGGGCCTGCGACCCGTCAAGTGAACACTCGTATCAGTACGTGACCTGGCACACTTTCCGCTTGCCCGGGTCGCCGTTGGGCATGTGCTTGATCGGGCGGCCGGACCCCGGCCAACAGTTCCCCGGTGATCACGTCGTGAGCGGGACATCTCACGATGCGGTATCGCTGGGGCGGATTTCGGCCGCTCGTTAAACTGAGCCGACCGCAGTACGCATACGTACATGTGGTGACAGACGGACTGAGCGAGGAGCGCACGTGGGCCTTGTCGTGCAGAAGTACGGAGGCTCCTCCGTAGCCGATGCCGAGGGCATCAAGCGGGTCGCCAAGCGCGTGGTGGACGCCAAGAAGAACGGCAACCAGGTGGTTGTCGTGGTGTCCGCGATGGGTGACACGACGGATGAGTTGATCGATCTCGCCGAGCAGGTTTCCCCGATCCCTGCCGGACGAGAGTTCGACATGCTGCTGACCGCCGGGGAGCGGATCTCCATGGCCCTGCTTGCCATGGCGATCAAAAACCTGGGCCACGAGGCCCAGTCGTTCACGGGCAGCCAGGCCGGCGTCATCACCGACTCGGTCCACAACAAAGCCCGGATCATCGACGTCACCCCGGGCCGCATCCGGACCTCCATCGAAGAGGGCAACATCGCCATCGTCGCGGGGTTCCAGGGCGTCAGCCAGGAGGGCAAGAACATCACGACCCTCGGGCGTGGTGGCTCGGACACCACGGCCGTGGCGCTGGCCGCCGCGCTCGACGCCGAGGTCTGTGAGATCTACACCGACGTCGACGGCGTGTTCACGGCCGACCCGCGCGTGGTGAAGAAGGCGCGGAAGATCGACTGGATCTCCTTCGAGGACATGCTGGAGCTGGCCAGCTCCGGGTCGAAGGTGCTGCTCCACCGCTGTGTGGAGTACGCCCGCCGCTACAACATCCCGATCCATGTGCGGTCCAGCTTCAGCGGACTGCAGGGCACCTGGGTCAGCAACGAGCCGATCGAGAAGAAGCAGCAAGGGGACAAGGCCGTGGAGCAGGCGATCATCTCCGGTGTCGCGCACGACACCTCCGAGGCCAAGATCACCGTGGTCGGTGTGCCGGACAAGCCGGGCGAGGCCGCGAAGATCTTCCGCGCGGTCGCGGACGCCGCGATCAACCTCGACATGATCGTCCAGAACGTGTCGGCGGCGTCGACCGGTCTGACCGACATCTCCTTCACGCTGCCCAAGACCGAGGGCCGCAAGGCCATCGACGCCCTGGAGAAGCAGCGCGCCAACGTGGGCTTCGACTCGCTGCGCTACGACGACCAGATCGCCAAGATCTCCCTGGTCGGCGCCGGTATGAAGACGAACCCGGGTGTCACGGCCGGGTTCTTCGAGGCGCTCACCGACGCGGGCGTCAACATCGAGCTGATCTCGACCTCCGAGATCCGCATCTCGGTCGTCACCCGCGCCGACGACGTGAACGAGGCCGTGCGCGCCGTGCACTCCGCCTTCGGGCTCGACTCGGACTCCGACGAGGCCGTGGTCTACGGGGGCACCGGCCGCTGATGGCCGCAGCCGATCCCGCAGGGCGTCCGACGCTCGCGGTCGTGGGAGCGACCGGGAGCGTCGGCGCCGTGCTGTTGCAGATCCTGTCGCAGCACGCGGACATCTGGGGCGAGATCCGGCTCGTCGCCTCGGCGCGCTCGGCGGGGCGCAAGCTCACCCTGCGCGGTACCCAGGTCGAGGTGGTGGCCCTGGAGGAGTCCGTCTTCGACGGGGTGGACGTCGCCATGTTCGACGTGCCCGACGAGGTCGCCGCCGCATGGGCGCCCATCGCCGCGTCCAAGGGCGTCGTGGTCGTCGACAACTCGGCCGCGTTCCGCATGGACCCGGACGTGCCGCTCGTCGTCCCCGAGGTCAATCCGCACGCCGCGCGCGTGCGCCCGCGCGGGATCATCTCCAGCGCCAACTGCACGACCTTGTCGATGATCGTCGCCGTCGGCGCGCTGCACGCCGAGTTCGGCCTGGACGAGCTGGTCGTCTCCAGCTACCAGGCGGTCAGCGGGGCAGGACGGGCCGGCGTCGAGACGCTGCGCGCCCAGCTCTCCCTCGTCGCCGGTACGGAGCTGGGCACCAGCCCCGGCGATGTGCGCCGGGCGGTCGGCGATCAGACCGGTCCCTTCCCGGAGCCGGTCGCGCTCAACGTCGTGCCGTGGGCCGGTACGCCGCGCGAGGACGGCTGGTCCTCGGAGGAGATGAAGGTCCGGGACGAGACCCGCAAGATCCTCGGGCTGCCCGACCTCAAGGTCGCCGTGACCTGTGTACGGGTGCCGGTCGTCACGACGCACTCCGCCACCGTCCACGCCCGCTTCCAGAGCGAGGTCACCGTCGACAAGGCGCGCGAGATCCTCGCGACCGCGCCCGGCGTCGTCCTGTTCGACAACCCGGCCGCCGGGGAGTTCCCCACGCCCGCCGACGCGGTCGGCACCGATCCCACCTGGGTGGGCCGCGTCCGGCGCTCGCTCGACGACCCGAACGGGCTCGAACTCTTCGTGTGCGGGGACAATTTGCGCAAAGGTGCCGCTCTCAACACCGCGCAACTCGCCGAGCTGGTGGCCGCCGAGTTCACCGGGGCCTGAGAAACCCGCGCATATGCCAATGAGTTGTCGATCTCGCTCTTCACATATGCGGATCGCCTCGTAGGATCTGTGAGAGTTCTGTGGAAGGAAGTGGTTCACACCACTTGACGGCACCTCCTGGGCAGAACCCCGGACCGTTCGAAGAAATCCTCCCCGTCCCGCAACCGCAAGCGGGGCGGGGAGCGTCTCTGCGGGCACTTTCGGGGCGTCGTCTTCAGCCGGGGGCCGAACGCAGAGGGCAAATGGGGCGTAGGGGAAGAGCAGGTACGCATGTCGGCATTTGACGGGGCGTCATCGGTGGGGATGACGGAGTCTGTCGCAAATGAGGCGCCACACGCGTACAACCCTGACGGGGGGAAGCGTGTCCAACAGGCGTGGCAGAGGTACTCGACTTCACAGCGGTACAGGCGAGAGGCACGGCCTTGCGGCCCTCCCTCCCGACCCTCGCGCCCCTGGGGACCAGGCGTCCCCGGGGCGGCGCGGCCGGCGGCATGCCGGTGATCGCCCCCATGCCCGCGGCGCGGCCGGCGCAGCTCCCGGCACAACAAGGCGTTGACGACGTGACGGCGGCGGGCACCACAGTCGACCATCTCACCGAGACGTACCGCGCCCACTACCGGTCCCTCCTGGGGCTCGCGGCGCTGCTCCTGGACGACACGGCCTCCTGCGAGGACGTCGTCCAGGAGGCGTTCATCCGGGTCCACTCCGCGCGCAAACGCGTCCGTGACCCCGAGAAGACGCTGGCGTACCTGCGCCAGACCGTCGTCAACCTCTCGCGCTCCACGCTGCGCCGCCGCATCCTCGGGCTGAAGCTCCTCACGAAGCCGATGCCCGACATGGCGAGCGCGGAGGAGGGCGCCTACGACCTCCTGGAGCGCGACGCGCTGAAGGCGGCGCTGCGCGGGCTCCAGCGGCGCCAGCGCGAGGTGCTCGTCCTGCGCTACTTCGCGGACATGACCGAGGCGCAGGTCGCCGACGCGCTCGGGATATCCCTGGGGTCCGTGAAGGCGTACGGTTCCCGTGGCATCGCCGCGCTGCGCGTCGCCATGGAGGCGCCGGCATGAACCCCGCCCCCCGTGACCCCGCCCCCCATGACCCCGAGGACCGGTCCACGGACGCGGACCACCCCACGCACCACCACGAGCACCACCATGAGCACGACTTCGAGCATGACGCTGAGCACCACGCGCAGGACGAGCACGCAGGGAACGCAACTGTGAACGACGCACCCCGTCGTCCGGCCGATGCGGAGGCCGACGACGCGCTGGAACTGCGGCGGATGATGCGGCACGCCGTCGCCGACATCGCGCCCACGGACGAGGCCCTGGAGCGGCTGCGCCGCGCGGTCCCCGCCCGCCGGGCCCGCAAACGGCAGGCCCTGGTCGGCGCGGTCGCCGCCGGGGTGTTCGTCGCCATGGCGGTCCCCGCCGTGCTGCACGTGACGAAGACGGCCTCCTCCGACCACCCTTCCATCGCCGGCCACAGTGAGGCCTCGCAGGGCGGCACCGGCGCCGGCAGGTCGGAGGGCGGCGGCGGCAAGGACACCGGTGGCACGCCCTCCCACGCGGAGGAGGAGCACGAGAAGGCCGACAAGAAGGACAAGGACAAGGGCGGCAAGGAGAAGTCCGGCGGCGCGAGCGACGGGGCGAGCGGTGGCCCGGACCCCGCGGCCACGGCCGCGGCCAAGTCCCCGGTCTGCAACGCGAACGACCTGAGCGACGCGGTCGCCACCGTCGGCCAGCCCCAGGCCGACGGCACGGTCTACGGCGCGTTCCGGGTGTCGAACGGCTCGTCCGGCAACTGCACGGTCGACAGCCCCGGCGCCGTCGTCACCCTCGCCGAGGGCGCGGCCGACCCCACCAGGGTCAGCGTCGTCGACCACACGGCGGGCGACCGCGCGACCGGTCTGCCCGACCCGTCGACCGAGCCGAGCCAGCTCATCCTCGAACCGGGGATGGCCTACGAGGTGCGGTTCGCCTGGGTGCCGTCGGCGACCTGCCCCTCGGCGGGCGGCTCCACCGGAGGCAGCACCGCTCCCAGCAACGGCGGCGGGGAGCCGACGCCCACACCGACGCCGTCCAGCGGCAGCACGGGCGACACGTCCTCCGAGTCGGCGACCTCCGACTCCGGCCTGTCGGCGCAGCTCGGCAGCGAGGACGAGCCGGGCAGCGTGGTCGTGTCGCACACGGCGGAGCCCGGCGCGCCGAGCGCGGCGGCGACGATCCCGGACGCGTGCGCGGGCACGGTGTACCGGACGGGCGTGCTCCCGGCGTCGTAGCCGTCAGACCGTCTTCGCGGGGGCCTCTGTGGGGGCTTCTGTGGCCGCCTCCTCGGCGGCCTCGTCGGTCAGGCCCAGCTCCGCGTCGCGCAGGGCCTCGGCCTCGCGGCGGACCAGGCGGAACCACATGAACAGCACGAAGCCCGCGAAGACGAACCACTCACCGGTGTAGCCGAGGTTCTGGAACGCCTTCAGGTCGAGGCCGCTGCCTTGGGACATGTCGGCCGGGACGGGCTCCATCCTCCCGTCCGCCGTGTCGAGCGTGACCCAGGCGTCGTACACGTCGTACGGGACGAGGTTCACGAGGGACGCCGCGCTGATCATGGAGACCTGGCCCGAGGGCAGGCCGCCCGCGGTGGTCACGCCGTTCGACCCGGCGGACTCGGAGGCCTGGAGCGCGCCGACCACCGTGACGTCGCCCTTCGGCGGGGCGGGGGCCTTGGCCGCGGACGCCGTGCCGGGCAGCCAGCCGCGGACCACGGGGAGCGCCTTGCCGGTGCCGTCGACCTTGAGGAGCGTCACGACGTAGAAGCCGGTGCGGTCGTCGAGGTCGCGGTCGGGGACCAGGAGCTGCTTGTCGTAGTGGCCGGTGGCCGTGGCGCGCCTGCCGGACGTCTTCTGGTCCACGGGCAGCAGGGAGGCGAGCGGCTCGGCGTCCGCCTTCTGGTTGGCGTCGCTCTGCTCGGACGCGGACCGGTGGTCCTGCACCCGGTCCTCGAAGCGGCTGAGCTGCCAGGAGCCCATGAAGACGCAGAAGGGGACCGCGAGCAGGACGAAGATGTTGATCCCCCACCAGCGGGGAGTCAGCAGGAACCGGTACACACCTACACGGTACGGGTCCGATGTAAGGACCGGTCCTGCGACCCCCGCCGTTCACCCGCGGGCTCTCACGGCCTCGGCGGCAGGTGCCGGTTCGCGAAGTCCAGTTCGAGACGGAGCTGCTTGACACGTTCCTCGACGACGAGGGAGCCGTGCCCGGCGTCGTACCGGTACACCTCGTGGACCGCGTCGCGGGCGGCGAGCCGGTCCACATAGTTGTCGATCTGGCGGATCGGGCAGCGCGGGTCGTTGACGCCCGCCGAGATGTAGACCGGGGCCTTCACGTCGTCCACGTACGTCAGCGGCGACGACACCTGGAAGCGGTCGGGGACCTCCTCGGGGGAGCCGCCGAAGAGCGTGCGGTCCATCGCCTTGAGGGCCTCCATCTCGTCCTCGTACGCCGCCACGTAGTCGGCGACCGGCACCGCCGCGAGGCCCACCGCCCACGCGCCCGGCTGGGTGCCGAGGCCGAGGAGCGTGAGGTAGCCGCCCCAGGAGCCGCCCGCCAGGACCAGCCGGTCGGGGTCGGCGAGGCCCGAGTCGACGGCCCAGGCGCGGACCGCCGCGATGTCCTCCAGCTCGATCAGGCCGACGCGGTGCTTGAGGGCGTCGGTCCACGCGCGGCCGTAGCCGGTCGAGCCCCGGTAGTTGACGCGGACCACCGCGTACCCGTGGTCGACCCAGGCCGCCGGGCCCGCCGCGAAGGCGTCCGAGTCGTGCCAGGTGGGGCCGCCGTGGATCTCGAAGACGGTGGGCAGCGGGCCGGTGGCCCCGGCCGGCTTCTGGACGAGGGCGTGGATCCGGCCGCCGGGACCGTCCACCCACGCGTCCTCGACGGGGACGGAGGCCGGGGCCTTCATGCCGGGCGCGTCGAGGACGACGCGGCCCGTGGTGGAGCGCACGGCGGGCGGCTGCTCGGCCGACGACCACAGGAACTCGACGCTGCCGTCGGGCCGGGCGGAGGCGCCCGAGACCGACCCCGCCGGGGTCTCGACGCGGGTGAGCGCGCCGGAGGCGACGTCGTAGCGCCACAGCTCGGAGCGGGCCTCGAACTCGTGGACGACGAGGAGGGCGGAGCCGTCCGGGTACCACTCGGCGGACACGTCGCCCGGCAGGTCGATGGCCAGATCGGTCTGGTCGCCGGAGACGACGTCCCAGATCATCGGCTCCCAGCGGCCGCGCCGCTGGTGCCCGACGAGGAGCCGGGTGTCGCCCTGGACGGGCGCGAAGCCGAGCACTTCGAGGCCCAGCTCCTCCTCACCGCCCTTCGTGTCGTCCAGCTCGGCGACAGTCGAACCGTCGAGCCGGACCACGCGTAGCGCCGAGTGCATCGCGTCGCCGTGCTCGGTGTGCTCAAGAGCGATGAGCCGCCCGTCGTGGCTGAGGTCGCCGACCCCGGCGGACTCGCGGTGGCGGTAGATCTCGGCGGGGCGGCCGTCGCCGTCCGGCCGTACGACGTGGATCGTCGTGCCGTCCTCGTCCGTGGACCGGCCGATCACGGCGGTCCGCCCGTCGCGGCCGAGCGCGAGCCCGGCAGGGTAGGAGGGGGCGAGCCCCGGCACGGCCTCGGTGTCGGGTCCGCCGGTGAACGGCTGGCGCAGCCACACCCCGAACTCGTCGCCGTCGGTGTCGCTGAACCACCAGATCCACGCGCCGTCGGGGGAGAGGACCCCGTCGGTCGTCCCGTTGGCCCGGTCCGTCGCCTGGCGCTGCTCACCGGTGACGCGGTCCCAGGCGTACAGCTCGTACGTCCCTGTCGCGTTCGAGACGAACAAGGAGCGGTCGGGGGCGTCCTCGGCCCAGTCGGGCAGCGACACCCGCGGCGCGCGGAACCGCTTCTCCCAGTCCGGCATGGACGGGCTGGACGGCGTGGACGGCGTGCTCTCAGTCATGGCCCCATAGTGCCTGGCCGACGCACCTGCCTGAAAAGAGACGGCGTGACCCGGCCGGGGTGGTGCCACCGAGGGGAGTGGCCGGGTCCGCCTCGCAGGTGCTCCCGCTGAGCTGTGCCTGCCGTCCGTCGGCGGGCCGGGACGGGGAGGGGGAGTGGATGAGCTGCGCCGACGCGGCTCATCCGGCGCCCCGGATCGGCGACGGTGAGAGGAATGTACGCCCGGAGGCGGCGCCTCGGAATACCTCGCGCATTTATCTACGTATTTCGGCGTGGCCGGGTCGCGGAGCCGGTCCCGGGGGGTTCACAGCGGCGGTCGTGCCGGGGCCGGGCCGAGGGTCGTCGTGCCGGGGGCCGCGCGGTGGCCGAGGCCCGTGCGGTAGGTGTCCAGGGCCGCCTCGATGCGGCCCGTGCGCCGGTACAGGTCGCCGAGCAGACGGCACAGGTCGGCGAGGTCGCCCGCCGCGCCCGCGCGCTCCAGGAGGCTGAGCGCGTTGACGTAGTGCTCCTCGGCCTCTTCCACGGCGTCCGACTCCTGGGCGATCAGCCCGAGCAGCCGGTGCGCGCCCGCCGCGTGCACGGCCCCGCGCTCCGGGTTCAGCTCGCCGAGCAGGGACCGCAGGAGCTGCGCGGCCTCGCGCGGGCGGCCGAGCCTGCGCAGCACGTCGGCGAGTTCGACCTCGACCTGCTGGGTGTAGAGGGCGGCTCGCTTGGCGGAGAGCATGTCGCGCGCCGTCCGCAGCTCGGACTCGGCGTCGTGGAGCCGGCCCGCCTGCGCGTGGACGTAGCCGCGCATCCAGTGGCAGTGCGCCAGCTCCGTACGGATCTGGAGCTGCTGGTAGAGCTCGGCGGCCTTGGCGAGGGAGGCGTCCGCCTCGGTCACCTTGCCCTCGGCGAGCAGCGTACGGGCGACCGAGCGGTGCATCTGGGCGATCAGCGCCGGGTCGCCGACCTGCGGCGCGAGCGCGAGGGCGAGTTCGGCGGCCTGCGCGGCGCGCGCGTGCGCCCCCATGTCCATGTACGGGGCGATGGAAGCGGTGTAGAGCAGGACGAGCGCGTCCGGGTCGTGCAGGCCGCCGGTGTTGAGGCCGTCCAGGGCGGTCTCCAGGAGGTAGCAGGCGTAGCGCAGGGAGCCGGAGAGGTAGTGGGCGACGGCGCGGGCCCGGATGACGGGCGCGCGCTGCGGCAACGGGGCGCCGGCCTCGGTGAGCAGCGCGTCGGCGGTGTCGAAGTGCGTGCGGGCCAGCGCGAGTTCGCCGGTCTCCAGGGCGCATTCGCCGAGTCCGAGCTCGGCGGCGGCGTGCTCGGCGCCGAGCCCGTGCCGGGACGCCTCCGCGCTCAACTCCCGGTACAGCTCGGCCGCTTCGCTGGCCGCGCCGGTCGCGAGTGCCCGCTGCGCCTCGGTCAGCCGGAGGCGCAGACCGGTCGCCAGGTGCGCGGAGCGCCCGGTGGCCAGCTCCTCGTACGTGACGCCGAGGCGCTCGGCGATGTGGCGCAGCGCCGCCTCCGAGGGGCGGACGCGGCCCGCTTCGAGGGTGGAGATGTAGGCGGGCGTGTACGCGGGTTCGGCGACCTGGCGCTGGGTGAGGCCGCGTTCGGTGCGCAGCCGCAGGACGCGGCGGCCGACGGGTTCCTGCGGTTGTTCTGGCATGACGCGGGACGGCCGCCTTTCGGGTGTGGTCCCTGGAGTCTCGCCTCTTGCCCACGGTCCCGCCAACCCCCTAGGTTGAGCGCTCAGTTAAGGCGAGTTAAGTCCGCTTAATCTTCAACTTACTTACTGCGAGGTACCCGTGCGCGTCCGCACCCCCCTGGTCACCGCGATCGCGGCCGGCTGCCTCGCCACCGCCGCGCTCGGCGCCGCCGGTACGACGGCCCACGCGGGGCCCACCGAGGACAGCCGGACCGTCGAGTACTTCCCCGACGCGGGCGGCCCGGGCCGGCACGCCGAGGTCCCCGCCCGTGCCCCGGAGCGGATCACCGGGCCGCGGAAGGCCCCGGCGCAGGCGCCGGACGCCGCCACGGTCACCCCGGGGCAGCGGACGGGCGCCTCCGACGGCCGCCTCGACCTGGTCGTCATCGGCGACGGCTACACGGCGTCCCAGCAGGCCGACTTCCACGAGGACGCGCGGGCCAAGCTGGACGCCATCTTCGCGATAGAGCCGTACAAGAGCTACCGGGGGCTGTTCAACTTCTGGTTCGTGGACGCGGTCTCGCACCAGTCCGGCGTCTCGGGCGACCCGACGCGGGACGTCGTCCGGGACACGGCGGTGAGCAGCTACTTCTTCTGCTCGGACACCGAGCGGTTGCTGTGCGTGGACGAGAAGAAGGTGGACGCGTACGCCCAGCAGGCGCCCGCCTCCGACATCGTCTTCGTCATCTCCCACTCCACGAAGTACGGCGGCGCGGGCTACAGCGGCCTGACCTCGGCGGCCGGCCACACCGGCATCGCCACCATGTCGTCCGACAACGACCTCTCCTACCTCATAGGCGCGCACGAACTCGGCCACTCCATAGGCCTGCTCGCGGACGAGTACCAGTACGAGGGCTACGGGACCTACACCGGGCCCGAACCGGCCGAGCCCAACACCACGAAGCTGACCGCCGACGGTATGCGCGCCTCCCGGGGCAAGTGGTACCGCTGGCTCGGCCAGAGCGATCCCTCGGGCGGGGCCGTGGGGGCGTACGAGGGGGGCGGCTACTACGAGTACGGCATGTACCGCCCCACCCAGAACTCGATCATGCGGGCCCTGAACACGGACGTCTTCAACCTCCCCGGCCGTGAGGCGATGATCGCGGGCTTCTACCGCACGGCGGATCTCCTCACGGCGGCCACCCCGACGACCCGGCCCCTGCGCCCGACCGCCACCCTCCGCGTGGACCTGGCCCCGCTTCCGGAGGGCCTGTCCGACGTGCGGGTGCGCTGGTCCGTGGACGGCAGGCCGGTCCGCGGCGCGGAGGGCCGGACCGCGCTGCGTCCGGGGTCCCTGAAGCTCGGCAGAGGCGAGCACACGGTGACGGCGACGGCCACGGATCGCTCGGCGGCGCTCCGGGACCCGGCCGCACGCCGGGCGGCGACGAACAGTGTGAGCTGGACGATTGCGCCGTAGGGCGTGCGAAGCGTTCCCGGCCGCGGGTTTCGTCGTGGCTGATCGCGCAGTTCCCCGCGCCCCCTGGGCATGCGCGACGGCCCGCCGCGGAGGGTGCGCGTTGTGGTCGACCACCCGTCGCGTCGTGGTTGCTCGCGCAGTTCCCCGCGCCCCTGAGATGCGCACTTCGTGCGCCATCTCAGAGAGGCGCGCGTGACGCGCGCCCTATGGGGCTGCGGCGAAGCCGCATGCCCCAGGGGCGCGGGGAACTGCGCGACCAGCCACGACGAGACGCGCGCTCGCGAACCCGCCTCGGCAAGGACGGCGCTCCAGGGGCGCGGGGAACTGCGCGAGCAACCACGACGCAGCCGGTGATCGACCACGTCGCGCACCCCCACGGCGGGCCGCCTACCTCAGCCCATGGCGCCGGGCCACCATCGACTCACTCGCCCCGCGCGGCAACACCCTCCGCAACGCGAAAACGACCGGCGCGTTACTCCCCACCGCATAGAACGGCCGAACCCGCCGCGCCTCGACGACAGCCACGATCTTCGCCGCGACCTTCTCGGCAGAGATCCCCCGCGCCTCATTCCGGTTCAAAGCGGAGAGCATCGTGTCGTAACCCGCCCGGAACGGCGACGCCGCCCCCACGTACTGCGTACGCCGCTCACTGATCCCGGTGGCGATGGACCCGGGCTCGACCGTCGTGATGCCGACCCCGAACGCCGCGTACTCCCGCCGAGCCGCACTCGCGAACCCCTTGATCGCGGCCTTGGAGGCGACGTACGACGACCGGTACGCCAGCGGAAAGCTGGCCAGCATGGACCCGACCATGACGACCCGCCCCCGCCCGCGCTCCCGCATCCCGGGAAGCACCAACTGGCTGAGCCGCACGGCCCCGAAGACGTTGAGCTGGAACAGCCGCCGGACCGCGTCCATGGGCAGCTCCTCGAACGGCCCGCTCTGCGATTCACCCGCATTGTTGATCAGCACATCGACGGCCCCCGCCGCAGCGGCACAGGCCTCGATGCTCCCCTCGTCGGCAAGATCGAGCGCGAGGTAAGTGACGCCCGCCACCGGGGACTTGACCTTCTCCGGATCACGGCTGGTCCCGAACACCCCGTACCCCCGCCGCACCAGCGCGGCAGCGACCGCCGCCCCGATCCCCGACGACGCCCCGGTCACCAGGGCCGTCCCGCGCGGGCTCACGCGAGGCTCCTGGCGAGCGCCCGCCCGGCCGCCCGCCCGGAGAAGATGCAGCCCCCGAGGAAGGTCCCTTCGAGCGCGTTGTAGCCGTGCACGCCGCCACCGCCGAACCCGGCGACCTCCCCGGCCGCGTAGAGCCCGTCGAAGACGGACCCGTCGGGCCGGACGACCTGGGAGTCGAGCGTGGTCTCCAGGCCGCCCAGCGTCTTGCGGGTCAGCACATGCAGCCGTACGGCGATGAGCGGGCCCTGCGCCGGGTCCAGGAGGCGGTGCGGCTTGGCGACGCGGGTGAGGCGGTCGGGCAGGTAGGCGCGGGCGTTGCGCACGGCCATGAGCTGGAGGTCCTTGCCGTACCCGTGCTCGGCCTCCCGGTCCCGCGCGACGATCTCCCGCTCGACCTGCTCGTACGCGACGGGCGTCTCGGGCGTCAGCGCGTTCATCCCGGCGACGAGGTCCTTCAGGTTCCGCCGGACGACGAAGTCCTCCCCGCGGTCGAGGAACGCCTGCACCGGCCCCGGCGCCCCCTTCTTCACCCGCTGCAGCACGAGCTTGAGGTCCTTGCCGGTGATGTCGGGGTTCTGCTCGGACCCGGAGAGCGCGAACTCCTTCTCGACGATGGCCCGCGTCAGCACGAACCACGTGTGGTCGTACCCGGTCCCGGTGATGTGCTTCAGCGTGGCGAGCGTGTCGTGCCCGGGGAAGAGCGGCGCGGGCAGCCGCCTGCCGGTGGCGTCGAGCCACAGCGACGACGGGCCCGGGATGATCCGGATGCCGTGACCGGGCCAGATCGGGTCCCAGTTCTTCAGGCCCTCGGTGTAGTGCCACATCCGGTCACGGTTGACGATCGACGCGCCCGCGCCCTCGCTGATCTCCAGCATCCGCCCGTCGACGTACGCGGGCACGCCGGTGACCATCGACTCGGGCGGCTGCCCCATCCGCTCGACGGGCCAGTTCTTGCGGACCAGTTCGTGGTTGCCGCCGATACCGCCCGAGGTGACGACGACGGCCTGCGCGCGCAGCTCGAAGTCGCCGACGGTCTCGCGCGAGGAGGCGACGCCGCGCCCCGCGTCGGAGGGCTCCAGGAGTGCGCCCCGCACCCCGACGGCGGCCCCGTCCTCCACGATCAGCTCATCGACCCGGTGCCGGTGCTTGAAGGTGACGAGCCCGCGCGCGGCCGCTTCGAGCACCGGCTCCCGGAAGACGCGGACGACCTCGGGCCCCGTACCCCACGTGATGTGGAAGCGGGGCACGGAGTTGCCGTGCCCGGTCGCGGTGCCGGAGCCGCGCTCGGCCCAGCCGACGTTCGGGGTGACCTTGAGCCCGAGCCCGTAGAGGTAGTCGCGCTTCTCACCGGCGGCGAACCCCACATACGCCTCGGCCCACTTGCGGGGCCACCGGTCCTCGACCTCACGGTCAAATCCGGCGGAGCCCATCCAGTCGGCGAGGGCGAGTTCATAGCTGTCCTTGATGCCCATGCGGCGCTGCTCGGGGCTGTCGACGAGGAAGAGGCCGCCGAGCGACCAGAAGGCCTGCCCGCCGAGGTTGGCCGCGTTCTCCTGGTCGACGAGCACGACGCGCTTGCCCGCGCGCGTCAGCTCGTAGGTGGCGACGAGCCCGGCGAGCCCGGCCCCGACGACGATGACATCCGCACTGGCTCCGGTGCCCTTGGTCTCGCTCATGCGCTCTCCATGGGGGTGCTGTAGGCGTCGAGTACGTTCATGAACAGGGCCTCGCGACGGGCGCGCACGGCGTCGTCGTCCGGCTGGAGCAGAACCTGCACGGCGGTCCCGTCGTGCACGGCGACCAGCGCGTCCCCGAGGGCCCGCTCGTCGCCGACCTGCCGTCCGAGGCGGCGCAGCGCGCTCACGCAGACCGGCAGGATCGCGTCCCGGATCGCCTGCTCGCGGGCGGCCATCACGCGGCGCAGGCCGGGGTTGCGCAGGGCGTGCACCGTGAACTCGGCGGTGATCCGGTACCAGGCGTCGTCCACCGGGGCCGCGGCGATCGCGGCCCGCACGGCGGTCTCGGGGTCGGCCGGGTCGATGCCGGCAAGGGCGCGGCGCACATCGCCGAGCATCCGCGCGGAGCGCTCCTCCCACAAGGCGAGAAACAGCTCGTCGAGGGAGGAGAAGTTGGAGTAGAAGGCGCCGCGGGTGAATCCGGCCCGGTCACAGACCTGCTCGACGGTGGAGCGGCCGAACCCCACCTCGGCGAACACGTCGAGCGCGGCGTCGAGCAACCGCTGCCGCGTACGGGCACGGCGCTTGGTCACGGTGCCGGGCATCATCGCCTCCTGCGTCGGCCGCGTCGGATACAGGAACGTATTCGATACGTTCCTGTATCGACAAGGGCCGCGTCATACAGGGCGGCGACCTACAGGGGCGGCGACCTACGGGGGCCGCGTCCTACGGGGGCCGCGTCCTGCAGGGGCCGGGTCAGACGAAGATCTCTACGACCGTCCACACGGCGAGCAGCAACATGCACGCCCCACCGATCCGCTGCACGGTCTTCAGCGGCACCCGCTTGGCGATGAACCGCCCGGCGATCAGCGCGAGCGCGGAGACGGACATCAGGGCGGCGGCGGAGCCGATGGCGGTGGACCAAGTGCCGTTGGTCGCGGCGAGGTTGGCGGTGGTGATCTGGGTCAGGTCGCCCCACTCGCTGATGAAGACGGCCATGAACGCGGTGCCGAACACCGGCCAGAACCCGGTGACGGTCTTGGCACCCGCCTCGTCGTCGTCATCGTCGTCGCCCCCGCGCAGCAGCATGAACGCGCCGAACGCGAAGAGCAGCGCCGAGACGACCTTCACGATCCAGTCCGGCAGGAGCCCGAGCAGCGAGCCGGCGCCCACCGCGATGGCCACGTGCACGATGAACGCGGCGGACGTGCCGAACCACACGTACAGCGGCTTCATCCGGGTGCCCATCGCCAGCGAGGCGAACATGGTCTTGTCCGGCAGCTCGGCGAGGAAGATCAGCCCGAAGGCGGTGACGATCGCCAGGGGGTCGAGATGCATGAGCGGGTGCTTTCTGTGCGGGCCGGGGCGTGCAACCCACCCGCCGCGCGGAGAGGACCACTCGACCCGGCAGCGAGACACGTATGACCTACATGCCTGTGACGACACGTATCCCTACGCGTCCGTCGTTCTGCCTGGTCGAAGGTCTCGCCCACCCGAACCGCCACACGGCCCGAGCCCGGCCACCGGGAACCCGGGGGTTCCAGTGTGTCGACGACCGGTTCGCGGGGCTACTCCCCTTCGCTTGCGTGTCCAGGATAACCCGCCGTCCGTGCTCCCCGCCGTCACAGCCAGGCATCAAGAACGCATAAAGATTGCCGTAACCCGGCAATGCGCGGAGCGAAGGCCGTGCGCCAGGATGGCCACGGCAGAAACGGGGGCCAAGCCCCGGTGCCGGGCCCCGGAAACCGGGGGCGGGTGCCGGGGTGGAGCCGAGCCGGCGGCACGGTGGAGGGGGCGGGGACATGGGGAAGCGCCTCGCCGGGCCCGCCGGAACCCCGTACGCGGCCGTGTGCCCTCAGGGCCGGCCGGCCCCTGACGAACGTTAGGCCCGCGCGGCAGCAGACACGCGGGCGGCCGGGCGCGCCCTTCGCGCCCTCCCTTTCATCTTCCTTTTCTTCTTCCTTCATTGGCTCGGGGTCTCGATTCACCCCTGGAACCAGAGGACTTCACCATGGATGCCACCACTGTGGGCATCGGCGTGTCCGTCGCCGCTGTCCTGCTCGTCGCCGTCGTGCTGCTGCTGATCTTCACGCGCTTGTTCCGCAAGGTGGAGCAGGGCAAGGCGCTCATCGTCTCCAAGATGCGCAAGGTGGACGTCACCTTCACCGGGCAGGTCGTGCTCCCGGTGTTGCACAAGGCCGAGGTGATGGACATCTCGGTGAAGGCCATCGAGATCACGCGGGCCGGCAAGGACGGCCTGATCTGCAAGGACAACATCCGGGCCGACATCCGTATCTCGTTCTTCGTGAAGGTCAACAAGACGACCGAGGACGTCATCAAGGTCGCCCAGGCCGTCGGCACGCAGCGGGCCAGTGACAAGACGACGTTGCAGGAGCTGTTCCACGCCAAGTTCTCCGAGGCGCTGAAGACCGTCGGCAAGCAGATGGACTTCACCGACCTCTACACCAAGCGCGAGGAGCTGCGGTACCGGATCATCGAGGTCATCGGCGTCGACCTGAGCGGCTACCACCTCGAGGACGCGGCGATCGACTACCTGGAGCAGACGCCGCTCAGCCAGCTCGACCCGCACAACGTCCTCGACGCCCAGGGCATTCGCAAGATCACCGAGCTGACCACCATCGAGCACGTGCGCACCAACGAGTTCCAGCGCACGGAGGAGAAGGAGATCACCCGGCAGAACGTCGACGCCCGCGAGACCATCCTCGAACTGGAGCGCCGCCAGGCCGACGCCGAGATCAAGCAGAAGCGGGAGATCGACACCGTCCGGGCCCGTGAGGAGGCCGAGACCGCGCGGGTCGTGGAGGAGGAGCGGCTGCGGTCGCAGGGCGCCTTCCTCGCCACCGAGGAGAAGCTCGGGGTGCAGCGCGAGAACCAGGCCCGCGAGGTCGCCGTCGCGCAGAAGAACCGCGAGCGCGTCATCGCCGTCGAGAACGAGCGCATCGAGAAGGACCGCCTGCTCGAAGTCATCGCCCGGGAACGCGAGACCCAGCTGACGAAGATCGCGGCCGAGAAGGAGGTCGAGGCGGAGCGCCGGGACATCGCCGAGGTCATCCGTGAGCGCGTCGCCGTGGACCGTACGGTCGCCGAGCAGGAGGAGTCGATCAAGAAGCTGCGCGCGGTCGAGGAGGCCGAGCGCGGGCGGCAGGCCGTCATCATCGCGGCCGAGGCCGAGGCGCAGGAGAAGCTCGTCAAGGACATCAAGGCCGCCGAGGCCGCCGAGCAGGCCGCCACGCACCGCGCCGCCGAACAACTCACGCTCGCCGACGCCCAGTTGAAGGCCGCCGATCTCGAGGCCAAGGCCAAGCTGCGGCTCGCCGAGGGCATCCAGGCCGAGAGCGCCGCGGCCGGCCTCGCCGAGGTGCAGGTGCGCGACAAGGAGGCCGAGGTCATCGAGAAGGCCGGGCGCGCCGAGGCCGGGGCCACCGAGGCCCGGATGCGCGCCGAGGCGCTCGGCGCCCGCGAGCAGGCCCTCGCCGAGGCCACCGCGATCGAGGCGAAGCTCAAGGCGGAGGCCGAGGGCATCACGCAGAAGGCCGCCGCGATGGCCGCACTCGACGAGGCGTCCCGCGGCCACGAGGAGTACCGGCTGCGCCTCCAGGCCGAGAAGGAGATCCGGCTCGCCGGGCTCGACGTGCAGCGCCAGGTCGCCGAGGCGCAGGCCACGGTCCTCGCGACCGGCCTGGAGAGCGCCGACATCAGCATCGTCGGCGGCGAGTCCGCCTTCTTCGACCGGATCGTCTCCTCGATCGCGCTCGGCAAGGGCGTCGACTCCTTCGTCCAGCACTCCGACACCGCGCAAGCCCTCGCCAAGCCCTGGCTCGACGGCTCGGCGGACTTCACCGAGGACCTGACCACGATCCTCGGCTCGTTCTCCACGGGCGACGTCCAGAACCTCACCGTCTCCGCGCTGCTGATGAAGCTCATGAAGGGCGGGGGGAGCGAGCAGGCGGGCCGGCTGAAGGAACTGCTCGACAAGGCGGGCCAGTTGGGCGTGGCCGACCTGCCTCTCGGCCAGCTGAAGCTGAACGGTTCCGCGCGGGTCTGACCGCACGAGCGCGGCACCGCACAGACCGGCCGGGGACGCCGTACGGGGGTCGGCGGCCCCGGCCACCACATCTGACAGGGGACAGGAGAGGACGTTGGGGGACATGGAGACCGGTGCGGGTACGGGTACGGGTGCGGAGGCCGGCGCGGGTGCCGGGGCCGGTACCGGCCCCGCCCTGGACGCGGGAACGTACGACGTCCTCCGCGCCCGCCTCACCACCCAGGCCCGCCACCTGGCAACGCACGCCGCCGAGCTCAACGCACGCCGCACCGCCGCCTTCGGCTCCGTCGGCCTCACGCTCGCCGGTACGGGCAGGCTGCGCACCGACGAGCCGCGCCTGGCCCGTGACGTCGTGGCCGTCGGCGGCGCCCTGCTGCTCGGCCTGCGCGACGTCCTCGCCACCGGCACCCCCGCGGTCGGCGACATCTTCACCCTGCACACCCCGGACCGGGCCCTGGAGCGCCTGCCCGACAGCGCGGTGCCGGGCCTGCTCGACGACCCGGCGTTCGTCGCCGAGTTCACCGCGCTGTTCCGCTACTACCGGCAGAGCCGCCTGCTGCGACTCCGTGTCCTGGACGGCAAGCTCCTGGCCGTCTTCCAGACCGGCGACCGCGCCACTGACCTGCGCGTCCTGCGTTGGGAGCTGGCCCCGGACGGCAGCGCCGCCCGCTTTCTCGACGCGCGCGGCGACCGCGACGACGTGACCCCGCCCGCGCACGACCTGACCTGGCGGGAGGCGACCCGCGAGGACCACGTCCTGGGCCGCCACCCGCACGTCACCGTCGCCGACGGGCTCTACGTGTCGACGGTCGGCGGCGCCCTGACGGTGAAGCTGGAGAACGACACCGAGACCGCCGACGGCATCCACACGGAGCCCGTCGACGAGCCGCTGCAGTCCCTCGCCGACGCCGACATCGCGCACGCGCGCGTGGGCGCGCTCCTCATCGTCCGGGTCCGCCCGTACAAGGAGGACACCTGGCGCCACCTCGTCTTCAGCACCCTCACGCAGACAGTGGTCCGGCTCGACGGCATCGGCCAGGCGTGCCGGACGCTCCCCGACGAGCAGGGCGTCGTCTTCGCCGGCGGATACTGCCTGGTCACCGGCGCGCACAAGACCTTCGACGGCCTGGACACCACGCACCTCACCTACGAGCGCACCGTACGGTCGCCCAACGGCGAGGACGTGCTCTACGCCTTCCACGCGCGCGTGGAGGGCCGCACGGTCCTCCTGCCGTACAACCTGATCCGCAAAGAGATCACCGCTCCGCTCACCGGCCGCGGCCACGCCCTCTTCGACGACGGCACCCTCGTCCTGCTGCGCGACGAGCCGGCGACCGCCGGGAGCGGCGAGCCCGCGCGCGTGCACCCGGCACAGATCTGGTCGACCCCGTTCACGGCGGACACCTACGTGCCCGAAGCGGGCGCCGCCGCCGACGACGACCCGGACCTGACCCGCATCGGCAACGCCGACCTCGTCCGCGGCATCTCCGACTGCCTGGCCCTGACCCGGACGGCCGAGGAGGCGGCGGCGACCCCGACCACGACGGCGTACGAGGCGCTGGCCGCCGCGTGCGAACGGGCCGCTGACTCCTCCCCCTGGCTCGGCGAGGACGTGGGCGCCGGCCTGCGCCGCGAGATCGACGGGCTGCGGGCGACGGCCGAGCAGATCCTCGCCGAGTACGAGACCGTCCGCACCCTCACCCGCCAGGCCGCCGACGCGCTCGCGGAGGCGGAGGCGCGCGCCAACGCCCTGGTCCGCCGCATCCGCGGGGAGGCGCCCCGCACCGCGACCGAGTGGGTGGAGCGGCTGACCGGGCTGCACCGCGCGCAGGGCCACCTGCTCACCCTCAAGGACCTGCGCTACGCCGACACCGGGCGTATCGACGCCCTCGCCGAGGACCTCGCCGCGGACATCGCGGCGGCGGGCGCCCGTGCCGTGACGTTCCTGGCCCGCCCGGACTCGTTCGCCGCCCACCACGCCGACCTCGCACGGATCGAGGCGGAGGCGGAAGAGACCGGGACGGCCGCCGAGGCCGCCCCGCTCACCGCCCGCGTCACCGAACTCGCCGACCAGCTCGCCGCGGTGACCGACGTCCTGGGCGGCCTGGACATCGACGACGCGACGGTCCGTACGAACGTCCTGGAACGCATCGCGGAGGTCGTCGCGGGCGTCAACCGCGCCCGCGCCACCCTCGACGCCCGCCGCCGCGAACTCTCCGCGCACGAGGGCCGCGCCGAGTTCGCGGCCCAGTTCTCCCTGCTCGGCCAGGCGGTGACGGGCGCCCTCGCGGTGGCCACGACCCCGGACGCCTGCGACGACCAGCTCGCCCGCCTTCTCCTCCAAGTGGAGAACCTGGAGGGCCGGTTCGCCGAGTCGGACGAGTTCCTCGCTGACCTCGACACCAAGCGCATCGCGATCCACGAGGCGTTCGCCGCCCGCAAGCAGACCCTGGCCGACGCCCGCGCCCGCCACGCCGAACGCCTCGCCACGTCCGCGGACCGCATCCTCGACTCGGTGGCCCGCCGCCTGTCCGCGCTCGGCAGCCTCGACGCCATCAGTACGTACCTGGCGTCGGACCCGATGGTCGCGAAGGCCCGCCGCACCGTGGCCGACCTGCGCGAACTCGACGACCAGGTCCGCGCCGAGGAGCTGGAGAACCGCCTCGGCACCGTCCGCCAGGACGCCCTGCGCGCCCTGCGCGACCGCACCGACCTCTTCACCGACGGCGGCACCTCGATCCGCCTGGGCCGCCACACGTTCCCGGTCAACACCCAGCCGCACGAGCTGACGCTGGTCCCGTACGGCGCGGACGGGATGGCGTTCGCGCTGACGGGGACGGACTACCGGGCCCCGGTGGACGACCCGGACTTCGCCGCGTACGCGCCCTACTGGGGCCAGTCCCTCCCCTCCGAGAACGCGGACGTCTACCGCGCCGAACACCTGGCCGCCCGCCTCCTGGCGGAGCACGGCCCGGACCACCTGGCGGCGGCCGACGACCTCTCCGCCCTGGTGCGGTCGGCGGCGGAGGAGTCCTACGACGAGGGCTACGAACGCGGCGTCCACGACCACGACGCCACCCTCATCCTCACGGCCCTGCTGCGCCTGCACGCGGACGCCGGGGTACTGCGCCACACGCCGGGGGCGCGCGCCGCGGCCCAGCTCTTCTGGGCGCACGACACGACGGAGGAGGAGCGCGAGCAGTGGACGAGGCGTGCGCGGTCGCTCGCGCGCGCCCGGGACGCGTTCGGCCCCGCGCCGGCGATCGACGCCTGGTGCGAGGAGCTGGCGCGGCGGGTGGGAGCCGGGGCCGCGAGGTACCTCTTCGAGGAGCTGACGACGGGGCCGGAGGGGTTCGCGGTGTCGGCGGGGGTGCGGACGTTTCTGGACAAGTTCCGCCGGGCGGTGGGCGGTTCGGCGGGGTACGAGGCGGACCTGACGTCCGTCACAGCTCTGCCGGCGCGCAAGTCCCTCGTGGAGGCGTGGCTGTCCGCGTACGCGACGACGGCGGGCGACCCGGGTGACGCGGTGGATCTCGCGGAGGCGGTGGCGGTGGAGCTCTGCCCCGACGTGGCGCACTACGACTGCGAGGCCGAGCTGACGGCGACGGTGGACGGCTTGCTGGGCACGCACGCCAGATTGGACGGCCGCCGCCTGCCGCTCCGCCTGGACGACTTCCTCGCCCGCACCACCCACTTCCGTACGGACGTGATGCCGGGCTTCCGCGCCTACCAGCGCCTGCGCACCGACCTGGCGGCCGCCGAACGCGCGCGCCTGCGCGTGGACGACCACCGCCCGCACGTCCTGCCGTCGTTCGTCCGCAGCCGCCTGATCGACGAGGTCTACCTCCCGTTGATCGGCGACAGCCTGCACAAGCAGCTCGGCACGGCGGGCGGCCTGCTGATGCTGACGTCGCCGCCGGGCTACGGCAAGACGACGCTGATCGAGTACGTGGCGGACAAGCTCGGCATGCTCCTGGTGAAGATCAACGGTCCCGCGCTCGGCCACACGGTCACGTCCCTGGACCCGGCGGAGGCACCGAACGCGGCGGCGCGCAGGGAGGTCGAGAAGATCAACTTCGCCCTGGAGGCGGGCAACAACGTCCTTCTCCACCTGGACGACATCCAGCACACCTCCCCCGAGCTGCTGCAACAGTTCATCTCGCTCTGCGACGCGCAACGCCGCATGACCGGCGTGTGGAACGGCGAGCCCCGCACGTACGACCTGCGCGGCAAGCGCTTCGCCGTCTGCATGGCGGGCAACCCGTACACGGAGTCCGGCGCCCGCTTCCGCATCCCCGACATGCTCGCGAACCGGGCCGACGTGTGGAACCTGGGCTCGGTCCTGACCGGCAAGGAGGACGCGTTCGCGCTCAGCTTCGTGGAGAACGCGCTGACGGCCAACGAGCACCTGGCGCCGCTGGCGGGCCGCGACAGGGCCGACGTGGACACGTTCGTACGCCTGGCGACCGGCGACCCGACAGCCCGCCCGGACCACCTGGCGCACCCGTACGCGGCGACGGAGGTGGAGCGGATCACCGCGGTGCTGCGCCACCTTCTGCGGGCCCGCGAGACGGTCCTGGCGGTGAACGCCGCGTACATCGCGTCGGCGGCGCAGAGCGGCGACGCGCGCACGGAGCCGCCGTTCCAGCTCCAGGGCTCCTACCGCAACATGAACAAGATCGCGGCACGCATCGACCCGGCGATGAACGAGGCGGAACTCTCCGCGCTCATCGACGACCACTACAAGGGCGAGGCCCAGACCCTGGCGACGGGCGCGGAGTCGAACCTGCTGAAACTGACGGAGCTGCGCGGCACGCTGTCGCCTGCCCAATCGACGCGCTGGACGGAGCTGAAGCGCGCCTACGTCCGCGCCCGCACGCTGGGCGGGACGGACACGGACCCGGCGGTACGGGCGGTGGCGGCGCTCGGCCTCCTGGCGGACCGGATGGCGGCGATGGAGGCGACACTGAGGCGAGCGCTGCCCGCCCCGGAAACGGGCCGGCCGTGCCCGTGACCCCCCACACCGGCCCCTTCCCGATCCGTGCGCTAGAAATGCAAGAGGGGCGGCGGCGATATCGGAGACCGGGGGTGACGGCCATGACGGACGAGACCACGGCCGTCGACACCTACCTGACCGGTTTCGCGACCCTGGTGGCGGAGGCGTCGTCGACGGGCCGCCGCCTGACCCGCGACGAACTGGACTCCCGCCGCACGCTCGGCCAACGGGCGGCCGAACGGGGCGTGCGCCTGCGGCCGCTGATGACGGCACACCTGGCGGAGGCCCGCACGAACTGGCCGACGGCGGCGGGCGTGCACGCCGCGAACGTCATGGCAGCGGTGGAACAAGCCCTGGACGCCTTCGTCGAAGGCTACGAACGCGCCCAGCGCCAGGCGATGCGCCAAGAGGTGACGGCCCGCCGCGAGTTCATCGACGACCTCCTCTACGGCCGCAGCGACCTGGGCCAGCTCGCGCAACGCGCCGAACGCTTCGGCCTGCGCCTCTCCCACGCCCACGCGGTCGCGGTGGCCCAGGGGGACGCGGCGTACGACGAGGGCGACGAGGTCCCGAGGGCGGTCGAGAGCGCGATGATCTCCCGCTTCGGCGACAGAGACGTCCTGCTCACGACGAAGGACGGCCGCCTGGTCTGCATCGCCCCCGGCGACCAGCCCGACATCCTCCCCTTCTTCGCCAAGCACGCCCACGTCACGACGGACGGCGGCCAGGTCGCCATAGGCCGCTCCCAACCGGGCCCGAACGGCGTCGTCCAGTCCTACGAGGAGGCCCTGAGCACCCTGGACCTGGCCACCCGCCTGGACCTGACGGACCCGGTCCTCCGCGCCGCCGACCTCCTGGTCTTCCCCGTCCTGACCCGCGACCGCCAGGCACTGATCGACCTGGTGGTGAACGTCCTGGGCCCACTACGGGGCGCCCGGGGCGGCGCGACCCCCCTGCTCTCGACGCTCTCGGCGTACTTCGACGCGGGCTGCGTGGCGGCGGAGGCAGCCCGCCGCCTGTCCCTCAGCGTCCGCGCCCTCACCTACCGCCTGGAACGCATCCACACCCTGACGGGCACGGACCCGTCGGACCCGGGGGACAGATACACGCTGCAGACGGCGGTGATCGGCGCGAGACTGCTGGACTGGCCGGATCAGCCGCTCTAGATCGACTCAGAGCCCGCGGAGCGCCTGGTACAGGTCACTGTAGGCGCCCCAGCAGTCGACACTTCCGTCGTCGTACAGGCTGCCCATGTACCAGTCGTCGTCGTCCACGGGCTTCACGATGCACAGCCCGTGAAACCCGAGAAACGATCTCAGCCGGGACACCGAATCCGTAACGCTCACTTCCCAACGGGCGTCGGGCACGACGACGTCAGCGGTCTCAACGGCCCGCCCTTCGGTGTCGTAATAGGTGCGCTCGACGGTGAGCAGCAGGTCACCCGGACTGATCCCCAGAAGGTTCGCCTGCTCCTGCGTGGCGCGGCCGGGCCGAGGCACCTCGACGACACGCACGACATCGACCCCGATGGACCGCATCCGCGCGACGACCCCGGCCCCGGCGAGCGGCCCCATCTCGGGCAGCACGACGGGAGTCCCGTCGGTCACGGCCATGGGTTCCCAGGACTCGGAGAGCTGGACGGGCTGCCCGTCGGCAAGAAACTCGTAACGCGTGTACACACACGGCTCACCAGACTCAGTCCCGAGTCGCTCGGCGATACCGGGAGGCGCCGGCTGCCGGGCCTGACTGTGCGACTCCCACCCTCCGGTGACACCACGTTCGCGCATATCAGCGCGGAACGGCGACCCACCCCGGTCCTCCTTGCGCCGCGTCCGCACCATGCGCAGACGCTCACGCGGCCGCCGCACATACGTCCCCGACCCGGCACGCCCCTCCAACAGCCCCTCGGTGATGAGCCGGTCCATGGCGCGCTGCGTGACGTTGCGCCCGACCCCGTACTCCTCGGCGAGCCGCGCCCGCGACGGCAGCCGCGCACCGACCTCCCACTCACCCGCGTGGATACGAGCGCGCAGCGACTCGGCGACTTCGAGGTAGGGCGCCTCACGGGGCATGGGCGGCTCTCCGGGGTTCTCGACGGCGTCCAACTACTCAACAGCTCGCTGCCTCAGCGACATTGACAAGCTACTGCATCAGGTAGAAGCTACTGGAGTAGAAATACTCTCCGCGTTCACACGACTACGGAGCACGCCTGTGTGCCTGACGAGATCGAGAGCGGTGTCGCTGGCCGCACGGCTCACGGCGCTGACGGGGGACGAGGCGCACTTCAAAGAGGCGGCCGATCGGATCCGCATCACCTGCGCGCTGCCCCCACGCCTCACAGAACAAAGCCGCCGACTCCTGATGCTCGCTTTGGCCGAGGCGGACCGCTACGGCCACGACGTGACGGCGCGGGGAGCGCACATCTGGGCCGAGATCGCCGCTGGAAGCGATCGGGAGAGGTCCACATCCATGAAGCCGAAGACGAAGGGAAATTGAACCGATGGGCGTGCGACTACGGCGGCTGCTGCAGTGGCCGAGAAGCTTCCTGCACCCGACGGGCCGGCACCGGTTGGGTACCGACCCACCGTCGGCGCCGACGTCATACGAACCGCCACATCTGACGCCGCGCCTTGCTGCCACGGTCCGCGCTTGGCACACGCCCATCGACGGAACAAGTACGCGCCTCGTGCGCCCGCACCTCGTAGCTCACGAACTCCTCTCCGACACCACGCACGGCGACGTGAACGACGTGGCACGGGCGGCCTGATGGACTACAACTCGCTGCCGCTGTTCCGGCACGCCGACGCGATGGACGAAGTGCAACTCGCGCTGGCGAGCCGCCTCCTGGCACGCACTGGAAGACCAACGGCAGCGCGACCAGTAACAAGCGCGCACCGGCCGCCAACGACAACGGACTTGGCGAACGCGCTGAGGGACGTCCTACGCATCGCGAGATCACGCGACACCGAACCACTCTGCCTGGCAGAGAATGTCCGGTCCTGCACGATGATCCGCATCCCGGGCGAGGACTATTCAGCCGCACGAAGCGCCCGCCACCACGTACGCAACACAGCGCACGCATGGCAACTGAGCCCCGCTACCACTGACGACCTGGTGACGGTGGCCGGAGAACTGGTGGCGAACGCACTCGAGCACGGCGGAGGCGGCACGATCACACTGTCCTGCGCCCTGACCGCAGACACCGTCAACCTCACAGTGGCCAACGAGGCCGAGCCCGGTACCCAGCGCCCCTTGCCATCCGCAACGCCGCGCCTCCCCTCCCCGGACGCGGAGCATGGCCGTGGCCTGCTGATCGTGGAGGCTCTGGCAATGCGCTGGGGAAGCGTCCGAGCAGCAACGGGCCTGAGAGTGTGGGCCGAGATTGGCACAGATTGCGAGGAATCCGTTACTGGCTGAGGCGAGTCACCGGCAGACACGCATGACGCCAGCGGACCATGAGTGTGAATCAGGCGTGGCGTCACGCCCGCCATTGTGTAACTCGGCTACGTGCAAGCCAGCCGAGCGGGTACTTCCGCAGCGCGCTGGAGGCGCAACGACTTCGCCACGTGGCTGCTCCAGCCCGCAGCACGGGGTGGTATCCGACGAAGGCGCCGCAAGAGTCGCGTCCGGTACCGGTGAGCGCGAGGCCCTAGCCGGGAAGCCCGGTCCGTGGCAGGGGTGCGACCGGTCGCGCCGAAGCGTGCTGGCTGCCGATCGTCCGTGGCCCACGCCGCACGGACTCGGGCACGCTCACAAGAACGTGGTGGAGGACATGGGCACACCACCGAAGCTCATCAACGAGCGCCTCGGCCGCGAGGACGGCTCCGTTTAGTCCCGATACACGCACATCACGGCCGCCATGCGGCGATGAAAAGGGAAAGGTTGCCCACCAGGTACCGGGTAGCAGCCTCTTCTTGCGTTCTGACCCTACGCACCGCGGCATGGCCGGCCCGGTTGAGCTAGCTGCCCTGAAGCGACGGACGGACTGTTTGACGTCTGCGTACTCCCCAGCAGAGAAGGCCGCTGAGGGAGATCAGCCGCAGGAAATCCTTGTTTGTACTACATGCAACAGCCCGAGGTACCACCATGTACGGATCCCGGAGAGAGGCCATCTCATGACTACTACCCTCGCTAAAGGCGGCAATATCGTCCTGCCTGCCGTGACTTGCCGCGTCACTCTCAGCTCCCCTACGACCGGCATCGATGTGTCCGCTGTCCTGCTCGGACCGGACGGCAAAGTGCGGAGCGACGATGACTTGATCTTCTACAACCATGCTTCGCAGGACGGGGTAAAGCTGAGCGGGCAGACCATCGCTGCCGATCTTGCTGCAATCCCAGAGATGGTTGATCGCGTCGCCATCGTCGCCAGCATCGATCCCGAATTGCGGGTTACTCATTTTGACGCGAGCAACACTCCGCATGCCGTCATCGAATGCGGCAGCGCTCGGATCGCCTTTGAGCCGCCGCCGCTCATGCATCAAGAGACGGTGGCTCTTCTCGTCGAGCTGTACCGCCGTGCAGGAAGCTGGAAGGCGAGAGCGGTAGGCCAGGGATGGGACACGGGACTGGCGGGCTTGGCGTCGGACTTCGGCATCGTTGTTGATGACCCGGGTCCCTCTGCGGCGGCGCCTTCGACCGCCGCACCCGCACCGAGCCGACAGCCGTCAGCTGCTGCGTCTCCGTCGAGGCCGGTAACGGCACCAGTTCAGTCCCGTGTACCGCTGGGCAAGGTAGTCCTCACCAAGGCCGGCCAAGCGACCATCGACATGCTTAAGGAGGACCCGAACCTCGTAGTGACGGCCACGCTTGAGTGGAACGGCGGAAGCGCGGCACGAAGGCAGGCTGGCGCCGACTTGGATCTTTACGCCCTCTACGTCCCCCGAAGTCTGGTCACCGCACCTGGGCAGCGCCCGATCAAGACGGATGAGGTCGTTTACTACCGGGAGCTTGGATCGTCAGTCGCGTATCCGTACATTTCGCTGGACGGCGACTCCAAAGTGCCGGGTCGCGAAACGATCACCATCCGCCGCCCGGACCTTCAGGGCTACGTTCTTCTATGCGCTTACAGCGCGGTGGAGAACGGCACCGGTTCTTTCAAGTCCTACGGTGCTCGAGCAGTCGTCACGGATGGGCGCGGCTCAACCGTGACGGTGCCTCTGTTCAACAACCGCAATCTGTCCTACTGGGTCGCCATCGCCCTGATCGACTTCACTGTTCCGGGCGGTGCCGAGATCCGGCACGTGGAGAAGTACAGCGGGAACCATGTTGAGGCCCGCCCCACGCTGTACTCGAGTGGCAACTTCCGGATGAGCACCGGGAAAGACGAGTTCAAGACGAGGTAAGTCAGACTCAGGCTGGAAGAGTAGGGAGGCGAGCGCACGCCTCTGCCGCTGGAGCCCAGCTGGAGGCCAACGAAGGCGGAGACGTGTAACCGGATACGCCGGCCTCGCCCCGATTTCCGAAGCACATCCCGCAGGAGACGACTCGGTAGCGGGCAACCCAATGATGAAACCGCAGCGAGCCCACGAAAAACCCGACCGCTGACGACGGGGGATGCATCAGCGATCGGGCTGTGGTCAACGGTACAAGCGGTTCCGGGTGTTGCGGCAGGGGTGACCAGCTCGGATGGCTTGATGTGATCGGTATCACCCGTTCTGCGGGGCGGGACGGATGGTGCCGGGTGTCAGTCGTCGCAGGGCGGGTCGAACGAGAGGCGGGGCAGGTACTCGTCCCACTTCTCCCGCGTCAGAACGCCCCGCGTCGTCGTGCAGATGTGGTGGATCGCCGCCTCGGTGTCCAGGTTCCAGAGCCGGACGGTGTCCGTGCCGCTCGACACCCCGAGCATGTTGCTGTGAGGCCGGAAGGAGAGGAAGCTGCCCGTTTTGGCGTTCGGGCTCATCGATTGGCCGATGGGGGACGCTTCCGAGGGGCGCTCGACGTCCCAGAGCCGGACCGAGTTGTCGTTGCCGCCACTTGCGAGGCTGCGGCCGTCCGGGCTGAAGGTCAGGGAGACGACCGCGTCGGTGTGGCCGGTCAGGGGTGAGCCCAGGGGGGACGGCCCACGCGGCTTCGTCACGTCCCAGAGGCGGACCGTGCCGTCGTCGCTGCCGCTGGCCAGCGTGTTCCCGTCCGGGCTGTAGGCAATGGTGTTGATGGCCCCCAAGTGGCCTGTGAGGGGTGCGCCGAGGTGGGTGGCGCGGGCCGGGACCGAGACGTCCCAGAGCCGGACCGTGCCGTCCGCGCTGCCGCTGGCCAGGGTTCGCCCGTCGGTGCCGAACGCGAGGGCGTTGACGTAACCCTTGTGGCCGGTCAGCGCATGGCCGAGGCGGCGCGGGCGCGACGGGTCGCTCACATTCCAGAGCTGGACCGTGCGGTCGGTCCTGGCCGTGGCCAGGGTCCGTCCGTCCGGGCTGAACGCGAGCGCTCGGGGTCCCGCGAACCGTGTCGCCAGTTCCATCGGTGCGCCGTAGGGAACCGGACGCGCCGGGTCCGTGACGTTCCACAGTTGCACCGCGTGCGTGCCGGTCAGCACCGCGAGCGTGCGGCCGTCGGGGGAGAAGACCAGCGAGCGCGGGTCGCCCTCCCCGGGGTTGAACGGCCGGCCCATCGCCACGGGCCGGTCAGGGCGCTCCACGTTCCACAGCCGGACCTTGTTGTCGGCCGCCGCCGTGGCGAGCAGCTTCGCGTCGGGGCGGAAGGCTCCGATACGGCCGATCACGTCCGACGTCGGGACCGACCACAGGCGGACCTTGTTGTCACCGTTGCCCGTGGCGAGGGTCTTGCCGTCCGGGCTGAAACCGAGGGCGTACATCTCCCCGCTGCCGCCCGCGAGAGGCTCGCCCACCTGCGAGGGGCGGGACGGATCGCTGACGTTCCACAGACTGGCCTTACTGTCCGCGCTGCCGACCGCGAGCATGGTCCCGGCCGGGTTGAAGGCGACGGACCATATGGGGCCGGTGTGTCCGGTGACGGGTGCGCCGAGCGACCTCGCGTGGCGTGGGTCGACGACGCTCCAGAGGCGGACGGAGCGGTCCGCGCTGCCGCTGGCGAGGGTGCGGCCGTTGGGGGAGAAGGCCACCGAGTGCACCGTCTCGGTGTGGCCGGTCAGCACGGGGGAGAGTGGTCGTGCGTGACGGGGGTCGTCCGTGTTCCAGAGTCTGATCGTTCCGTCGTCGCCTCCTGCCGCCAGCGTGCGTCCGTCAGGGCTGAAGGCCACGGAGCGTACGGCCGCGGTGTGGCCGGTCAGCGTGGCGAGCGGCTCGGGCCTCCGCGGGTCGCCGACCGCCCACAGACGTACGGTGTGATCTTCGTTGGCGGAGGCGAGGGTGTGGCCGTCGGGGCTGAAGGCGAGGAGGTAGACGGCGCCGCCGTGGCCGGTCACGGGCGCGCCCAACGGCCGGGGGCGGGCGGGGTCCCGTACGTCCCACAGGCGGATCGTGCCGTCCTCGGAAGCGCTGGCCAAGGTGGTGCCGTCCGGGCTGAAGACCGCGGTGCTCACCCAGCTCGTGTGGCCGGTGAGGGGCTCGCCCACCGGCTTGGGCCGCGTCGGGTCCACGACGTTCCAGAGGCGGACCGTCCGGTCGTAGCTGGCGGTGGCCAGGAGCCTGCCGTCCGGGCTGAACGAGGTGAGGTAGACGGCGCCGGTGTGGCCGAGCAGCGGTGAGGCCAGCGGTGCGTTCACGATGGAGAGCAGCCGGTTCTTCGTGTCCTCGTCGTCCGGCCGCAGACGGTGGGCGACCAGGTCGAGCTGCGCGGACAAGGACGGATCGGAGTCCTGCGCCCGGTCGGCTTCCGCGATCACCTGCTGGAACACGGCGTCGTTGCGCTGCTCCCAGGCGATCACCGCCGCGGTGACGGCCAGCAGCGCCAGGGCGACCAGCGCCGACACCGCGCCACGCCTAAGGAGGACCGTGCGCTTGCGCAGCTTGGCCGAAGCCCGCAGGAAGTCGGTCGCGACCCGGGTGAGGTAGGTGTCGCTGGCGGACCGCGCCCAGCCGCGGGCATGGTCGAGCCGGGACCCCCGGTAGAGGAGCGCGGAGTCGCGTGCGGACTCCTCCCAGGCCCGGCCGTCCTCCTCCAGGCGCTGACGCAGCAGGTGATCGCTCTTGCCCTCGTCGATCCAGCCGCGCAGGCGCGGCCAGGCGTGGAGCAGCGCTTCGTGCGTGATCTCGACGGTCTCGGCGTCGAGGGTGACCAACCGGGCGCGCACCAGGGACTCGAGGGACTCCTCCGTCTTCGCGGGGTCCGTCGACTCCTCCGCCAACTGGCGCCGACTGCCCCGCCTCCTGGTGGCCTGCGTGTCCTCGCCCAGCTTCACCAGCCTGAGCAGGAGCAGCCGCGCGGCGGTGCGTGCCGCCGGGTCCAGCTCGGACCAGGCACGCTCGGCGGTCGCCGCCACAGCGCCCTGGATTCCGCCCGCCGCCCGGTAGCCGGCCAGGGTCAGCTTCCCCGACTTGCGCCGCTGCCAGGTGGCGAGCATGGCGTGGGAGAGGAGCGGCAGCACGCCGGCGTCGTGTGCTCCGCGCGGCCGGTCGGCGTTCACTTCCCGGACGATCAACTCCGCGAGCCCCGGTTCGAGCTCCAGGCCCACCGCTTTGGCCGGGCCTGTCACGGCGCGGCGCAGGTCGCCGGTGGTCAGCGGGCCGAGCACCATGTGCTGGTGTTGCAGCGCATGGGCAAGTTCGGGGTGATCGAGGCATTCCTCGTAGAAATCGGCGCGTATGCCGAGGACGACGAGGGCCGGAGCGCTCTCACCGTTGTCACCGGGGGAGCAGGCGGCGTGGAGCATCTGGATGAAGCCGCGCCTGATCCCCTCATCCGGGCAGAGGGCGAACACCTCCTCGAACTGGTCCACGATGATGACCGGCCGGGCCGAGGGGGCTGTCGTACTTCGTGCCCATGCGGAGACGGCCTCGCGCACCGCGTCAGCGAACCGGGCCGGGTCGTTCAGGTCCATGGGGGAGGCCGCGCCCGCCACGGCCACGGCGACGTGCGGCGCCAGCTCGGGGATCCGGTCGGCCAGCTCCGCCAGCGGGTCGGCCCCCGGTACGAGCTGAAGCACGTGGCGGCCCGGAGCGCCCTTGCCGCCGCCCGGTTCGCCGTTCTGCAGCGAGGGTGCCAGGCCGGCGTTCAGGAGCGAGGACTTTCCCGCGCCCGAGGCGCCCACGAGCATGACCAGGCCACCGTCCGAGGCCTCCGCCGCCCGCAGCAGGTCGATGAGGCGCTCGGTGCTCCGTTCCCGGCCGAAGAACCACTGGGCGTCCTGCTGGCGATACGACGCGAGGCCCCGGTACGGGCACACGTTCGGGGTGCTCGACGCTTCGGCCCCGGGGTGGTGGTGGTCGTCGTCGGCCGACGACGCGTCGCGGCGGTCGTCGCTGACCGGGTCGGCCACCGCGCCCTCCCACAGGCGCTGCCAGTGGGCCAGGTCGTACAAGCCGGCGGACACCGGTACGGGCCGTTCGCGCCGTGCCTCGGGGATCAGTACCTGCAGCACCGCCGCCAGGGCGGTGAACTGGGCGGGGACGTTCTTGGCGCGTCGCCAGTCGCTGATCCGCTGCGCGGAGACCCGTACGGGGCGCCCGCGTTCGTCGACCCGCTGAAGCCGGACCACGGCCTCGGAGACGCGCTTGAGCGGCGGGTTGCCGGCTTCTCCGTACAGGAGGGCGAGATGCTCCGCGAAGGCCTTACGGGTCCCTGACTCGGAACTCACGGCCTCCTCCTCTGAACCCTGCCGCACCTGTGCATCCGGACCGGAAAACTCACCTTATCGCCCTGACCAGCGGTTATGTAGTCCGGACGAGAAGCGCTCTCCTCACGCGGGCGACGCGGATGGCAGGATCGCAGAGCAGTAGCGAACCCATCACGCTGCGTCCGAACAGATCACCTTCCCAGTGTTCGGAGAGGCCATTCATGGCGTCGCACGTTCTGTTCTCGGTTCTGGTTCTCGCCGGGGCAGGCGGAAGTGTCGCCTCCGCTGAAGACCTCATGCAGCCATGCGCCGGACCGCTCTCGCACTGACGGCGGATCCGGAGGGTGCTCGTCCCGCGTCGCTGCGCCGATGGACCGCGGGCAGCACAGTCCGCGTCGTTCGGTTCCGGTCCGCACGAGGGGAGGGACCGGCACCGATACGACGCAGCCGCTCACAGGTGCAGCATGGACATCATTTCCGGGCTGCGTACGCCGGTCGCCATGCCAGGGACCTTCTCGCCGGGGACGATCCACCCCGCGTTCTCGGCTGCTGCGACAGCAGCCTTTTCCGCCTCGTCGGCCGCGGCGTTCAGCGCGGCGTCGGCGCCCAGGTGCTCGGCTCCGGCCGCTGCCGCGGCGGCTTGCGAGGCCCGGAGAGCGGCTTGAGCGGCCTGAACGGAGGAGGCGGCGTCGGCATCGACGCCCTGCCCCATCTGTGACGCCTGCGCGGCTGCCGCTGCCGCGTTCCTAGCGCACCGCGCATCCGCGGCCGGGTCGGGGCTGCTCTCCGCGAGGACGGCCAGGGCCTGGGCCGCCACACGGCCGGCGTGAGCGGCTTTCCAGACGGCGTTCGCATCGTCGGCGCCGTGCTTCTCGACGTAGTGGCTGAGGGCCGCGGCCCGGGCGGCGGCGCTCTCGGCGCGAGCGGCGTGGACGTTCTGGAGAGCCGCCTCTGCCTCGGGTGCCTCGTCCTCCTGGCCGTGCCCGTCCTCGTGGCTGTCCTCGTTCACCGGCATCTCCTGTCCGCGTGGGCGACAGACGTGCCGGGCAGGGTGCCACGTCGCCCCACAACAGGCCATAGGCGCGCTCGAAGCCCGGCGCAGGAAACACCGCCGACGCGCGCGGAGCGATCAGGCGTCAGCGGCGCTGCGAGACGGCGGAAGCCGCAGATCCCGCTCCGGGTGTCGCTGCCCGGTGACGCTGCCGCTCACGCCGAGGTCCTGGCGAGCGGAGTCGTGGAAGGCGTTGATGGCCCTGAACACCACTCGATTCCGATCACGCCAGTCGGCGAGCGTGCCTGTGATCTTGCCCATGGCCTGCCAGTCCACCTGTGCGGCCGCGTCATTGAGATGGTGGGCAGCCTCTACGACGTCGTCCTCGGCCAGGAGCATGATGCGCTCGAAGGCGCGACCGCGAAGACGCCCGGCCTCGGTCATCTCGGCGAGGATCTGGCGTTCGTCCTGGTCGCTCTCCCGGAGGCCTTCCTTGACCTCATAGAGCTGGACGGCAAGGAAGATGCAGGTGCGGACCGTGTCGATGTAGTTCTCGTACGCGCTCAGCTTCCGCTCGTCCCAGCGGACGGAGCGCTCGTGCTTCTTGCGGCCGCGCTCCATGAGGAAGTTCGTCAGATGGGTCGTCAGCGCTCCGAGGAGCACGGCCGCAACCGTGACGATCTGTTCGCCCGTTCCCACCGATCCCCCTGGTCAGCAGTGCTCCTGAAGATGACGGGTCGATCGTAGGCGCGACGGCATGTACGTGGGGGAGGAATGCTGGAACATGATCCGACGCTGGACGCCCCGTCCGCGCCGAACGGGCTGCTCGCCGCTGGGCCGCTCGCCGCTGGGCCGCTCGCCGCTGGGCCGCTCGCCGCAGGGCTGCTCGCCGCAGGGCTGCTCGCCGCAGGGCTGCTCGTCGAGCCGGCCGGATGACGAGACCACCACACCGTCGGGGCGCACACTGATCCGCACACTGGAGGACCGCACGGATCGACCGGTCGGCTCCAGATCGGCCTCGTCGAAATCCTCGGTCTCGTCCTGCCCGTCGACATGGACGGCGTAGAACCAGGTCCTGCGGGCGGGATCCACGTCGCCGTCGTAGTCGTGTCCGGCAGTCCTCACCTCCGCGCCGACCAGGCCGAGCCGACGGGCTTCGGCGCAGTCACGGACCCGCACGACGGAACCCCTCTCGAACCGAGGGGCGGCTGCCGCTTCCACCTCGACGGCCTGCGCGCCGTACACGGCAGGGTGCAGAAACACGCCGCCGTTGACCGGACGCTCCCATTCGCCGTCCCAGCCGAAGTCGTCCGACCAAGGGAAGCCGAGAGCGCGAAGGCAGTCGGGTGCGGACCCGTACGGCGTGATGTCGATCTCGAAGTGCAGCATCTCCGGGGTGCGGTGGAAGGGTCCGTGAGCATGCACGACCACCTCCCCGCGCGACGCGAGCGTCGTACGGAAGTGTTCGGAGAGCGCCGCCTCTTCCTGAGGCGTGGCTTCCACCCAAAGGGCCAGCCAGACCCTCCGGTAGGGCGCCGGCCCCAAGGGCACCCGCTCCCTGCCACGCACGTCATCAAGATCACCGGTCATGGGACCGGTGTACCTCATGGTGACCGGCACTCTCCTCCTGGGTCCGCAGGCGGGGAGACCTCTATTGGAACAGCCCGAGCGCGGCGTCCACCGACCAGGCCTGCCACCCCATCCCGAGCAGTGCGACGAGCGCGATCAGGCTCATCATCAGGTTCTGGCCCTGTTCGCTCACGTCATGGATCATCAGCACCAGGTAGATCAGGCTGAGCACGAGCCCGCACACCAGGGCGATCGGCGTGAGGAAGCCGACGATCAGCCCGAGCCCGAGCGCCAGCTCCGCGTACGCGACCACGTACGCCATCACGCGCGGTCGGGGTGTGACCACGACGGCGAAGCCCGACTGTACGAAGGACCAGCGGTGCTTGTCGGCGATGTCGGCGGCCCACTGGATGCCTCCGCCGTCGAACCAGGTCCTCTTGTCCTTGTGGCGCCAACTCTCCAGCCACCACAGACCGAGGCCGATGCGGAGCACGGCCAGCCACTCGGCACCGCTGAGCCACATCGTCCGCATCCGCGCCTCCATGAGCCCGCTCATCGCCTGACGGAGCGTCAGTTCAGCGGACCGCGGTCGTTCCCGCAAGGGGTGCGGCGGCAAGGAGCCCTTGTCGTCGATGGTGTCGGGTTCTACGCTCCATCTGATGGCCCGTCAGATATGGGCCGGGAAACTGGCAGGCAGCAGGGGGTAAAGCGTGACGAGCAGCGAAAGCGGCATCAAGGAGCTACCCCGGGTCATCAGCGTGGACGACCACGTGATCGAGCCCGCGCACCTCTTCGAGACATGGCTCCCGGGCAAGTACCGCGACCGGGGACCGAAGCCGTTCACGGCGGGCATCGGCGACCTCGCCTACGTCGGCGGGAAGTACAAGTTCACCACCGACCCCGAGGGGCAGATCACGGACTGGTGGGAGTACGAGGGCGAGATCTTCCCGTACAAGCGCATCATCGCGGCCGTCGGGTTCTCACGGGACGAGATGACGCTGGACGGCATCACGCGCGAGCAGATGCGGCGCGGCTGCTGGGACCCCGAGGCCCGCCTGGAGGACATGGACCTCAACCACGTCGAGGCGTCCCTCTGCTTCCCCACCTTCCCGCGCTTCTGCGGCCAGACGTTCGCCGAGGCCAAGGACAAGGAGGTCGGGCTCGCCTGCGTGCGGGCGTACAACGACTGGATGGTCGAGGAGTGGTGCGGCGACAGCGGCGGTCGGCTGATCCCGCTCTGCCTGATCCCCCTCTGGGACATCGACCTGGCCGTGGCGGAGATCCGTCGCAACGCCGCTCGCGGCGTGCGGGCGGTCACGTTCTCGGAGATCCCGACGTACCTCGGCCTCCCGTCGATCCACTCGGGCTACTGGGACCCGTTCTTCGCGGTCTGCGAGGAGACGGGGACCGTCGTCAACATGCACATCGGCTCGTCGTCGCAGATGCCGGCCGCGTCCCCGGACGCACCGCCCGCGGTCCAGGCCTCGCTGAGCTTCAACAACGCCATGGCCTCCATGATGGACTTCCTCTTCAGTGGCGTACTGGTGAAGTTCCCCCGGCTGAAGCTCGCGTACAGCGAGGGGCAGATGGGCTGGATCCCGTACGCGCTCGAACGCGCCGACGACGTGTGGGAGGAGCACCGCGCCTGGGGCGGCGTGAAGGACCTGATCCCCGAGCCCCCGTCGACGTACTACTACCGGCAGATCTTCTGCTGCTTCTTCCGTGACAAGCACGGCGTCGAAGCCATCGAGACCGTCGGTGTGGACAACGCGACCTTCGAGACCGACTACCCGCACGTCGACTCGACCTGGCCGCACACGAAGCAGGTCGCGGCCGACCACGTCGGGCACCTCCCCGAGGACGTGGCATACAAGCTCCTGCGAGGCAACGCCATTCGCATGCTGGACCTGCCCTTCGACCGAGCGCCGAGGCTCTGAGGGAGAGCCTGAGGTCCTGAGGGGGAGCCTGAGGGGAAAGGAGGCGTGCCGGGCCCGGGCGGAAGCTACCGTGACCGGGGCCCCACGGAAGGCGAACGCATGACGATCACCGTGTCCGACATCGCGACCACCCTCGGCCGGCGCTACGTCCGCCATGCGCCGGGCAGTATCGGCAAGGGCCGGCTGTCCGCCCGGTACCTCAACCCGCGGTTGCGGGACTTCCCGAGGCAGCGGGTGGTCGAGTCCCTTCAGGGTGACCGTTTCGCGCTGGACACGCGGGACTTGATCCAGCGCTACCTCTACCTCTTCGGTGCCTGGGAACCGCACATGACCCGGTGGCTGGAGACCCGCCTGCGGCCCGGTGACGTGTTCGTGGACGTCGGCGCCAACATCGGCGTCTTCTCCGTGCTCGGCTCCCGCCTCGTCGGCAGCGCGGGCCGCGTCGTCTCCATCGAGGCGTCGCCCGCCTTCCATCGCCGACTTCTGCAGCACGCCGCGCTGAACCACTGCGACAACATCCGCTCCGTCAACACAGCGGTCTCCGACGAGCGCAGGACGCTGACGTTCATCCTCGCCAGCTCACAGAACATGGGCGCCAACTCGATCGTCCCGTACGACGGGCCGGCCGAGTCCACCTTCGAGACGGAGGCGGTTCCGCTGGCGGAGGTGCTGACGCCCGACGAGGTGACCCGTGCCCGGGTCATCAAGATCGATGTGGAGGGCGCCGAGGGAAGCGTCGTCCGCGGCCTGGCACCGCTGCTCGGCGAGCTGCGCCCCGACGCCGAGATCGCCGTGGAGATCACCCCGGAGCGCATGGAGCAGCTCGGCGATTCCGCGGAGGAACTGCTGGACACGATGCGCAAGCACGACTTCCACGTCTACCGGCTGCCCACCGACTACTCGGCGGCCGGATACCCGCGCGCGGTCCGGTGCCCCCTGCCTCCCCGTCGCTGGCGGGAGCCCATCGTCGGCGAGACCGAGTTGGTCTTCTCGCGCATCGACGCCGAGGAACTCGTCTGACGAAGCACTCCTCTGACGAAGCACTCCTCTGACGAAGCACTCCTCTGACGAAGCACTCCTCTGACGAGGCACGGCCCGGGTGCGAGCCGGCGCGGCAGCAGGTCTCCGCGAGATGGTCTACGAGCTCCAGGTCAGCCCCGACCGTCCGGGTACCGCCACTCGAAGTGGTCCAGCGCCCGCGCCCTGGCCTCCACCACGGCCATCCGCGCATCCCGCTCGGCGTCGTCCACGTGTGCCGCCTGCCCGGTGACCTGCCCCTCCCACTTGCGGTAGAGAAGCCCGACCTCGGACGAGAACCAGCCGCGCGCAACGGAGTTGAGAGCCAGGAGGAGGCCCGTGTCCTCCGACGCCGGCAGGGCCATCCAGCCGCCGAGCGCGAGGAGCAGGTCCCGGCGGACGAAGAGGGTCGCGGGGTGGACCTGGGCGCGGTAGTCGTGCGACGCCCAGTACTCGACGACCTCCTGGCGCTCGATCGGCCCGTCCTCGGGGTCTCCGGGGAAGCCCACCGTCGATCCGTCCGGCAGGAAATCGAGAACGCGTGAGGTGGCCCAGCCGATGCTCGGGTCGGCCTCCAGCACCGCCAGATCCCGGGCGAGGGAACCCGGAGCGAGCTGGTCGTCGGCGTCCAGGATCTTGACGTACTCGCCGTCCGCGTGCGCGAGGGCGATGGTGCGCGCGACGCCGGGGCCACCGGGGCGGCCCTGACGGAAGGAGACCCGCTCGTCGTCCGGTACGTGGGGCGCGACCCGGTCGGTCTTGCCGTCTTCCTGGATCAGCCAGTGCCACTCCCAGCCCTCGGGCAACTCCTGTTGAAGGAGCGACTTGTAGGCGTCGGCCAGGAAGTGCGCCGACGGGGCGTGGACGGCCGTGACGATGATGATGCGCCGGCTCACGGCTCACCACCTTTCCAAGTGAGTCGTGAAGAGCAGTTCCGTGCGGTCTCCGGGGAGCGTGACCAGGGACATCTCGACGACGCGGCCCTCAGTGTCGTACTGCGTCTTGCGGAGCACGAGCACCGCGGTGCCGGGCGGCAGGCCGAGCTCCTCGGCTTCCTCGGACGTCGGCGGGCGGGCGGTGACGCGTTCCTCGACACGGTCGACCTCGATGCCCACGGTGTGGAGCTGGTTCTGCGTGCCGCCGGGCCACGGCTCCTTCGTCTCGTCGAGAAGGTCCGGATTGGCCGCGACGAGGCCGTGGACCAGGTACGACGTCACGAGGTTGAAGGGCGCGCGCTCGGCGCTGTACCTGGTCCGGTAGGTGCGTTCGAGGAGCGATGTCCCTGCGGCGACCCCCATCGCCGCGGCGGCCTCGTCGCTCGCCTCGATCTCGCGGTACGAGGCTTCGAAGACGAGGTCGTCGACCTCCAGCCCGGTGTCCCGCTCGGTGACCCCGGTCCTGAGCCGCTGCTGTTCGGTGGCGCGGGCGCGGTTCTTCTCCCACTGGTGCCGTGCGTTGTCGCGCAGGACGGGGGTGCGCGGCCGGCGTACGAAGGTGCCGACGCCGTGCCGCTTCTCGATGAGCCCCTCGGCCTGAAGGACACGCAGGGCCTGCTGGACGGTCGGGCCGCTTCGGCCGCTGCTCCTGATGAGGTCGGCCTCGGAGGGCAGGCGATCGCCGGGCCCGTACCGGCCCGCGCGAATCTGCTGGCGCAGGCCATCGGCGATCTTCTCGTACGCCTTCGCCATCTGTGCCCACCGTTCCGTCCGCTCGACGCGCCCCAGCCTACGACTCCTCAAGAGGACTTGAGGACAACATCTCCCAGGGAGTCGAGTGCCCGGACGCAGAACGGGTCAGGCCCGGTTCCCTCGGAAGGAAACCGGGCCTGACCTGGTGTTTCAGCTGTCGGGGTGGCGGGATTTGAACCCACGACCTCTTCGTCCCGAACGAAGCGCGCTGCCAAGCTGCGCTACACCCCGATGTCATTGCTCCGCTTCCCGGGCCTGTTCGGGCCGGTCGCGGCGACATCGATTACTTTAGCGGACTGGTGGCCTGAGACGAAATCCGGTTTTCGGGGCCCCGGATCTCGGGGCGGAACCGGTCGGCCGTGACGAGGAGCAGGGCCAGGGCGTAGAAGGCCAGAGCGAAGATCACGGCGTTGCCGAGGACACCCGCGTAGCCGTGCTGGTCGACGTCCAGGAACGGGTACGGGTAGCGCGCCGGTGTGCCCGGCGTCATGATCGCGCCGCGGATCAGGGCGAAGCCGAAGTAGGCCAGCGGGTAGATCATCCAGGTTGCCGCGTGACGGAGGCGCAGCGTGCCCGGGCGGGTCAGGAGCAGCCAGTCCAGGACCGCGCCGATCGGGGTCACCGTGTGCAGGAGCTGGTTCGAGAGCTGACGGGCGCCCGTCATCGCGTGGTCCGGGTCGTCCGTCATCGAGAAGCCGCTCGCGTCGTTCGCCAGGATCACGTGGTAGACGAGGCCCGTGATGCAGATGAAGAGCAGCGCGCCGCCCGTGAGGAGCGGAGGGAGGGGGCGGGCCGCCGTCCACGCCCGTACCGCCGATGCGGCCAGGACCACCGCCAGCAGGATGTTCGACTGGATCGTGAAGTAGCTCAGGACGCGCAGCGCGCTGTCGCTGATGGCCAGGTCGATGACGATGCCCGTCGCCGCCGCCAGGGCGATCAGGGCGCGGAAGAGGGCGGCCAGCGGGCGGCGGCGTCGTGGGACTACTGCTTCCGCCGGTACCGAGCGGGCGCTGGAGGCACGAGGGTCGATCATCCACCCACCGTAGGACGGCATACGGGGAGGGGCGAAGGAAGGACCCGCCCCTGCCGCAAGCCGTGCCGCTCGCGCCGCACCCTGCGCCCCGCACCCCGGCCCCGCACCCCGGCCCCGCACCCCGGCCCCGCGCCCCGGCCCCCGCACCCGCGCCCGCGTCAGCGCCCCTTAGGCGCCCCCGCCGGCACCAGCGTCAGCAGCGACGCCTCCGGCGGGCACGCGAACCGTACCGGCGTGTAGCGGTTCGCACCGCAGCCCGCCGAGACGTGGAGGTATGAGGTCTTGCCCTCGGCCGAGTGCGTGGAGAGGCCCTTCACGCGGTCCGTGTCGAGGTCGCAGTTGGTGACGAGGGCGCCGTAGAAGGGGATGCAGAGCTGGCCGCCGTGTGTGTGGCCGGCCAGGACCAGGGGGTAGCCGTCCGCGGTGAAGGCGTCCAGGGCGCGGAGGTACGGGGCGTGGACCACGCCGAGCGAGAAGTCGGGGCCCGGGAGCGGGCCGCCCGCCACCTCCGCGTAGCGGTCGCGCTTGATGTGCGGGTCGTCCAGGCCGGTGAGGCCGATCTCGACGCCCGCCACCTTCAGGACGCCCCGCGTGTTCGTCAGGTTCAGCCAGCCCGCCTCGTCGAAGCCGTCGCGCAGGTCCGTCCACGGGTTGTGGATGGCGTGGACGACGGGCGCGTTGCCGTTCAGGCCGTGCCTGCCGCGCGTCTTGTTGACCAAGTAACGCGCCGGGTTGAGGAGTTTGGGGCCGTAGTAGTCGTTCGAGCCGAAGACGTACGCGCCCGGGAACTCCATCAGCGGGCCGAGCGCGTCCAGGACCTCGGGGACGCCCTCCGTGTCCGACAGGTTGTCGCCCGTGTTGATCACGAAGTCGGGGCGCAGCCCGGCCAGCGAACGCAGCCACCGCTGCTTCTTGCGCTGGCCGCTCACCATGTGGATGTCCGAGACCTGGAGCACGCGCAGGGGGCGCATGCCCTGCGGCAGCACGGGGACCGTCACCCGTCGCAGCCGGAAGGAGCGGGCCTCGAACCCGGCCGCGTAGGCGACACCGGCGGCTCCCACCGCCGCGACACCGGCCGACACTTTCAGGGAGGTCTTCAGGCCCCGCCGGAGAGCGGTCTGGACAGAGGGCTGCACAAGAGCTTCGTTTCGCACGCGCATGTGGCCCATCGTCGCAGACCCGCGGGGCCCCGGAAATCGGCGGGCGCCGCACCCCGCGTACCTGCGACAATCAAGGCATGACCACGCTCAAGTCGAAGCTGCAGGACGACCTCAACGCCGCGATCAGGGGGCGCGACGAGCTGCGCTCCTCGACGCTGCGGCTGACCCTCTCCGCGATCACGAACCAGGAGGTCGCGGGCAAGGAGAAGCGGGAGCTCTCCGACGACGAGGTGCAGAAGGTGATCGCCAAGGAGGCGAAGAAGCGCCGCGAGGCCGCCGACGCGTTCGAGAAGGGCGGCCGCGCCGAGTCCGCCGCCCGCGAGCTCGCCGAGGGCGAGATCCTCGCCGTCTACCTGCCGCAGCCGCTGAGCGACGCCGAGCTGGAGCAGATCGTCGCGCAGGCCGTCGAGGAGGCCAAGGCGGCGGGTGCCGAGGGGCCGCGCGCCATGGGCCAGGTCATGAAGATCGTGAACCCGAAGATCGCGGGCCGCGCCGAGGGCGGCCGCGTCGCCGCGACAGTCAAGCGCCTGCTGGCGGGCTAGCAGCCCCTGAACGGCCCGAAGGGGCGCCCCCTTGCCGAGGGGGCGCCCCTTTCCTGTGGACCGAACGGCTACCGGAACCTCAGCGGCCCCAGCCGCCCCCGTTCCCATTCCCACCGTTCCCGTTGTTCCCGCCGATCAGCCCCGGCGGGATGGAGAACCCGGGCAGCGGATCGTCGTCGTCACCGCCGCCGTTCCCACCGGCGTCGCCACCGCCACCGCCACCGCCGCCGTTGCCGCCGCCCCCGTTACCTCCGGGTTTGCCGTCGCTCCGGCCCTCGTCCCCGCCCTTGTCCTTGTCCTTGTCGTGGTTGGGGATGTCGACCTTGGTGAACTGCGGGGCGGGCCGTCCCGACAAGGCGCCGGTCATGGCGCTGCGCCAGATCGGCCCCGGGGTGTCGGCGCCGAAGACCTTCTCGTGGTAGCGGCCGCCGATGTAGATGTCGGTCATCTCGACGTTCTGCTGCGGGCTGCCGACCCACACCGCGCCCGCGAGGTTCGGCGTGTACCCGACGAACCAGGCGTTCTTGCGGCCGTCGGTCGTACCCGTCTTGCCCGCGTTGTCCCGGCCGTCCTGGAGGCCGGCCTCCTTGCCCGTACCGGAGTCGGTCACCCCGCTGAGCAGCGTGTTGATCTTGTCCGCGGTCTGCGTCGACATGGCGCGCGAGCACTTCGTTTTCGGCACGGCGAGCGACTTGCCGTCGGGGCCCTTGACGGAGTTGATGGCGACCGGCGTGCAGTAGGTGCCCTCGTTCGCGAACGCGGCGTACGCGGAGGCGATCGTGAGCGGCGACAGACCCGTCGAACCGAGCGTCATCGACGAGGGCACCTCGTCGACCTTGGTGCCGTTGCCCTGCACCACGCCCAGCTTGTCGGTCATCTTGACGACGGGGCACATGCCGATGTCGCCGACCATCTGCACGAAGTACGTGTTGATGGACTTCTCCATCGCCTCGTTGAGGCGGTAGGGGCCGACCTCCGACTCGTTCTCGTTCTCCACCTTCGTGCCGTCGGTGTTGCGCCACGGCTTGCCGCTGCACGTCTGCACGCTGCTCGGGTACGGCATGTCGTACGGCGCCGGATACTCCTGGTCGATCGGCGTGCCCTGTTCGAGCGCCGCCGCCGCGAGGAACGGCTTGAACGTCGAACCCGTCGGGAAGCCGTACCCCGACCCGTTGTACGCCGCGTTGACCGAGTAGTTGAGGACCGTCTCGTTCTTGTCGTTGTCGGTGCCGTACGGCTTCGACTGGCCCATGCCGAGGATCTTGCCGGTGCCCGGCTCGACGAGCGTGACGGCGGTCGCGACCTTGTCCGTCTTGTTGACGTTCCCCTTGATGGCGGCCTGCACCGAGGTCTGCGACTGCGGGTCGAGCGTGGTCCGCACCGTGAGCCCGCCGCGGTCCCACACCTTGGCGCGGGCCTCCTTCGTCTTGCCGAAGACCGGGTCCTTGAGGAACACCTCGCGGACGTAGTCACAGAAGAAGGACGCGCCCTTGACCGCCGTGATGCAGCCGTTCTGCGGCGTGCTGACCTTGAGGCCGAGCGGCGTCTTCTTCGCCTTCTCCGCCTCCTCGGGGGAGATGTCGTGCACCTGCGCCATGCGGGTCAGGACCACGTTGCGCCGCTTGGTCGCCTCGGTCGCGTCGTTGACCGGGTCGTAGCGGCTCGGGGACTGCACGATGCCGGCGAGGAGCGCCGACTCCTGGAGGTTGAGGTCCTTGGCGTGCTTGGAGAAGTAACGGCGGGCGGCCGCCTCGACGCCGTACGCCTGCTGCCCGAAGTACGTGATGTTCAGGTAGTTGGCGAGGATCTTCTTCTTGCCCAGCTCCTCCTCGACCTGGATCGCGTACTTGAGCTCCTTGACCTTGCGGCCGAGGGTCTGCTGGGTGGCCTGGGCGACCTTGGTCGCGTCGTTGCCCGCTTCCTCGATGAAGACGTTCTTCACGTACTGCTGCGTGAGGGTGGAGGCGCCCTGGGAAACGCCGCCGTCGCGCGCGTTGGCGTTGATGGCGCGCAGGATGCCCTTCGCGTCGACGGCCCCGTGCTCGTAGAAGCGCGAGTCCTCGATGGCGACGAGCGCCTTCTGCATGAAGGGCGAGATCTTGTCGAGGGCGACCACGGTGCGGTCGCGGGAGTAGACGGTGGCGATCTTGCCGCCCTGGTTGTCCAGGATCGTGGTGCGCTGGCTCAGCGGCGGCGTCTTCAGGTTGGCGGGGATCTCGTCGAATCCCTCGACGGAACCCTTGGCGGCGAGGCCGAGCGCGCCCGCGGCGGGCAGTGCGATTCCGGCGAGCACGGCTCCTGCGAGCACGCTGACGCCGAGGAACTTGGCGGCCTGCTGAGTCGGCGACAGTCCGCCGCCGCTACCGGCCGAGCGCTTCTTTCCCATGCGGGGCAGCCTACGTGTCGATTCTCCGGACAGGCGTATATGCCTTGGCCTAAGCTGCACTCAACTGTCACAGCAGTGCGGTCTCGTATCAAGACGTGGGACGAACCCGAATAGTTCCCGGTGTCTTCGCGAAGCCGTCCGGGACGGTCTGGGACGGGCTGGGATGGTCCTCTAGTCATTCCAGTGCCCTTTGAGGGGCTACCCGCGCGGGGCCCAGCGGGTGTCCGGAATCGCCTTGAGTGTCATCGGCCGTCCCTTGTGGCGCGTGTGAACTGCCCCGCTTTGCCGGGGTTATTACGCATGTCCTTCGGTCACTCCGTCGGGTGATCTGCCGCTTACGCATAGTCCGTTCGGACCATTCAAGATTGGGCCCGAAGGGGGTGTTGCGCTGTGCCCACCTTCCGTAACGTCCTCAACTGGCGGCGGTGAATATGCCGCTGCCGCCGTGGGGGAGCCTCGATTCGGGAGAGGACGGCGCCGGTATGGGCTGGGTAGTCGACTGGAGTGCGCAGGCGGCCTGCCGCACTACCGATCCGGATGAACTGTTCGTTCAAGGAGCAGCGCAGAACCGGGCCAAGGCGGTGTGCACGGGCTGCCCCGTGCGGACCGAGTGCCTGGCGGACGCGCTGGACAATCGCGTCGAGTTCGGCGTGTGGGGTGGCATGACGGAGCGGGAGCGCCGCGCACTGCTGCGCAGGCGTCCGACCGTCACCTCATGGCGCCGGCTCCTGGAGACGGCGCGGACGGAGTACGAGCGTGGCGCGGGCCTGCTGCCCGCGGAGTTCGAGGACGACGAGACGTACGAGCGGTACGCGGCCGTCGGGTAGCCGCGTCGGGCAGCCCCGTCGGGTAGTCGGCCACCGCGCACCACCAGGATTCACGTACGGCTCACGCAGCTCCGGCCGGAGTCTCCCCGGCCGCGAGCCGTTCCCCGATGTCCCTGAGGCCCGCCAGATCGTGTACGTCACCGGGCAGCGCCGCGACCTCGGCCACGGCGACCTCGGGATGCAGCGCGGTGAAGCGGTCACGTGTGCGCTGTTCCCGCGCGACCACCTGCATCCGCTCGGCGTGCAGACGCAGCAGACCGGCGGTCAGCTGATGGGCGGTCGGTGGCCGGCCGGTCGGGTCGGACGGGGTGTCCGCTGACGGGGTGTCCGCTGCGGCGGGGGAGCCTGTCGCGGAAGCAGTACGACGTGCGGAAGTAGTACGACCGTCTTCTTTCCCTCCCGACTGATCCACAATGCGAGCCGCCTCAAGATTTTCGCCGGGAACCTCGGAAAGCCCCTCCCCACGGGCCCCGGCCAGATCGTCCCCACGGGCCCCGGCCAGATCGTCCACGCGAGCCTCGTCCAGGTCGTCCACGCGAGCCTCGTCCAGGTTCTCCGCGGCGGCCAGGGCGCGTTCGGCCGAGAGCGCGTCGGCCCCGCTCCCGTGCACCCGGTTCAGCACCAGACCGGCCAGCGGCATCCGCTCCGCGGCCAGCCGCTCCACGAAGTACGCGGCCTCGCGCAGCGCGTCCCGCTCGGGCGCGGCGACCACGAGGAACGCGGTGCCGGGCGCCTGGAGCAGCTTGTACGTGGCGTCCGCGCGGGTGCGGAACCCGCCGAACATGGTGTCCATCGCGGCGACGAACGTCTGCACGTCCCGCAGGAGTTGGCCGCCGAGCAGTTTGCCGAGGGCGCCCGTCATCATCGACATTCCGACGTTCAGGAACTTCATGCCCGCGCGCCCGCCGACCTTCGCGGGCGCCATCAGGACGCGGATCAGCTTGCCGTCGAGGAACGAGCCGAGCCGCTTGGGCGCGTCCAGGAAGTCGAGCGCGGAGCGCGACGGGGGAGTGTCGACCACGATCAGGTCCCACTCGTCGCGGGAGCGCAGCTGCCCCAGCTTCTCCATCGCCATGTACTCCTGCGTGCCCGCGAAGCCCGCCGAGAGCGACTGGTAGAAGGGGTTGGAGAGGATGGCGCGCGCCCGCTCCTCGTCCGCGTGCGCCTCGACGATCTCGTCGAAGGTCCGCTTCATGTCGAGCATCATGGCGTGCAGTTCGCCGCCCTCGGCGCCTTCGCCGGTGACGATGTCCTTCACCCGGCGGGGCGTGTTGTCCAGCGAGTCGATGCCCATGGACTGGGCGAGCCGGCGGGCCGGGTCGATGGTGAGCACCACGACCTTGCGGCCGCGCTCGGCGGCGCGCAGGCCGAGGGCTGCGGCGGTCGTCGTCTTGCCGACGCCGCCGCTGCCGCAGCAGACCACGATGCGGGTGGCCGGGTCGTCGAGCAGCGGATCGATGGCGAGCGTGCTCTCAGGATCAAGCGTCATCGAAGCGGTCCCCCCATGCTCGTCCCACCCTTCCCCTTGTCGTCCGCGGAGATCCCCTGCCGCCGCAGGTCCTTGGCCAGCTTGTACAGGCCCGCGACGTCCAGGCCCTCGGTGAGCAGCGGCAGTTCGTGCAGCGGAAGGCCCGCCTCGGCGAGCAGTTCGCGCTGGGTGCTCTCCAGCGCGTACCGCTCCGCGTACTCTCCCGCCTGGTCGAGCAGTGGCCCTACGAGCCTGTCGGCGCCGCCGAGACCGGCCGCGGCCAGGGCCTCGGTCACCTCGGGGCGCACGGAGGCGTCGCGGGTCAACGCCAGGGCGGGTTCCCCGAGAAGCGCGGGACGCACCATGTTCACCATGATCCGTCCCACCGGGAGGTGCGCGGCGCGCAGTTCGCCGACCCCGTCGAGGGTCTCCTGCACCGGCATCTCCTCCAGGAGCGTCACCAGATGGACGGCGGTCTCCCGGGACTTGAGGACCCGCATGACCGCCTGTGCCTGGTTGTGTATCGGGCCGATCTTGGCGAGCCCGGCGACCTCGTCGTTCACGTTGAGGAAGCGGGTGATGCGGCCCGTCGGGGGCGCGTCCATGATCACGTGGTCGTAGGCGTAGCGGCCCTGCTTGTCCTTGCGGCGCACCGCCTCGCACGCCTTGCCGGTCAGGAGTACGTCCCTGAGGCCCGGGGCGATGGTGGTGGCGAAGTCGATCGCCCCCAGTTTCTTCAGGGCGCGGCCCGCGCCGCCCAGCTTGTAGAACATCTGGAGGTAGTCGAGCAGCGCCAGTTCGGGGTCGATGGCGAGCGCGTACACCTCCCCGCCGCCCGGGGCGACGGCGATCTTGCGCTCCTCGTAGGGGAGCACTTCCGTCTCGAAGAGCTGTGCGATGCCTTGCCTGCCCTCCACCTCCACAAGGAGAGTGCGCTTGCCCTCGGTCGCGAGGGCTAGCGCGAGTGCGGCGGCGACCGTGGTCTTTCCGGTACCGCCCTTGCCGCTGACGACCTGGAGCCTGCTCACGTATTCGAGCCTAACCAGAGAGCGCCGCGATCACGCAGGAGCCCGGAGATCGGCCGACGCCGGGCCTGGCGAACGGGACGGCCCGCTCCGGCGGATACAGTCGCCCTCATGGCTAAGAAGTGGGAATACGCGACCGTGCCGCTCCTCGTGCACGCGACGAAGCAGATCCTCGACACCTGGGGCGAGGACGGCTGGGAGCTGGTGCAGGTCGTACCGGGCCCGAACAACCCGGAGCAGCTGGTGGCGTATCTGAAGCGGGAGAAGGCGGCGTGAGCGCCGTCGAGGACAAGCTGGCGTCGCTCGGCCTGACCCTGCCGCCCGTGGTCCCGCCGGTCGCGGCGTACCAGCCGGCCGTCCAGTCCGGGGTCTACGTGTACACGGCCGGGCAGCTGCCCATGGTCGACGGCAAGCTGCCGCTGACCGGCAAGGTCGGCGACGAGGTCACCCCCGACCAGGCCAAGGAGCTGGCCCGCACCTGCGCGCTCAACGCGCTGGCCGCGGTGAAGTCCGTAGCCGGTGATCTGGACCGCATCGCGCGCGTGGTGAAGGTCGTCGGGTTCGTGGCCTCCGCCACCGACTTCACCGGCCAGCCCGGTGTCGTCAACGGCGCCAGCGAGCTGCTCGGCGACGTTCTGGGCGACAAGGGCGTGCACGCCCGCAGCGCCGTCGGCGTGGCCGTGCTGCCGCTGGACGCGCCGGTCGAGGTCGAGATCCAGGTGGAGCTCACCGAGGCGTAGGGCTGTGGGCCGGTACGGGCCGGTACGGGCCGGTGCGGGCAGGCACGGCCGTTGCGGCCCGTACGGGCTTCCGGTGGGCGGGTGGGCTCAGGGCTCAGGGCGCAGGGCTTCCGGTAGCCGAATGGGCTCAGGGCCCAGGGCCTCCGGTGGGCGGGTGGGCTCTCGAACATCTGCCCTCCACCGGATAGCCTCCGGCCATGGCAAACGGGCAGTGGTACCCCCCTGAGTGGCCGGAACGCATCCGCGCCCTCGCCGCCGGCGCCCTGGTGCCCGCGGAGCCCCGGCGCGCCGCGACCGTGCTGCTCCTGCGGGACGCCGCCGACAGCCCCGGCGGCCCCGGTGGCCCCGGCGGCGCTGCCGGTGTCGAGGTGCACATGCTGCGCCGCCGTACGTCCATGGCCTTCGCCGCCGGCGCGTACGCCTACCCCGGCGGCGGTGTCGACCCCCGTGACGACGACCGTCAGGTCCGCTGGGCCGGTCCCTCGCGCCAGGAGTGGGCCGCGCGCCTCGGCGTGCCCGAGAAGGACGCCCAGGCGGTCGTCTGCGCCGCCGTGCGCGAGACGTTCGAGGAGGCGGGCGTGCTGCTCGCCGGGGAGACCCCGGACACCGTCGTCGACGACACGACGGGGGCCGACTGGGTCGCCGACCGGCAGGCGCTGATCGCCCGCGACCTGTCCTTCGCCGAGTTCCTGCAGCGCCGCGGCCTCGTGCTCCGCTCCGATCTGCTCGGGGCGTGGGCGCGCTGGATCACCCCGGAGTTCGAGCCGCGCCGCTATGACACCTGGTTCTTCGTCGCCGCGCTGCCCGAGGGCCAGCGCACCAGCGACGACTCCACGGAGGCCGACCGCACTGTGTGGATCCGCCCCGAGTCGGCCCTCGACGCGTACGACCGCGCCGAGTTGTCGATGATGCCGCCGACCGTCGCGACCCTGCGCACTTTGGCGACGTACGCGCGCGTGGACAGCGCGCTCGCCGGTTCGACGCAGCACGACCTGACGCCCGTACTGGCGCGTGCGCGCATGGAGGGCGACGAGCTGGTGCTGTCCTGGCCGGGGCACGAGGAGTTCACCAAGCACGTTCCGGCCGTCTCGCAGCCGCAGACCGGGGGGACCCGCTGATGACCGAAGCCGCCGCCCTGCCGGGGCAGCCGCGCGGCGGGGTGCTCACCGGCCCCGCCACCGCCCGCGCCGTCAACGTCCTGGCGCCCAACGCCTCCGCCATGACGCTCGACGGCACCAACACCTGGATCCTCGCCGAGCCGGACAGCGACCTCGCGGTCGTCATCGACCCGGGCCCGCTGGACGACGCGCACCTGGCGCACGTCATCGACACGGCCGACAAGGCGGGCAAGCGCATAGCGCTCACGCTGCTCACGCACGGGCACCCCGACCACGCCGAGGGCGCGGGCCGGTTCGCCGAGCTGACCGGTACCAAGGTGCGCGCCCTCGACCCCGCGCTCCGCCTGGGCGACGAAGGGCTCGCCGCCGGGGACGTCGTGACGACCGGCGGCCTGGAGCTGCGCGTCGTGCCCACTCCGGGCCACACCGCGGACTCGCTCTGCTTCCATCTCCCCGCCGACCAGGCCCTCCTGACCGGCGACACGATCCTCGGGCGCGGCACCACCGTGGTCGCCCACCCGGACGGCCGTCTCGGCGACTACCTCGACTCGCTGCGCCGCCTGCGCTCCCTGACGGTCGACGACGGCGTGCACACCGTGCTGCCGGGCCACGGCCCCGTCCTGGACGACGCGCAGGGCGCGGTGGAGTTCTACCTCGCGCACCGCGCCCACCGCCTCGCCCAGGTCGAGACGGCGGTCGAGAACGGCCACGTGACGTCCTCCGACGTCGTCGCGCACGTCTACGCGGATGTGGACCGCTCCCTGTGGCCGGCCGCGGAGCTGTCCGTCCTGGCCCAGCTGGAGTACCTGCGCGAGCACGGCCTCATCCAGAGCGGAAGCCTCTAGAGACCGTCCTCGCGCGGCCGCAGGGGCCAGGTGACGCCCATGGCCGCGAGCCGCCGCGGGTCGGCGATGATGTCGACGCCGCTGACCCTGCCGTCCGTGAACGACAGGGCGAGGACCGAGACGACCTGGCCGCGCGGTGCCTGGACGATGCCGACGCCGTCGCCCACGTACGCGGCGGACGCGGTGTCGACCAGCCGCCCGAAGTACGTCGCCTGCCCGGCCACGTCCACCGCGCCCCGTACGAGCTTGGACGCCGTGCCCGGGCCCGCGTCGACGCGCAGCAGCACGTCCGGGTCGAGGAGTGCGAGCAGCGCCTCGAAGTCCCCCGCGCGCGTGGCGGCCAGCCAGGCGTCGACGACCTCGCGCTGGCGGGCCAGATCGGTCGGCGCGGGCACGGTGGAGCCCTGCACGCGGCGCCGGGCGCGGCTCGCCAGCTGCCGGGTCGCGGCGGGTGTGCGCTCGACAATGGGCGCGAGGTCCTCGAAGGGCACGGCGAACATGTCGTGCAGGACGAACGCGAGCCGCTCGGCGGGCGCCAGCGTGTCGAGCACGATGAGCAGCGCCAGACCGACGGAGTCCGCGAGTTCGGCCTCCTGGCCCGGGTCGGCGGGCCGCACCACGACGTCCGGGACGTGCGTCTCGGTCGTCCCCGGCTCCAGCGGGTCCTCGCGGCGGGACGCGCGCGTGCGCAGCATGTCCAGGCAGATCCGCCCGACGACGGTGGTGAGCCAGCCGCTCAGGTTCCGTACCTCCGCGCTGTCGGCGCGCTGCAGCCGCAGCCAGCTCTCCTGGACGGCATCCTCGGCCTCGCTGAGCGACCCGAGCATGCGGTACGCGACCGACCGCAGCCGCCCACGCTCGGCCTGGAACCTGGCCACCAGGTCGTCATCCGCCGACGGCGACTGGGCCTCGGAGTGCGCCATGCGGGTCCCCTCCGGGGTGGTCGAGTGATGGTGGGCGGGCCCGCTACGGGAACGGGTCCCGCCACGATGTCGTGGTGGGACCCGTCTCCGTAACGGTGTGCGGCCCTGAGAACCCGATGGCCCAGCGGCTCAGCGCGAACGCTTGGCCAGGCGCTCCACGTCGAGCAGGATCACGGCGCGGGCCTCCAGGCGGAGCCACCCGCGGCCCGCGAAGTCGGCGAGCGCCTTGTTCACGGTCTCGCGGGAGGCGCCGACCAGCTGGGCCAGCTCTTCCTGCGTGAGGTCGTGCACGACGTGGATGCCCTCCTCGGACTGCACGCCGAAGCGGCGCGACAGGTCGAGCAGCGCGCGGGCGACACGGCCCGGCACGTCGGAGAAGACCAGGTCGGACATCTGGTCGTTGGTCTTGCGCAGCCGCCGGGCGACGGCGCGCAGCAGGGCGGCGGCCACCTCCGGGCGGGCGTTCAGCCAGGGCTGGAGGTCACCGTGGCCGAGGCCGAGCAGCTTGACCTCGGTCAGCGCGCTGGCGGTCGCGGTGCGCGGACCGGGGTCGAACAGCGACAGCTCGCCGATCAGCTCACCCGGGCCGAGCACGGCCAGCATGTTCTCGCGGCCGTCGGGGGATGTGCGGTGAAGCTTCACCTTGCCTTCGGTGACCACGTAGAGGCGGTCGCCGGGGTCGCCCTCGTGAAACAGGGCATCGCCGCGCGCGAGGGTCACCTCACTCATGGAGGCGCGGAGCTCCGCGGCCTGCTCGTCATCGAGCGCCGCGAAGAGCGGGGCGCGCCGCAGAACGTCGTCCACGAGTTTCTCTCCTATGTCGCCTGCACTGTGGGGACGGGTGTTTCCCGCCGCCCATTTTGCCGGACGGTCCAAACAGTGTGATCAGTCACTCAGACACAAGTCTGCCGCACCTGCGTCACAACCCGACGGGGAGGGGGCCAATCGGGGGCCGATCGACCTGCGTCGGGGCGGATGTCAGTACCGGGCTTTAGGCTGGCCGAGTATCCAAAAAGCCGGGGACGACGCAGGCGGAGGGGGCTGGAAGGGTGGCGGCCGACCGGGATTCCGCTGTGGGCGAACACGGCGAAGGCGCTGCCCGCACGGCCCTGCCCCTGCCGCCTGGGTCCGTACCGTTCGGCTCCGGACCGTCCGGGTCCGTACCGGTCGGCTCCGTACCGTCCGTGCAGGGAAAGGCCGCATAGCTCATGCCCGCGAAGAAGCGATCCGCCGCGACGACCGGTACGAGTACAAGTGCGAGTACGACTACGAGTACGGGTGCGGGCAAGGGCACGAGTGCGGCCAAGCCCGAGTCGCGTACGGCGCTGGTCCGCCGGGCGCGGAAGATCAACCGGGTCCTCGCGGAGACGTACCCTTACGCGCACCCGGAGCTGGACTTCGAGAACCCCTTCCAGCTCGTCCTCGCCACGGTGATGTCGGCCCAGACGACGGACCTGCGGGTCAACCAGACGACCCCGGCGCTGTTCGCGAAGTACCCGACGCCCGCGGATCTGGCCGCCGCCAACCCGGAGGAGGTCGAGGAGCTGATCCGGCCGACCGGGTTCTTCCGGGCCAAGACGAAATCGATCATGGGGCTCGCCAAGGCCCTTGAGGAGGACTTCGGCGGCGAGGTGCCGGGACGGCTCGAAGACCTCGTCAAACTGCCCGGCGTGGGCCGCAAGACGGCGTTCGTCGTGCTCGGCAATGCGTTCGGCCGCCCCGGCATCACCGTCGACACGCACTTCGGAAGGCTCGTACGGCGCTGGAAGTGGACGGACGAGACCGACCCGGACAAGGTCGAGAAGGCGGTCGGCGAGCTCTTCCCGAAGAGCGACTGGACCATGCTCAGCCACCACGTGATCTTCCACGGCCGCCGCATCTGCCACTCCCGCAAACCGGCCTGCGGCGCCTGCCCGGTCGCCCCGCTCTGCCCGGCGTTCGGCGAGGGCGAGACGGACCCGGAGAAGGCGCAGAAGCTCCTCAAGTACGAGAAGGGCGGCTTCCCCGGCCAGCGCCTCAAGCCCCCGCAGTCCTACCTCGACGCGGGCGGCAGGCCCGCCCCGCCGCTGGGCGGCACCCCGGGTGACACGACCGGGTGACACATCGTCGGGCCGGAACGAATCGGGGACGGCCAGGCGTTGGGCGAGGGACGGACGGGTACGGGGGCGGCGAGATGAAGCACGTGAGCGAGATCGAGGGTTCGAACGGCGTGACCGGTGAGGCGGCCGGATCCGGTGGTACGGCTCCGGGCGGTGGCATCCCGCACGTCCCGGACGTCACCCTGCGCGCCGACGGCCTGCCCGGCTGGCTCACCCCCGTCGCCGACGCCCTGCGCACCGTGCGCGGCGAGCAGCTCAGCCGCTTCCTGCCCCCGGCGGACGGCGCGGGGCGCCAGTCCGCGGTGCTCATCCTGTTCGGGGAGGGCGCGCGCGGGCCCGAGCTGCTGCTGATGGAGCGGGCCGGATCGCTCAGATCCCACGCGGGGCAGCCGTCCTTCCCCGGCGGCGCGCTCGACCCGGAGGACGGGGACCCGCGGACCGAGGGCCCGTTGCGCGCCGCTCTGCGCGAGGCGTGGGAGGAGACGGGGCTCGACCCGAGAGGCGTGCAGCTCTTCGGCGTGCTGCCACGGCTCTACATCCCGGTCAGCGGCTTCGTGGTGAGCCCGGTCCTCGGCTGGTGGCGGCGGCCCACGCCGGTCACGGCGGTCGACCCGGCGGAGACGGCCCGCGTCTTCACGGTCCCGGTGGCGGATCTCACGGACCCGGAGAACCGGGTGACGACCATTCACCCCAGTGGCCACAGAGGCCCCGCGTTCCTGGTGGAATCCGCCCTCGTATGGGGGTTCACGGCCGGCGTGATCGACCGGATCCTGCACTACGCCGGGTGGGAGCGCCCCTGGGACCGGAAGAAGACGGTGCCACTCGACTGGCGCACATGACAGGGTGGCCCCCGTGCCGTGCCGTCCCGGGGACCGCCCCCGGAACTCCGGCGCGGAAGTGGACCTCACGATGACAGCCGCGACACCCGCGAGGACATCGGCGATGCGAGGCGAGGCAGGAATTCGGTGAACGTGCTGGACATCCTGCTGCTCGCGGCCGCCGTCTGGTTCGCCATCGTCGGCTACCGGCAGGGCTTCGTCGTCGGCATCCTGTCGGTGGTCGGCTTCCTCGGCGGCGGCCTCGTGGCGGTCTACGCGCTGCCCGCCATCTGGTCCGCCGCGACCGGCGACGCCCAGGTGACGACCACCGCGGCGATCGTGGCCGTCGTCGTCGTGATCGTCTGCGCCTCCATCGGCCAGGCCTTCACCACGCACCTGGGCAACAAGCTGCGCCGGTACATCACCTGGTCCCCGGCGCGCGCGCTCGACGCGACGGGCGGCGCCCTGGTCAACGTGGGGGCGATGCTCCTGGTCGCCTGGCTGATAGGTTCCGCGCTCGCCGGTACCGCCCTGCCCACGCTCGGCAGCGAGGTCCGCTCCTCGAAGGTGCTGCTCGGCGTGGCCCGGGTACTGCCCGGGCAGGCGGACACCTGGTTCGCCGACTTCTCCTCCACGCTCGCGCAGAACGGATTCCCCCAGGTCTTCAGCCCGTTCGCCAACGAGCCGATCGCCGAGGTCCAGCCGCCCGACCCCGCGCTCGCGCAGAGCGCCGCCGCGCGCACGGCCAAGCGTTCGATCGTCAAGGTCGTCGGCCAGGCGCCCAGCTGCGGCAAGGTCGTCGAAGGCACCGGCTTCGTCTTCTCCGACCGCCGTGTGATGACCAACGCGCACGTGGTCGGCGGCGTCGAGGAGCCCACCGTCCAGATCGGCGGCGAGGGCGTCAAGTACGACGCGAAGGTCGTCCTCTACGACTGGAAGCGCGACATCGCCGTACTGGACGTGCCGCAGCTCAAGGCGCCCCCGCTGCGCTTCACGTCGACGGACGCGCAGCGCGGCGGCGGTGCCATCGTCGCGGGCTTCCCGGAGAACGGCGCGTACGACGTGCGCCCCGCGCGCTTGCGCGGCCGCATCACCGCCGACGGCCCGGACATCTACCACCGCGGCAAGGTGCAGCGCGACGTGTACTCGCTGTACGCGACGGTCCGTCAGGGCAACTCCGGCGGACCGCTGCTGACCCCGGACGGCCGGGTGTACGGCGTCGTCTTCGCCAAGTCCCTGGACAACGCGCAGACGGGCTACGCGCTGACCGGCGACGAGATCCGCACCGACATCGACCGAGGCCGCACAGCGGTCCAGCAGGTCGACACGGACGCCTGCGCGCTCTGAGGGGCCCCGGAGACTTCCGAGGAACCGGGAGAACTGTCAGCCGCGCCCGCTGTGGCGCAGCCGGGCCGACACCCACCGGGCCCGCCGCCGCAGGATGCGCGAAATGCCCAGATGGGGATCGTGCGTCGCGTGTCCTTGCGGCGCGCCCCTCTGGGGAGAGCCCAGCGTCATCGCTGGGCGGCGATTGCGTGCTGCGTCACTGTAGTCGTGCGTCCAGCCCATACCCCGACGTCTGCCCGGGCCCCATGGTCGGTAACCGCCCCCACAGCCCCAAATTGGCCTATGCGGCAGGCAATTGGCTGTTCGTAGGACAGGTGTTCCCGTCCGGACACCGGACGCTCACCGTCCACGCACCGCCCGCTCACGGACAGCTCCCGACGGCCCCCTTCGCGGCTCGCCGACGGCTCAGCGATCGGGCTCGGAGTCCTTCAGCCAGCTCACCAGTTCCTTGGAGAACGCGGCCGGATCCTCCTCGTGCGGGAAGTGGCCGAGACCGTCGAACAGACGCCAGCGGTACGGCGCTTCGACGTACTCGCCGGAGCCCGCGGCGCTGCGCGTGCGCATCACCGGGTCGAGCGAGCCGTGCAGATGCAGCGTCGGTACGCGGACGGGCCGCTTCATGCGCCGGTTGAACTGGATGCCGTCGGGCCGGGCCAGCGAGCGCACCATCCACCGGTACGGCTCGATCGAGCAGTGCGCGGTCGAGGGGATGGACATGGCGCGCCGGTACGTCTCGACCGTCTCGTCGTCGGGCTGGCGGGGCCCGGACCAGTCCCGGATCAGGCGTCCGACCAACGCCGCGTCGTCGGCCGCGAGCTGACGCTCCGGCAGCCAGGGCCGCTGGAAGCCCCAGACGTAGGACCCGGCGGTGGTCTGCTTGAGGTCCGAGAGCATCGCCGAGCGCCAGCGGCGCGGGTGCGGCATCGAGGACACCGCGAGCCGCCGGACCAGCTTCGGCCGCATCACGGCCGCCGTCCAGGCGAGGTAGCCGCCGAGGTCGTGGCCGACGAGCGCCGCGTCGGGCTCGCCGAGCGAGCGCACCACCCCGGTGATGTCGAGCGCGAGGTTGGCCGGGTCGTACCCGCGCGGAGTGCGGTCGCTGCCGCCCACGCCCCGCAGGTCCATGGCCACGGCCCGGAACCCCGCGTCGGCGAGCGCCACGAGCTGGTGCCGCCACGTCCACCAGAACTGCGGGAAGCCGTGCAGCAGCAGCACCAGCGGCCCGTCACCCGCCTCCGCGATGTGGAACCGCGCGCCGTTGGCCGCGACGTCCCGGTGGATCACCTCTTTGGCACCGGGTACGTCGAGACGTACGACAGAGGAAGGCGGCTGGGCCGAAGGAGTGGCGGGGTCCGTCATGAAGACGAGCGTGCCACAGCCTCGATGGCCTCGGGGACACGGTCTCCGGCCGTCACCGGACGGGGGTGCGGCTTGGCGTTCTGCAGGACGCCCGCGGTCTCCTTGACGGAGGCGGCGACCTTCTGCGGGCCCTTGCTCTTCTTGGCCTTCTTGGCGAAGACCACACCGATCAGGCCGACCAGACCGGCGACGATCAGGCTCGCGGCGAAGGAGAGCAGGAAGCACCAGGCGAGGTTCCAGCCGCCGTTGCCGTTGTGCCCGCCGGTCCAGGCGTTGATGCCGTACGCGAGAGCGAAGCTCAGCATCGGCAGCGAGAAGAGCGCGATCGTCAGCGCCGCCGTGAAGGCGCCGCCGCTCACCGCTCCCTTCTTCACGTCCTGCTTGAGCTGGACTTTCGCAAGGGCGATCTCGTCGTGCACCAGTGCGGACATCTCGGCCGTCGCCGAGGCGAACAGCTGGCCGATGCTGCGCTCGGCGCCGACCGCGCCGACCGTGCTGCCGTCGGGTGCGCTCATCGCGTTCTCCCTGTTCTCCTGTAGGAGCCCTGTGGCTCTGTCGGTTGTGCGGGCTTGCTGTCAGATCATGCCGGACGCTCGCCCTCGCCGCCTTCCCCGCCCGTCGCTTCGGCAAGCCGCCGGTGTTCCGCGGCCTTCTTCTCGTGGAGCGCGGCCATCCGCAGGTGGTACGCCGGGTCGCCCTCCTCGTAGATGTCGGGGACCCCGTCGAGGTCCTCGTCGCGCTCCTCCGCCTCCCACAGGGCGCGGTACTTCGCGTTGCGGACGCGCAGCAGTACGCCGCTGAGCACGGCCGCGATCAGCGAGCCGATCAGGACGGCGGCCTTGACCTCGTCCGTGAGCGCGGCGTCGCCGGTGAAGGCCAGTTCGCCGATGAGGAGCGAGACGGTGAAGCCGATGCCGGCGAGCGCGGAGACGGCGAAGAGGTCCGGCCAGGTCAGCTCGGAGGAGAGCGACGCCCGGGTGAACCGGGCCGTCAGCCACGTACCGCCGAAGACACCGATGGTCTTGCCGACGACGAGACCGAGGACGACGCCGAGCGTCTCGGGCCGGGCGAACACATCGCCGAGCGCGCCGCCCGACACCGCCACACCCGCGCTGAACAGGGCGAACAGCGGGACAGCCAGTCCGGTGGAGAGCGGGCGCACGAGGTGTTCGATGTGCTCGCCGGGGGACCGCTCCTCGCCGTCGCGGCGCGTGCAGCGCAGCATCAGGCCCATGGCGACACCCGCGACGGTGGCGTGGACGCCGCTGTTGTACATCAGGCCCCAGATGACGAGCGCGAGCGGCACGTAGACGTACCAGCCGCGTACGCCCGTCCGCAGGAGCACCCAGAAGACGACGAGGCCGGCGAAGGCGCCCGCGAGCGCGGCGAAGTTCAGGTCGCTGGTGAAGAAGACGGCGATGATCAGGATGGCGAGGAGGTCGTCGACGACGGCGAGGGTCAGCAGGAAGGCGCGCAAGGCGCCCGGCAGCGACGTGCCGAGGACGGCGAGGACGGCGAGCGCGAAGGCGATGTCGGTGGCGGTCGGCACGGCCCAGCCGCCCGTCGAGCCGCCGCCGACCAGGTTGACCAGCGTGTAGACGAGGGCGGGCGCGGCCATGCCGCAGACGGCGGCGACGACCGGAAGTGCGGCGGCCCGTGGATCGCGCAGGTCGCCCGCGACGAGCTCGCGTTTGAGTTCGATGCCCGCGACGAAGAAGAAGATCGCGAGGAGGCCGTCGGCGGCCCAGTGTTCGAGGGAGAGGTGCAGGCCCAGCGAGCCGGGGCCGAGGTGCAGGTCGCGGACGGTCTCGTAGCTGTGGCTGAGCGCCGGGACGTTCGCCCAGACGAGGGCCGCGACGGCGGCGACGAGGAGCAGGACCCCGCCGACGGTCTCGGCGCGCAGCGCGTCGGCGAGGAAGTTCCGCTCGGGCAGGGACAGGTGTCCGAACGCTGTGCGGTCGTTCTTGCGGGGGGCGGCGCTCACGCGGGGGACCTCCGGTCGGGTACGGCTGATCGCTTCGCCGACCAGACTTCCCGGCACACCCTGTGACGTCCTGACGCGTTCTTGACGCGTCCGTCACCCTACCGGGTGGACGCGGGAGCGTGTCTGGTGGTCATCGCCATACGTGCCGCCGTGCGTACCACCACGATACGTACGAAACGGGCACCCGGCGCGTTCGCCGGATGCCCGTTTCGTACGGTGCCGTACCGCGATCAGTCCTCGCTGGGCGCCGCGGGCAGCTTGTCCTGGATCAGGTCCATGACGGAGGAGTCGGCGAGCGTGGTGACATCGCCCACCGCCCGGTTCTCCGCCACGTCGCGCAGGAGGCGGCGCATGATCTTGCCGGAGCGCGTCTTGGGCAGCTCGGCGACCGGCAGGACCCGCTTGGGCTTGGCGATCGGGCCGAGCACGGAACCCACGTGGTTGCGCAGGTCGGCGACGAGCTTCTCGTCCTCGGCGTCCGCCGTGCCGCGCAGGATCACGAAGGCGACGATGGCCTGGCCGGTCGTGGCGTCGGCGGCGCCGACGACGGCGGCCTCGGCGACGGCCGGATGGGAGACGAGCGCCGACTCCACCTCGGTGGTCGAGATGTTGTGGCCGGAGACGAGCATGACGTCGTCGACCCGGCCGAGCAGCCAGACGTCGCCGTCCTCGTCCTTCTTCGCGCCGTCACCGGCGAAGTAGCGGCCCTCGAAGCGGGACCAGTAGGTGTCGATGAACCGCTGGTCGTCGCCCCAGATGGTGCGCAGCATGGACGGCCACGGCTCGGTCAGGACGAGGTAGCCACCGCCGCCGTTGCCCACCTCGTTCGCCTCGTCGTCGACGACGGTCGCGGAGATGCCGGGGAGGGCGCGCTGGGCCGAGCCCGGCTTGGTCTCGGTGACGCCCGGCAGCGGCGAGATCATGATCGCGCCGGTCTCGGTCTGCCACCACGTGTCCACGATCGGGCAGCGGTCGCCGCCGATGTTCTTGCGGTACCAGACCCACGCCTCGGGGTTGATCGGCTCGCCCACGGAGCCAAGGACGCGCAGGCTGCTGAGGTCGAACTTCGCGGGGATGTCGTCGCCCCACTTCATGAACGTACGGATCGCGGTCGGCGCCGTGTAGAGGATCGTGACGCCGTACTTCTGCACGATCTCCCAGAACCGGCCCTGGTGCGGGGTGTCCGGGGTGCCCTCGTAGATGACCTGCGTCGCACCGTTGGAGAGCGGGCCGTACGTGATGTACGAGTGCCCGGTGACCCAGCCGATGTCGGCCGTGCACCAGTACACGTCCGTCTCCGGCTTGAGGTCGAAGACCGCGTGGTGGGTGTAGCTGGCCTGCGTCAGGTAGCCGCCCGAGGTGTGCAGGATGCCCTTGGGCTTACCCGTCGTGCCGGACGTGTACAGGATGAACAGCGGCTGCTCGGCGTCGAACGCCTGCGGCGCGTGCTCGGCGGACTGGCGGCCGACGACCTCGTGCCACCACTGGTCGCGCCCCTCGGTCCAGGCCACGTCCTGCTTCGTGCGCTGCACGACGAGGACCGTGCTGACGCCCTCGACGCGGGTCAGCGCTTCGTCGACGGCCGGCTTGAGCGCGGAGGGCTTGCCGCGGCGGTAGCCGCCGTCGGAGGTGATGACGACCTTGGCGTCCGCGTCCTCGATGCGCTTGGCGATGGCGTCGGCGGAGAAGCCGCCGAAGACCACCGAGTGCGCGGCGCCGATGCGCGCGCAGGCCAGCATCGAGATGACCGCCTCGGGGATCATCGGCAGGTAGACGGCGACCCGGTCGCCCTGCTGCACGCCCAGCTCGGTCAGCGCGTTGGCCGCCCGGCTGACCTCGTCCTTCAGCTCGGCGTAGGTGATGGCCCGGCTGTCGCCCGGCTCGCCCTCGAAGTGGATCGCGACCCGGTCGCCGTGGCCCGCCTCGACGTGCCGGTCGACGCAGTTGTACGCGACATTGAGCTTGCCGTCCTTGAACCACTTGGCGAACGGCGGGTTCGACCAGTCCAGCGTCTCGGTCGGCTCGGTGTCCCAGCTCAGGCGGCGGGCCTGCTCGGCCCAGAACCCGAGCCGGTCAGCCTTGGCCTGCTCGTACGCCTCGGCCGTGACGTTGGCGTTCGCCGCCAGCTCGGCGGGCGGCGCAAAACGACGCTCCTCTTTCAAGAGGTTGGCCAGGCTTTCGTTGCTCACGACATCTCCCTTACGGTGCTTCGCCGGGCGACCGTTGTGTCCCAAACCACAGCTCATCAGACGGCGCCCCCTGGTGACAAGGGGGGTCGGCGAATTGGTTTAGACCTGTAGACGGCCCTGGTGGACGAGCGAACGGTTCCCGGCCACAGCGGCCGGGAACCGTCACGCTCTCACCCGTTGCACGCGGAAGGGTGCCCGCGGGTTCAGGCCCGCGTGGCGGGCGTGTCTCTGACCTCGCCCGCGGTCGCGGCGGCGACGTGCCCGAAGACGGGGTCGGCCTCGGCGGAAGCGCCGGCCACTTGTCCGAAGACGGGATCGGCCTCCGCGGACGCGCCGGCGACCTGCCCGAAGACCGGGTCGGCCTCTTCGAGGAGGTACGCCTGTGCCTCGCCGACGTGGAAGTACATGCCGTGGAGCTGGAGCGTGCCCTCGTCGAGGGCGCGGGCCACCGCCTCGTGCGCCCGGAGATGCTCCAACTGCTGGACCACATTGGTCAGGCAGAGCTGCTCGACCGCGTCGGCGGGTGCCCGCAAGGCGAGCCGCGCGTCAGGAACACCCTGGTCGCCGAGGCGCTCCAGACTCGGGACGCCGTGCCGCAGCCACCGCTTGAGCGGCGTGAGCGCCCCGGCCCCGGACGGCGGGCTGCTCATGAGCGCCTGCATGGCTCCGCACCCGGAGTGCCCGCACACGGTGATCGACTGCACCTTCAGCACGTCGACCGCGTACTCGATGGCCGCCGCGACGGAGTCGTCCCCGCTCTCGGCGCCCGGCAGGGGCACCAGATTGCCCACGTTCCGTACGACGAAGAGGTCGCCAGGCCCGCTCGATGTGATCATCGAGGTGACGAGCCGTGAATCCGCGCAGGTCAGGAAGAGCTGCGTCGGCTGCTGCCCCTCCTTGGCGAGCCGCGCCAGCTCCCCGCGCACCAGCGGCGCCGTATTGCGCTGGAACGCGCTGAGCCCGCTGGCCAGATGGTGCCCGCCGCGCGGCGCGACGGTCTCGGGCGCCGGGTCGGAAGGCCGGTCGCAGTGGTGGTTGCGCCACGGCGTCCAGGGCCGGCAGCACGAGTGGCTCGCGCTCGCGGGCTCGGCGATCCGCTGCCCGCCGCGCCCGGCCAGCTCGACCTCACCACCTTGCGCGGTGTGCGTCTTCTCCCAGTCCTGCAGCGCCTCGTACGCGGCGTGGTCCATGAAGGAGCCGTCCAGCTCGACGACGCACCGCGCCCGGTGCGGGATCTGATGCAGCACCCGGCTGAGCCGGGGCACCGCGAGGAACGTCAACTGCCCCCGCACGCGCACGTGGTGGACGCCGCGAGCGTCCTCCTCGTGCGTGATCCGGGTCCGCGTGAGGCGGTGCAGCGCGACGCCGACGGCCACCGCGACCCCGAGCCCCACGCCTTCGAGGACGCCGAAGACGACGACGCCGAGAGTGGTCACCACGTACACCAGGACCTCGCGGTGGCGGGTGACCGTGCGGATGTGGAGCAGGGAGACCATCTTGAGGCCGACCGCCATGACCAGCGCGGCGAGCGAGGCCAGCGGGATCAGTTCCAGGGCCGGGACGAGCAGCAAGGTGGCCGCGACGACCCAGAGGCCGTGCAGCATCGTGGAGTTGCGGCTGACCGCCCCCGCGTTCACGTTCGCCGTCGAGCGCACCGCCACGCCCGCGACGGGGAGCCCGCCGAGGGTGCCGGACACGATGTTCGCGGCGCCCTGGCCGAGCAGCTCCCGGTCCAGGTGGGAACGGCGTGAGGCAGGCGGCAGTTCGGGCCGCGCGGAGGCCAGTTTGTCGACGGCCACGGCGCCGAGCAGGGACTGCACGCTGCACACCAGGGTGGTCGTCAGGACGGCGGCGGCGATGCCGAGCACCGGCCCGTCCGGCAGCCCGGCCAGCGCGTGGCTGCTCCAGGACGGCAGGTCCACCTTGGGGAGCGTCAGGCCGCACAGCGCGGTGACCGCGGTCGCGGAGGTGACGGCGACGAGCGCCGCGGGCACCGCGCGCGTGAACCGGCCGATCCGGCCCGGGATGCGCGGCCAGCAGTAGAGGAGGGTGAGCGTGAGGGCGCTGACGCCGAAGGCGGCCACGCGCGCGTCGGCGAGCTGGGCGGGCAGGGCCGCCACATTGGCGAGCACCGAGCTCTCGGGCGTGCCGCCGAGCACGATGTGCAGCTGGGCGACGGCGATGGTGATGCCGATACCGGCGAGCATGCCGTGGACGACGGCGGGGCTGACGGCGAGCGCCGTGCGGGCCACCCGCAGGCAGCCGAGCCCGAGTTGGGCGATCCCGGCGAGAACGGTGATCGCGCAGGTGGTGCGCCAGCCGTAGCGCTGGATCAGCTCGGCGGTGACCACGGTGAGGCCCGCTGCCGGGCCGCTGACCTGGAGCGGGGCGCCGCCCACCAGACCGGCCACGAGTCCGCCGACGGCGGCGGCGACGAGGCCCGCTTCAAGAGGGGCGCCGGTCGCGAGGGCGATGCCCAGCGACAGCGGAAGGGCGATGAGGAAGACCGCGACGGACGCCGACAGATCGGCTCCCGCGATTCGGAAGCGGCGACGCGGCGGCGGTGGGGGACTGTGCGCGTTCCGGGCGTCGGGGCGAGTGGGAAGGCAGGCTGTCATGTCCCGTCTCCTTGGCACGTAGCGGCGGGATGAATTGCAACACTCGGTAAATGAACGGTAATGCAGAGTAAAGATTGTGGCTGGATTAAACGGGCAAATAGCCTACTTATTCACCTGGAGGAGTGAATAAGAATATTGGTCGGCTTGTCGTATAAATCAGGGGCGAATCTCGTGCGACGTTGACGGCGGCCGCCCGCGCGCAAGCGGGCGCGCTCGCGCATGCCCGTTGCGCATGCGCGGCCTCGCAGCCGACCCCAAGGAAGCAGGTGGGCGGAAGATGGCCGCCACCCAGAGGACCGTCACACAGACAAGCTCCCCCCGGCAGTTCGCCGCCCTGAGGATCACCACGGCCGTCGCCGCGGCGGCGGCGTGCGCCGCCACTCTCGCGGGGTGCGGACACGACGACACCGGCGCCACCCGCGACCAGGGCGCCCCCGGTGCCAAGAAGGCCGCGCCCGCCGCCCCGCACCGCACGGTCCGGCTGATCGGCGACGGCTCGACCGCGTACACCGGCAGGCAGCCGCACCTGCCGAAGGCGGAGCGTCTCAGACCGGGCCACAGACCCCCGCAGTTCGTGGTCTTCTCCTGGGACGGGGCCGGCGAGGACAGCCAGAAGCTGTTCTCGCACTTCCGCAAGGTCGCCAAGGAGAACGACGCGACCATGACGTACTTCCTCAGCGGCGTCTATCTGCTCCCGGGCGCCAAGAAGGAGCTGTACGACCCGCCGCAGCACGCGCCGGGCCGCTCGGACATCGGCTTCAACGACGCCGAGGGGATCCGCGACACCGTCGAGCAGCTGCGCGGCGCCTGGCTCGAGGGCAACGAGATCGGCACCCACTTCAACGGCCACTTCTGCGGCAGCGACGGCGGCGTCGGACAGTGGTCGGTCGAGGACTGGAAGAGCGAGATCCGGCAGGCCAAGTCCTTCGTGCGCACCTGGAAGAGCAACACGGGCTCGAAGACGGCGGCCCCGCTGCCCTTCGACTACGACAAGGAGCTCGTCGGCGCCCGCACCCCCTGCCTCGAAGGGCAGAAGAACTTCATGCGCGCGGGCCGCGAGATGGGGTTCCGCTACGACACCAGCGGCGTCAACGACCAGGTGTGGCCCAAGAAGAAGCACGGCCTGTGGGACCTGTCCATGCAGCTCGTCCCGTTCCGCGGGCACTCCTACGAGCAGTTGACCATGGACTACAACTTCATGGTCAACCAGTCGGGCACCGTGCATGGCGACCCGGCCAGGCGTACGTACTGGGGCGACCAGATGCGTGACAGCCTGGTGGCCGGGTTCGAGCGCGCCTACAGGGGCAACCGGGCCCCGCTGATCATCGGCAACCACTTCGAGTCCTGGAACGGCGGCGTCTACATGCGCGCCGTCGAGCAGACGGTCCAGAAGGTGTGCGGCAAGCCCGAGGTCCGCTGCGTCTCCTTCCGGCAGCTCGCCGACTGGCTCGACGCCCAGGACCCCAGGACGCTGGAGAAGCTCACCGACCTCAAGGTCGGCGAGGCGCCGAAGCGGGGCTGGAAGTCCTACCTCGACGACGCGCCCGCCCCGGCGCCCAAGGGGGCGCCGGGCGCACCGGCCGACGCGTCGTGAGCCCTCTCAGACGGGCGCGGTGACGCTCTCCCGCAGCACGTAACCGGGGTCGACCTGCGCCACCAGGTCGGCCCCGGTCCGCTCGTTGCCCCAACTGCGCGCGTTCTTCTCGTGGAAGTGCACCATCTGGCGCGTGTAGCGCTCCCAGTCGCGCGCCTCGTACGTGGCGTCGGCGGCGTCCTGGAGAGTCCGCAGGGCGGCCCTGGTGGACTCCTCCAGGAGGTCGAAGCGCGGCGGGAGCCCCTTCTCCATGGCGCGCACCCAGTCCGACTGCCCGACGGTGACGAGCAGGTCGTCGCCCACCTCGGAGCGCAGGAAGTCGAGGTCGGCGTCGTCGTCCCCGCGCACCTTGTTGCCCACGACCTTCAGGGCGATGCCGTAGTCCTGGGCGTACTGCTTGTACTGGCGGTAGACGGAGACCCCCTTCCGCGTCGGCTCGGCGACGAGGAACGTCATGTCGAAGCGGGTGAACATGCCCGAGGCGAAGGAGTCGGAACCCGCGGTCATGTCGACCACCACGTACTCGTCACGGCCGTCGACGAGGTGGTTCAGGCACAGCTCCACCGCTCCGGTCTTGGAGTGGTAGCAGGCGACACCGAGATCGGCCTCGGTGAAGGGTCCGGTCACCATCAGACGCGCGGCGCCGCCGTCGAGTTCCACCGGCCGCGCACAGGCGTCGTACACCGGGTTGTTCTCGCCGACCCGCAGCAGCCGCGAGCCCTGCCCGGGCGGCGTCGTCTTGATCATCGTCTCGGCCGACGCGATCCGCGGGTTCGAGCCGCGCAGGTAGTCCTTGATGAGCGGCAGCCGCGCGCCCATGGCGGGCAGTTCGGCGGCCACGTCGTCGTCGAGCCCGAGCGCGGCGCCGAGGTGCTGGTTGATGTCGGCGTCGACGGCGACGACCGCGGACCCGGTGGTGGCGAGGTGGCGGATGAACAGCGAGGACAGCGTGGTCTTGCCGCTGCCGCCCTTCCCTACGAAAGCGATCTTCATGTTCACCTAGCGTAGTGCGACGACCGCGCAGGGTGTCGTACCCGCGTGAAGAAGACCACTCCATCGTGGGGCGCGGGCCCGGGGCCCGTAGGGTCGTACTCATGAGTACGTCAGCCGATCCCCTTGCCGCCCTCGGCACGCTCCCCGGCGTGAGCGACACCGTGGACTCCGTGCGCAAGGCCGTGGACCGGGTCTACGGGCACCGGGTCATGCGGCGCCGCAGCAACGAGGTCACTTCCGAAGCCGCCCTGCGCGGCGCACGCGGCAGCGCGGCGCTCTCCGGCGCCGACTGGGCGCTCGAAGAGGTGCGCAGGCGCACCGACTTCAGCGGCGCGGACGGTGACGGCGAGGCGCCCATGGTCGGCGCGGCCCTGCGCCTCACCGCCGAGGCCGGGCAGCTACTGTCCATCTGGCGGCAGTCCCCGCTCCGGGTCCTCGCGCGGCTGCACCTGGTGGCCGCCGCCGACCGCGGGGACGCGGTGGGCCGCCCGCGCAGCCCCGGCGAGCCCGTCGACGAGCCGCTCATCGAGCTGCCGCTGCCGAGCGCCGACGAGGTGGCGGGCCGCCTGGAGGGCCTCTCCCAGCTGATCATCAGCGGCAGCTCGGCGCCCGCCCTGGTGAGCGCCGCCGTCGTGCACGGCGAACTGCTCGCCCTGCGCCCGTTCACGTCGCACAACGGCCTGGTCGCCCGCGCCGCCGAACGCATCGTCCTGATCGGCAGCGGTCTCGACCCGAAGTCGATCTGTCCGGCCGAGGTCGGCCACGCGGAGCTGGGGCGGGCGGCGTACACGGCCGCGCTCGAGGGCTACGTCTCCGGTACGCCGGAGGGGATGGCGGCCTGGATCGCGCACTGCGGCAAGGCGGTCGAGCTGGGTGTCAGGGAGTCGACGGCGGTCTGCGAGGCGCTGCAGCGCGGCGCGGCCTGACCGGTGGCCCACGCGGCAGAGTGGCCGCGATTGCGTCTGAAAAGGGTTGCGGCGGTACGAGATCTCGTACCGCCGCTCACATGACGCGCCGGGTTACCAAGCGTCCTCGATATATGCCCATCAGGTCGGGACTTTGCCCGTCACCTGGTGCGGCTGGCCCGTAATCGACGGGTCGACGTCGCGTGGGTGCCCGGTGTTCATGCTTCGGTCCGTGGGGCCTGGTTGCGGTTAAAGGTGATCCTCTCGGATGTCCCTGGTCTCGCGGGCCGTTGACTCCTTTGTACTCCTCCCGTAGGAGAAGCGGAAGCCCTGGCCGCACTTCTTTACTTCTAGGGACGGAAAGGGACTTTCTGGACGGCTCTTTCCAGGCGCCCCCAGGCCCTACCGGGAGGCGGCGAGCGCCCGGCGCCGACTGGCGTACCAGACCAGGCCCGCCGTGGCCGCGGCGGCGCCCACCGCGGCCGCCGCGACCAGAGCGGGGCGCGAGGGCGCGGAGAAGTCCGGCAGCCGCTGCTTGAGCCTGACCGGCTTGTGGAAATCGAGAATCGGCCACGCGCGCGTGAGCGCCTCGCGCCGCAGCGCCCGGTCCGGATTGACCGCGTAGGGGTGCCCCACGGAGCACAGCATCGGCACGTCCGTCGCCGAGTCGCTGTACGCGTAGCAGCGCGCGAGGTCGTACCCCTCGGACCGGGCCAGGTCCTTGATCGCCTCGGCCTTCGTCGGTCCGTACGCGTAGTACTCCACCTCGCCCGTGAAGCAGCCGTCGTCGCCGACGACCATGCGCGTGGCCACCACCCGGTCCGCGCCGAGCAGCTCGCCGATCGGCTCGACGACCTCCGCGCCCGACGTGGAGACGATCACGACGTCCCGCCCGGCGGCGTGGTGCTCCTCGATGAGGGACGCCGCCTCGTCGTAGATGATCGGGTCGATCAGGTCGTGCAGCGTCTCGGCGACGATCTCTTTCACCTGTTCCACGTTCCACCCTCGGCACAGCGCCGAGAGGTACGCGCGCATCCGCTCCATCTGGTCGTGGTCGGCGCCGCCGGCGAGGAAGACGAACTGCGCGTAGGCGGTGCGCAGCACCGCCCTGCGGTTGATCAGCCCGCCTTGGTAGAACGACTTGCTGAAGGTGAGCGTGCTCGACTTAGCGATGACCGTCTTGTCCAGGTCAAAGAAGGCCGCTGTGCGCGGCATGGAGTGGGTCAAGGACTGGATTTCCACGAGTTTGAGCATAGGCGCCCACCATTCGGCGTAAGCTGTGGCGCGTGGGTTTGCTTGAGAAGGCTCTCGGGTACACCATGGAAGTCACGGATCGTTCGCGACCGTGCTAACCCCGGTCTGGCTCCTCCCCCCCCGAGTCAGACTGTGGGGACGACCCCCGCTCTCCCCCCCGGCGGGGGTCGTCGCATGTCCGGACCCGTTTTCGGGTCCATTTTTTGTGCCTTCGCCCACATGATCACGGCCCCGGGCCGCATGCTCTGATCTGCGATGAACCGGTCACCGTGGGTGACTGCCGACTGATGCTGGAGCCATCTTCGGGCTGCCCTGTGGAAGTTCTGACTCAACTTCACTGTGTCACTGGTATGGGTGATGGGGATATTCACAACCCTTCTCAGGTCCACAGTTATTGACCAAGATCCCCACGATTTCCGGGATCGATGCACGGTGATTCCGCAGGCGAAGTTCGGCATCGGTGTTCATGGCCGGTTCGTTATGGCCGAGCTGTGCCGGGGCGGCTGGTATTCGACGCCCCGGTTCCGGACTTCGCGGCGGCCGGTGCGGCCCGCGCTTCCCGTATGCGTACGGCGGATGCGGGCGTGTGCCGGCGGGCCAGGTGAGTCATACGGGTGCGGGTGTGCGGGGAGAAGGGGGCCGGATCGTGGCGGAAACCATGACGTGTGAGGTGCGGGGCGTGCGGCGCGTTCCGTTGATCGTGACGGAGGACGTGGATCTCCTCGACGACCTCCTGCGGCTGTGCGCCGCGGCAGGCGTCCGGCCCGAGGTCGGGCACGGGCCGCCCGCGACGCGGGGCAGTTGGGAGGCGGCGCCGCTGGTGCTGGTCGGGGACGACGCCGCGCGGCGGCTGCGCGGACTGGCGCGAAGGCGCGGAGTCGTGCTGCTGGGGCGCGACCAGGACGACCCCGGGGTGTGGCAGCGGGCCGTGGAGATCGGCGCCGACCACGTCCTGATGCTGCCCGACGGGGAGCAGTGGCTGATGGACCGGATCGCCGATGTCGCCGAAGGCGTGGGGCGGCCCGCGGTGACCGTCGGAGTGATCGGCGGCCGGGGCGGCGCCGGTGCCTCGACGCTGGCGTGCGCGCTGGCGGTGGAGGCGGCACGGGCCGGGCGGCGCACCCTCCTGGTCGACGCGGACCCACTGGGCGGCGGGCTGGACGTCCTCCTCGGCGGGGAGGCGGTGGACGGTTTGCGCTGGCCGGCCTTCGCCCACTCCAGGGGCCGCGTCGGCAGCGCCGCGCTCGAGGAGTCGCTGCCGCGGATGCACGACGTGCGGCTGCTCAGCTGGGACCGGGGCGACCTCGCCGCGGTGCCGCCCGAGGCGGTACGGGCGGTGCTCGCGGCAGGCCGGCGCAGAGGCGGCGCCGTCGTGGTGGACCTGCCGCGCCGCGTCGACGCCGGATCGGTGGAGGCGCTGGCCCAGCTCGACCTCGGGCTCCTCGTGGTGCCACCGGAGCTGCGGGCGGTCGCGGCGGCCCGGCGCGTGGCCGGGGCGGTGGGGATGGTGCTGCGGGATCTACGCGTGGTGACGGCGCCGACGCCCGGCCCGGGGGCGCTGGAGGGGGACGAGGTGGCCCGCTTGCTGGGACTGCCGCTCGCGGGCGAACTGCCGTGGCAACGACCGGCGCTGGAACAGCCCGGCGCGGGCGGTCCGCTCGGGCGGTTCTGCGCGGAGTTCTGGGGGCGGATGCCGGTGGGGTCGGAGGAAGTGGCGTGACCGGGGTGCGCGGCAGGTGGAGCGAGGCGGGAGCGAGGGGATCGCGATGAGTGCGGTGGTGGGGGCGCGGATGCTGGACGGCGTACGCCAGTGGCTCGCGGAGAACGGGGCGGAGGCGACACCCGCCCGGGTCGCCGAGGCGTTGCGGGCCCAAGGACGGATTCTGGGCGACGCGGAAGTGCTGGGCGCGGCCGGGCAGTTGCGGTCGGAGCTGGTGGGCGCCGGACCGTTGGAGCCGCTGCTCGCGGATCCGTCGGTGACGGACGTCCTGGTGTCGGCGCCGGACCAGGTCTGGGTCGACCGGGGCGGCGGCCTGGAGCAGGCAAAGGTGGGTTTCGAGAACGCGGCCGCCGTACGGCGGTTGGCGCAACGGCTCGCCGCCGTGGCGGGTCGGCGTCTCGACGACGCGCGTCCCTGGGTGGACGCGCGGCTCCCCGACGGGACCCGGCTGCACGCGGTGCTGCCACCGGTCGCGGTGGGCTGCACGTGTCTGTCGCTGCGGGTCGTGCGGCCACGGGCCTTCACCCTGGACGAGCTGGTGGCGGCGGGGACCGTGCCGCCGGGCGGCGACCGGGTGCTGCGGGCCCTCCTGGACGCGCGCCTCTCCTACCTGATCAGCGGCGGGACGGGCAGCGGAAAGACGACGTTGCTGAGCGCGCTGCTCGGCCTGGTCGGGCCGCACGAACGCATCGTGCTGGCCGAGGACTCCGCGGAACTGCGGCCGGACCATCCGCACGTCGTGCGCCTCGAAGCGCGGCCCGCCAACCAGGAGGGCGCGGGCGCCGTCGACCTCGCGGATCTGGTGCGCCAGGCGTTGCGGATGCGCCCCGACCGGTTGGTCGTCGGCGAGGTGCGCGGCGCCGAGGTCGTCTCGCTGCTCGCCGCGCTGAACACCGGACATGAGGGCGGCTCCGGAACTCTGCACGCCAACGCGGCGAGCGACGTCCCGGCCCGCCTGGAGGCGCTGGGAACGGCGGCGGGCCTCGACCGGGCAGCGCTGCACAGCCAGCTGGCGGCTGCGGTCTCCGTGGTGCTCCACCTCGTACGGGACCGGAGCGGGCGGCGCCGGATCGCGCAGGTGCGCGTACTGGAGCGGGACGCGGAGGGCTGGGTGCGGGCGGTGCCGGCGTTGGAGTGGGGCGAGCGGGGCTTCGTACCGGGCGAGGGGTGGAGGCGGCTCGGCGAGGTGCTGGGGGTGCGGGCGTTGTGACGCGCGAGGCGACGGGTGAGGGGAGCCGGGGATGCGGGGCGAGGTGTTGATGTCGGTCGGGATGTTCGTCATGGGGGTGGTGGCGGTGTCGGGGGCGGTCATGGGGTTGTGGGCCGATGGGACGTGGCGGGGCGCGGAGGCGCGGCGGGCCCGGGTGGTGCTGGGTGTCGGGCCCGGGAAGGTGCCGGCGTCCGGGTGGCGGCGGGTGGCCGAGGAGTGGTGGAGGCGGGGCCGGGCGCGCCCCGAGTGGGGGTGCGTCGCGGTCGGGCTGGTGATCGGGCTCGTCGGGGCCTCGGTGGTGCCGGTCGTGCTGGGGGTGTGCGCCGTACCGGGCGTGGCGCGGGCGCGGCGGGCCCGGGAGGCGCGACGGGAGCGGGAGCGGCGCGGGGACGCCGTGATCCGGCTGTGCGGGCTGATGGCGGGCGAGGTGCGGGCGGGGAAGCAGCCCGGAGAGGCGCTGGTCGTCGCCGTGCGGGAGTCCGGGGCGTTGCCCGATGCCGGGGGAAGCGCGGCCGTGGTCGCGGCGGCGCGGTTCGGCGGGGACGTCTCCGGTGCGTTGCGGGAGGCGGCGGGCCGGCCCGGGGCCGAGGGCCTGCACGGACTCGCGGCGTGCTGGCGGGTGGCGGTGGACCGGGGCGCGGGGCTGGCGTCGGGGCTCGAGCGTCTGGCGGGCGCGTTACGGGCTGAGCGCGACCAACGGGCGGACCTGAGAGCTCAGTTGGCCGGTCCCTGGTCGACGGTGGTGATGCTCGCCGCGCTGCCGGTGCTCGGCTTGCTGCTCGGCTCGGCGCTGGGCGCCCAGCCGTTGCGGGTGCTGCTGCATACGGGGGCCGGGGTGGGGTGCCTGGTGGTGGGCGGGGCGCTGGAGGCGGCGGGGATGTGGTGGGCGGTGCGGATCGTGCGGGGTGCGGAGGCGTGAGTGGTGCGGAGATGTGAGCGGTGCGGAGGCGTGAAGGGTGCGGAGGCGTGAGCGGTGCGGGACGGGGAGGTGCGGGGCGATGGAAGTTGTCCACAGGGTGGGGGTAGTGCTGTGCATGACCGTGCTGGTCGCGTCGCTGGTGAGCGAGGTCGGGGCACGGCGCCGGGAGCGTGCGATACGGCGACGGGTCCGGCTCGTGTGCGCGGTGAGCGGGGCGCGGGCGAGGCGGCGCTCGTGGGGCGCGCCTGTCGCGGTCCGGCGTTGGGCGCTGGTGGCCGGGGCGGTGAGCGCCGGGTATGTGTGCGTCGGGGGCATGGCGGGGTTGGTGGCCGGTGGGGTCGCGGGCGGGGCCGTGTGGCGGTGGCGGCGAGGCATGGCTGGTGCTGACGTAGGTCCGCCTGGCTCGGTGAGTGCGCGGACGCGCGCCGACGCGGAGCGGCAACTCCCGCTGCTGGCAAACCTGTTGGCGGCGTGCCTGGCGGCTGGTGCGGAGCCGGTGGGGGCCGCGCGGGCCGTGGGCGACTCGGTGGGCGGGCCGGTCGGGCAGGCGATGGCACGGGGCGCCGCGCAGGTGCGGCTCGGTGGTGAGCCCATCGCGGCCTGGCGGGAGCTGGCCGCGATACCGGGGGCTGCGGCGCTGGTCCGGCTGCTGGAGCGGGCCGGGGAGTCCGGGGCGCCGGCGGCGGGGCCGGTCGCACGCTTCGCCGCGGAGTGCAGAGCGGAGCGGGGCCGCAGGGCGACGGCCGTGGCGAGACGGGCCGCAGTGCTGATCACGGCACCGGTCGGGCTGTGCTTCCTGCCCGCGTTCCTCGTGATGGGGGTGGTGCCTGTGGTGATCGGACTGGGGGAGGGGGTGCTGGGCGGACGTTGAGGCCCGTGCGGTCGTACGGGAGCTGTGTGAACAGGGTTCGTGAAAGGGGGTTGTGGTTGTGAGCGGATCACGAGTAAGGCGGCGCGGGTACGATGGTCGGGCGGTCCGGTCGGTGCGGGGAGGCATGGTCAGTGCGATACGCGGGGGTGATCGCGGGTGGGGTTCGCGGGCTCTGTACAGTGGTGCGAGCGATTCGTGCAGCGCGTTGCTCCTGGGCGAAGCGCTCATGGTCTCTGAGGCGCCGCCCGGGCCGTGTGACGGGGCATGACAGCCGAGGCGGCGTAGTACTCCCGGTCCTTTGGCGTACGGGGTCTGGTCTGGGCGCTGCTCGCGGCGTCGGCGCAGATCCGGTGCGTGACGCGCGCGACGGGGCAGCGGTGGCCGGAGAGCCCCGGTACGCCGGGTGCACCGCCGCGGCGCCGGAGGGCCGGCCGGGGTCGATACAGCGACTGTCGGTGACGGTGCGGTGCGCGCCGCCGGACCGGGCCCGCTCGGGGTGGACCTGAGCGCGCAGGCCGTGGCGGCGGCGGAGGAGGGGGAGATGACGTGAGGCGGAGATGGAGGGGCGGCTCGGGCGGGCGGCGCGTTCGGACCGCGGGTCGGCCACGGTGTGGGTGGCCATGGCGCTGGCCGCGATCGGGGTCGTCTTCGGCGGCGTCCTGACCATCAGCCGCGCGGTCGAGGCCCGGCACCGGGCGGGCGGCGCGGCGGACCTGGCGGCGCTCGCGGCGGCGGATCACTGGCTGGAGGGAGACGGAGCGGCCTGCGCGCTGGCGGAACGGGTCGCCCGGGCGCAGGGAGCCAGGGTCACGCGGTGCGCGCTGCAGGCCCGGATCTCCGACGTGACGGTGTCGGCGGGGAGGGGTCCGTTGGAGGCACGGGTCAGATCGCGGGCGGGCCCGGTGAGTTCGGTGGGTGCACCGGGGGCGGTGGGTCCTGTGGGTCCGCCAGGCCCGGTGAGTCCTGTGGATCCGGTGGGTCCACCAAGCGCAATGGGCCCGGTGGGTCCGGTGAGTCTGGTGGGTCCGCTGAGTCTGGTGAATCCGGTGGGGGCAGCGGGGGCGGTAGGGCCGGGGGGTGTGACGGGGCGGTGCGGACATCTCCGGTCACCGGAGCGGCTGCGACGGCTTACCCGTGCCGCGAACGGCTACGACGCCGCCTCCGGCGCCCCAGACGCCGAACCCCGTTCGGGCGGATCCGGAACCGTCACCGCAGGCCTGGTGCTCGTCTCACCCGGCACCGTTTCCCCGGCCGCGCGGTCCCGCCCGGCTTCCGCGGTCGCCTCCGACCCGGAGTTCGTCCTACCCAGCAAAGGCTCCTCGGCCGCACGCTCCCGCCCGGACCCCCCAGTCACCGCCGACCCAGCGCCAGTCCCCGCCGACCCGGCACCCACCCCACCCGCCACCATTCCCTCAGCCGCGCGACCCCGCTCAGACCCAGACATCGCCGCCCCCCGCAACAACACCGACAGCAGCCGTACGGCTCCTCGTTTGTGCAGCGGATCGTTGCCGTTGCCGCACTTGGGGGACTGGATGCAGGAGGGGCAGCCGGCCTCGCATTCGCAGGAGGCGATCGCTTCGCGGGTGGCGGTCAGCCATTCCTCGGCCGTGTGGAAGGCGCGTTCGGCGAAGCCCGCGCCGCCGGGGTGGCCGTCGTAGACGAAGACCGTGGGGAGGAGCGTGTCGGGGTGGAGGGGGATGGAGACGCCGCCGATGTCCCAGCGGTCGCAGGTGGCGAAGAGGGGGAGCAGGCCGATGGAGGCGTGTTCGGCGGCGTGCAGGGCACCGCCGAGGATCTCGGGGTTGATGCGGGCGGCGTCGAGCTGGTCCTCGGTGACCGTCCACCAGACCGCGCGGGTGCGCAGGGTGCGGGGAGGGAGGTCGAGCTTGGTCTCACCGAGGACCTCGCCGGTGATGAGGCGGCGGCGGAGATAGCCGACGACCTGGTTGGTGACCTCGACGGAGCCGTAGCAGAGGCGGCCGTCGCCCCAGGGGACCTCGACGTCCGTCTCCAGGATGGAGATGGCCGTGGTGTCGCGGGCGGTCGTGGAGTAGGTGGGGTTGCCGGGTTCGACGAGGGCCACGTCGTCGTCGAGGTCCAGGTGCTTCACCACGTACGTACGGCCTTGGTGGAGATGGACGGCGCCGTCGTGGACGGTGGTGTGGGCGGAGGCCGCGTCGACCGTGCCGAGGAGCCGGCCGGTGGCGGCTTCGACGATCTGGACGGGGTTGCCGCCCGCGCCGCGGATGTCGGCGAGGTCGGCGGCGGACTCGCGGCGCGTCCAGTGCCAGGCCCTGACCCGGCGGCGCAGCAGCTTCGCCGCCTCCAGCTGCGGGAGGAGGTCGGTCGTCGCGGGGCCGAACAGCTCCAGGTCGGACTCGGTCAGCGGCAGCTCCGCCGCGGCCGCGCACAGGTGCGGGGCGAGGACGTAGGGGTTGTCGGGGTCCAGGACCGTCGACTCGACCGGCTGGTCGAAGAGCGCCTCGGGGTGGTGGACGAGGTAGGTGTCCAGCGGGTCGTCGCGGGCGACGAGGACGGCGAGCGCGCCCTGCCCGGCGCGCCCGGCGCGGCCCGCCTGCTGCCACAGGGACGCACGAGTGCCGGGGTAGCCGGAGATCAGGACGGCGTCGAGGCCGGAGACGTCGATGCCGAGTTCGAGGGCGGTGGTGGCGGCGAGGCCGAGGAGTTCGCCGGAGTGCAGCGCGGCCTCCAGGGCGCGCCGCTCCTCGGAGAGGTAGCCGCCCCGGTAGGCGGCGACACGCCGGGGCAGGAAGCGGTCGACCTCGGCGAGACGTTCCTGCGCGATCACCGAGATCAGCTCCGCGCCCCGCCGGGACCGTACGAAGGCGACCGAGCGGACGCCCTGCACGGTCAGGTCGGTGAGCAGGTCCGCGGTCTCGGCGGTGGCGGTGCGGCGCACAGGGGCGCCCTTCTCGCCCTGCATCTCGGTGAGCGGGGGCTCCCAGAGGGCGAAGACGAGCTCACCGCGCGGGGAGGCGTCGTCGGCGACCTCGACGACCGGCAGGCCCGTCAGACGCCCCGCGGCGACGGCCGGCTCGGCGGCCGTCGCCGAGGCGAGCAGGAAGACCGGGGAGGAGCCGTAGCGGGCGCAGAGGCGGCGCAGCCGCCGCAGCACTTGGGCGACGTGAGAGCCAAAGACGCCCCGGTAGGTGTGGCACTCGTCGATGACGACGTACTTGAGCGCCTTCAGGAACGACGACCAGCGGGGGTGGGAGGGCAAGATCCCGCGGTGCAGCATGTCCGGGTTGGTCAGGACGTAGTTGCCGTACTGCCGCACCCATTCGCGCTCTTCGAACGGGGTGTCGCCGTCGTAGACCGCGGGGCGTATCGCGGAGCCCAGGGGTTGTGAAAGTTCCTTCACAGAGCGGCACTGGTCCGCGGCGAGCGCCTTCGTCGGGGCGAGGTAGAGCGCTGTCGCGCCGCGCCCGTTCGGGGCCTCGGATCCGTCCAGCAATGTCGACAGGACGGGGGCGAGGTAGGCCAGCGACTTGCCGGACGCCGTGCCCGTGGCGACGATCACCGACTCGCCGTCCAGAGCGTGCTCCGCCGCGCGTGCCTGATGTGCCCACGGGTGTTCGATCCCCGCCTGCTGGACAGCGGCGATGACCTCGGACCGGATCCGGTCCGGCCAGACTGCATGACGACCTGGACGACGGGGCAAGTGCTCCGTATGAGTGATGCGCGCAGCCCTGTTCGGCCCCGAGGCGAGCCGCTCCAGAACCGCCCCGGGAGAGGGGCGGGAGGCAGCGGACGGCTGGGGATGATCGGGTCGGTGTTTCTTGGCCATCGGCATCGAGTGTGTCACTGGCGTGACGGACAATGCTTCCAAGGCGTCGTGCACGCCTGCCGGTAAGTGATTGAATGCCATCGCGGCTGGCGAACCGTCCCGGGGGATCAAGCCGAGGTATCCCCAAGGGGCGACCGCTCGATAGCAAGGTGCTGGAGGATCCGTGGACCTGTCCCTGTCGACCCGTACCGTCGGCGATCGTACGGTCGTCGAGGTCGGTGGCGAAATCGATGTATATACCGCGCCCAAGCTGCGCGAGCAGCTGGTCGAGCTGGTGAACGACGGCAGTTTCCATCTTGTCGTCGACATGGAGGGCGTGGACTTCCTCGACTCCACCGGGCTCGGCGTGCTGGTCGGCGGTCTCAAGCGGGTGCGTGCCCATGAGGGCTCGCTCCGTCTGGTCTGCAACCAGGAGCGCATTCTGAAGATCTTCCGGATCACGGGCCTGACCAAGGTGTTCCCGATCCACACCTCGGTCGAGGAAGCCGTCGCGGCCACCGACTGAGCCGACTGAGCAGACGGCGCCGCTGGATCGTGCCGCCCGCCGGGTTCCCGGACCCGTCGCGGCGGCCGGTCCGGCGGGGCCGGCAGATGGTGGGGATCGGTCCTTGGCCGGTCCGGTCCCCGAGAGCACGCCCGTACGTCCGAGGGGGATGCATGGCCACCGTCGAACTCCGCTTCAGCCCTCTGCCCGAGCACGTCAGGACCGCCCGTCTCGTGGCGGCCGCGGTGGCGCGCAGGGCGGGCGTGGACGAGGCGGTCCTCGACGAGGTCAGGCTGGCCGTCGGCGAGGCGTGCTCCCGCGCCGTGGGGCTGCATCAGAGCAGCGACATCACGGCGCCGGTGCGGGTAGCGCTGATCGAGGAGGAGAAGCAGTTCTCCATCGAGGTCGGTGACGAGGCGCCCCGTACGGTCGCCGTCCCCGCCGCGCCCGGCGTCGCCGGCAGCGGTGACGAACTGGAGGCCGAGGGCGAGGACGAGATGGGCCTCGCCGTCATCAGCGGCCTCGTGGACGACGTGGAGGTCACCGCGGACGAGTCCGGAGGTCTCCTTCGGATGACATGGCCCACCACGCCGTTGACGCTCCCGTAGCCGTCACGTCCGGGACAGTCCAGCGCGGCCCTGCTCACCACCCCGGTGAACAGGGCTTTTTTCATGCCTTCTTTTCCGTGATCCGCATAAGCGATCACCAAGAGGGATCTTCGACGTTTTCCCTGTGATCTTTGATAATGCCTCAAAGGCGTTATCCCCATACCCAGTGCGTATGGCGCGAAATGTGTTTCCCGATCATTCGCCGGGTAGGCAGAACACGGCAACAGAAGAACATCGACGGCTGCGGCGTACTGTTTTGATCAGGTTCCGCTCCCTACAATCCGTCCACAATCTTGAGCTCTTCCCAAGCGTCAAGGAGGACGAATGGCGGAGCCCTCAACCATCGCGGCCGCAGTCCTGACGGACGACAACCGTCTGATCGTGATCGTCATCGCCGTCGTCGCGCTCGCGGCGCTCGCCGTCGCCGGAGTCCTGGTGCGCCAGGTGCTCGCGGCCGGCGAGGGTACGGAATCCATGAAGAAGATCGCGGCCGCGGTCCAAGAAGGCGCGAAAGCCTATCTGGGCCGCCAGCTGCGCACCCTCGGCGTATTCGCCGTCGTGGTGTTCTTCCTGCTCCTGCTGCTTCCCGCGGACGACTGGAATCAGCGTGCCGGGCGCTCGGTCTTTTTCTTGATCGGCGCTCTGTTCTCGGCGATCACCGGCTATATCGGAATGTGGCTCGCGGTGCGCAGCAATGTGCGTGTCGCCGCCGCTGCCAGGGAAGCGACTCCGGCGGAAGGCGAGCCGGAAAAGGATCTCACCGCTGTCTCGCACAAAGCCATGAAGATCGCTTTCCGCACGGGTGGCGTCGTCCGTTCACGGTGGGGCTCGGTCTGCTCGGCGCCTCCTGTGTCGTGCTCGTCTACGCGGCCGACGCGCCCAAGGTCCTGGAGGGTTTCGGGCTCGGCGCGGCGCTGATCGCGATGTTCATGCGCGTCGGCGGCGGCATCTTCACCAAGGCCGCCGATGTCGGCGCCGACCTGGTCGGCAAGGTCGAGCAGGGCATGGGCATCCCCGGAGGACGACCCGCGCAATGCCGCGACCATCGGCGGACAACGTGGGGGACAACGTCGGGGACTGCGCCGGAATGGCCGCCGACCTGTTCGAGTCCTACGCCGTCACGCTCGTCGCCGCGCTGATCCTCGGCAAGGCGGCCTTCGGCGACGCCGGACTCGCGTTCCCGCTGATCGTGCCCGCGATCGGGGTCCTCACGGCGATGATCGGCATCTTCGCCGTCGCCCCGCGCCGCGCCGACCGCAGCGGGATGACCGCCATCAACCGCGGCTTCTTCATCTCCGCGGTGATCTCCCTCGCCCTGGTGGCCGTCGCCGTCTTCGTCTACCTGCCGGGCAAGTACACCGAGCTCGACGGGGTCACCGACGCCGCGATCCGCGTCAAAGACGGCGACCCGCGCATCCTCGCGGTCGTCGCCGTGGCCATCGGCATCGTCCTCGCCGCGCTCATCCAGCAGCTCACCGGCTACTTCACCGAGACGACCCGGCGCCCGGTCAGGGACATCGGCAAGACGTCGCTGACCGGCCCCGCCACCGTCGTCCTCGCGGGCATCTCCATCGGACTGGAGTCCGCGGTCTACACGGCGGTGCTGATCGGGCTCGGCGTGTACGGGGCGTTCCTGCTCGGCGGTACGTCGATCATGCTCGCCCTCTTCGCGGTGGCGCTGGCCGGTACCGGGCTGCTCACCACCGTCGGCGTCATCGTCGCCATGGACACCTTCGGCCCGGTCTCCGACAACGCGCAGGGCATCGCCGAGATGTCTGGCGACGTCCAGGGGGCGGGCGCGCAGGTCCTCACCGACCTGGACGCCGTCGGCAACACGACGAAGGCGATCACCAAGGGCATCGCCATCGCCACCGCCGTGCTCGCGGCCTCGGCGCTCTTCGGCTCGTACCGCGACGCGATCCTCACCGCCGCGCGGGACGTGGGAGAGAAGGTCGGCGAGGGCGGGCCGATGAACCTCGTCATGGACATCTCCCAGCCCAACAACCTGGTGGGACTCGTCGCCGGGGCCGCGGTGGTGTTCCTCTTCTCCGGGCTCGCCATCAACGCCGTGTCCCGGTCGGCCGGTTCGGTGGTCTACGAGGTGCGCAGGCAGTTCCGCGAGCGCCCCGGGATCATGGACTACACGGAGCAGCCGGAGTACGGGCGCGTCGTCGACATCTGCACCAAGGACGCGCTCAGGGAACTGGCCACGCCGGGGCTGCTCGCCGTGATGGCGCCGATCGCGATCGGCTTCACGCTCGGCGTCGGCGCACTCGGCGCCTACCTCGCCGGGGCCATCGGCACCGGCACCCTGATGGCCGTCTTCCTCGCCAACTCGGGCGGCGCCTGGGACAACGCGAAGAAGCTCGTCGAGGACGGGCACCACGGCGGCAAGGGCAGCGAGGCCCATGAGGCGACGATCATCGGCGACACGGTCGGCGACCCGTTCAAGGACACCGCCGGGCCCGCCATCAACCCGCTCCTGAAGGTGATGAACCTCGTCGCGCTGCTCATCGCGCCCGCGGTCGTCAAGTTCAGTTACGGGGACGACGCGAGCGTGCCGGTGCGGGTCGTGATCGCCGTCGTCTCGCTCGGTGTCATCGTCGGGGCGGTCTACGCGTCCAAGCGGCGGGGCATCGCGGTCGGCGACGACGAGGACGGGAACGGCGAACAGGGTCCGGGGCGCGTGCCGAAGCCGGCCGACCCGGCTGTGGCACCGTCCCGTACGTAACGCGCGTCTCAGTCAGTCGCGGGTGTGTGCAACGAGTGGGCGGGCAAAGGTTCCTGACACCTTGTCCGCCCACTGACGTGTCCCCCTTCTGCAGGGCTTTGTCCGTGAGCCTTCTCTCCCTTGGTGCAAATGGCTGCTAAACGTGAATAAAGCGGTCATATAGTGCGTCTGACGGGCGAGAGACGTGTGCTCGGCGTGTAAGTTCCGGGGCCGAGAGCCATGGAAGGGACCGATCCGGTGAACAAGAAGCTCGCAGCCGCACTGTCCGGCGGTGCGGTACTGGTACTGGCCTTGTCGGGTTGCGGTGACGACAGCAACGACAAGCTGAACTCCTGGGCCAAGCAGGTCTGCGACGCGGTCCAGCCGCAGGCCAAGAAGATCGAGTCGGCCAACGCCGCGATCCAGAAGCAGACCTCGGACAACAGCTCGCCCGCCGACGTCCAGAAGACGGACTCCAAGGCGTTCCAGGACATGTCCGACGCGTACAAGGCGATCAGTGACGCCATCGACGAGGCGGGCGCTCCGAACGTGGACGGCGGCGAGAAGAAGCAGCAGAACGCCGTCAAGGAACTGGACAAGATCTCCACCTCGTACGCCGACCTGAAGACGCAGGTCGACAAGTTGGACACCAAGGACCAGGGCAAGTTCGCCGAGGGCCTCAAGAGCGTCGCCGGTGAGCTGAGCAAGCTGAGCCAGTCCGGCAGCGACGCGCTGAAGAAGCTCGAGGAGGGCGACGTCGGCAAGGCGATGTCCGAGCAGGAGAGCTGCAAGAGCGCGTCCGCCACGCCTTCGGCCTCCTCCTAGCCCCGACAGGCCCGGGCGCCGACCCGCGTCGGCCCCGGCTGCCTCCGGCTGATCCGACAGGCCCCGGGTGGGGGCGGTGCCGGGAGGCTCGAAGCGTCACAATGGACGCGTGAGTTCTCCCGCCTCCCCCGCCCTGCCCGCCGCCGACCGTGACGACGTCGCCGCCGCGCTGCGCGACGCCCTGATCGCCGCCGAGTTCACCGCCGACGGGCTGCTCGACCTGCTCGGGGCGCCCGCCTACGCGGCGCTCGCGCGCAGCGAGACCGTGCCCGCCCTGCGCGCCACCCGGGGGGACACGCCCCTGGAGACGCTCGTCCGGCTCTTCCTGCTGCAGCAGCCCGCTTCGCGCGAGCGCGTCGCCGCCGTGCTGCCCCTTGAGGCGTGCCTGGAGAGCGGCTGGCTGCGCGAGAGCGGCCAGGACCACACCGCGGTCGTCGCGACTGTCGACGTACGGCCCTACGGCGGGCCCGACGACGAGGACTGGTTCATCGTCTCCGACCTGGGCTGCGCCGTCGGCGGCGCGGGCGGCATCGGCAGCAATGACGAGGGCGTCGTCCTCGGCGTCGGCGGCGCGTCCACCACGCTCGCCGGGATCACCGTCCGCACCCCCGTCGCGTCCGCCCTCGACCTCGGCACAGGATCCGGGATCCAGGCGCTGCACGCGGCACGGCACGCCACCCGCGTCACCGCGACCGACCTCAACCCGCGCGCCCTCCACATCACCGCGCTCACCCTCGCCCTCTCCGGGGTGCCCGCCGCCGACCTGCGCGAAGGCTCGCTGTACGAGCCCGTGGGCGACGCCACGTACGACCTGATCGTGTCGAACCCGCCCTTCGTCATCTCGCCCGGCGCGCGGCTCACCTACCGCGACGGCGGGATGGGCGGGGATGATCTGTGCCGCTCGCTCGTCCAGGGCGCGGGAGAGCATCTGAACGAGGGCGGATACGCCCAGTTCCTCGCCAACTGGCAGCACGTCGAGGGCGAGGAGTGGACCGAGCGGCTGCGCTCCTGGGTGCCGCGCGGCTGCGACGCCTGGATCGTGCAGCGCGAGGTGCAGGACGTCACGCAGTACGCCGAGCTGTGGCTGCGCGACGCCGGTGACCACCGCTCCGACCCGGCCGCGTACGCCGCCCGCTACGACGCCTGGCTCGACGAGTTCGAGGCGCGCAAGGTGACGGCCGTCGGGTTCGGCTGGATCACCCTGCGCAAGTCGTCGGCCGCTGAGCCGAGCATCGTCGTCGAGGAGTGGCCGCACCCCGTCGAGCAGCCGCTCGGCGACACCGTGCGCGCCCACTTCGAGCGGCTCGACTGGCTGCGCAGCCACGACGACGCGGCGCTGCTCGAATCCTCCTTCCTGCTCGCCGGTGAGGTCGTGCAGGAGCAGGTCGGGCTGCCGGGCGCCGAGGACCCGGAGCACGTCGTGCTGCGGCAGGGGCGCGGGATGCGCCGGGCCACGAAGGTGGACACGGTCGGCGCCGGGTTCGCGGGCGTCTGCGACGGGACGCTCAGCGCGGGCCGGATCCTCGACGCCATCGCCCAACTGGTCGGCGAGGAGCAGGTGTTGCTGCGCGACCGCACGCCCGCGCAGATCCGCACCCTGGTCGAGCAGGGCTTCCTGGAGCCCGGCGGTGTGCCCGGGAACCCCGGCCCCGGACAGGTCGGATAGCTGCTCTTCGCCTTGTGCTGCCCGGGAGTTCACCCCGGGTTCCCCCGCCCGTGCCAGCGTCACCGGACCGGGCGGCGGGGGCCGCCCCGGTATCGGGGAGTCCGGGAGGCATGGCGATGGAGAGTGCACCTGCGTTGTTCGCGGGGACGGTGTTCGCGCTGTTCGGCGCGGGGCTCGTGGTGTGGACGGGCGCACGCACGGCACACCGGCAGCCCGTCGTGTACGGGGCCCGGCCGGTGGCGGCGGCGGTGGTCACCGGTGCGGCGGGGGTGGCCTGCCTGGCGCTGGCGGCGTGGTGTTTCGGCCAGGTGTGACGGGGCGTTATACGTACGACTTGGTGTGCCTGGATGCCGTTATACGTACGACTTGGCGCTGCCCTGCGAAGCCCATAACCGTTATACGTACGACGACGCCCGCCTCCGGAGGAAACCGGGGCGGGCGTCGGCACGTTCGGGCTGTTGCGGATCCGCGCGTCAGCGCAGCGGGCGGCCCTGCGCGTCCGTGCGGTCGTTGCTCGTGAGGAACAGGATGCCGTCGATGAAGCCCCACAGGCCACCGGCGCCGCAGGTCAGGATCGAGACGACGAGCTGCCAGACACCGATCTTGGTGTCACCCACGTAGAAGCGCCCGACGCCGAACGAGCCGAGGAAGATACCGAGCAGGCCGGCGACCAGCTTCTGCTTGTCGGAGTACGGGCGGCCCTGCGGGTCGACACCGAACGGGGCCTCGGGCGTGGCGCCGGGGAAGGGCTGGGACATGGGAGTTGCTCCTAGGGACGCGAAAAAGCGGCACGGCGGGGCCGGGCCTGTGAGCGGAAGGTTCCGAGAGCGACGCACCGGTGGGGACACGGCGTGGCCTCGGAAGTCCGAAGCGTAGAGGGGGAGATGCGGGTCCCACCTGGTCGGGGCGCCGATCGTGGCGTGTTCGTGACCTTGCGCGGCCTCAGATGACGCGCTATCAGGGGCAGGGCCGACGGCACGCGGTCGGGAGCCGCCCGGGGCCGGGCGCGTGACAACAGGTGAGCCGCCGCTCGCCCGGCGCGTCAGAACAGGTGGGCCGCCGCTCGCCCGGCGCGTCAGAACATGTTGCGCACGACGCCCCAGACAACCGCCACGCCGAGCAGCGCCAGCTGCGTACGCGCGCTCAGGGCAGGGCGCCAGCGGCGTCCGCGCAGGCCCTCGTACAGCCAGCGGCCGAGCAGGTAGAGGAGGAACGGGGACACGGCGAGGAGCAGGGCGTTGTCGTGCCAGGCGGTCGCGACGTGGCCGTGCAGGACGTCGTAGACCATGCGGGTGCCGCCGCAGCCGGGGCAGAGTAGCCCAGTGAGCGCGCGGAACGGGCAGCCGGGCAGCAGGTGGCCCGGCTCGTGCGGGTTCGTGCCGTAAACGTACGCCGCCCCGGCGGCCCCGGCGGCGAGCACCGCGAGGGGTGCGGCGGCCGGGGCGCGGGATGCGGCGGTGCGCGGAGGGGTCGCCACTATGACCGCAGGATGCGGCCCTGCGCGTCGGTCGTGTTGCTGCCGGCGAGCATGACGATGCCGTCAATGAAGCCCCACATACCGCCGATGCCGCAGGTCAGCACGCCGACCAGGAGCTGGCCGACGGCCAGGCCCGTGTGTCCGGTGTAGAAGCGGCCGACGCCGAACGTGCCGAGGAAGATGCCGAGCAGGCCGGCCGTCATCTTCGACTTGTCCGAGTACGGGCGGCCGTACGGGTCGTAGCCGTAGGGCGCCATCGGGTCGTAGGCGGCGGGCGTGCCGGGCTGCGGCTGGGGCGGGTAGCCGCCGCCCGCCGGGGCGGAGCCCGGGTAGGGGTAGCCGTAGGTGGGCTGGCCGCCGGGCGGCGGGCCCTGCGGGGGCTGCTGCGGGTAGCCGTACGGGTTGGCGCCGCCCGGCTGCTCCTGCGGGGGCTGCTGGCCGTAAGGGTTGCTGTCGGACATCGGGAATGCTCCTGGGTCGGGATGCCGGTGGGGACGGACCGGGGGCCTCCCTTGGTCATCCATGTCACCCATGGGCTCCCCCCAGCCGTCCGCCATCTTGTCAGGAGCAGATAAGGGAGGGGAGCGAGGGAGCGGGAATGGCAGCGGGACGGGGACGGTCGTGACAGGAACGTGGCACGGGAGGCCGCTGGGCGGCACACGCAGTGATCTTGCGGCTACGCGGAGGCGGGGCCTCCGCTCTCCGGTCCGGGGGCAGGATCACGAGGAGTCGGGTTACCGTTCCGAGTGGCTGCTGCGCGCTTTTCCCGTTTGACACACCGGCGGGAGGTACCGTCACACTCCGCAGCAGTGTCATGGAAGCAGCCACAACCGCCGACCGGAGAGAAGAGCGAAGTTGTCCCCGACCAGCGAGACCGCACAGGGCGGCCGCCGACTCGTCATCGTCGAGTCGCCCGCCAAGGCGAAGACGATCAAGGGCTATCTCGGTCCTGGGTACGTCGTCGAAGCGAGCGTCGGGCACATCCGCGACCTCCCCAACGGCGCGGCCGAGGTCCCCGAGAAGTACACCGGCGAGGTGCGCCGTCTCGGCGTGGACGTCGAGCACGACTTCCAGCCCGTCTATGTCGTCAACGCCGACAAGAAGGCGCAGGTCAAGAAGCTCAAGGACCTCCTGAAGGACTCCGACGAGCTCTTCCTCGCCACCGATGAGGACCGCGAGGGCGAGGCCATCGCGTGGCACCTCCTCGAGGTCCTGAAGCCCAAGGTCCCCGTCCACCGGATGGTCTTCCACGAGATCACCAAGGACGCGATCCGCAGCGCCGTCGCCAACCCGCGCGAGCTGAACAAGCGCATGGTCGACGCCCAGGAGACCCGCCGCATCCTCGACCGTCTGTACGGCTACGAGGTCTCGCCGGTCCTGTGGAAGAAGGTCATGCCGCGCCTGTCGGCGGGCCGCGTGCAGTCCGTGGCGACCCGGCTCGTCGTCGAACGGGAGCGCGAGCGCATCGCTTTCCGCTCCGCCGAGTACTGGGACCTGACCGGCACCTTCGCGACCGGCCGCCCCGGCGACCCGTCCGACCCCTCGTCCCTCGTCGCCCGGCTCAGCGCGGTCGACGGCAAGCGCATCGCGCAGGGCCGCGACTTCGACTCCGTGGGCCGCCTGAAGTCGGACACGCTCCACCTGGACGAGGCGAACGCCCGCGCGCTGGCCGCCGCCCTCCAGGACACGCGGTTCGCCGTCCGCTCGGTCGAGTCCAAGCCGTACCGGCGCTCCCCGTACGCCCCGTTCCGTACGACGACGATGCAGCAGGAGGCCTCCCGCAAGCTCGGCTTCGGCGCCAAGGCGACCATGCAGGTGGCGCAGAAGCTGTACGAGAACGGCTTCATCACCTATATGCGTACGGACTCCACGACGCTGTCGGACACGGCGGTCGCGGCGGCTCGTACGCAGGTCACGCAGTTGTACGGGGCCGACTACCTGCCGGACAAGCCGCGCACGTACGCGGGCAAGGTGAAGAACGCGCAGGAGGCGCACGAGGCGATCCGCCCCTCCGGCGACCGCTTCCGCACGCCCGCCGAGACCGGTCTGACCGGTGACCAGTTCAAGCTGTACGAGCTGATCTGGAAGCGGACCGTCGCCTCCCAGATGAAGGACGCCGTCGGCAACTCGGTCACTGTGAAGATCGCGGGCCGGTCGAGCGACGGCCGGGACGCCGAGTTCAGCGCGTCCGGCAAGACGATCACCTTCCACGGCTTCCTCAAGGCCTACGTCGAGGGCGCCGACGACCCGAACGCGGAGCTGGACGACCGCGAGCGGCGCCTGCCGCAGGTCTCCGAGGGCGACCCGCTGACCGCCGAGGAGCTGACGGTCGACGGCCACGCGACCAAGCCGCCGGCCCGCTACACCGAGGCCTCGCTCGTCAAGGAGCTGGAGGAGCGCGAGATCGGCCGCCCGTCGACGTACGCGTCGATCCTCGGCACGATCCTCGACCGCGGCTATGTCTTCAAGAAGGGGACCGCCCTGGTCCCGTCCTTCTTGTCGTTCGCCGTCGTGAACCTCCTGGAGAAGCACTTCGGGCGCCTGGTCGACTACGACTTCACGGCCAAGATGGAGGACGACCTCGACCGCATCGCGCGCGGTGAGGCGCAGTCCGTGCCGTGGCTGAAGCGTTTCTACTTCGGCGAGGGCGACGGTTCGGGCTCCGCCGCGGAGGCGGGCAACGGGGACGGCGACCACCTCGGCGGCCTCAAGGAGCTCGTCACCGACCTGGGCGCGATCGACGCGCGCGAGGTCTCGTCCTTCCCGGTCGGGAACGACATCGTGCTCCGTGTCGGCCGCTACGGCCCCTACATCGAGCGCGGCGAGCGCGACTCCGAGAACCACCAGCGCGCGGACGTCCCCGAGGACCTCGCCCCCGACGAGCTGTCCGTGGAGTACGCCGAGGAGCTGCTCGCCAAGCCGAGCGGCGACTTCGAGCTGGGCACCGACCCGGCCAGCGGCCACCAGATCATCGCCAAGGACGGCCGTTACGGTCCCTACGTCACCGAGGTGCTCCCCGAGGGCACCCCGAAGACCGGCAAGAACGCAGTGAAGCCGCGGACGGCCTCGCTGTTCAAGACCATGTCGTTGGACACAGTGACGCTCGACGACGCCCTGAAGCTGATGTCCCTCCCGCGCGTGGTGGGCGCCGACGCCGAGGGCATCGAGATCACCGCGCAGAACGGGCGGTACGGGCCGTACCTGAAGAAGGGCACGGACTCGCGCTCCCTCACGAGCGAGGAGCAGCTCTTCACGATCACCCTCGAAGAGGCGCTGCAGATCTACGCGCAGCCCAAGCAGCGCGGGCGCGCGGCCGCCAAGCCGCCGCTCAAGGAGCTGGGCGAGGACCCGGTCAGCGGGAAGCCCGTCGTCGTGAAGGACGGCCGCTTCGGCGCGTACGTCACCGACGGCGAGACGAACGCCACACTGCGCTCCGGTGACTCCGTGGAGGAGATCACGCCCGAGCGCGGCTACGAGCTGCTCGCGGAGAAGCGGGCGAAGGGCCCCGCCAAGAAGACGGCGAAGAAGGCCGCCAAGAAGGCGCCCGCGAAGAAGACGGCCGCCAAGAAGACCGCTGCCAAGAAGACGGCCGCGGCCAAGACGACGACCGCCGCCAAGAAGACGGCTGCCAAGAAGGCGCCCGCGAAGAAGGCGGCTCCGGCGCCGGTCGAGTAAGCCGGGCAAGCGGTACGGCCGGGCCGTACGTCCAGGTGGGACGCCGCATATGTGGAGGGGATGCCTCCGGGACTCGTACCCGGGGGCGTCCGTTTGTTCGGGTGGGCCCCCGGAGTGTCGGCGCTCCCCGATAGGCTGGACGAATGACCCCTGCCGAGCAGCCAACGGCCCCCCACGCGGCCCCAGACGACGCCCTGGTAGCGGACTCCCGGGAGCGCGCCGTCCGCGCCCTCCTGCGCGAACCCCAGTTGAAGCGACTGTGGTCCGCGCAGCTCGTCGGAGGGGTCGGTGATGTGCTCGGGCTGCTTGTGCTCGTGGTGCTCGCGCTCCAAGCGGCCATCGTTCAAGGGTCGTTCGGCGGCGGTTACCGGGGCGTGGCCTTCGCCGTCACCGCGGTGTTCGGGGCGCGCATCCTCTCCACCCTCCTCTTCGGCGCCGTCCTGCTCGGACCGCTGACCTCGCTGACGACGCCGGGCGGCCCCCTCGACCGGCGCTGGACCATGGTCGGCGCCGACGGGCTTCGGGCGGCCCTGCTGATCGTCGCCCCGCTCTGGATCGACTGGACGCCGGACAACGCCCTGGCGCTGCTCCTCGTCACGGCGTTCGTCGCCGGTGTCGCCGAGCGGTTCTGGACGGTCGCCAAGGAGAGCGCGGCACCGGCCCTGCTGCCCGCGCCGCCCATCGAGGGCGCGGCCGTGCGGCCGCTGCCTGACCACATGGACGCGCTGCGCCGCCTCTCGCTGCGCACCGGCTTCGTCGCGATCCCGCTCGCCGCCGCCGTCCTCGTCGTCATCACGCTGGTGCAGAACCTGATCGGCGCGGGCGTCGACTGGTTCGCCCAGCACCAGGTCGCGCTCGCCTCCTACGTGGGCGCGGGCCTGTTCGCCGCCGCCCTGTCCGTCGTCTACTTCCTCGAACTGCCCGGCGTGCAGACCCCGCGCGCGCGGTCGCCGCTCGAAGGGCTGCGCCGCCCGAGGACCGCGGGCACCGTCGACAAGGGCCGTACGAACGCGATCCCGCTGCTCGTCCTCGCCTGCGCCGCCGTCGCCGGGGCCGTCGCGGCCGCCGTCGCCGTCTCCGTGCTGCACGCCAAGGACCTGGGCGGCGGCCCGGTCACCTTCGGCCTGCTCGTGCTCGGCCTGACCGGCGGCACCGTCATCGGCATCCGCACCGCGCCGACCGTGCTGCCCGCGCTGTCCCGGCGCCGCCTGCTCGCCCTCGCCATCGCCCTCACCGGCATCGCGCTCCTTGCCGCCGGTCTCGTCCCCGACGTGACCACGGTCCTCCTGGTCGTGACGATCGCCGGGGTCACCGCGGGCATCGCCGCAAACACCGGCCACACCCTGCTCGACCAGGAGAGCGAGGAGTACCGGCGCGCCCGCGTCACCGAGCACCTCCAGGCCGTCGTACGGGTCAGCGTCGCGCTCGGCGCCCTCATCGCGCCGCTGCTCGCCGCGCTGATCGGCCCGCACCGCCTGGAGAACGGCAAGTTCGTCTTCGCGCACGGCGGCGCCGCGTTCACGCTGATGCTGGTCGGCGCGCTGCTGCTGCCCGTCGCCGCGCTCGTCCTCGCCAAGACCGACGACCGCAGCGGCGTCCCGCTCCGCCACGACCTCAAGGACGCGCTGCTCGGCGGCAACGACCCGGTGGCGGCCCCCGCCGCCTCCGGCTTCTTCATCGCCCTGGAGGGCGGCGACGGGGCGGGCAAGTCGACGCAGGCCGAGGCGCTCGCCGAGTGGATCCGCGGCAAGGGCCACGAGGTCGTCGTCACGCGTGAGCCGGGCGCCACCCCCGTCGGCAAGCGACTGCGCTCGATCCTGCTCGACGTCTCCTCCGCCGGCCTCTCGCACCGCGCCGAGGCGCTCCTGTACGCCGCCGACCGCGCCGAGCACGTCGACACCGTCGTACGGCCCGCCCTGGAGCGCGGCGCCGTCGTCATCTCCGACCGCTACATCGACTCGTCCGTCGCCTACCAGGGCGCGGGCCGCGACCTGTCGCCGACCGAGGTCGCCCGCATCAACCGATGGGCCACCAGCGGGCTCGTGCCGCACCTGACCGTGCTGCTCGACGTCGACCCGCAGGCCGCCCGCGAGCGGTTCACCGAGGCGCCCGACCGCCTGGAGTCGGAGCCGGTGGAGTTCCACGCGCGCGTGCGCTCAGGTTTCCTCACCCTGGCCGCCGGTGACCCCGGCCGCTACCTCGTCGTCGACGGGGGCCAGGAGCCCGAGGCCGTCACGACCGTGATCCGCCACCGCCTAGACGTCCTCCTGCCGCTCTCCGAGGCCGAGATCAAGGCCCGGGAAGAGGCCCGCAAGGCCGCCGAGGAAGAAGCACGCCGCAAGGCCGAGGAAGAGGCCGCGCGCAAGGCCGAGGAAGAGCGCATCGAGCGCGAGCGCCAGGAGCAGCTCGCCAAGCTGCGCGCCGAGGAGGAGGAGCGCAAGCGCCGCGAGCTGGAGGAGGCGCAGCGCATCGAGGCCGAGCGCCAGGCCGAGGAGGCCAGGCAGCGCGCCGAGGAGGCCCGCAAGAAGGCCGAGGCCGAGAAGGCGCGCCTCCTTGCCGAGGAGAAGGCCCGCGCCGCCGAGGAGGAGCGCCGCCGCAAGCAGGCCGAGGAGGAGGCCCGGCTGCGGGCCGAGGCCGAGGAGCGGCGCCTGGAGAAGCAGCGCAAGGCCGAGGAGGCGCTGCTGCGCGCGGAGGAGGCGCGACGGCTCGCCGCGCAGGCGGCTCAGGCCGCGCAGGCCGCGCAGGCGGCGCAGGCGCCTCGGGCGAGTGCGCCGGCGCCGGCGCCGGGTGGGTCTGCGCCGACCGGGTCGGCCTCTGCTGGGTTCGCCTCTACCGGGTCGGCCTCGACCGGTGCCGCTGATCTTCGTAAGGGCGAGCCGTCCGGGCAGTCGGGACCGTCTGGACGGGCCAAGTCGTCCGAGGTGCCCGAGTCGGACAACGAGCAGACGCTGCAGACCCCGATAGTGCGGCCTCAGGAGCCGTCACCGTCGTCGCCGTCCAACGCCGAGGAGACCGCGGTCCTGCCGCCCGTACGGGAGCCGGTCCGGGAGCCGGTCCGTGAGCCTGTCCGGGACGCGGAGGAGACCGCGGTGCTGCCACCCGTTCGGGAGCCGGTCCGGGAGCCGGTCCGGGACGCTGAGGAGACGGCTCAGCTGCCGCGCCCCCACGCCGGTGCGGCCGACGAGACGGCCGTGCTGCCCCGGATCCCCGACCCCGCCGAGGACCGGGTGCCACAGGGGTACTTCCGCGACGAGCGGCCCGCGCCGGCCCCGGAGAGCGCCGCCGACCGTACGGCCGAGCTGCCGCAGATCGACGAGGAGGGCCGGCCGCGCCGCCGCCCCCGCCCCGACTGGGCGGAGGAGACCCCGCTGGACGACCTCCCGACGCTCGCCGACGAACTGCTCGGCGGTCGTGAGGACGACGAGGACGACCCCGCCGAGGGCGGCGACGGAGGCCGGAAGCGCCGCCGCCGCTGACCGCGGGGTGGTGATGGGTGGGGTTCAGGCCAGCCTGAGCTCCACCCAGTCCACCGTGTCCCCGTCGAGGCGGTAGCGGTCGACCTCGACGATGAACCCGGCGCGCTCGGCGAAGCGCGCTCCCGCCTCGTTCGAGGTCAGCAGGACCGTCTCGATGTGCTCGGCGCCCAGCGCGCGTGCCGTGGCGAGGCCGCGCTCGTACAGCGCCCTGCCGAATCCGCGTCCCCGGTGCTCCGGAAGGACCCGCGCGATCACCGCGGACACCCCGTTCTTCGGAGTGCGCACGGTGGAGCAGCCGACGAGGACGTCCCCGGCGTAGGCGACCTCCAGGACGTTGCGCCCGGCGCGCTCGCGCACGTCGTCGAGGGAGAGGTACGCGGACGCGGCGGGGACGATCGTGTTGTGCGCGTGCTGCCAGTCGGCGACGAGGCCGCTGTCCTCACCCGCGCCACCCGCCAGGGTCACGATGCGGAGATCAGTCATGCGCGTAGCCAAGCGGGTGCGCGGGGTGTTGTCAGTGGCGCCCGGCACAATGGCGGAAGTACGAGAAAGGGCGGTGTCCCCATGGCCGTATGGGACGACCTGGTGGGTCAGGAGCGCGTGGTCGCGGAGCTGGGCGCGGCCGCGCGGGACGCGGACGCCCTGGTGACGGCCGCCGCTGCCGGCGCGGCGCCGCCCGAGGCGTCGAAGATGACGCACGCCTGGCTGTTCACCGGGCCGCCGGGCGCGGGCCGGGTCACCGCGGCGCGGGCGTTCGCGGCGGCGCTGCAGTGCGTGTCGCCGGACCGGGCGCTCGGCGGCGCCCCCGGCTGCGGGTTCTGCGACGGTTGCCACACCGCGCTGCTCGGCACGCACGCGGACGTCACGGCCGTGGCGGCGGTCGGCACCCAGATCCTCGCCGAGGACATGCGCGACACCGTCCGCAAGTCGTACACCTCTCCGGCGACGGGCCGCTGGCAGGTGATCCTCGTCGAGGACGCCGAGCGGCTGAACGAGAAGTCGGCGAACGCGGTACTGAAGGCCGTCGAGGAGCCCGCCCCGCGCACGGTGTGGCTGCTCTGCGCGCCCTCGGTGGAGGACGTGCTGCCCACGATCCGCTCCCGCTGCCGTCTGCTCACGCTGACCACGCCCGCCGTGGACGCCGTCGCCGACATGCTCGTACGACGTGACGGCATCGAGCCGGGCGTCGCCGCGAGCGCCGCCCGCGCCACCCAGGGCCACATCGACCGGGCCCGGCGCCTGGCCACCGACCCGCGCGCGCGGGAGCGCAGAGCCGCCGTGCTCAAGGTGCCGCTGCGCGTCGAGGACGTCGGCGGCTGCCTCAAGGCGGCGCAGGAGCTGGTCGACGCGGCGGCGGAGGACTCCAAGCAGCTCGCGGAGGAGGTCGACACCAAGGAGACCGACGAGCTGAAGGCGGCGCTCGGCGCGCAGAGCGGCGGCCGGATGCCGCGCGGCACCGCCGGCGTGATGAAGGACCTGGAGGACAAGCAGAAGCGGCGCAGGACGCGTTCGCAGCGCGACTCCCTCGACCTGGCGCTCACCGAACTGACCGGCGTGTACCGGGACGTCCTCGCGCTCCAGCTCGGCTCCCGGGTGGCGCTCGCCAACACGGAGATCCACGACACCCTGGAGCGCCTCGCCCGCTCCACCTCCCCGGAGTCGACGCTCAGACGCATCGAGGCGATCGGCGCGTGCCGGGTCGCCCTGGACCGCAATGTGGCGCCGCTGCTCGCGGTGGAGGCGATGACGATGGCGCTGCGGGCGGGCTAGGCCCAGAAGGAAGCGGCTCCCGAGCTACGTAAAGTGACGTGCCCCGCGCGGAGCGTTACGCTCGCCGGATGTACTCCAGGCGCCACCCCTCCTCCGCCCGCCGCCGTGCCGCCCTGATCGCCGCCGCCGGATTGCTGCTGGTCGGCATCCCGGCCTGCTCGTCGAAGAGTTCGCAGGCCGCGGGGGGCACCCTCGCCGCGCTGCCCAGCTCCGACGAGGCACGGCTGAGCACCTACTACGACCAGGACCTGAAGTGGCGCGAGTGCGGCGCGCCCGGGTTCGAGTGCGCCACGCTCAAGGCGCCCCTCGACTACGACAAGCCGTCCGCGGGCGACATCGACCTCGCCGTCTCCCGCAAGAAGGCCACCGGACCCGGCAAGCGGCTCGGCTCCCTCCTCGTCAACCCGGGCGGTCCGGGCGGCTCCGCGATCGGCTACCTCCAGGCGTACGCGGGCATCGGCTACCCCAAGCAGGTCCGCGCCCGCTACGACATGGTCGCCGTCGACCCCCGCGGCGTCGCCCGCAGCGCGCCCGTCACCTGCCTCGACGGCAAGCAGATGGACACGTACACGCAGACCGACGTGACGCCGGACGACGCGGGCGAGCAGAAGCGGCTCTCGGCGGCCTTCGACACGTTCGCGCAGGGCTGCGAGACGAAGGACCGGCCTGCGGCGGGACGTCCTGGGCACGCCCACCGTCGAGGCGGCCCGCGACATGGACCTGGCCAGGGCCGCCGTCGGCGACGAGAAGCTGAACTACGTCGGAGCCTCCTACGGCACGTTCCTCGGGGCCACGTACGCGGGCCTGTACCCGGAGCGGGTGGGGCGGCTCGTCCTCGACGGAGCCATGGACCCGTCCCTGCCCGCCCGCGAACTCAACCGGCAGCAGACCGCCGGCTTCGAGACCGCGTTCCAGTCCTTCGCGAAGGACTGCGTGGCCCGCTCCGGCTGCCCCCTCGGCACCGGCACCCCGCAGCAGGCGGGGCAGCGGCTGAAGTCCTTCTTCACCCAGCTCGACGCGGCGCCCATCGCCACCGGCGACCCCGACGGCCGCAAGCTCGGCGAGTCCCTCGCCACGACCGGCGTGATCGCCGCGATGTACGACGAGGGTGCCTGGCCGCAACTGCGCGAGGCGCTCACCGCCGCCATGACCAAGAAGGACGGCGCGGGCCTCCTCGCCCTCTCCGACAGCTACTACGAGCGCGACCCGGACGGCAGCTACGCCAACCTCATGTTCGCCAACGCGGCCGTGAACTGCCTCGACCAGCCGCCGGCCTTCAGCTCCCCGAAGGAGGTCGAGGAGGCGGTGCCCTCCTTCGAGAAGGCGTCCCCCGTCTTCGGCGCGGGCCTCGCCTGGTCCGCCCTGAACTGCGCGTCCTGGCCGGTGAAGCCCACCGGCGAGCCGCACCGCATCACGGCGGACGGCGCCGCCCCCATCGTGGTCGTCGGCACCACCCGCGACCCGGCCACCCCCTATCCCTGGGCCAAGGCCCTCGCCGCCCAGCTCTCCTCCGGCCACCTCCTCACCTACGACGGCGACGGCCACACGGCGTTCGGCCGCGGCAGCACCTGCATCGACGGCGCGATCAACACCTACCTCCTCTCCGGCACCCCTCCGAAAGACGGAAAGCGCTGCTCGTGACGGGTGCGCCCGGCTGAGCCCGGGCGATCCGCGCCCGTAAAAGGGTGGGCAGAGCACCCCCCGGAAGCGTGTAGGATTGGCGATGTTGCTGACGCACTCCCGTGCGCGCGGCGGCGCCGCCTTAGCTCAGATGGCCAGAGCAACGCACTCGTAATGCGTAGGTCTCGGGTTCGAATCCCGAAGGCGGCTCAGGCGAAGCCCAGGTCAGACCTATTCTGACCTGGGCTTTTTCTCTTTCGCGTGTTGGTTGGCGGGGCTTGATGCTTGATCGTTTTCGGTCCGCGTGAGCGGAGGTGGCCAAGGGGTGGCCATTTGAGCAGCGAGCGTGCAAGCGGGTGGCCACGGTGTGCCGTGGGGCGTCACGGTGTGCTGTTGGGGCGGTTGTTCAGTGGCCACAAAATACGGGTGGGCGGTGCGTGCGAGGACCGCAGCCCCACGCGTCCTGACTGTGTTGGTGCCGTTCGCTCCCGAGGGTGTCACCGCGCTGCGAGAATGTACGCGGGCTCCGATTTGAAGAAGACCACCCGACGGAAAGAAGCACGCACCTGTGACGATCACCCAGCAAGAGCTCGAATCCCGGCTGTGGGCCGCTGCGAATGCGCTCCGTGGCCCCGTCGACCCGGCCGACTTCAAGACATACGTCTTTCCAATGCTGTTCTGGAAGTGGATCTCGGATACCTGGGTCTACGAACACGACGCGGCGATCGACGAGCTTGGAGACGACCTGGATGACGAGGTCGAGGCGGACTACCACCGCTTCGAGATGCCCGAGGGCACGCTGTGGAGCGAGGTCACCGGGAAGGTCGTCAATCTCGGGGCCGAGATCGCGAAGACGTTCCAGCGGATCGAGAAGGCGAACCCGAAGTCCCTGGCTGGTGTGTTCGGTGACGCTTCCTGGGGCAACAAGGAGCGCATCCCCGAGTCGGCGCTGTTGGGCCTCATCCAGGCGTTCAACCAGATCCGCCTCGACCCGTCGACGGTCTCCCACGACCTGCTTGGTGCGGGCTACGAGTACCTGCTGAAGAACTTCGCCGATGAGTCGGGGAAAAAGGCCGGAGAGTTCTTCACGCCCCGCGAGGTCGTGAACCTTCTCGTCGGGATCCTTCACCCGGAGCCTGGCGAGTCCGTCTACGACCCCACCTGTGGTTCGGGCGGCATGCTGGTGGCGACGATCAACCAGTTGCGGGAGTCCGGCAAGGACTACCGCACGTTGCGGGTGTACGGCCAGGAGATCAACCTGACCACCGCTTCGATCGCCCGGATGAACCTGTTCCTCCACGAGATCGAGGACTTCGACATCAAGCGCGGCGACACCCTTCGAGCGCCGGCATTCAAGAGCTCTGCCGGCGCTGTCCGCACCTTCGATGCGGTGATCGCCAATCCGCCGTTTTCCTTGGAGAACTGGGGTGCAGACCGTTGGCCGGCCGACCCGCGGGCCTTCTGCGGCGTGCCGCCGGCGAAGAACGGCGACTTCGCCTTCGTGCAGCACATGGTCTCCTCGATGAACCCCGGTACAGGCCGCGTGGGTGTCGTTATGCCGCACGGTGTGTTGTTCCGCGGCAGGGCCGAGGCGAAGATCCGGCAGTGCCTCATCGAGAGAGATCTCCTCGAAGCCGTCATCGGGCTGCCACCGAACCTCTTCTATTCGACGCCGATCCCTGCGTGTCTGCTGATCTTCCGTGACCAGAAGCCAGCCGCACGCAAGGACCATGTGGTCTTCATTGATGGGTCCGCCCGGTTCGAGAAGGGCAAGAATCAGAACCGGATGTCGGGCCGCGACGTCGACGCACTCATCGATACATACCGGACTGGTGAGGCCCCTGAAGGGGAAGGCGGCACAAATGTCCGCTCGGTGCCGTTCGAGGAGATCAAGAAGAACGACTTCGATCTCAACATCGGTCGCTATATCAAAGTTGCGGCCGAGGAGACCACAGATCTCGGCACCGCGCTTGTCGCCTACGCGGACGCTCGACGGCGGCGCATTGACGCTGAAGAGGCCATGTTCCAGCGCCTGGCCGCGGCAGGCATCGACCTGAGAATGTTCGAGGCATCCGATGAGTGAGTGGGCATTGACGCGACTGGGAGAAGTCACGTCGCAAGTCCAGGAAATTGTCAAGGTAACTCCAGGTAGGGAGTACCCACTCCTAGGAGTGAAGTGGTACGCCGAGGGCCCATTCCTCCGTGAAGTAGTGACATCGGAGTCCTCTAAGGCAACACGGTTCTACCGTGTTCAGCCCGGACAGTTCATCTACAACCGTTTGTTTGCCTGGAAGGGATCATTCGGGCTCGTTGGCGATGAACTGTATGGTTCCTTTGTCTCCAACGAGTTTCCGCTTTTCTGCTGCGACCGCTCGCGGCTACTACCGGAATTCTTGCACCTTCACTTTGGGCAGAAGTCTGTGTGGTCATATGTTGAGCGCGTGAGTACCGGTACGACCGCCAGTCGAAGTCGGTGGAAGGAGTCGCAATTCAATGATTACGAACTCGCGCTCCCACCGCTGGCCGAGCAGCGCCGCATCGTCGACGTCATGGCTGCGATGGACGCGCAGATCGAGGCGTTGGCGGAGGAAGTTGGACGTGGCTCTGCCGTACTGGCGGGGCTGCAAGCTGAGTGGCTCAGCGAGCGTGAGGGGATGCGACTGGCGAGGCTCGATGAGATTGCGCAGATCGATGTCGGGTACGCGTATAGAAGTGCGCAATTTACTGATTCGCCGGAGGGTATCCGGCTGCTTCGAGGCGATAACATTGCGCCAGGTCGCCTTCAGTGGGAGGGGGCGAAATACTGGCCGACTCAGATCTCGGACGACGACCGCTACCGCCTGCAAGTGGGAGACGTGGTTGTCGGCATGGATCGTACGTGGATCAAGGCTGGTCTAAGGGTAGCTACTGTTCGAGAGCATGACTTGCCATGCCTCCTTGTGCAACGAGTCGCGCGACTTCGGGCCAAGGCCGGGAACGATCAGCGTCTGATTGAGTTTCTGGTCAACTCAATGGCATTCAAACAAATGATCCTGAGTCATCAGACGGGGACTTCCGTTCCCCACATCAGCGGTAAGCAGATCGCCTCCTTTGAGGTCTGGGTACCCGCGGACGAACCTGGCCAGAGGCGCTTGGGCAGTGTCCTGTCGCAAGTACGGGAGTCCGAAGACTCAGCACTGGCCGAGCTCTCTCACCTTCGCACCTTCCGCTCCGCACTCCTGGGCTCCCTGCTCAGCCAAGAGATCGAGATCCCCGAGTCTTACGAAGCTCTGCTTGAGGGGGTGTCCTGACATGGGATGGACCGAAGCAAGCACGATCCAGCGCTCCTTGCTCGAGTGGGCCGAGGAAGCCGGGTGGGAGCACATCCCAGGTGACGAGCTGCCGCGCGACAATCACGATGTCGCTATTGAGGCCTGGGTGCAGGAAGCGCTGCTCGCGCTGAATCCGGAGCTCGTCAACGACTCAGAATCGGCCGAACTGGTTCTGCACGAGATTAACCAGGCCATCTTGGATGCCCACAACGGCTTGGTGGCTGCCAACGAGCGGCTGACCGTCATGCTGCGAGGTGACCACTCGTTCCCGACTATCGACGGCAAGCATGTGCCTCGTCGTCTCATAGATTTCGCGAACCTCGACAACAACCGGTTCACCGTTGCCGATGAGGTCACGATCGCCGGTGCCGTGAAGCCCCGCAGATTCGACGTTGTCTACTACGTCAACGGGTTCCCGCTCGTCGTCGCCGAGACGAAAACCCCGGTGAAGCACCAGGTGTCGTGGGTGAACGCTGCGAAGGACATCTACGGGACGTACGAAGAGGAGTACCCGAACTTCTTCGCCACCAACGTCTTCAACGTGGCGACCGAGGGCCTCGACTTCCGTATGGCTCCGATTCGAGCCGTGCCGGATCCCGACTCGGAGATCTGGGCACCGTGGGGATCAACGGAGGACGACCCGAAGAAGGTGACCGGCCCTGCGCGCGTACAGCGCGCCGCAAGGCTGCTGCTGCGGCCGGAGACCGTGCTGCCCATCCTGAAGGACCTGGTGATGTACCGGCATGCCCGGGACGCCTCCGAGGTCGACGTGAAGTTCCTGCCGCGCTATCCGCAGTTTGAGGCGGCGCTCGCGATCCACGCGAAGGTGCTCGCGGACGGGCCTGGTGGTCTGATCTGGCATCACCAGGGATCGGGTAAGACTGAGTTGATGGCCTTCGCTGCAGCGCGGCTGCTGCGCGACGACACGGTGATCGACATGTACGGCGGTGCGCCGACCGTGATCGTGATCGCCGACCGGAAAGACTTGGTGCGGCAGACCGCGGAGATGTTCGAGACCGCTGGCATGCCGCGCATGAGCGTGCCGAAGATCCGGCGTGAGCTGTTCACTCTGCTTCGTAGCGGCGAGCCCGGGGTCATCATCACCACAGTGAACAAGTTCGCCGAGGCTGGCCATCTCAACGACCGGTCGAACATCATCGTCCTGGTGGATGAGGCCCACCGATCCCAGGAGGGCAAGTTCGGGAAGGCGTGGCGCGCAGCGGTCCCGAACGCGAAGTTCTTCGGCGCGACCGGCACGGCGATCGAGGACAAGGACCGGTCCACGTTCCGGCTGTTCGGGGACCCCAACGACCCGAACTTTGTTATGTCCCGGTACACGCCCGAGCAGTCGATCGCTGACGGGTTCACCAAGCCGGTGATCGTGGAAGGCCGTTCCGTCGGGTTCGATCTCGACAAGGGCGACCTCGACGAGGCATTCGACCAGTTCGCTGAGGAGGAGGACCTCGACGAGGACGAGAAGGTCTACCTGTCCGGGAAGGCTTCGCACATCGAGACCATCCTCTCCAACCCTGAGCGGGTTGCCGCGGTGTGCGCCGACATCGTCGATCATTTCCTGACGTTCGTCGCACCGCTGGGGCAGAAGGCCCAAGTAGTGGCGTTCAACCAGAAGCTCGTCATCGCCTATGCACGCGCGCTTCAGGCGGAGCTGGAGCGCCGGGGCGCGGTGATGCCGGACGGCCTGGCGCGCGAAGTGGGCGTTGTCATGCACGTCGCCGACTCCAAGGACACTCCGAAGGAGCACAAGAAGTACCTGCTCACACCGGAGCAGGAGGAGGGCCTGAAGCGGAGGTTCAAGAAGGTCGACGACCCCATGTCGTTCGTCGTAGTGACAGCGAAGTGGATGACCGGCTTCAACGCGCCCATCGAGGGTGTTCTGTACCTCGACAAGCCAGCCAAAGGCGCGAACCTGTTCCAGACGATCACGCGCCCGAATCGGCCGTGGAAGAACCCCATCACGGGGCAGCGCAAGGACTATGGACGCGTCGTTGACTACATCGGTCTCGCGAAGGCCATCGGCGCGGCTATAGCCGGCCCGAAGGCCAAGGCGGAGGAGGAGTCGGGGCTCAATGTAACCGACTCCTCCCAGCTGGCCGGGAAGTTCGTTTCCGACCTGACGCGCCTCTTGGCGCTATTCGATGGCATCAGCACAGCCGACTCGTCGTTCGAGGGGCTCGCCGAGGCACACGAGCGAATCGTCGAGGGCAGTCCGCAGCGGACCCAGTTCATTGAGACGTACGTGGCCCTTCAAACGGTGTGGGAGTTCCTCGATCCCCACCCGATGCTCGCCCCGTTCCGGCAGCAGTACTACTGGCTGGCGAAGGTGTACGAGTCGATCCGGCCCAAGGACGTGTCGAAGGCGTTCCTGTGGGACCGTCTCGGCGCGAAGACGACCGAGTTGATCCATGGACACATGACCGACGTGCGTGTGCGGTCGATGCCCTCGAAGACCGTCACCCTCGACGCCGCGGGCCTGGAACTGGTCAAGAAGATCGCCGAGCAGCTGAATCTTCCGGAGGCCGACTCGCCGGAAAACGAGCCTGGCGACGTCTACCAAGAGGTGCTCGACTCGATCGAGGCGCGACTGAAGCGCCGGCTCGCCGAGACGGACATCCCGGCATACCGGTCGTTGGCGGACCGGATAGAGAAGCTGCGCACCAAGGCGATCGAGAACGTCGAGGACTCGCTGGCGTTCCTGGAGCAGGCGTTGAAGATCGCTCAGGACGTGGTCGCCGCCGACCGAGCCGCGGCGGCTGGCGACGAGGAGACGCTGAAGAGACTGGCAGACCCGAAACGCGGTGCACTGACGCAGATCGTTGAGCAGAACACACCGCCAGGGCTGCACAAGATCGTCCCCGACATCGTCGACAGGATCGACTCGATCGTCGCGGAGGTCGCCTACACCGGGTGGGTAGAAAGCGATGCCGGCGACAAGCGCGTCCGCCGCGAGCTCCGAACCGCGTTGAAGGAGTACAGCCTCCCGATCAAAGGCGACTTGTTCGACAAGACGTACGAGTACGTCCGGGAGAACTATTAGATCGGCCGTGGTCAAATGCCTGCTGAGCGCTCAACACGCTGGGTCGGCACCCAGGGCCAGCGCGTTGCATAGAACGCCCTGGGCCACGCCAGCAGGGCAGCGTGCTGAGCTTCGAGGCAGCCGGTGGGTTTCTGGTAGGCGCACGACGAGCGGCTGGATCATCTGGCCGCAGTCAAGAGCACGCTCGCCGAGAGCCAGGTCCGCCCGGGTTCGAGACCCTGCAGGCCCGCCGCGCCCGATTCGTGCGCGAGGTCCGGATGAGGCACCGCCCCACCCGGAACGGAGGAGGGGTGACGCTGGTCTTTGCCCTTCTGCGTGAGCGCTGCGTGAGCGGACTGGGCGGCACTAAGGGAGACCCAGCGTCATGCTGACCACATCCAGATGTCTCCGACCAGGGGAAACCGGATTCTGAGACATCGTGCGGCACCTTCCGTCACGATCTTGCAGGCCCTCGTAATGCGTAGGTCTCGGGTTCGAATCCCGAAGGCGGCTCAGCCTGAAACCCCAGGTCGGAACTTTCCGACCTGGGGTTTTCTCGTTCAGCGGGCCTGGTGCGCGAGCGGTGGGCGGGAGCCGTTCCGGAGCGCGTGCAACATTTCCCGGGGGTCACCGCATTCATTCAGGTGTAGGTGAGGCAATGGGGGGGACGCCGGGGATGAGACGGTCGCTGGAGGGTGCGTTCCGGGAGTTCGCGGAGGCTCGCACGGGGCAGCTGTTCCGGTCCGGGTGCCTGCTGACCAGCGGTGACACTCATCTTGCCGAGGATCTCGTGCAGGAGACCCTCGGCAAGATGTACGTGGTCTGGGGGCGGGCCGCGGTCCGGCGGGGCAATCCGGCGGCGTACGCGCAGACCGTGCTGGTGCGGGCGTTCCTCGCGCACCAGCGGCGCCGCTCGGCGGGGGAGCGGCCCTCGGACGAGCTGCCGGAGACGGTGGCCGCCGGGGGCGGTGATCCGTCGCTGCGGCTGACGCTGCTCGACGCGCTGCGGCGGCTGCCGCCCAAGGACCGGGCGGTCGTCGTGCTGCGCTACTGGGAGGACCGCTCCATCGAGGAGACCGCGGACGCGCTGCACCTCAGCTCGGCCGCGGTGCGCACCCGCAGCAGCCGGGCCCTGGCGCGGCTGCGCGAGCAACTGGGCGCTTCCCTCAGCGAGTTCGCCGCGCATTGACGCGCCTACTGACCGTACGAACAGGCAGAGAGGAGTGGTCGGGGTGTCCGGAGCGGACGACGGCCGGGACGACAACGGGTTCGAGGACGGCCTCGCGGCGGCGCTGCGGCGTACCGGAGAGGGCTTCAGTGCGGAGGGGCGGACGCTGGTGGGCGGCGGGGTGCTGCGTGGTCGCCGGAGGCTGCTGCGCAGGCGTGTCGGGGCGGTCACGGGAAGCGTGACGGCGCTGGCCGTCGTCGGGCTGGGATCGTCGTACGCGGCCGGGGCCTTCGGCACCCGCCCCGACGACGTCATGAGCAGCGTGGCGTCATCGAGCCCCACGCCCCAGCGGAGCGTCAAGAGCACCGCGCAGGGTGCCGGACCGCAGCTCAGCAAGGACGAGGTCATCGGCATCCTCGAAGGGCTGCTGCCCAAGGGGAAGGTGAGCGGGCGGGACGGGCGGGGCACCGACGACAACCCGTACGCGCACCTCGTGTACGACGACGGGGGCGGCGAGAGCGCCATCGGCGTCAGCGTCGGCGCGGTCGACCCGGACGGGACCTCCGCTGACGAGCAGCTCACCTGCCCCGACAAGGCGTTCGTGCCGTACGACTCGTGCACGGACCGGAAGATGCCCGACGGCTCACGGCTGCTGCTCATCCGTGGGTACGAGTATCCGGACAAACGCGTCGACACCAAGATGTGGCGCGGCGTCTACATGTCCCCCGAGGGGTACACCGTCGACGTCGGCGAGTGGAACGCCGCCGCCGAGAAGGACGCTCCGGTCACCCGGCCCGAACCGGCGCTCAGCATGCAGCAGTTGAGAGCGCTCGTCACCTCCTCGAAGTGGCGGCCCGTCATGCGGGCCATCGGCGAGGCCCGGCCCGAGAAGGCCGCGCCGCCGGCGGCGGCCGGGCTCGGCAAGGCAGCGGTCCTGAAGAAGCTGAGGTCGCTGCTGCCGAAGCGGGTGGGGGTCACCGGCGAGGGCGGCCAGGACGGCGGCTACGCGTACGTGGTCGTCGACGACGGCAAGGGCGAGTCGTTCGTCCAGATCAATCTGCAGTCCGGCATGAAGGACGTGGAGGGCGATCTGTTCGACGCGGGGGACGAGACGCTGCCGGACGGCACGCGCGTGGCGACCCGCAAGGGTCCCGGTGACGACAAGGGCGGCTCGGGCATCGTCATGTGGACGGCCGACGTACTGCGCCCGGACGGATTCCGGGTCGTCGTCTCGGCCTTCAACTCCGCTTCGCAGCGGACGGACGCGACACGCGAGCGGCCCGCCTTGTCGCTCGCCGAGCTGAAGAAGATCGCGCTCTCGGAGAAGTGGCGGTAGCAGGCGGCGCCGGTGCCTACTTGGCGTCGGCGTAGCACTCCACCACCGCCACCGTGAACGGGAAACGGACCGGTGTCTCGCCGAACGTGAGACGCCCGGCCCGCTCCGAGGCCGACCTGATCGCCTCGCAGACCCGCGGCGCCTCCTCCTCGGGGCAGTGCACGATCACCTCGTCGTGCTGGAAGAAGACCAGTTCCGCCGTCATCCCGGCGAGGGACTGACGCAGTGCGCCGAGGAGCAGCAGGGCCCAGTCGGCGGCGCTGCCCTGCACCACGAAGTTGCGGGTGAAGCGGCCACGGGCGCGCGAGTTCGAGGACGCGTACCCGTAGCCGTACCCCTGCGCCGCGCCGCCGCCGTCGGAATCCGGATCGCCCGGCGCCTCCTGCGGCAGGCCCGCCTCCTCCGCCTCGGCCGCGCCCACGGCGGGCGGGCAGGTGCGGCCCAGCCAGGTGCGCACGAGGCGGCCCTCCTCACCGGCGCGGGCGGCCTCGTCCACGTAGGCGACCGCCGTCGGGAAGCGGCGGCGCAGCGCGGCGAGGTTCTTCAGGCCGTCGCCCGCCGTCTGCCCGTATATGGCGCCGAGCACGGCGATCTTGGCCCGGTCGCGGTCGCCGGAGAACGCGCGGTCCGAGATCGACTGGTACAGGTCGCTGTCCTGGCCCGCGACCTCCATGAACGCCCGGTCGCGGGAGATCGCGGCGAGCACGCGCGGCTCCATCTGCGCGGCGTCGGCGACGACGAGCCGCCAGCCGGGGTCGGCGACGACCGCGCGGCGGATGACCTTCGGGATCTGCAGCGCCCCGCCGCCGTTCGTCGTCCAGCGGCCGGACACCGTGCCGCCCGGCAGGTACTCGGGTCTGAACCGGCCCTCCCGCACCCAGTCCTGCAGCCAGGACCAGCCGTGCGCGGTGTAGATCCGGTACAGCTTCTTGTACTCGAGCAGCGGGCGCACGGCCGGGTGGTCGATGTTCCTGATCTCCCAGCGCCGGGTCGAGGACACCTTGATCCCGGCCTCGGCGAACGCCTTCACCACGTCGGCGGGCAACTCGGGGCGCACGCGTCTGCCGAACGCCGCAGACACCTCGTCCGCCAGCTCCGCGAGGCGGCGCGGCTCGCCCCCACCCGCGTACCGCTCGCCGAGCAGCTCGTGCAGGAGCTCCCGGTGGACGTCGGCGCGCCAGGGCAGACCGGCCGCGCGCATCTCTGCGGCGATCAGCATGCCCGCCGACTCCGACGCGGTGAGCAGCCGCATCCGGTCCGGCAGGGCCGTCGCCGCGTGTCTGCGCTGCTGGTCCGCGTACACGTCGACGAGATCGGTCAGGGGCACGTCGACCGGCGGGCGCGGCTCGAACAGGGACGACTGGGAGCCCGGCTCGGCGACCCGGGGCGGCGGGTCGGGCGGCACCGGCAGCGACCGGAGCCTCGCGAGCGCGGCGGCGGCCGAGCGGGGCTCGCCGTGCCGCCCCTCGTGCGCGAGCAGCAGGTTCTCCGCCGCCTCGATGTCGTAGCAGCGCTCGACCACGACCCCCGCCGCGAGCAGGCGCGGGTACACCGCGTGCGTGTCCCGCCACACCCAGCGGACCACGTCCGGTCTGCTCCGCACCGCCTCCACCAGGTCGGGCTCCCTGGTGACGGGCGCGGCGGGCAGCCCGTCCCGGTCCAGCGGCACGACGTCGGCGCCGCCGTGCTCGGTGGGGGCGAGGGCCCAGCGCTCCTTCACATGGCTGAGTGTCACACCCGGCACTGACAATTGCCGTGCGAGCTGTTTCACTCGGCAGGCCTCAGCAATGACACCAGCGACCTATCAGTACTGACACCCAGCGGCCGACCAGTGATGACACCCGGCCGCCTACCAGTGATGACACCCAACGACCTATCAGTACTGACAACCAGCGACCTATCAGTAATGACAACCAGCGACATAGAGGACGGGAAGAACGTGCGCATCAGCCGCCGCACCCTGCTCACCACCGGCTCCGCCCTGGGCGCGACCGCTCTCGTCGGGGTCGGCGGGGCAACGCACGCGCAGGCCGTGGGCGGGGACGGCCGCCGGCTCGCCGCCCTGGAGCGTGAGCACGGCGCCCGCCTCGGCGTGTTCGCGCTGAACGTCCGCACCGGCGCCGTGGTCGCGCACCGCGCCGACGAACGTTTCCCGCTCTGCTCCACCTTCAAGACCCTCGCCGTCGCGGCGGTCCTGCGCGACCTCGACCACGACGGCACGTACCTCGCCCGCCGCGTCCACTACACGCAGGCCGACATCGACCGGGCGGGCGGCGCGCCCGTCACCGGCAAGCCCGAGAACCTCGCGCACGGCATGACCGTCGCCGAGCTGTGCGGCGCAGCGATCTCCTTCAGCGACAACACCGCCGCCAACCTCCTCCTGCACCGGCTCGGCGGACCCGGTGCCGTCACCCGCCTCGCCCGCTCGGTCGGCGACCGCGTGACCCGGCTCGACCGCATCGAGCCCGAGCTGAACTCCGCCGAACCCGGACGGCGCACCGACACCACGTCGCCGCGCGCGATCGGGACGACGTACGCGCGTCTCGTTCTCGGCCGCGCCCTTCAGCGGGGCGACCGGGCGCGGCTCGCGCAGTGGCTGCTCGCCAACACCACCAGCGACAAGCGGTTCCGTGCCGGGCTGCCGGACGGGTGGGTGCTCGGCGACAAGACCGGGACGGGGTCGTACGGCACGGCCAACGACGTGGGCGTCGCATGGGCCCCGAACGGCGACCCGGTCGTGCTCTCCGTGCTCACCACCAAGTCCGCGCGGGACGCGACGCCCGACGACCGGCTCGTGGCGCGGGCCGCCGAGATCATGGCCTCCGTGGCATGAGCGCCGGATCCGCCGTCGAGCGCGCCTTCGCCGCCGCGCTGTTCACGGCCGACGCCGACCTCGACCTCGACACCGGGGCGTCCCTCCTCGCGGCTGACCCGTCCGCCGACGCGGAACTCGCGCTGCGCGGGCGGGAATTCGTACGGCGGGCCTGGGAGCGGGGCTGGCAGCCCGCCGACGTGATCCGGATGGTCGTCCGCGAACTGTCCCCCGAGCACGCGGGGCTCGCCGCCCGGCTGATCCGCGCCGAGACCGGGCGGTACGAGGCGCTGCCGCCGCGCTGGGCGGAGCAGATCGCCGCGCTGCCCGGCGACAAAGCATCGCGGCGGGACCGGTTCTCCGCCGCCACGACCACCCTCGAGCTGTACCGGCTGCTTGTGCGGCTGCCCGCGATCGAGGCCGTCGGGCCGGTGCCGGGGGAGTCCGTCACGGTGCCCGTCGCCGGTGAGCCGCGCGCCCTCGCCCGGATCCGGGCGCTGCTCGCCAAAGCGGAGGCGACCGGGTATCCGCCGGAGGCCGAGGCGCTCTCCGCCAAGGCGCAGGAACTCATGGCCCGGCACTCGGTCGACGAGGCGGTCCTCGCCTCTCGTACGCGGGCCGCGGACGCGCCCGGCGCCTGCCGCGTCGGGGTCGACGCGCCCTACGAGACGGCGAAGGCGGTTCTCCTCGACGCGGTCGCCTCCGCGAATCGGTGCCGGGCCGTGTGGAACAGTGCGTTCGGCTTTTCCACGGTGGTCGGGTTCGAGCCCGATCTCGAGGTGGTCGAGGTTCTCTATACGTCGCTGCTTGTGCAGGGGTCCGCTGCCATGACCCGGGCCGAGGCGGAGCAGCGGGCGGCTGGGCGCAAGCGGACGAAGACGTTTCGGCAGTCCTTCCTCGCCGCGTACGCGCAGCGCATCGGTGAGCGGTTGTCGGCGGTCGCGGAGGAAGTGGTGGGGGAGCGGGGGGAGTTGCTGCCGGTGCTGGCCGCGCGGGAGGTGGCTGTCGCCGGGCGGGCGGAGGAGATGTTTCCGGAGACGGTGAGTACGCGTATGCGGGGGGTCTTCGACGAGGCGGGGTGGGTTGAGGGGGCTGCGGCGGCTTCGCGAGCGCGGGTTCGGGGGGCGGGTGCATAGCGGGGCGGGGTGTTGTCGGCTCGGGCTCGATTGAGCCGCCTGGGCGACGTGGGTGGTGGGGCTCTCGTCGGCGGACGCGGGTGCGTCGTGGCTGGTCGCGCAGTTCCCCGCGCCCCTGAGCGCCGCGGGTGCGGGGCTTGGTGGTCAGGTGCGGGTGCGTCGTGGCTGGTTGCGCAGTTCCCCGCGCCCCTGAGCGCCGCGGGTGCGGGGCTTGGTGGTCAGGTGCGGGTGCGTCGTGGCTGGTTGCGCAGTTCCCCGCGCCCCTGAGCGCCGCGGGTGCGGGGCTTGGTGGTCAGGTGCGGGTGCGTCGTGGCTGGTCGCGCCGTTGCCCGCGCCCCTGAGATGCGCACTGCGTGCGCCATCTCAGCGCCCCGCTCCAGGGGCGCGGGAACCGCGCGACCAGCCACGGCGGAGCGTGCGGCTGGGTGAACGGTTTGGGTGGGATGACCCTATTCTGGCGGAGTGAGTTGGTTTCGGGCGTTGAAGGACACCACCCGCTCGGGGCTGACCGTCGAGCGGAAACGGCTGGAACCCCTGATCGCCCTGCGCGGCGCAGCCGGACTCGCGGTCGTGATCGCCGTCAGCCTCACCCTGTTCGGCCCCGCGGCGGCGGCCGGCTCCGCGTTCGGGGGGTTCCAGGCGGCGATCGCCACGTTCCAGCGCAGCTGGCGGCCCCGGCCGGAGCTGGCGCTGGCCTCGGGCGCCAGTCTTGGCGTCTCCACCTTCCTGGGGTACCTGACCGGTTCCCACCTGGCCCTGTTCCTGCCCCTCCTCGGGCTCTGGACCTTCCTCGCCGGGCTCTCCTGGGCGGCGGGCCCGACCATCGGCATCATCGCGTCGTCGAACGTGGCGATGATGCTGGTCACCATCACCCTGCCGACGACGGTCGCGGAGGCGGCGGGACACGCGGCGATCATGGCCTTCGGCGGCCTGGTCCAGGCGGCGCTGGTGATCCTCTTCCCCGTACGCCGCTGGGGAGCCCACCGCGACGCACTGGCCGACGCGCTCGCCGCCGAGGCCGACTACGCGCGCCGCCTGCGCCACGACCCGGTCGCCGAGTTCGACCCGGCGCCGCTGATGCTGGCCCGCAACGCCGCCTCGCTCACCCCGCGCCAGGCCCGCACCCGCCCCGCGCAGCTGCACGGCACGCGCGGGGTCGCCGAGCGCATCCGGCCGGTCCTGGCGTCGCTCGCGGACCCGGCGGTCGGCGTCCCGGCCGAGGGGCCCGAGCGCGACCGGGCCCGCGAGCTGCTGGCCGCCGCCGGTTCGATCCTGGACGCGGCGGCCCGCGCCATCCGGCAGGGGACCCCGGTCGACATCCCGCCGGGGGCGGTCGCCGCGTTCCGCAGCCCGGACGTCGACCACGTCCTGTCCGGCCCGGCGAAACGCGCAGCGACCCGCCTGGGGCCCCTGCTCAGAGACGTGGTGGAGACCGCCGGCGGCACCCCGCCCCGGGAACCACCGAACACACGGGCGACACCCTTGCGCCGCCGCCTGCTCCCCGCTCGCCGCCCCGCAACGACACGCCTGCGCCGCCGCCTGCTCCCTGGCCTTCGCCCCGGAGCGACACGCCTGCGCCGCCGCCTGGTCCCTGGCCGTCGCTCCGGAGTGGCACCCTTGCGACACCGCCTGGTCCCCGGCCGCCGGCCCAGAGCGACACCCTTGCGCCGCCGCCTGCTCCCCGGCCGCCGGCCCGGAACGACACCCCAGCCCGCGCCATCGGTGCCATCGATGCCATCGGTGCCGGACTCCGGCCGACGCCCCGAAACCACACCCCCGCCCACCCCCAAGACCCCGGACCCCGGTCGCCCCCTGCGCCGCCCCACCCTCTTCCAGCTCCTCCCCGTCGCCGTACGGGCGATGCGGCGGGAGGCGCGGCCAGGGTCGCCGGTGCTGCGGCACGCCACCAGAATCTGCGCGGTGGCGGTCGCCGGATACCTGATCGGCGACGCGCTTCCGCTGGGGCACGGCTACTGGGCGCCGATGTCCGCCGTGATGGTGATGCGGCCGGACTTCTCACAGACGTACTCCCGTGCGGTGGCCCGTTTCGGCGGAACCCTGGTCGGGGTCGCCCTGGCGACCGGCGTCGTGCAGCTCGCGCATCCGGGCACGGGGCTGTCCGCCGCCCTGGCCGTCCTGTGCGCGGGCCTGATGTACCTGCTCATGCGCACGGGCCAGCTCGCCTCGCAGGCGTGCGTCTCCGCGTACGTCGTGTTCCTGCTCGGCATGGGCGGCGAGGGCTGGGGACAGACGGTCCCCGAACGGCTCGTGCTCACCCTCGCGGGCGGCCTCCTCGCCATGCTGTCCTACGCCCTCTACCCGGCGTGGGAGACCCCGCGCCTGCGCACCCGTCTCGCGGACTGGCTCGTCGCGCTCGGCGAGTACGCGGCCGTCGTCGTCGACCACTACGCTCACCCGGCGGGCAAGACGTGCCCGGACGTCCGCGAGGCGCTGCTCAAGGCGCGGGACGCGCACATCGCCTGGCAGGAGGCCGCCGCCCGGGCCGGGACCGAACCCGTACGCCACCGGGGCCTGTCGAACGCCGCCGCCGACGACGCCGCGCACGCCCTGCAGCGCCTGGGCCGCGTGGCCATGCTGATGGAGGCCCACCTCCCCGAGCGCGACGCCACCCCCGTGCCGGCCGCGGACGCGCTCGCCGACGCCCTGCGCGCCGCGACCCGCGACGGCGCCCGCGCCATCCGCGAACGCCGGGTCCCCGCGTGGGGTTCGGTCCGCGCCGCCCTCGACGCCTGGGACGAGGAGGGCGTCCCCGACCGGGTCGTCCGGCGCGGCGCGCACATGCTCGTGGAGAGTCTCCAGGAGCTGTCCGACGCGCTCGACACCGACGACCCGCCGATGACCGTGAAGCCGCAGGAGGCAACCGGGGGCTCAACCGGGGAATCAACCGAGGCATCAACCGAGGCATCAACCGGGGCATCAATCCGGGAGTCACCCAGGGAATAGGGGAGCGCGCCGGGGCGGTTCAGCCCGTCGGCAGGCCGCTGGGCAGGCCCGTCGGCAGCTTCCCGTCCGTCGACTTCGTGAAGGAGTCCTCGGTCCCGTCCGTCCAGGACACCTTCATCGTCGAACCGTCGTTTGACTCGATCGTGCCCTTGGTCCGGTCGGTGTTCCCGTCCGCGCACGTCAGGTCCAGGGCCGGCTTGCCGGTGCCGGACACGGTCCCGTTGCACAGGTGCCCGTCGCCAGTGCTCAGGGCCGCCTGCTCGCCGCCCACCACCAGGACGACGGCCTTGCCGTCCGTCGTCGCGCTCCAGATGCCCTCGGTGGCCTTCGCGGACCCGCCCGAACCGGACGGCGCGTCGGACGCCGAGCCGGATGCCGAGCCGGACGACGAGCCGCCGTCGGGCGCCGCCGAGGACGTCGCCGCGCCCTCGTCCCTGCCGCCGCCGTCACCGTCGTCACTGCTGCAGCCCGCCACGGCCAACGCCGCCACGGCCACCGCGACGCCCGCCACGATCCGCTTCCTGATGCGCACACCATCCCCCTATGTCCCTGCCGCCGACCTGGATTGCGCCAGAAGTTACCAGCCGTCAACCAGGACAGTCGGCGTGACGCATCTCTCAGCGCGCCGGGCCTCCACCCTATTGAAAATGGCTCCCATTTTCATATACTGCCTGCATGGCACGAAACGAACTCCGCCCAGTGATCAAGCTCAGGTCCACAGCGGGGACCGGCTACACCTACGTGACCCGCAAGAACCGCAGGAACGACCCCGACCGGGTCACCCTGCGCAAGTACGACCCCGTCGCCGGCCGCCACGTCGACTTCCGAGAGGAGCGCTGACCATGAACAACGCCATCCACCCCGCCTACGGCCCGGTCGTGTTCCGCGACCGCGCCGCGAACCACGCCTTCCTCACCCGCTCGACCATGACGAGCGAGCGGACGATCGAGTGGGAGGACGGGAACACGTACCCGGTCGTCGACGTCGAGATCTCCGACGTCAGCCACCCCTTCTACACGGGCAACCAGCGCGTCCTGGACACGGCGGGCCGCGTCGAGCGCTTCGAGCGCCGCTACGGCACCGCCTCGTAAGCCCGTCCGGGGGACTAGAACGGGAAGCGGCTCCGGCCGTGCTGCACGGAGATCCACTTCTGCGTCGTGAAGGCCTCCACGGTCGCCTCCCCGTTGAGGCGGCCGAGCCCGGAGCGCTTCTCCCCGCCGAAGGCGACGAGCGGCTCGTCGTGCACGGTGCCGTCGTTGACGTGGATCATGCCGGTGTCGATGCGGTGGGCGAACGCCACGCCCCGCTCGATGGAGCCGGTGTGCACGGCCCCGCTCAGCCCGTACGGGGTGTCGTTCGCGATCCGCACCGCCTCCTCGTCCCCGTCGAAGGGGATGAGGAGCGCGACCGGGCCGAAGATCTCCTGGCGCAGCACCGGTGAGTCGGCGGGCAGCCCGGTCAGGACCACCGGTTCGACCACGTTGCCGTCGACGCCGCCGCGCAGCAGTACCGTCGCCCCTTCCCGCACCGCCTGCTCGACGACGCCCGTGACCGCGTCGGTCTGCGTCGAGTTGATGAGCGGGCCGATGACGGTCTCGGGGTCGCGCGGGTCCCCGGCCTTGAGCGTCGCCACCTTCGCGACGAACTTCTCCGTGAACTCCGCCTCGATCCCGCGGTCCACCAGGATGCGGTTGGCGGCCATGCAGACCTGGCCCTGGTGCACGTACCGGCTGAAGACGGCGGCGTCGACCGCGTAGTCGATGTCGGCGTCGTCGAGGACGGTCAGGGCGCTGTTGCCGCCGAGTTCCAGGATCGCGTGCTTGAACTGCGAGGCGCAGACCGTGGCCACATGCCGGCCGGTCGCGTCCGAGCCGGTGAAGGAGATGACCTTCGGCACCGGGTGCGTCAGGAGGGCGTCGCCGATCTCGGCGAGGTCGGTGATGACGACGTTCAGGAGGCCCGGCGGCAGGCCCGCGTCCTCGAAGAGCTTCGCGACCAGCGAGCCGCCGACGATCGGCGTGCACTGGTGCGGCTTGAGCACGACGCCGTTGCCGAGCGCCAATGCGGGCGCCACCGACTTCAGCGACAGCAGGAACGGGAAGTTGAACGGCGAGATGACCCCGACCACCCCGACCGGCAGCCGGTGGACCCGGTTCTCCTTGCCGTCCTCGGGGGAGGGGATGACGCGGCCCTGCGGGCGCAGCGCGAGCTGGGCCGCCTCGCGCAGGAACTCCTTGGCGAGGTGCAACTCGAACCCGGCCTTCACGCGGGTGCCGCCGAGCTCGTCGATGATCGCCTCGGATATCGCGTCCTCGCGCTCCTCGAGGAGGCGCAGGGCCCGCTCGAAGACGAGGCGGCGCGTGTACGCGTTGGTGGCCGCCCACTCCTTCTGCGCCCGCTCGGCCGCCCGATACGCCTCGTCGACCTCCTCGACGGAGGCGACGGTGATGGAGGCGAGCTTGTCACCGCTGTACGGGTTGAGGTCGAGGATGTCCCACGAGCCGCGCCCGGTGCGCCACGAACCGTCGATGTACTGCCGGTCGAGATCCGTGAAGTACGCGTGTGACGTCATGGACGAGATCCCTTGCTGCCGCGCCGGACACCTGAATGGGACGTCATCGTAGGCCGGTTACTCGTCAGTTGTGGTCGAACTCTCTACAACACACGCACACAACTGGCGTGCTCACCGAGCGAATTCGGCCGCAATACGCTCAAGCAGCCGCAGGCTCTCCTCCGGTGAGGGGCACTCCTCCTGCAGCCGCGCCATCGCCTGCTCGTACTGCGCCACGTCCTCGGCCTTGTCCAGGTAGAGGGCGCTGGTGAGCTGTTCGAGGAAGACGACGTCGGAGAGGTCGGACTCCGGGAACGACAGGAGCGTGAAGGTGCCGGACTCGCCGGCGTGCCAGCCGAGGCTGAACGGTACGACCTGCAGCGTGACGTGCGGCATCCGCGCCACCTCGACGAGGTGGTCGAGCTGCCCGCGCATCACCTCGGGGCCGCCGTGCACCCGGCGCAGCGCGGCCTCGTCGAGGATGAACCGCACGTCCGGCGCGCGCTCCGCGACCAGCACCTTCTGCCGCGCGAGCCGCAGGGCGACGCGCCGCTCGACGTCCTCGCGGGACGCGCCGCGCATGCCGCGCTCGACGACCGCGTGCGCGTAACGCTCGGTCTGCAGCAGGCCGTGCACGAACTGGGCCTCGTAGCCGCGGATCACCGAAGCGGCTCCCTCGAGGCCCACGTATGTCTGGAACCAGCCGGGCAGCACGTCCGAGTAACTGTGCCACCAGCCCGCGACGTTGGCCTCCTTGACGAGGGAGAGCAGTCCTCCGCGCTCGGCCTCGTCGGTCACCCCGTACAGGGTCAGCAGGTCCTCGACGTCCCTCGCCTTGAAGCTCACCCGTCCCAACTCCAAGCGGCTGATCTTGGATTCCGAGGCGCGGATCGAGTATCCGGCGGCCTCGCGGGTGATGCCCTGCGATTCCCTCAGGCGCCTCAGCTGCGAGCCCAGGAGAATGCGCCGCACCACCGAGCCGCTCGGATCCCCAGCGGTCACGTCTCTGCCTCCCCATCGGTTCAAGGGCCGAAGTCTGCCATTAAAACGCGGCTGGCTGTATGCGTTCGGTTACAGAAACGGAGAGATCGCGAAAGACCTGCGCAAGAAGTCGTAGGGAGAAATGAGCAAGAAGCGGTACGGGAAGGTCCAAGTCCGGCGCGTGCACGTGCATCTGCCCTTGCATCCGTAGTACGCATTCGGAACGATGGTCGCCACCACCGCTCGCTACGCACGCGAATCTGGGGAGTGCCTCGCATGGGGACGAATGGATCGACCATGCTCGAGCCGTTACGGCAGGGGCTTCCTCCCATCGACCCCTCGGCCGTCTCCAGCGCCGCCTCGTGCGCGCTGCCCGCGCGGTTCGAAGCGGTGCGCTGCGCACGGAAGTTCACGCGCGCGACGCTGACCGAGTGGGACGTCCCCGAGCGTTTCGAGGACATCTGTCTGGTCGTCTCCGAACTGGTCACCAACGCCCTGCGGCACGCGCTGCCCGCGGACGCCGCGGACGATCAGGAGCCGCCCGTACGCCTGCACCTGATGCGCTGGGCGACGCGGGTGGTGTGCGCGGTCCGCGACCCCAGCAACGACAGCCCCGCGGCCGGTGAGCCGCAGGACGACTTCTCCGCCGAGTCCGGGCGCGGTCTCTTCCTCGTCGAGTCCTTCAGCGACGGCTGGGGCTGGCACCCGCTGGCCGGCACGCTCAGCGGCAAGGTGGTCTGGGCGCTGTTCCGGGTCTGACCGGCCGCCCGGCCCGGACCGTGTCAGGCGCCGGCCACGAGATGGTCGAACTCGCCGTCCTTCACGCCGAGCAGCATCGCCTCGATCTCGGCGGGCGTGTAGACGAGGGCGGGCCCCTCCGGGTAGTTGGAGTTGCGCACGGCCACGCGGCCGCCGGGCAGTTTGGCGAACTCCACGCAGGAGCCCTGCGAGTTGCTGTGCCTGCTCTTCTGCCAGACCACTCCGTGCAGATCCGTGGCCGCCATGCCGTTGTACACGTGGTGCACGGTTCGCTCCCCGGTGGTGATCAACTGTCCCAACTGTGCGAGAGCATAGCTGCGTTCACGTGCTGCTGCATGGGCAGATGCACGTGCACGCGGGGTGTTCCGTTGGTTACAGCTCCCTGTGCATCTGCCCTTCCCGGAGCCGCCCATGCAAGCGCTCCCCATGGCGGCCAGAATCTGACCTACATCGCCTCTACGTTTCTCCTGTCACCCGGAATCACCCGGGAACGAGTGCCACTCCGACCTGAGAGGCGGCCGTCATGGTCATGCACGTGAACCCCGAAGCCCCCGGCGACGAGCGCGGGGCGCTGCTCGCCTTCATCGCCGAACAGCGCGGCGGCATCCGCCGGGCCCTCCTCGGCCTCACCGACGAGCAGGCCGCGACGACGCCCAGCGCCAGCGAGCTGTCCCTCGCGGGCCTGCTCAAGCACGTGGCCGAGACCGAGCAGGGCTGGGTCGCGCGGGCCCAGCAGATCGCGCCCGATCTCCAGCGGTCCGAGGAGAACTGGGGCGACAGCTTCCGCCTCGTCGGCGACGAGACGGTCAAGCAGCTGCTCGACTACTACGAGGACGTCGCCCGCCGCACCGAGGAGTTCTTCCGCGCCGCGCCCAGCCTGGACGACACCTTCCCGCTCCCGTCCGACTGGTGGTTCTTCGGCTGCCCCGCCGTCTCGGTGCGCTGGCTCGGCCTGCACCTGATCCGCGAGACGGCCCGGCACGCGGGTCACGCCGACATCATCCGGGAGTCCCTGGACGGGAAGACCGCCTTCGAACTGGTCGCCCTCGCGCAGGGCTGACCGGCCCGGGGCCCTACGCTGGCCGCATGTCAGCGATCCGCCTCCTGGTCCTCGGAGCCGTGCGCCAGCACGGCCGCGCGCACGGCTACCAGGTGCGCAGCGACCTGGAGTACTGGGGCGCCCACGAGTGGTCGAACGCCAAGCCGGGCTCGATCTACCACGCCCTCAAACAGATGGCGAAGGAAGGGCTCCTGGTCGCGCACGAGACGGAACCGTCCACGGCCGGCGGCCCGCCGCGCACCGAGTACGAGATGACGGAGCGGGGCACCGAGACCTACCTCAGCCTGCTCCGGGAGGCGCTCACCGCCTACGACCAGCGCCCCGACAACCTGACGGCCGCGCTCGGCTTCATGGTCGACCTGCCGCGCGCGGAGGCCGTCGCGCTGCTCGGGGAGCGGGTGCGCCGCATCGAGGAGTGGCGCACCTCCGTCACCGAGTACTACACGCCCGAGGGCGGCCCCGGGCAGCTCGGCCACATCGGCGAGATCATGGACTACTGGACGTACTCGGCCGACACGGGCGCGGAGTGGACCCGCGCCCTCATCGGCCGCATCGAGGGCGGCGCCTACACGTTCGCGGGCGAGGGCGAGCCGTTCGTGGGCGTGCTCGCGGAGGGCCAGGAGAACCCGTACGCCCGGTCCTGAGCGCCAGGTCCTCTCGGACAGGCCCTGGTGGACCTTAGTGGTGGAAGCTCGTCGCCGCTCCCCGGTCCTGGGTGAACGGGTGCGGCTGGCGGCGCAGCTCCGGGAGGAGCCGGTTCAGGTCCTCGATCAGGAGCTCGGCCAGGTCCGCCGAGAAGCCGTTGCGGCACACGATCCGGAGCACCGCCAGGTCCTCGCGGTGCGCCGGGAACGTGTACGCGGGCACCAGCCAGCCGCGCTCCCGCAGCCGCCGGGACACGTCGAACACGTCGAAGGCGGTCACGTCCGGCGCCGTCGTGAACGCGAAGACGGGCAGTTCGTCGCCGCGCGTGATCAGGCGGAAGTCGCCCAGCGCCTCGATCCGTTCGGCGAGGCCGCGCGCCACGTCGCGGGACGCCTGCTGCACGGCGCGATAGCCCTCCCGGCCGAGCCGCAGGAACGTGTAGTACTGGGCCACCACCTGCGCACCGGGCCGCGAGAAGTTGAGGGCGAACGTCGGCATGTCGCCGCCCAGGTAGTTCACGCGGAAGACCAGCTCTTCGGGGAGCGCGTCCGCCGTGCGCCACAGGGCCCAGCCGACGCCGGGGTAGACCAGGCCGTACTTGTGGCCCGAGGTGTTGATCGACGCCACGCGCGGCAGCCGGAAGTCCCAGGCGAGGTCCGGGTCGAGGAAGGGCGCCACCATCGCGCCGGACGCCCCGTCCACGTGGACGGGGATGTCGAGCCCGGTCCGCTCCTGGAGGGCGTCGAGCGCGGCGCACAGGTCGGCGACCGGCTCGTACGACCCGTCGAAGGTGGAGCCGAGGATGCCGACGACGCCGATGGTGTTCTCGTCGCACAGCTCGGCTGCCGCCGCCGGGTCGAGGTGGAAGCGGTCGCCCTCCATCGGCACCTGCCGCGCCTCGACCTCCCAGAAATTGCAGAACTTCTCCCAGCAGACCTGCACGTTCACGCCCATGACGAGGTTGGGCCGGGCCTCCCGCGAGGGGTAGCGGTCGGCGTTCTTCCGGGCCCAGCGCCGCTTGAGTGCCATCCCGGCGAGCATGCACGCCTCGCTGGACCCGGTCGTCGAACAGCCGACGGCGGCCGACGGGTCCGGCGCGTTCCACAGGTCGGCGAGCATCGCCACGCAGCGCTTCTCCAGCTCGGCGGTGCGCGGGTACTCGTCCTTGTCGATCATGTTCTTGTCGCGGCACTCGCCCATCAGGATCCCGGCCTGCGGCTCCATCCACGTGGTGACGAAGGTGGCGAGGTTGAGGCGGGCGTTCCCGTCGAGCATCAGCTCGTCGTGCACGAGCTGGTACGCGGTCATGGGCGCGAGCGGCCGGTCGGGCAGGCGGTGCTTGGGCGGCGCCTCGACCATCCCGGCGGTCGGGTTCGCCTCCCCGACGAGCGGGTTGACGGACAGGTGCGGTTCGCCGGGTTTGTCGGACGGACTCTGATGCAGCGGAGACATGCCATCAACTCCTGTGCGAGACGGGATTTTCCAGGACGGGCAGAGGTGTCAGCGCATGGACGTTCCGTCCTCCGAGAGTTGCATCTGGGCCCGCCCCGTCACCAGGAGCCAAGCGGGCAAAGAAGCTACGCACATGAGGGCGAGGATCGCGGGCGAGGCGACGAGCACGGCGGCGGTGAAGAGGCTGACCCAGCCCTGCCGGGTGATCGCGAGCAGCATTCCGAGGACGCCCGCCGCGACCCCGACCGAGACGTGGACGCCGGGGACGAGCGCGTGCGCGCACAGTCCGAACGCGGCGCCGACGAACACCGCCGGGAAGATCCGCCCGCCCCGGAACCCGCAGGACGCGGCGATCAGCAGCGCGGCCAGCTTCACCACGGTCATCACGGCGAACCGCCCCGCCGACCAGCCCTCGGGGTCGGCGGCCAGCTCGCCGACCTCCTCCAGGCCCTTGAACAGCGTCAGATGGCCGCCGAGCGCGCCGAGGAGGCCGAGCACGAGCCCGCCGAGCGGCAGCATCAGCAGGGGGTGCCGCAGGCGCCCGAACGCGCCATGGACGTAAGGGAAGGCGAGGACCGCGAGCATGCCGAGGAGGGTCGCGGCGCAGGCCACGACGATCGCGGCGAGCAGGTCGCCCCAGCCCGGCCGGTCGAAGCGGGGCAGGCCCAGGTCGAAGGAGGGCGAGGCGAGGAGGGTCGTGGTCAGCGCGCCCGCGGCGGCGGCGAGCAGCGGCCCGAAGAGGTTGTCCCAGAGCGAGCCCTTGATCGGCATCGGCTTGCCGGCCAGCGCCTCGGAGACGACGAGCGCGGCGGCGACCGGCGTCCCGAACAGCGCGCCGAGCGTCGCGGCCGAGGCGAGCGACACCCACAGCGCGCCGGGCGCCTTCGGCACCACCTTGCGGCCGAGCCAGAACGCCAGCGCGACATTGGTGGCGATGATCGGGTTCTCCGGGCCGAGGCTGGGCCCGCCCGCGAGCATCAGCGCCGCCGCGACGACCAGGCCCGGCAGGACGTACGGCGGCAGCGGCTCCTCGCCGCCGAGGCCGAGCGTCGCCGGGTCGGGGCCCGCGTGCCCGGGGGCCTTCCAGACGACGAGCCCGACGAGGATGCCGGTCGCCGTCAGCATGACGATCATCCAGAGCGCGGAGTACCGGCCGACACCGAGCGCGTCGGGCAGGTCGCTCCACAGCACGTCCTGGAGCCGCTCGGCGGCCCCGCTCACGGCGAGGAACAGCAGACTGCAACCGACGCCGACCACGAGCGCGGGCAGGACGAGCGGCAGCAGGGTGCGAGCGGAGACGGCGGGCTGGGCGGCCGGAGGCGGCGCGACGACGGCTTCATCAGGGCTCACGGCGACACTGTAAACGGACAATCAACGCATAACACCCGGACGCGGGGTCCGTGACCCCCGGAGTGCGGGCAGGGCTTGCACCTCACGCGGCGTGAGGACCCAGGCTTGCCACCACGGACGACAGCGGGAACGCGACGACGACGGCGGGAACGCGACGACGACGGCGGGAACGCGACGACGATCAGGAGGACCGGCGATGAGCTACCCCGTGGGCCAGGTGGCCGGATTCGCCGGTGTCACGGTGCGCACCCTGCACCACTACGACGAGATCGGCCTGCTCGCGCCGAGCGGGCGCAGCGGCGCGGGCCACCGCCGCTACAGCGACGCCGACCTCGACCGGCTCCAGCGCATCCTCTTCTACCGCGAGCTGGGCTTCCCGCTGGACGAGGTGCGCACCCTGCTCGACGACCCGGCGACGGACCCGCGCGAGCACCTGCGCCGCCAGCACGAGGTCCTCGTTGCCCGTATCGAACGACTGCAGAAGATGGCCGACGCCGTCGAACACGCCATGGAGGCAGAGAAGATGGGAATCCAGCTCACGCCCGAGGAGCGCTTCGAGGTCTTCGGGGACAAGGACCCCGAGAGGTACGCCCAGGAGGCCGAGGAGCGCTGGGGCGGCACGGAGGCGTACGCCGAGTCGCAGCGCCGGGCCGCCGGCTACACCAAGGAGGACTGGAAGCGGCTCCAGGCCGAGACCGACGACTGGAGCGCGCGCTACGCGGCCCTCGTCGCCTCCGGTGCCCCCGCGACGGGCGAGGCGGCGATGGACCTGGCGGAGGAGCACCGCGCGCACATCACGGGCTGGTTCTTCGAGTGCCCGTACGCGATGCACGTCTGCTTCGGCGACATGTACGTGGCCGACGAGCGGTTCAAGGCGTTCTACGACGCCATGGGCGAGGGCGTCGCGGAGCACCTGCGGGACGCCATCCACGCGAACGCCGCACGGCACGGTGGCTGACCGACAGGTTTGCCACAGTTGGGGCACAGTGCATCCTGAAGGGGCCACTGGAACCTGGCACAGGTGATGGGCGTTGATAACTTTGCATCACCATTGCCTTGCCTGACCTTCGACCTCCGTGTCGGTCTGTTCCGTATCGTTTCCCAAGCCCCCAGGAGCCCGGACCCGTGATGACGCTTGCTCTCGGACCAAGCTGGCTGGACCCGGACTATCTGCTGAACACGTTCGGCATCTGGGGACTGCTGCTGATCGTGTTCGCCGAGTCGGGGCTCCTGATCGGCTTCTTCCTGCCGGGCGACTCGCTCCTCTTCACCACGGGTCTGCTGATCACGGCGGGCACCCTGGACTTCCCGCTGTGGGGCGCGGTCGCGCTGATCTGCGTGGCGGCGATCCTGGGCGACCAGGCGGGCTACCTCTTCGGCAAGAAGGTCGGCCCGTCGCTGTTCCGGCGCCCCGACTCCAAGCTGTTTAAGCAGGAGAACGTGCAGAAGGCGCACGAGTTCTTCGAGAAGCACGGGCCGAAGTCGCTGGTCCTGGCCCGCTTCGTGCCGATCGTCCGCACGTTCACGCCGATCATCGCCGGTGTCTCCGGCATGAAGTACCGCTCGTTCATCACGTACAACGTGATCGGCGGCATCCTGTGGGGCGCGGGCGTGACGCTGCTCGGCTCCTGGCTCGGCAACATCGAGTTCGTGCACAAGAACATCGAGGCGATCCTGATCCTGATCGTCCTGATCTCGGTGGTGCCGATCGCGATCGAGTTCCTGCGGGCGCGCAGCAAGTCCAAGAAGGCGGCCCAGGAGGGTCCTGGCCCGGCCGGTGACCAGGCGCAGCCCCCGGCGCAGGGCCAGCGCGGCCGCCACGCCAAGCGGTAGCGGAACTCCGGTAGCAGAACCTCTAGAAGCCGCGCGTCCGCTTGGCCGCGCGGCGGTTCGCCGCCCCCGGCGAGCGCAGGAAGAGCCGGGAGATCTCACCACCGAGGTTCACCCCGATGGCGATGGCCAGGGCGAGCGCGGCCGCCTTGGACAGCGAGACGAGGCCCTGGTTCACGTCGTTGTGGGCGATCGCGAGCAGCCCGAAGTACGTGGCCGAACCGGGCAGCAGCGGGCCGATCGCGGCCGTGACGTAGGGCAGCGCCGACGCGAACCGGTAGCGCGAGAACAGCTGGCCGAACAGGCCGACGAGCCCGGCCGCGGCGGCGGTGGAGGCGACCGGCGAGATGCCGCCCGCGTCGTGCATCGCCCCGTAGACCACCCAGGCGACCCCGCCGTTGAGCGTCACGGCGAGCACGGTCGAACGTTCCTGCTGGAGCAGGACGGCGAAGGCGAGCGACAGCGCCATCGACGCGGCGATCTGCCAGTACGGCCGGTGGACGGGGTGCAGCGCCGCCTCGGGGTTCAGCTCCGCGTGCAGCTGCACACCCACGTAGAGCATGATCAGTACGCCGATGACGATGCCGACGAAGAAGTACATGACTTCGAGCAGGCGCGCCGAGGCCGTGATGTAGAAACCGGTCAGACCGTCCTGCACGCCCGCCACGAGGGCCCGTCCCGGCAGCAGCGCGAAGAGTCCACCGGTGATCACCGCCGACGCCTTCACGTCCACATGGGCGAGCGTGAGCACCAGGCCGATCGCGGCGGGCGGCATCGCGGCCACCGTGAACTGGTAGAACTCCGGGAATCCGCGGCCCGCGCACAGCCAGGCCAGCCGGTCGCCGAGCATCGCGCCGACCGCCGCCGCGATGAAGACGAGCAGGTCACCGCCGACGAGGATCGAGGCGGACCCGGCGAGCAGGCCGTTCGCGCCGGTCAGCGCCCAGCCGGGGTAGGGGTGGCGGTTGCGGCGGATCTCCGCGAGGCGCCGGTAGGCCTCCTCCAGGGTGACGACGACCTCGTCGTCCTCGTCGCTGATGTCGTCGACGAGCCGGAAGACGGCCGCGAGCCGGTTGTAGTCGGTGCCGCGACGGCGCACGGTCCGGGAGGCGGTCACCGGGTCGTCGACGAGCGACGGCTGGAAGGTGATCGACAGGAGCGTGAAGGTGACGGTCGGCTCGCAGCGGTCGAGCCCGTAGGAGCGGCAGACGGCGAACATCGCCGCCTCCACGTCCTCGGCGCCCTCGCCGCCCGCGAGCAGCAGCTCCCCGATACGCAGCGTCAGGTCGAGCACGCGCGGCACGGCGGGTCCCGCGTCGTCCTGCTTCTGCGCCGCCTCGGGCGCGGGCCGGTCGGCGACCGGCATCCGCAGCATCGTGCGCATCCGGTCCTGCCAGGGCGCCTCCCGGGTCAGCTTGACCATGGGGATGCCGTGCGCCGGGGTGAACGCGGGCGGGGACTGGCGCGAGCTGTAGGTGGCCGGCGGGGTGAAGGCGGAGCCCTCCGTGTCGGACGGTTCGGGCGCCTGGTAGCTCAGACCCTCGGGAAGCGCGAACTCCGAGGTGGTCGACGACTCCTCGTCCACCGGCGCAGGCGCCGACACCACCCCGATGGGCTGTGTGAACTGACTGCGGGCCTCGTCGGACTGCGGTTTGCGGTCCTCCAGGGCCTCCGTCTCCCGGTCCGTCACCTCTGTGACACCTCTGTGCTTTCCTCGCCCGACGTACGCCGCCTACGCACGTCTACGTACTAAGCGTCTGCCTCCCGTACGCCTCAGTATGCGCATGACTACACGAACGGGCCGCCCGACCCCGGCTGAGGTCGTGCGGCCCGTACGTGAACGCTTCGGTGAGTGACCGCTCGGGTCAGTGACCGCCCTGGTCCTGGGCGCGCTTGTAGGAGCGCTCGATCTCGGCCTCGGCCTCGGTGCGGCCCACCCAGTCGGCGCCCTCGACGGACTTGCCGGGCTCCAGGTCCTTGTAGACCTCGAAGAAGTGCTGGATCTCCAGGCGGTCGAACTCGGAGACGTGGTGGATGTCGCGCAGGTGCTCCATCCGCGGGTCCGTCGCGGGGACGCACAGCAGCTTGTCGTCGCCGCCGGCCTCGTCCGTCATCCGGAACATGCCGATGGCGCGGCACTTGATGAGGCAGCCCGGGAAGGTCGGCTCGTCCAGGATGACCAGGGCGTCCAGCGGGTCGCCGTCCTCGCCGAGGGTGTTCTCGACGAATCCGTAGTCCGTCGGGTAGGCGGTCGAGGTGAACAGACGACGGTCCAGACGGATCCGGCCGGACTCGTGGTCGACCTCGTACTTGTTCCGCGAACCCTTCGGAATCTCGATCGTGACGTCGAACTCCACCGGTGGCTCCTCCATGATCAACACATACGACTGGTGGTTAAGTGTCCCTCACGCAGGTGTGTGATCGCGAAAGGGGCTGGTCCGCGGTGCCGGAGCCGAAGGCTTCGCAGCTCTTGACGAGCGCGGCGAAGACCGCTGCCACAGCGGTGGTACGAGCGAGGACCAAGCACGTCGCGGCGGGCGCGACGGCGGTGGGCCTTGCCCTCGCCGCCGTCGTGGTGGCCACGACCGGTCCCTGGGACGCTTCCGGCCAGCGTAAGGCCGAGGCGGACCGGGTGGTCTCCCAGGCGGCCGGGGGTGGCGCAGATCACGGCGGCGCCCCGGGCACGCGCCCCGGCCTGCCGCCCGCCGCGCCGAGCGCCCCCGCGGTCCTCGCCGCGCCGGGCGCGACCGTGCCGGCGCCCACCCGCTCCGCCCTCGCCGACGTACTCGACCCGCTCCTGGGGGACCCCGCGCTCGGCACGCACCGCACGGCCGCGGTCGTCGACGCGGTCACCGGCAAGCGGCTCTACGGGAAGTCCGCGGGCGACGTCCTCACCCCGGCGTCCACGACCAAACTGGCCACGGCGGCCGCGGCCCTGTCGGCGGCGGGCCCCGATCACCGCATTGCGACCCGTACGGTCCTCGACAAGGCGGCCAAGAAGGTGGTTCTCGTCGGTGGCGGCGACCCCACCCTGACAGCACGTCAGAAGAATCCTTACGGCGCCGCCAGCCTGCGCACACTCGCCGACAAGACGGCCGCGTCGCTCAAGGCGGCCGGCACCACCGAGATCACCCTCGCCTACGACACCTCGCTCTACTCCGGGCCCGCCACCCACCCCATCGGCTTCAACGAGAACCTCGCCCAGGTCACCGCCCTGATGGTCGACGAGGGCCGTACCGACGACTCCACCAGCGGGCCCGCCACGCGCGCGGAGGACCCCGCCGCGTCGGCCGCCCGCACCTTCGCCGAACTGCTGCGTGAACGCGGCATCAGGACCAAGGGCGGCGACCCGCGCGCGGGCAAGGCACCCGGCAAGGCCGAGGACGTCGCCAAGGTGGAGTCGCCCCCGCTCTCCGCCCTCGTCGAGCGCATGCTGACGCACAGCGACAACGACATCGCCGAGGCCCTCGCCCGGCAGGCCGCCATCGCCGCGCACGAGGACCACTCCTTCGACGGCGCGGGCCGGGCCATAAGGAAACAGCTCGGCAAGCTCGGCCTGCCGCTCAAGGGCGTCCGCTTCGCCGACGGCAGCGGCCTCGACCGCGCCGACAAGATCTCCGCCGACCTCCTCACCGGCCTGCTCGCCGAAGCCGCCGAACCCGGCCGCCCCGAACTGCGCTCCCTGCTCACCGGGCTGCCCGTCGCGGGCTTCACCGGCACGCTCAGCAGCCGCTACGCCGACGCCGCCGACGCCTCGGGAACGGGCCTCGTCCGCGCCAAGACCGGCACCCTGACCGGCGTGAACACCCTGGCCGGCACGGTCGTCGACGCCGACGGCCGCCTCCTCGTCTTCGCCTTCATGGCCCAGGGCGCCCCCGGCCCCCAGTCGGCCCAGGCGGGCCTGGACCGCATGGCGTCCTCGGTCGCGAACTGCGGTTGCCGTTGACCAGGTAGGGAGCGATGCGCCGCGGGCGGACACCGGTCCGCTCGCCCGACGGGCGTCAAAAGCGGCTCCTGCGTCCGCGTAGCCCTTCGTGGACTCCACCGGAATCCGCGCCGGTGACCCCGCCGCTGCGGCAGGCATCCCCCGGAACCGGTCCCGTCGGTGCCGGGCCGGCGTGGACCCGTCCTGGGTCGGCTCGGGCGCCCCCGGATCCCGCTCGCCCGGCGGACGCCGATCGCGGCTGCCGCTGAACACAGCCGGGCGCAACCCCCTCCGTGTGCGGAAGGGGTCACGTACCGTTGACGCATGACGAGCATCGGCGGTGCTGCCAGTTCAGGGATGGTCGACTGGAACCTCGCGGTGGCGACCGCGACCCGACTCGTACGACCAGGTCCGGAAGTCAGCCGCGACGAGGCACGGGCCATCGTCGCGGAGCTGCGCCGGCACGCCAAGTCCTCCGAGGAGCACGTACGCGCGTACACGCGCATGGCGACCGAGGACGCGCACGACACTCCCGTCCTCGTCGTGGACCGGCCGGGCTGGGTGCGGGCCAACGTCGAGGGCTTCCGCGAGATCCTGCGGCCCCTCCTCGACAAGATGCAGGAGCGGCGCTCGGGCGCGGGCGGCGCCGTGCTCGGCGCGGTCGGCGGCAAGGTCACCGGCGTCGAACTCGGCATGCTCCTGTCGTTCATGTCCTCCCGCGTCCTCGGCCAGTACGAGACCTTCGCCCCGGCCTCGCGCGACCTGCCCGCATCGCCGACCGGCGGTGGCCGCCTCCTCCTCGTCGCGCCGAACATCGTGCACGTCGAGCGCGAGCTGGAGGTCGACCCGCACGACTTCCGGCTCTGGGTCTGCCTCCACGAGGAGACGCACCGCACCCAGTTCACCGCCGTCCCCTGGCTCCGCGACCACCTCGAGGGCGAGATCCAGTCCTTCCTCGCCGAGACCGAGGTCGACCCCTCCACGTTCCTGGAGCGCATCAGGGAAGCCGCCCAGTCCCTCGCGGGCGGACGCCCCGAGGGCGAGGAGGACGACGGCGGACGCTCCCTCGTCGAGCTCGTGCAGTCCCCGGCCCAGCGCGAGATCCTCGCCCGCCTCACCGCCGTCATGTCCCTGCTCGAAGGCCACGCGGACTTCGTGATGGACGGCGTCGGACCCGCCGTCGTGCCGACGGTCGCGGAGATCCGCGAGAAGTTCCAGCAGCGCAGGCAGAAGGGCGCCTCCCGGCTCGACCTCGCGCTGCGCAAGCTCCTCGGCCTCGACGCCAAGCTGCGCCAGTACCGCGACGGCGAGCGGTTCGTGCGCGCCGTCGTCGACCAGGTCGGCATGGACGGCTTCAACCGCGTCTGGACGTCGCCCAACACGCTCCCCACCAAGGCCGAGATCGCCAAACCCGCGGACTGGGTCGCGCGGGTGCACAACAAGGCGGACGGGGCTCACGACGCCGAGTGAGTGGCGTCCGGTATTGCTCAGGATCACCCATCCGAGGGACCGTGGCCCGCGGGTAGGCGTGCGATGCTCAGGGAATGGCTCGGCTCTGTCACCATCGAGGCACTCTGCGTGACCGAACCCACCGGACAAGCGTTGAGCGACTGAGCCAGCTCTCTTTCTGGCGCCCACCTCCCAGACACGGAACGAAGGGAACCGGACATGGGTCCCCATCCTGCGGTCGCGGCGATACGCCTGGCGGTCCGCCGCGTACTCCACGACATCCTCAGCTCACAACCCCAGCCCCCCGGCACCGAGCAGCCGCACGGCCCCCTCGTGCTCGTCGCCTGCTCCGGCGGCGCCGACTCCATGGCGCTCGCCTCCGCCCTCGCCTTCGAGGCGCCCAAGCTCGGCGTCCGCGCCGGCGGCATCACCGTCGACCACGGTCTGCAGCCCGGCTCCGACGCCCGGGCCGAGGATGTCGTCCTGCGTCTGACCGCCCTCGGCCTGAACCCCGCCGAGTCCGTCGCCGTCCGGGTCGGCCGCGAAGGCGGCCCCGAAGCCGCCGCCCGCGACGCCCGCTACGCCGCCCTCGACGACGCCGCCCAGCGCCACGGCGCCGCCGCCGTCCTGCTCGGCCACACCCGCGACGACCAGGCCGAAACCGTCCTGCTCGGTCTCGCCCGCGGCTCCGGCATCCGCTCCCTGTCCGGCATGGCCCCCGTCTCCGGCCGGCCAGGGGCCGAACGCCGCTACCGGCGCCCCTTCCTCCAGCTCGACCGGCAGACCGCCCGCAAGGCCTGCCTCGTGCAGCACCTGCCCGTCTGGGACGACCCGCACAACACCGACCCCGCCTACACCCGCTCCCGGCTCCGCCACGAAGGACTGCCCGCCCTGGAGAAGGCGCTCGGCAAGGGCGTCGTCGAGGCGCTCGCCCGTACGGCCCAGCTCTCCCGGGACGATGCGGACGCCCTCGACACCTGGGCCAGAGAAGCCGCCGACTCCGTACGGGACGCGGCAGGGCTCCTGGAATGCGCCAAGCTCTACGCGCTCCCGCCCGCCGTACGCCGCCGCATCCTGCGCAAAGCCGCCATCGAGGCGGGCGCCCCGGCCGGCGCGCTCTTCGCCCGGCACATCGAGGAAGTCGACCGTCTGATCACCGGCTGGCGCGGCCAGGGAGAGATCAACCTCCCGGGCAAAGTCCTCGCTCAGCGGCAGGGTGGCAGACTGGTCATCCGGCAAGGCTGACACCGCGGCTCACGTCGCGGCGGCCGGTGGGACGACCGAAAGTGATGCGGGTGGACGCGAAAGACATGAGCACCGACCTCAAGTCGGTGCTCATCACCAAGGAAGAGATCGACGCGAAGCTGGCCGAACTGGCCGGCAAGGTCGACGCGGAGTACGCGGGCAAGGACCTGCTGATCGTCGGGGTCCTCAAGGGCGCCGTCATGGTCATGGCGGACCTGGCACGCGCCCTGTCCACCCCCGTCACGATGGACTGGATGGCCGTGTCCTCGTACGGCGCGGGCACCCAGTCCTCCGGCGTCGTGCGGATCCTCAAGGACCTCGACACCGACATCAAGGGCAAGCACGTCCTGATCGTCGAGGACATCATCGACTCCGGGCTGACCCTGTCCTGGCTGCTCACCAACCTCGGCTCGCGCGAGCCCGCCTCCCTCGAGGTCTGCACGCTGCTGCGCAAGCCGGAGGCGGCCAAGGTCGCGATCGACGTGAAGTGGGTCGGCTTCGACATCCCGAACGAGTTCGTCGTCGGGTACGGCCTGGACTACGCGGAGAAGTACCGCAACCTGCCGTTCGTCGGCACGCTCGCGCCGCACGTCTACGGCGGCTGAGCACCCGCGAGGCGGCCGGGAACCCTTCCGGGCTCCCCGCCGTTGGAGCATGCGAAGGGTCGTTTGTCGGTCGTCCCCTGCGGCGTCGGGTGACAATGCTGGGGTACCGTCCGAAGAACAGTTCTTCAAACAGCTTCAAACAGCCTTATCAAACTCACTATGGCAGGAGGGACGGGGCGTCATCGCTCCGTATGGATGGACGTGAAGCGATACTTCCGTGGGCCGGTCATGTGGATCGTGCTGGCCGTCCTTGCCGTGGTCGTGTTGATGCAGGTCGTCGGTTCGTCCGGCGGCTACAAGACGGTGGACACCGGCCAGGTCATTCAGGCCATCAACGACAACAAGGTGGAGTCGGCCAAGCTCACCACCGGCGATGAGAGCACCATCAAGGCCGAGCTGAAGGACGGCCAGAAGGTCGACGGCTCGAGCAAGATCCAGGCCAGCTACATCGGCGACCAGGGCGTCGACGTGGCCAAGAGTCTGCAGGCCAAGTTCGAGGACAAGCAGATCCCCGACGGGTACACCGTTTCCCCGTCGAAGCAGAACCCCTTCGTGGGCATCCTGCTCTCCCTGCTGCCGTTCGTCCTCATCGTCGTCGTCTTCCTGTTCCTGATGAATCAGATGCAGGGCGGCGGCTCCCGGGTCATGCAGTTCGGGAAGTCCAAGGCCAAGCTCATCACCAAGGACACCCCGAAGACGACCTTCGCCGACGTGGCCGGATCGGACGAGGCCGTCGAGGAGCTCCACGAGATCAAGGAGTTCCTCCAGGAACCGGCCAAGTTCCAGGCCGTCGGCGCCAAGATCCCCAAGGGCGTGCTGCTCTACGGCCCGCCCGGAACCGGCAAGACGCTCCTCGCGCGCGCCGTCGCCGGTGAGGCCGGGGTCCCGTTCTACTCGATCTCCGGTTCCGACTTCGTCGAGATGTTCGTCGGTGTCGGCGCCTCCCGCGTCCGTGACCTCTTCGAGCAGGCCAAGGCGAACGCCCCGGCGATCGTCTTCGTCGACGAGATCGACGCGGTCGGCCGCCACCGCGGCGCCGGCCTCGGCGGCGGTCACGACGAGCGCGAGCAGACGCTCAACCAGCTGCTCGTCGAGATGGACGGCTTCGACGTGAAGGGCGGCGTCATCCTGATCGCCGCCACCAACCGGCCCGACATCCTCGACCCCGCGCTGCTGCGCCCCGGCCGCTTCGACCGGCAGATCGCCGTCGACCGCCCGGACATGCAGGGCCGCCTCGAGATCCTCAAGGTGCACCAGAAGGGCAAGCCCGTCGCGCCCGACGTCGACCTGTCGGCCGTCGCCCGCCGCACCCCCGGCTTCACCGGTGCCGATCTGTCGAACGTGCTGAACGAGGCCGCGCTGCTCACGGCCCGCTCGGACCTGAAGCTGATCGACAACAAGATGCTGGACGAGGCGATCGACCGCGTGGTCGCGGGCCCGCAGAAGCGGACCCGGATCATGTCGGACAAGGAGAAGAAGATCACCGCGTACCACGAGGGCGGACACGCCCTGGTCGCGGCGGCCTCCCCGAACTCCGACCCGGTCCACAAGATCACGATCCTCTCGCGCGGCCGTGCCCTCGGCTACACGATGGTGCTCCCGGACGAGGACAAGTACTCGACCACGCGCAACGAGATGCTCGACCAGCTCGCCTACATGCTGGGCGGCCGCGCGGCCGAGGAGCTCGTCTTCCACGACCCGACCACGGGTGCCGCGAACGACATCGAGAAGGCCACCGGTACGGCCCGCGCGATGGTCACGCAGTACGGCATGACCGAGCGGCTCGGCGCGATCAAGTTCGGCGGTGACAACACGGAGCCGTTCCTGGGCCGTGAGATGGGTCACCAGCGCGACTACTCGGAAGAGGTCGCGGCGCTCGTCGACGAAGAGGTCAAGAAGCTCATCGAGACCGCGCACAACGAGGCGTGGGAGATCCTCGTCGAGAACCGCGACGTCCTGGACAACCTGGTCCTCGCGCTGCTCGAGAAGGAGACGCTGAACAAGGAGGAGATCGCCGAGATCTTCGCCCCGATCGTGAAGCGCCCGGCCCGCCCCGCGTGGACCGGCTCCTCCCGCCGCACCCCCTCGACCCGCCCGCCGGTGCTCTCCCCCAAGGAGCTGTCGCTGACGAACGGGGCGAACGGATCGGCACCCGCCATCGAGACCACCACCCCGGTGGACACGGTGAAGGAAGACCGCCCCGAGAGCTGACCCGAGTCGACACAAGGCCCGGAATGCAGGCCGCGTCCCCCACGCTTTACGGTGTGGGGGACGCGGCCTTTTGCGCTGCCGCGCCTGCACATGACGAGAAGAGGCACCTCATGACCGACCCGGTGACGCTGGACGGCGACGGCACGATCGGCGAGTTCGACGAGAAGCGCGCCGAGAACGCCATACGCGAACTGCTCATCGCCGTCGGCGAGGACCCGGACCGCGAGGGCCTCCGGGAGACCCCGGGCCGGGTGGCACGCGCGTACAGGGAGATATTCGCGGGGCTGTGGCAGAAGCCCGAGGATGTCCTGACGACGACGTTCGACCTCGGACACGACGAGATGGTCCTGGTCAAGGACATCGAAGTGCAGTCGAGCTGTGAACACCACCTGGTGCCGTTCGTGGGTGTCGCCCACGTCGGCTACATCCCGTCCTCCGACGGCAAGATCACGGGCCTCTCCAAGCTGGCCCGCCTCGTCGACGTCTACGCCCGCCGTCCGCAGGTCCAGGAGCGCCTGACCACGCAGATCGCGGACTCCCTGATGGAGATCCTGGAGCCGCGCGGCGTCATCGTCGTCGTCGAGTGCGAGCACATGTGCATGTCGATGCGGGGTGTCCGCAAGCACGGCGCCAAGACGATCACCTCGGCGGTGCGGGGGCAGATGCGGGACGCGGCGACCCGCAACGAGGCAATGAGCCTGATCATCGGGCGCTGAGCCTGATCCATCGGGTGCTGAGCCCGGACTGCCGGGTGCTGAGCCCGGACTGCCGGGCGCTGAGCCCGGTCCTGGTCGGTCAGGCCGCCGTGGCTGTGCCCTCTGTGTCGTCGTCCTCGGGGAGTTTGCAGATGCGCTCCAGGAAGAGGGCCGCCGCTATCACCGCGATGCCGGCGAGGACCGAGAAGCCGGCGTAGATGGCCTGATCGCGGCGGGCCGGGACCTCCAGCCACTCCAGGAGGAAGGCTCCGGTACCGCCGTACATCCCGGCCACGAGGGCCGCGACCAGCGCGCTGGCCTGGCCGAAGACGAGTGCCCGGGCGGCCATCATCGGGTTGACGCCCTTCGCCTCGGGGCGGCGCTCGCGCTGGGCCTTCAGCCGGGAGCGGATGGACAGGGCCGTCGCGAGCAGCACGGCGGCGATCACCGCCAGGACGATCGGTGCGGCCAGCGGGACCTTCGGCAGCGTGCCGAGGGAGTCCCAGAGCCGGGCGCCGGCCCAGGACAGCACCCCGGCGGCCAGGAACAGGCCCGCCAGCGTCCTGATGCGCAGTTGCTTCATCCCCGTACGTCGCCCCTCATGTGTCCTGGGCCTCGTGTTCTCGGCCTGCCCGCACGACCTTAACGATTACTCGGGCAGCCGGAGTTCCAGGTCGCCGCGCGGCGCCACGCCGTCCCTGGCCACGCCGGAGAGCAGGGTGGCGACCGGGCCGCGGCCGGGCAGCTGGGCGTCCGGCTCCACGTCGTGCCAGGGGGCGAGGACGAAGGCGCGCTCGTGGGCGCGCGGGTGCGGCAGCGTGAGCACCGGGTCGTCGGAGACCTCCTCGGCGTACGCGACGATGTCGACGTCGATGGTGCGCGGGCCCCAGCGCTCGTCCCGGACGCGGTGGAACGCCTCCTCGACGGCGTGGGCGCGCTCCAGGAGCGAGGCGGGCGGCAGCGTCGTCTTCAGCACCACCACCGCGTTGAAGTACGAGGGCTGGCTGCCGGGCTCGACGCCCCACGGCTCCGTCTCGTACACCGGCGAGACCGCTTTGACGCGGACGCCGGGGGTGTCCTCCAGGGCGTCGACGGCGCCCTGGAGCGTCTCCAGGCGGTTGCCCAGGTTGGCGCCGAGGGAGAGGACGGCGCGCTGGGGGTTGGAGAGGGTGGTGTCGGCGGCGTCGACCTGTTCCGTCACGGAGGTCGGCACCGGCTGGACGGTCGGGTCGAACTGAGTCTGGTTCATACTCGGCTCCGGGTGATGGTGACGGTCACGTCGTCGAAGGGCACGGTGATCGGCGCGTCCGGCTTGTGGACGACCACCTCGACCTCCAGTACCCCGTCGTGCTTCAGGCAGGTTCGGGCGATGCGCTCCGCGAGCGTCTCGATGAGGTCGACCGGCTCACCTGCGACGACGGCGACGACCTCCTCCGCCACGATGCCGTAGTGCACGGTCTTCGCCAGGTCGTCGTCGGCCGCGGCCGCCCGGGTGTCGAGTCCGAGCACCAGGTCCACGATGAAGGTCTGGCCCTCTTCGCGTTCCTTGGGGAAGACGCCATGGTGCCCGCGGGCCTTGAGGCCGCGCAGCGCGACACGATCCACGCGAATCACTCCTGCAGTCGTCGGTGAAGGCCGGTCCCGCCGATGTGCGGTCGACGTGACGGCCTCTGGCGAATCTACCTGCGAGCACTGACAGCACTCGCCCGCGGGGGCTATGGACAGTGGGGCCCGCGGCTGGTAGCCGCCCATACCCAGCGAGCCGGGAAACCAACCCCGGGAAGGGATTCCGCGGTTCCGCAAGAGCGATTACCACTCAGGCGAGTGGTCCGCCGTCCTCGGGGTTGTCGGGGAAGCCTTCGTCACCGGCGCTGTCGGCGAGGCGCGCGCCGTCCGTGTCGTCGTCCGACTCCGCGAGCACCGGCGACGCGTGGTGGGACCACAGTTTCCAGCCGTCACGGGTGCGCCGGAACACGTTCGTGGCGACGACGAGCTGGCCGACGAGCGGGCCCAGCTCGTCGGAGTCGGCGGGGGCGGGGCCGCCGCTGAGGATGTTCTCCGTGCAGGTCACGAGGGCCGTGTCGGCGACGACGCTGATCCGTACGTCGGTCAGGAAGAACTGGATGTACTCGGTGTTCGCCATGATCAGCGCGTAGGAGCGGAGCACCTCGCCGCGTCCGGTGAGGACCGGCCAGCCCGGGTGCACGCAGCTGATCGAGGTGTCCTCGGCGTCGTCCGGATCCGCGTCCTCGGCGTAGGAGACGTCCTCGGGCGCCAGCCACAGGGACGTCAGCTCCTCGAAGTCGCCGCGCTCCATCGCCTCGTAGTAGGCGCGGTTCGCGTCCTCGACGGCCTGGGTGTCGGTGCTGGTCACCGGGCTCCCTCGACGGCGCGGGCCACCCGGACCGCGTCGGCGGTGGCCCGGACCTCGTGGACGCGCACCGCCCAGGCGCCGGTGTGCGCGGCGAGGGCCGAGACGGCGGCGGTGGCCGCGTCGCGCTCGCGCGCGGGCGGCGGGGCGCCCTCCTGGCCGGCCAGGACGTGGCCCAGGAACCGCTTGCGGGAGGCCGCGACCAGGACCGGGTGGCCGAGGGCGCGGAGTTCGCCGAGGTGGGCGAGGAGGGCGAGGTCGTGCGCGGGTTCCTTGGAGAAGCCGAGGCCCGGGTCGACGACGATGTGCTCGGGGGCGACGCCGCCCTCGATGATGGCCTCCACGCGCGCGTGCAGTTCGCTCACGACCTCGGCGACGACGTCCTGGTAGCTGCCGCGGATGGTGGCGCCCTCCAGGAAGCCGCGCCAGTGCATCACCACGAAGGGCGCCCCTGCGGCGGCGACGACCGGGATCATCGCCGGGTCGGCGAGACCGCCGCTCACGTCGTTGACCAGGACCGCGCCCGCCGCGAGCGACTGCTCGGCGACGCTGGCGCGCATGGTGTCGACCGAGACGGTGACGCCCTCGCCCGCGAGGCCGCGCACGACGGGGATGACGCGCTTGAGCTCCTCGTCCTCGTCGACCCGGGTCGCGCCGGGCCGGGTGGACTCGCCGCCGACGTCCACGAGGTCGGCGCCTTGCGCCACCAGGTCGAGGCCGTGCTTGATCGCCGCGGTGGTGTCGAACCAGCGGCCCCCGTCGGAGAACGAGTCGGGCGTCACGTTGACGACGCCCATGACCGCGCAGCGGTCCCAGACGGGGAGGTGGGCTACGTGGCCGCGGTGGACCTGCGACGTGCTCATGGCTTCCAGCCTAGAGCCGGACCCGGTGGGCCCGCGCCGGGGTGGGCGACTGACGGGGGAGGGCAGCGACGTGCGTCGCCGGGCGCGGGCTCGTCGTGGTTGCCCGCGCCGTTCCCCGCGCCCCTGCGGCATGTCTGTGCAGCCCGTGTTCTTTGTTCCCGGCGGGCGTGGGCGCAGGGGCGGGGCTGCCGGCGCGGGTGGAACGTGGCGTTGAACCTGTGCAGCGACTCCATAGGCCACGGATGCGCCGCACCCGCACCTTGTAGCCGTGGCGCTCGATCCGCCTGACCATCTGGCGCACAGTGCGCATCGCGCGCCCGGCCAGGGTGAGGTCCGCGACGTCCACCACCGCCTCGTCACCCGGTTCGAGCGCGGTCAGGCCGGTCTCGCGGGTCCAGACCTCGCCGCCGGTCTCGGAGCAGCCCGTGACGGCGGGTGTCCAGGAGCGGGCCCGCGCCTCGTCCATGAAGTGCTCGATGGCGCCGGGCCAGGCCTCCACGTCGCCGACAGGGTCACCGCCCGCGAGCATGACGCCGGAGACGACGCGGTAGCGGACGGCCGCCTTGCCGCTCGGCGAGAACACGACGCCCTTGTCGCGGCGGAGCGCGAAGTGGCCCGGAGAGTCGCGCGCGCCGTGCTTCTCCAGGAGGGCGCGCAGTCGCGTCTCGTCCTCCGGGCTGAGGCGCGCGGCCGGCTGCGCGGGGCGGAACACGAGGTAAATGGTGGTGAGCGCGGTGACCATGCCGAGCGCGCCGAGGGAGACCGCGACCGTGCGCGAGGTGGTGCCCGTGTAGTCGAGCGGCCCGTCGACGCCGAACAGGCCGTACAGGACGTGCTCCAGGCGCTCGGCGAGACTCGGACTGCCGACCATTTTGCGCGGATGGACGCTGACGATCACCAGGCCGATCAGCAGCGAACCGGCGCCCATGAGCACGAAGTTGGTGAGCGCGCGCCAGCGGCTGCGCGGGTCGGGCGGGGCGTCGAACTCGCCGTGGTGCCTGGCGAGCAGCCACAGGAGGAGCAGCGGGATGACGACGCCCAGGACCGAGTGCCGGTACGCGAACTGCGCGCAGGCGCCGAGCGGCAGCAGCACCACGGCCGCCCGCCAGGCCCGCCGCTTGCGGCGCCGCAGGCCGTGCGCGAGCAGGAGCAGCAGGACGCCGCTGCTCAGCGCGAGGGCCGCGGCGAACGGACCGAGCGTGCCGGGGATCACCTCGGCCAGGGCGTGCATCCGGCTGTGCCGGAACCGCGGGAAGACGCCGGCGGCGATGTCGAGGAACCCGGCGAGGACGCAGGCCCTGGCGATCAGGGGCGGCACGGCCTCCGGCCGCGGACCGCGCGGGACGCGCCACACCCGGCCCGGTGCCCCCGGAGCGGATTCACCCTTTTTCCTGACGGACATCGCATTCCCGTAGTTCCGCGAGAAACGTGAACGCGGTGCCATACCGGGCATCCGCGACGTGCGCCCTCTAGGACGGGACGACAGGGAGCCTGGTTCACTCCCTGTCGCAAAGTCACCGCAAACAGCGAAGCGGTGTGCTTTGGGCCGTACGTCACCGGTGCCTCACTTGGCGAGCGGGGCCACCGTCTCCAGCTCGACCTCCGCGCGCGTGATGTCGCGGGCGTCCGCCGCCGTGGAGCGGCGCAGCGCCTCATGCAGCCTGGCCGGGGTCAGGACGCCGAGGAAGCGGCCCTCGGAGCGGGCGTCGATGACCGCGATCCAGCCCGCGTCGTGCTGGAGCATCGTCGCGAACGCCTGCTTGAGCGAGGCGCCGACCGGCAGCCATGCCTCCATGCGACGGGCATGGTCGCGCACGGTGCCGCCCCCGCCCTGCGCCGCCGCCGCGCGCGTGTGCTCGGCGGAGATCCAGCCGTGCAGGTTGTTGTCATGGTCCAGGACGACGGCCCAGCGGGCGTCGAGCTCCGTGGGCAGCGGGTCGTCGAGGTGGACGACGGGCGGCTGCTCCAGGTCGCCCTCCTCGATGGGCGTGACGGACAGCCGCTTGAGGCCCCGGTCGGCACCGACGAAGTCGGCCACGTACGGGGTCGCGGGGGCGCCCAGGACGGCCGAGGGGGTGTCGAACTGCTCGATGCGGCCCTGCCCGTACACGGCGATGCGGTCGCCGAGGCGGACGGCCTCCTCGATGTCGTGCGTGACGAAGAGGACGGTCTTGTTGAGCGTCTGCTGGAGCCGCAGGAACTCGGTCTGCAAATGGTCGCGGACGACCGGGTCGACGGCGCCGAACGGCTCGTCCATCAGCAGGACCGGCGGGTCGGCGGCCAGGGCGCGGGCCACGCCGACCCGCTGGCGCTGCCCGCCCGAGAGCTGTTCCGGGTAGCGGTCGCCGAACGTCTTCGGGTCCAGGCCCACCAGGTCGAGCAGTTCGGCCGCGCGCTCGCGGGCGGTGGCGCGCTTGACGCCGAGCAGGTGCGGCACGGTCGCCGTGTTGTCGAGCACCGTCTTGTGGGGGAAGAGGCCCACCTGCTGAATGACGTAGCCGATCCGGCGCCGCAACTGGACGGGGTCGATCGCGGATATGTCGTCGCCGTCGAGGAATATCCGGCCCTCGGTGGGCTCGATCAGCCGGTTCACCATTTTCATCGTCGTGGTCTTGCCACAGCCCGAGGGGCCGACGAGGGTGACCAGTTCGCCCTCGTTCACCTCGAAGGACAGGTCGTCGACGGCAGTGGTGCCGTCCGCATACCGCTTGCTGATGTGCTCGAACCGGATCATGAGACCCCATTCTGCCGCGCCGCGGCGCCGACGGACACGGCCCGGCAAGGCAGTCGTGTGAAGGGAATGTTGCGGGGAGGGGACGGGTATCGGCCATTGTCAGTGCTGCCCGCTAGGGTCGTCGACAGTCAGAAAAGGTGCGTGCGCGTGTACGGATCACTGACATACGTTCGGGGAAGCGGGGGAGGTGGGCGGGGTGAGCGAGCAGAACTGCCTGGTGGCCAATGACTGGGTGTGCGGGGAGTATCTGCGCACCCGCAGCCAGGAATTGGTGGACGCGACCGTCCAGCACATCGGGATCACCGTGGCATCGGTGCTGATCGGGGTCCTGATCGCGTTCCCGCTCGCGCTGCTCGCCCGGCACAAGCGGGCTTTCGCCGGCCCGGTGCTCGGGCTGACGACGGTGGTCTACTCGATTCCCTCTTTGGCGATGTTCTCGCTGCTGCTGCCCCTTTTCGGGCTCTCGGCCGCGCTGGTGGTCACCGGGCTCGTCCTGTATTCGCTGACGATTCTCGTGCGCAACATTCTGGCGGGGCTGCAGGCGGTCCCCGAAGAGGCGAGAGAGGCCGCGCGCGGCATGGGGTACGGGTCGCTGCGGCTGCTGTGGGAGGTCGAACTGCCGCTCGCGCTGCCCGCGTTGCTCGCGGGCGTGCGGATCGCGACGGTCTCCACGGTGGCGCTGACGACGGTCGGCGCGATCGTCGACTACGGCGGCCTCGGCACGCTGATCCTCGACGGCCTCGACAGTGACTTCAAGGCGCAGGTGCTGACCGCCTCGGTGCTCTGCGTGGTGCTCGCGATCCTCGCGGACCTGCTGCTCCTCGGCGTGCAGCGGTGGCTCACCCCGTGGACGCGGGCGACGCGGGCGACGCGGACGGCGGCCGGGCGCTCCGCGCGCGGGAGCCGAATACGTGACAGCGCGGCCGCGGCCTCGGTGGAGCCGGAGAAGGTGGCATGAACGCGATATCGGGGGCCTGGGACTGGCTGAGCACGGGAGCCAACTGGCAGGGCGAGAAGGGGGTGTGGCACCGCCTCGCCGAGCACCTGTACTTCAGCGGTGTCGCGCTCGCCGTGGCCTGCCTGATCGCGCTGCCGCTCGCCCTGTGGCTCGGGCACATCGGCAAGGGCGGCGCCCTCGCGATCAACGTGTCGAACGTGGGGCGCGCGGTGCCGACGCTGGCCGTCCTCGTCCTGCTGACTCTGACACCGCTGGGCCGCCACGGTGACGTGCCGACGCTGATCGCCCTGGTCCTGTTCGCGGTGCCGCCGCTGCTGACCAACGCGTACGTGGGTATGCGCGAGGTCGACCGCTCGGTGGTGGAGGCGGCGCGCGGCATGGGCATGAGCGGCCGCCAGGTCTTCGCCCGGGTCGAGCTGCCGCTGGCGTACCCGCTGGTGATGACCGGGCTGCGGTCGGCGGCGGTGCAGGTGATCGCGACGGCGACGCTGGCGGCGATGGCCGGCGAGGGCGGTCTCGGCCGGATCATCACGGCCGGGTTCAACCTCCAGGACACGCCCCAGGTCGTGGCGGGAGCCGTACTGGTGGCCGCCCTCGCGCTGCTCGTGGAGGGCGTTTTCGTGGCGGTGGGACGGGTGCTCGACCCCATGCGGGGCCGGGCGTGAAGGCAACGAGGAGAGCGATGAACAGCAGGACGCGTCGAATGGCTCTGGCCGCCGTGGCGGTCGCGGCGCTGACCGCGGGCGTCACCGCGTGCGGCGGCGACAGCCTGGAGGGCAAGGACGATTCGAACGGCTCAGGTGGCGACACCGGAAAGAAGGGCAAGGTCGTCATCGGCGCGGCCAGCTTCACCGAGGCCAAGGTGCTCGGCGAGCTGTACCGGCAGATCCTGTCCGACGCCGGGTACGACGCCTCGGTGAAGACGGTCGAGAACCGGGAGATCTACGAGCCGCAGCTCGCGAAGGGCGCCATCGACGTGGTGCCCGAATACGCGGCGACGCTCGCCGAATTCCTCAACCTGAAGAAGAACGGCTCCGACGCGAAGCCCGTCGCCTCCAGCGATGTCGACGCCACCGTCGCGGCGCTGCGCAAGCTCGCCGAGCCGGAAGGGCTGAAGGTTCTCGACCCGGGTGAGGCCGTCGACCAGAACGCGTTCGCGGTGAGCGAGAGCTTCGCGGAGAAGCACAAGCTCAAGACGCTTTCCGATCTCGGCAAGTCCGGCGAGAAGGTCAAGATCGCGGCCGGTGACGAATGCGAGGAGCGGCCGTTCTGCGCGCCGGGCCTGGAGAAGACGTACGGCATCGACGTCGCGGGGATCGACCCCAAGGGCGTCGGCACCACGCAGTCCAAGCAGGCCGTGAAGAACGGCCAGGACCAGCTCGTCCTGACGACCACGACCGACGCGACGCTGAAGAACTTCGGCCTCGTTCTCCTGGAGGACGACAAGAAGCTGCAGAACGCGGACAACATCATTCCGGTTGTGAACGCGAAGGACGCGGGCGACAAGGGGATATCCGACGTTCTCGGGAAGCTGACGAAGACGCTCACCACGGATGACCTCATCGAGTTGAACCGCAAGGTCGACGCCGAACGCCAGAAGGAAGCGGATGTCGCGACGGACTATCTCGAGTCCAAGGACCTCATCGGTAAATGATCTTGAAGGCCCTTCGGAGATGCGGGAGGGAACGGAACGGGTGGTCCGGGCGTCTTCCGGTGTGAGTCCGGTGCTTTCTGTGCCGCCTGTGCCCGAATTTTGCCGGGCGGGGCTTCGGGATTCGCCTACGCGCGGTAAGTTTCTGGCCATGCCACGTGGACGTCACCGCCATTCCCCACCCCTGCACCGACTGCTGCCCCCTTCGGTGATCGCCGGTGTGCCCCTCGTCTGCGCGGGCGGCGTCTGGCTGTCCGACGACCCGCTCGTGCTCCGCGGGATCACCGCGGCCGCCGCGGCCGCCGCCGTGATCGGCGCCGTGGTGATGCGGCGCTGGGACCGGCTCGCGGGCAAGCAGGTCGCCGAGCTGACCCGGGGTGCCGCCAGCGAGCGCTGGCGGCACGAGGAGGCGGTGGCCGAGCTGGAGGGCGACCTCGAGGAGTCCCGCGAGCTGCGCTCCCGGCTCGAGGCCAAGCTCCGCGCGAAGCGCTCCGAACTGGCGGGCCTGCGCAACGAGCACGCGGCGCTGCTGCGCCGGTACGCCAACGCCGAGACGGAACGGGCCAGCGCCCTGGAGGGCCGGCGCCGCCTCGCCATAGAGGCCACCGCCCCGGCGAAGGCGCTGCCCGCTGTGGCCAGTGGCCCGGGCGGCACGGCCACCCCGGTCCTGTACCTGCGGGCCAACGCGGCGCTCGACCGCCTCGCCCGGCCCGAGCCGAAGCCGGCCGCGGAGGCCGATTCGCAGGGGAAGTCCCGCGCGGCGTCCGGCCACTACACCGTGCCGGCCGCCGCGGCGGTGGTGCCCCCGGCGCCCGCGCGCAAGGTCCCGCAGGGCGGCTTCGACTTCTTCGGCACGAGCGGCTCCGCGACGGACGGCTCCGCCGGGGAGCCGGACGAGGACCTGGCCGACGTCATCGGCGACGAGGTGCTCGCCGAGCACGAGGCGCTCACGGAGCAGGGGCAGGCGCAGGGGCAGCAGACGGCGCAGGCCCAGCAGCAGGAGCCCGCCGCGCCGGACACCGCCGACCAGGCCGTCGTCGGCAAGGACGACCCGGCCAAGGACAGCACCGACAAGGTCAGCACCAGCAAGAACGGCACCGACAAGGTCAGCACCGGCAAGGTCAGCACCGGCAAGGTCAGCACCGGCAAGGTCAGCACCAGCAAGAACGGAACCGGCAAGGACAGCGCCGACAACGACGTCACCGAGCAGGAGGTCATCGACCTGACCGCTCACGACGAGACCGAGCAGATCGACGTCGGTGACCTGAGGTCGGCCCTGCGAGCCTGACCCCCGTACCCGTGATCCCCAGACGTGCGCACAGGGCGCCCTACTCCTCGTAGGGCGCCTTACTTCTGGCTCATCCACCGGTCGGGCCGCGCCGCCCGGCGCCCCGTGCGGGACCGGTCCGCCTGGGCGCGCAGCAGCTCCGACGCCTCCTGCACGTCCCGCAGGCGGGCCGTCACCGTCTTGTTGGCGCCGGTGTCGAGGTGCAGGTTGGCGACGCGCAGACACCGTTCCCACGGCCCCTGGGTGAGGCGGACGCTCTGCACCTTGGCGTGCGGGACGAGGGAGACATGGCGCCGCAGCAGCCCGTGGCGCGCCGCGAACGCCGTCTCCGTGACGGCGACCCCGTACGCCCGCCACCACAGCGGTACGCACCAGCGGCCGCGCCGGGGCGCGGGCACGAACTCGGCGGGCTTGGGCACGGCGACGCCCGGCAGGATCCGCGCGACGACGTCCTCGGCGTGCCCGCGCGGGGCGACGGGCACAAGGACGGAGTTGGCGGACCCGGCGACGTGCAGCTCGACACGGACCCAGCCGCGCCGCCGCCACAGCAGCGGCTCCACGAGGCGGACGGTCTGCACGCGGCCCGGCGGCACCGTCTCGTGCGCCCGGTCGAGCAGCCCGTGGTCGATGCGGAGCCCGTCCTGGGACTCGCCGACCGTCCAGTCGTACTCCGAGATGAAGCGGCCCGCGCTGTGCGTGAACGCGGCGCCGGCCAGCGGCACCCCTGCCGCGATCACCGTCCACAGGTTGTGGGTGACGAACCAGAGGAAGGACGGCACGACGAGCGCGGCGAGCAGCATCGCCCAGGGCGCGCCCGTCAGGAGCAGGGACACCGCGAGCGTGCGCGGGGGCGTGTGCAGGAGCTGGCGCGCGGGCGCCTCGCCCACTTCGTGCGCCGACTCGGGGGCGAAACCGGCCGCCCTTGCGAGCAGTTCGGCCCGCAGGTCGCGCGCCTCCTTCTCGCCGAGGAAGGAGAGTTCGTCCTTCTTGTCGGCGCCCACCACGTCGAGCTTCAGCTTGGCGACGCCGAGGAGGCGGGCCGCGAGCGGCTGGGTGATGTCGACGGCCTGGAGCCGGTCGAGCCGGATGTGCGCGGTGCGGCGGAACAGCAGGCCCGTGCGGATGCGCAGTTCGGTGTCGGTCACCGCGAAGTGCGTGAACCACCAGGTGAGGAAGCCGTACAGGGCGGCCGCGGGCACCAGGACGGCGAGCCCGATGAAGAGGGTGGCCCCGGTCAGGTGCGCGAGCTGGCGCTGCGCCTGGTCCATGTCGTGCACGGCCCAGCCGAGCAGCACGGCTATCGGCGCCCAGGCCCGCCGGAACGGGGTGACGGGGTGCAGCCGCCGCTCCCGCAGCGGTGGCCCCGCGGGTGCCGCGGCCGTCACGTCCTCGGTGCCGGGCCCGCTCGTCACAGCCCCGCCGATCGGGCCTCGCCCAGCTCCGTGAGGCGGTCGCGAAGGCGTTCCGCCTCGGCCGGGCTCAGGCCGGGGATCGTCGCGTCGGTGGCGGCGGCCGCGGTGTGCAGTTGCAGGCTGGCCAGGCCGAACTTGCGCTCCAGAGGGCCCGAGGTCACTTCGACGAGCTGCATGCGCCCGTACGGCACGATCGTTTCCTCACGCCACAGCACGCCGCGGCTGATGAGCAGGTCGTCGGCGCGCTCGGCGTAGCGCCACGAGCGCCAGTTGCGGCCGAGCATCGGCCAGCCCCAGGCGAGGACCGCGAGCGGCAGCAGCGCGAACGCCGCCCAGGGCGGGCCCGCGAAGAGCGCGAGCAGGACGCCGATCGCGACGGCCGGTGGCAGCAGCCACAACACGAGCAGCAGTCTGCGCAGCTTGAGCAGCCCCGGCGGAAGGCCCGTCCACACCGGCTCGTCGCCGGGCGCCCCGGACCGTGCAGGACCCTCGCCCGAAGGGCCCATGGCGCCCGTGGTCCCCGTCATCCCCGTTTCCATACGTCCACCCTACGTAGGAGAGACTGTCCGCATGACGCCCACGACTCAGGCCACGGTCGGCATCGGTGGTGCCGCGGAGAGCACCGACATGGTGCTCAACATCGGTCCGCAGCACCCCTCCACCCATGGCGTGCTGCGCCTGCGTCTCGTGCTCGACGGCGAGCGCATCCAGCACGCGGAGCCGGTCATCGGCTATATGCACCGCGGTGCGGAGAAGCTCTTCGAGGCGCGCGACTACCGGCAGATCGTGATGCTCGCCAACCGCCACGACTGGCTGTCCGCGTTCTCCAACGAGCTGGGCGTCGTGCTCGCCGTCGAGCGGATGCTGGGCATGGAGGTCCCCGAGCGGGCGGTCTGGCTGCGGACCCTGCTCGCCGAGCTGAACCGGGTCCTGAACCATCTGATGTTCCTGGGTTCGTACCCGCTCGAACTGGGCGGAATCACCCCGGTCTTCCATGCCTTCCGTGAGCGCGAGGAGCTCCAGAACGTCATGGAGGAGGTCTCCGGCGGCCGCATGCACTACATGTTCAACCGGGTCGGCGGCCTCAAGGAGGACCTGCCGCTCGGCTGGACGACCCGCGCGCGTGAGGCCGTCGCCTCGGTGCGCTCCCGGATGGACGTCTACGACCGCCTCGTCCTCGGCAACGAGATCTTCCGGGGCCGCACGCGCGGCGTCGGCGTCCTGTCCGCCGAGGCCGCGCACGCGTACGGGGTCAGCGGCCCGATCGCCCGCGCCTCCGGCGTCGACTTCGACCTGCGCCGCGACGAGCCGTACCTCGCCTACGGGGAGCTGCGGGACACCCTGAAGGTCGTCACCCGGCAGGAGGGCGACTGCCTGGCCCGCTTCGAGTGCCTGCTCGAACAGTCCCACAACGCGCTCGACCTCGCCGACGCCTGCCTCGACCGGCTCGCCGACCTTCCGCCGGGCCCGGTCAACCAGCGCCTCCCGAAGGTCCTCAAGGCGCCCGAGGGCCACACGTACGCGTGGACGGAGAACCCGCTCGGCATCAACGGCTACTACCTCGTCAGCAAGGGCGAGAAGACGCCGTACCGGCTCAAGCTGCGCTCGGCGTCGTACAACAACATCCAGGCGCTGGCCGAACTCCTGCCCGGGACGCTGGTCGCCGACATGGTGGCGATCCTCGGGTCACTGTTCTTCGTCGTCGGCGACATCGACAAGTAGCCTCGCCGCCGGTTCCGGGACGCCCACGGGTTCGAGCAGCCAGCCGAAGTCGCCGAGCCCGCCGCGGGCGGTCAGCTCGGACGCCTCTCCCGCCCGTGTGAGCGCCCGGACGTACGCCGCCGGGTCCTGGGACGCCAGAGCCAGCGGCGGGCGCCCCGAGGCGACTCCGAGGGCGCGCAGGGCGGCACGCTGCGACACGACGCGGGCCCCCGGCGTCACGGCGCACGCGTCGAGCGCGACGTGGGCCGTGAGGTCGCAGGAGCCGTTCGGCACGGGAGCGGTTTCGCGGCCGTCCCGGAAACCGGTGAGCGTGCCGAACAGGGGGCGCGCCCCGCGCGCGTGGGCGTAGTCCACGGCGACCGCGAGGCCGCGCTCCAGGGTGCGTACGGCCGCCGCCCACGCCTTGTCGCGGGGCTGCCCGACCTCGGCGCGCAGCCCCGGCTCGGCCGGCAGCGGCCACCAGGCGTCCAGCCAGCGCCGCGTGGCCTCGTCCAGGGGCGCGGTGTCGAGGTGCTCCTCGCCGTCCTCCCGTACGCGCACGAGCCGGGCCGCGCCGTCCTCGTCTGTCTCGACGACGTCCAGGGGCACGTTGTCGAGCCACTCGTTCGCGAAGAGGAGGCCGGTGATCCCGGCGGGCGGTTCGGCGTGCCACTCGATCCGCTCGTCGAGCCCCGCGGGCCGGTCGGCCTTCTCCACCGCGCAGGCACGCACGCGTGCGGCCACTTTCTCCGGAAGCGCCGCAAGGACGCCGGAGACGAGTTCGCCGCGCCCGGCCGCCATGTCGACGAACGTCAGGCCGTCCGGTGCGCCGAGCGCCGCGTCGACCCGGCACAACAACTCGGCCACCGCGCCCGCGAACAAGGGCGACGCGTGGACCGACGTACGGAAGTGCCCGGCGGGCCCCTCCGGCCTGCGGTAGAAGCCGTGCGGGCCGTAGAGCGCCTCGTCCATGGCGGCGCGCCAGCCGCGTCCCACGCCCTCAGTTGCGTTGCTCACGCCCGAAGGCTATGCGCAGGGGGCGCATGCGCCTCCACCTTGCGGAGTACGCGCGCCCGCTCCGGATCGGCCCTCCGGTTGACCCCGGCACCCCCGGCCTGCCTACCCTCGGCGCCTCTACGACTTCCTCCGCAGACACCCGACGTGGGTCGACGGCTTCTGGGCCGTGATCCTGCTCGGGATCTCGGTGGCGAGCGGCACCACCGCGAACGGCTCGCCGCCGCGCGGGAACGAGGCGGTGTCGATCGGCTGCGCCGTCGTCCTCTCCCTGGTCGTGGCGTTGCGCCGGCGCATGCCGGAGAAGATGCTCGTGCTCGCGATCGTCGCGGGCCTGGCCCAGCTGGTGTTCGACGCGCGGACCAACCCGTCCGACTTCGCCATGCTGGTGATCATCTACACGGTCGCGGTGAGCGGTGCCCGCTGGGCGTCCCGGCTCGCCCTGATCGGCGGCCTGTGCGCGGCCCCGCTCGCCGAGCTGCGCTGGCCCACCATGTCCTCCAGCGGCGCCGGGCACATCGCGGTCACCGTCTTCCAGATGGTGCCCTTCGCCCTCGCCTGGGTCCTCGGCGACTCGCTGCGCACCCGCCGCGCCTACCTGGAGCAGCTGGAGGAGCGCGCGGCCCGCCTGGAGAAGGAGCGCGAGGCCCAGTCGAAGGTCGCGGTCGCGGCGGAACGGGCGCGGATCGCCCGCGAGTTGCACGACGTCGTCGCGCACAACGTGTCGGTGATGGTGGTGCAGGCCGACGGCGCCGCCTACGTCCTCGACCAGGCGCCCGACCAGGCGAAGAAGGCCCTGGAGACCATCTCGGGGACGGGCCGCCAGGCGCTCGCCGAGATGCGCAGGCTGCTCGGTGTGCTGCGCACCGGCGAGCACGAGGAGGGCGGCGAGTACGTGCCGCAGCCCGACGTCGAGCAGATCGAGGACCTCGTCGAGCAGGTGCGCACCGCGGGCCTCCCCGTCGACTTCAAGGTGGAGGGCACCCCGCGCCCGCTGCCCAGCGGTGTCGAGCTGACCGCGTACCGCATCGTGCAGGAGGCGCTCACCAACACCCGCAAGCACGGCGGCCCGAACGCGGGAGCGAGCGTCCGCCTCGTCTACTTCGACGACGGCCTCGGCCTGCTCGTGGAGGACGACGGCAAGGGCGCCCCGCACGAGCTGTACGAGGACGGCGGCGCCGACGGCCGCGGCCACGGCCTCATCGGCATGCGGGAGCGCATCGGTATGGTCGGCGGCACGCTGGACGCGGGCCCGCGCCCCGGCGGTGGCTTCCGTATCAGCGCACTGCTGCCTCTGAAGTCCGCTCATTGACACGTACCAGCAACTGAGTTCACATAAGTCGCCACGAGAGGTGAGGACCCGCCCGATGCCGATCAAGGTCATGCTCGTCGACGACCAGGTGCTGCTGCGCACCGGCTTCCGGATGGTCCTCGCCGCGCAGCCGGACATGGAGGTCGTCGCCGAGGCGGGCGACGGCGTCGAGGCGCTGGAGGTGCTGCGCGCGACAGCGGTGGACGTGGTCCTCATGGACGTCCGCATGCCGAAGCTCGACGGTGTGGAGACCACGCGGCGGATCTGCGCGGACCCGAACCCGCCGAAGGTGCTCATCCTGACCACGTTCGACCTCGACGAGTACGCGTTCTCCGGCCTCAAGGCGGGCGCCTCCGGGTTCATGCTCAAGGACGTGCCGCCGGGTGAGCTGCTGACCGCGATCCGCTCCGTGCACAGCGGCGACGCCGTCGTCGCGCCCTCGACGACGCGCCGCCTGCTCGACCGGTTCGCGCCGATGCTGCCCAGCTCCACCAAGGAGCCGCAGGCCGCCGAGCTGGACCGGCTCACCGAACGCGAGCGCGAGGTCATGATCCTCGTCGCCCAGGGCCTGTCGAACGGTGAGATCGCGGCGCACCTGGTGCTCTCCGAGGCCACGGTGAAGACGCACGTCGGCCGCATCCTCACCAAGCTGGGCCTGCGCGACCGCGTCCAGGTCGTCGTCCTCGCGTACGAGACGGGGCTGGTCCGCGCGGGCGGGCGCTGAGCCCCGGCGCCTCAGCGCAGGACGCCCTCGATGAAGTCGCCGCCCAGGCGCGAGACCACGCCCAGATCCAGCATGTGCTGCACATAGCGCCCCTGACGGCGCGTCGCTATGAGCCCCGCCTTCTTGAGCACCGTCAGGTGCCGGGATATCTCCGGCGCCGACATCCCGTGCGCGTCGGCCAGCTCGCTCGTCGTGTACGAGCCGCGCGCCAGGTGGCGGCACAGGCGCATCCGCACCGGGTGGGCGAGGGCGGACATGCGCAGGGTCAGCTGCTCGACGGAGGGCGGCGCCGTGAGCCCCGGTGCCGAGACCGGGTAGGTGATCACCGGCTGCCAGCCCGCGCGGTGCAGGACCCACAGGTGCGGCCAGCCCATGCTGGTCGGGATCAGGACCAGGTCGCCGTCCCCGACCGTGGCGACCCCGACGCTGATCTTGTCCACGACGAGGGTGCGCCCCGTCCGGTCGAGCGAGACGGCGGAGGAGGTGGCCTTCAGGGCGTCCCCGAGGCCCTTGCGGCGGATCAGCTCCGTCTTGTGCCGGGCGTCCGCCGCGAGCTGGTGCTGCACCCGCGCCCACACGTCCGCGAAGAACGCCTCCTCGCAGTCGCGCAGCAGCTCGCGGAACCAGCTCCGCACGCCGGGCGGGTCGTCGAGGAGGCGCTGCGTGAAACGGACCTGGTGGGCTCCGCGCGCGGCGGCGAGGTCGAGCGCGCGCTCGCGGGTGCGCGGGTCGTCGAGCCGGCTGACGGAGCGGCTCGCGTAACTCGACTGGCAGGTGAACTCCAGGGCCGCGTCCACGAACTGCTCGTCGGACAGCTTGTCCAGGAGGTCCAGCTCCTCGGTGAGCGTGGCCCCGGGGCGGGTGCGGCGTCCGGCGATCGCCGCGGAGGGCGTGAACACGTCCGAGAACGTCGTCCGCCACAGGAAGTCCGCCTCGCACATCCGGTCGGCGAGGCACGGGTCGAGGCGCGTCGTCACGCTCGTCGTCCACCCCTGGAGCCCCGGGTGGTGCGCGGGCTCGGCCAGCGCGTGCAGCGCCATGCCGAGCTCGGCCAGGGGCGAGGGCACGACGCCGATGCGCTCGGGCGTCAGGCCCGTGATGTCGATGCTCACGCTCATGGCCCCATGGTGCCCGCCGCCACTGACAACCGGGGCGCCGATTGACGGCTCCCGTCAATCGGCGTGACCAAGGCCCGCGGCCCGGCGCAGCCTCGTGGTCGTCGGCCCCGAACCGCGACAGCCCGGCCCCTGTCGGGCCAAGTCGCAGGAAAAGCCATGATCCGGACCTGATCGAGCGAGGTGTTCGCCATGACCGTCAGCCAGCAGTACGCCCTCGACGTCTACCGAGCCGCCCGGCGCGGCGAGCCCGCGGGGCCCGTCCCCGGCACGCACGACCTGGCCGCCCTCCGCGCGCTGCGTGACCACCGCCGCTTCGAGGCGGTCCTGGCCGGGCGCCCGGCCCGCGGCCGCGTCCGCGCGGCGCTGACCCGCCGTCTCGCGGGCGTCCGCGGGCGGTCCGCGGCCGGGTGCTGAACCACCCCCCCCCGCGGCCGGGTGCTGAACCACCCCCTCGTGGCCGGGTGCTGAACCACCCCCGGGTGCCGCCGCTAAGCCCGGCCCGGCAGCCGCCGCACGAAGTCCGCGACGGCCGCGCGGACGTCGTCGGCGCTCCACTCCAGACCCGGTTCCGCGACCGTCACCTCGCCGACCGAAAGCCCCGGCACCTTGTCCGTCGCCCACCAGCGCCCGAACAAGGACACCTTGGTCTCCTCCGCCTGTGCCACCCCGGCCTCCGTGAGCGCCTCGGCGTCGTAGGGCAGCCACACCCGGAACTCGTGCGTGTGCGGCACCTCCGGATGGATCCCCGCCCAGGCCACGCCCGCCTCCGCGAAGCCGTCCCGCAGCGCCCGCGCGACCACGCGCGCGTGCCGCACGTACGACGGCAGCTTCGGCAGCTCCCGCTCCAGACCCGCGAGGGCGGCGATCACCTGCGGGAACTGCTGGTAGATCTGCCCGCCGTAGCGGTGCCGCCAGGCCCTGGCCTCGTCGATGAACGTCCGCGGGCCCGCGAGCGCCGCGCCGCTGAGCCCGCCGAGCGTCTTGTAGAACGACACGTAGACGCTGTCCGCGAGCGCCGCGATCTCGTCGAGCGGGCGGCCGAAGTGCTCCGTGCACTCCCACAGGCGGGCCCCGTCGAAGTGCACGACGGCGTCACGCGCGCGTGCCGCCTCGCACACCTCCTCCAGCTCCGCCCAGTCCGGGAGCACGAAACCGGCGTCCCTGAGCGGCAGTTCGAGCATCAGCGTCCCGAACGGCTCGTCCAGGTCCGCCACCTCCTCGGCGGTGGGCTGGCGCGGCTCGCGCGTGGGGTGCACCGTGCGCAGGCCGGTCAGCGCGGAGAGGGCGTCGCGCTCGTGCACCTCCGGGTGGGCCAGCGGGTGCAGCGCCACGGCGGGGTTCCCGGTCCGCCCGGCCCAGCAGCGCAGCGCGACCTGCTGCGCCATCGTGCCGCTGGGGAAGAACGCGGCCGCCTCCTTGCCGAGCAGCCGGGCGACCTTCTCCTCCAGGCCGGCGACGACCCCGTCACCGTAGAAGTCGGGGTCGCCCGCGAGGTCGGCCACCGAGGACGCGTCCTCGGTCAGCCGCGCGAGCCGCTCGCCGAGCGTCGCCTCGCTCGGCCGCCGCGCCAGCCTGCGCTCCGCACCCCGCCAGGCCGCGAGGCGCCGCGCGGCCTGCTTCTCTTCCCCGGTCCCGAGGTCGCTGTCACCGTTGTCGGTCATTCCCGGATGATCTCGCACGCGCGTGCGCTTGCCCACAGCCTGTGGACAGCCGAGGCCCGCCCGCCCAGATAGCGTTAACATGACGAGAAATCGTCCGGTACCCCGAGCGGACTGGAACGGAAGGCCATCGTCCCGTGTCACTTCCCCCGCCGAACGCCCCCTCCGAGCCCACCGATCCCCGGGACCGGCCGGCCCGCCTCACCGTGGGCGTCGTCGGCGCCGGCCGCGTGGGCCCCGCGCTCGCCGCGTCGCTGCAACTGGCCGGGCACCGCCCCGTGGCCGTCTCCGGAGTCTCCGACGCCTCCCAGCGGCGCGCCGCGGCCCTGCTGCCCGACGTGCCCCTGGTCGAGCCCGCCGAGGTCCTCGCCCGCGCCGACCTCGTGCTGCTCACCGTCCCCGACGACGCCCTGCCGGGTTTGGTCGAGGGGTTCGTCGAGACGGGCTCGATCCGCCCCGGGCAGCTGCTCGTGCACACCTCGGGCCGGTACGGCGCCAGGGTCCTCGACCCCGCCACGCGCGCGGGCGCGCTGCCGCTCGCGCTGCACCCCGCCATGACGTTCACCGGCACCGCCGTCGACGTCCAGCGCCTGGCCGGCTGCTCGTTCGGCGTGACCGCGCCCGAGGAGCTGCGCCTGGCCGCCGAGGCCCTCGTCATCGAGATGGGCGGCGAGCCCGAGTGGATCGCCGAGGAGAAGCGCCCGCTCTACCACGCGGCCCTCGCCCTCGGCGCGAACCACCTGGTCACCCTGGTCGCGGAGGCCATGGACCTGCTGCGCGACGCGGGCGTGGGCGCCCCCGACCGGATGCTCGGCCCATTGCTCGGCGCCGCGCTCGACAACTCGCTGAGGTCCGGTGACGCGGCGCTCACGGGCCCGGTCGCGCGCGGGGACGCGGGCACGGTCGCCGCGCACGTCGCCGAACTGCGCAAACACGCCCCCCAGACCGTCGCTGGCTACCTGGCGATGGCCCGCGCCACCGCCGACCGCGCCCTCGCGCACGGCCTGCTGAAGCCGGAGCTCGCCGAGGACCTGCTCGGCGTCCTCGCGACCGGAGCGGAGGACCCCCGATGAGCACGGCCCTGCTGCACAAGGGCGAGGAACTGCGCGCGCGCACGCGGGGCGGGCAGCGCGTCGTCGTCATGACGATGGGCGCCCTGCACGAGGGCCACGCCACCCTGATCCGCACCGCGCGCGAGCGCGCGGGCACCGACGGCGAAGTCGTCGTCACCGTCTTCGTGAACCCGCTCCAGTTCGGCGCGGGCGAGGACCTCGACCGCTACCCGCGCACCCTGGACGCCGACCTCAAGATCGCCGAGCAGGCGGGCGCCGACGCCGTCTTCGCGCCCTCAGCCGACGAGGTCTACCCCGGCGGACAGCCCCTGGTCCGCATCGCGGCGGGCCCCATGGGCGAGCGCTACGAGGGTGCTTCGCGCCCCGGCCACTTCGACGGCATGCTCACCGTCGTCGCCAAGCTGCTGCACCTCACGCGCGCGGACGTCGCCCTGTTCGGCCAGAAGGACGCGCAGCAGCTCGCCCTGATCCGCCGCATGGTGCGCGACCTGAACTTCGACGTGGAGATCGTCGCCGTACCCACGGTGCGCGAGGCCGACGGCCTGGCGCTCTCCTCCCGCAACCGCTACCTCTCCCCGGAGGAGCGGCGCAGCGCCCTCGCCCTGTCCCGCGCCCTGTTCGCGGGCCGCGACCGGCACGCCGCGCAGGAGGCCCTCCGCGCGCGTGGCGCCGAGAACCCCTCCACGCTCGCGCGCGCCCAGGCGCTCGGCGCGCTCGGCGAGGCCCGCGCCGCCGCCGACGCCCACGCCGTCGCAGCCCCGGGCGGCCCGGCGGGCGTCCTCGCCGCCGCCCGCCTGGTCCTGGACGAGGCCGCGCGCCTCAAGCCACCGGTCGAGCTGGACTACGTGGCCCTCATCGACCAGGCCGACTTCAGCGACGTACGGGACGGCTTCGAGGGCGACGCCGTCCTCGCCGTCGCCGCGCGCGTGGGGACGACCCGGCTGATCGACAATCTGCCCCTCACATTCGGAGCCCGCCCATGAGCGCCTCTGCAGGAACCAGCGCGTCCGCAGCGACCGGCATACGACTGCACGCCCCCGCCCCCGGCTGGTCCATCGAGGCCGACGTCGTGGTCGTCGGCTCGGGCGTCGCGGGCCTGACCGCCGCCCTGCGGTGCGAGGCCGCGGGCCTGAGGACCGTCGTCGTCACCAAGGCGCGCCTCGACGACGGCTCGACGCGCTGGGCCCAGGGCGGCATCGCCGCCGCGCTCGGCGACGGCGACACCCCCGAGCAGCACCTCGACGACACCCTCGTCGCGGGGGTGGGCCTGTGCGACACGGAGGCGGTCCGCACCCTCGTCACCGAGGGCCCCGACGCCGTACGCCGTCTGATCGAGACCGGCGCCCGCTTCGACGAGACCCCCGACGGCGCGCTCGACCTGACCCGCGAGGGCGGCCACCACCGCCGCCGCATCGCGCACGCGGGCGGCGACGCGTCGGGCGCGGAGGTCTCCCGGGCGCTGGTCGAGGCGGTACGCGCGCGTGGAATGCACACGGTCGAGAACGCGCTCGTCCTGGACCTCCTCACGGACGCCGAAGGACGCACGGCCGGTGTCACCCTGCACGTCATGGGCGAGGGCCAGCACGACGGAGTCGGCGCCGTCCTCGCGCCCGCCGTCGTCCTCGCGACCGGCGGCATGGGCCAGGTCTTCTCCGCGACGACCAACCCGCACGTCTCCACCGGCGACGGCGTCGCCCTCGCCCTGCGCGCGGGCGCCGAGGTCAGCGACCTGGAGTTCGTCCAGTTCCACCCCACCGTGCTCTTCCTCGGCGCCGACGCCGAGGGCCAGCAGCCGCTCGTCTCCGAGGCCGTACGGGGCGAGGGCGCCCACCTCGTGGACGCGGACGGCGTGCGCTTCATGGTGGGCCAGCACGAACTCGCCGAACTCGCCCCGCGCGACATCGTCGCCAAGGGCATCACGCGCCGCATGCAGGAGCGCGGCACGAACCACATGTTCCTCGACGGGCGGCACTTCGGCGCCGCCATGTGGGAGCAGCGCTTCCCGACGATCCTGGCCGCCTGCCGCGCCCACGGCATCGACCCCGTCACCGAGCCGGTCCCGATCGCCCCGGCCGCGCACTACGCCTCCGGCGGCGTCCGCACCGACCTCCACGGCCGCACCACCGTGCCCGGCCTGTACGCGTGCGGGGAGGTGGCCTGCACCGGCGTCCACGGCGCGAACCGGCTCGCCTCCAACTCCCTCCTGGAGGGCCTGGTCTACGCGGAGCGCATCGCCGACGACATCAAGGAGCAGCACGCCGGACAGCAGCTCCACGCGCGCGTGCCCGCGCCCGTCCCGCAGCCGCCGACCCCGACCCACCCCCTCCTGCCGTCCGAGGCGCGCTTCGCCATCCAGCGCGTGATGACCGAGGGCGCGGGCGTCCTGCGCTCCGCCGACTCCCTCGCCGAGGCAGCGGCCCGCCTCGGCCGCATCCACGCCGAGGCCGTCAACTCCCTGGCCGAGGACGGCAAGACGGCCGAACCCGGCGTCGACACCTGGGAGGCCACCAACCTCCTGTGCGTCGCCCGCGTCCTGGTCGCCGCCGCCCGCCGCCGCGAGGAGACCCGCGGCTGCCACTGGCGCGAGGACTTCGCCGACCGCGACGACACGAACTGGCGCCGCCACATCGTCGTGGGCCTCAAGGCCGACCGCACCCTGGCGACGCACACCACCCCGACCGCAGACTTCCCGGCAACGACCCCTCAGGAGCAGTGACCGACGTGAGCGCCACCCCCGACCTCCCCCTGGCAGCCGCCGACAGCGGCGGCTGCGGCGACAACTGCGGCTGCGCGCAGGCCACCTCCGACGACGCCACGGACGCCATGGAGTGCGGCCTCGACCCGTCGCTCGCCCAGCTCCTGCTCGACGCGGGCCTGCACCCCGTCGAGGTCGAGGACATCGCCCACATGGCGATCGCCGAGGACCTCGACGGCGGCGTCGACGTGACCACCGTCGCCACCATCCCCGAGGAGGCGGTCGCCACCGCCGACTTCACCGCCCGCGAGGCGGGCGTCGTGGCCGGACTGCGCGTCGCCGAGGCGATCATCTCCGTGGTCGCCACCGACGAGTTCGAGGTCGAGCGGCACGCCGAGGACGGCGACCGCGTCAGCGCCGGCCAGAAGCTCCTGTCCGTCACCACCCGCACCCGCGACCTGCTCACCGCCGAGCGCAGCGCGCTCAACCTGCTGTGCCGCCTCTCCGGCATCGCCACGGCCACGCGCGCGTGGGCGGACGCCCTGGAGGGCACCAAGGCCAAGGTCCGCGACACCCGCAAGACCACGCCCGGCCTGCGCTCCCTGGAGAAGTACGCGGTCCGCGCGGGCGGCGGCGTCAACCACCGCATGTCGCTCTCCGACGCGGCGCTCGTCAAGGACAACCACGTGGTCGCCGCGGGCGGCATCGCCCAGGCGTTCCAGGCGGTCCGCGACCGCTTCCCCGGCCTGCCCGTCGAGGTCGAGGTCGACACCCTGCACCAGCTCCGCGAGGTCCTGGACGCGGGCGCCGACCTGATCCTCCTGGACAACTTCACGCCCAGCGAGACCGAGGAGGCCGTGGCGCTCACCGACGGCCGCGCGCTCCTGGAGTCCTCCGGCCGGCTGACCCTGGAGAACGCGGCGACGTACGCCAAGACGGGCGTGGACTTCCTCGCAGTCGGCGCCCTGACCCACTCCTCGCCGATCCTGGACATCGGCCTCGACCTCCGAGAGGCCGACCGAGAGGCCGACGTCTGATGCTGCTCACCATCGACGTGGGCAACACCCACACCGTCCTCGGCCTGTTCGACGGCGAGGAGATCATCGAGCACTGGCGCATCTCCACGGACGCGCGCCGCACCGCCGACGAACTCGCCGTCCTGCTCCAGGGCCTCATGGGCATGCACCCGCTGCTCGGCGACGAACTCGGCGACGGCATCGACGGCATCGCCATCTGCTCGACCGTCCCCTCGGTCCTGCACGAGCTGCGCGAGGTCACTCGCCGCTACTACGGCGACGTGCCCGCCGTCCTGGTCGAGCCCGGCATCAAGACCGGCGTCCCGATCCTCATGGACAACCCCAAGGAGGTCGGCGCCGACCGCATCATCAACGCGGTCGCCGCCGTCGAGCTGTACGGCGGCCCGGCGATCGTCGTCGACTTCGGCACGGCGACGACGTTCGACGCGGTCTCCGCGCGCGGGGAGTACACCGGCGGCGTCATCGCCCCCGGCATCGAGATCTCCGTGGAGGCGCTCGGCGTCCGCGGCGCGCAGCTCCGCAAGATCGAGCTGGCCCGGCCGCGCAGCGTCATCGGCAAGAACACCGTCGAGGCCATGCAGTCGGGCATCGTCTACGGCTTCGCGGGCCAGGTCGACGGCGTCGTGCACCGCATGGCGAAGGAGCTGGCGGCCGACCCGGACGACGTCACGGTCATCGCCACCGGCGGGCTCGCGCCCATCATCCTCGGCGAGGCCTCGGTCATCGACGAGCACGAACCGTGGCTGACGCTGATCGGACTGCGACTGGTGTACGAGCGCAATGTCTCCCGGCTCTAGACGGCTCTAGACGGCTCTGAACGGTTCCAGTCGGTTACGGACGGGGGCGGTGCTCATAGCCGGGGCGGGAACAGCCACGCCGTGAATTGCCGGTTAAGCCGATTTTGTCGGTTATGGAACGTATCGTCTTTTCATGCCCACGCCTTACGGAAACCGCGGCGGCCTGGCGTTCGGTGCAGAAGAGCTGCGTGTGCTCCGACGCGCCCTCGCCCTCGCCCTCCATCCCAGCCCGGCATCGGACACCGACGTACGGGACTGCCTCCGACTCGCGGAGTCGGTCGACGCGGCCGCGCAGGAGAGCGCCCGTATGCGGGCCTTCCTCCTCGCCGACCTCGACCGCTACCGGGCCGCCCTGCCCGGCTCCGCCAGCGGCTATCTGAGCCTCCTCGCGGACGCCCTGGCCGCGGGGTACCGGCCCGGCGCCGACGACCTCGCGGGACTGCGCGCCCTGCGGGGCAACCCGGCAGCCGCCGCGCTGCTCGGCCACTGCCGCGCCCTCGCCGAGGAGGGCGTGCGCGAGCGCCTGGCGGCCCGGCAGCGCCCGCGCGTCCCGGCCTCCCGGTCGCATCTGCTCGCGCTGCCCGGCGGCCTCACGGCGGGCGACAAGGAGCCCGCGAAGCCCCGGCCGGCCCCGCCGAAGCCGATGCCGACCCCCGCCGAGGTCTTTCCGCCGAAACGGCGGCCCGCGCGTCCCGCGGCCCCGTCGCAGCGACTGGCCGCGGGCTAGCTACTCTGGAGCCATGGACTACGTCTCCGCGCTCGTGCCCCCCGTCGTGATGGCCGTGTTCTTCATCGGCCTCATCGTGACGATCGTGAAGTCGCAGGGTGGCGACAAGAAGGCCAAGGAAGACGCGGCTGTCGACGCCGCCCTCGCCCGCGCCGAGGCCGCCCGCCAGAGCGGCGGCGCGCACGAGGCCGGGGCCTGACAGCACCGCTGTCACACTGGCCGTGGCAGGTTCAGGGGCGCCCACCGGGCGCCCCTTTTGCTGTTGATCGCAGCAGTTAGCCACGTTTCGCGTTGAATTACCGTCTTCTCCCACTATTGTGCTGTTCGTGCCCCGCCCCTTGGGAGAACTCGAAGACGCTGTGATGACACGGGTGTGGAAGTGGAACCGCCCCGTGACGGTGAGGGAAGTCCTGGAGGATCTCCAGCAGGAACGCTCCATCGCGTACACGACGGTCATGACCGTATTGGACAATCTCCATCAGAAGGGCTGGGTCCGCCGCGAGGCGGAAGGCCGGGCCTATCGATATGAGGCCGTCTCCACCCGCGCCGCCTACTCGGCCGCGCTGATGAACGAGGCATGGGGACGCAGCGACAACCCCGCCGCCGCGCTCGTCGCCTTCTTCGGCATGATGTCGTCCCAGCAGCGCGAAGCGCTCCGCGACGCCATGCGCATCGTTCAGCCCGAAGTGCCTGCCGAAGTGCCTGCCGAAGTGCCGGGCGAAGTGTCCACCGAAGTCCCGGCCGAAGAAGCGCCCGAAGTCCGGGCCGAAGTGGACCGCGAAGTCCCGTCCGAAGTACCCGCCGAAGTGCCGCCCGGACCCGGGGAAGCGGACCGGGACCCCGGGCGATAGCGTCCGCTCATGCCAGCAGAGCCCCCCGAAGTCTTCCCCCGCTCCGATTCATCCGCTAAAGCGGTCAGCGTCCGCCGGGCCAGGACCGCCGATGTGCCGGCGGTGCGCACACTGCTCGACGCGTACAGCCGACAGGGGATCCTGCTCGACAAAGCCACCGTGACGCTTTACGAGGACATCCAGGAGTTCTGGGTGGCGGAACGGGACGACAACGCGGAGGTCGTCGGCTGCGGCGCCCTGCACGTCATGTGGGAAGACCTGGCGGAGGTCCGCACGCTGGCGGTGAACCCCAAGGTCAAAGGCGGCGGCGTGGGCCACCAGGTCCTCGACAAGCTGCTGCAGACCGCGCGCTGGCTCGGCGTTCGCCGGGTTTTCTGTCTGACCTTCGAAGTCGAGTTCTTCGCCAAGCACGGCTTCGTGGAGATCGGCGAGACACCCGTCGATACGGTCGACACCGATGTCTACAGCGAGCTACTGCGTTCCTATGACGAGGGCGTCGCGGAGTTCCTCGGTCTCGAACGAGTGAAACCGAACACCTTGGGCAACAGCCGGATGCTTCTGCATCTGTGATCGTCCCGTCCGGTATTCCGGCAACGGGCGTGCCCGGGTGCCCTATGTCCGAAACGCGCATGTTTACTGCCCGGCCGGGCAGCGTACAACTCCGGGGATCTCTCCCGATCTCAGCCAGGGGTTTGTGTTTTTCCCGGAAAAGCGGTTTGCTTTCCGCGTACTGCAGTAGTGCATATAACAAGGGGACGGCGAATCGGCGGCCGTGGTCGCGTGGTCGGCCCTTCGGATATCGATGAAAGGAAATCCGGTGGCACAGAAGGTTCAGGTCCTTCTTGTCGATGACCTCGACGGTGGCGAGGCGGACGAGACTGTGACGTTCGCGCTCGACGGCAAGACCTACGAGATCGACCTCACCACCGCCAATGCGGACAAGCTGCGCGGTCTTCTCGACGCGTACGTGAAGAGCGGCCGGCGCACCGGTGGCCGTGCCGCGAGCGGCCGGGGCAAGGCGCGCGCCGCGTCCGGTGGCAACCAGGACACCGCTCAGATCCGCGCGTGGGCGAAGGAGAACGGCCACGACGTGAACGACCGCGGCCGTGTTCCCGCCGCGATCCGTGAGGCCTACGAGAAGGCCAACGGCTGAGCGCTCGGCGATGCCGATGCGCGGCGCAGCCGGGCCCGGTGGCAGCACGTCGCCGCCGTGTCCACGAGACGTACGAGATCGGGGGCGCCCCCACCGCCCCCCACGACCGGGCAGGTCGACACGGCCGTCAGGGTCGTCAGGGCCGGCAGGACCGGTTCCACCTCGCGTCCGGGCTCGGGGGGCCGCACCCACACGGCGGCCTCCTGCGCGCCGGTCCACCCCGGCGGGGTCGGCGCGTCGATGAACCCGCCCGCCCCGACCGTGACGAGGTCCAGGGGCAGCGCCCCCCATTCCAGCCAGTCGAGCAGCCCCGGCACTTCGTCGGCGCTGCCCGCCGCGAGCAGCAGCCGCATCGATTCCCCCCGCACGGCCACCGGCGAGCGGGGATCCAGCCTGCGCAGCATCGCGAACCCGGCGTCGGCCGGCACCTCCAGGACGTCGAACCGGAGCCCCGTACGCAGCAGGGCACCCTCCGGGCCGCTCGTCGTGGCCCAGCCGAGCTCGTCCTCGTACCACTGGCGGACGCGCTCGGATCCGGCCACATCGGCTGATACCCCCGCGTCGAGCGGGCGCCGCGGCTTCGGCAGCGCGGCGTCGGAACCACGGGAGGGCGGTGTCGGTGCGGGCGAAGGAACGACCATGCCAGGAGCAACCCGCAAAAACGTTCCGGGGTTACGCGCTGTGCCGCCGCAAACGCGGTGCGTGTCCGAAATAGGGGCGTACGGGAGCGTTGAGCGGCGCAATGGTGTTCGCCCATAGCGGAGGGAACCGGCGTGCGCCGCATGGAGTGTCAGTCCTTGCGGGTAAGACATCCCTAGTGGGAGGGGCGACACGGAAGGGCCGGGCCGCCCGCGTTCGCCATCGGCGTAGCGATGGTGGTCGTATCTGCCTGGCCTGCGGGAACATCGTCTCGCACCATCGGGTTGGAGCAGGTGTCGGCGTTCGGGGACGGGAGACTGTCCAAGGAAGGGTCCGGGTGTCGGCAGATGGAATGAGCGGTCCCCGCTTACGGGACTAAGCTGCGGAAGGACAGGGAGGGGACAGCCCCCTTACTGCCTGACCGCTCTGAGGAGCGATTAACGATGTTCGAGAGGTTCACCGACCGCGCGCGGCGGGTTGTCGTCCTGGCTCAGGAAGAAGCCCGGATGCTCAACCACAACTACATCGGCACCGAGCACATCCTCCTGGGCTTGATCCACGAGGGCGAGGGTGTCGCCGCTAAGGCCCTGGAGAGCCTCGGGATTTCGCTCGAGGCGGTCCGCCAGCAGGTGGAGGAGATCATCGGCCAGGGCCAGCAGGCCCCGTCCGGCCACATTCCCTTCACCCCCCGTGCCAAGAAGGTCCTGGAGCTCTCGCTCCGCGAGGCCCTTCAGCTGGGCCACAACTACATCGGCACGGAGCACATCCTGCTCGGCCTGATCCGCGAGGGCGAGGGCGTCGCCGCCCAGGTCCTCGTCAAGCTGGGCGCAGACCTCAACCGGGTGCGGCAGCAGGTCATCCAGCTGCTCTCCGGTTACCAGGGCAAGGAGACCGCCACCGCCGGCGGTCCTGCCGAGGGCACGCCCTCCACGTCCCTGGTGCTCGACCAGTTCGGCCGCAACCTGACGCAGGCCGCTCGTGAGTCCAAGCTCGACCCGGTCATCGGGCGCGAGAAGGAGATCGAGCGCGTCATGCAGGTCCTGTCGCGCCGTACCAAGAACAACCCGGTCCTGATCGGTGAGCCCGGCGTCGGCAAGACCGCCGTCGTCGAGGGCCTCGCCCAGGCCATCGTCAAGGGCGAGGTGCCCGAGACCCTCAAGGACAAGCACCTCTACACCCTCGACCTCGGCGCGCTCGTCGCCGGTTCCCGCTACCGCGGTGACTTCGAGGAGCGCCTGAAGAAGGTCCTCAAGGAGATCCGCACCCGCGGCGACATCATCCTGTTCATCGACGAGCTGCACACGCTCGTCGGCGCGGGTGCCGCCGAGGGCGCCATCGACGCCGCTTCGATCCTGAAGCCGATGCTGGCCCGCGGTGAACTCCAGACCATCGGTGCGACCACGCTCGACGAGTACCGCAAGCACCTGGAGAAGGACGCGGCCCTTGAGCGCCGCTTCCAGCCCATCCAGGTCGCGGAGCCGTCGCTGCCGCACACCATCGAGATCCTCAAGGGTCTGCGCGACCGCTACGAGGCCCACCACCGTGTCTCGATCACGGACGAGGCCCTCGTGCAGGCGGCCACGCTCGCCGACCGCTACATCTCGGACCGCTTCCTGCCGGACAAGGCGATCGACCTGATCGACGAGGCCGGTTCCCGGATGCGCATCCGCCGGATGACCGCGCCGCCGGACCTCCGCGAGTTCGACGAGAAGATCGCGGGCGTCCGTCGCGACAAGGAGTCGGCGATCGACTCCCAGGACTTCGAGAAGGCGGCGTCTCTCCGCGACAAGGAGAAGCAGCTGCTCGCGGCGAAGGCCAAGCGCGAGAAGGAGTGGAAGGCTGGCGACATGGACGTCGTCGCGGAGGTCGACGGCGAGCTGATCGCCGAGGTCCTCGCGACCGCCACCGGCATTCCCGTCTTCAAGCTGACCGAGGAAGAGTCCTCGCGACTCCTCCGCATGGAGGACGAGCTCCACAAGCGGGTCATCGGCCAGAAGGACGCCGTCAAGGCGCTCTCGAAGGCGATCCGTCGTACGCGCGCCGGTCTGAAGGACCCGAAGCGTCCGGGTGGTTCGTTCATCTTCGCGGGCCCGTCCGGTGTCGGTAAGACGGAACTCTCCAAGGCTCTGGCCGAGTTCCTCTTCGGTGACGAGGACGCGCTGATCTCCCTCGACATGTCGGAGTTCAGCGAGAAGCACACGGTCTCGCGTCTCTTCGGTTCGCCCCCCGGCTACGTGGGCTACGAAGAGGGCGGCCAGCTCACCGAGAAGGTCCGCCGCAAGCCGTTCTCCGTCGTCCTCTTCGACGAGGTGGAGAAGGCCCACCCGGACATCTTCAACTCGCTGCTCCAGATCCTGGAGGACGGTCGACTGACCGACTCCCAGGGCCGCGTCGTGGACTTCAAGAACACGGTCATCATCATGACGACCAACCTTGGTACGCGTGACATCTCCAAGGGGTTCAACCTGGGCTTCGCCGCCCAGGGCGACACGAAGTCCAACTACGAGCGCATGAAGAACAAGGTGTCGGACGAGCTCAAGCAGCACTTCCGCCCCGAGTTCCTCAACCGTGTCGACGACGTCGTCGTCTTCCCGCAGCTCTCGCAGGACGACATCCTCAAGATCGTCGACCTGATGGTCGGCAAGGTGGACGAGCGCCTCAAGGACCGCGACATGGGCATCGAGCTCTCGCAGTCCGCGAAGGAGCTCCTCTCCAAGAAGGGCTACGACCCGGTGCTCGGCGCGCGTCCGCTGCGTCGCACGATCCAGCGCGAGGTCGAGGACACCCTCTCGGAGAAGATCCTCTTCGGCGAGCTGCGTCCGGGCCACATCGTGGTCGTCGACACGGAGGGCGAGGGCGAGAACAAGACCTTCACCTTCCGCGGCGAGGAGAAGTCGGCGCTGCCGGACGTTCCCCCGATCGAGGACGCGGCGGCCGGTGGCTCCGCCGGTCCCAACCTGTCCAAGGAGGCGTAGCCCCTCCGGGGTGAGCCTGTGAGGGTGGGCCCGAACCGTTCCTTCCGGACGGTTCGGGCCCACCCTTTTTTCAGCGGGGTCGGACCGTGATCTCGGCGGTCGGGAAGAGCGCGGCGTACGAGGTCGGGTCCGGGGACGCCGCCTGGCCCGGGAAGATCTCCACAGCCTGGACCGACGGGAAGCACGACGCGTACGGGGCGAACTGGGCGGGCCCTTCGGGCAGGTGCAGGGCGAGGCGGGTGATGTGCGGGAGCTCCGGCAGCGGCGGCGGGGGAAGGGTTTCGCCTTCCAGGTAGAGCCCCCTGAGCCCCGTATGGTCGGCCAGCTCTTCCCAGTCGGCGGCCCGCAGAGGGTTGGCGCTCACGCTGAGAAAGGTGAGGCCGGACAGGATGGGCAGGGCGCGCAGGCCGGTGTGGGCCGCCGCGCCCCGCGCCAGATAGAGGGAGCGCAGCCGGTCCGAGAACGGCAGCTCGTCCATGAGCGCCTCCCCGGGCAGGGCGTAGCCGATGAACAGGGACGACAGCCGCTTCAGCGTGGACAGGCCGCGCGTGCCCGGCACCTCGATGAGGCCCAGGTGCTCCAGTCCGGTGCCGGCGAGCGGCGTGAGGTCCAGCGTGTGCGGGCTGCGGCGCAGGGTCAGGGTCCGCAGCGCGGGCAGATCCCGTAGCGGGCCCAGATCGTCCACGGCGGCGTTGTCGGCGAGCGCGAGGGCTTCCAGCCGCTCCGGATCCGTCGCCGCGAAAATCTCCTCCCACGCGTACGCGCCCGTCAGATCGAGGCGCCGCCACGGCGCCATCGTCCGCGCCGCCTCCCACTGCTCGCGGCTGCGCACCGTCAGGTCCAGCTTGTCGCGGTCCAGGTGGGCCAGGACGTCGTCCGCGTACTCCTGGGCGGGGAAGCGGTGCCAGGTGCCGACCAGTTGGCGGCGTACCTCCAGCGATGGGTGCGTGCGGTACTTCTTCAGGACCGGGAGCGAGCCCTCCTCGCCCAGCAGGGAGGCGGTCACGGTCACCGCGTGCGCCTCGTCGTCCGACAGGCCCTGCGGCCCGGGCAGGAGTTCGAGGACGAGGCGGCCCGCCTGGGCCAGCTGATGCGCCTCTGTCACGCTCCGCGGCGGGATCAGGGCCGCGGCCCGCCCCCGTACCTCCTCCGCGACCTCCTGGTCGACCGACGTCGCGTCCTGGAGGCAGGCCAGCGCGAGCAGGGTCATGCGCGGGGTGCCCGCGGCAAGGAGGCCGCGCAGCAGATGGCCGCGTTCGCGGGTGCGGGCGTGGGCGACGGCCATGCGCAGGACGTCCTCCCACTGGGTGTCGTCGGCGCGGCCGAGGAGGACGTCGAAGTGGCCCTCCTCGACCGCGTACCGGGCGGCGAGGTGGTCGAGGAAGGTGCGGTGCGTGAAGTCGACGACACCGGTGGCCGGGGAGCGCAGGACGCCGCTGCGGAGGAGGAGGTGGCGCAGGATCGCGGTCGCGTCGCCCTGGGAGGCGGCGGCGGGGACGGAGGGGAGCGCGCGTTCGAGGAGGGACAGCGCGGTGTCCTCGTCCATCTCGCTGCGGCCCGCGAGGACGAGGGCGTAGGCGAGGCGCTGGAGGAGTTCGACCTGGTCCTCGGTCTCCAGGTCGATGCCGTCGAGGTTGCCCATGCCGCGCTGGCGGTCGCGCTCGGTGAGGATCATCTGGAGCGCGGCGTCGTAGAGGGCCTTGCGGCGGGGCGGGAGGTAGCCGCGGCGGGCCCGGTGGAGGGCGCAGATGAGGCCGCACATCAGCGGGTTCGCCGCGAGGCGGGCGAGGTCGGGCTTGGTGCGCAGGGCGTCGAGGAGGGGCTCCTCGTGCTCGGGGGCGCGGGCGGCGGTGTGCCAGCGGCGGACGAAGGCGGTGACGCGGGCGCCGTCCATCGGGGCGAGGGTCAGTTCGGCGAAGCCGTCGTCGGCCAGCCATTCCGGGCGGACGGCGGTGGGGCGTGCGGTGAGCAGCCAGCGGTTGCCCGGGTAGCCGCGGACGAGGGCGAGGAGCCAGTCCCGTACGCGGAGCCGGTCGGCGGCGGGGACCTCGTCGAGCCCGTCGACCATGACGAGGGCCCGGCCGTCGGTCAGGACGCGCTCGGCCCAGCCCTCGGGCGGGGTGTGCGGGCAGTCCGTACCGGCGAGGAAGTCGGCGGGGGAGGGCAGCCGGGGCGCGCGGGCCAGGGTGCGCAGCGGCAGGACGTAGGGGACGCGGTCCTCGGTGGTGGTGGCCAGCCACTGGATCAGGGTGGTCTTGCCGGAGCCCGCGCCGCCGCGCAGCAGGACGCGGTCGTGGGCGGCGACGGCGTCGGCGACCGCGAGGCGCACGGTGACCGGAGCGGGTTCGGGGGAGCCGGGTCCCGGCGGGCCCTCGTCGGTCGTGGTCGCTTCGAGGCCGAGGTAGGCGAGGTCGAGCGGCCAGGTGTCGGAGGTGTCGCGGGGGTCGAGGCCGAAGATCGTCAGGCGGTTGTGGCGCAGGGCCAGATAGCTCCGGTAGCGCTGTTCGAAGGCGCGGTCGGCGGCGCTGCCCGGGGCTCGCGCGAGCAGGGCGTCCAGCTTGGCGATGGTCTCGGCCTGCCCGCGGCTCTGTTCGACCAGGGTGCGGGCGACGAAGGTCGACCGCTGGGTGAAGAAGTGCAGGATGTGCAGGCACGCCCACTCGGTGAGGGAGTCGAGGAAGTAGGCGGCGTCCGTGGAGAGGCCGGGGGCGGGGGCGGCCGCGCGCAGGGCGCGGGCCAGCTCGCGGTGGCCGAGACGGACGGCCTGGACGTCGTCCATGGACAGGTCGCCGAGGGAGCGCAGGGTGCGGGCGAGCGCGAGGACGACCGCTTCGCCCTCGTCGTACGGGAACGGGGGCTCGCCGGGGCCTTCGAGCGCGGCGGTGACGAGCTTCCTGGCCAGGCGTTCGACGTCCTGTTCGGTGAGTGTGCGCTTCTCGCCCTTGAAGGAGACGAGGCCGGAGATGCGGACGGGGCGGTCGGTGAGACCTGCGCCGGGGCCCTCCTGGACGAGCAGTCTGCGGAGCGCGGGGACGATCAGGCTCGAGGCCAGCCGGGTGCCGAGGACAGCGGGATCCATGGCTCGGGAGCGTAGCCCCGATCACACTCGGCGCGGGTTGGATCTTGAGCGCCGGTGACAAGCCGCACAGGCGTTTTGTCCGGTACTACCTGAAATAGTGGGACGTTGTTCCTGCGGGGCGGCTGTTACGCGACCGATGGCTGCCGTTGTTTTGTCTGTTTTGAGAACAAAGAGGCGGGTCGAGCGGGAGAGCCCCGGGACCAGGTGCGCCATGTGGGGCTAAACCATCGATCAGCGGATAAATCAGGCACTTGGCCACCGGTTCGCAGGGGGTGTCAAGAGACCGCCATCACCCCGCCCGTGTACGACCTGTCGTAGTAATTCGGGACATTGAACCGAGGGCAGGGCGGGGGTTACCAAGGGATGGCCGACCCGGCGACACGAGGACGTGAGCCGGGTCCCTTCACGCCCACCGGAGACCGCTTCAGGTTCCAGGAGGGCGACCGGACCCGAACGTCCCCAAGCTCGAAGAGGTCTCCCGCATGTCGAAGCGCACCATGTCCCACCGTTCCAGCACGTCGGTCTTCCGCAAGCGCGCCACCGTCGTGGCCGCCGGTTTCGGTCTGTCCGCCGCGCTGGGCACCGGGATCGCGCTCGCCGCCGACTCCGCCAGGGCCCGCTGCCCGCCGTCTCCGCCGCGTCCGTGCAGGCGCAGGCCGACGCCCAGGCCAAGGCCGCCGCCTCCGCCAAGCAGGCCGCCGCGAAGGCCAAGGAGGCCGCCGCGAAGAAGGCCGCCTCCTGGATCGACCCGGTCACGCACTACAAGCTCTCCGCCGGCTACGCCCAGGGCGGCTCCATGTGGTCCACCGGCAAGCACTCCGGCCAGGACTTCGCCGTGCCGATCGGCACCGACGTGATGGCCGTGCACGGCGGCACCGTCGTCAAGACCGGCGGCAACGGCGCCGGTGACGGCCCCGCCTACGGCAACGCCGTCGTCATCAAGCACGGCAACGGCACGTACTCGCAGTACGCGCACCTGTCCCGGGTCGACGTCCACGTCGGCCAGACCGTGACCACGGGCCAGCACATCGCCAAGTCCGGCAACACCGGCAACTCCAGCGGCCCGCACCTGCACTTCGAGATCCGCACGACGCCGAACTACGGCTCCGCGGTGAACCCGGTCGCCTTCATGCACTCCAAGGGCGTGAAGGTCTGATCCACCGGGGGCCGCGTCAGCCCTTGTGGGCCTGAACGATCAGGTCCGTGGCGGCCTCGAGGATGGCCTCGCGCTTCTCCTCGGGGTCGCCTTCGACGTCCTTGAGGACGAACATCCCCGCGTGCATCGAGAACAGGGCGCTGAAGCAGCGCACCCGGTTGGTCATGGTGGCGTTCTCGGGCAGCAGGTGGTCGAGGAGGGTCGTCATCCGCTCCTTGACGTTCTCGCCGATGCTCAGCTCGCGCATCGTCGCCTGGTTCTCCTGCATGAAGCGGAAGAGCCGGGACGCGTTGGTGAGCGCGATGCCGTAGCGGGTGAGGATCTCGCGCTTGGTGTCCAGGGTCGGCGGCTGCCCGTCCGCCCAGACGATCAGCTCGTCGATCGGGGTGATCAGGTCGTCGAAGAGGCTGACGACGATGTCTTCCTTGGTCTTGAAGTGGTAGTACAGCGCGGCCTTGGTGACGCCCAGGCGCTCGGAGATCTCCCTCAGCGAGGTCTTCTCGTAGCCCTGTTCGGCGATGAGTTCGAGGGCCACGTCCTGGATGCGCTGGCGGGTGTCCCCGCGCCGCTGCTGCGGCTTGTTGCTGCTGCCCGTGACCATCGCGTGCCCCTCGTGCTCCTTGAAGTTCTCTTGGGAGAAACTTACTTGACGCCCGGCTAGTTGGCGCTCTACCTTCCCCATTGTAAGTAACTAGCCGGGCGGCAAGTAAGCCCCGGCGGGACTCGTCTTCTGGGGGAGCTGGGGATCATGGCGACAGCAGCGATACAGGAAAAAGAGCAGGGGAAACAGCCGCGCAGCGTGCGCGTCGTGCTGATGGCGCTGATGATCGCCATGCTGCTCGCCATGCTCGACAACATGATCGTCGGCACCGCGATGCCGACGATCGTCGGTGAGCTGGGCGGACTCGACCACCTCTCGTGGGTCGTCACCGCCTATACGCTCGCCACCGCCGCCTCCACCCCCATCTGGGGCAAGATCGGCGACATGTACGGCAGGAAGGGCGCCTTCCTGACCTCCATCGTCATCTTCCTGATCGGCTCCGCGCTCAGCGGCATGGCGCAGGACATGGGCCAGCTCATCGGCTTCCGGGCCGTCCAGGGCCTCGGCGCCGGCGGTCTGATGGTCGGCGTCATGGCGATCATCGGTGACCTCATCCCGCCCCGGGAGCGCGGCAAGTACCAGGGCATGATGGCCGGCGTCATGGCCCTCGCCATGATCGGCGGACCGCTCGTCGGCGGCACCATCACCGACCACCTCGGCTGGCGCTGGGCCTTCTACATCAACCTGCCGATCGGCGCCGTCGCGCTCGTGATGATCACCGCGGTGCTGCATCTGCCGAAGAAGCGTTCCTCCGGGAAGATCGACTATCTCGGCGCGGCGCTGCTCACCGTCGGCATCACCGCGATCGTGCTCGTCACGACCTGGGGCGGCACCGAGTACGCCTGGACCTCCGCCGTGATCATGGAGCTGGCCGGTATCGGCGTCGCCGCGCTCGTCGGCTTCGTCTTCTCCCAGACCAGGGCCGCCGAACCGATCGTGCCGCTGCACATCTTCCGCAGCCTGAACTTCACGCTGATGTCCCTGATCGGCTTCATCACCGGATTCGTGATGTTCGGCGCGGTGCTCTTCCTGCCGCTGTACCAGCAGGCCGTGCAGGGCGCGTCCGCGACCAACTCCGGGCTCCTGCTCCTGCCCATGCTGCTCTCGATGATGGTCGTCTCGCTGGTCGCGGGGCGGGTCACCACGAACACCGGCAAGTACAAGGTCTTCCCGATCGCCGGCAGCGTGCTGATGGTGGCCGGGCTCTTCCTCCTCGCCCAGATGGACACCGGCACCTCCCGCTTCACCTCCGGCCTCTACATGGCCGTGCTCGGCGCCGGTATGGGCTGCCTGATGCAGATCACGATGCTGGTCGCGCAGAACAGCGTCGAGATGAAGGACATGGGCGTCGCGTCCTCGTCGACGACGCTCTTCCGCACCCTGGGCTCGTCGTTCGGTGTCGCCATCATGGGCGCGCTGTTCAACAACAAGGTGCAGGACGTCATGGCGCAGAAGGCGGGCGCGCTCGGCGGCAAGATCACCGAGCAGTCGGCGCAGCTCGACGCGGCGAGCCTGGCGAAGCTTCCGGCGCAGGCCCGCGAGGCCTACCAGGACGCGGTCTCCTCCGGCACGCACTCCGCGTTCCTGCTGGGCTCGATCGTGGCGATCGGCGCGCTGATCGCGGCGTGGTTCGTCAAGGAGGTCGCGCTGCGGGGGGCCGGGCCGCAGAAGCCGGCCGAGGATGGTGCGGCTGGGGACGCCGCGCGGGGCGGGAAGACGGTCGCAGAGTCCGTCTGAGCGGACCGCTCCCTCATCCACCCTCGGCTGTGAACGGCCCCGGCGCTGCGAAGCGTCGGGGCCGTCGGCCGTTGCGATCCGTGACGCGGGCGGAGCCCCCGGGACCGTCCACCGGCCGCCTACTTGCTGTCGGGCAGGCGCAGCATCGGGAAGCTGCCGGTGTTGGTCGGTGCGTGCTCGGGGAGCCAGAGGACGGCGACCGCGCCCTCGGCGGGGGTGTCGGGCCCGGCCCCGGCGGACGTACGTTGCGGAAGGTGAGCCGGGCGCCGAGGACCTGGGCCTGACCTGCCGCGATCGTCAGGCCGAGCCCGTGCCCGTGCCCCGCGCGGTCGGCGGCGCCGGTGCGGAACCGGCTCGGTCCCTCCTCCAGAAGCTCCTCGGGGAAGCCCGGCCCATGATCGCGGACCCGGATGACGCGGCCCTCGACGCTGACCTCTATGGGCGGACGGGCGTGCTTCGAGGCGTTCGCCAGCAGGTTGATGAGGATGCGCTCCAGGCGGCGCGGATCGGTCGTCACCTCGGACTCATGGACGACCTGCACGGAGACGCCGTCGGCCGCGCGGGCCGCGATCCGGCGCTCCACGAACTCGCCCAGCATGATGTCCTGCAGCTCGGCCCGCTCGGCGGCACTGTCGAGGCGTGCCACTTCGAGCACGTCCTCGACGAGGGTGCGCATCGCCTGCGCCCGGTCCTTCACCAGCTCGCTCGGCCGCCCCTCGGGCAGCAGCTCCGCCGCCGTCAACAGACCGGTGACCGGCGTACGCAGCTCATGCGCGATGTCCGCCGTGACCCGCCGCTCGGCCTCCAGACGCTGCTGAAGGGCGTCCGCCATCGCGTCGACCGCACGGGCGAGATCATCGGTCTCGTCCCGTACGACACCGCCGATCGCCTCCCGTACGCGGACGTCGGTGCTGCCCTGCGCGACCTCGCGGGCCGCGCCCGCCGCCTTGCGCAGACGGCGCGAGAGCTGCCCGCCGATGAGCACGCCGAGCGCGCTGCCGCCGAGGACCACCGAGATGGAGCCGATGAGCAGGGCCTGGTCCAGGTCCTTCATGACGGTCGCGCTGCGATCGGTGAAACGGGTGTGCACCGACAGCAGGTCGCCGTTGCCGAGCGGAACCGCGGCCCAGATGTCGGGCACGCCGTTGGACGGCTCGGAGATGTAGGTGGCGCGGCGCCCGGACAGCGCCTTCTGCCGCAGGTCACGCGGCATGTCAGGGTCGTTGACCTTGAACCCGACCGGCAGGTTGCCGCCGCGCGCCGCGTACTGCCGCTGCACGAACTGGATCCGCTCGTCCTGGACGTCGCGGGCGTTGTCCAGCATCGAGACCCGCGCCGCGTTGTGCACGACGAGACTCAGCGCGACGGCGACCAGCGCCCCCACCGAGGCGATGGCCACACTGATCTTCCACCGCACCCCGGACCGCAGGCTGCGCCGCAGCCGACGGGGGAGGAGGGTGCGCAGGGACACCCGGGCACGCGACGACCGGGGCCCGGTCATATCCCCACCCACATCAGGCACGTAGACAACATCGGCGTCGGTCCAGATACACGCATCGGCGTCGGCAGAGGCAGAGGCAGAGGCAGAGGCATCGGCATAGGCATCGGCATAGGCATCGGATATGGCCCGCTCAGGCCTTGAGCTTGTAGCCGAAGCCGCGGACCGTCTCGATGCGGTCCTGCCCGATCTTCGTCCGCAGCCGCTGGACGTGGACGTCGACGACACGGGTGTCCCCGCCCCAGCCGTAGTCCCAGACGCGCTCCAGAAGCTTGTCGCGGGAGAGGACGGTGCCGGGGGCGGCGGAGAACTCCAGGAGGAGCCGCATCTCGGTCGGCGTCAGGGCGACCGGCACGCCGTCCTTCCTGACCTCCATGCCCTCGGTGTCGATCTCCAGGTCCCCGAAGTGCAGCACGCCGCCGTCGGGCCCGGCCGACTCCTCCGCGGCGCCGGTCCCGGCCGCCGACGGCCCCCCGGCATGTCCGAAGCGGCGCAGCACCGCACGGATCCGGGCCACGAGCACGGCCCCGTCGAACGGTTTCGTCACGTAGTCGTCGGCCCCCGCCTCCAGGCCCAGTACGACATCGATGGAGTCGGCGCGCGCGGACAGCATGATCACGGGGACCGTCGACTCGTCGCGGATACGACGGCACAAGGAGACCCCGTCGAGCCCGGGGAGCATCACGTCGAGGAGGGCGATGTCCGGCTGGTCCGCGCGGAACGCCTGGAGACCGGCGAGCCCGTCGGGCATGGCGGTGACCGCGAAGCCGTCCCGCTCCAGAGCGAGCTGTGTCGCCTCGCGGATGACGTCGTCGTCCTCGACGAACAGCACGTGGGTCTGCTCACCCTTGCGCTCACCCATGGCGCTCATTGCCCTCTCCATCCGACGCTCTGGCCGTGTCTGTCCATGTATGTACGTGATAGGTACGCGTGACTGTATGTGGGTGTCTCAGCCGTCGTCCGCGGGGGCGGGCGACGCCCCGTCCACGGCGTGGCTGTAGTCGTTGTGCGTACGGCTCTCCTGCGCGAAGCCGTTCCCGCTCCAGCGATAGGTGAGGATCTCCTCGCCCGACGGGGATGAGACCGAGTCGCCCTTCTCGTACACCTGCTTGGTGACCACGAGATCACCCCGGTCGATCTCCGCGTAGACCGGGGGTTCCTCGGCCTGGAACACGTTCCGGTACGAGCCCGCGTCGTCCTGGTACACGTACGTCCCGATGCCGACGGCATCGCCGCACGTCATCACGTTCACGAGAACATCGTCGGAGCCACCGCCGGTCAGATTCCCGTAGCTGACGTCGACCGGGTACTCGTCGGCGACACACGGCTTCAGATCGCGCTTGATGTCCGCGCTGACCTTGGGATCGTCCTTGAGCAGCCGGACGGCGTCGACCGAGTCCGGGGTCTTGGCCGCGGACGGGGCCGACGGCGACGCCTTCGCGGTGGCGGCCGACTCGGTCGACCCGACCGGATCGGTCCGGGCGGGGCCCTCGTCACGGGCGCCCGTACCACCGGCCGAACACGCCGCGAGGAACCCGACGAAAAGCCCGACGGCGGCGAGCCCGGCGATCGCCGAACTCCCCGCCTTCAAGACCCACAGGGCCCTGCGGATCCGTGCCCCACGGATCCTGGAGGCACGTGTGCCTAGGCCGCGCAACGCTCCCGCTCCTCACGCTCGAGCGCGCGTGCATCGAGGTCCCGGCTCTCCAGCTCCTCACGGAGGCGGGCGAGGGCCCGGTGCAGCGTGCTCTTCACGGTTCCGGCCGACATTCCGAGCGCGGCGGCCGTCTCCTCGGTGGACATCTGCTCCCAGTGTCGCAGCACGACGACGCTGCGCTGCTTCGGAGCCAGCACCTTCATGATGTCCATCAGGAGCGCGCGGTCGGCGTGCTGCTCCGTGGAGTCGTCCATCGAGGACTCGGGAAGCTGCTCGGTGGGCACCTCTTCCAGCTTCCGGGCGCGCCACCACTCGGTCCGCGTGTTGATCATGACGCGCCGCAGGTAGGCGTCGGCCAGGCGCTTGTCGGCTATGCCGTCCCACCGCCCGTACGTCCGTACGAGCGCGGTCTGCAGCAGGTCCTGGGCGTCCACGGGGTCCGGCACCAGGCGCCGGGCGCTGCGCAACAGGGCGTCCTGTCGCGTCCTGACGTACTCCTCGAACTCGAGCACCTCGCCGCCGTGCGCCATGATCAACCGCCTCCCGCTTCCCGCAAGCCCCGTGTGTGTCGTCCGCACCGGTCATGTGCGGTCACGAGGAAGAAGTTACGGAGGGGTTGTCACGGCGTTGTCCGTTCCAGGCGTCGGAGACCGCACGGCTGTCCGTCGGTTGTGTAACGAACGCAAGAGCGAACTCTCAACTCGCACGACGCGCTCCGGGTCGGGCGGCTGCCCGCCGCCAGGGAGGCGGTCGCGGAAGGTGCCCGTCAGCCGGCCGGGAGGCGGTCGCGGAAGGTGTCCGTCAGCTGGCCGGGAGGCGGTCGCGGAAGGTGTCCGTCAGCTGGCCGGGAGGCGGTCGCGGAAGGTGTCCGTCAGCCGGCCGGGAGGCGGTAGAAACCACCTCCGAGCGGTTCCACCAGGCCGTCGTCGACGAGGCCGTCCAGGGCGCGGGCGCGCTGCACCGGCTCGTGCCACACCCGGTCGAGCGCCGCCTGCGGTACGGGGGCGACGGCGTCCCGCAACACGGCCAGCAACTTGCCCCGCACCTGACGGTCGGTCCCCGCGTACGTCTGCCCGCGCCGCGGCGGCCCGTCATGCGCGGGCTTGCCCGCCAGGCGCCACGCGCACATCGCCGCGATCGGGCACCGGTGGCACTCCTCGTTCTTCGCGGTGCACACCAGCGCGCCCAACTCCATCGACGCCGCCGCCCACTTCGCCGCGGTCTCCTCCTGCTCGGGGAGGAGGGCGCGGGCGAGCTTGCGCTCCGCGGCGGTGGTGGCGTTCGGCGGGTACTGCACGCCGGTGACGGCCCGCGCGAGGACGCGCCGCACGTTCGTGTCGAGCACCGCGTGGCGCTGGCCGTACGCGAACGAGGCGACCGCCGCCGCCGTGTACTCGCCGATGCCGGGCAGGGCGAGCAGCTGCGCGTGCCCGGTCGGTACGTCGCCGCCGTGCCGTTCCGTTATGGCCACGGCCGCGCCGTGCAGCCGCAGGGCCCTGCGCGGGTAGCCGAGGCGGCCCCACGCGCGTACGGCCTCGCCCGGGGCGTCCTTCGCGAGGTCCGCGGGGCGGGGCCAGCGGGCGATCCACTGCTCGTACACGGGCAGGACCCGGCTCACCGGGGTCTGCTGCAGCATGAACTCGCTGACCATCACGGCCCACGGGCCCGCGTCGGGGTGGCGCCAGGGGAGGTCTCTGGCGTGTTCGCCGAACCAGTCGATGACGGGTTCGTGCAGATCGGAGCGGCCGGGGACGTTCTCGGGGGTCTCAATGAGCGCAGTCATGGCACCCACGATGGTGCCACGCCCCCCGCCCCGGCAGGCCCCGACCCGCGCGCGGCCTCATCTGGGTGGCCGGGCAGCGGGCCGTTTGCACGAGCGTGCCGGGGTGTGTGTGGGGGTGGCTCCGCCCGGGGCGGGGAGGGAGGGGGCGGGCCGCTTGAGGTGGGGCGGGTTCTTGTGCGGGCCTGTTAGGGCGGTGCCCCGGCGCTGGGGTGCCGCCTTGCCCACCCTGCCGCCCTGGGGGTCCCCCCGTACGGAGTCTGGGGGAGGCAGATTGCCCAAGGCGGTGTGGCTCCGCCCGGTGCGGGGAGGGGACGGGCCGCCCGGGGCGGGGCGGGTTCTTGTGCGGGCCTGTTTGGACGGTGCCCCGGCGCTGGGGTGCCGCCTTGCCCACCCTGCCGCCCCAGGCGGCAGATTGCCCAAGGCGGGGCGGGGTGGGGAGGTGCGGGGAGCGGCAGGTTGCCCGAGGCGGGGTGTATGGCGCTCGGGGTGGCAGATTGCCCAAGGTGGGGTGGGATGTGCGGGGAGCGGCAGGTTGCCTGAGGTGGGGTGCATGGCGCCCGGGGTGGGCGGCGCAGGTTCCGGGGAGGGGCGTCAGGCGTCCGGGGTGGGCGGTGTTTGGGGAGGGGCACCGGTCCGCACTCGCGAGTCGGCCGGAGGGGACGCGTCGGGGTGCCCCCGCAGGACTCCGCTGGAATGGAGTGCAGGGTGACTCGCCTATGGCGGACCGTGGGGGATGAGGCCTATCCGGCCGAGGAGGCGCCCCGGCGCGGCCCCGCCCCACCATCCAGCGATGCGCGCAACACCGTACCGTCGAGCGGATGAAGCGCAGAGGTTGTCGTACCGCCGGGCCGGACCTGGCGCTCTGGGTGGCGCTCGGGCTGCCCGTGCTCCTCGTGGACCGCCTCCACCTGCACGAACCCAGCGCCGCCTGGCAACAACTGGCCGGCCTCGCCGCGATCGCCGCCGCCACGGCCACGCACCGCCGCCGCCCGCCACCGCCTTCCTCCTCGCAGCCATCCCGGCCCTAGCCACCGCCCCCTCCCTCTTCACCCTCTCCTACGGCCCCGCCCTCGCCGCCTTCGCCTACCTGATGGGCCTGCGCTCCACACCCGTACGCCCGTCGCTGCTCGCGTTCGCCGCCGTCGCCCTCACCGGCACCGCGAGAATCGCCGCACGCCAGGTCGACCCCGCCGCGGAGTGGCTCGTCCTCATGGGCACGCTCCTGTTCGGCGCGGTCTTCCCATGGCTCATCGGCCGCTACTGGCGACAGAGCCGCGAGCTGACCGCCGCCGGCTGGGCCAGAGCCGAGCAGCTCGAACGAGAGCACCGCATCGTCGCCGACCGCGCCCGCCTCCTCGAACGGTCCCGCATCGCCCAGGACATGCACGACTCCCTCGGCCACGAGCTGAGTCTGATCGCGGTACGGGCGGGCGCCCTGCAGGTAGCCCCCGACCTGGCGGAGCCCCACCGCAGGGCCGCCGCCGAACTGCGCGCGGCCGCGTCCGACGCCACCGACCGGCTGCACGAGATCATCGGCCTGCTCCGCGAGGAGGACGACGAACCGGCCCCGCTGGCCCCGCCCGGCGAGAGCGTCGCGGAGCTGGTGGAGCGGGCGGCGGAATCGGGGATGCCCGTACGACTCCTGGGACCGCGGGCCCCGGACGACCGGACCGCGTACAGAGTGGTGCAGGAGGCGCTGACGAACGCGGCGAAACACGCCCCGGGCGCCCTGGTCACCGTAGAGACGACAGAGACGACAGAGACGACAGGGACGGCGCCCCCGGCCCGCCCCGCGCTGACGATCACCGTCACGAACGGCCGCCCTCCGCACCCACTCCCCGACCCCCTCCCACCCAGCAGCAGCGGCACAGGCCTCCTCAACCTGCGCACCCGCATCACCGCCCTGGGCGGCACGTTCGAGGCGACCCCGCACGAGGACGGCTTCCGAGTCACGGCCCACTTGCCCGCGCCAGGAGCACCAGGAGCACCGGAAGCACCAGGAGCACCGAAACCGGCCACGCACAGCACCCCGACCGGCTTCGCGACCGCGCGCCGCAGCGCCCGCCGCCGCGTAGCCCTGGCGTTCACGGCGGCAGCGGTAGCGGGAACCGTTCTGATCGGCGCGGCGTTCACCTGGTACGCGTACACGAAGACGCACGCCGTCCTCTCCCCGCAGGCGTACGCCCAGTTGCGCACCGGCACACCGTTCGCCGAGGCGGCATCCCGGCTGCCCGACCGCACGATCGGCGACCCGCCGGTGGAGCGGGCGCCCACGCCGCCGCCCGCGCACGCGGACTGCCGCTATTACCGTGCGAGCGGTGAACTGTTCGTGCCGGTCGAGCACTTCAGGCTCTGCTTCGACGACGACGCGGCGCACACCCTCATCGACAAGGCGGTGATCCCGAAGGCGGGCACGGCCGAGCAGGTACAGGAGGAGGAAGAGGAATGGGCCCGCTGAACGACGACGACGTCCCGGAGAGCCGGCGCATCAGCGTCCTCCTCGCCGACGACGAGGCGATGATCCGCGCGGGCGTGGGCGCGATCCTCGCGGCGGGCGGCGACTTCGAGGTGGTGGCGGAGGCGTCGGACGGCCGCGAGGCGGTGGCACTGGCGCGGGCGCACCGCCCGGACGTGGCGCTGCTCGACATCCGGATGCCCCGCCTGGACGGCCTGGCGGCGGCCGAGGAGATCACGGCGACGGTGCCGGGCACGGCGGTGGCGATGCTGACGACGTTCTCCGAGGACGCGTACGTGGCGCGGGCGCTCGGCGGCGGGGCGACGGGTTTCCTGCTCAAGTCGGGCGACCCGCACGAACTGATGGCGGGTGTACGGGCGGTGGCGGACGGCGCGGCGTTCCTGTCGCCGAAGGTGGCGCGGCACGTGATCGACGGCATGGGCGGCGCCGGAAGGCTCGCGCGCGAGGCGTCGGCACGTGAGCGCGTGGCGCGGCTGAGCCCGCGGGAGCGGGAGGTCCTCGGCCTGGTCGGCGCGGGCCTGTCGAACCCGGAGATCGCGGGCCGCCTGCACTTGGTGGAAGGGACGGTGAAGGCGTACGTCAGCGCGGTGCTCGACCGCCTGGAGGTCAAGAACCGAGTACAGGCGGCGATCGTGGCGTACGAGGCGGGTCTACTGGCGTAAGGCTGCGGCGGAACGGGGGCCACCCCACAAAGCTGCGGCGGAACGGGGGCCACCCCACAAAGCTGCGGCGGAACCGGTGCCACCGCACAAAGCTGCGGCGGAACCGGTGCCACCCCACAAAGCGGGTCCCAGCCCCCCGGCAGCCCCGCCCCGCCTACCGTCGATGCGCTCCACCCCGCGCCCGCCGCCCCCCGGACGCCACCACATACCCGCCACCGGCACCCGCAGGGCCCGGCCCCGCGAACCACCGGGCGAGCCCGTTCCCGGACCCCCGCATCGCCTCGGTCACCCGCGCCCCCGGACGCGTGAGGAGGCGTACGGCGAGGAACGTGACCAGGGTGCCGAGGACAAGACCCGTGGCGACGTCGTGCGGGTAGTGCACGCCGACGAAGACGCGGGAGAACGCCATGAGGATCGCCATCGGCACGGTGAGGAAGCCGAGTCTGGGCCAGGCGAGCGCCAGCCCCACCGCGGCCGCCGCGGCGATGGTGGCGTGGTTGCTGGGGAAGGACCAGTCCCCGTAGACGGGACAGTCCACGAGCGGAGGCAACGCACCGGAGACGGCCCGGCAGGGCCGTTCCTCATCGATCCCCGATTTGGCCAACTCGCTGCACACGTACGCCACCGCGGTGGCCAGCGGCGCGAGGACCGCGACGGCGAAGGCCCGCGGATCACCGCGCCGCGCCCGCCCCCAGGCGACGACGAACAGCACGGCGAAGAGCAGCAGCCCCAGTTCGGTCCACACCTCCATCAAGTGCTGAAACCAGGAAGGGGTGTCGTGCGCGAACTGGAGGATGGAGCGATAGAGATCGGAGTCGATGGTTCCCATGGTGACGGACAGTACGCAATGACGGGGCCCCGTCACATCTCGCGATGGTCGCGGACGGCACCTGACGAAAGACAGGGGTGCGCTCACACCGAGCTCACACCGCGCTCAGCCCGCTCTCACGCCCGCGGCACGCCTACGGCACGCCTACGGCACGCCTGCGTGATGATGATCCGGAAAACTTGACGCGTGGGGCGGCGGGTGAGCGCTGGACAACGCCCGTTCGGTCGTAAGGTTTGGGGCGTGGGATCTCTGCGCAATCCGATCGGGCCGCTTCCCTCCTCCATCTACTGGCGCAGGAGGGTGGTTCTGGCGTCCATTGTCGTGCTCCTGGCGCTGCTCGTCGTATGGATCGTCAACTTGGGCGGCGGGGGCGGGAACAACGGCGCCGACGGTTCCAACGGCAAGCACCCGACGGACGTCATCACGCCGGGCCCGTCCGGTACGGGCCCCGCGATCACCGAACACCCGGGCGGCCGCGACGAGTCGGGCGGATCGTCCTCGGGCGGCGGCTCCGGCTCCGGCGGCGGATCGGGCGACGACGCGGGCGACGGTGACGGTGCGAGCGGCGGCGCGGGCGGCGCGGGCGGTTCGGCGGGCGGCAGCGCGGCCGGTGCCGGCGGCAGCGGCAAGGGCGGCGGCAACGGCTATGGCGGCGGCTCCACTTCGACCTCCGGCGACGTGGTCCCGGCCGGCTCGACCCTGCCCGACTGCACGACCGGCGGCGTGACCCTCGCCGTGCGCAGCATCCACAACTCGTACGGCCCCGGCGCCAAGCCGAAGCTCGAACTGGCCGTCAAGAACACCACCGACAAGGACTGCAAGGTCGATCTCGGCCCGAAGACGGCGGTCGTGACGATCACGAAGGCGGACGACGACGACGCGTACTGGTCGTCCGAGGACTGCCCGACGGGTACGGGCGGCATCGTGCTCAGGGTCCCGGCGGGCGGCAAGGTCACGCAGACGCTGACGTGGGACCGCGAGCCGAGCGCTCCGCGGTGTGCGACTCCTGCGGCGGGGGCGGCGGGGCCGGGCACTTACCTGGTCGAGGTCAAGGGGGCCCAACTGGCGGCCGCCCGGGCGTCGTTCGTCCTGAAGTCGGACTGAGCTGAGTCCTGGGGCGGGGCTCGGCTCACCGCCACGGGGCTCCGCCCCGGACCCCGCTCCTCAATCGCCGGAGGGGCTCAGATCGGAGGGGCTCAGATCAGGGGGGCTGGGGTCAGAGGAGCTGAAGAGCGGCACCGTCAGACGTACCGCTCCAAGATCGACGACTCCGCCAGCCTGGACAACCCCTCCCGGACGCTCCGCGCCCGCGCCTCCCCGACCCCGTCCACCGTCTGCAGGTCGTCCACGCTGGCGGCGAGCAGCTTCTGCAGGCCGCCGAAGTGCTCGACGAGGCGGTCGATGATCGCGCCGGGCAGCCGAGGCACCTTCGCGAGGAGGCGGAAGCCGCGCGGCGACACCGCCGAGTCGAGCGCCTCGGGGGAGCCGGTGTACCCCAGGGCCCGCGCCACGGTCGGCAGTTCGAGGAGTTCGCCGTGGTGCAGCGCGTCCAGTTCGACGAGCGCCTCGTCGACCGTGCGGGACCGCTTGGCCGTCGGCTCGGGCACGTAGTCCCGTACGACGAGTTCACGCTCGGGCTCGACGCCCGCGATCAACTCGTCGAGCTGGAGCGCGAGGAGGCGTCCGTCGGTGCCGAGCTCCACCACGTACTCGGCGATCTCGGTGGCGATGCGGCGCACCATCTCCAGGCGCTGGGCGACGGCCGTGACGTCCCGGACGGTGACGAGGTCCTCGATCTCCAGCGCGGAGAGCGTGCCCGCGACCTCGTCGAGGCGGAGCTTGTAGCGCTCCAGGGTGGCGAGGGCCTGGTTGGCCCGCGACAGAATCGCGGCCGAGTCCTCGAGCACACGCCGCTGCCCGTCCACGTAGAGAGCGATCAGCCGCATCGACTGCGAGACCGACACGACCGGGAAATTGACCTGCTTGCTCACGCGGTCCGCGGTGCGGTGCCGGGTGCCGGTCTCCTCGGTGGGGATCATCGGGTCCGGGACCAGCTGGACACCGGCGCGCAGGATCTTGTCGAGGTTGGAGGAGACCACGATGCCGCCGTCGAGCTTGCACAGCTCACGCAGGCGCGTGGCCGTGAACTCCACGTCGAGGACGAAACCGCCGGTGCACATCGACTCGACCGTCTTGTCGGAGCCGAGGACGATGAGCCCGCCGGTGTTGCCACGGAGGATCCGCTCCAGACCGTCCCGCAGGCCCGTCCCGGGCGCCACGGCGCTCAGCGCGGCGCGCATCGAGGCGTCCGCGCCGGAGCTCCCTCCGGACTTGCCGGGAGCTGCCGCCCGGTCGTTGGCTGCCACTGCACTCCTCCGGATCGCAGACTCTGGGGCGCCGCCCTTGCGTTTGCCGCGTTCGTACGGTTGTCGCGTTCGCACGCACAGGCGAGACCAGGGCAAAGTCTACCGGCGCTCCTCCGTCTCCCGTGGGGCCTCTCGCCGACGGCTCTTGGGCAGTACCCGCAGCGCGTCCCCTATATCGGCGACTTCCAGGACCTTCATACCGGCGGGGATCTTGCCCGGATCGCCCGGAACCAGCGCGTGGGTGAAGCCGAGACGGTGCGCCTCGGCCAGTCTGCGCTGCACCCCGGTGACCCGCCTGACCTCGCCCGCCAGGCCCACTTCTCCGATCGCCACCAGGTTCTTCGGCAGCGGGGTGTCGCTCGCGGCGGAGGCGAGCGCGAGGGCGACGGCCAGGTCGGCGGCGGGTTCGGTGAGCTTCACGCCGCCGACCGTCGCCGAGTAGATGTCCCTCTTGCCCAAGGCGCTGATCCGGCCCCGCTGTTCGAGGACGGCGAGCATCATCGACACGCGGGACGTCTCCAGGCCCGACGTCGTCCGGCGCGGCGAGGGGATCTGCGAGTCCACCGTGAGCGCCTGGACCTCGGCCACCAGCGGGCGGCGGCCTTCGAGGGTGACGGTCAGACAGGTGCCGGGGACCGGCTCGTCGCGGCGCGTCAGGAACAGGCCCGACGGGTCGGCGAGGCCGGTGATGCCCTCGTCGTGCAGCTCGAAGCAGCCCACCTCGTCCGTCGTCCCGTACCGGTTCTTCACGCCGCGTACCAGGCGCAGGCGCGCGTGCCGGTCGCCCTCGAAGTTCAGGACCACGTCCACGAGGTGTTCGAGGAGGCGCGGGCCCGCGATCGCGCCGTCCTTCGTGACGTGTCCCACGAGCAGCGTGGACATGCCGCGCTCCTTCGAGGCCCGGATCAGCGCGCCCGCGACCTCGCGGACCTGGGCCATGCCGCCGGGCGCCCCGTCGATCTCGGGCGACGCCACCGTCTGCACCGAGTCCATGATCAGCAGGGACGGCTTGACCGCGTCCAAGTGGCCGAGCACCGCCGACAGGTCCGTCTCCGCCGCCAGGTAGAGGTGGTCGTCGATCGCCTTGATGCGGTCGGCCCGCATCCTGACCTGCGACGCCGACTCCTCGCCCGTCACGTAGAGCGTCCTGTGCTCCGCGTCGGCCGCCTTCGCCGCCACGTCCAGGAGCAGCGTGGACTTGCCGACGCCCGGCTCGCCCGCGAGCAGGACCACCGCGCCCGGTACGAGGCCGCCGCCGAGCACCCGGTCCAGCTCGGGCACGCCCGTGCTGCGGGCCGTCGCCTGCTTGCCGTCGACCTGGCCGATGGGCAGCGCGGACGTCGTGACGCGGCCGGGGGCGGTCGTGCGCACCGCGGGCGCGCCATACTCCTCGATCGTCCCCCACGCCTGGCACTCGGCGCAGCGGCCCAGCCACTTGGCCGTCTGCCAGCCGCATTCGGTGCAGCGGTAGGACGGGCGGTCCTTCGCGGATTTCGTACGGGCAGCCATGGAGGGAACCGTAGCGGGCGCCACTGACAGCGCCCCGCCGGGCCGTGCGCGGAGGCGAACCGCCGGGCCGTGCGCGGGGGCGGGTATCCAAGGTGACCTTGCCCCTGGCCGTTGCCCCGCGTAGCCGTGCTGGCCACGGAATAAGGGGTTCCTGTCCCCTTTTGAGGGATCGTTTCACCCGTAAGGATTAAAAGTGTGCAAGGGGGCGTAAGAGGTTCGCGCCCGCCGCCTACGGTCGCACGGGTGATGAGCAGCAGGCCGGAAACCCCCACCCAGACCACCGGCGCACACCGGGCCCAGCGCACCGGGGCGAGGCGGCCGGTGCCGCGCGCCGTCCCGCAGCGCCCGCCCGCCCGCTACGAGCCATGTCTCGACGGCCTGTTCACGTACTGCCTCTCCGTCCTCTGCGACCACGACGAGGCGGTCACCGCCCTCGGCGACGCCCTCGCCCTCGCCGAGCGCCGCGGCTCCCGCGCCCCCGCCGCCGACTCCGACACCGACCGCAGAGCCTGGCTCTACGCGCTCGCCCGCTGGTCCTGCCTGCGGCGGCTCGCCGAGGCCAAGCGGCAGCGGCAGGCCACGCACGGCGCGGGCAAGAACGGTGCGGGCAAGAACGGCGACGCGGGGAAGATCCGTCCCGCCGAGCCCGCGCCCGCAGCCGCCCCCGGCGCCGCCGCCCCCGCGCCCGGCACCAGCGGCTCCGGGCCGGGCGAGGACGCGCTCCTCAAGCAGGAGCGGCGGCGGCAACTCGCCCTCCTCGCCTGGCCCGAAGCCGCCGGCACCACCCCCGAGCAGCGCGAGGCCCTCGAACTCGCCGTCCGCCACCAGCTCTCCCCGCGCGAGGTCGCCGCCGTCCTCGGCTCCGACCCCGGCGCCACCCGCGAGCTCCTCGCGGCCGCCGCCTGCGAGGTCGAGCGGACCCGCGCCGCCCTCGCCGTCGTCCAGACCGGCACCTGCCCCAGCGTCGCCCGCCTCACCGGCGACAACCAGCTCCTGCTCTCCTCCGCCCTGCGCCGCGAACTCGTCCGGCACGTCGACGACTGCCCCCGCTGCCGCCGCACCGCCGAGCGCGCCGCCCCCGGCACCTGGCCCGGCACCTCCGTCACCCCCGCCGCCCTGCCCCTCGTCGACGCCCCGCGCGCCGCCCTCCACCACGCCATGCACGCCCCGCGCCGGCACGGTGCCGCGCCCCGCTTCGACCGGCTCGGGTTCCCCATGGACCCCAAGGACCGCGCCGCCCGGCGCGACCGGCTCCGCGCGCGTGCCGTCACCACGACCGTCGTCGCCACCGTCGTCGCCGCCCCCGTCATCGCCCTCTGGGCCGCCTACCGGGGCGCGCCGCTCACCGGCGAGGGCACCGACGGGCGCTCCGTCAGCGCCGGTGAGGCCGGGGACCCGGGCGGTCCGGCCGGTGAGCGCAGCGGTGACACGTACGAGAACGCGGGCAACGCCCGGACCACCCCGGACCCCCGCTTCGGCCGCGACCCCAAGCACGCGGCCGACGACGTCTCCGTCGAGGTCATCTCGCCCCCCACGCGCGCGGGCGGCACCGGGCCCGGGCGGCTCACCGTCGAGGCGCAGCCCAGCGGCGGCACCACCCTCATCACCCTCACCGCGTCCGGCAGCTCCGCCGTCCACTGGGCCGCGCACACCCCCGCGTCCTGGCTCCGCCTCAGCCAGACCTCCGGGACGCTCCAGCCCGGGGCGTCCGTCACCCTCCAGGTCTACGTCGACCAGAGCCGCGAGCCGTACGGGCACTGGAGCGCGCGCGTCGGCATCGATCCGTCCGGGGCCGTCATCTCCATCGAGGGGTACGGGCGGTGGGGGAGTTCGCATCCCGGGCACGGGGGCGGGCACGGGTCCAGCCATGGGCCCGGACACGGGCATGGGCATGGGCCCGGGTCCGGCGGGGGGACCGGGCCCAGTGATCCGGGGCCCAGTGACCCTGGGACGAGCGATCCCGGGCCCAGTGACCCGGGGCCCAGTGATCCCGGGCCGAGTGACCCCGGGCCGAGTGATCCGGGGCCCAGCGATCCCGGGCCGAGTGACCCGGGGCCCAGCGACCCCGGGCCGAGTGATCCCGGCGGGACCGATCCGTCGACCGTGCCTTCCGACCCGGCCGGGTCCGGGAGCGCCACGCCGTAGGCGTGCGGGCTATGCGCGCGGGTCCGCCGGGTGCGCCGCCGGCAGCGGGCGGCCCTTCGGCGCCGCCGCCAGGCGCTCCTCGCAGAGCTCCACCAGCTTGTCGTAGCCGTCCTTGCCCATCAGCTCGATCAGCTCCGGACGGTACGAGACGTACACCGGGTCCCCCGCGCCATGGGCAGACGTCGCCGACGTGCACCACCAGTGCAGGTCATGGCCGCCCGGGCCCCAGCCCCTGCGGTCGTACTCGCCGATCGAGACCTGCAGCACCCGCGTGTCGTCCGGGCGGTCGATCCACTCGTACGTCCTGCGGACCGGCAGCTGCCAGCACACGTCCGGCTTCGTCTCCAGCGGCTCCCTGCCCTCCTTCATCGCCAGGATGTGCAGGGAGCAGCCCATGCCGCCCGCGAACCCCGGGCGGTTCTGGAAGATGCACGAGCCCTTGTACGGGCGCGTCTGGCGCTCGCCGTCCTCGTCCTCCGACACCCAGCCCGTCTTCGTGCCCACCGCGTGGTGCTGCCAGATGTCGGGCGTCAGGCGTGCCACGTGTTCCGCCACCCGCTTCTCGTCGTCCTCGTCCGAGAAGTGCGCGCCGAGCGTGCAGCAGCCGTCGTCCGCGCGGCCCGCCTGGATGCCCTGGCAGCCGCTGCCGAAGATGCAGGTCCAACGAGAGGTCAGCCATGTCAGATCACAGCGGAAGACCTGCTCGTCGTCTGCCGGGTCCGGGAACTCGACCCACGCGCGCGGGAAGTCGATTCCCTTCTCGTCCGGCGCCGCCTCCAGCTCTCCTGCCGCCCTTGGAGGGGTCGGCTGGATCTGGAGGAGCTGTTCCGGCTGGTTCTTTCGCTTCGCCGACTTCTTGTCAGCTTTGTCTGCCTTGTCGGTCTTGGCCTTTTTCGTCTTTGGCACCGTTCCAGAGTAAGCGCGCCGAGGGGGACGAGATGACCTCTGCGGCCCATGAGCGGGCACGTGTGCGCAGTAGCGTTCCTTATATGAGACTCGGTGTCCTCGACGTGGGTTCGAATACGGTCCATCTGCTCGTGGTGGACGCGCACGGGGGTGCCCGGCCGCTGCCCGCGCACTCGCACAAGGCGGACTTGCGCCTCGCTCAACTCCTCGACGACCGTGGGGCGATAGGCGCCGAAGGGGTCGAGCGCCTCGTTCGTACCGTCCTCGACGCCCTGGAGGCCGCCGAGGACAAAGGCGTCGAGGATCTGCTGCCCTTCGCCACCTCCGCCGTGCGGGAGGCCAGCAACGCGGACGAGGTGCTTGCCCGGGTCAAGGAGGAGACCGGGGTCGAGCTGCGGGTGCTGAGCGGGGAGGAAGAGGCGCGGCTCACCTTCCTCGCCGTGCGGCGGTGGTTCGGGTGGTCCGCCGGGACCCTGCTCGTCCTCGACATCGGGGGCGGGTCCCTGGAGATCGCGTACGGGATGGACGAGGAGCCCGACGCCGCGGTGTCGCTGCCGCTCGGGGCCGGGCGGCTGACCGCCTCCTGGCTGCCCGGGGATCCGCCGGATCCCGCCGACGTGAAGGCGTTGCGACGGCATGTGCGGGCGGAGATCGCGCGGACCGTGGGGGAGTTCAGTCGGTTCGGGGCGCCGGATCATGTGGTGGCTACGTCGAAGACGTTCAAGCAGTTGGCGCGGCTGGCCGGGGCGGCTCGCTCCGCTGAGGGTGTGTATGTGCAGCGGGAGTTGAAGCGGAAGTCGTTGGAGGACTGGGTGCCTCGGCTCGGGGCGATGACTGTCGCGGAGCGGGGGGAGTTGCCCGGGGTTTCCGAGGGGCGGGCCGGGCAGCTGCTCGCGGGGGCGCTGGTGGCGGAGGGGGCGATGGATCTGTTCGGGGTCGAGACGCTCGAGGTCTGTCCGTGGGCGCTGCGCGAAGGGGTCATCCTGCGGCGGCTCGATCATCTGCCTGGTTGATCTTGTGCGCGGCTTTCCGTCTTGGGCCGACAGGTGTGTTCACGGGTCCGGGGCCGGTCGGGGCATGTCCGTCCTCGCCATCTTGATGGCATCGCCGGTTGCTTCGGGCCTCGTCACCGCGTGCTGATGTGCTGCGGGCGGGCATGCCCCGACCGGCCCCTCCCGTCGCGACTCATCTGACCGCTGTCGCCGCTGAACCGAGGCCCCCAGTTCCAGCCCCTCCGGCGTTTGAGGAGGGGGTCCGGGGCGGAGCCCCGGGGCAGGTGGCCGGCGCGCAGCACTGTGAAGAGCCGCACACGGTAACCCCCGGGGGCACGAACCACCTCCCCCCGCCCGGCAAGGGCCCCGTACTCTGTCTGCGTGGCAGAACCAGTGGTGCGCATCCCGGATGCGAAGGTCGCCCTGTCGACCGCCTCGGTGTATCCGGAGTCGACGGCGACGGCCTTCGAGATCGCCGCGCGCCTGGGCTACGACGGCGTCGAGGTCATGGTCTGGACCGATCCCGTCAGCCAGGACATCGAGGCGCTGCGGCGGCTGAGCGACTATCACCGCATTCCGATCCTGGCCGTGCACGCGCCATGTCTGCTGATCACGCAGCGGGTGTGGTCGACCGATCCCTGGGTGAAGCTGCAGCGCGCCAAGGCCGCGGCGGAGAAGCTCGGGGCTTCGACCGTCGTGGTGCATCCGCCCTTCCGGTGGCAGCGCAATTACGCCCGGGACTTTGTCAGCGGTATCTGGCGCATGGCCGATGAGACGGATGTGCGGTTCGCCGTCGAGAACATGTATCCGTGGCGGTACCGGGATCGCGAGATGCTCGCCTATGCGCCTGACTGGGATGTCACGAAGGACGACTACCGGCACTTCACCGTGGATCTGAGCCATACCGCCACCGCCCGTACGGACGCCATGCAGATGATCGACCGCATGGGGGACCGGCTCGGTCATGTGCATCTGGCCGACGGGAACGGGTCCAACAAGGATGAGCATCTGGTGCCCGGGCGGGGCACGCAGCCTTGTGCCGAGTTGTTGGAGCGGCTTGCCGTCAGCGGGTTCGACGGGCATGTGGTGATCGAGGTCAATACACGGCGGGCCATGTCCAGCGCCGAGCGTGAGGCCGATCTCGCGGAGGCCCTCGCCTTCACGCGGCTGCAACTGGCCTCCGCGGTGCGAGTGCCGCGTTCATGAGCGAGCCCGTTCGGCGGCGGGGGCGGCCCTCCCGGAGTGAGAGCGGTGCGGCTGGCGAGCCCGGGACCCGCGAGCGGATTCTCCATGCCGCTCGGGAGGAATTTGCCGAGTGTGGGTACGAGAAGACCTCCGTACGCGGGATCGCCAAGGCCGCCGGGGTCGACTCCGCCCTCGTGCATCACTACTTCGGGACCAAGGAGCAGGTGTTCGCCGCCTCGGTGGAGACCGCCCTCGCCCCCGCCTTCGAGGCGCCCTCTGCCCTGGCCGACGGGCCGCTCGACGGCATCGGTGAGCAGTTGACCCGGTTCATCTTCGGTGTCTGGGAGTCCCCTGTGACCAGGGCGCCCGTCCTCGCCGTCGTGCGGTCCGCCGTCAACAACGAGGTCGCCGCGGGCGTGTTCCGGCGGCTCGTCGCCGCCCAGTTGCTGGCTCGTATCGGGCAGCGTCTTGACGTGGGTGAGCAGGAGGCCGAGTTGCGGGCCTCGCTCGCCGCCGCGCAATTGGTGGGGACCGCCATGCTCCGGTATGTGATCAAGGTCGAGCCGTTGGCCTCCGTTGACGTCGAGGTGCTCGTCGCGCGGCTCGCGCCCGTCGTGCAAGGACATCTGACCGGGGTTCGGTAGCGGCAGCGGCAGCGGTCGTGGTCGTGGTTGTAGTTGTCGTGAGACGGGCGTCCCGGCATTCGGACGCCATGTCCGGATCTTGGAGGGGCGGCGTAGGGTCGGACGCAGTCTTTTATGTCTGAAGACGCTGACTTTTCCGTCTGAAGGAGCGAGCGACGATGCCCGAGCTGAGGTCCCGCACAGTCACCCACGGCCGCAACATGGCGGGCGCCCGCGCCCTTATGCGCGCCTCCGGTGTACCCGGTGCGGACATCGGCCGGAAGCCGATCATCGCCGTGGCCAACTCGTTCACCGAGTTCGTGCCCGGGCACACGCACCTCGCCCCCGTGGGCCGCATCGTCAGCGACGCCGTGCGCGCCGCGGGCGGTATCCCCCGCGAGTTCAACACCATCGCCGTCGACGACGGCATCGCCATGGGGCACGGCGGCATGCTCTACAGCCTGCCCTCGCGCGACCTCATCGCCGACTCCGTCGAGTACATGGTCGAGGCGCACTGCGCGGACGCCCTGGTCTGCATCTCCAACTGCGACAAGATCACTCCGGGCATGCTCAACGCCGCCCTGCGGCTCAACATCCCGACGGTCTTCGTCTCCGGCGGCCCCATGGAGGCCGGCAAGGCCACCCTCGTCGACGGCACCGTGCGGAAGCTGGACCTCGTCAACGCCATCAGCGACGCCGTCGACGAGAACGTCTCCGACGAGGACATCCTCCGTATCGAGGAGAACGCCTGTCCTACGTGCGGGTCCTGTTCCGGCATGTTCACCGCCAACTCCATGAACTGCCTGACCGAGGCCATCGGCCTGTCCCTGCCGGGCAACGGCTCCGTCCTTGCCACCCACACCGCCCGCAAGGCCCTGTACGAGAAGGCGGGGGAGACGGTCGTCGACATCGCCAAGCGGTACTACGACGGTGACGACGACTCCGTGCTGCCGCGCTCCATCGCCACCCGCGCCGCCTTCGACAACGCCATGGCGCTCGACATCTCCATGGGCGGCTCCACCAACACGATCCTCCACCTGCTGGCCGCCGCGCAGGAGGCCGAGCTGGACTACACGCTCGCCGACATGGACGCCGTCTCGCGCCGCGTCCCCTGCCTGTCGAAGGTCGCCCCGAACGTGGCGCCCGGCGGCACGTACTACATGGAGGACGTCCACCGCGCCGGCGGCATCCCCGCGATCCTCGGCGAGCTGTACCGCGGCGGTCTGCTCCACGAGGACGTGCACACCGTCCACTCCTCCTCCATCAAGGAGTGGCTGGGCACCTGGGACGTGCGCGGCGGTTCGCCCTCCGAGGAGGCCGTCGAGCTGTGGCACGCCGCCCCGGGCTGCAAGCGCTCCGCCGAGGCCTTCTCGCAGTCCGAGCGCTGGGACACTCTCGACACGGACGCGGCGAACGGCTGCATCCGCGACATCGCCCACGCCTACTCCGAGGACGGCGGCCTCGCCGTCCTCAAGGGCAACATCGCCGAGGACGGCTGCGTCGTGAAGACCGCCGGCGTCGACGAGTCCATCTGGACCTTCGAGGGCCCGGCCGTCGTCTGCGAGTCGCAGGAGGAGGCCGTCGAGAAGATCCTGCTCAAGCAGGTCAAGGAGGGCGACGTCGTCGTCATCCGCTACGAGGGCCCCAAGGGCGGCCCGGGCATGCAGGAGATGCTGTACCCGACCTCGTACCTGAAGGGCCGCGGCCTGGGCAAGGCCTGCGCGCTCGTCACGGACGGCCGCTTCTCCGGCGGCACGTCGGGCCTGTCCATCGGCCACGCCTCGCCCGAGGCCGCCGCCGGTGGCGCCATCGCCCTCGTCGAGGACGGCGACCGCATCCGTATCGACATCCCGGGCCGCTCCATCGAGCTGCTCGTGCCGGAGGAGGAGCTGGCCGCGCGCCGCGAGGCCCTGGGCGGCGTCTACGCCCCCAAGTCCCGCCAGCGCAAGGTCTCCGCCGCCCTCCGCGCCTACGCCGCCATGGCCACCAGCGCGGACCGCGGCGCCGTCCGCGACGTCTCAAAGCTCGGCTGAGGAGAGAGAAGAGTCGAGCGCCGAGGGTGGTGAGCGAGGGGAGGCTGGGCGCGGAGTGTGGTGAGGGAGGGGGAGGCTGGGCGCCGAGGAGGGTTGGGCGCCGAGTGCGCTGGGCGCGGAGGAGGCTGGGCGTCGAGTGCGTCGAGTGCGTCGAGTGCGTCGAGTGCGTCGAGTGCGCTGCGGGCCGAGGAGACTGGGCGCCGAGTGCGTTGAGCGCGGAGAAGGCTGGGCGCCGAATGCGGCTGAGCGCGGAGTGCGCCGAGTGCGCTGAGGGCCGAGAAGGCTGAGCGCCGAGTGTGCCGAGCGCCGAGGATGCTGGGCGCCAAGAGCGCTGAGCGCTGAGAAGGCTCAGCGCCGGGTGCGCTGAGCGCCGAGAAGTCCGAGCGCCGAGCGCGCCGAGCCTCACGAACGCCGAGCGCCCAGCGCTGCGCGCCCAGCGCTCAGACGCACGTACTCGGCCGTCCGCCCGGACCTCACCAGTCCTGCGGGCGGCCGCCGTCCGCTGCGAAGACCGTGCCGTCGGGCGCGCTCGCGTAGACCCGGCCACCGGCCGTCACAGGGGACGGCAGGTCCGCCACCACCCGGTCCGCATGGGCTCCCGGGCGGGGCCGCGTCTGGCCCAGAGGACGGCCCGTGTCCGGGGCGAGGGCCAGGAGGCGGCCGTCCGGGGCCGTCGCGTAGACGTGCCCCCGGCTGTCGACACTCGGCGCCGAACCCCTGCTCACCGACGTCTCCGAGCGCCAAAGCTGCTTCCCGGAGGTCAGGTCCTGGGCGACCAGCGCCCCGCCCGCCGCGAGCAGATACGCCTTGCCGGCATGGACCGACACCGTCGCCTGGGACAGCGGCAGGGTCAGGCGGACGCGCCGGGTGACCGTTCCGTCGGAGAGGCGGTGTCCGGTCAGGCCCACCGTCGCCCCGTCCGGCCCGCGCCGCGCGCACCACACCACGTCGCCGCTCACGCCCACCGGAGTCGCCGAACCCGGCGACTCGCGCTGCCAGCGCACCGCCCCCGTCGCCGGATCCACCGCGCTGACCTGCGTATTCACCCCGTCAGCTGCCATCGTGACGACGTAGGCCAGGGCGCCGCCGGGGTACGAGAGCACCGGCTGCGGCGTCGGCAACGTGTGCCGCCAGCGCTGCTCGCCGGTTCTCGCGTCGAGCGCGGCCAGCGTGCCGTCGGGGGCCGCGAGCAGGACCGTATCGCCTACCGGCTGCACCTGGCTTTGGTACGCCGACACCTCCTTCGACCAGCGGGTTCTGCCGGTCTCCGGGTCGAGCGCGAGCAGCCGTGCGCCGTCCGCCGAGACGACCTGGAGCAGGCCACCCGCGAGTACGGGCGCGGGCGCGTTGCCGTCGGCGGGGCCGGACGCCTTGCGCAGCCATAGCACCGTGCCGTCGCGCGGGTCGAGCGACGCGGCAAGCACCCCGGGCGCCGCACAGCGCAAGGCCCCTTCCCCGTACGAGCACGCCGTCCCGGGGCCCGAACCGACCTGCCGGTTCCAGGCGTGCGACGCGACCTCCGCCGTACGGGGCGCGGGCGCCTCCTCGGCGGCGTGCGGCACCAGGGCCAGAACCGCCGCGGCCAGGGCGCCGCAGAGCGCGAGACCGCCTATGACGGCGGCCCGGACACGAGTACGAAGACGGCCGCCGGACGCCTTCCCCTGCGCCCCGGCCCCGGACGCGGATTCGAGTACGGGTACGGGTACGGGTCCGGACCCGGGCCGCGACTCCTGCGCGGGCTCGGGCGCGGACTCCAGGCCGGGCCCGGGGTAACTGACCGGCTCCAACGGCCCCCGCTGCGCCGGTATCAGCGGCCGACCCGCCGCTGAGCCTTCCGAGTAGCCCTCCGCTGAGACCACCGAGACATCCGCCGCTGAGCCCGCCGAGTAGCCCTCCGCTGAGCCCGCCGAGAAACCCGCCGGTGAGTCCGCCGAGAAGCCCCCCGCTGAGCGCCCCGAGTAGCCCTCCGCTGAGCCCGCCGAGAAGCCCTCCGCTGAGCGCCCCGAGAAGCCCTCCGCTGAGCCCGCCGAAAAACCCGCCGAGGCCCCCGCCGAAGAACCCGCCGACGAGTCCGTAAAGAACCCCGCCGCAAACGACTGCGTGTCATACCTGGCGGACAGCGCCCGCATCTCCGCCATCAACTCATCCGGCGTCGGCCGATCCTCCGGCTCCTTCGCCAGGCAGCGCAGCACCAGCGGCGCCAGCTCCTCGGGCACCCCGGTCACATCCGGCTCGTCGTGCACGACCTGGTACGCGACGAGGTACGGGCTGTCCGAGTCGAACGGCCCGCGCCCGGTCGCCGCGTGCACGAGCACCGAGCCGAGCGCGAACACGTCCGCCGCCGGACCGACCTCCCGCGGCCGCCGGAACTGCTCCGGCGCCATGAACGGCGGCGTGCCGATCAGCTTCCCGGTCTCGGTGCGCAGCTCACTGTCCTTCGGCCGCGAGATCCCGAAGTCGATGACCTTCGGGCTGTCCTCGGCGAGCAGCACATTGCTGGGCTTCAGATCCCGGTGCACCACACCCACCCGGTGGATGTCGCGCAGCGCCTCCGCGAGCCCCGCCGTGACGTGCCGCAGCTGGGCGGGCGTCAGCGGACCGTTCCGTTTGACGTGGTCGGCGAGGGTCGGGCCGGGGATGTACAGGGTCGCCATCCAGGGCCGCTCGGCGTCCGGGTCGGCGTCCACCACGGACGCCGTGAAGGCCCCGCTGACCCGCCGCGCCGCCGCCACCTCCTGCCGGAAGCGGCCCCTGAACTCCGGGTCCTTGGCGAACTCCGTGTGCACCACCTTCACCGCGAGCGGCAGCCCGGTCGCCGAACGCGCCAGATGCACCACACCCATGCCGCCCGCGCCGAGGCGCTCCTCCAGACGGTAGTGCCCGGCATACTCCGGAACTTCCGCTTCCGCGTCGGGCCCGATGCTCGGCCGTGACGGCATGTCCACCCCCGTGGATGTCGTCGTGATCGTCGTGCCCGATCCCGTCCGACGTCGTACGTGATCTCCGTGTGCGCGCGACGCACGGAGCCTAGTCGAAGGTTCGTCCGGGACCGGCGAGGCTTGCTAGCCTCCGCCCACACACCATCGCAACGGGGGCTCAACAAACGCTGAACGACCCCTGTTCGATGATCGGGACTTCGAAGTTTCATGATCGACGATCGACGGGGGAGACGGACATGGCGATCGAGAACGCACCGGCGGCGGACGACGCGGCGGTGGCGGCGGAGGGGCTCGCGGCGGCCGCCGCCTCCTACGCGGTGGCCCCGGGCTACAACGTGAACGTGCGCAGCGGCCCCGGCACCCAGTACCGCGTGGTCCGCCGCCTGCCGCTGGGCGCGCGCGTCACCATCAACTGCCAGAAGCCCGGCCAGTGGGTCACCGGCCCTTACGGCACCACCAACATCTGGGACTGCATCGGCGTCGGCGAGTACATCTCCGACTCCTACGTGCACACCGGCAGCGACGGCTACGTGGCCCCCCGCTGCGCCTGACCTCACCCGCCGCCCGGCGATAATCGACCCGTGAGCGACGAAACCGGCACCGGCACAGGCACCACCGACACGGGTACAGGCACCACCGATACAGGTACGGGCGGCCCCCGTCCCGAAGAGATCCGTTTCTTCGGGACGACCTGGGTGGACCACAGCGGCGGCTACGCGCTGCGCCGCGCCGCCGTCGGCGTGGGCGCGCTCGTCGCCGCCGCGGCCGGGTGCCTCGTGCTGCGCCTCGCCTATCAGGGGCTCGCCATCGCGGACGTCGGCTCCTTCGTGAACGTCCTGGTCGTCGTCATGTTCGCGGTCTGCAGCGCCTTCGCCTTCACCCGCACCTGGAGCGGCTTCACCCAGCGCCCCGACCCGGAGCGCCAGGCGTCCCTGCGCGGCTTCATGACCATCGGCTTCGTCGGCGTCCTCGTCGCCCACGCCCTGCGCTGCCTGACCGAGGCCCCGGGCGAGAAGCTCCGCAGGCAGGAGTACGAGACCGCTCGCGACCAGTACGAGCGCCGCACCGCCCGCCGCGCGGGCAACCCGGCCAAGAAACCCCGGAACAAAAAGAAGCGCTGAGCCACCCGGTAGCTGCCCCGGGGACCCCGGCGCGACCATGGCCCCCATGACGAACCAGCCGCCGAACGCCTCCGACCCGCCGAACAAGACGGACAGCCCAGGGACGCCGGACACCACGGACAGCCCAGGGACGCCGGACACCACGGACAGCCCGCGAAGGCTGGGCGCCGCTGACGCTCCAGGGACGCGGGACGCCGCAGGTACCTCAGAAACACCGGCCGCCCCCGACACCCCGAGCCCCGCAGGCCCCCCGAGCCCCGCAGGCACCCCGAGCTCCGCAGGCACCCCGAGCCCCCCAGGCACTCCGAGCTCCCCAGACCCCCCGAGCCCCGCAGACACCCCGAGCCCCCGGCCACCCCCAACACCCCCGCCCCCGACTTCGCCCTCTCCTTCGACACCGTCGCCGCCCAGTACGCCGCCGCCCGCCCCAGCTATCCGCCCGAGCTGTTCGACGCGGTGCAGGAGTTGGCCGCGCTGGACCTGCGCGGTGCCCGCACCCTCGACATCGGCGCCGGCACCGGCATCGCCACCCGTCTCCTGCGCGACCGCGGCGCCCGCGTCACCGCCGTCGAGCCGGGCCCCGGCATGGGCGCCGAACTCCGCCGCGCCCTGCCCGACGTCCCCCTGGTCCGCGCCGACGGCGACGCGCTGCCGTTCGCTGACGCCTGCGTCGACCTCGTCACGTACGCCCAGTCCTGGCACTGGACCGACCCGGCCCGCTCGGTCCCGGAGGCGTTGCGCGTGCTGCGGCCGGGCGGCGCGCTCGCCGTCTGGTGGAACGTGCCGGACCCGGACGCCGAGTGGACCGTCGCCCAGGAGGCCCGCCTCCAGGAGGCGCTCCCGGGCTACCACCGCCACGGCGTCGCCACCGACGCACCCGCCCTCATCGACGCGCTCGGCCTGCCCGCCACCCCGGTCTTCCGCCGCCTGCACTGGTCCCGCCGCATCCCGATGGACCTGCACCTGGACCACCTGAGCAGCCGCTCCTACTTCGCGGTCCTCGGCCCCGAACGCTCCGCCCCGATCCTGGCGGCCGAACGCGCCCACCTCCTCACCCGCTTCCCCGACGGCATCGTCGACGACGCCTACGCCCTGGAGCTGACGGTCCTCCGCAACCCGACCTCTTGACCGGGCGGCGTCGACGGGAGCATATTCACCATGTGATGAATAAAAACTCCAGCTCCTCCGGGACGGGCGCCGGTACCGGCACGGGTACTGGCACCGGCACAGGTGCTGGCACCGGCACAGGTACTGGCACCGGCACAGGCACCCGGGAAGCCGTCACCCCCGCCGTCCACGCCACGGGCCTCACCGTCGTCCGCGGCCCCCGCACCGTCCTGCACGGCCTCGACTTCACCGTTCCGCGCGGCCGGATCACCGGCCTCCTCGGCCCCTCCGGCTGCGGGAAGTCGACCCTGATGCGCGCCCTGGTCGGCACCCAGGCCAAGGTCACGGGCGCGCTCGAGGTCCTCGGCAAACCGGCGGGCCATGCCTCCCTCCGCGACCGCGTCGGCTACGTCACCCAGGCCCCGTCCGTCTACCTCGACCTGACCGTGCGGCAGAATCTGGACTACTTCGCCGCGGTCCTCGAACCCGGCCGCGCCGCGGCCGCACGCCGCCGCACGGACATCGACCGCGTCCTGAGCGACGTAGACCTCACCACCCACGCGGACGCCCTCGCCGGCAACCTCTCCGGCGGCCAGCTCAGCCGCGTCTCCCTCGCCGTCGCCCTGCTCGGCACCCCCGAACTCCTCGTCCTCGACGAGCCGACGGTGGGCCTGGACCCGGTCCTGCGCCGCGACCTCTGGAACCTCTTCCACGATCTGGCGACCAGCCGCGGCACGACGATCCTGGTCTCGTCCCACGTCATGGACGAGGCCGAACGCTGCCACCGCCTCCTCCTCATGCGCGACGGCGAATTCCTGGCCGGGGGCACCTCCCGGCCGGAGGCCGGGGGAAGCACCCCCGAAGCCCTGCGTACGAGCACGGGCTCGCCCACGGTCGAAGAGGCGTTCCTGCACCTGGTCGACGCGGCGAACGCCACCCCCTGACCCGCTCACCCCCGGGACGGACCCACCATGAACGCGTACCGCACCACCGCCACCGCCACCCGCGTCCTGCGCCAGCTCAGCCACGACCCGCGCACCATCGCGCTGATGCTCCTGGTCCCCTGCGTGATGCTCTTCCTTCTCCGTTACGTGTTCGACGGCAGCCCCGGCACCTTCAACTCCATCGGCGCCTCGCTCCTCGGCATCTTCCCGCTGATCACGATGTTCCTGGTCACCTCCATCGCGACCCTCCGCGAACGCACCAGCGGCACCCTCGAACGCCTGCTCGCCATGCCGCTCGGCAAGGCCGACCTGATCGCCGGGTACGCCCTCGCGTTCGGCGCCCTCGCCATCGTCCAGTCGACAATGGCCACCGGCCTCGCCCTCTGGGCCCTGGACCTGCACGTCACCGGCTCGGCCTGGCTCCTGCTCCTCGTCGCCCTCCTGGACGCACTGCTCGGCACCGCCCTCGGCCTCTTCGTCTCGGCGTTCGCGGCCTCGGAGTTCCAGGCCGTCCAGTTCATGCCAGCGGTGATCTTCCCCCAGCTCCTCCTCTGCGGCCTCTTCACCGCCCGCGACAGGATGCAGCCGGCCCTGGAGGCGATCTCGAACGTCCTCCCGATGTCCTACGCGGTCGACGGCATGAACGAGGTCCTGCGCCACACCGACCTCACGGCCCTCTACGTCCGCGACGCCCTGATCGTCGCGGGCTGCGCCGTCCTCGTCCTCGCCCTCGGCGCGGCCACCCTCCGCCGCCGCACGGCCTGACCCACCCCGTACGCCGTCCGGGCGAACCGTCCGTCCACCGGACAAGCCCCGACCGCCGGGCCCGCCCGATGCGAGGATGCGACCGGACGACGCAGCAGTACACGCGCACACGGAAGGCCCGAGCCGAATGAGCCAGACGCCCCAGACGAGCCAGACGAGTCAGAGCCCGCGCCACAAGCTCGCCGTACTCGGCACCGGCAAGATCGGCGAAGCCCTGCTCAGCGGCATGATCCGCGGCGGCTGGGACCCCGCCGACCTCATGGTCACGGCCCGCCGCCCCGAACGCGCCGAAGAACTCCGCACCCGCTACGGCGTCACCCCGGTCACCAACCAGGAGGCCGCGAAGCAGGCGGACACCCTGATCCTCACGGTCAAGCCCCAGGACATGGGCACCCTGCTCGACGAACTCGCGCCGCACCTCCCCGCCGACCGCCTGGTCATCAGCGGCGCGGCCGGCATCCCGACGACGTTCTTCGAGGAGCGCCTGGAGTCCGGCACCCCGGTCGTCCGCGTCATGACGAACACCCCTGCCCTCGTCGACGAGGCCATGTCCGTCATCTCCGCCGGCACGCACGCGACCGCCGCCCACCTCACCCACGCCGAGGAGATCTTCGGCTCGGTCGGCAAGACCCTCCGCGTCCCCGAATCCCAGCAGGACGCCTGCACCGCCCTCTCCGGCTCGGGCCCCGCCTACTTCTTCTACCTGGTCGAGGCGATGACGGACGCCGGCATCCTGCTCGGCCTGCCCCGCGACAAGGCCCACGACCTCATCGTCCAGTCCGCCATCGGCGCGGCCACGATGCTCCGCGACAGCGGGGAGCACCCGGTGAAGCTCCGCGAGAACGTCACCTCCCCGGCCGGTACGACGATCAACGCCATCCGCGAGCTCGAGAACCACGGCGTCCGCGCGGCCCTCATCGCCGCCCTCGAAGCGGCCCGCGACCGCAGCCGCGCCCTGGCCTCCGGCAACAACAGCTGACCGCCCGACGGGCCGAGGCACCAAGTTGACACGCCCCGGCCCGGTACGTAGTGTGCTCCGAGTTGTCCGACGTGAGCGCCGCCTCTGGTCGGCCCCGGACAGCCATTCCGCAGGACCTACTCAAACGCTCGACGCTTATCGTCGCGCCGTTCGCGTACGCCTTTACGGAATGAGGAATCCACGTTCGAAAGAGCGGGACCCCGATTAGGTCGGGGGCCGGGATTCCGCTAAAGTCTCACCAGTCGGAACGACCGAAAGGCCGGGAAGACAAACCCGGTTGACAGGGAATCAGGCCCGAAAGGATCTGATAGAGTCAACACCGCAGGAAGGCCGAAAGGCCGGAAAGCGAAAGAAGTACCGAGCAAGACCCCGAGGAAATCGGATCGGAAAGATCTGATAGAGTCGGAAACGCAAGACAGCAAAACAGCAAGACCGAAGGGAAGCGCCCGGAGGAAAGCCCGAGAGGGTGAGTACAAAGGAAGCGTCCGTTCCTTGAGAACTCAACAGCGTGCCAAAAGTCAACGCCAGATATGTTGATTACCCCGTTTCCGGCCGTCATCTGATGGTTGGGACGAGGTTCCTTTGAAACAAAACACAGCGAGGACGCTGTGACCGGACGGGACTATTCCTCCCGCCCGGTCCGCTCTCGTGGTGTCACCCCGAGTACGGGGAAACATTCACGGAGAGTTTGATCCTGGCTCAGGACGAACGCTGGCGGCGTGCTTAACACATGCAAGTCGAACGATGAACCACTTCGGTGGGGATTAGTGGCGAACGGGTGAGTAACACGTGGGCAATCTGCCCTTCACTCTGGGACAAGCCCTGGAAACGGGGTCTAATACCGGATAACACTTCCGTCCTCCTGGACGGTGGTTAAAAGCTCCGGCGGTGAAGGATGAGCCCGCGGCCTATCAGCTTGTTGGTGAGG